>CAWFUV010000039.1:0-222596 GCA_963819045.1 uncultured Chitinophagaceae bacterium | reverse complement strand
TTATTAACTACTACCCACACCCCACCACCTTCATCCCATACATCCTCGGAGCCATAGCCAACTCCCTCCCCTCAATACAACTCACCTTCAACAACGCCATCCAGGTCTCCCCCTCTGGAGGCAACACCACACTCAGCCGGCATTCAATTCCATAATCTTCCTCCATCCTGTACACCGGGCTGTCCACCTCTTCCACCCGCAAGCCCTTATCACTACCCGCATCACCCCACAGCACGATCAGTTCAAAATAATAAGCACTCACCAGTTCATTATGCCGCTTAATGGTATAAGTAGCCACAGGTATGCGCACTGTCAGTTCCTGTGTGTTCTGCTCCACACGTACAGGAGCCTTCAGCAGCTCTTT
This sequence comes from uncultured Chitinophagaceae bacterium, assembly GCA_963819045.1. Taxonomy (GTDB): domain Bacteria; phylum Bacteroidota; class Bacteroidia; order Chitinophagales; family Chitinophagaceae; genus Ilyomonas. The sequence continues at coordinate 222,232 of CAWFUV010000039.1, read as the reverse complement.
CCAAAGGATGCTGTGGCTGTATATCCAGATCCTTCAGATAAGTAAAGCAAAGCCTTCCTTTCTCATTCAGAGCTTTCCTCAGCTTACCCGAGATGCGCACAGTCAATCTGCCTGTCTCCAACCTGGTCAGGTAAGGTTGCAACCGCCTTACTATTCTGCTGGCGGCAGGAGCACTGATCTTCATAGCATTACTCGTCTGCTGGTAAGCCTCATTAAGCAAAGCAGGTCTGTAGCTGCCCCTTTTCATTCTCCAGAAACCACCTTCTTTAGTCTGTACCCATATATACTGCCCTGAAGGTGAAGGAGGTGGCATCTTCGTTAATCCATACATCATAAGCGCATAGTTGATATTGAATGGTCAAAAATACTAAAATTTTTAGTAATTGCACCCGCTCCCCTGCAAGGAATATCCGGAGTTATACTTAACTTATACTTATGTTATACCTAAGTTACACTTAACTTACACCTATGTTCCTCTATACATCCTCTATAGTAATGCCCTACCTGCCCCCTCTCTAACCCGCAACATCTAACTAGCGACCTCATACTCCCCTTCAGGGGCTGGGGGCTCTCACTCCCACCCGCTTTACCATTCCTCTAACGCACCCCCTCTCCTCCTTCTATTATCTTATTGCTATATTTGTTCTTTATCAACGTTTTATTATGAGCACGACCGAAGAAAAATCACTGAATTTTATAGAAGAGATTGTTGAAGAGGATTTGCGAAGTGGAAAATACAAGACTATTCTTACCCGCTTCCCGCCGGAGCCTAATGGTTACCTGCATATTGGTCATGCCAAAACCATTTGTTTAAACTTTGGATTGGCTAATAAATATGGCGGCAAAACCAACCTGCGCTTTGATGATACCAACCCTATTACAGAAGAAACGGAATATGTAGACAGCATTAAGGAAGATGTAAAATGGCTGGGCTTTGAATGGGCAAATGAACTGTATGCATCCGATTATTTTGAACAGTTATATGACTTTGCCGTTGAACTGATAAAAAAAGGACTGGCTTATGTGGATGACAGCACCAGCCGAAGAAATAGCTGCCAGCAAAGGCACGCCTACACGAGCCAGGTAACCGACAAGTCCGTACCGCAACCGCAGCGTTGAAGAAAACCTGCAACTCTTTGCCGACATGAAAGCCGGCAAATATCCAGATGGTGACAAAGTATTGCGTGCCAAAGGTAGATCTGGCATCGCCCAACATGCACATGCGCGACCCGATCATGTACCGCATCAAGCATGCGCATCACCACCGCACCGGCGATAAATGGTGCATTTACCCGATGTATGATTTTGCGCATGGACAAAGCGATGCATTGAAAACATCACCCATTCTATTTGTACGCTGGAGTTTATACCGCACCGTCCATTATACGATTGGTTTATTGAGAAACTGGAGATTTTCCCTTCGCACCAATACGAGTTTGCCCGCCTCAACCTGACCTATACCGTAATGAGCAAGCGCAAGCTGCTGCAACTGGTAAATGAAGGATATGTAGATGGCTGGGACGACCCGCGCATGCCAACCATCAGTGGTATGCGCCGCCGTGGTTACACCCCCGAAAGCCTCCGCGATTTTTGCGATAAGATTGGCGTAGCCAAAAGAGAAAACATGATTGATGTATAGCCTGCTGGAGTTTTGTGTCCGCGAGGATCTGAATAAAACCGCACTGGCGCCGCATGGTCGTATTTGACCCGTTAAAAGTGGTGATCACCAACTACGAAGCGGGCAAAGTAGAAATGATGCAGGGCGAAAACAACCCGGAAGACGAAAACAGCCACTTATCGTGAAATTCCTTTCAGCCGCGAATTATACATTGAGCAGGAAGACTTTATGGAGAACCCGCCGAAGAAATATTTCCGCCTGGCACCCGGACAAATGGTGCGCCTGAAAAGTGCATATATCATTAAGTGCGATGAGGTGATTAAAGACGAGAACGGCAATATCACCGAAGTACATTGTACTTACCTGCCCGAAAGCAAAAGCGGTGCTGACTATAGCCATCTTAAAGTAAAAGGTACACTCCATTGGGTAAGCATTCCGCACGCCATCAATGCCGAAGTGCGCGAGTACGACAGGTTGTTTACGGTAGAAAATGTAGATGAAGCTCCCGGAGATTTTAAAGACCATATTAATAAAGACTCTTTAAACGTCATTGCCAATGCTTATGCAGAGCCGGCTTTACAACACGCCAGGTTTGACGAGCGCTACCAGTTCCTCCGTAAAGGCTACTTTACCCTGGATATGGATACCAGCGAAGAGAAACCAGTCTTCAACCGTACCGTTACCTTAAGAGATACGTGGGCTAAGGAGAAGGGTAAGGAGTAAGATTGTTTTTATATATGTGGGAAGCACCTGTTGATGTGATGTCGGCAGGTGTTTTTTGTTTGAAAACCCATTGATGTTTGATTCACCGAGAGAAGCAGTAAATTTGAATTATGAAGACAACGAATAAAACAAGTGAAAAGAAAGTACCCACTGTTCAAATTGATTCTTCATTAGATAAATACGATAATGTGGTGTTTTTTCCAGATAAACTTGCGAAGGCAAAAGAAAAGCTAAAGAAATCAGGCTTTCCTAAATTGCCTCCCAAAAAATAAAGCTGTGCTTATACTTAATAGCTTTTTACATAAAACAAAGAGCCAGACATCTCTGCCCGGCTCTTCTATAAAAGATTATTCTTTGCGTCTCTGCGCCTTAGCGGTCAAAACCCTTTCACCGCTTTGAGATTGTTAAGCTATTTATAACTATTTATAGCGTGAGTCTATATCAAACCTGCCAAATTGGGGAAAATAGTAACTTTAAGAGTTAAAAACACGAATAGGGTTAAGAAAACTATAATTGAAATTGATAGCAACTAAGACAAATTTAAGTGCCCTCAACGATAAGCAAAGGGAAGCTGTTGTCAGTGAAGATAAACGCCTTTTGGTTTTGGCTGGTGCAGGCTCTGGCAAAACAAAAACACTTCTGCAGAAACTCATTTATCTGATTGAAGAAAAAGGGGTAAGTCCTTCAAATATTCTTGCAATCACTTTTACAAAGAACGCAACCAATGAAATGATTGACCGCTTGATCATTTCGGCAGATACAACAGGGCAATATGAAAAGCAACTGTTCTGATAAGCATTTGAGTAATGCTGATAAGGACAAGGAAAGATTTTATCAACAAAAAAAATATAAATGGATTGATGGATTAACCGTTAAGACATTTCATAGTTTTTGTTATAGCATTCTTCGCAACTACGGAGTAAATGAATTTGATAATAAGTTCAGAATTATCGGTGATGAAAAACGAATGGATGAAGAAGATGAACTTTCAAAGCATGTTGCACCTGAAACAGTTTTTGAAGTAGTCCATAAACTTTTGATTGAACAATGTGAGGATACAGAATATTTACTTCAACTTAAACGCTATATTTTAGATTATGTTATTGATAAAATTCATTTAAAAAAACTGACCCGAAGTTATTTACCAAAAGACGGAAAATATTTTACAACACTTGACGGAACAAAAGTTCGTTCCAAATCAGAACAGTTTATTGCCGACTGGTTTTACCGGCACAGTATCAAATATGAATATGAACCTTTGCTCAATGTAAAAGATTTTGCTTTTCATCCCGACTTCTACATTCCTGAAGCTAATCTTTACATTGAGCATGTAAGTGACAAAAGTTTTTCAACCAAAGACAAAGAAGAACAATTTCAAAAAGGAAATTTGCTGTTGGTTAAAACTTATGAAAGCATGACGAAAGACTCTGCTTTATTTAATCATACTCTGGATAAGATTGTAAAAAATCGTTTACCTGCAAATTATCATAAAACAGTTTCACTTACTTTCAAAGAAGAATTTAACGGCTATCATGAAAATGTAAAAGATTTTGTTACTCAAATCATGCGTATTACCGACATGATTAAAGTTGAGAACATTAACTTGAAACAGTTTTGGAAAATGCGAGGAAAGATCAACATGAAAGAGTAAGAAACTTTTATGAACTGGCAATTCCAATTGTTAAAAAATATATTCACTACTGCACCAACAAATCTTACCTTGACTTCAACGACTTGATTTCACGAAGCACTTCCCTGTTTCAAAATCATGGTGACATTGCAAATAAATACAAAAGCAAATACCAATACATTTTGGTTGATGAGTTTCAGGATGTAAATAATCTGCAAGTTGAGTTAATCAAACTTTTACTTACGGACAAACACAACTGTTTTGTGTGGGTGATGATTGGCAAAGCATTTATGGTTTCAGAGGTTCTAATGTGAGTTACATTATTGACTTTGAAAATCATTTTGCAAATGCAAAGTTGTAAAACTCAATTTGAATTATCGTAGCACACAAAATATTGTTGGCGCAAGTAATGAAGTAATCAAACACAATAAGTTCAAAGTTGAAAAAGATGTTCGTGCATCAAAAAAATCTGAACATAAAATTGTTGTGTATTCTGGCAATAGCGAGGAAGAAAATATTCAATTCTGTTTTGACAAAGTAAGAGAGTTATTAGAGGACGGATTAACTAATGATGATATTTTGTTTCTGTACCGAAGAAGCAAAATGTTTACTCCTTATTTTTTCCGTTTTAAAAATGAAGGAATACGTGTTCAGGCAAAAACAATTCATGCTGCAAAAGGACTTGAAGCAAAAGTTGTTTTCATCATTGGCTTAACAGAAGGTAATGGTGGCTTTCCCGGATATTTGGTTAGAAGACAGGATTTTTCAAGTGATCAAAAAAGCAAATCATGATTTGCTAATGGAAGAAGAAAGGCGATTGTTTTATGTTGCAATCACAAGAGCTAAAGACAAACTTTTTCTTATCACTGAAAAAGGAAACGAATCAAGCTTTTTAAAAGAAATTCCGGAAATATTTACTGTTAGGACAAGCATCCCTATCAAATCAGTTGTTGATAAAGTAATTACATGCCGCAAATGCTTTAGCCAATTAGAAAAACTTTGGGTGGTATGTCCTTACTGTGGAGAAAAAGTTGATAGATAGATAAGCGGACAAGAGTTCATTACTAAAACATAAAAGAGCCGGACAAAACTGCCCGGCTCTTTTATATTCTTCTTTGCGTCTCAGCGGTTAATCTACACCGCGAAGCTTTCTCCGCAACCACAGCTACGGCTGGCATTAGGATTATTGAAATAAAATCCTTTACCATTCAATCCATCGGTGAAATCCAGCTCAGTATTTACCAGGTATAAAAAACTTTTCAGGTCGGTTACTATCTTTAATCCATTGTCTTCAAATACCTGGTCCATTGGTTTTGTTTCATTATCAAAATCCATCTTGTAACTTAAGTCCGCTGCAACCGCCACCTACTACACCTACTCGTAGAAAATAAGAAGGGTCATTGGCAACGCCTGCTTCTTCCATCAGTTTGTGTACTTTGGCTTTTGCTTTATCACTTATGTAAATTGCGTTTTCTGTTGCAACCATATCTAATCTCCAATTGTTTGCAATTGGCAGATGCTTTAATTATATAAATGCCCTTAATAGTTTCCACATCTGGCGATTCAAGGATTAATGAATATACTTTCTTCAAACTTGATTTCTTCCATACCGTTCTTTTCACGGTAATCGTTGATTGCTGCTTTAATAGCATCTTCTGCCAATACAGAGCAGTGGATCTTTACCGGAGGAAGATTCAGTTCTTCTACGATATCCATATTGTCGATCGTCAATGCTTCATCAACTGTTTTGCCTTTCAGCCATTCTGTTGCCAAGTGAAGAAGAAGCAATAGCAGAACCACAACCAAATGTTTTGAATTTTGCATCTGTGATCATTCCTGTTGCTTCATCTACTTCTATCTGCAGACGCATTACGTCGCCGCATTCAGGAGCACCAACCAAACCGGTACCTACATTTTTTTGCTTTTATCCAGTGTACCTACATTTTTTGGATTCTGGTAGTGATCAATTACTTTTTCTGAGTATGCCATGATTATTAATTTAAATTTTGATAGTTATATTAATGTTGAATAAGTTGTTATAGTTGAATTCAATTTCAAATTTCAACATTCAACATTTACATATTAGTGTGCTGCCCATTCTATCGTGTTCAGATCAATTCCTTCTTTATACATTTCCCAAAGCGGGCTCATTTCTCTTAATTTTAATACCGTTTACTGATTACCTGCTCAATTGTATAATCTATCTGCTCTTCTGTTGTAAAACGTCCCAAACCAAAACGCAACGAACTATGTGCCAGATCATCACCCAAACCCAATGCTTTTAATACATAAGATGGTTCCAACGATGCAGAAGTACAAGCCGAACCTGATGATAACGCAATATTTTTATTAAAGCCCATCATCAATCCTTCTCCTTCTACATATTTAAAAGAAATATTGGTTACATGCGGCAAGCGATGTTCACGGCTTCCATTTACATAGCTTCTTCCAGTTTCAATAATGCAGTTTCCAGTTTATCCCTCAGTTTGCTGATGCGTTTTGTATCTTCTTCCATTTCCAAGCATGCACAATTCGCATGCTTTACCAAAACCAACAATACCCGGAACATTCAATGTACCGCTACGCATACCTCTTTCGTGGCCGCCGCCATCCATCTGGGCAGTTACTTTTACCCTTGGGTTTTTTCGGCGAACATATAATGCACCAACACCTTTTGGACCGTACATTTTATGTGCAGTAAATGCCATCAGGTCAATACCATCTTTATTTACATCAACCGGAATTTTTCCTACTGCCTGTGTTGCATCGGTAAAAAATAATACACCATGTTTGCGTGCAATTGCACTGATTTCTTTTACAGGCTGTATTACACCAATTTCATTATTGGCATACATGATAGCAATCAAAATAGTAGTTGGCTTGATAGCTGCTTCCAGTTCTTTCAGATCAATCAAGCCATCTTCTTTTACCTGCAGGTAAGTTACTTCACCACCCATTTTTTCAATGTGCTTGCAGGTATCTAATACTGCTTTGTGTTCTGTAGTTGCAGTAATAATATGATTGCCTTTGCTGGCATACATTTCATATACACCTTTAATAGCCAAGGTTATCGCCTTCTGTAGCGCCAGAGGTAAAAATGATTTCTTTCGGATCAGCACCAATCAGTTTTGCCACCTGCTCACGTGCATAATCAACCGCTTCTTCTGCTTCCCAGCCAAATGGATGGTTGCGGCTGGCAGCATTACCAAAATGCTCGGTAAAATAAGGTATCATTGCTCCAGCACCCGCGGATCCATGGGTGTGGTTGCATTGTTATCTAGATAAATCGGCAATTTCAACATAATAAAAATCTACTTGATTATCATACAAAATTACTGCAAAAGCGTTCTATTTTACAGCGTTCGTTATTAGTTAACGTCCTTTTTACCAAAATATGAGAAAGCATCTATGCTTAAAGTAGAACATATTGGGATTGCTGTAAAAGACTTAGCTCTATCTGTGCCCTTATTTGAAAAACTGCTCAATAGCAGATTGCTATAAAACAGAAACTGTAGAATCAGAAAATGTAAACACTGCTTTTTTCAAACAGGGCGAAACCAAGATCGAATTATTGGAAAGTATAGCTGCCGGATGGTGTTATTGCCAAGTTCATTGAAAAAAAAGGAGAAGGCATTGCATCATATTGCTTTTGAAGTAGAAGATATTATTGCTGAAATGAAGCGGTTACAGGAAGAAGGTTTTATACTGTTCAATGAACAACCAAAAAAGGGAGCAGATAATAAGCTGGTGTGTTTTCTTCATCCAAAGGATACAAATGGTGTGTTGATAGAGTTGTGCCAGGAGATAATACCAGATTCAAATAGGTAGCATGATACCAGTTACCGGTTGCCAGTTGCCGGTTATGAGCTGTAAGTTTTGGGCAGTGCATATCATACTACCCAACTGAAAATAGAAGATAAATTCTGCATTAATAAGTACAACAAAAACGCTGACAGGGTTCCTAACCCTGTCAGCGTTTATTCACTATCCAATACATTCAATCTTAACTATTCAGCATCAGCGGCATTACCAGCATCAATAGATCTTCTCCGTCCTCCTGCTCAGTAGGTCTTAAAATGCCAGCCTTAGTAGGCGTAGAAAGCTCCACCTGCACTTCATTGTCATCGGCAGCGCTCAGCATTTCTATTAAAAACTTAGCATTAAAGGCAATCTGCAAATCATCACCATCGTACCGGCAGTTCATGCGCTCATGACCTTCAAAAGAGAAATCCACATCCTGTGCAGCCAGCTTCAGTTCGCTGCCGCTGATATTGAGCGCTACCTGGTTAGTGCTTTTATTACTAAATACATTGATGCGGCGTAGTGCACCCTGGAAATCATTTTTGCTCACTACCAGCTTATACGGATTATCCTGTGGTATCACCACTTTATAATCCGGGAAGCGGGCATCAATCAAACGACAGGTGAGCTGTGTAGTGCCATGCGTTACAAACAGGTGATTGCTATTGTAGCTGATAGTAATTTCATCATCATTGTCGGGCAGCGCATTGCGCAGCAGGTTCAATGGCTTTTTAGGCACAATAAAACTATCCTGGTTTGGGCAATGCACATCTGTGCGCCGGTAGCGAACCAGGCGGTGCGCATCTGTGGCTACAAATTGAAGAGCATCTTTACTCAGCTCAAAATAAACACCGGTCATGGCCGGGCGCAAATCGTCATTGCTTACGGCAAATAAGGTTTTGTTAATAGCCGTTATCAATGCGCTGCTTGTCATGGTAAAGGAGTTGGTATCATCAGCAACCGGTTCTTTGGGGAAATTGTCGGGGTTCTCTCCCATTACCTTGTACTTACCATTATCGCTTGTAATTTCTACTGCAAAGTTTTTATCTATAGTAAATGTTAGCGGCTGGTCGGGTATATTTTTCAGCGAGTCAATCAATATCTTGGCGGGTATGCACACACGGCTGTTTTCCTGGCTTTCCACATCCATCTGCACGCGCATCACTGTTTCCAGATCGGTGGCTACTATGTTTAATTTCTTGTCGTTTATCTCAAATAAAAAATCTTCCAGTATAGGCAGCACCGTATTGGCATTAATAACACCGCTGATCTGCTGCAAATGCTTAAGCAATGAAGATGAAGATACTATAAATTTCATCAGTCTATAATTTATTCGTTAGGTTTATTTACTATAAGGCATTAGTCTTGAGCCTTGTCCCGCCAGTGGGACAGGATGAGCTTTACATATGTAAGGCGGCAACAAACCTACTGTAAAATATCAATATTGTTTTGGGAGGTGAAAAAATGGTGAGCAAATTAAATATGATTGCCAGGCAGCTTAGTTGAAGACTGCTGCGGGAGTGAACAAAACAGCCTTTATATTTACACTTCTTCGCCTGTAGATACCTGCTACCGAATACCCCTATTTACGCCAAATACACTCAAATAACGAAGGATGGACGTAGGATGAACGTAGGATCATCGAAGGATATACGGGCTTAGACATGGCTTTACCATGAACTATCCATGACTTTGCTACGGCTTTGGTACGGCTTAAGTAGGGCGCGGATACGGAGGAGCATAGGTTAAGGAATGACTGTTGCGGGGATAAGCTGCCAGTATAGAGTGGATTATCTACACTTAATGAGTTCACTAAGTACGTTGTTACATTAATATGTTTAGTGTAAAGTGTTTAAATGCTGTATACATCTAGGGTATTGTAAATGTACCTGCTTACAGATAGTTCTTGTCTTTCTTTTTTCTCTTGAAAAAAAAAGCAACAAAAAAGTTCAAGGCAAACCCGATCGCTCCGCGCGTTTTGCCGGGCCAGCGCCTCCCCATTGCCTAAGGGGCAGCTTTATTACTGGGTGGCCCTGTTGGGCTAACATGGTGCTGCTTGTTAATGGACAGGTAGTTGATGAACAGGTTGGTTGCCTTTGGCCTTAAACTTTGAACAGCGTAGTCTTACTTAACGGAAAACCGAAAGGTAGATACGTAGCTCATTGCAGGCTAAGTCATTGCTGTTTTTAGTGCAAGCATAGGTGATTGTTAGGCTCTAATCTGTGAAGCCTATCTATGTAATAGCAGATCTTTAGTATCAACTTATTTATGTAACAGTGTACTTAGTACATTGTCAAGTAAATAATTTTAGTAATTAAGCAAGGTGTTTTGAGTGCTATATGCTTCTAAGATGTTGTAAGTGTGCTTGCTGATAGCAAGTTGTTGTCTTTCTTTTTTCTTCGCCCTTGACACATTGAAAGAAAAAAGAAACAAAAAAGTTCAAGCACGGCATGATCGCTCCGCGCATTCTCGTGCGTGGCCAGACGCCTCCCCATTGCCTAAGGTGCAGTCATTATTTGGGACTTTACTGTTTGGCTAACTATGGTGCAGGTGTGGAGTGATGGATACAATACTGTTTGGGGCGTAGCCTTCGGCATCGGGTGGCAGACTGCGTACCCTTACTTAAGGGAAACGGAAGGTGGGGGGTAGTACATGGTTTACTTAATACGTTTAGAAGTAGTTGCTCCAGCCGGGACAGAAACAGCCCCGCAGAAATCTGAAGTAATTTAGTTGACAACGTACTTAATACATTGTTACAAAAATAAGTTTGGATATGGAACGTTTTTGTTGATAAAGCGAAATAATGTCAAAGTCACATGTTACTTTAGCTGATGCTGACAAGGAAGAGCTGACCAGGATGCTGCATCAGAGTGGAATAAGAAGCAAGGTATTCAAGCGGGTAAGTGCCCTGCTGGAGTTGCATAAAGGTAAAACGATAGAGGAGGTGCGCAGTGTGTTGGGATTGTCTTATCCGACCATGGCGAAGCTCATTGACCACTATCAACAAAGCGGACTGGCGTGCCTGAAGGATAAAAGCAGACCTGGTCGTCCACCGGGCATCAGTGGCAAGCAGCGGGCTGCCATCACTGCCCTGGCTTGCAGTGAAGCCCCCGAAGGACATGCGAGATGGACGTTGCGGCTGCTGGCAGATAAAGTAGTGGAACTAGACTATTGCGACAGCATCTCTTATGTGCAGGTAGGGCGTATTCTAAAAAAAACGAATTAAAGCCCCACCTGAAGGTCAGTTGGTGCATAGCGAAGGTGGATAGTGCATTTCTAGCGAAAATGGAGGATGTGCTCGATGTCTATGCCCATCCCTATGATGCAGCACTATCCCGTGGTATGCTTCGATGAGCGTCCCTGTTTTCTCATTGAAGATACGATAGCTCCCCTTCCTACTCAGGAAGGGAAAATAGCCAAAGAACACTACAGTTATAAGAAGACCGAATCCTGTGCCTTGCTGGCAGCTATCGAACCACTGGCAGGTAAAAGAATAGCCCAGGTATATGAGCAGCGTACCAAAAAGGAATACACGCACTTCATGCAACACCTCGCCGAGAGCTATCCGGATGCAAAGAAGATCATCGTAGTGCAGGATAACCTCAATACCCATCAGACAGCTTCTTTTTATGACCATCTACCTGCGGATCAGGCCAGGGCCTTAGCCGGGCGTTTTGAGTTCCATTACACGCCTAAAGGTGCCTCCTGGCTCAACATGATAGAAATAGAGTTTTCTGCCTTGTCCAAACAATGCCTGAGCGGCAGAAGAATAGCTACTAAAGAGTTGTTAGAACAACAACTCAAAGCTATTATCAAAGACAGAAATGACAAGGGCATCAAGATCCACTGGCAGTTCTCTATTCAGAGTCAGCCAGAACCAAGCTCAATAACAAATATGCTAAGGTCAATACTGACAACCTAAAATTTAAACAAACTTAAGTTGACAACGTACTTAATGAGTTTATGAAGTAATAAATTTGGATAAAAAATTGAGTACTCCCCTTCTATTATGCTTACTAATTTGGTTTTAGTACGTCACGGACAATCTGTATGGAACCTGGAAAACCGCTTTACCGGTGATACGGATGTGGACCTTACCAATCAGGGCCGGGAAGAAGCGCGGCTAACCGGCGAAAAGCTGAAGAAAAGGGAAATTCTGTTTGAAGCGGCATTTACATCCATGCTGAAGCGGGCACAGGAAACGCTGGACATAATCTTGAACATTATTAATCTGCCTGATATTAAAATGTACAAAGATGCCGCACTCAACGAGCGTAGCTATGGCAAGCTGCAAGGGCTTAACAAAGCTGAGATGGCCGAGAAATACGGTGCCAACCAGGTACAGTTGTGGCGTCGCAGTTTTGATGAAGTGCCGCCCGGTGGCGAAAGCCTTCGACAAACGCAGGAGCGTGTATTACCCTATTATTACGAACACATAGAGCCATTATTAAAACAGCAAAAAAATGTAATGGTTGTAGCGCATGGCAATAGCTTACGCTCACTAATGATGCATTTAGAAAACATTGGTGAGCATGCCATTACGCAGGTAGACATACCTACCGGTGTGCCCCGGCTGTATGAATTTGATGATGGATTTAAAATGATAGGTGCAAACTATATTGCTGATTAGCCTGCAACCTGTCAGGTCAAGAACCTGACAGGTTAATTTATTGGTCTCCTATAAGTTAAAGATACTTATTCGCTGACTGAACCCCGTTGAACTCTACTTCCCAGCCGTTAATTCTTTTCCTGCTTTTTTCAATGCTTTAGTACCCCATTGTGCTACCTGCGTCAGCAAGGCATACATCAATATTTCATGGTCAGGTGCCTGGGCAAGTACTTTGGTTACTTTCTTAGTAGCAGATGCATCATTGGCTTCTATTGGAAATGGAACGGGGATCTCCTGCGAGTGCTCGGGATGAGCAGCATAAATCTCTTCACCTTTTTGCAGAGTGAACGGCGTGCCACTCAACTTCTCTATTTGCTTTACTAACGGTTGCAGGCTATTTAGCAGTAAGGCATTCAATGCCTGCTTGTGCTCAGGACCTTCCTCCTCTAATTGTTCTATACACCATTGTGCCTGGTCATTCTCCGCAACAAACCTTTTTAAAAACTTCTCTGTGCTTGCAGCAAGTGCTACTGCAGGAGCTTTTTTTCTGGGCATATTTTATAGCTTTTAAGCTGCAAATATTTGGAATAAAAATTTAATCGTCCCAAATTGCCTTGCAGACAGCTATTTATACCAGTTACTGGTTACCTGTTACTAGTTGCCGGTTACCGGTTGCCAGTTGCCGGGTATGAACTGCGAACTTCGGGTAAAGCATATTATGCTACCTAACTGAGCATGGTGTAAGGCGGATACGAAATAAGCAGTGAGTTTACAGGTTCACAGGTTGAAAACAGATTAAAGTTTAAAGTTAGTTGGGGTTAAATATGGGGCAAACCAGGAGTAAGAAGGGAGTTGCTGAGAAGTATATACGGGGGAGATATGGAGGAGATTGGGTATAAGTTAGGTATATGATAGGTATAAGTTAAGTATAACTCAGGTATAGCACAGTAGTGTTCAGGATCGGGAAGGGAGGTTTCAGGGTTGAAGGGAACGCCCTGGTACAAAAACATAAGGAGAGTAGCCGTGAACAGTTAATACCAGATTGAAACAGATGAACTGATAAAAGCTGCAAGCTACAAGGTGCAAGCACAGTAAGCATTTAGATAAAGCATATCATTTTGCCTGAGATACTATGCTAAAACCAGGTATAGTAAGATTACGGGAATCATACCTGAAAGCCACTTTTATTTTCTATACATCTCAGTGCCATAGCTTTCGCTATTTAAAATTCGTCACTATCAACTACTCAATCTTATCTTTGTTTAGTACTTCCATTATTGCTGATTTTTATTTTATAACCCAAAGCTTTAACCTGTTGGAAGTTACTTTTATTTAAACGCTGAACTGCTTCACTTAATAACCTTACATTATGTACTTTAATTGCAGAAATTGATAAGGCACCATATAAACGGTTTTTGAATGTAGAACAAAATCTTTTAGTGTCATATGAGTGTTGTTATAGCTATAAAGGATGATCCTAACAGGAATGATAACATACCGTTACCTGCCTGCGACCACGTGACACAGTTACTTAATGACATTATGCAGGCAAAAGGCCTTAAAGGGCAGATAAATAAGCTGATTGAATGTTTTAATTCAGTTTCTTACCATACCTATGAAGCTAATACTGCTAACGGGTGCATTCTGTTGTGCATGCCTGATACACCTTCTGTGCATCAGTTAATACTTTTAAAAGAACCTGTTGCGATTATTGCAATTCAGAATGTTCGAAAACTTATTGAAGTTTCTTCTCCCAAACTGAATTTGTTGTGTGATGGTGAAACCATTTATGGATTTGGCTGGGTGGACAGTAAAAACAGAGAGCAAACGTGTGTCATCAATTTTGAAGAAAGGGGATCGTGGAAACTGTTTTACAATGAACATAAGCTAATAATTACAGATAGTTGTCAAATTACATTAGCAGGCTTAAAAGTTGACGAACAGCTATTGAAGCAATCATTGAAAGAAATTTTTGCGGATATCAGTGAACAGTCCCAAAATCATATCTGGGAGCTTTATAAGGCAGCTTCCGAGCAATCAAGAGGTACCAACCTGCTCATTACCGATAATGCGGATACCGAAGTTTTAAGATTAAAAAACCAAAGTACTTTGGTAACACCTTTTCTGCTCACACCTGATATTATCAGGCATATCACAAAGATTGACGGAACAGTGGTATTTGATAGAAATGGAATTTGCTATGCCATAGGAGCCATATTAGACGGCAATGCTTCTATTAACGGCGACAAGGCACGTGGCGGAAGATACAATTCTGCGGTGATGTATTATGAAAGCTCCAGCCACCCTTGCCTGATAATAGTGATTTCACAGGATGGACTTATTGATTTTGTACCGGCTCCCAGAGGTTTATCTTAATAGTAACGAATGTCATTATGAACATAAACGGTACTCCCAAGGCAGAGCTTCATTGTCATTTGATCGGTGTGATTGATCCGGAAATTTTAAGCATCATCAAAAGAAATGGTTATGAGATCCTGGTTGATCCAGGGGAATTGATGAAACTATACCCGGTCAAAACCAAAGAAGATTTCAGCAACTGGATGTCAGTCATCAAACCCTACCAAAATAAAGCATTGTCTTTTCTGCTTCCAATTCTATCCCTTCATGTTGAACGCTTAGTACGCCAAAATGTGATGTATGCGGAGCTTATGATTTCGCCTGCCATGTTTACACAACATACAGATAGTATGCTCAAAGAATGTATGTATTTGCAGGATTGGGTGAAGCATTGTGAAAACTCACAGATACAGGTAGAGTTTATTATGGTGATACCCCGAACGATAAACGATACGCAATTGAGAAAAGAGGAGCATATGTTTATTAAATTATTCAGGGCGGGTTTCATCTGCGGCGTTGCACTGGTAGGACTTGAAGACAATGAATCAATTGAAAGGTTTGCTCCAATCTTCCGGAAACTAAAGAATGAGGGTTTAGGGATTGAAATTCATGCAGGGGAACATAGTGATTCTCACAGCGTATGGGAAGCAATAAAGTATGGCTGCGCGGACAGAATAGGACATGGAATCAGTTTATTTAGCGATCCCAAACTTTTAAAACTGATCAGAGAAACAAATACTCATATTGAATTCTGTATCACCAGTAATTTAATGACGGGAAGTGTAAATAAGCTTGAAGATCATCCGATTTTGAAGGCCAGAGAATTGCAATTGAACTATAGTATCAATACAGACGATCCCGGAATGTTTCAATGTGATTTAAACCATGAGTATAGAATTGCAGTTAACAATTACGGATTTTCTGCTGAGGATTTTAATCGTATATATAAAAATACTTTGGAAGCCAGATTTCAAAAAGAATTAAAGTATATTAGTACATTGTTACAAAAATAAGTTTAAAGGAAAGATGTTTGTTTAGAAAGGGCTTTTTTAGTTGTAAATGTTTAAAGATGAGCTCTTACAGATAGTTCTTGTCTTTCTTTTTTCTCTTGAAAGAAAAAAGAAACAAAAAAGTTCAAGCACGGCATGATCGCTCCGCGCATCCGTGCTGGCCAGCGCCGCCCCATTGCCTAAGGTGCAGCTTTATTAATGAGTGTACTGTTGGGCTAACATGGTGCTACTTGTTATTTGACAGCTACTCAATCAACAGGCTGGTTGCCTTTGGCCTTAAACTTTGGACGGAGTAGCCCTACTTAGCGGAAAACCGAAAGGGAGATACGTAGCTCATTGCAGGCCAGAGGATTGCTGTTTTTTAGTGTGATGGATAGGTGATGGTTAGCCTCTAAGCTGTGAGGCATACGTATGTAGTAGCAGATGTTTAATATAAACTTATTTAAGTAACAGTGTATTAGTGAGGTTGTTTAATATATGCCACTATAGAATTAACCCGTCAGGTGTATAAATCTTCAATATCACTTTCTTTTGGCGGGTTTGTACAGATGGGTCTTATTGCAGCGGCTATCCTCGCTTTAACATTGTTTATTCCGTTGGGGTTATCTTTAAGACGGCTGTATATGTTTAAGGCAACTTTTGCTTCTCCTGTTCCTTCAAAACTAAAATAAGCGCCTCCCTTTGTTGTCCGGGGCTTGCGTCCGCAGAGACCAGTCGCTTCAATATCAGTATATTCATTGAGACACCATTCATATACATTTCCGCTCATATCCATGGCACCTACAGGCGATTTTCCACAAGGATACAATCCGACTGCAACAAGTTGCCTGATACCATCACTGTTGCTTGCGAAATCAGGTTTCCACTCTGCTCCCCATGGATAATTGAAATTGCTATTCCCTCCGCAGGCGGCGAGTTGCCATTCGCATTCGGTTGGAACCCGGATCGAATCATCTTCTGAAAGCAATTTCATTTTATGGTAGCAATGAGTTAGCCAATTACAAAATGCGACTGCCTGAAACCAGGAAACAAAATAAGCAGGGCGATTTAAATAGCCGGTCTGTGGATACGGCCTTTTCTCCTCCGCTGAGACATCTAAGCCTTCCCAGTTTGAATTATCATAATATGCATTTCCATTCTCTGTAAAGCAATTGAACTGCAGGAGTGTTATTGGATATTTGGCAATGAAGAACGGGTAGTTAATTATTTTATTTACAAGTTTATCCTCCATTTTTATGTTGACCTCGCCAGGGTAAACCTTACACCATACAATGCCCGGAAGATTGTTTGCCGAAACACCAACGCCTTTTCTTTTATCGCCAAGTTGTGCAAACCGATCACCTATTTCTGCTCTGCGCTGATGATCCAGTTGTATTACCTGCAACTCTTCAATCAATCTATCCGTTTCAGGGCGAATGAATTTTTTGAATGCTTCCCTGTTTTCGGCTGCTACATCACTATTGATATCATAGCCAAGGCGGTTGATTGCTTCTGCTACAACCCTTAGCCGTTCTTCGGGCCACAGATGCATGCGATCTATTTTTAATTTTTCCAGAACGGCTGATGCAGCATCCCTTGATTTCATCCAATCGCAAGCTAAGATCTCGACACGCTTAAGAATCAATAAATCTGATTTTGCAATACTAATCCAATCACGAAGTGTACTCCAGTTACTTAATAACGCTTCATGTGTTATTTGTATAACTGTTTTACCAGTCGGGGTTTTATCAGTAAAAAGCAAACGTTGCTCAATTAACGCATCCAGAATTTCCCTGACTCCCGAATCCCATTTATCTTCTTCATATTCCGCAATCTTTTTAGTGGGTTCATCATTTTCAGAAATGGTTATCAGTTTACGGAAAAGAAAACTAAAATTGTTTTGGAAATTGACACCGGACTTGTAAGGTTTTATGGCCGTTGCTGCCTGCTTTTGAATGATGCCTTCAATTCCGCCCAACTGCTTGTAAGCAGACAGGGTTAAAATATTCTGAGGATTTTTATTCTCCACCAATTGAAACATTGCGTAAGAAAGCAGGGGTAAAATGCCTGCTGATTTATTTACATCATTAAATATTGTAGCCGCTAAATTTTCGTCTTCAAAGCGAAGCCCACTCGCATGAACAGGATAAGAGATAATCCGGCGCAGTGCTGAATCTTCTGGTGGCAATACCGTATATGTGTTGTTGTCCAATAATTTTTGAAATTCACTATATTCAGAACATTTATGGTAATAATCATTGCGCATTGCCATTAGAATAATAAACTGTTCCGATTGCGCAATTTTCAATAATACAGCCATAAAAGCTGCCCGGTCGTTTTCTTCTTTCACCAGGGTAAACATTTCTTCAAACTGGTCAATGAATAATATAACCTTTCCTTTTGCAGCATCGTTCCCGAGGATGTTTGAGGCGAGCGTTCCTATATCCTTACTTTCAAGCAATTTACGTCGTAGTTCACTTTTTAATTTACCGTTGCCATCAATAATCGCTGCATTGATAACCGGATCCAATATCTCCTTGCTAAAGTATTCCGGCTCAATTTTACTGATAGATATTTCAATGATTTTCCATTTATTGCTTCCCGGAACTGCCTCTAAACGAAGCAAGCGGTGAAATAAACCCGCTCTGATCAACGAAGATTTGCCTGATCCCGATGCACCGAGGATCATCAGCATGCCATGCAAATTCATTTCCTGTATTTTATATACCAGGTCATCAATCTGCTGTCTTCTCCCGACAAAGAGATGAGCATCATCACCTGAATACTGATGCAAGCCCTTGAAAGGATTGATGATATTTTTTTGAATTATCCGTTGCTTTCCGTTGGTGGGATGAGTAGCAAGCAGATGATAGAGAAAGCGACGAAGATCAAGTTCGAATTGCGATTCAAAATCTCCTTTTTCATATTTTGTAATGTCGGTGTAATTTATATTTTTAAAAAAATCAATAGTGCTCTCATAACTTCTCTTTATCTGTTCATAACAAGGCTCCTGCAGATCGGGACTAAACTTATCTATCCGGTTGTAAAGAAGTAACTTTGCTTTAAGAAATTCGTTTGCGCTCTCAAAACTTTTTGCTTTATTTAAAAGAAAGTCAATATTCCCTGTATTATTTTCTTCATATCCTAAGTTATGCCATATTATGGCTATAATAAGGTCCATATCTTTAAGATCTATGCATGGTTCAACTTTGCCTGTCCTGCTTTCATCTGAGCTCAATAAAACTTTTGCTTGCTTAAAATCTATCAATTCGTAGAGTTCAACATTAAACTTCTTCCGAAAGATAGTTTGAACAAACACTTTGTTGACATAATCCTGTATTATCGCCTTATCGTTATTGACATTGAAAATTCCACTTGGTATTGATGTAACGATTAAAATTCTGATTTTCAGTTGCTCTGAAAGACTTCCGATTTGTTTTACGATGTTTTCCTCCAATTTGAACTGGACATCCTTTGGATTTTTCAAAAAAGTGCTCTTAACCAGTTTTATTTCACTGAACAATTTCACAATCATCTCAGATGGAATTGCAAAAGCTATCTCTGCCTGGCGTCCATACTTATCCTGAGAAGTAATAAGAGAAATTACCCCAACCACATTTCCGGAGTAATCTTCTATAGCGGGCCCGCCGCTAAAACCGCGGGTGATATCATTGCTGCTTAATTGTATAATATCAAAACCGCAATCGTGAAGAATTCTTACAGGTTTAATTGTTCCATAACCAGCAAACCCATTAATGGTGCTGCTATTTGGAAAGCCATAGGTAGTAAAATGGGCTTCCGAATCTCCGGTAAACCCTGTAAGTTGTAGTGGAAAGATTCCTTCCGGAATTTCATTAACTTTCAGAACTGCAAAATCACCCTCATTTTCTCTCTTATAAAATAATACTCTTGCAGTTAATATTTTTTTTTGTTTGTCCCGGAGAAAAGTCAGTTGTACAGTATCCGGAGTTTTAGTTAATTCAGTCTCGCAAATGACATGGGTACAAGTAAGAATAAAGCCTTCCTCTGAAGAAACCAGAAAACCTGTGCCTGCAGTCTTATCGCCGTCAGCTTTCAAAATTCTTGCAATAGAGTAGGTGAAATCAGCCATTTGCACTAATAAAGTTTATGTGATTGGAATATACGTTACAGATTCAACTTTATTCGTTCTTTTTCCAACTCATCGTAATTTTCAGGTTTGCCTCTGTACTTGCCTTAGAAATGACTATTCCTGCTTCTGCATTAAATTTCAGACCTACTTCTACAACTATCTCCGACGGGGAATCGGAGATCTGCCTGATTTTGTTGATGACCGAATCAGCAATGCTTTTAATAGGTCCGAGGGCTTTTTCAAATTTACTTGTTGCTTTTTTAACGCCCTCATCCTCCTCTTCCGCACCTACTGCAACTAAACCGTCTCCCGTTTCGCCTAGTCGCGGCATATCTTCGACTTCAACGTAGATAAATTCATCTTGTTCATCCGTTGGGAATTTTATTATTTTTTTCATATTTAATCATTTTATTGTAACAGGAGAACTTGAATATTTCGTTTTTAGCGATTATAAAGCATAGGAGGTAGATTTAGATGCTGTTTGGCTTAATTGTTATTGAATGGATAATAAGCACTTTCAAATAAAACAAAGTGAATAAAGCAGCTTAGTCCAACATCTATGGCAAAATTTCAACGCAGTTGTTTCCCAATAAAGCAGTGTATTCAATATCAAATATTTAATTCGCCTGGCTTAATTGCTAAACTGTTTACAGGTTACTGATATAATTTTATTTAAAAGTAAATAGAATTTTTAAACTACTTATGGTTAATTGAAAAAGTCACTATGTTCTCCGGGAGTAAGCAATATAAGGCAAAACCATATTGATAGAAGGTTAATAATAATGTGGGTTCGAAACCTGCTGTAATGGACTGTACACTATACTATTACCTTAACTTGTTCCATAAAATGCAAGCGGACGAATATTAATAAGAGACAAGTGGCAGGATTTAAGAGGCAAGTTTGAAAGGGCAAGACAGGGAGGAGATACGACGGAGATAGGGAGGAGATTAGGTATAAGTTCAGTATAACTTCAGTGTAAGTTCAGTATAAGTTAAGTATAACTCTGAATGTCCCCGAGATCTATAATAAAAGTTACGGGACAAGTTAAGATACTATTACTCCAAACTGTGTACAATGACGGGTATCATTGAGCAGAACATCAACAATCTGCTCACCAAGGTACGGCAGCCACTGAGCAGCAATGAACAGCACCTGGATACACAATCGGTCAACAGCCCACAGGTGAGCAGCGATAGCCATGCCTGTTATAATGGGGTAAAGAGATAAAGGGCAGCAAGCAGCATGTAATCCTCCGCGGCTTGCTGCCTTTTATCAGCTAACCAATTTCAATCTTATACTTATTGCGTTTGTTTTGCCTTCTCTTCATAAAAATGCTGCAGTACATAAAATGCTTTCTTCTTCTGCCCGGTTTCACTGATCAGGCCCTTGCGGTTCCAATACATTTGATAGGTTGGATTCAATCTTTTGGGTGAGCGAAAGTCTACCAATATCCAGGGAGTCATGCCACGCAATCCATCTATTTTATTAATGAGAGGTAATTGATTTTTGAAAAACGTTTCCTGGTATTCCTCAGAAAAGCGCACAGTAGAATCGGCATGAAAGCCACCTAATGCATCAGCACCAACTTCACTAATAATAACCGGTTTGTTATACGCAATGTTGAAGTTAAACTTGCCTATTTCCCAAGGCATTTCTTTGGTGTACCATCCATAATATTCATTGAAGCTGGCAACATCTAACTTATTACCTAACGGGTCATTTACATTGACCGTATTATTGGCTGTTCCGCTTGTAAGCAAAGCTGCTGATACTAATCGCGTACTATCAGTAGCATGTACGTAATCAGCTAAGCCTTCCATGAACTTTTCGCGATCACTGTTGTTGGGCGTTTCATTACCAATGCTCCAGATAATAACGCTGGCGCGGTTTTTATCACGTGTTATCAATTCCGAAAGCTGGTGCTGCGCATTATTATATGTATTCGTGTTTGTCCAGTCAATAGTCCAGTACACAGGCACTTCCTCCCAAAGCAGCAAGCCTATACTATCAGCTATACGGCTCATGTTCTCATCGTGTGGATAATGTGCAAGACGTGCATAGTTGCAGTCCAGTTCTTTTGCCCAATGCAGTAGCATTTGCAGGTCGCTGGTGCTGCGCGGCCTGCCGGGAATGAATGGATTTTCTGCATGTATACATATACCGCGCAGGAAGACAGACTTACCATTGAGCAGAATATTCTTCCCGCTCACTTCAATAGTTCGAAAGCCAATTCTATCCATTACTGTATCTGTTGCAGCGGCAACAGTAACATCATACAACTTAGGGTTTTCAGGCTGCCAGTAAGTAAGCTTTTTTACGGGCAACTGAATCCATGCTTTACCATTCTTATCTGTTGTTACAGTTGTTTGTAAACCAGCTTCGGGTATGTTGATACGGATGCTTTGCGAAGCAGCAGAATCACTCATTTGCACATAACCAGTGATGGTTTTAAGATCACCCCTTGCAACCTGTATTTTATAATCCTGTATATAATTATTGGGCAGTTCTGCCAGCATTACATCGCGTGTAATACCTCCATAGTTCCACCAGTCGAAATTGTCTGTAGGCACTGCCTCTTTCTTACGGGTGTTATCTACTTTAATAACAATGGAATTATTACCATTCTTAAGCAGGTTCGTTACATCAAATTCAAATGGTGTAAAGCCGCCAATATGTGTACCTGCTTTCTTACCGTTTACAGAAACATAGGCTTCATAGTTCACTGCACCAAAGCGTAGTACATACTTCTTGCCTTGCTGTGGCTGCACATAGAAGTTGCGTTGGTACCAAATGGTACCCTCATAAAACAGTAATTCATCATTCTGCGAGTTCCAATCGCCAGGCACTATTAAGGTAGGCGATTTCTCAAAATCATATTCTACCAGCTCACCCGGTTGCTGTTGTTGCCTGTTTTCAAAAAAGCCAGACAAGGATCCTTTTTCATCGGCAGTAGCTCCTTGAAAGCCTTTAAATCCTGTTTCAAACCGATCTATAATATAATGCCACCGACCATCAAGATTTATAGTATGGCGTGCATTGATGTTTTGGATAAGATTAGTTTGTGCATATACATGTTGGAGCAACAGTGTAAAAAGGAGCAGGTAAATAATCTTCATGGTAGCAATGAATTGATGATGAAAGAGCAAGTTTAGTAGTTTTTTGTTAGAATGCATACCATCATTGTAAGCAGAAGTGATTTGTACTGCTGTTCTATCAATCATTATTGATGGATAATTTGATTATATCATTATCCACAGATTGCTTCTCCGCCAGCCTGCGGATCGCAATGACGGAAATCATTGCTCCAGAATCGTTCTAAACGTCAAGTTAATCCTCGCCTCCTTCACCAGCTTCGATTTAGATAAGCGATGCAGCCAGTTAGTTTGTGTAGCTCCCTTCATTACCAGCAAACTGCCATGCTCTAATAGCATCGAAACAGTTTCTCCTGTCCTTTTATGTTTGAAAGCAAACTTCCTTTCCGCACCGAGGCTGATAGAGGCAATTGCTCCATCCTTAGCTAAGGTCTTTTCATCATCGCTATGCCATGCCATAGCTTCATCACCAGTATGGTATAGATTAAGTAAACAGGAATTATAAGCAGCACCGGTGATCTGCTGTGCCAGTTGTTTAAGAAAATACAATTGTGCTGTCCATGGCAATGCATCTTTGGTAACTTTTGAATAGGTATAGGAATATGCAGCATCGCCATACCAGGCTGCTTTTCTTTTAGTAAGAATATGCTTGCCAAAGATGATAGCTTCATCATTCTTCCATTCAATGGTGTGCATAAAGGTTTTGAAGTAATTGGTTGCATCTTCATGCGGAAGCACCTTACCATAATAATGTACTACGCCATCATAAGGCAACAGGTTAATACTGGCATCGTTAGCGAATAAGCTCATGTTTCCATTTTTTATAAGCATCTTTCATGCAATGTCCGCAAGGGCGAAAGCCTTGCCCCAGTGCTTCCTTTTCTGACTGAAAAAATGTACGATTTTCCTTCTTCATCCGCTTACCCGATGAGCAATGGAGCGTGCCATAGATCTTAAGCTTCCTGTTTCCTGCAAAGCAAACCGTTTGCTGGTGGATCGCTCTCCAAAGCTCCTTATTACTGATGTCAATGTGTGAGATCATGATTATGATTTCAATGACTCTGCTAAACCTCTATACACTCTTGTTCTCTGCGGTGAAATGGTTATCATGCACTCACTGCATGCGCCATATCCATCCGCGCAGCCTCCCATCCAATGATAGCAGTCTTGCGTACACTCCCCCAATGATAACCACCAAATATACCTGATGATTGAATAACACGATGACAAGGAATTAAAAAGGCAACCGGGTTGCTGCCAATAGCAGTGCCCACCGCACGGGAAGCACTGGGAAGTTGTATATTCTTTGCAATAGCACCATAGGTTGATAGATGACCCATTGGAATTTTCAACAGGCTCTCCCATACCTTTAGCTGAAAGGCAGTGCCCTTGAGGTGTAGTTTTACCTGGTTAAGCTTGCTCCAGTCGTGGGTAAAAAAGTAAAGTACATTCTGCTGTGCAAGATCCACCATTTGCTTATAGGTAGCATTAGGAAAGTTGTCTTGTAAAGACTTTAATGCTGCTGCTTCATCATCGGCAAAGGAGATATGGCAAATGCCAACAGGTGTAGAAGCAACTAATATATTACCAAAAGGACTTTCAGCAAAGCTGTAATTGATAGTAAGGTTCTCGCCACCATTCTTATATTCACCCGGTGTCATTCCTTCAATATTAATAAACAGATCATGTAGCCGCCCTGTACCGGAGAGTCCGGTTTCTATAGCTGTATCAAATAAAGTTGCCTGCTCTTTCTGGAGCATGCCCTTTGCGTGTTCTACCGTAATGTATTGCAAAAACTTCTTAGGACTTACACCCGCCCAGTCTGTAAATAGCTTCTGAAAATGGAATGGGCTTACATTGATGTGCCGGGCTACTTCTTCAAGTTGTGGTTGTGTTTTGAAGTTATCTTTTATATAACCAATGGCTGCTGCAATACGGTTATAGTTTGTTGCTTCCTGCGTGTTCATAATTTGCTGTGTTTAACTATACAAATGTATAAACCTGTATAGCCGATAACAACCCGAAAGTTGCTGTATTTAGAAGCTGCCTGGGTTAATCGTTTAGAATGGATGATGTATGTTTTTTGAATAGAGGGAAGCTGAATTTTGACAAGAGTGGGAGGATGGAGAATAACACATAGTCCCATGCTACTTACCAGTAATAGAGTATTCTACCCCATTAGCAGTAATTTACTTGATTTGAAATCTTGGATCAAAACTCATTCTTGTCTTATTTATAACCTTAATTCTACTGGCATCCATATGATTTGGATTGATGAGATAATTAAATTCTTGTGGGACAATACTACTTGGTACTTTTAGAACTGCAGCTTCATTATCATTTACAAAGTCATCACCAATTGTTTGTGTTGTTATTGCTGGAGGTTTAGCATCCCAATCATCAGGTAAATCTTTTAGTTGTACTTCAAGTATCGTAATATTATCTGGAATTTCAATCTCGATATAAAACCTGTCTGCAGGCAAATCTTCACTTAAATCCAGATGTACTGATACTTCTAAAGTAGCTAAAGCTCTGCTTTCTGCTGTATAGACCAATCTTGTATTAAAGCTATTCCATCTATATCCCTTCGACATAGAAGCACCAATTCCCTGCAAAGTTGTATCTAAATATTTTTCTCTTTCTATTCTATATACTATCATTAAGCCAGATTTCCAAATTCAAGTCTGTTTAAACAAAACTTTACTTCACTAATGCCTGTTACAGTATCAAGCATACTTTCAGGAGAATTCCCTCCAAGAGATAGATTAGGCTTTTTTAACCATCTTTGAAATTTTTCTTCTTCATTATTGAATACTTCTATACCATAATCTATTAATTCTGTAATTAATAAAACAAGTTCGCTATCTCTGCTATCGAGTAGTGAATGTTCGCTTTTTTTCTTATTATAAGTGGTTTGTGGCATTCCAACTAAAGATAATACCGACTTTACAGGGCTGTTTAATCTTTTACTAACGACTTCTAAAGAAGCATATGGGATACCTTTTCTAATAATGCCAACCCGCTCCATTTTATTGGTCCAAACATATTCTTTCCCTTCCAGTAACAATGTCCATTTTCTTGGCGCTTTCGTTCTACCGGCTGCGTTTTGAATACTCTTTTTAGTATTAAATGGTTTTGTTTTTACTGCTTGCTGTTTCATGGCACAACAAATTTGTTGCAAACCTATAACAATTTTGTTGCCTGGGGTTGTAAAAATCACGTCAACTCCAATATTATATATTCCCATATTCATTTTCAATTACTTAACCCGTTTTATGCAACAATCATTCAATTGCGACAATACAACCAGAGCTGTAACTTACTCCCTCTATCTTCAACACACCATCCAGTTACTACCCCTTCATATACAACAATATACAACTGTTTCACACCACTACATTACCTTGTAAAAACCCCATTCTCAATACTGGAATACCCCAAGTTATACTTAACTTATACCTAACTTATACCAAACATATACCTAAGTTATACTTAATCTCCTTGCTATCTACTCTATATCTCCTCCTATGTAACACCAGATATCCTTCCTACTTCCTTTAGGGCAGGGCCTGCACTCCACCTCCTTTTAATAAATTCCTAAAGTTTCCACTCCCCCATACCAACCCCCGTCACCCATCGTTTAATGCACTGGATAGCTAATAACCTTTAGCTTTGGCGTTATGTGGATGATATGCAAAAAAGAATGGCTGCAGTTTTTCAGCAGCCTTACCGGCTATATTGCACTGGTTATTTTCCTTCTGCTCACCGGTTTGTTCCTGTTTGTTTTCCCGGACACGGACCTGCTCACCTTTGGCTATGCCTCATTGGGCGGCTTCTTTAGCCTGGCGCCATGGATATTATTATTCCTTGTCCCTACCATCACTATGCGCAGCATTGCCGATGAATACAAGGGGGGCACATTCGAGTTGTTGAAGACCATGCCTTTAAAGCCCTCCCAAATTGTATGGGGGAAGTATTTCGGGGCTTTATTGGTAGTGGCATTAGCCTTGTTGCCAACGGTTATTTATGCAATTTCTATACAGCAGTTAAGTGCCGTGGGTGGCATAGATGTAGGGGCTACCATTGGCAGTTATATCGGTTTGCTCTTGTTGGGTGCGGTATTTACGGCAGTAGGTATATGCGCCAGCAGCTTTACCAACAATACGGTAGTGGCATTCATTACCGGCGCCTTTATCTGCTTTATTCTATATACCGGTTTTGAAGCAGTAAGCAGGTTGCCGGTATTCAATGCCGGGCCTGATTATTACATAGAAATGCTGGGCATCAACTTTCACTACAACAGTATCAGCCGTGGTGTGATTGATATGCGCGATATTATTTACTTTTTTGGCATTATTGTTTTGTTCTTGTGGATAACACAGCGGAACATAGTAAAGAGATAGACCTCACCCCCTGCCCCTCTCCACGGGGTGGAGAGGGGAAACGAAAGCAACCTTGCAATTCGATAATTTCATATAAATTTAAATGAATAAAATACTTCAACATAAATACTGGTGGGTAGTAGTTATAGTCTTTTTTGCAGCCATTGTTTACTTATCCTCCTTCATTTATTATCGTATAGACCTTACCGCAGAGAAGCGCTTTACTTTGAGTCCCTCTACAAAGAAGTTATTGGAGAACGTTGACTCTACTATCAACATCAAGGTCTTTTTGAATGGAGATCTGCCTGCCGATTATAAGAAGTTAAGTATTGGTGTGCAAGACTTATTACGTGAGTTTAAAGACATCAACAATAAGATACAGGTGAGCTTTGAAACACCGGGTGGAAGTTTGCCAGATAGCGCAAAAGCGCAGTTGTACGACAGCCTTGCCCACCTGGGTGTTGTGTTTGAGCGTAATGAAGATATTAGTGCAACAGACAATAAGGCAACCAACCAGCTTATCATTCCATCGGCACTGGTGTACTATAAACAACAAAGACCTTTTGCTATTGATTTGCGGAGTAGCCGTACCGTATTCAAAAACTTCAATGTGATCAACGAAGAGCCGCAGCCTGATAAAGAAGCTACCCGCAATGCTGCAGAAGCATTACTGGAGTTTAAGTTTGCCAATGCTATAGACAAGCTTACGCGTACCTATGTGCCTTCAGTAGCCTACTGTGTAGGCAACGGCGAGCCAACTGATCTTAAGGTGAATGATTTAGGTGAAAGCCTCCGCAACGAATACCGCTTAGCTGTCTTCGATCTAAAACGCGGCTATCCCAATCCTGACCAAATCAATGCATTGCTGATTGTAAAGCCCACACAGCCTTTTACTGATGAAGACAAGCTAAAGATAGACCAATACATCATGCACGGTGGTAAAGTGCTTTGGTTTGTAGATAAGTTGTATGCAGAACTGGACAGCCTCATGCGCAGCCAGGCAGACTTTGTAGCCTTCGACCGCAACCTTAATATTGATGATATATTATTCAAGTACGGTGTACGCATCAATGGTGATTTAGTGCAGGACTTAAACTGTTCTAAGATACCAATTGTAGTTGGTTATAATCCTGATAACAGTCCGCGTATGCAGCGTGTGCCCTGGCCATATTATCCCTTCTTACAGGCAACCAATAACAATCCTATTTCTAAAAACTTAGACCGTGTGCTACCGCTCTTTCCATCCAGTATAGATACAGTAAAAGCACCCGGCATACAAAAGACTATCTTATTAGCAAGCGATACCAACAGCCGCATATTAAGCTCCCCTGCTTTGGTAAGTCTCAACAGCATTCGCACCGATGAAGACTTCAATACCATGAATAAGAGTCATATCCCTGTAGCGGTATTACTGGAAGGAAAGTTCAAAAGCCTCTTTGCCAACCGCCTGGATGCAACCGTGCAGGACTCTGTGCAGCGCAACACCAAGGAAAACCTTTTGCAGCCAGTGCCACTACATCCACAAAGCAAATAGTAGTATCCGATGCAGATATTGTAACCAATGCAGTAAGCAACACCACCGGACCTTTACCAATGGGCGAGCTACCATTGGAAAGCTACCGCTTTGCCAACCGTGAGTTCTTCCTTAACAGTGTGGATTATATGGTAAGCAACAGTGGCATCTTTGAGAGCCGTAACAAAGACTTTACCCTACGGTTATTAGACAAGAAGAAAATACAGGAGCAGCGCACCCAATGGCAGTTTATTAATATTGTAGTGCCTATAGGGCTTATTATTCTATTTGGATTGGGGTTTCAGTATTTCCGGAAGAACAGGTATGCGGTGTAGGGTAAATATAGAGGTGGTTGAAACCTGGGTTTGTGGCAGCTACCTTTAATTATCATACACAGAGTTTGTCTTGCTGATCATGCCTTCGGCTTGGCAGGTGCACGAAGCATCTGTGAATTATAGATAAATCACTCTCTATTAGACTTTGATCAATGACTAAGCACAAATCCCTCCTTTGTCGGGATGACAAAGCAGCTTTGATTGTAGAATTAAACTGTCAATGAAACAATGCATCAGGTTCGAATACTTATGATACTTCTGCTGTAGATAACTCTGTAACACTCGCCTCCCGCTCCGCAATGCTATTTATCCAAGCAATAGCTTTGTCTTTTACCTGTTCCAGTGTGGTGCCTTCTTCTATTAACTGCTGCCGGATGCTATCCTGAAGGTGACCAATTTCCAATTCGTTCTCGGGCTTTGCCATAGATAATCGGTACATGGCAACTTTGTTATCCCATATCCAACGGGCTACTTCGCGGCTGTTAAATGGCGGCTGATCTATTACCCGCATCTTCCTGGGTGCTCCATTTTCTTTTACTGCAGTAGTAAAAAAGTCGAGCAGTTGTTCAGCAGTTAAGCTGCCTTCACCAGTGGAAGCATTGAGGGGCGTACCGTCATTATAATCTATGAGGTAGAGTATCCAGTATGTAGTATTATCATTCAATGATGCTTCCAGCACGCCCACCTGCCAGAAAGCAGCTTCCCGTTTCAGGCGGAGTATCCTGTCTGCAGGCACTGGTGTTTGCGGAATAATGTTATTGAGCAGCTTTGTGTTGCGTGCACGGGTACGCTTGAGGTATAATCTCCCTTGACGGTAAATGCGTTTGACCTGTTTATGTGTCCATTCAGAATGGGTGCTTTGCAGTACCGCATGGCAGTCGTTCAAACCTCTTGATGAGTCTTCTGCTATCAGTCTTACCAGCTCATTGTACACCAGCCTGTCTGCTACCTCTGGCTTGCGGGGCTTGTAGTTATAGGCAGCCTCCTCTATACCGGCAATACTGCATGCCTGCGCTACGGTAAGTGTATAACGCTTCATCAGTTCGCTTACCAGCCTTTGGCTTATTTTTTTGTCTTTATCCACCTTGCCCAAAGCAGCCAGCAGCATCTTGTGTTTATCCAATGGCTGCCAGGCAATAGCATGTTCTTCCGGCAGCCCGGCCTCATTATCTACCGTTGCATTCTCCTCCTCAAACTCCTTTATCCAGTTGTATAAGGTTGCCCTTGAAATGACTGCCTCCTTACAAATCTGCTTTACCGGTTTCAGCTTATGCTGCATCTCATACACCCACTTTCTTCGTTGCTGCTCGTGGTACCTGTGTACTTTCATAGTGCCAAATATAGTAGTCCGTGTCTAATTATGTGCATCGGTTACCGCATTAATAATGGTTATTTAATTATGCCCATTAGTAATGGGGTGTAAATGAACACTGTACAATAATGCAGTCATATTTACAGAGAAGTATTCCTCTTCATTGTACAACAGATTATAAGGCAGTTTGCTTTGGAATCATTATAAATTGTCTATTAATGCAGCCTAAAAAATAGCAATTATGCTTTTTAATATTGTACAATCCTAAAGCTAGAATATCTCTTCCAGCTCCTGCAGGTGATGGATCATATAGGTAGGTTGTATATGCGCATCAATACTCAGGTGATTGACAAATATGGTATCCAGCCCGGCATTCATGGCACCGGCAATGTCGGCATCCAGGTTGTCCCCTATCATGATGCATTCGGCATGGGTGGCTTTGCATTTAGCCATGGCAAATTCAAATATCTCCTTGTTTGGCTTCAGGCTATTGCTGTTTTCCGAGGTAATGATCTCTACAAAGAAATCCCGCAGGTTACTGCTTGCCAGCTTACTCATTTGTACCGCATCAAAGCCGTTTGTAACAAGGTGGAGCTGGTAGCCTTTGTTCTTCAGGTAAGTCAATATTTCAACTGTGTAAGGGAACAGGTTTTTCTTCAGCGGCAGGAGTTCCAGGAAGTCGACTGCCATTTGTCTTGCCAAAGGTTCGTCTGCCACTTTAAAATCCAGCATTGTCAGCCACATACGTTTCCAGCGGAGCTCTTCCTGCTTAATGAAACCTTTGGTGTACCGGTCCCAAAGGCGAGTGTTGTGATAGCTGTATTGATCAAAGAAAGCATCAAAATTGTTAATACCTCTTTTGGCTAAATCATGTCTTAAATATAATTCGTGCAGTGTTTCTTTGGCGTTCGCTTCAAAGTCCCACAGAGTATGATCAAGGTCAAAGAATAAATGATGGTATTTCATAAGTCAAGATAAGGAGCAAAGATGAAGCCCCGGCCCCTAAAGGGGAGTATGGCGAAGATAGGAAGTTAGTAGGGATTTGGGAGGAGTTACATAGGGGGAGATAGGGAGGAGATTCGGTATAAGTTAAGTATAAGTTAGGTATAAGTTAGGTATAACTTAAGTATAACCCGGGGTTGTTCAGTATTAGGAAGGGGTTCGGGGGAGGATAAAATAAGGTTCGGAGATGGTGGGCTTAACTTGTCCCACAAAATATAAGCGGACGAATATTCACCACATAGTATCATAGGGACATAGAAATACACACATAGATATTGAACGGATTGGAAAGATTACATTTACCGTATTGGGCGTCCCTATAAAACCATTCTGAATATCAACACAAACCCAATATCTATAGTATACATTACGAGACAAGTAAAGGATGGTGGGTATGGGCATTCTTAATCATTTAATCACAGCCGCATCCATAATTACCAACATACACTCTATTTTTGAACCTGCCAGCCATTGGGCAGGTTTTACTTAATCCATCATCAGTTATGAATATCGTTGTTACAGGAGCATCTAAAGGATTGGGATTAGCTATCGCAGATAAGTTTGCCGATGACAGGCAAGGGCATACTTTGTTGCTGTGCGCCCGTAATGAGCAAACATTGCAGCAGGTAGCTACCAATATGCAGGCGCGTTATCCGCATACAAGCATTCTTGCACGCGCCTGCGATATGAGTAATAAAGAAGAAGTGCTGCATTTTGCAGCGTGGGTGCTACAGACGGTAGATAAGGTTGATATTATTGTAAACAATGCGGGACAATTTGTACCCGGCAGCGTGTACAATGAGCCTGATGGAGCATTGGAGCAAATGATCAATACCAACCTGTACAGTGCCTATCATTTAACCCGTGCATTGTTACCTACTATGATGGCTAGCAAGAGAAGGACATATATTTAATATGTGTTCTATTGCTTCTTTCAAGGCGTATCCCAATGGTGGTGCATACAGCATCAGTAAGTTTGCTTTGGCAGGATTTAGTAAAAACCTGCGTGAGGAATTAAAGCCATACAATATAAAAGTAACGGCAGTATATCCTGGCGCTACGATGACTGATAGCTGGGCTGGCAGTGGTATTGACCCGCAACGGATAATGGAGGTGAGCGATGTTGCTAACCTGATCTATACATCCGCCTTTCTCTCTCCACAAGCCTGTGTGGAAGAGATATTGCTGAGACCGCAGTTGGGAGATTTATGAGAAAGGTTGCAAGTTACAAGACACAAGTTGCAAGTGGTGAGCTTTAAGAGGCGAGAGGGAAGCTGCAAGCTTTCAGCGAGTATTGAAAGTTACCAATAACAAAGCTACTATAACGCCGGCTTTTGTGAAAGAGTAGTATGTATTTTACAGGAACAACGGCAACATATTATAGAAATTCATGAGAGGGATTGGCGCTACCGGGGAATACAAAAAGCGCGGGTGAGTAGTAATGAATATTAGAGCTTTAAAAATTATATAAAATTTGAATGGTAGCGCCTATATTTGTGTTAGGTGCAATTTTATGGAAGACAAAATTCAATTTAAGTATAATAAAGGTTTTGCTTACATCAGCGGGACAGGACTGTTATTACTCAACCTGTGGTTAATCGTTATGACATATAATGACACAAGACTTGCTGAGGTGAAAGACAAACTTTACTTATTCGACAGTGCTTTGCTACTTATACTTATCGCATTTGTCGTAAAGTTTTTTTATTCCTGCCGTTACAGACCAGGTAGCACTTGAACTAAACAGCGAAGGGATATTTGACAATGTCAGATACAAGCAAAGCAGTTGGGACAATGTAAACGATATTAAATGGCAGAGTTTTAAAAACTCATCTGGTATGGCTATTTATCTTGTTGACAAAAGCATTTTCATTGCTGACATGAGCATTCTACAAAGGATTTTATATTACACTTTAGGCTGGTGGTATAATACACCATTTTTAATTCCATTTCAATATATAGCTGGTGACAATAAAGAGATATTTCAGACAGTTACAACTTATTTTGAGAGACAAAAAACTGCACCTAACAGAAGTATTGGCGTTATGTCGGCGGACTGAACGCAGGTACTCAACTTCAGCTTTTTATCAGCTTTGGTGTCAGCTCAATATTATAAAGCGAACATCAGAATATAGTATCATCTTTTGTACATTTACCAACAGCAGTTCGGGCTGATGTTTTCCAAATTCCGCCACCAACGCCAATACCGATTCGTTGCAAGCAATTTTAAAATGACACATCGTTTATACATAATCATTCTGACAATTGCATTTTGTTTTACAAATGCTTTTACTTCCTGCGGACATACTCAAAACAAAAAAGCCGGACAAATTTCAAAAAGTAAAAGCACAAATAATATTCAGCTTGACACTTCAAAAACTGCAATTATTTTATTCGTCAAAAAACTCTATTACCCTTTTGACAGTTCACTTAAGCCACCAACTTTGACACAGGAAGATATTGTTAACATTGACAGCTTACTAATTGCTTGTGTTAATGACTATAATGATTCGTTAGACAAAGACCATAAGCAAAGGAGTATCGACTTAAAGAAACGCAATTACAAAAAGCAGCTAATGGTAGTGGCAAATAAAAAAGGTGAGAAAGAAGTTTGGGTTAATTGTTTTTGCAGCACTTCTACGACCGATGGAAGACAGAACTTATGATTGATGACGATGGTGGCAATTGCTACTTCAATTTCAAAATTAACTTAGCGACAAAAAAGTTTTACGACTTTAGTGTTATCGGTCTTGCTTGACAAAAACTGCTTACAACAAATGCTTGCCTAAATAGCGGCTAACGCAAGCTATTCAACAACAGAATGACAATTGAACTATACAACTATATTTGAACTGACGAACCGCGAATGCCGCTATTTCCGGCAAGCAGCGGCACGTTATGGCAATTCAAACCGACACGACAACGATGAAGCAACAAGTAGGTGTTAAGACAATAGTAATTCAGATTATCTTATAGTCTGTTTTAATTGCATTTCCTTTTTTTAGAATCAAATACTTTGACACTTTTTCTTTTCTGTTAATCATTTACCACTATTTTCTAATTCCGATTATTCTTGTTGCCATTGTTTGGACATTATTTTGGTATTTCAAACATTTAAGAAGACTAATTATACCAACTAACTCAAAATTCAAGATTATTGCCAGAGACATCATCACGGTTGTTATTCTGACTTTTGTTGACTTTTTGATTATCAGTGGTTTAACACTGTCTGCACTTATAACAACTAACGCCTATTTAAGACCTCAAAGGACTATTACTATAAATGAACCCGTAATTAAATATGAACCATACGTAAATAAGCAAGGCAGACTACAGCACTACATAACGTTCAAAAATCCGACAGACGATAGCCTGATAAGACTTGAAGTATATAGACGTATAATGTAGGTGATACTTTCTCACAAAAGAAATGAGAATAGGAAAGAACTTCAAGGAAAAATATCTATTCAATCTTATCAAAATCATCTTTCCTGACAAGCATTACGACAACGACTTTATTCCCGACACGTTAACTATTAACAAAGACAAAGTAATTTTGACAAAAACGCATTCATAGAGCTTAATGAATTTTCAGAACGACAATCCAAAGAATATACAAGACGAATAATTCAATCTCAAAATATTCAAAGTGCAGACGAAGCCTGGATGCAAAAGGACTATATAAATTTCATTAAATTGATTGACAAGACTGACAAAAGCTGTTTCTTGAATCTTACTTAAAGAAATTTCAAATTCCTTTGGCAAATTACAATAGTAATCAGCTTAAAAGCGTATAACAAAGTGCTTACCAAGGTAGCGGCTGACGAATGCTAATCAACAACAGATATTCTATTAAACGATATAACTATATTTGAACAGACGAACCAATGAATGCCGCTACTTCCGGCAAGCAGTGGTTTGTTAGTTGCAATTTAGTTTTATATAACGATATTTAAGAATGGATTGGAGATTTAATACAATATGGTTTGACCAGTTGAAACACTAAAGGTATTTGAAAGGACTTAAAAGATAATATCTTTGGAGATCAAGGTAACACTTTTGCAGAGTTCCGAATATCTATTCTTTGGCATTTCAAAGATAAGGCGAATGCTTTTACATTTGCTAACATCGGAAAAATAATTATATCTTGAATTGAATTGCTAAGATAAAGAACTTTACAATCAAAGTTGGCTTTATAAGGTTGAACTTCACTATTGTTTGAAAGTGGAAAATGATAAAGGATTAAGCCAATTAAGTGACAAGCTCGAATTCTTACATATTAATCGGTCAAAGAAATTCAAGTTTACTGATGAATTACTAAAACTTAAAAAATTAAAGGTGCTTTGCCTTAACGCTTGCGGACAGCTTGACAACCTCACTTTCTAAAAAGCTTTCCAATTTGATTGACTTCCGTTTTGTTGACACTAATGTCTTGGACTAAACTTGACACCAATTCTTAAACATCCGACAATTAGGACTGTTAGCTTTCTTAAATAAAAAACATTACAACTATAAAGATGACAAGCTGAAACGAGAACTTAAAGACAAGTTCCCCAGCATTATAACAACCTTTCTAGAAGGGAGGTTCCAGAACATTTGATAGTCGCCTATGAGTAAATTAAAGCGCATAACACAATGCTTACCAAAATAGCGGCTAACGAATGACATTCAGCAACAGAGATTCATATTGAACGATATAACTATATTTGAACAAACGAACCGATGAATGCCGCTATTTCCTGCAAGCAGTGGCTCGTTAGCTGCAATTAATTTTTATGCGACTTATCTTACTTACTTTATTGCTGTCAACAAGTTTGACTTTCTTGCAACTCTACGGACACATCATTTGCAAAGAGCGACAAAATTCCAATGACAGAAGCGTCCAATAAAATTGTGGACACAACGTTGAGCAATCAATTGAATCAGCTTCTTGCATCTGCTGACGGTGGATTTACATCTCTAAAAGGACAAGAAACAAAACTCGAAACTGGTGAGACAGTATACAGTTCACTGATGACATATTGACGTCAACCTCTAAAAATACGATTAGCATAGCTTCAAGTAGACCATATTCAAAGCTCAACATTTTAAATAAAGTAAATAAGACAAAGCCAGAAGTGCTTAAAGGAGTGGAAAAGCAAGTTAGAATTCAAATAGTTGGTCTGTCTACTCATAGAACACCAATTCAGGTCAAATGAGGTAAAAGCTTTACGCGACGGATACATTTTACCATTAGAAGCATTCATTAGCAGACAGATGTCACAATGGATTAATTAGAAGAATATACAAATGACTAAGACGTTGTTCCGTAATATTTGACTATTTACATGCTTAGTACAAAGCAAAAGCACATAACATTCCGTTTGTGCCATAGCGGCTTGACATAAGCATTGCTAACTTTAATTCTCATTATTGCTTTTGTAGTTTATTGTATCCAGACGTTTTTCAAGATGCCACTACGGCATGCAAAGCCTTGCCGTTGGTAGTAACCCTAAGACGACTTTGCAAACATCAAACAACAGACAAACGAGTAGACAAACTGTATAAATATTTAAACAAATAACAAAATGAGAAAATTAATATTCTTTATGCATACTTCACTTGACGGTTTTGTGGCAGGACTTAAGGGAGAAATGGGCTGGATAAATGTAGACGAGGAGATATTTGACTTTGTTGCTACGATGACCGACAAAGCTGACACTGCGCTTTATGGACGAGTAACTTATGAAATGATGCAGAGTTATTGGCCAAATGCCGGCAATCAACCAAACGCATCAAAACACGACAAAGAACATTCGGCCTGGTACAACAAAGTTTCAAAAGTTGTTTTATCAAAGACAATTAGTGAAAAAGGGCTTGCCAATACCAAAGTTATTGGCGACCAACTTGCAGACAACATCAATAAAATAAAAAAACAAGACGGAGAAAATATTTTAATTTTTGGAAGCCCGACCGCTTCTCATTCATTATTAAGTCAAGGTCTAATTGACGAGTTTTGGTTATTTGTTAATCCAGTGTTACTTGGACAGGGCATTCCGTTATTTAAAGGTGTGACCGAAACGACTAAACTGAAACTAATAGAAACGAAAACATTTTCTTGTGGAGTAATTGCTCTTCACTACGAAACAAAACGCAATTAGTGGGACAATTGCGACAACGAAAGACTAAAAGGCTACTGCTAATAAATGCTTGCCAAAACAGGGCTGGCAAAAGCCGTTCAACAACTAAATGCCATTGAACTATGTTATTATATTTGAACTAACGAGCCCTGAATGAAGCTACTTCCTGTAAGCAGTAGCACCATAAGTGTTCGAAACCTGAGCTTTATGGTATTTACATGTAATAATCAAGTTCAGAGTTTGTCGTTATAAGGCACGAAACATCTGTGGAGGATTATAGATCAAACGCTTTCGGAATCAGACATTGATTAACGGCTAAGCACAGATCCCTCCTTCGTCGGGACGACAAAAGCATCTTTGATTGCTGAATTAAACCGCTAAAAGGAGTAAGTTATCATATTTCGAACAGCAAGCAGTAGCACGTTAGTTCTAATTTTATCGGACACACCCTAACACGATTGCCGGTTGCTTAGGTTAAATTATCCTGTAACAAAAACGAGCACTTCTGTAACAGAAACGAACACTTGACGCTCTTTACGATACTCGCAACCGATTGATAGGCATAAGGAGTAATAAACTGGCATTTCAATGGTGTTGTAAAGGCTCAATCCGGCTTATTTATGTTCAAAAATTATATCAAAACTGCATGGCGCAACCTGATGAAGAGTAAAGTTTTTTCTTTCATCAACATTTTGGGTTTAACTATTGGTATAACAGTATGCATGATGATATTTCTTTTCATCATGAATGAATTTAGTGTTGACAGGTTCCATAAAAATGGGGATCGTATTTATCGTGTAATGCGTGGCTTTGAGAATGAAGGAAAAGGAAGGCAGCGTATCTTATTTGTCCGGAATGCACGCGCCTGCTCTGCTGAATGATTTTAAAGGTGAAATAATAAAAGCAGTTCGTGTAAATCCAACAGATAATCTGGTAGCTATCGGTAACAGGTCTTTTCATGAAAAGAAAGTATATGACGTAGATGCTGATTTTTTCAGCCTGTTTTCTTTTCCGTTAATTAAAGGTAATGCTGCAACCGTTTTAGAAAATCCCAATAGTGTTGTATTAACGGAATCAACAGCAAAAAAATACTTTGGAAGTATTGATAATGCAATAGGCAAAGTAATTGAGCTTGATAAAAGACTGCCATTAAAAGTGACTGGTATTGCTAAAGATGTTCCTTCTAATTCGCATCTGTATTTTGATCTGGTTGTTCCGCTTTCCAATTACAGAGATGCAGGAATTATGACAACGTGGATCAACAACGGCTTGTACACTTATGTACTGCTTGCTCCGCATGTGACGCCACAACAGATTGAAAGCCGGCTGCCTCAGTTTATAGAAAAGTATATGGGTGGCGATCTGAAGAAATATGGCTTTCATTGGACACTTTCACTTACGCCGCTAAAAGATGTTTATTTTGAAAACGTTGACTTTGATGATGCAAGGCATGGTGATAAAACGGTAGTTTATATCTTTCTTTCCATTGCTATTTTGATACTGCTGATTGCCTGCATCAACTTCATGAACTTGTCCACCATCCGAGCTGCTGAACGTTCTAAAGAAGTTGGCCTGCGCAAAGTATTGGGAGCGTTGCGTAACAGCCTGATATGGCAATTCATTGGCGAATCTGTTTTACTAACATCCATTGCATGTATGCTGTCTGTTTGTTTACTGTTGATATTAATGCCCTGGTATAATCAGTTGCTTGGGTATTCATTAACTGTTTCATGGAATGCAATGCCTGTCTATTTATTTCTGACAGGCGTTATTGTTATTGTGGGGTTCTTAGCCGGCAGTTATCCGGCATTCGTTCTGTCAGCGTTTTCGCCTGTTCAGGCATTAAAAGGAAAGTTACGGTCAGGCAAAAGCGGTTCGTCATTCAGGCAGGTATTGGTTGTGGTTCAATTCAGCATTTCTGTGTTCCTGATTATTGGTACCATTATCATTACCAAACAAATGAATTATGTAAAAAACAAGCAGCTTGGTTATAACAAAGAACAAACGGTAATAGTGCCGATAGACAACAATGATATCTACAACAACATGAATGCTTTTAAAACCGATCTGCAAAATGAAAGCAATGTTCAATCCGTATCATTGGTGTCTGGCGAACCGGGTGGTTTTTTTGATAATTACGGTTTTGATGTGGAAGGTCATAGTGAAAGATGGAATGCAAATACAGAGTTTGCTGATTTTGAATTTGTAAAGACGCTGGGTTTGCACCTCATCGCAGGCAGAGATTTCTCTGCGCAGTTTACAACTGATACGACCGATGCAGTGCTGATAAATGAAACGGCTGCAAAAAAGCTGGGCTGGACGCCTGAGCAAGCCGTGGGTAAATGGATACGCAACACGATACGCGATGAGCGGAAGCGCAGGATCATTGGCGTGGTGAATGATTTTAATTTTCAATCACTCAAAGAGAATATAGAACCGTTGGTGATAGCACCTAATATGGATAGACGACAGGTACTGATAAAGCTAAAGGCGGGTAATGTTCAATCTGGTATTGCTACCATAAAAGCAGCTTATGAAAAAGTAGTGTCGGCATATCCTTTCGAATATAAATTTTTAGATCAGCAGTTTGATGATATATACAAAAAAGACATTCGCCAGCAAACAATACTCACTGTTTTTGCAGGACTTGCCATCTTTGTTGCGTGCCTTGGTTTGTTTGGGCTTGCTTCCTTCACAGCAACCAAACGCTTTAAAGAAATCGGTGTAAGAAAAGTATTGGGTTCTTCTGTTCAGGGCATTGTTGTTTTATTATCCAAAGATTTGTTGAAACCTGTATTAATAGCCCTGTGCATTGCATTGCCTGTTGGTTATTGGGCTATGAATAAATGGCTGCAAAACTTTGCTTATAAAACAAGTTTAAGCTGGTGGGTTTTTGTTTTAGCTGCGCTGATAACTTTTGGTATTGCATTGATAACTGTAAGCATTAAAGCAATCAAAGCAGCCATTGCAAACCCAG
Organism: uncultured Chitinophagaceae bacterium; assembly: GCA_963819045.1. Lineage (GTDB taxonomy): Bacteria > Bacteroidota > Bacteroidia > Chitinophagales > Chitinophagaceae > Ilyomonas. Next base: position 181,660 of record CAWFUV010000039.1, on the reverse strand, counting down.
TGAAGAGTTTGAGAACGGAGTAATAATTCTTACTACTACCGACGAATCGTCTGATGGGACGAGTGGCAGTAGAGCAGCGAATTCTATTTTTATTTATTCGTTCCGGAGCAATACCTGATATGCGATAATTTGATTTGCAACCTTTATTGAAGTCCTGCATGCTGGAACATTATCCAGTAATTGTGTAATTCCAAACATCAATATTTAGTTGGATAACGCGACTGTTAGTACCAATGTTGTGCTTAAAAGATATAGTTGCAAAACTTGTTTTAAGTTACTTATAAAGAATAATTTAGACTAAAACTCTTTTATGAAACAGAGATTGCTTTTACATAAAACAGCAGTTGCTGACCTGTGAGGTTATTAAACCCGCGCTATAACCAGTTATCATCTTTAGATATGTTTCGTGCCTACGGCACTCGGGTATGTCGGTGCTGGATTTGGTCAACGGGTTAAAACCCGTTGCTACAAGATGGGTCGAGCCTACGGCTCTGGTCAATAGAGAAATTAATATTTATAACTCTTTTGTGCACCATCCTGCGGAATGACACGAGTATAACGGCTCTGTTCAATGCACAATACCTGAAATGATTACAAGTATAGATTACTATAAGGCTGTTGAACAGGTACAGGTAGGTAGCTTCGATAACTATTTGTACAGCTCACAGAGTTCCATGGACATCCTGCGGAAAGGCGTGAGTCTATAAACATGACGGGTTCTTTTATAACCAATCTAAAAGAAATCGCATACTTAATACAGTGTAACATTAAGTAAGTTTAGGATAGTGTAAGTCCGTTTTACATGCTATATGCACCTCTAAGTTGTTGCAAGTGTGCTTGCTGACAGCAAGTGGTTGTTTGTTACTTTTTGCTTGATCAAAAAGTAACCAAAAAATATGAATGAATCAATGTTTATTCAATGGTATTCATGAGATCGCTTCGCTAGTTCAAGGCAAACCCGATCGCTCCGCGCGTTTTGCCGGGCCAGCGCCTCCCCATTGCCTAAGGGGCAGCATTATTACTGAGTGTATTGTTGGGCTAACATGAGGTTGGTGCAGGGTTAGCTATAGATATTCGATGCGAGAGGTTGGTTGCCTTTGGCCTCACACTTTGGACAGCGTAGTCTTACTTAGCGTAGAGATTGGAAAGGTAGATACGTAGCTCATTGCAGGCTAAATGATTTCTGTTTTTAGTGCAAGCATAGGTGATTTTTAGGCTCTAATCTGTGAAGCCTACCTATGTAATTGCAGATCTTTAGTATCAACTTATTTATGTTACACTGTACTAAAAAAAAATATGGCGAATATTATCAGTATGAGTTCATTTGTGCTTGGTTTTCAGGATATTGACAAAACAAAACTCATGGTTGTTGGGGGTAAAGGCGCGAACCTGGGGGAACTTTCCAGGATTGAAGGAATACACGTACCGGATGGCTTTTGTATTTCTACTGAAGCCTTTAAAAGAATCATTGGGGAAACGCCGTCGATTAACGAATTACTTGATCAGTTATCGCTTCTAAAGGTGGAAGACCGGGATAAAATCAGTGAACTTAGCGGTGAGATTCGCAGGGTCATCGAAGGGATAGCCATTCCTCAAGACATTAATGAAGAGATCACCCGCCATCTCTCCAGGCTTGGTGAAAAAAATGCCTATGCAGTGCGATCCAGCGCAACTGCAGAGGATTTACCGACGGCCTCTTTTGCAGGCCAGCAGGATACGTATTTGAACATTATCGGAAAGGAGGCAATCCTAAAGCATATCAGCAAATGCTGGGCATCGCTATTTACCGAGCGGGCAGTAATTTACCGCCTTCAAAACGGCTTCGACCACCGTAAAGTCCACCTGTCTGTGGTTGTTCAGAAGATGGTCTTCCCGCAGGCGGCAGGAATTTTGTTTACTGCCGATCCCGTCACTTCTAACAGGAAAGTGTTATCCATTGATGCCAGCTTCGGACTTGGTGAGGCCACTGGTCTCCGGCCTGGTGAATGCTGATATCTATAAAGTGCGTAACGGCAAGATTATCGATAAGAAGATATCCACCAAGAAACTGGCTATTTATGCCTTAAAAGATGGCGGAACGAAAGAACAGGAGATTGAGCCTGAGCAGCAGAACAGGCAAGCGCTGACGGATGAGCAGATTTTACAGCTTGAGCGCATAGGCAGAAAGATCGAAGAACATTTCGGCAGCCCGCAGGACATCGAATGGTGTTTGGTTGATGATACATTTTATATTGTCCAGAGCCGGCCAATCACTACTTTATATCCCGATCCCTGAAGCGAATGATCAGGAAAATCACGTTTATGTATCTGTCGGTCATCAACAAATGATGACCGATGCCATGAAACCATTGGGATTGTCTTTTTTCCTGTTAACGACTCGTGCACCCATGCGTAAAGCCGGTGGAAGGTTGTTTGTTGATGTTACACACAATGCTGGCTTCACCTGCCAGCAGAGAAACGTTATTAAATGTCCTGGGAAAATCCGATCCGCTCATAAAAGACGCACTTATAACCATCATAGAGCGGGAAGATTTTATAAAATCGTTACCAGATGATAAAAAAGAACAGAGTCCCGGTAAAAGCAATAAAGGTATGTCGCCTGCGGATTATCAAACACTAAACGAATACGATCCGACAATCGTTTCTGATTTGATTAAGAGCAGTCAAACATCGATAGAAGAGTTAAAACAAAACATCCAAACGAAATCAGGATCGGATTTGTTTGATTTTATCCTGGAAGATATCCAGCAATTAAAGAAGATTATATTTGACCCACAAAGTTTGGGTGTGATTATGACTGCTATGAATGCTTCATCATGGATCAATGAAAAAATGAAGGAGTGGTTAGGTGAAAAAAACGCAGCAGATACGCTTTCTCAATCTGTACCAAACAATATTACTTCGGAAATGGGTCTGGCGCTATTGGATGTCGCAGATGTGATTCGTCCTTATCCAGAAGTAATTGAGTATTTACAACATGTAAAAGATGATAACTTTTTGGATGAACTGGTTAAGTTTGATGGCGGACAGGAAACCCAGGACGCTATCTATGCTTATCTCAACAAATACGGAATGCGATGTGCCGGAGAAATCGATATTACGAGAACCCGTTGGAGCGAAAAACCAATTACACTTGTCCCCATGATTCTCAGTAACATCAAAAACTTTGAGCCTGATGCCAGCAATCGGAAATTTGAGCAAGGGCGACAGGAAGCTTTGAAAAAAGAACAAGAGTTATTAGATCGATTGAAGCAATTACCGGATGGTGAACAAAAAGCCAAAGAAACAAAACGAATGATCGACCTGATCCGGAATTTCATCGGTTATCGTGAATATCCAAAATACGGCATGGTTAGTCGCTACTTCGTTTATAAGCAGGCTTTACTGAAAGAAGCCGAACAACTCGTACAAGCCAACGTTATTCATGAAAAAGAAGATATCTACTATCTCACTTTTGAAGAACTTCGCGAAGTCGTACGCACAAATAAACTGGATTACCAGATCATCAGCAAACGAAAAGACGAGTACAAATTATATGAAAAACTAACTCCCCCACGTGTTATCACGTCTGATGGTGAAATCATTACAGGTAAGTACAAACGAGAAAATCTCCCAGCCGAAGCTATTGTAGGTCTGGCTGTTTCTTCCGGAGTTATAGAGGGACGAGCACGTGTCATCTTAAACATGGAAGATGCTGATCTGGAAGATGGAGATATATTAGTCACCGCCTTTACTGACCCTAGCTGGACACCATTGTTTGTATCCATAAAAGGCCTGGTCACCGAAGTTGGTGGACTGATGACCCATGGAGCAGTTATCGCACGTGAATATGGCTTACCAGCAGTTGTCGGAGTGGAGAATGCTACCAAACTGATAAAAGACGGGCAACGAATTCGCGTGCATGGAACAGAAGGGTATGTAGAAATCCTGTAATGGGGAAGGCAATATAAAATAATGTGAATCCAGGTGTGTAGTATTGCAAAGCCCCCGACCCCTAAAGGGGAGAAAGGAAGGTGCACTGTAATATATGTTTGCATAGGAGTGCATCAGGAGTTAATGAGGAGTTACTATTGAGTAGATATATAGGAGATAGCAAGGAGATTAGGTATAAGTTAAGTATAAGTTAGGTATATGTTAGGTATAAGTTAGCTATAGCCCGGGGTTTTCCAGATTTGGGGGTAAGGCAAACTCAACCAGTGAGAATCCTACATTTATACCGAACTCATGTTAAAACTGGTTTCAGAGATATTTACGAATTAATCTATCTTTCTACTTGCAGCGTGTGGCTAGCGGCTTCTCCCTCACCGCTGGTAGCTCACGGCTAATTCTTTATCTTCGCCGCCATGGAAGCATTAATGCAACAAATAGAGGATCACAAACAGGAGATGACTGCATTTGAGGCAACGAATGCCGAAGCTGCAGAGGCATTCCGTATAAAATACCTGGGTACAAAGGGCATTGTGAAGGCGGTAATGGGCGAAATAAAAAATGTACCTAATGAGCAGAAGAAGGCATTTGGACAAATCCTGAATGAGTTCAAGCAGTTTGCTGAAGCGCGATATGAAGCTATCAAAGATGCAACCAACCACCAGCAACAGGCAACCGGTCTCAATATCGACATCAGCCTACCCGGCACACCTGTAGTAGCAGGCACGCGACATCCGCTGAGCATTGTTCGCAACCGCATTGTGTCTATTTTCAAGCGGTTGGGCTTTGCTGTAGCTGAAGGTCCGGAGATAGAAGACGACTGGCACAACTTCGGTGCTATGAACCTGCCTGAAGACCACCCGGCGCGTGATATGCAGGATACTTTTTACATCAACCAACATCCTGCCTGGCTGTTGCGCACGCATACCAGCAGTGTGCAGGCACGTGTAATGGAATCGCAACGTCCGCCTATCCGCGTTGTATGTCCCGGCCGTGTGTATCGCAATGAGACCATCAGCGCCCGTGCGCATTGCTTCTTCCACCAGATAGAGGGCTTGTATATAGATGAGAATGTAAGCTTTGCCGACTTGAAGCAAACGCTTTACTTCTTTGTGCAGGAGATGTTTGGTAAGAGTGTAAAGGTGCGTTTCCGTCCTTCCTATTTTCCTTTTACGGAGCCGAGTGCTGAAATGGATATTAGCTGCCTGATTTGTGGCGGCAGTGGCTGCAATGTGTGCAAGCATACGGGTTGGGTAGAGATCTTAGGCAGTGGTATGGTACACCCTAAAGTGCTGCAGAACTTTGATATTGACCCTGATAAATACACCGGCTTTGCTTTTGGTATGGGTATAGAGCGTGTGTGCCAGTTGAAGTATAGGATCAATGATCTGCGCTTGTACTCGCAGAATGATGTACGCTTTTTGAAGCAGTTTACGGGGGCAGTGTAGTTTACCGCGAAGACGCTAAGGCGCAAAGGAATGACTTCATCAAATAAAAAAAGAGACTATGGATTGGGGTAAAGAAGAACACAATCTTGCTTCTGAACAGTCTGATAGTATTGGTAAAGAATTAATCCGGCATGAGCTACCTGCATGGAAAAAGGAGCTTATTCGGCAAAGGATAGAAAAGGATAAAACAGATGGTAGGGAGGATATTATTGCCTGGGAAGCTTTGTGTAATAAGTATAAGCGTTAAATAAGAATAATAAAACCGGGAAGGCGCTAAGACGCGAAGAGTATTTGACCATGTAACTCCGCGTCTTTGTGCCTTAGCGGTTTTTGTATTCTCTCTTATACACAAAGCATCGTTTTTATCGTATCTTTTCAGTATGAAAACGATCTTAAAGAAGCACCCGTTAGCCATCCGCTGGTTCCACTGGATCAACTTCCCGGTATTGGCGGTAATGATATGGAGTGGCTTGCTTATTTACTGGGCATATGACCCTTATAAAGTCAGGATAGCTGGTAAGGAATATTTTCACTTCTTTCCTAAGAGCTTTTACAACACACTGAATATCCCTTATCGCCTGGCAGAAGGGATGAGCTTTCATTTTGCTTTTGCATGGCTGTTCATCATTAATGGGTTGTTGTATGTGTTATATACTACTTTCTCTGGCGAATGGCGGTACCTTTTACCCAATAGACATTCTTTTAAAGAAGCCTGGCAGGTAATGCTGCATGACCTGCACATACGTAAGTATCATCCACCACAGGATAAATATAATGCTGCGCAGCGCATTGCTTATACTGCTATCGTTATTATGGGTATAGGCTCTGTTATTACCGGCTTATCTATTTACAAGCCGGTACAGCTTAACTGGCTTTGTGCGTTCTGCGGTGGCTACGAAGCTGCACGCATGGAGCATTTTATATTAACAGTTGGGTATGTGCTATTCTTTTTAATACATATTGCACAGGTTATTAAAACCGGCTGGCACAACTTCCAAGCAATGATCACCGGCATTGAAGTAATTCCTAATGCTACCTACCCCAACTTACCTATTCAAAACAGTCCAGATGAAACAACATGATTTTTTCAGTCGTACCGCATTGGAAACGGATGCAAAGATCCGCCGCCGTACCTTCTTCTCTTTTATTGCTTTTGCTTTGGCAGGCGCAACGGGTATAGCGGGTTGGAAATGGCTGAATCGCCAGCCACAGCAGGATGGTGCTATACAGCCCTTGCGCCATACATTAGAAACCAATGAAGCTATACTTAAATCTACATTTAGTGAACACCGGCTGGTGAAGACCTATCCAAAGTCGGCGGCAGTTAAGAATGTGCGTGTAAATAGCTTAATAGGAACGAAGGAGAATGTAGATATAAGTACCTGGCGGTTGAATGTGAAAAAGAGTGATGGGAGTGCTTTGTTGCTTAGCATGGACGACATACAGAAGCTACCCAAAAAGGATATTGTTTTTGATTTTAAATGTGTGGAAGGCTGGAGCCAGATCCAACACTGGAGCGGCGTTTCACTGAAAGATTTTATTGCCGCTAACAGTTTGATGGAGGAAACGAAAATGAAGTACATGGGTTTGCAAACGCCAGATAAAAAATACTATGTTGGCCTTGATATGCAGAGTGCACTGCATCCGCAAACGGTGTTGTGCTATGAAATGAATGGACAGCCTCTGACACAGGCACATGGCTTTCCACTACGCCTGATCATTCCTGTAAAATATGGCATTAAAAATCTGAAATGTGTAGGGACCATGTACTTCAGCAACCAAAAGCCGCCTGATTATTGGGCAGAGAGAGGATATGATTATTTTGCGGGGTTATGAGAAAGCTTCAAGCTTATAGTATATTAGCTATATGTTTAAATACCATTTAATGACTCATCCATAATAAGCTTCCAAATTCCCTTCCTGTCATGTCAATAGAAGATTCAGAAAGAGTTAGTGAGTTCCTGAAAACTCTTAATATACCTGCTTGAATAAAGTATTCCTTATCTTCAGATTGTATCAAAAACACTTTTGTGAAAGGAAAGATTGATATTTTCTTTTCCATACTTGAATCTTTATCCAAGAAATATAATTTAATACCATTGAAAGTTGTAGGGCAGTTTAAAAATATAGTTGCCTCAAATGCTAAATCAATGTTATCACCTTCAATTGCATTTTCTCCTCTTATTAAAAGTTGCTTGTGACTTATATTGTAATCTAAAAATCTAAAATAGGCGGGAGATTCGAGTATAAAATCCATGGATACAAATCTATTTGCAATTTTGATCATGAAGGTTAAATCTGCCAGCTATCATCCAACAACTATCATCTAAACAATGGCAGTATCACAAACTTAAAGAGCATAATCAATAGTGCTACAATAAACATGAGCAGCGAAATACGGTTCATGCCATGCATTAGTTTGATATTGATATCGCGAGGCGCATTCGGATCACGTTTTTTAATGTATAAGTACTCGGCTATTTGTCTGAAGAATCCCATACCCTAATTTTGTATCAAAATTACGACCTGAATATATCAAAAAAGACCTGACATATTGTCCATGGCATAGAAATGGATGAATTAACATCTTATAACTTCTTTAAAAACCTGGATATCATGGATAAAAAATACAAAGTTCTGTTGTGCGAAGACGACACGAACTTAGGCATGGTGACTAAAAACTTTCTCGAACTGCATGATTATGATGTAACGCTGGAGCGTGACGGGCGCCTTGGACTGGCAGCTTTTCAGCGTGAGCGTTATGATATCTGCCTGCTTGATGTGATGATGCCAAATGTAGATGGTTTTACACTGGCAGAGGAAATCCGAGATATAGATCCGGAAGTGCCGCTCTTTTTCTTAAGCGCCAAAACCATGAAGGAGGATATTCTGAATGGTTATAAACTGGGTGCTGATGACTATATAACAAAGCCTTTTGACAGCGAAGTGTTGCTGGCGAAAATAAAAGCTATCCTCAAGCGCAACGAAGAACTGAATAAGGAAAGTGAAAATATAGAGTTTGACCTAGGCAGCTATCATTTCAATCCCAAACTGCGCCAGTTAATTACTGAAGGAAAAACGCAAACACTTTCGCCCAAAGAAAATGAGTTATTGAAAATGCTGGCAGAACACAAAAACGATTTGCTGCCGCGTGAGCGTGCCCTTAAGAAAATCTGGGGCAGCGATACATACTTCAATGGTCGTAGTATGGACGTATATATAGCCAAGCTGCGTAAGTATTTGAAGGAAGATACCAACATTGAAATTGTGAATATTCATGGCAATGGCTTCCGCCTTGTAGCACCATAATTTTCTTATCAATATCACAAAAGCTTTACTGCACGGCGGTAAGGCTTTTATTTTTGTAATACCGCTTATAGTACCAATAAGGGCTTTTGTGGTATAGCATCTGCAACTGTGGAATATGAGTTGCACAGGTTTTCATCCCGGCATTTTTCATTATACAAAACCTTTTATGCCTCATTTTCTTTAAAATTCCTTAAACCGATAAGCCGACATTGGTACATTTGGTGCAATTAGTGTAGCTTCGTACATAACCTTTATTCTTACGAATGGCGATTTTTGATATTCATCTGCCTAAACGTATTGCCAGAGCGTTGCGCTTGCCTGAAAACAATCCCCGTAACCAGCAGTTACGTGTATTGAGGAAATTGCTGCGCAAGGCACGCTTTACCGAGTTTGGACAGAAGTACAGATTTGATGAGATATTATTAAATAAGCATATTGGAAAAAAGTTTCAAGAACTTGTACCGGTTTATAACTACAATACTATTTATAATGAGTGGTGGTATAAAACGCTGGAGGGCAAGCCGGATATTTGTTGGCCAGGCAAAATAAAGTATTATGCCCTTAGCAGCGGCACCAGTGAAGCTGCGAGCAAATACATACCTATTACCAATGATTTGCTTCAGGGTAATAAAACTGCCATGATTAAGCACCTGCTTAGTCTGCGCAATTATGTAGATATTCCTGTAAAATCGCTCGGTAAAGGTTGGCTTACGCTTGGCGGTAGCACCGATCTGGAAAAAGGTCCGGGTTATTATGCCGGTGATCTTAGTGGCATCACTGCAAAGAAGTCACCTTTCTGGTTTCAGCCATTTTATAAGCCCGGTCGTAAAATAGCCAGGGAAAAAGACTGGAATAAAAAGCTGGAAGACATTGTTGTTAAAGCACCTGACTGGGATATCGGCTTTATAGTAGGCGTGCCTGCATGGATACAAATGTGCCTGGAAATGATTATTGACCGCTACAAACTGAACAATATACACGAGTTGTGGCCCAATCTTGCCTTCTTTGTTCATGGTGGTGTAAGCTTTGAACCTTATAAAAAAGGGTTTAAAAAGCTTCTCGGCAAACCTATTAATTATATCGAGACGTACTTAGCAAGTGAAGGCTTTATTGCTTACCAAGACAGGCAGTATGCTACTGGTATGCACCTCGTTACCAACGAACATATTTTCTTTGAGTTTGTTCCTTTTGATGAGAATAATTTTGATGCTGATGGTGACCTGTTAAAAAAGCACAACGCCTTAATGGTACATGAAGTGGAAGAAGGTAAAGATTATGCTTTACTGCTAAGCACCTGTGCGGGTGCATGGCGTTACTTGTTGGGTGATACCATACGCTTTACAAATAAAGAGCGTTGTGAAATTGTGATTACCGGCCGTACCAAGCATTTCCTTAGCCTTGTAGGGGAGCATCTGAGTGTAGATAATATGAACAAAGCCATTGAGCTGGCAGCCGAAGAACTAAACATATGTATACCCGAATACACCGTTGCGGGAGAGCCTGATGGATTATTCTTTACGCATCACTGGTATGTAGCTTGCGATGATGTAGTAAATACAGAGCTGCTACGCATTAAGATTGATGAAAAGCTGAAGATGTTGAATGACGATTACCGTGTAGAGCGCACCAGTGCACTGAAAGACGTATACCTGGATGTATTGCCGCAAGAGCAGTTTTTACAATTCATGCGGGCAAAAGGCAAAGTAGGCGGACAGCATAAGTTTCCACGTGTGCTCAAGGGGCAAATGCTTGAAGATTGGCAGCGGTTTTTAGTAGGTGAACTGGTATAAATGCTTTTATATACTGTATCGGATATTTTTATTATCTGTTATCAATACAGTATTTTAATTTTCGTTTTCTTTGGCTTATTCATTTCACTACTCAATCGGATTGGATGATTGCAGCCCTTTTAAAAGGTTTGGCACTAGGTTTATTGCTTAGCATTTCTGTAGGTCCTGTTATTTTTTCTATCATCAGGCAAAGCCTTAACAACGGCCACAAAGGCGGCTTTGCTTTTGTAACCGGTGTGTCGGCAAGCGATATTGGGCTGGTGCTTATCTGCAATATTTTTTCTCAACTATTCAAAACAGCTATGAGCCATGAAAGGTTCATTGGCATTGCCGGCAGCATTTTTCTTATACTTATGGGGCTGTACAACATTTTCTTTAAAAAAGTACCCCAGCCTGGAGAAGTGAAAACAGTGCAGGTGTTTCGTAAGCGCGATATTGCTGCATCTTTCTTTCAGGGATTTTTTATGAATTCACTCAATCCTGGTGTACTCCTGTTTTGGTTTGCTGCTTCTGCCACCATCCTCGAAGATTCTGAAAACACTCCATATCCGGAACAATACCGCTTTGTAGTATTTGCTACCTGCCTGCTACTTGTACTGAGCGGAGATATTTGTAAAGTGCTGCTTGCAGGTAAAATACGCTCACGGCTTACGCCCCATAATATTCATATCATTGACCGCATTTCCGGACTTATACTCACCATATTTGGTATTGTGCTCATGTACGGTATCTTTACCGGCCATATGGCTGGGAAACAATTGAACTAATTTTTTGCGAATGGCTACATCTGCAGGCGCTTTTATCTGGCGCTGGATCAAGCGTATCTTTTTATTCTGGTTTATTTCTTCCTTTCTCTATATTATTATTTGTAAATGGGTAATGCCCCCTGTCACTTTAACGCAATTAAGTTCTCTGCTTGCAGGTGATGGATTAAAGCGCGATTATGTAACCAAAGAAGAGATTTCACCCAACCTGCGCCTAGCAGCTATGGCAAGCGAAGACCAACTTTTTCCAAATCACGGTGGTTTTGACTGGAAATCATTGGAGAAAAGTTTGGAAACTAATCCAAAAAAGAAAGGCCGCATTCGTGGTGGTGCTGCCAGTACTATTAGCCAGCAGGTAGCAAAGAATGTCTTTTTATGGCAAGGTGAAGGCTTGTTGCGTTATGTGCGCAAAGTGCCCGAGTTTTATTTTACTAAAATGATTGAATGGGTCTGGGGCAAGCAGCGCATATTGGAGGTGTACCTGAATGTGATAGAAATGGGCAGGGGTATATATGGAGCTGAAGCGGCATCACAGGCTTATTTTGGTAAACCTGCCAAATCACTCACCCGCAAGGAAGCGGCAATGATTATCGCCTGCCTTCCTAACCCAAAGGTCTATACTGTAAAGCCTCAAAGCCGCTTTGTAAGCTGGAAAAGCAACTGGATATTGCGTCAAATGAGTAATATTCAGGATGATGATGACATCAAATCGCTCCTGCATTAACATTTTCTTTAATTAATTTTAAGGATCTTTAAACAATCTTTAAGGAAATGCAAAAGTTTTCCCTTTACATTTGTACAGAATTTTTTCACATTCCTTTGTATCCTGAATACAATCGCACGACGTTGGGGGCCGTAACTAAACTAATTCAGAAGAGGGCCGCAACCGGACTACTTACAGGGACGAATTGAACTATGAAACGGGGCCGCAGCCAAACTGACTATGACCCGTTCAAATTTGAACTGAGTACCATTACAACAAGGATTCCAATATTCAAAGACAGATATTCTAATCAATAATCACTTCAATGGTTTATTATTGATTAGCTATTATTGATACTTTCGATTGCTTGCCATAATGCAGCAGGAATATCCCTGCTGCACCATCATGGTCAAGTTATGTTTAGCTTTACTGTTAAGCACTAAATAGAAGATTCTGCTGGTTTCCACCCTTATAACCTTCTTTCTTCAAGTGCTCGTATGCTTTAAAGGTTACTTCTCTGCCACGTGGAGTACGTTGTATAAAACCTTCCTGTATTAAAAATGGCTCGTACACTTCCTCCAGAGTTCCAGGCTCCTCGCCTACTGCTGTGGCAATTGTTGTAATACCTACAGGACCGCCTTTGAACTTTTCGATTATCGTGGTTAGAATACGGTTGTCCATTTCATCCAGCCCATATTCATCTACGTTCAGGGCGCGTAAAGCATGTTGGGTAATGCCAATATCTATTTGCCCGTCATTCAATACCTGGGCAAAATCGCGTACACGACGAAGTAAACCATTGGCAATACGAGGCGTACCGCGGCTGCGCCGGGCTATTTCCATGGCAGCCTCTGAGGTGATGTTCGTTTTTAAAATGCCTGAACTTCTTGTTACGATCTTTTGCAGCGTATTAGCATCATAGTATTGCAGTCTTGACTTAATACCAAAGCGCGATAACAGGGGTGCTGTAAGCAAGCCGCTCCTTGTAGTGGCACCAATAAGCGTAAACGGCTGCAGCGTGAGCTGAATACTGCGTGCATTAGGACCGCTATCTATCATGATATCAATCTTGTAGTCCTCCATAGCCGAGTACAAATACTCTTCCACCACAGTGCTCAGGCGGTGTATTTCATCTATAAACAATACATCATTCTTCTCCAGATTGGTAAGTAAGCCAGCAAGGTCGCCGGGCTTTTCTATTACAGGCCCTGAGGTTTCCTTAATGTTTACTCCCAGTTCATTGGCTACAATGCGGCTGAGGGTAGTTTTACCCAGCCCCGGAGGTCCATGAAATAATACATGGTCTAATGCTTCGCTCGCGTATCTTGGCTGCTTTTATGAAAATGCGAAGATTTTCTATTAAGGCAGGCTGTCCACTAAATTCATCAATTTCAGTGGGGCGTATTGTATTCTCAAACTCCTTTTCTGCCGGAGTCAATACACTATTATCTGTTTTTAAATTAGGATTTGCCATAAATTGCTCTATGCGTAAAGATACTAAAGGTATTAGCAAAAGCGGAGTTTAAACGCTATTTTATGAATTGTTTGTATGTACAAATAAATTGCTTCAATTTGTAGTAGCAATAAAACATTGATAGCATGTTGTGCTTGCGAGGGCAAGCTAACCAATCTAAATACACCAAAAGGAAATTACTGTTGCCGGAATTAAACAATTGCCTGGACCATTTTAATGAACAATAATCAGTCTGGTGAGGAAAGGAAGAAAGTACGAAGCTGCCAGTTGTGAGTGGTGAGTTGTGAGTTGTGAGCCTTAACTTGTCCCATAAGGTATAAGCGGATGAATATTCTTAAGAGAAAGAGCAAGGACGCAAGGGGCAGGTTTGAATGGGCAAGATACGGAGGAGATTAAGCGCAAATACGACGGAGACAGGGAGGAGATTCGGTATAAGTTAGGTATATGATAGGTATAAGTTAAGTATAACTTAGGTATAGCTTTGAAGGTTCAGGAGATCAATCATAAAAATTACTGGACAAGTTAAGGCTTCGAGCAGAGAGCATCTAATACCCGCAGCCCCCTTAGGGCTATCAATATGGAAATAGTATAATCAATTCTTTACCAGGAACAATTGCGTATGACATTATTCAACTAAGCTTTAAAACTACTCATTTGTATATACAACTATTTTCTTCACCTATAAAATAATACAATATGAAAACAGGTATCATTGGTTCTGCAAGCGTTGGACAAGCACTGGCTAAAGCATTTATGCAGGAGGGGCATGATGTAATGCTGGGCACCAGGAATACATCAAAGCCGGAAGTAGTACAGTTTGCAAAAGACAACCCGGACATTAAAACAGGCACATTTGAAGAGGCCGCTAAATTTGGCGATATACTGGTGCTTGCGGTTGGTGGCAAAGTAGCTGAGGAAGCAATAAATGAGGCTGGTGAAAATAACTTCAAGAATAAAGTGGTGATTGATGTAACTAACCCGATTGCCAACGAACCACCCGAAAATGGAGTATTAAAATTCTTTACTAACATCAATTTCTCTTTAATGGAAGAGCTGCAACGGGTAATACCGGAAGCCAGGTTTGTAAAGGCGTTTAACAGTGTGGGCAACAACCTAATGTACAAGCCAAGCTTTAACGGCACTAAGCCTACTATGTTTATTGCAGGCAACGATGAACAGGCTAAAGCTACTGTAACCAAGATTTTAGATGCTTTTGGCTGGGAAACTGCCGACATGGGCAAGGCTGAAGCCGCACGTGCCATAGAGCCACTTTGCATGCTATGGTGTATTCCCGGAATGCTCAGAAACGAGTGGACGGGGCATGCCTTTAAGCTGCTGCAGAAATAGGATTGTGAATGGTGAATGGTCAACTGTGAATGGGTGAGTTGCAAGTAAGGTTTTTACTTGCAACTCAATATAGGATTGTATCATCCTCTTGATTTTCTACTTAATCAAATACGGCTGTAATGCCTTTTGCCAGATGGCGTAGCCTGCCGGCTTCATGTGCAGCATATCTTCTTTGAAGAGTTCTTTTATGGGCTTGCCGGCACTATCCAGCATGGGGGTAAACACATCTACATAAGCCGTATGCTGCTTTGTTTTAAGGTATTGTTGTATTAGGGCATTGGCTTCTTTCATCTTGGGCATCAGCTTTTCACGGCTTGGACTGGGCTTTATAGAGACAAAAACTACTGAAGCATTTGGCTCATGCTGCCGGATCATGGTGAATAGTGTTTTGAATCTCTCAAGCACTGTATTGGCCGTAACTGTATCGGAAGAGGCTAAATCGTTATCACCGCAATAAATAACTACCTGCTTGGGGTGATAAGGATAGATGATATCCGGTGCATAACGGATCACATCGGGCAGGGTGCTGCCGCCAAAGCCGCGGTTGATAATAGTGTAACCAGGAAAGTAATCCTGCACATCACTCCACATACGAAAGGAAGAACTACCTACAAATAAGATGGCGTTCTTTGGTGGGAAGTGTTGTTTGTCCTGTTGTTTGAATTGGTTGATTTCGTCCTGGAAAGGCGCAGCCTGTTGCGCGTGTGTAAATTGGATAGCTAATAAAGTGAGAAGGAAAAGAAGGTATTTCATGTTGTAATTTTGATTTTAAAATAAATAATTGAACCACAGAGGAACTGGAGGGCCAACGCCTTTGGCGTGGCAGGCACAAAGGAGCACAGAGTTAAGCAATTAATTACTTGCTCGCTAAATAAGGACTTTCAAAACCCAACTTCTGCAACCCCGTCTGTATTTCCGGAACACTCATAAACAATTTCCACATCAAACCGCTGCGGTAGTTTTCTATCATTACGATCTCTGGCCCCTGGTCAATGGCAAGGTAACGACTTTGCATACCAGTCTTTTGTTTCATTAAACGCATCAACAAAACCATATTCGCCCCAGATCTTATCACCCAGATCATTATAAAAATGCTTTAAGTGCCTTCATTGAATATTCCGGTGTATAAGGAAAAGCAGATAAGCAGCTGTAGGCGTAATAGTGCCTAATCGTTATCGGGCGAATGGGCATTGTAACCATTATAGGTATCGCTGGCTGTAAGTCCCCAGCAGTTTTCACCATAGCCTTTAAAGTGCTTTGGATTGTCTACGCAATATTCATGATTGATGAGTGTATGATGCTGTATTCTGCTCCCAGTAATCGGCATACTGGTCTTTTAAGCCGTGCGGGTCTAAGCCCATAAAAATGAATATTGTGCAAAAAAAAGCGGACCGCCATAATCAAAGCCCAACGGCAACTTTACACCGTAAAACTCTTTACCGTTTTTAAAGAAATTACTTTGTGCCCAGCCACGGTATAAACTTGTCTGCAATTACCGGGTAATGTGTCGATGACTAGCCGCCAGTATATACAGTGATCAGCATTCGTTGTAGCCACGGACAGGCAAATTCATTGCCCAGCCGTTGTTAGGGCTCCAGTGCCAGTAAAGCAGATCTATCCTGCCCCGGGTGTGCCAGTTCCATTCCACTTCGTTCCACAGCCAGGTGATGCGGTCGCGCAATTCCTGTTCCTGCGGATTGTTGCCGATTGAAATACTGCCTTGCACATAGCAAACCCTCAAATAGGTACGAAGTTTCTACCAGGTCGCCACCATCATCTTTTCTGCCAAATGGGATGGTCTTGCCTGTAGCGCCATCCATCCAGTGCGGGAAAACACCGTGGTAGGCATTGGCCTTTGCCAAAAACCTGACTGTTTTTACTAAATGCCTGACTGCTGTATCTCTGTCAATCCATTGGCGGTTGACCGCTACAATGATAGACATTATACCAAAACCGCTGCCACCGGTAGTTACCACTTCATTACCGTAATCGTAGGACACATTGCTGCGTTCGCGCGCCATGCCGCTTACCGGGTGGGCAAAATCCCAGAAATAGCGAAAGGTTTGTTTTTGTACTAAGTCTAATAATGCAGAATCGGATAAATTCTTAGGACGGTTAGTGGCGTTGAAAGTTTCCGGCTTTTTTTGTGCACAGGCAGCAATACAACTCATTAAGGCAGCAAGGACAACCCATTTTCTCATACGGCAATTTTATGATGATTTTACAAAAATATGGAAGGAAGGATATTTTCTCACAGATAAAAGCCCCCAGCCCCTAAAGGGGAGCCAGATGTCCCAACTTTTAAAGGGGTATAGTACAGATAGGCGGTTAGTATGGGGTTACTGAGGAGTAAATACGGAGGAGCCAGGGAGGAGATTAGGTATAAGATAGGTATATGTTAAGTATAAGTTAGGTATAAGTTAAGTATAACTCCGGATGTCATAAGGTTTGGAATGGGGTGTTTTGGGATAATAATACAAATGATATTTAGCATTTACATAGGCAAAAGGATGTTGCTGATGAAGTTGACTATAAAGAAGAAGTCTCAAAATAAAGAGACTGGAGGAACTTTGGTGTAATGATAGGATAGCATTATACCTCTTTTTCTTGTAAATATATTTAAATGGCTGGTTTGGGATTTACTTAAGGCAAGAATGATCATATACAACCACGGGGTCGCATGGCCTGGCTGCAGAGGCTGGAAGTGCAGACCCCGTGGCGACAAAGAGAGCCCCCAACCCCTAAAGTGGGGCCAGATATAGACGGCAAGAACTCAAAAACAGGATTCTGTTGATAGATTTATTGGCATAAAAGTTTGTAAAGCAATAACTCTCATGGATATTATCATCAGAGAAAACAGTTGGCGGGCAAGAGTAGCGGCGCGACAATTAAAGTCGGCACAGGCAGCTATTGTCTTCAAAAATGTTATCCATTTATGGGGCGTTGGTAGGGAAACCTTTTTGCTGAACCTTTCCTGGACAAGGCATGAAGTAGCGCATGTGTATCAGTATAAAAAGTACGGCTTTGTACGCTTTATTTTGCTTTACCTGCTCGAATCAGCATGTAACGGATACTATAATAACCGCTTTGAGGCAGAAGCCCGGAGCAAAGAGGAAGACCAGGCGATATTAGAAGGCATACGTTTTATCTGAATACCCACTCCACTTCTCCAAAATCAACCTGAGACAGCGGAGCTCCTGTAATCTCCAACTGACCGAAAGCATTTACTTCCTTGATGGTACAGTTGAATACCGCATTGTTCTTTTTTAGCTTTACCGCTTCCCCCCTTTTGTATAATACGGCATTATAATCCTGCAAGATGGTTTCCTTATCCTGCTGCAACTGTTCGTAGCGTACCTGCAAACAGGCACAGAGGTCTTTTGCCATGGCAACTACATCATACGTTTTACCGGTTATTTGCTTTAGCGATACAGGGTTGCTGAGCGAAGCACTGAATTCAGTCTGGTTGATATTTACACCTATCCCGGCAACTGCCCACTGCCATGTATTGCCACGCATAGTGTTTTCTATTAAAATGCCTGCTGCCTTTCTGTCACGCCAATAAATATCATTTGGCCATTTAATCCTTGTTTCATCACCGGCAAAAACTTTAAAAAAATCATAAGCCGCCAGGGCAACTGCAGCACTTAAATAAAAAGAATGTCCTGATACTAAAGGGTCAGGAGATAACAAGACCGACAAAATAATGTTCTGTCCCTCGGCGGCACTCCAGCTTTTACCACGGCTGCCTTTGCCGTCCGTTTGCCGCCATGCAAACCACGCATGACCATGATTGGCAGTGCCTTGCAGCGCCTGTGCCATGGCATAGTTGTTGGTGCTGTCAACCGCAGCTAATTCTGTGAAAGGATTACCAATACTTGAAGCAGAAAATAAATAAGGCAAAGAATTATGTATTTTTGCTAAGATAGCTATTGAATGTTTTAGGCTGCTTTGAAGAACAGCACAAATATAGCCGGAACACTCATAAGAATTGTAAATTAAAAACTTGATATTTTATTGGCACCATTATCTGTTTTAGATGCACGTCCAAAGAGTAAAGTAGTAAAGCTTACCACTAATTCCCGACTTTATAAGACTATCATTAAAGCCATTCAGGCCAAGAAAGGCGAGAACATTATTTCACTCGACCTCCGGAAAATACCTGAAGCAGTGGCAGATTTTTTTATTATCTGCGAGGCAAGCAGCAGCATCCAGGTAAAAGCCATCAGCGATTCTATTGAGGAGCTAGGTAAAGAATGAATGCGGAGAAAACCCTTATAAACAAGAGGGATATCAGGCGTTGCAATGGGTATTGATAGATTATCGTAAATATCGTAGTGCACATTATGCTGCCGGAAACGCGTAAGTTTTACAGGCTTGAGGAAATGTGGAGCGATGCATTAGTAAAAGCTCACGAAGAGCAAGTGTAAAAACAACAATTTTAAATTTTGCGGAAATAAAAACATGGCACAACAAGAAGATAAAAAGAACCGTCCTGATATGTATGACAGGAATGGTAATGGTGGTGATGACCGGAATCTTAAAAAAGGACCTCGCTTAAACATTTACTGGATATATGCGATCATTGCTGCTATTATACTTGGATATGGCTGGTTGAGAGAGGACGGCCCCGATCTGAAACCGATCACCGTACAGGAATTTCAGCAGGATATGCTGGCGCCGGGTGATGTAAAACAATTATACCTCATCAGGAATAAAGATGCTGTACGGGTGTTTATATGGCCGGATAGTCTTAGAAAACCATATTACGCAAGTAAATGGAACGGACAAATGCCGGATGCAGCTAAATCTGCTAATCCCCTCTTTGAGTTTAAAGTAACCGATTGGGAAAGCTTTAACACCTCGATGAATGATTTTTACAAAACGCATCCAACTGTAAAGCAGGTGCCGCAGCCGGTGGATGATGAAATCCAATGGTTTGGACCATTGGCTAATTTCCTGTTCACCTTCTTACTCATAGCAGGCTTATGGATTTTGCTGATGCGAAAAGTAGGTGGTCCTGCAGGAGGCGGGCCTGGCGGCATTTTCAATATCGGCAAATCAAAAGCACAGTTGTTTGAAAAAGGCACAAAAGTAAATATCACTTTTGCTGATGTGGCCGGACTGGATGAAGCCAAAGTGGAAGTAATGGAAATCGTGGATTTCCTTAAGAATCCTAAAAAATACACTGCACTGGGTGGTAAAATTCCAAAGGGGGCATTGCTTGATAGGCCCTCCGGGTACCGGTAAAACCTTGCTGGCAAAAGCAATGGCAGGCGAAGCACAGGTTCCTTTCTTCAGTATGAGCGGTTCCGACTTTGTGGAGTTGTTTGTGGGTGTGGGTGCCAGCCGCGTAAGAGACTTGTTTAAGCAAGCCCGCGAAAAAGCACCTTGCATTATTTTTATAGATGAAATTGATGCTATTGGCCGTGCCCGTGGCAGAAATGCAATGATGAGCAACGACGAGCGTGAAAATACACTGAACCAGTTGCTGGTTGAAATGGATGGCTTTGGCGGCGATAGTGGTATTATCATCTTGCCGCAACCAACCGTCCTGATGTATTGGATACTGCGTTACTCCGCCCCGGACGTTTCGACAGGCAGATATCTATTGACCGTCCCGATGTAAAAGGCAGGGAGCAGATATTTAAAGTGCATCTGAAACCTATCAAGATTTCTCAAACACTGGATATTAATAAGCTGGCAGAGCAAACACCTGGTTTTGCCGGTGCTGATATTGCCAATGTATGCAACGAAGCAGCATTGATAGCAGCCCGTAAAGGCAAAGATGCGGTGGATATGAGCGATTTCCAGGATGCCATTGACCGTGTGATTGGTGGTCTGGAAAAGAAGAATAAGATCATTTCTCCCGAAGAAAAAGAGATCATTGCCTACCACGAAGCCGGCCATGCTATCTGTGGCTGGTATCTTGAACATGCTTATCCGCTGCTGAAAGTAACCATTGTACCGCGCGGTACAGCCGCTTTGGGTTATGCACAGTACACGCCAAAAGAGCAATACCTGTACAATACCGAACAATTGAACGACCAGATATGTATGACGCTGGGCGGACGTGCAGCAGAGGAGATCTTCTTTGGTAAAATATCTACCGGTGCATCCAACGATCTGCAGCAGATTACAAAGACTGCTTATTCTATGGTTACTGTATATGGTATGAATGATAAAGTAGGTAACATCAGCTATTACGACCCGCAGGCAGAAAACACGTTTACCAAACCATTCAGCGAAGAAACGGGTAAGTTGATTGACCAAGAAGTAAGAAAGATGATTGATATAGCTTACGAAAGAACAAAGGCTTTGCTGGTAGGAAAGAGAGTGCAGGTAGAAAAACTTGCTAAAGCTTTGCTTACTAAAGAGGTATTGTTTAAAAGCGATGTGGAAGCATTGATAGGCAAGCGTCCTTACGAGGAAAAGAAGCTATTGGATGTAGATGTTGATGGTAATCCTGAACATGAAAGAGGTACTATAGACGGGGGTGTACCACCTTATGACAGCAGTTTGAAAGCTCCAAACCTTGCATAAATGGAAGAACAACAAAGCAGAGAAAATATATTGAACAAAATACGGCAGGCACTGAACCAATCAGTGCCTGTTCCGTTTCCACAAACAGATGATAAAAGCAGCGTATTCACACCACTGCAGCAGGATATAGAAATAGAATTTGCTGAGAACTTTACCAGGCTGCAGGGGCGCTTTGCCTTTGCAAGCAGCTTGGATGAAGTAGTTACGCAGCTACAGACGCTTATCCAGGTACGGGGCTGGCAGGCTATTTACTGCCGTGAAGAAGCACTCATCAATACTTTGCAGCAGCACCGCTTTACCCAAACATATACCAGCGACCTTGCCCATTGCGATGCTGCCATTACCACCTGTGAACAACTTATTGCACGCACCGGCAGTATTGTAATGAGTGCAGCCCAGCAAAGCGGTCGCACTGTAAGCGTGTATGCCCCGGTGCATATTTGTATAGCTTATACCAGCCAGTTGGTGTATGATATTGGTGATGCATTGAAGAATGTACAACTTAAATACCCGCAGCTACCCTCGCTTATTACCCTGGCTACTGGTCCAAGCCGCACGGCTGATATAGAGAAGACATTGGTAGTAGGCGTGCATGGGCCTAAAGAGGTCTTTTGCTTTCTGGTACAGGAGTAGCCTTTACCGGTGGTGTAAATTCTGGCAGCTTATTAGTTGGTTGTTTTATATTTATAGAACAAAATACTAGTGCTATGGACAGAAGAATCACTGCTCCAGTACGTAAAAAGCTCAGGCTTATTAAGGAATTTGAATACTTTGATCTGTTTCCCTATTCCATAGCATTGCTGATGCTCAGCGGCAGCATCTATATAATCCTGGCATTTATTGCGATTAGTCATGGGTTGAGACAATATTAGTCTGAACCTGGGATTTTTGGGATATGCAGGATTAGAAAGAGTACAAAAATTAAAAATTGTCTATTATCTGAATCTTCAAATTCCCCTGTATTCTTCTGCGTCTTCGTGTCTTAGCGGTTTAAATAATGAACTTGATTAATTTAGCAGCCTTTTATAAAGGGTTGAACATTGAAAGGCATTGCTAAATCGTAATCATACAGCATGGACAACGGAGGCAAACATATTTACTTTCTTTCCGATTTTCATTTGGGTACTCCTTCTTATGCCGCAAGCCTGGAGCGGGAAAAAAAGGTAGTGGCTTTTCTGGATAGTATAAAGACAAAGGCCGAAGAGATCTTTATTGTGGGCGATATGTTTGACTTTTGGTTTGAATATAAAACTACTGTGCCTAAAGGCTATGTACGTCTCCTTGGCAAGCTTGCCGAACTTACAGATGCTGGAATTAAGATCCATTTTTTTGTCGGTAACCATGATATGTGGATGAGCAGTTATTTTGAACAGGAATTAAACATTCCCGTTTATTTTCATCCAAAGACATTTGAGTGGAATGGCAAGAAGTTTTATATTGGTCATGGTGATGGATTAGGTCCAGGTGATCACGGTTACAAGTTTTTGAAATCGGTTTTTCGCAACCGCATCATGCAAGGGCTGTTTGGTATCATACATCCTTCGGTAGGGATCGGGCTTGCCAACTATTTCAGCAGGAAAAGCCGTGCA
This sequence comes from uncultured Chitinophagaceae bacterium, assembly GCA_963819045.1. Taxonomy (GTDB): domain Bacteria; phylum Bacteroidota; class Bacteroidia; order Chitinophagales; family Chitinophagaceae; genus Ilyomonas. The sequence goes on along the minus strand of CAWFUV010000039.1, from coordinate 158,766 downwards.
AAAACAGGCGACAAGGATGCGAATTTTTTAGGTGAAGAAGGCGAATGGCTTATTATCTTCTCGCGGCAGATGCTGGCAAAAGAGCATTTCGACTTTTTCATCTTTGGTCACCGGCATTATCCTATTGATTACAAGCTTACCAATGGGAGCCGCTATATAAACTTAGGTGATTGGATACAATATTTCACTTATGCAGTGTTTGATGGCAATAACGTAGAATTGAAGAAATGGGAAGATTAATATTTGCTTTTATATTATTCATTTCGTTGCGCTCTCTTGCTGCAGGAGATACTACTTTGCAGCTACAATTAGTCAAAACAATACCCGGCAGCTACAGTAACTTTTATGCAGATAATCTGCAAAATATTTACCTCATTGCTGGCCAAAGCAATCAAATAAAAAAATTAGATAGCAATGGCGACTCGGTTGCTGTATTTAACATTAGCACGCGTTATGGGAAAGTGTATCTGATGGATGTGAGCAATCCTATGAAAATGTTGGTGTACTACAAAGATTTTGCAACCATTGTACTACTCGACCCGTTTTTTGCAATCCGTTCCACCATTGATTTGCGAAGGTTGGGTATAACGCAGGTAAAAGCAGTAGCCTTAAGCTATGATGGCAATATCTGGCTGTACGATGAAGGTGAAGGAAAGCTGAAAAAGATAGATGAGGGTGGCAATGTGCTGTCAGAGTCTGCCGACCTGCGATTAGTATTTGATAATTCCCTTAATCCAACGAAAGTTATAGATAACAACAGTCAACTGTATCTATACGATAGCAAGTTGGGCTGGCTCATTTTTGATTATTATACCGCCCTTAAAAAACAATTGCAGTTCACCGGATGGAAAGATGTAGCTGCAAATGATAACCGGTTGAGCGGCCGGGATGAAAGTCATTTCTTTTATGCTATGCAAAACGATATAGATTTTCACACATTACAAAGCAATATTGGTTTGGTAAATGCTATTAAAATAAGCTGGCAGCAAAACAAACTGTATGCGCTTAGTAAAGACGGGATTAACATTTACAGCCTTTTACAGTAATATTTAAGAGCATCCTTTCTGTAAAAAGAGGATATTGTGCCGCAAATAATAATTAATAGAATAAGTAAAACTATATAACGTCATGTTGAAGGGAACTCCATTTATAAAAAAACATCTTGCCCTGCGTGCTAAGATGGCACCATTTGCAGGTTACAATATGCCCATTAGCTATACTGGTATCAACGATGAACATATTGCGGTGCGTACCAATGCCGGTGTGTTTGATGTAAGCCATATGGGTGAGTTTATTATAAAAGGTAATCAGCCACTCGATCTTATTCAACGAACTACTACCAACGATGCCTCTAAGCTTAAAAAAGGCGAAGCGCAATACTCTTGTTTTACCAATCCTACTGGTGGCATTATAGATGATTTAATTGTGTATTGCCTGGAAGAAGGTGAAGTATATATGATGGTAGTGAATGCCTCCAATATCGAAAAAGATTTTGCATGGCTGCAGCAGAATAATACACAAAATACTACACTACAAAACATTAGTGAGCAAACATGTTTATTGGCAGTGCAGGGACCTAATGCAACAAAGATCATACAGCCCCTGGCTGACGTAGAAATTATGAACCTGAAGTATTACACCTTTGTAAAAAGCAGGTTCGCCGGTGTTGATAATGTACTCATCAGTGCTACCGGTTATACAGGTGCCGGTGGCGTAGAAATATATTTTGAGAACAAAGATGACGATGCCGAAAAAATATGGAACTACATATTTGGAGTAGGTGATCCATTTAACTTAAGAGCTATAGGATTGGGTGCACGTGATACCTTACGTTTGGAAATGGGCTATTGCTTATATGGCCATGATATAGATGATACTACTACTCCATTGGAGTCTGGCCTAGGTTGGATAACCAAACTGAACAAGGCAGAAGATTTTACTGCAAAAGACATCTTAGCTGCACAAAAAAAAGAAGGCATTAAAAGAAAGCTGGTGGGGTTTGAAATGGTAGAGCGTGGCATACCGCGCAGCCATTATCAAATAATGGATAAGGACGGAAATCTCATAGGGGCTGTTACCAGCGGCACACAGGCGCCCTCTTTAAACAAAGCAATTGGATTGGGCTATGTAGATATCAACCATGCTGCATTAGACAGTGAAATATATATTGACATCCGTAACAAGCCTGTAAAAGCTAAATTGGTAAAGTTCCCTTTTAAATAAGTGCATAGCTCCTACCAATATAATCCAATACATGAAATCACTCTTTCAGCTACTCCTGGTTTGCCTGTTGTTTACTGCCTGCAAAACAGTAAAGGAAAATGGTACTGCATCTTACTACTCTGATAAGTTTGATGGTCGTAAAACAGCCAGTGGTGTTATCTTCAGGCAAAACAAGCTAACTGCTGCACATCGAAGTTTGCCTTTTGGAACAAGAGTAAAGGTGAAGAACTTAAGCAACGGCAAAACCGTAAAAGTTACTATCAATGACCGTGGTCCTTTTGTGCAGGGACGCACAATAGATTTAAGTAAAAAGGCTGCAAAAAAGATTGGCATATTGCAGCAGGGCGTAGCACAGGTGCAAATGAAATACAGGAATAAAAAAGCATAAGCAAGCATATAAACCTTTCTCTTTGCCACGTATCATATTTACAGTTACCAATGACCTCACTTACGACCAGCGCATGCAGCGCATCTGCACATCGCTTGCAGCGCATGGTTTTGAAGTAACGCTTGCCGGCAGAAAGCTGAAGCACTCACGTTCTATCACTACACAACCTTATCGTCAAAGAAGGCTGTCTTGCCTCGTCAATAAGTCCATCATTTTTTATGCATTCTTCAACATCCGCTTATTCTCCTGGCTGCTTACCGAGAAAGCGGATATTGTTTGCGCTATAGATTTAGATACGGTATTAGCCTGCTATTTTGCTTCTGTTATAAAAAGATGGAAGCGTGTATACGATGCACATGAGTTGTTTACAGAACAGAAAGAGATCATGTCACGTCCGCTGGTTTATAAGTTATGGATATTAATAGAAAAGTATACAGTGCCACATTTTCCATATGGCTATACAGTAAATGATTTTATTGTAAAAGAATTGAACCGCCGCTATGGTGTGCAGTATGGCACTATCATGAATATGCCTGTAAAGACTAGTTTGCCAATGTTACCACCTTCTAAAGAAAATATCATTATTTACCAGGGAGCGGTTAATGAAGGACGCAGTTTTGAAACACTCATTCCTGCAATGAAATTTGTGCAGGCTAAACTGTTGGTTTGTGGTGACGGCAATTTTTTCAACCAGACAAAAACACTCATAGAAGAATACAAAGTAGATAATAAAGTAGAGCTAAAAGGTATGGTGCCACCTGAAGAATTAAAGCAAATAACACCTACTGCTACCATTGCCATCATGCTGTTTGAGCATACCGGGTTGAATCAATACCACTCACTTGCTAACCGATTTTTTGATTACATCATGGCGGGTATTCCGCAGGTGTGCATCAATTATCCGGAATACAAAGCCATCAACGATATTTATGGAGTGGCTTACATGATAGAAGATACAAAGCCCGAAACTATAGCTAATGCATTCAATGTGCTATTGAATGATAAAACGTTATATCAGCGACTAAAAGCCAACTGCCTGAAAGCACGGAAAGTATTGAACTGGGAAACCCAAGAGAAAAAGCTGGTTGCCTTTTACAAAGAACTATCGAAACAATAAGAAGCTGTTTGAGTTAATTGTTTCGGCTGGAATTGAATAGATCCGCAGGCTCGAAACATTTTGTAACAACGGGTTTTAACCCGTTGATCAGATTAACCCACACCTTCGCAGAGTGCCGTAGGCACGATCCATATTTCAAGATGATAACTATATTGCGCAGCCCGCAGGATACTTCAGACATCCTGTGAAATTGCGCGAGTCTATCAGCGAGACAGCCAAATAAAACACCTGCACACATATTAAACAATTAATTCAAACATCTCCTAACCAAATACTACACTTTCACCTTACTTTGCGCAAGCAGAATTACTGCTTTGAATTGAAGAGGACATGCTTATAAAAACTTTTGGCAGCGCTGTGTACGGCGTAGAAGCCATTACTATAACTATTGAAGTAAATGTAAGCGCAGGGGTGCGCTATTTTATTGTAGGACTACCGGATAATGCAGTAAAAGAAAGCCTGCAGCGTATTGAAAGTGCTATCAAGAGCAATGACTATTACATGCCCCGCTCCAAGGTAGTAGTTAATCTGGCACCGGCAGATATTAAGAAGAGCGGTTCTGCACTTGATTTACCCATTGCTGTTGGTGTGCTCGGTGCTACCGAGCAGATAGAAGAGCCTGAACGATTAAGCCAATACATCATAATGGGGGAGCTTAGTTTAGATGGTACGGTGCAACCTATTAAAGGCGCATTACCCATAGCTATACAAGCCCGCAAAGAAGGATTTAAAGGATTGATTGTACCCAATGCAAATGCCCGCGAAGCAGGCATGGTCAACAACCTGAAAGTATATGGTGTAAACCACTTGAATGATGTGGTGGAATTCTTTAAGGATGAAAGTTCTTTAGAACCAACTGTAGTTAACACCCGCGAAGAATTTTATGAATCGCAGTACGAGTTTGATGTAGACTTTAATGATGTAAAAGGACAGGAGAATATCAAACGCGCATTGGAGATAGCAGCAGCCGGAGGTCATAACGCTATATTGATTGGTCCGCCCGGTGCAGGTAAAACCATGCTGGCCAAACGACTGCCTACTATACTACCTCCACTCAGTTTGCACGAAGCATTAGAGACCACCAAAATACATAGTGTAGCAGGCAAACTCCCTGAAGGTAGTTCGCTGGTAAGCAAGCGTCCTTTTCGCTCACCGCATCATACCATTAGTGATGTGGCATTGGTAGGTGGTGGCAATGTACCACAGCCTGGCGAAATATCTTTATCGCACAATGGTGTATTGTTCCTGGATGAATTGCCGGAGTTTAAACGCACTGTACTGGAAGTAATGCGCCAGCCAATGGAAGAGCGCCGCGTTACTATCTCGCGCGCAAAATTGGCGTTAGACTTCCCTGCCAGCTTTATGCTGATTGCCTCTATGAATCCCTGTCCCTGTGGCTTCTATAATCATCCGGAGAAGGAATGTACCTGCCCACCCGGTGCTGTTCAAAAGTATCTAAACAAAGTCTCTGGTCCATTACTGGACAGGATTGATCTGCATGTAGAAGTTACGCCGGTTGCCTTTAGTGAATTGAGCAATACACAAAGCAAAGGCGAGTCTTCCTCCTCCATCCGGGAGCGTGTGATTAAAGCAAGAGAGATACAAACGGAACGCTACAAAGGCTCTGTCGGTATGTATGCCAATGCGCAAATGAGCAGCAAGCAACTGCGTGAGATATGTGTTATCAACCAGGCAGGTGAAAGCTTGTTAAAGCGTTCCATGGAGCGCCTAAACCTGAGTGCCCGTGCTTATGACCGGATCTTAAAAGTAAGCCGCACCATTGCCGACCTTGCAGCAAGTGAAAGCATTAAAGTAGAGCATCTGGCAGAAGCTATTCATTACAGGAGTTTGGATAGGGAAGGCTGGGCTGGGTGAGTGGTAGCCTTATACCAGTTGCCTGTTACCGGATACCAGTTGAATGATAATGGAATTGGAAGATATTGATTTTACTTACTAGTGCGCTGTAATAGTTACAGTCTAACAGTGGGGCGAGATGACTACTCTGATGGCAGAAGTACACTTAGCACAATTACCGCAATGTCGTCCCATAGCTAATGCACAATAAGCTATTCATGGAGATATTGCGGAGAAGGGAAAGATGGATTATAAAGTCAGGCTTTTGGATTAGCTAAGTAAACTCTTTGAATATAGAAGCAAACGTTTTGCTTAGCTAATCCGGCTTTTTGTATAGGTAATGCTTTCTTTTACTCCGTAATGATTCTTGCTAAGAAATAATTGCAACGGTTTTACATGAATAACTGGCTCTCCTGCAAAGCCCATTTTGCCTGCCGGGATATGGGGCATAATTATTGGCAAGATAGAACTATCTAATAGTAGTGCCCATTTTACTTCACTAAGGAAATATCAATCAGCATTCCTATTCATTTATTTTAATAATAAACAATGAAAAAGATTATTTATGTAACTGTGGTTGTTTTGATGGCAACTATTGGCAACAGCCGCCTTTCGGCGCAGACTTACAAGTCAATTGACGATACTGCAAAATTGAACAAGGAGTATGCAGACCTGACTAAGAGCATTGCCGACCTGACTACGCAGCTAACAACGGAGCAAAGCAAGCTGGCTGACTACCAGTCGAAAGCAACAGATGCAACTGCGGATGCCAAGGATGCTGCTGACGCAAGTAGTACACAAGCATCTAAAGCTACTAATGGCAGTGTGAAAGATGCAAAAAAAGAAAAAAAGAAAGCTAAGCATGCTTATAATAATGCAGAAGATGCAAAATCGGCCAATGACAAGCTGAAAAAAGAACAGGAAAAGATAGACAAGCTTAATGCAGACATTACTAAAAAGCAAAAAAGGTTACAGGATCTGGATTCTATGCGCGCATCCATACTAAATACACCTGCACCATCTGGTACTAATTAGCCGTATCCTTATTCTTCAGAGTGTTAGCACAGCTCGTACCCACGTTCTTCGAGATTAAGCGATACTGCAAAGCATATTGAAAAGGGGCAAAAACTACAATTTTTGTAAGTTGCCGAAAATCAATCCTCCAAATCTTCCCTCCTTTGCCGCAATGTCTCCATCAATAGCCCAATTGTGCATTAACCATAGGACATTGCAGGAGGGAGCAAGTGCAAGTTGAAATAAGCATTACACCATCATCCATTCTATTGATCTTTCCGGCAACCTGTACGAGCTTACCAACCTTCCCGCAGTGAGACCATTAAAGTAGAGCATCTGGCAGAAGCTATTCATTATAGGAGCTTGGATAAAGAAGCTTGAGTGGGGTGAGTGAACTCGTCTGATAGCAGACATGCTCTTTACTCCACAATTCCAATGTTTCTTGATTTACAAACTGGAAGCTGTGGTAGACAAAATGAAGTTGAAAAAATAATTTGCTTTAATGGTTACGTTTTTTGTTTTTGCCCGTACTTATACTTGTTAATTCAATTATTCATCACAATTAAAACAACAAGTTGCATGAAAAACAAATTCACTTCCACACTGTTCCTCCTTATGAGCGCCGGATCCCTTGCCTTACAAAGCTGTGAAAAATCTGATTTTCTTAAAGACTCGCATCTTAATACGCTACGATGGTACCACTAACAATGCGGTTGCCAAAGGTTCTACCGGTGGTGGTGGAACCAGTGGTGGTGGCCATAACGGCGGAAGTGGTGGAGGCGGCACCACGACAACAACCGATCCGTCCCTTGCACCAACCGACACGACCACTTCCCAACTTCCCGTAGGAGATATCATCACAGTGGGCAGGTGGAAAGTCACTTCATTTGTACAGGGCAACGACAACACAACTGCACAATTTGCTACTTACATTTTTACATTCAACAGCGATGGCAGCATGATAGCCGATGATAACGGGAACCAGACCACCGGTATCTGGCACTATCAGGATGCTGTATTTTATTATGGTGTTCCGGTTTATGGCAGTAGCCCTTACGGCTTTACAATGACCATTGGAACAAGCCTTCCTCTGATTAGTCTGAACGAGAATTATTTCATTAGTAAAAAGACGCTGACCACTATTTACATAGACAGCGTCAATCCGAATGAAAATGCCCATATAACCTTCTCGAAATTGGCACAATAAGACTGTTTGTTTTTGCAACAAAAGGGCTATTGCAAAAGCAAAATGAAGGCTCTGAGAATTGCTTAAATGCATATACCCCTCCATCAGGTACCCGAATAAAGAGAGGCTGTCTCGGACTTTTGAGACGGCCTCTTTATTACTATCATTTCATTATTTATTATGCAAGATTACGTACGCTGGGTTCGCGGTCATAAAAACGCCTCGCTGCAGCCGTTATAAATGCTTCACCAACTGTTGTTATACCTTCATCTTTTACTACACCTGCTTTTTGGAGTAAAGGTTCTGCTTCCGGGGTATAACCAATAGCTTTTAAATGTCCAAATGCATCCATCACAAACTGTACTGCGGCGCCTTCTTTCATCAGCATATCCGTACCTTCTTTTGACAGCACTACTGCTACCGCATCAAAAATCTGGGAAGGTGTTCCATCCAGTTTTCCATCTGCTTTCACTTTCTTATCATCAGATAGTTTTATCCCATTCACCTTATCAGCTACCAGTTTACTGGTACCTCCTGCTTTTTTAATGGCTTTCTGTAATGCCTCAACAGCATCCGCATCGCTGCCATCGGCAATTAAAATACCTACACATCTTCCTGTAAGGGTGTGCTTCATATTTTTTTGAATGGACAGTGCAGGTGATGGTGCAAGGTTAATTACTTCGGCACTCGGTTTTGCTTTTTGTGGTAAATCCAATCCTAACCCCTTTGCAATACGTGCTCCTAAATCTTCTGATATATTGAGGAAGTTGGCAATAACACGAGGTGGCACATGCTCCAATGTAACTTTTGATAATTCAAATACAATAGCCGAAGCAATATGTGCCTGTTCGTTTGCTGTTTGCGAGTTGTAGAATAATCTGGCCTGGCTGTAATGGTCGGCAAACGATTCGGGACGTATACGCAGTTTATCGCCCTGTTCATCCTTTTCGGAACGTCCTCCAAAGGTGCTGAATCCGGTAACAGGACATTCTCTTGGTCCGCCTTCTTCGCCAGCCATGTGCAAACTGTTAGGCTCGTAGCTAGCCCTGCCTTTAGGCACATTCATTTGCATCATGCCATCGCGCTGAAAATTCATTACCGGGCACTTAGGCGCATTAATGGGTATCTGGTTAAAATTGTTGGTGCCCAGTCTTGATTTTTGTGTATCCAGGTAAGAAAACAAACGTCCCTGCAATAAGGGATCATTTGTAAAGTCAATACCCGGAACAATATTAGCAGGGCAATAAGCCACCTGTTCTGTTTCTGCAAAAAAGTTATCGGGGTTACGGTCCAGCACCATGCGTCCAACTATCTTCACCGGTACTACTTCTTCGGGTATCAGTTTGGTGGCATCCAACACATCGTAGGGCAATGAGTCGGCTGTCTTCCTGGTCAAATAACTGCATCCCTAGTTCCCACTCCGGATAATCCCCACGTTCGATAGCTTCGTGTAAATCGCGGCGGTGATAATCGTTGTCTGCCGCCTGCAACTTTAATGCTTCATCCCACACAGTTGACTGTAAACCCAACTTAGGCTTCCAGTGAAATTTTACAAAGGTTGTTCTACCTTCTTTATTAACAAGCCTAAAGGTATGAATACCAAAACCTTCCATAGTACGGAAGGAGCGAGGGATGGCACGGTCACTCATCGCCCACATAATCATGTGCGAAGACTCGGGCATTAACGATACAAAATCCCAAAAGGTGTCGTGTGCGCTGCCAGCCTGCGGGTAGCCCCGGTCGGCTTCCATTTTTACCGAATGAATGAGGTCGGGAAACTTTATAGCATCCTGTATAAAGAAGACAGGTATATTGTTGCCCACCAAATCCCAGTTCCCTTCTTTGGTGTAAAACTTTACCGCAAATCCACGAACATCTCTTGGAGTGTCAACAGAACCTGCACCACCCGCTACGGTAGAGAACCTTACAAACACGGGTGTTTTTTCGCCCGCGTGTTGAAATAAATCGGCTTTGGTAATATCTGACAACGATTTGTACACTTCAAAATAACCATGTGCCCCGGAGCCTCGTGCATGTACAATGCGCTCGGGTATGCGTTCATGGTCAAAGTGAAATATTTTTTCGCGGAGCACAAAATCTTCCAGCAATACTGGTCCGCGTGTACCTGCTTTTAAACTGTTTTGGTTATCGGAAATATGTATTCCCTGGTTGGTAGTTAAAACCGGGTGCGATTTTCCGGTGGTTTGATGCGTTTCACCACCTTGTGGTGATTGGTTTTCATTGGTCATATATATGTTTTGCTTTTATTAAAAGGAACAGCAAGTTTGTTATAGGTAGAATTATTCCTAAAATACTGGCTTCGGAGTCGCTAAGCAATATCTCAAATTCTGTTCCATGTCTGTTAGATCGCTCTGTCACGTAAGGTATATTAAGTATGGACACACTTTGAAAAAGTATATAAACTCTTTGAGCTAAAGTGCACCCGCCATTAAAGGAGCTAAGTAATCCTTACTGTGAATGGGAATATCAAAGCCTACCTCCTCCATATATCCTTCGATAATTTCTTCTCCACACTGCACTATGCCTAACACACATGATCTGCTGATGGAAACAGTATCAATGAATTTTCCATCGAGAAATATCAATACATAAGGGATTATCTCACCATTGCTAAACTGTAACCATTACAGAGTACCAGTCAAATTAATATCCTCCTGCTACCCACTGTCTCTATCAATGGTCTATCCTATGTTCGCCACTGGACATTGCGGAAGGAAGCAGGTGCAAGTTGAAACAATCTTCCCCCAACAACATACAACTCATCACTACCCAATCTCCACTTTGTTCACCTTGCCCTTCGATACAATTTGATCGGCACTAGCAGCAAGTACTTTATCATTCAGTTTGTACTTAGGAAAGGAAGAATTAAGCCATCTCTAATCCTTTTACTTCTAATTTAAAACCCAGGTTTTGCATGATAGTTTCACAATCTTTCCACTCAAGACTAATGTTATTAGGCTTTATATAATGCGAGAATACCTCAGAGTTTAAACCAAAACAATAAGAAATTTGTATTACACTCGGGTAAGAGTTATAATCCAGGTAGTCTTTGATCAAACCATTAGTTTCTATATCAATAAATAACGGAGCATCATTTGAATAACTTCTTATACCTGTTCCCTCATATAATATTTGCTTCTCCTCGCTTGAAGCATCATAAACAATTAAATCAGGATCGTAGGATTGAGAATTAGATGTGCACTCGAATAAGAGCTTTTTAAATTGATATGTTCCAATCTCACAATCAGGATATCTTTCATAAGAGCCACAAAATTTAGTAATAAAACGGAACGTATTATAAAGTGAAATATAAGAAGGTTTCTTGGATGGAAAATCTACAAACATAAATTGGTAAGATTTTCCGTTTAACTTGGTTGGAGGCAAGACAGAATGATTCGCCCATCGTAATTCTATTCTACTAAGTTTATTTTTATATTCTTTATTTGGGTTAAGTGAAAGTACACCTTCACTAAGTTCTTTATTAGTTATAAAGGGTAAAGAATAATCCGCTCCCACATGAATATGGTATCCATTAGGTGTTTTAACAGCCCATTCATAATTTTTTGGAAGTCCAAGGACAACTAATGCATCTTTTAGGACATTATCATCATTACAATTGTCTATGTCAATACATCTGTCAAATAAGCCAAGTACCGTTCCAATTCCATTAGCGAAGTTCCAAGGTAAACTGTTTATTTCTTCCTTTAAAGGTTTTCTTACCTGCCATCTTCTCCAAGAATGACAAGGAGCTTTTTCAGGATTTTGCTCTGATATATTATACTTGGTTTTTAAGTATGACAAGCAAGTAGGCTTTAATCCAAAATCATAATATTTTTCAGCATAGTATTGGTACTCCATAATGTGCTAATTTCATAATGTCTTTTAAGTTATAGTCAATATTCTTCAGTGGGTGGCGCAACGCACTTCGAAGTAAAGGGTAAAAATAATTCCTCAAAAATTTTATTCGATTTCTATTATAAACGGAAAACGGAAAATAGTCTTCCTTGCTAAGCTCATATCTATAGTTTCTAAATAAATAACGGGATCAATGAACAAAAGATTTTCTTGCTCGCTGATGAACACATTTTCATCGTGAAGGTCTTCTAAAATGATTCCTAAGTCTGCATTATAGTAATCATCATTTTTCATTCTTACAAAATGGTGCTCATTTAAGAAGGGTTCAACTTTATCACGAGGTGCTCCTCTGTCTAATACGACAAAAGTTTGTTCAGTTATTACTGCAAGTGAGTCATCTATGGTAGTGAATCCAACAGTAGTATATTTGGTAGCAGGGAAAAGAAAACTGTGCAATATGAGTCGGTTAAAATAGTCCAGCCATGTACCATGATAACTGCCCTCATTTACTTTTATTACAGTTCTGCCGTTATAACATAAGTACACTTGCTGTTCGGCACCCCTGCCTATCTTTTTATCTGCCCATTCTTTATTAAAGTCTGGCTCACTTATCCATAATCCATTTTGTTTAGCAAAGGCAATAAGTGCAGCTTCTTCCAGAGGTCTTACTACTCCATTGTAGCGTGCCCTTTCTTTACGGCTGATTGGCTCTGCTGACTGAGCCGCTCTACTTGTTCTCTGGCTTGTTGCAGCGATAAGGGCGGATTGTTTTGTTGTTTTATCAATGAGTTCAGTACTGCCTGTTCGTTCTTTACCCAGGAATCGCCTAAGTATTTGCGAATAATATTCATCCATTCCTTGTTCATTTTTTTCATAATGCCTATCTCCTCATTTAAAATTAAAGTTACAGAAGTTGGATGAATTATAATAACAAGTAGTGTATTGACTTGAATGTAAAAGATGCAAGCTGAAATAATCTTTCCCACAACACCCCACACCCCATCATCACAACCCCACCTCTACCTTATTCACCCTTACCCTTCAATTCAATTTCATCTGCAGTAGCAGTAAGTACTTTACCATTCAACTGATACTTATTACCTGCAAGCCCTTTAATTTGTAATGTATAGGTCCAATCAGTAGCAAGGGATGTTAACGAATAAGCAGTATGCCCGCCCATCTTTTACTACAGCCAATGAAATGGTATTGGTACCCACCGGCAGATCATAAATAGCACCACTGTTCCAACTACCGGGCAGATGAGGCGAGATCACAATGGATTTATGGTATGCATCCGGATGGATGCCCAGCACATAAGTAACCAATGGAGTAGCCAATCCATAGATCGTCCATGCCTGCACAGGACAACCATAATCGGGCATCATTTCGGAGATAGAACCCGGCAATGCCCTGTTGAATGTCTCAACGATCTTATCTACATACCATAGAGCTTCATCGGTACGGCCATATGCACACTCCGCCATCGCCTGTACCCCGGTTGATATGGTCATCATATGGCGCCGCTCAACGGCTGAAAGATAAGGTCCGTATTCACCGCAATCTTCATTACGTACTTTATTGAGTAGGCGCATCGCTTTATCCTGTGGCGCAATATTTACTTCTGCCGGCGTGCTTATCACCCAGTTCTTATTGGTGAACCAGCCTCTCTCTGTTCCTGCAGGAAGAGCGGAAATATCCCGGATAAGTCGCTCATAGAACTGCTGATTTTCTAACAGGTGAGCAGAGTCCTCTGTATTCGATACGCCTGACTGCAACTGTTCAAGGGCTCCTTTTGCAACAGAAAGAGCTTGTTCCCTTGTTCCATAAAAATCGCAATAGCTTCCTGCTGTGTCATCCCAAAACTGAGTATTGATCTTGTCTTTCAGAACAGCCGCTTTTTGTGCATAGTCGTGTTGCAGATCCGGTTCATTGAATATTGCTGCCATTTTAGAAGCGGCTTCCAATGCCTGCTGTGTGTACACTGCTACATCAATCAATTCAGCATTAAGTCCCTTTACTTCCATAATGCCGTTACCTTCAGGAAACAGGTTTTTGTTTTGGTCGTGTTCCATCAATAGCCAATGGATGCCTTTCTTGATATAAGGATACATCTCTGCAAGAAACTGCTTATCGCCTGTCCACTCAAAGACCTTCCATACTGCCACAGCAAAATGCGGTGTTTCCTGCATATTGCCTTTGTTGTACACAAAGCCATTAGAAGACATTTCATGAATGATCCTGCCATTACCGTTTGCTTTTTCAGATACTCCTTTCAAGCGTGCGGAGCGTGGACTTTGCCAGATCCGGATCACCTGATGCCACCACTCCTTGCGAAGCATACGTATTATCGCAACCAAAAAGCCAGGGATATTCTACAGCACCGGCTCCCAGGAAACGACCGATTCCGGGAAGATCACTCACCAACCATTCTGTATTCAGCTTTCCCCAAGTGTAGGCTTGCTCTAATTGCTTATCCGGAATCTCCACTCTTGCCCGGTGGATAATGGCTGCATAGTGTTGTTTCTTTTCATTCAATAGCTGCTCGTGATTGTTCAGAATGGTCTCATAGTTTTTTTGTGCTGTTTCCAAATCCTTATTGGAGCCACTTACTACAAATACTGCAGTCATGGTTTGGTGCGGCTTGATCTCTAATTGGTAGGTAGCAGAAGCTCCTTTACCCAATCCCATCGTTTCAACAGGAGCAACAGCATCGGTATTATGACTGATTACCCGAAGCGGGGAGCCCCATACCGTAAACCAGGGATGCTTCGTATCCTTTGCCACAAACGCCTTTTTATCTTCCATCCAATGAATAGTATCAGGTGCATCAATAATGTTGTTCTCTTTTGAGAACCATACCGGGCTCACATCTGTCTTTACCACAAATTCCAATTGCAGTTTACGTAATTCACCGGATGTATTTTTCAACTGGTATTGAATCACAATGCCCTCTTTCCCCTGCGGGCAAAACTGAAGACGTTCCACTTCAATACCCTCTAAAACGGGGTCATAAACAAACCTGTTTCCGTAAGGGTAGTTTATAAATGCGCTTGCCTTTTTCAACCATGCTTCTGCTTTTCTATCAGCATCGGAAATCTTTACCCAAAAGCCATCCATTAGTTTAACAGGAGGCATCCACAAGCCTCCCATTTCTCCTTTTACATGCGAACCCAGATCAGGGAAATTTCCATCCTGTGTTCCAACAACATAGGTTCTGTCACCGGCAGTAAGATACTCCTTATCAATAGTCTGCCCCTTATTGGAAATGCCTGCCATAATTTCGTTGGTGATACTATCACTGCGTTGTGCCACCGTATGCTGCACAAATATTAGCAGCATGGCTAGTGTTGTAATGATTTTGCAAGGCGCAAGTGTTATCATATTCTTTTGATTGATGATAGTCTCTAAGCAGAATCGAAGTTTCTAAAGTATCGAAGTTAATGGAAGACCATTATTATCTGTAAAAAAGGTGTATGATAAGTAAAGTTCATTTTACTGGCTCATAAAACTTTCAGCAGATGTTGTATAGAAATTTTGTTATTTTAATTATTTATGTTTTTCCTTCGTACTTCAGTAAATATGAACGTTTTATTTATCACTAATGAAATTGCTGATTACCGGTTTTGCAGGTTTTGTAAGCAGGCATTTTTTGAACCTTTTGTCAGTGCAGGATGAAAGCTTTGAGATTATTGGCATTGATCGCAACATTCCTGGTTTTGGTTTTAATAAATTCAATAATGTTACGTGCAAGGTTATACAAACAGATCTAAAAGACAGTAATTTTATTTTTGATATTATCAAATCTTTTTCGCCCGAATATATACTTCACCTCGCCGCTGCAAGCAGCGTTCAATATAGCTGGCAGCACCCTGCAAAATCCTTCTTGAATAATAACGCTATATTCTTTGCCTTGCTTGATGCAGTAAAAAGATTAGAAAAAAATATAAGAGTACTTTCCACAGGTTCTTCAGATGTGTATGGCAATTCTGCAAATAAAAATCTTATACTTAGAGAAGATTGTATAGCCGATCCTGCAAATCCTTATGCTGCTGGCAAAGCTTCGCAGGAAATGATCGCAAAAATTTACACAAATAGTTTTGGGCTTGATATTATTCAAACAAGATCTTTTACACATTTTGGTGCTTACCAAAAAGATAATTTTGTATTGGCAAAGTTTGCAAAGGAACTTACGCTTATAAAAAAAGGAAAGAAAACATCAACACTTGTAACTGGTAACATAGATGTAGTAAGAGACATGACCGATGTAAGGGATGTAGTTAATGCATATTATGGTTTATTGAAACGTGGCAAGAGTGGAGAAGTTTATAATGTTTGCTCGGGACAAGGAAGAAGTTTAAGGAGTGTAATTGAATTGATGCTGCAGCAGCTTGAAATTTCAATAGATCTGCAATTAGACGAAAGTCTTTTACGTAAAGGCGAGATATTATCTATCATCGGCAGCAATGAAAAGATATATAGGCTAACCAAATGGAAACCAGAAATCTCTTTTGAAAAAGCTATTGCAGATTTGCTTGATTACTGGAATAAACATGTTAGTTAATCCTGTATTGTTCTTTGTATCGAATCCCAAAAGAGAGAAGCTGTCCTTTTCCACGAAAAAGTGTTTTTTCTTTCCTTACCTAATGCAATGTAGCGCTCTCTCGTACTTACATCCGTCATTTTTTTCATGGCAGATGATATCTCTTCGATATTAAACGGATCAACCGTAATGGCTGCATCTCCCGCAACTTCGGGCATGCTTGTTACATTGCTGCAGATAACAGGAATACCACACTGCCACGCTTCAACTATAGGCAAGCCAAAGCCTTCGAACATAGGCACAAAAACAAGGCACCAGGCACTACCTAACAGGAGCCGCAATTCATTATTATTTACCCGGCCGGTGAGTATAATATCATTTTTATATGGATTATTATCCAGCAAACCTTTTATTGTATTATCATCCCACATGATATAACCAGCAAGCACAAGTTTTATATTGTTCGTGTTACTTTTTTTAAATTCAGTAAAGGCTTTAATAAGAGATGGTATATTTTTTCTCGGATGCATAGTTCCGGCAAAAAAGAAATATTCATCTCCACCCGTATACTTTTCTTTGGTTTGATTTTTTTCTGACTCAGTACATGGCGAAAAATAAGAGCTGATTCCACATGATATATTGTCTATTTTATTTTGGGGTACATGATAAGTGTTAACAATATCCATTTTACTGTATTCGCTTATTGTTACAATATGTGTTGCTTTATGGGTGAAGCGAGGAAAGAAGAAGCGGTAATACACCCGATTGCGCCAGGGCAGGTTTTCCGGAAAATGTTCAAAATTCAGGTCGTAAATAACAGGCAATTGTTTTACGCTGCTTGCAAGCGACAAAAATCCATCCATCGAAATAATTAACGATGGCTTTATCTTTTTTAAAAACACTGGCAACACTATTTCAAGATAAAAAACATAAAGTACCGGATGGCGCAATGGGGGGAAAATCTGGTGGAGCGTAACATTTGGATAATCAAAATACTTGTTTTCAAATTTTTTATCAACCAATAAGTCAAAATGCTGTTCGGGATGATCTTTTATTACATGCCCCAGTGTCTGCACAGTAAAATTTCCTATGCCATCAAGTTGTCTGTTTCTTAAAACCCAGCAATTAACCGCTATGCTTCGCTGCTTCATCTTAGCCATAAGGTTTTGGATACTTATCTAAATAAACTGCGAAAATAATGTTTTAGTTTGCGCGAAGTTTTTCGATACTTATATTTAAATTATGAAAGTTGCTTTGATAACAGGAGTAACAGGCTGGAATGGGGCTTACTTATAAAGTTTAAGCTTGCTCTGCCGCAATGTCTCCATCAATAGCCTCCTGTGTGTTAGCCATGGGACATTGCGATGGTTGAGCTAAAGTGCACCTTCTATCCAAAGGTGTAAGCGATAACTATTATAACCTAACCTATTTAAATGGGATATTAAAGCCTGGGTCCTCCGTACATCCTCCCTACCTCAGCAGTACCAAAGTCATAGCAAAGCCATGGTAAAGCCATGGATAGTTCATGGGAAGCGGTGCTACCCCCCTACTTTACTATATTACCAAATTGATAGTGGCATCAGGCAGTGTATCCGTTTAAGTTTTCAAAATGCCTCTTTTTCTTTAATAGCCCTTTAATGACATTTTATAGTTCATTAAATCCGGTATTCTTCCTTACGCAGGTTTTATAGAATAGCTTTGCACCAGCAAATTAAAAGAAGAGCGATGATATATATACTTGATTACGATATAGATATAGCCTTTGTTTTAAACGAGTGGTTACGGTTAAATGGTTTTGAGTCTAAGGGCTTTACCACACTTGAGCAATTATTTCAGAACCTTAGAATACAACATCCTGATTGCATTTTGATGGATTGCAAGTATGGCAATCAGTCTTTGTTACACCAGATTTGTAATACTATCCGGAATGAATTTAAATATACCGGCAGCATTATAATAACATCCACTACTGCTATTTCAGACAAGGACTTACAGCTATGTAATGCAGACGGGTTTATGGCTAAACCATTTGATTTTGGCAGCATGATAGATGTAATAAATGAACAGGTAGGAGATTTAGACCAAAGATGCGCAGCCTGAAATAAAAAGCCATTGTAAATACAGATGCAAGCCTTTCAGTTCCAAAATAAGAGCAGTACTTCAATGTAAGTCTTACTCTATTATTAAAATTCCAATATCAAGATGACAAGACTGGTAAGCCCCTGTAAACGGGGCTTACTTTATGCTAACTCATAAGACGCTTTCATCCTTGTTTTTAATATTGGGCTTTTAACCCTTGATATCTAATACCATTTTCATTTAGGTAGCATACTATACACTTTGCTCAAGATCAAAAACCTTCCTGCTCAAAGCTCGCAGCCTTAACTTGTCCCATAATTTTTATTATTGATCTCTGGAACCTTTAGAGTTATAGCTAACATATACCTAACTTATACTGAAGTTATACCTAACATATACCTGATCTCCTCCCTATCTGCGTCCTATCTGCGCCGTATCTCCTCCGTATCTTGCCCCTTGAAACCAACCTCTTATGGATATTCGTCCGTTTATATTTTATAGGACAAGTTAAGGCTCACGGCTCAAAGCTCGCAGCTTTTTATAAGCTTACCTGGTTGAAGCTGGTATAATGTTACCACTGCGGGAGCAGGGGTTTTTATTTGGTGCAATTGAAGAAAATTTATGAATGTGCGTAATATCCAGATGTTGTACTTTTAAGCACTTAAAATTAGCTTGCATCATGTCATATCCTTACCAGCTCAAAACATACGAAGCATACAAGGAAGCCTATCAAAAAAGCGTGGATGACCCCGAAGGATTCTGGGCTGATATCGCACAAAATTTCTACTGGCGAAAGCCATGGGATAAAGTGCTTAACTGGAACTTTACCGAGCCTAAAATAGAGTGGTTCAGTGGTGGCAAACTCAACATTACAGAAAACTGCCTTGACCGTCACCTGGAAACCATGGGCGATAAGCCTGCCATTATATGGGAGCCTAATAACCCCGAAGACCGGGTACGCATTGTTACTTATAACCGCCTGCACAAGCGGTTTGCCAGTTTGCGCAGGTATTGAAAAATAATGGCGTAAAAAAAGGCGACCGGGTATGTATTTACATGGGCATGGTGCCGGAGCTGGCGTATGCCGTATTAGGCTGCGCCCGCATTGGCGCTATACATAGTGTAATATTTGGCGGCTTTTCGGCGCAAAGTATTGCCGACCGGCTGGAAGATGCCCAGGCAGAATACATTGTAACGGCAGATGGTGCTTACCGTGGTGAGAAAGATATTCCGTTGAAGGATGTGATTGATGATGCGCTGGTTGGTAATGAAACTGTAAAAAAAGTGATTGTTTATACCCGCACCAGGACTCCGGTTTCCATGATAAAAGGCAGCGATGTGTGGTGGGAAGATGAAATGAAACATGCAGAAACACAGGTGGAAAAAGAAGGCATAGTTTCTTTTCCTGCAGAAGAAATGGATGCCGAAGATCCGCTGTTTATCTTGTATACTTCCGGCAGCACCGGCAAGCCCAAAGGCGTGGTGCATACCTGCGGCGGCTACATGGTTTACACCAGCTATACCTTTGTAAATGTATTTCAATACCAGCCTGGCGAAGTGTATTTTTGCACGGCAGATATTGGCTGGATAACCGGGCATACTATATTGTGTATGGCCCGCTCAGCGCAGGTGGCTACTTCGCTGATGTTTGAGGGCATCCCCACCTGGCCGGATGCCGGCAGGTTTTGGGAGATTGTAGATAAGTATAAGGTAAATATCTTGTATACTGCGCCTACCGCTATCCGCTAGTCTGATGAGCTTTGGACTGACAGCCACTCCAAGGCAAAGATCTTAGCTTCTTTAAGAGTATTAGGCTCCGTAGGCGAGCCGATCAACGAAGAAGCCTGGCATTGGTACGATGAAAATATAGGCAAAAAAAGATGCCCCATTGTAGATACCTGGTGGCAAACCGAAACTGGCGGTATTATGATCTCCAACTTAGCGGGGATTACGCCAGCCAAACCTACGTTTGCTACGCTGCCCTTGCCGGGCGTGCAGCCGGTACTGGTAGATGAAAACGGCAAAGAAATAGAAGGGAATGATGTAAGCGGAAATCTGTGTATCAAATTCCCGTGGCCGGGTATCCTGCGCACCACTTATGGCGACCATGAGCGCTGCCGTCAAACTTATTTTAGCACTTATCCTAACCTATACTTTACCGGCGATGGCTGCCTGCGCGATGAGAATGGTTATTACCGCATTACCGGCCGTGTGGATGATGTACTGAATGTAAGTGGTCACCGCATTGGTACTGCCGAAGTGGAAAATGCCATCAATATGCACGCAGGTGTGGTGGAAAGTGCGGTTGTGGGTTATCCGCACGATATTAAAGGGCAGGGCATTTATGCGTATGTTATTTTCGATGGTTCGCACCACCACGATCTTGAATCATCTAAAAAAGGCATTACAGCCACTGTAAGCCGCATTATTGGCCCCATTGCCAGGCCCGATAAAATACAGTTTGTAAAAGGCTTACCTAAAACCCGCAGTGGCAAAATTATGCGACGCATTCTCCGCAAAATAGCGGAGGGCGATCTGAACAATGTAGGCGATACTACCACACTCCTTGACCCTGGTGTTGTGGAAGATATTAAGAATGGAAAATTGTAGGTATCTATCAGGATGACGACAGTTGATAGATGACAGCTACCGGATGTGAATAGTATATAAAAAACGCGGACAGGGTTACACAACCCTGTCCGCGTTTAATGAAATAAGGTAATATTACACTATTTATACATCATGATCAATCAGCCCACACCACATCTCCGCATGAAGCACGACGCTCACGGCTTTAAAGGCTTAAAGCCTGGCACTTGTAGAATTAAGCTTTACCACGTGCATCTGCGGGCATGCGGTTCCCCACATCTGCGGGTTTATCTCTCATTTGGTTCTTTTTATTAGCAAACGACGCTAATATTGATACAAATGAACCAGCGGTTGCATTACCCAATATCGCATCCAACAGAATCATAAATAAAAAGCCAGACGGGTACTGTGTTGTTGCTTCAGAATTGGCATGGGCTAGTACCTGAACGGCAGGATGTGCAGAAAACATGTGGGGGAAAAATATAAACATGGTTATTATAACAATAACTACTGATAATATCGTACCCACCACCGTTGCAAGATGTCCGGCTGCAAGCATGGATACTGCCCGTTTACCCTCGTAAGGGTGCATTGTTAAATGGTAATTATAGTAATAAATAGTAGCCATAAATAAGGCATTACCAATAAATAACAGATATAAGTTTTGGTATTTGTTGGCAAATAATAAATAAAGAGTCGGCAGCAAATACAAAATAGCAGCTATAATGCCATACAAAAAATAGTCTCTCACATGCCTCTTATCAACAACCTGGCTTCGTGTTTCCATAGGAATTAATTTTAAAGTGTACTTCAACTATTATGCTATTCACGTTTCATACCAATTTAAAATTGGGTACTTTTTCACTCACAGTCACTATTCACCATTAGTCTGATATTACCTGTATCCCATTGCCTGCAGGTGAAACAACTCTGCATAGCGTCCATCTTTGGCAAGTAGTTCTTCATGGCTGCCTATTTCTAATAGTTGTCCTTTGTCTAATACCAATATTCTGTCTGCCATGCGTACCGTAGAAAAGCGGTGGGAGATAAGCACTGCCATTTTACCTTGCGTCAGGTCGGCAAAGCGTTGAAACACTTCATATTCTGCACGTGCATCCAGTGCTGCAGTTGGTTCATCCAGGATCAGCAGTTGTGCATCTTTCATATAGGCTCTGGCAAGGGCTATCTTTTGCCATTCGCCACCGGATAATTCTACCCCCTGGTTGAAGCGCCGCCCCAGTGCCTGGTCATATTTTCCCGGCAGTGTTTCTATCATGGGATGTGCAAGACTTTGCTCGGCAGAGGAAACAATAAGCGGACGGTCTTCCTGCTGCTGTATATGTCCCACAGCGATGTTCTGCGCTACACTCAGTTGATAACGGATGTAGTCCTGGAAGATGACACCAATGTTTATTCTTAACTCGTTTAGATCGTACTCACGCAGGTCTGCGCCATCCAGCAGTATGCGCCCTTCAACAGGATCGTACAGTCGTGCTAATAGCTTTACCAGCGTGGTCTTGCCTGCACCATTTTCACCTACCAACGCCAGTTTTTCATCCGGATGGAGCGTAAAGGATAAATGCCGGTTTGCCCACTTGCTGCTGTTAGAATATTTAAAGCCCACATTCTCAAATACAAATCCCTGCTTAACAGGATTAGGAAAAGGAAGTGGCTTCGCAGGCTGAGTTATTTGTGGTTTAATGGTGAAGAAATCAAAGAAATCAGTTAGATATACTGCTCCTTGCGATACGCTGGTAAAGCGGATCAGAATGCCCTCCAGGAGGCTGCGCAACTGGCGGAAAGAGCCAGCCAGAAAGGTAAGGTCGCCAATAGTAATACTGCCATCAATTGCCTTTACAATAATGAACAAATAAGCACCATAATAGCCTATGCTGCCCAGCATGGTAAAGAAGGTGCCCCAGGCGCTGCGGCTGATAGCAAGCTTTTTATTATCAGCATAAAAGCTGTTGGCTAATGTTTTAAAACGGTCTATCAGGAAGTGGGATAAATCAAACAATTTGACTTCTTTAGCGGTTTCATCACTCGCTCCTATGTAGCGCATATAATCAAGCTCACGGCGTTGCGGTGTTTGCCTGCGCGATAAAGCATAGGAGCGGTCATTGAAGTAAGATTCACCTATGAAGGCGGGAATGATAGCTACTAATAACAAGAGTATCAGCCATGGATTAAATGCTAATAACCCCGCTGCCAAAAAGCCCATGGTTATTAAATCCTGCACCTGGCTTAATACCTGCGAAAGCAAGATGGTGCGACCGGTAGTTTGCTGCCTCGCTCGTTCCAGCTTGTCGTAGAATTGAGAGTTCTCAAACTGGTCAAGGTCCAGTGTAGCGGCATGCTCCATTATCTTTACCGAGGTATGATTGGAAAACAAATCGCCCAGTAAACTATCCATGAGTGTAATAGCACGGGTTAATGCATCAGATATGATGGCGAGTGCAAACTCTGCCGCTATCAGTGTCCATAAGTGTGTATGCGAAGCTGCACCGTGCGTGTGACTGATGCGGATAACCTCATCAATGATCAATTTGCCTACATATAAGATAGCTACAGGAGTAGCCGAACGTACTATTCGTAAAATGCAGTTGGTAATAGTAAGTTCTTTACTGGTTTGCCATACCAGGTTGAAAAAGCGCGGCAGGTTACTAAGTGAAGAAAGCCGGTCTTTTAAACTTAATTGATCTGTTGCATTGCGTTGAGCCCATTTATCTCTCTGCTGTTGATTCTCCAAAGCCATTTGTAAATGTAGGAATTTTGGGAGAATGGGGTGGAAGGGGATTGCTGATGCCAGTTACCAGATACCGGTTGCCAGTTAACTGGATTAACTACGATCCTGAGCAATACTATGTACGATGTTAGATTTACGATGTACGATGTACGATGTTAGATGTACGATTTGGGATATACGATGTACGATTTGGACCTTGCCTGCGGCCAGATAGGGTTTGGGAGTATATAGGACAGTAGTAAGAAGTTACTCAGGCGTTTATATGGAGGAGATAGGGAGGAGGTTAGGTATAACTTAAGTATAAGTTAGGTATAAGTTAGGTATAACTTAAGTATAACTCAGGTATAACCTGGATGGTTCAGGAGATCAGATAATGAAAATATGGGACAAGTTAAGGCTTGCAGCTTGTATCTTGAGCCTTGCAGCTTGAATTTATACTTTCCGGAACGCTTCATAATCGGCTACCGCCTGTAAGTGTTGTGCATGTAAAAACAGGATATTGTTCTTCAACTGCACCTGCTTGTGAGGGAAATGCTGTTTTACATATTGAAGAGACTGGTATTCTTTTCGAATATTGTCTTCGAGGCGTTTCTTCATTGTTTCTATCTCCAACTGTATCTGTTGATATTTGCTGTTCAACACGATCGTATCAGGGTGATAAATAAATTGAGTGCTCATCTCTATTTGCCATGAAAGCAGTGTTTGTATATACCTGGGGCCAATACCTTGTATTTTGGTATTGGATAGTTTATAAATATCAGCTGCTGTATAAATCCCTGCTGCCTGCAGGCTTTGTTTCCGGGAGTTACCAATGTTAGGGATTGTATGATCCTGTATGGGAAAAGATTGTAAAAACTGGTGCAGCTGGTCATTATAATGATCTTCTTCTGCTTTCTTCCTCCTTGCCTGTACTTCTGATGGTAAGTCTTTGTATTGCTGAATAAGCCGTTCTAAGTTTCCGGCTATTTTGTTGTATTGCCTCACTTCAGGTGAATGGTTGTATTCTCTGATAGCAGTCTCTAACTTTTGCTTTGTAATTACCTGTTCCATATTACGGATGTACAGCTCCTCTTCAAGAATACGTTTCCATGGTAATATTTTACGGATTGTATAAAAGATAATGCTGCAAAACAATGATAGTAAAGGATGAGAACTAAGTAAGGAAGCTATGAGTCCACCGATAGTAAGGACGATGAGTAAGAAAATAGCTGCCCTTTGATACCACCTGAAACGATAGTATTTCTTATCAACAGGACTTGCGTTCAACTGCTTTACTGGTAATGAGTTGATATTAATAGGAGCAAACTGTAGTTTGTCAATCCGGAAGCCTTGAATAAAGCTTTCAATATCAGCTAATGCAGTATAGCCTTGCAGCAGGCTATCATCTAAAAAGTATAGGATATTTCTCTTCTCCCTGAACTCGCACCAGGGGCAATGATGTATAGAGGCAGGATACACATGCAGGCTTGTTTTACTACAGGTAGTCATATGCTGCATAAACTCATTCAGTGCTGTTATCCAGTTTGCAGGCAGTGGTCTGGCTTCCCTTTTTTCAAATGCAGCATGAAACAGTTCTGTTAATCCTGGTGAAAGATAATGGATGTCAAAACTATCAATGGGTGGTAGTAGTTGCTTATGATTATTTATTAAAGAGAAGGCAAACAGGTGCTTCCTGATGGCTGTTTCTTCGTCTATATCTTCATTGGAGATATTTCTGCCGGCAAACGGATGCCTGCCTAAAAAGAGTAACTGAAAAATGAGTACGGCTAACGAAAAGCTATCGGTATTCTCAGTACGTACCACATTCTGAAAGGAAGCCTTTTCCAGTAATTCCGGCGGTGTATACCTGGGCACACCTACTTCGCAGTAGAAGTAAGTATTGCCATCCTGTATTTGAAAAGAATCACAATCTATAAAGGCAATCATGCCTTGGTTGCTCACCAGGATATTCCCTTCATTTACATCGCCAATAATCAACCCTGCAGCATGTAAGGTATAAAAGGCCGATGCCAGATTCTTGGCTACATGCACCAGGAAATTATAGCCCTTATCAGGAAACAGCTTCTTCCTGTCCATAGGACTAAACAGCATGTGCAGTGGAACATAGTTGACTAATTTCTTCATCACAAAGCCAACTGTATTGCCCTTGCTGTCAGTAACAGTATCTAACGGCCATGCCGCATATTCTTTTACTTTAGCATGCGTCAAAGAAGCCATCAGATCCAGCTTACGAAGTTTGGCAGCATCTGGTTGATCAATATAGATCTTCAGTACCAGGTCTGGCTGGCCGGATATCTCATATACTGTTCCCTCTCCCCCTTTTCCTAACAGGCGCGTAGTAGTATAAGAACCTTTTTTACCAATGAATATATTGCTAGCCATAGCTTAACCGTGTTGCCAGGAACAAAGTCTTATCATCGTCTGTTCTGCTGTTAATGACATCACTGTCTAAGTATTCACCCAACTTCCTGTTTAATATATGGATGTCCTCTTCTTTGGTTGCCATCCGCAGCCATTTAAACATGCCGGTAAAAAAAGGCTGATGCACACTAAGGTTTTCATTGTTAAGAGCGAGCAATTGCAGACCATCAGTAAAGAGTGCTACCTCTTGTACACTGTCTTCAACAACGGCGATCTTTAAATGGCAAAGATTATGATCATCTATTAAAAATGCGGTTGTATTGGAGTACTCGCCATTATGCGGCCACCACACAGCAACGAAATTATTATTACCATCATCCCTTATAATTGCACCATCACCAATCTGAAAGAAGATGCTTTTACTATCGAATAACACACAGCCTAAAAAAGTGCAGGAGAACTCATTTAAAGGTTCGTTGCGCTGTACCGCCATCTCATTCAGCATCATCATACAATTGTTCTGCTATGGAAATAATATCAGCCTCTGCAAGTTCATCACTCTTCATTATCTGTTCAGAAAGATAATCAACCGTTTTAGCGGTTACTAATGATGAAGCTTCGGCTGCATATGTTGCACTGCCTGCCCCATCGGAAACGCAACATACCAATACTTCTCCATTAAGTGGAGAAGTAACAACCTTATATGCCAGTGCATCTTCACACGGCTTGCCGGATTGCAGATGCGACGTTCCCCGGATGGCTTTGCCAATAGCTTTCCACCTCATAATTCTGACCAGCCGCTTGGTGGTATTAATTTAATATTGCTACCCGGGTTTTTACTCGATACCATTTTCATGGAGGCAGACAACCACATGAAGAATTCCCGGAACATCAGCCCTTTTAATTTCAACGGCTCTCTTACAGATATTTGTTTCAATGTAGCAAAGTCGGCACCTTCCACACCAATAGCAAAAAAGGCAAATGCCTTGCTGTCTTCCCCTTCTTTTACCATACGTGCTGCTGTTGCCCAGCTATCGGTGGGAGCCCCATCAGTGATTAAAATGATCCATGGCTTATAATAAGCCACGCCATGACTTTTATATTCCTGTTTTCTTTTTGTTATTAAATCAATAGCTGCTGTTATAGCTGCACCTATCGGTGTATCGCCGGTTGCTGTAAGCGACGGTGGCTGAAAGAAAGGAACTGTTTGAAAGCTATTATCTACCGTAACCGGTCCAAAGGTAATTACCGCGATCTCTACTCTCTTGGTAGCCAGCGGGTCACTCATTAACTCTTGTTTAAAGGTGCGTATGCCTTCATTTAGTTCCTGTATCGGTCTGCCGTACATTGATCCGGACGTATCTAACAGCAACACGCAAGGGCATCTTGGTTCAGGGTTGTCTGCAAAGCTATCAGTGCCAAAAGGTATTTGTTCAAAGGAAATATAATCATCCATCCCGGTATGTTTAAAAAATCAAAGTAAAGGTGCAAGATACAAGAAACAAGCCTCAGGAGGCAAGAGGCTCATTATGTACGATGTAGGGGAAGTAGGGCATTATATATATTTGTAAAGACCGCTGCTGGCTAATTTGAGGTTTTATCCAAGGCAAGGATAATCTTATATGTCCCGGTATCTCAGCTAAGCCAGAAGGGCTGGAGGTGAAGCTCCAATGAGAACAATGATCATCTTCAGCCTCTCAGCTTAGCTGAGACCAGGGGCTGAAGATGATCACTCCTGCTATAGCGGGTTGGGGCTCCTACTCCCCTTTAGGGGTTAGGGGCTTTATAGTAGGTAATTCCCCTTTTAGTCACTTTAGTAGGTTTGCCGGAAGCATTTAAAGAAGTGCGTTGTATCCAGTTGCCAAGGTCGTCATATTTGTCGTAGCGGTATAGGGTGGTGTCATGCTTGGCACTGTCTTTTGCCATGGTCATAGTTATTGCTTTTACAGGGTTCTCACTGCTGTCCAGGGTCGTAACATTAGAATAAATCGTTTTACCTGCACTATCTGTATGTCCACCCACATACTGCGCCTTGTTATCATAGTTTGATTCAAACTGGTATTTCAGGGTGCTATCCATTTTATGGTACTTGCCGGTTGTTACTTCCCCATAGTCATTTTGTTTCAGGTCTGTATAATAACCGTCTTTCTTGTTCATTGAATCGTAGGTGTCACCACCATTATAATTTCCGTTGTTATCTAATGTAGTTACAAGGCGGTTTGATAGCTTGCCATCATTCATAGTAGTTGCTTCTTTAAAGGCGCCACTTGGATAGTGTGTAAAGGATTGATCCATTTTAGTCTTGCCTTTGTTGTCTTTAGTATAAAACCTGTTTATATAACCACTATCATTGAATTCTGTCGTTTCTACACAGCAGGAATCCTGTGCGCCCATGTTTCCAGAACTGTCCACCTTGTACGGGGTATCAATAGTCTCTTTTACCTGCCCTTTCAGGTTCTGCTGAATAAGGTCGGTATTCTTAGCTTGTTGTTGGTTATTGTTCTTGCAGGAAGTAAAGGCAATAATAGCTAGAAGCAGTAATTTGGTTTTCATGATGGAATTGTTTAGGTGAATGAAGGGGGATGTTTAAAGATAAGCGTTTTTAACTGATTGGAAATAGTTAGTTTCGGTCGGAAGGAGATACTAGCCAAAGGCATTAGCCATCGGCTAATGCAAACTAATACCATTCCATTACATGCAGCACACTGCCAGCATTATTATCAACTACATAAAAAAAGAGGAAGCACAAGGCTTCCTCCAAGGGTGTTAGTGTTAATAATAAGGTTTACATTTTAGCCTTTACATCATCTGCTATAATGGCGTTTATGCCGCTCTTTTCACTTATCGTTCCGGTAACGGTTACCTGTCCGCCGGGATGCTTTTTTGCCTCATCATAAGCCGCAGCTTTATCATGGTTTGCTACCAGCAGGTATACTTTGTTGTCGCTTGTAAGGATACCCATTGGCGAGCCGCCGTTAATGCACATTGCCGCACAGTCTTTATGTCCGTCTCCATGGGCGCCCGACTTCATATAGCAAGCCATATCCAGCACTTCGCCGGTAATAGTAGTAGTGCCTTGCTGTGCATGTGCTGCAACCGATACAAAGGCAATAAGCAACAAGGAAGCAAGTTTTCGTTTGTTAAAAATAAGATTGGTCATAAGAAGCAATTTAAATGTTAGAAAGGATGACTAAATGTACGGGTTTATTGAATAGAGGAGAAGAAAGATTTGATTGATGGAATTGTGGGATGCTAATACCATTACTTACTTCATATGGTTAAGCCCATTAATCAACCCTCTTCGCTCTCATCTCTTGCTTTCCCTTAAAATAAATGTCTTTCACTTTGCCTTGCTCGTCTCTTTCAATCTTAAAGTTAAAAGGCAATGCTTTTGTAAAGAACTCATTGACAGAAGAGAAATAGATTTGAAATGTTTGCACATGGTTAACTGTTAACAAATAGACTTTATCCTTTTTACTAATGGTAAGCGTATCGGTTTCCAAAAGATAATTACCGGCATATGTATTAAACAAACTATCGGGAATGCTTACCAGCTTTTTTATAGTTGGCTGATAATAGTCCTTCCAGCCATACACAATAGCTACACTGTTGATTACTTCATCGAGTATGGCGCCATTATCAGAATTTACCATTACTACTACGCCGTTACCTGTATCCAAGCTGCCCTTATAGGCACTCAAAAAGCCCTCATCTGCCCCGTTGTGACCAAAATATTTTTTACCGCCATGTTGTTCTATAAAAACGCCAAACGCCGCACTGCTGTCTATGTATGGTGTTAAACGCAGCTTCGTAGTTTGCTGCGACAATACTTTGTTTGATTTGCCTTGTAAGGAAAATTGTGTCTCAATGATATATTTGGAAAGGTCAGTAGGATTTGTCCATAACCCTGCTGCTGCCTGTTCAGGATAAATATGATATTTCCCTTCCACTTCTCTACCATCGGGATGATAGCCTGTTGCAAGATATTTTTCCTTGTCCTTTGCAGGTGGTTGTGTATAAGAACTCATCGTCATATCCATTGGTTTTAGAACAGTATTCCACATATAGCCATCGTAAGGCAAATGCGTTATATCCTGTACGATCAACTGCGAGATAGTAGTACCCCCACCCGAATATTGAAAGCGTACGCCAGGCTCAAACTCAGACCGTACAGGCTTTGTATTGGCAGGCGGTTTCCCATCCAGTACCTGGGAAAGTGTGGGAATAGTATC
Organism: uncultured Chitinophagaceae bacterium; assembly: GCA_963819045.1. GTDB lineage: Bacteria > Bacteroidota > Bacteroidia > Chitinophagales > Chitinophagaceae > Ilyomonas. Next base: position 128,561 of record CAWFUV010000039.1, on the reverse strand, counting down.
GCCTCTTTTATAGCCCGGAAAGCCGTGAAGGCTTAGTCCGGCAGTGTGACTCAGCAGGTTGGCTACTGTAATCTTTTTATTGTGCGATAAAGTATCGTAAGGAAACTTCCACGTTTGCAAATAGGTGTTAATATCTTTATACAGGTCCAGCTTATTATCCTGCACCAGCTTTAGTACACCCACTGCATTCAACGACTTACTGATAGAACCTGCCTGGAAAAGTGTTTCTATTGTAACGGGCTGCTTTGTTACGGTGTCCATTACCCCATATCCTCTCGCCCATTCAATTTTATAATCATGCACTACAGCAATACTCAAGCCCCGGATATTATAATATCTCATGTGTTCCTGCAGGTTATACGTATTCACGCTATCCTGGATTTGAACCAATCCCGCAAGGTTATTCTCTACCTGCTTTATTTTGTCTTCAACGGCTGCGCTGTATCCACGATTTTCCTGTGCTATAGTGCTGTATGATATGGCAAGTAATAGTACAACAAGTACCTTGTGAAATAGCAGTGTTGATGGCATCGAGCAGTTAATTAAGCCTACAAGTTAAATAAAATTTCATTTGCAGAATAACTTGTCTGGATAAAATATATACTGTTATGTACTAAGGTATTATGTTCTTTCAATGTGTCACCATTCGCTATCATTACATTACTCACTCACCTCCTCCACCTTATACTCATACACATGGTTCTCCAGCCGCATCTTCCTGTTCTTTTCTTCACTCCACTTCTTTGTAAAAGCAGCCCCATAATAAAAAATAAGGGATCCATAAAACACAAACAACAATATCAAAGCAAAGCTGCCCGTAGCGCCAAACACAGTTTTAAGATTGCTAAAGGTGAGCAATACGCCAAGAATGATCTTTCCAATGGTAAATAAGATGCCCGTGAATATGCCGCCCACAAAAGCCGTTTTCCAATCAGGGTGTGCATTGGGAAGGTATTTAAACAGCAGGGTAAACCAGCTGGTGGCAATAGCTATAAAAACAACCTGCGATATTAATTTATACAGCAAAGAATTATAGCCACTCCATATTTCATGGATGTAGTTGCTGAGTAGCGCCTGCAAGCCCGAGGCAAGTAGTTGCACCAATAGCAATAAGCCCGATAAAAGAATAACAATAACCGATTTGAATCGCATCTTAAAGAAATAACCTACGCCTGCATCTGGCTCCACCTTGATGCACCATAGATCATTTACAGAATTACGCACCACATGAAATAAAGTAGTAGCTACAAACAACAGGAATATAAAGCCGGCAATAGCAGCCACCCAATTGTGTGCAAGCTGCTGAAAGCCGTTAAATATACTGTAGAGGTTAACAGAGCTTTCTTTACCCAGCAAACCGGCAAGCTGTGCAAATATACCCCGCTGCATAGCCGCCGGATTGTAAAACAAACCAAATATGTGAATGATGATAATAAGCGTAGGTGGCAAGGCAAAAGTGGTAAAGAAAGCCGTAGCCCCCGCCATCCGCAAAGGATCCTGGCTTTTCAGACAGTTATAAGCTCTCTTCAGGATATAGGTAAACTCGTTGAACGTCATGAAGATTAGCAATAAAAAATAGTGCCATAGGCGGAGCTACAAGCCACAAGCTATTAGCCTTATTTTGTCCATCAGCTTTTATTCTTAATACACTCAGCCTCTTTGTTTTCAATTGTGGAAACACCACCTTCCGTTTAAGCTACCATGCACTACGCTGTCCACCACCCGAGGCCGAAGGCAACACACCTCACCTGTTCTGTATCCATCACCTCTGCATGCTGAACTTTTGTTAGCCCAATCATGCACCTCAAAATAAGAGATGCATCTTAGGCAATGTGGTGGCGCTGGCCCGGCAAACACGAAGTCTCATCGAGACCATTAAAAATAATTATGCACGAGATAAATGCGCGGAGCGATCAGGTTTGCCTTGAACTAGCGAAGCGATTTCATGAATACCATTAAAAAACATCCATTCATTCATATTTTTTGGTTACCTTTTTTATCAAGAAAAAAGGTAAAGACAAGAACTATCTGTAAGAATTGTACTTAAAACATCTGCTGTGTTCATAGCTACCCAAATAGACTTGTTCTAAACTAAAACATATTTATGTTGACAATGTACTCACAACAACTCAATTATATAAACTAAAGAAAAGCCGTTGCTCATCACAACGGCTTCCTGTATATCCACTCACTCTATTGCATTCCCTGTGTTGCATCCTGCACGCCTGATGATTGTTTGGTACGTTTGAACAAATTCATATCCATTTTACCAAAGCGGTAGGTGAAGTTGATTCTTACCAGTTGCGGGTTATTCAGGCGGTAGTAGTCCTGTACAAAATACTGGCTGTAAGAATATTGATCCTGCTTGCGCGTTCTGAAGATGTCGTTCACGCTTACACTTACTGTAGCTGCATTGTTCTTCAGGAAGCTTTTCCTTACAGCTATATCAGTACCCCAGAATGCGCGGATATAACCCTGGGAAGAAGACTGTGCCTGCATCATAGGCGGACCAGGCTGACCGGAACTGTTGTTAACTGGCAGGTTGGTTTTGCTTTGATAATCCGCAGACAACTGGATAGCAAAGTTATTAGGCAGTTTAAAGTTGTTGTTCAGTTTACCAAACCAGCTCCACATAGCATCCTGGGCAATTGCATTGCTGATGTTATCAGTATTGATCTTCGAGTTATAAATATTTACGTTAGCTGTTGCATCCCACCACTTGGTAATTTTGTTTACTGATGTAAGCTCTGCACCGTAAGAATAGCTGGAATTTGCGTTGATATACGTATTGATCAGGTCTTCTTTTCCGGTAATAGGATTCAGATCTTCCTGCAAATAGCGCGTAATCATATTGGTGGTATGCTTGTAGTAAATGGAAGCTAAAATATTATTGCTGTTCTTGAAAGTTTTGCCATAGCTCATTTCAATAGAGCTGGTAAACTCTGGCGTTAAAGCCGGGTTACCTCTGGAGATGTTGAGACTATCCGTATAATCGGTATAAGGGATCAGCTGGAAGAAGTTAGGACGGTTTACACGGCGTGTAATACTTGCCTGGAGTTCCTGGTTGTTCTTCAGCTTCTGGCTCAGGAATACGGAAGGGAACAAGCTGATCGGATATTTGTTGCTGAAGGTTTCACCGGTATTCGCCAACTCCCCTTTATAATCAGAGCTTTCTGCACGCAGTCCCACTTCATAACCAAAGTTTTTAATAGTGCTCTTTACGCTTGCATAAGCCGCATACACATTATCGTGGTTTTTATAGTTGGTAGAGCCGGTAGGAACTTTAATATAGTCTGCCTCTGTTTGGCCAATATAGGTTTCATTATTATTGCTCAGTTGGCGCAATTGTGCTCTTAAGCCTGTTTCTAATTTAGTATTTTTACCAATAGGCTGCGTATAGTCTGTCTGCAGTGTAAGGAACTGGTTGGTTCCATCACTTATCACTTTTTGCAATTGTGTTCCACTAATGGCGCTGCCATCGTAATAGTTGGTAGTGTACACCGAATTGCCGGTATTTTTACCACCGAAGTAATTCAGATCCGCAGTCCATTGCTGGCCATCTCTTGCAAAGTTGTGTACCAATCCAGCCTGTACGCCAGTGGCATTGAAAGTGCGCTGGCCGTTCGTATATCTTTGGCTGTAGGCGCTGTTTTTTATATCGCCGTTGTTAAACAGGCTGTCAGTATAAATATCTGTTGTCGCGCCTGGTTTAAACTCACCATGTACTTTAATACCGGAGATAGATAACGTAGTTTTATTAGTAACAAAATAGTCTAAGCCAAGTCTGCCAAACATAAAGGCGCCATTGTTATTATTAAAACCGTTTTGATATACATTCGTTGGATTATCCCCCAGGTTCTGGCGGTCAATAGTACTCGTAGCTTTGTCCTTCCTTGCGTTTGCCATCACTGCGGCGCTAAGGTTTATTTTCCCTTGCCTTACGCTGAAGTTACCGCCAAAGTTACCACCGCCACGGCTGTCAACACCTGCCATAATATTACCATTATAGCCGGTCTTTTTGTTTTTCTTCAATACAATATTCAATATGCCTGCAGTGCCGCCCGAAGCATCGTATTTAGCAGAAGGGTTAGTAATCACCTCTACACTTTGGATAGCATCAGCAGGTATCTGGTCGAGCGACAAAGTGGTTGGCTTGCCGTCTACATAGATCTGTGGTGCAGCATTGCGTAGCTTTACGTTACCATCAATGTCCACCTGTATTGAAGGTACATTACGCATTACATCTACGGCGGTACCACCTGCGCTTACAATATTCTTTTCTACGTTAAATACTTTTTTATCTATATCCATCTTCAGGGTAGGAGCCGAAGAGGTAACCGTTACACCCTGCAACTGTGCAGCATCGGCTGTCAGTTCCAGTTTGCCAAGGTCTTTGTCAAAAGAGGAAGGGAAGGAAGGCGTACCACCGCCGTAAGCTGCTCCGCCGGTAGTTCCCTGTCCTGGCTTTTGCATTTTGGAGGGATCTAAGAACTGAACTGGTTGTGTCAGTTCCTTAAAGCCGGTGGTCGAGATCTTGATTTTAACACCCGTGAGTGGCAAATCGCTTACGTCAAATTCTCCTTTGTTGTCAGTAGTTAACCCTTTTACCAGTACCTCTTTCATCTTTTTGGTAGTAGTATCAAATTTTGACTGCAGGATCAGTACAGATGCATCTGCAATAGGCTTGCCGGCATTATCTATCACTTTGCCGGTTACATGACCGAGATTAGGCATGTTAGGCCTTTTACCAGCCTGTGCACCGGCGCTACCACCTGGCACCTGCGCCGATACGCTGAAGTAAAACAGGAAGGCTAACGCAACAAGTAACAACTTTTTCATAACGAATCAAATTAATGACACAAAGCTAAATGCGTGCAAAGGGGTGTTTGGGTTAAATGAGACGATCCGGTAAAATGTTGCGACGAAATTTTGTGTGGTGTATTATGCGGCTCTCCTTAAGATTTTCTACTTGAGCAGGCCCCTTCTGCATTCAAGATTCCCGTTTCCAATCTCCTGGAACACCCGGAGTTATACCTAACTTACTAAGTTATACTTAAGTTATACCTAACTTATACTTAACATATACCAAACCTCCTTGCTATCTCCTCCCTATCTCCGTCGTATCTGCGTCGTATCTCCTCCGTATCTTGCCCCTTGTAACCTGCCTCCTGTCTCTGCTGAATATTCGTCTGCTTATATTATATTTTATTGGACAAGTTAAGGCTCGCAGCTCACAGCTTTTAATAAAGATGCCTATTTGAATCTGGTATAAGAATGCCCTGCGTACCTTACCTGCCCTGTGGGGTACGCTTGATTGAGGAGCCGGTACCTGCAGCTGCAATACAACACATTCAGGGCTTAACCTAATGACATGGAGTATCCACTTACCCACTTACGTCAGTGGGTCTTCCAACTCCATAAGGCTTGGTAATTTAATATTGATCTGGTTTGTTTGGTGTAGCCATTCAATAGTTCTTGCTATCCCTTCTTTTAATGACATAGGATAATAATTGAGTTCCTGTTTAGCTTTACTGATGTCTTTTGACCAGTTATGGGGCAATTTCTTTACCCATTCCGAAGTAATAAATGGTTTTAATCCTAGCCATTTTGTTTTTACATCCTCCAGCCCTGCTATACTCCTGATGATGGGATAGGGAATGTGATATAACCGGTGCTGAATGCCTGTTAATTCCTTTATTAAGGCAAAGAAAGTATTATAGCTGGCATTGTCACCTCCTAAAATGTAAGAAGAGCCTGGTGGGGCTGTTTGCATGGCTAAAATAAGCCCCATTACTATATCGTCTATGTACACATAGTTCATGATGCCTTCGCCATCGCCGGGAATGACTTTCCATTTGCCATTTATATAATCTCTGATCATCATGGTAGCCGCATTACTATCATTTATTATACCCTCTCCAAAAACATTAGTGGGATAAGTGATAACAACAGGCAACCCTTCCTGAACATAAGCGATAGCAATTTCTTCGGCTTTATTCTTTGTGAATTCGTACTTTGTATATAATACTGGTTGTTTTGGTGAGTATTCGTTTGTAAGGCTGTCTTTTACCGGCGGCAGGACGCCGGCGGTAGAGGTGATAACCATTTTTTCAATACCTGATGATCGGGCAACACCCAGTACATTAGCTGTCCCGGTAACGTTTATATAGTGATAATCCTTTTTGTCTTTCATCCACATTTTAGCTAAGCCTGCCAGGTGATATACCTTGGTGCATCCTTGCATTGCCTTGCGGATACTTTCTACATTTAGTATATCCCCGGTAAATAGGGTAATGTTAGGATGCTGTAATTCGCTGGTATTGCTTGATGGTCTGGCAAGAACATGAACTGCTGTTCCGGTATGTGCCAGTGCGTTGGCTAAGTTACTGCCAATAAAGCCGGAAGCCCCTGTGATGAAGACTCTGTCCATAGGGTAAACTTAGGCTTTTTTATGATGAGATACTATATGCGATGTATGATGTATGATGTTGAGGCTATGGCATGTACGAGGTAAGCACAGGATTTTATACGCATCCTACATAACAATCAATCTGCTGCCGAAACAAAAAATTTGAATAACCATTAAAATGTAAGTACCTTAGTACTAATTTATTAGTCTTACTAAACTTGGTTATCAAAGCGCTGTATATAACCCGGTGAAGATCTTCAAATAAGGTCATATTCCTGAACATGGCTATTTGCTAACGTATAGGCTTGCCACAATAATTGCGCTGCTGCCCTTCAATTATTGACTATTACGCACGGACAATCTATTATATCAAAGACAAGACAATTACAGCAGTAGTATTGATTAACCTCTTAAATTAAGACTGTAAAGAAAATAACACTTCGCTTTTGCAGACATTCTTTTGCCCTAATAGCTAGACAGCTCTGGTAATTCTTCAAGACTGGACTTGATAATCATGTACTACGATCAGGATAAAGAGACTATGCTCTGATGGCAACCGTATGCCTGAAACAACAATCAACAAGCTATAAAAAGATCTTCATAAACCTCTATTACTCAGTTTTTAAATCCTATTCTTATGCGTACATTATGTTTACTGTTGCTTTGCAGTATTGTTCTATTCAAAGCCACTGGTCAGGCAGGCAGCCTTGACTCCTCTTTCGGCAATAATGGTACATTTAGAACCAATTATTTTCCTACAAGCACTGCTGTTCAGGGAAGTAAAATTGTAGTCGCAGGATATATACTTATCGGTAACAATAATTATGCTTTTGCCCTTGCCCGTTATACCGCTGATGGTACTCGGGATGCTTCCTTTGGAGGGACTGGACTGGTAATAACTGATTTTAATGACTTAGATGATAGGGCAAATGCGGTAGTTATCCAGGGAGACAAGATCATACTGGCTGGATATACTACTTATTTTGATACTGATTTTGGAGTGTACTTCAAGAACTTTGCCCTCGCCCGTTATACCACTGATGGCAGGTTGGATTCTTCCTTTGGAGAGAATGGGAAGCTAATATATTCTGTTAGTTTCAAAGATGATCTTGCAACATCAATGGTGCTGCAGGGAGACAAGATAGTGGTGAGTGGAATTGGATATGATTCGGGCAATGAAACGCTGGGTTTTGCGCTTGCCCGCTTTACTGCCGATGGTGTTGTAGACCATTCCTTTGGCTTTAATGGAGGTTTAACAAACAGCATCGGAGTTTATAAAACTTCAGTAGCCATCCAGGGAGATAAGATCATAGTGGGCGGAACTTATAAATTTGGAGAGAATCCTGAAATTATCCTTATCCGCTATACTGCTGATGGAGCGCAGGATGGTTCCTTTGGAGAAAATGGATTAGTTGTAACTGATAATGAGTCGGCAAATTCAATAACTGTCCAGGGAGAGAAGATCATCGTGGGGGGCTTGGGGCTTGTCCGTTATACTGTTGATGGTGCTTTAGACTCTTCCTTTGGAGAGAATGGGAGCGTAATTACCGGGATAAATACAAATTCAATAGCACTGCAGGGAAATAAGATCATAGTGGGTGGATCGGCTGGTAATCCTGAAAATAACACTATTGACTTTGCGCTTGCCCGCTATACTACTAATGGTGTTTTAGATGCTTCCTTTGGAGTGAATGGAAAAGTACTAACTGATATAGGGGGCTCCGATGCTGTACAAGGCATTGCCCTGCATGAAAACAGGTTGTATGCAGTGGGAAGTACCAGTCTGGGGGGAGGTGATAATGGTGCAGTAGCCGCCTATAAACTCGAAGCCCCGGTACCTGCTATCAGCATCAGCATTGCCGATGTAACCGTGTATGAATCTCAAAAGTATGCAGTGGTTACGGTTCGGCTCTCTGCCCCTTCCACTCAGGTAGTACGGGTACACTATATAACCCACAATAAAACTGCCACCTGTCCCAAAGACTACCACAGTGTGAAAGGTACGCTGCAGTTTGCTGCCGGCACCACTACCGCTAAGATAAAGATCCCTATTGTGAATGACAATATAGCTGAACATACCGAGCAGTTTAAAGTCCTCTTAAGCAATCCACAGAATGCTACCCTCCTGGATAGTATAGGCATAGTCACTATTAAGGATGATGATAATAAGGCATTAATGACAGCGCAGGTAAGCACTGCTCTGCAGAGTGATGCACAAGTAACGGGCCAAGAAAGCACTTCACTGCATATTATGCCAGTCCCAACCCCTCTGCAAATGCCTTCACCATCCAGCTACAGGGTACTAATCTCAAGCAACAGGTAAGCATACGCGTATATGATATCAGCGGCAGGCTGCTGGAAGCAAGAGAGAATATCAGCATAGGCCAAAGCCTTCGTTTAGGTGATCATTACAAAGCAGGCACCTACATTATAGAGGCACAACAAGGTAGTCAAAGAGTGCAGACCAAAGTAATCAAGATTGGTCAATAAAGTGCTGGAATAAGTCTGTGTGCCAACAGCAGACTTATTCCTTTAGCCTCATTCAACAAGCTACAAACAGATCTTCATAAACCCATATTACTCACATATTAAATCCTATTCTTATGCGTACATTATGTTTACTGTTGCTTTGCAGTATTGTTCTATTCAAAGCAAATAGTCAGGTAGGAGGCCTTGACTCTTCTTTTGGAAATAATGGTATACAAGTGACTCCTTTTTCCATCGAAGCCAATACCTTGTCTGAGCAAGGAAAGGTGGTACTGACAACTGCTAATGGAGACATCTTTGTTGTACTGGATTTTTATGATTTCACAAGAATTGCCAGATACTTACCAGATGGAAGATTGGATGTTTCCTATGGCATTGCAGGTTACTCTAACATTGTGCACCTAAGGGTTGCTGGCGCTGCTCATCAGGGCGACAAAATCATAGTAGCGGGAAATAGTGAAAATGATTTTGCGCTTGCCCGCCTTACTGCTGATGGAAAGTTGGATGCTTCATTTGGCGAGAATGGAATAGTAACTACCGATTTCAATAACTCGAATGATGTTGCAACTTCAATGGCACTACAGGGAGGTTATATTATAGTAGCTGGAATCACTTATCAACCTGGTATTAAAAATGATATTGCCCTTGCTCGTTATACTGCAGACGGTAACTTGGATGCTTCCTTTGGAGACGGTGGTAAAGTAATTACTGATTTTAATAACTCAAATGATGTTGCAAATTCAGTAATCTTTCAGGGAGAAAAGATCATAGTAGCAGGATATACTTCAACTGCTATTTTCGATAATACTAGCGACTTTGCCCTTATCCGCTATACTGCTGATGGTGCTTTAGATGCTTCCTTTGGAGAGAATGGAATAGTAACAACCGATTTTAATGGCTTATACGATCATGTATTCTCAATAGCGCTGCAGGGCGACAAGATCATAGCGGCTGGTGTTACAGGTAGTTATCCCAATAGAAACTTTGCTCTTGCCCGTTATACCAGCGATGGCACTTTGGATGCTTCGTTTGGAGAGAATGGAAAAGTAACAACTGATTTTAATCAGGATGAAGATCAGCCATATTCAATAGCGCTGCAGAACGACAAAATCATAGTGGCTGGATATGCTTCTAATTCCAATAGTAGTCATGACTTTGCCCTTGCCGGTTATACTCCAGATGGCAGGTTGGATACCTCCTTTGGAGTGAATGGGAAAGTGACAACTGATTTTAGCAGCTCAGATGATTATGCATTTTCAATGGCACTGCAGGGAAACAAGATTATAGTGGCTGGGGGGTAGCAATGGAGACTTTGCCCTTGCACGTTATATTCCTGATGGTAATTTAGATGCTTCCTTCGGAGAGAATGGACTACTTACAGGGCACTTTACTTCGAGCCAAGCTTTTTTTACAAGTACAGCCATCCAGGGAAACAAAATTATAGCGGCAGGGCATGCACTTAACGACAATGGTAATTCTGACTTTGCGCTTGCCCGTTATACGGCTGCCGGTAGCCTGGATTCTTCCTTCGGAGTGGACGGAAAAGTAACTACTGATTTTAATAACACTACTGATTATGCAAATTCAATAGTTATACAGGGCGATAAGATTATAGTGGCTGGCTATTCCTATAATCTTGTTAATGGTACTTTTGACTTTGCCCTTGCCCGCTATACCACTGATGGTAGGTTGGACTCTTCATTTGGTGAGAATGGAAAGCTAACTACTGATTTTAACGGCTCCTATGATCAGGCAAATTCAATAGTAATTCGGGGAGATAAGATCATAGCGGCTGGATATACTGGTGATTATCCTGATTACCACTTTGCCCTCGTCGGTTATACCACTGATGGCAGGTTAGATTCTTCCTTTGGAGTGAACGGAAAGCTAACCACTGAAATTAGTTTCAGAGATGATCGTGCCACTTCAATAGTGCTGCAGGGAGACAAGATATTAGTAGGTGGAATTGCATATGATTCGGGCGAAGAAAACTATGGCTTTGCGCTTGTTCGCTATACCCCTGATGGTAAGTTGGATGCTTCTTTTGGCGAGAATGGAATAGTAACAACTAATTTATATGGCTCCTTCAGAAGTACAACGTCAATAGCACTTCAAGAAGATAAGATCGTAGCGGCTGGAGATCATAATGGAGACTTTGCCCTTACTCGTTATAAGGCTGATGGAGCTCTGGACTCTTCCTTTGGAGAGAACGGAATTATGATAACTGATCTTAATAACGATTCATGGGATCATGTAACTTCTATGGCACTACAGGGCGATAAGATCATAGCGGTTGGATATACTGGTAATTCTGTTGAGAACACTCAAGGTTTTGCACTTGTCCGCTATATGGCTGATGGTGCTTTGGATGCTTCCTTTGGAATGAATGGTAAAGTAATATCCGGTTTGGGTGGCAATGATCTTTTACAAGCAGCGACCCTGCATGAAAACAGGTTATATGGAGTGGGAACTCTTTCCTCTGAGGATGGTAACAATTATGGTATAGTAGCCGCCTACCAACTGGAAACTCCTACACCTCCAGAACCCACCATCAGCATTGCCGATGTAACCGTATGTGAATCTCAAAAGTATGCAGTGCTTACCGTTCACCTCTCTGCCCCTTCCACCCAGGTAGTACAGGTAGACTATCATACGCACTACATAACAGCCTATCCTACCCAGGATTACCTCGGTACAAAATGGACCCTGCAGTTTGCTGCCGGCACCACCACGGCTACCATAAAGATCCCTATTGTCAATGACACTATATGTGAGCCTACCGAGCAGTTTGAAGTGCTCTTAAGCAATCCACAGAATGCTACCCTCCTGGATAGTATAGCCATAGTCACTATTAAGGATGATGATATAAGGCATTAATAACAGCGCAGGCAAGCACTGCTCTGCACAGTGATGCACAGCTAACGGGGCAGCAAAGCACTTCACTGCATATCCATGCCAGTCCCAATCCCTCTGCAAATGCCTTCACCATTCAGCTACAGGGAAACAATGTAAAGCAGCCCGTAAGCATACGCGTATATGATATCAGCGGCAGACTGCTGGAAGCAAGAGAGAACATCAGCATAGGCCAAAGCCTCCGCTTAGGTGATCATTACAAGGCAGGCACCTATATCATAGAAGCTGTGCAAGGTAGCCAAAGGGTACAGACCAAAGTAATTAAGACTGGTAAGTAAAGTGCTGGAATAAGTCTGTATGCCAACAGCAGGCTTATTCCTTTTACCTCATTCAATAAGCTACAAACAGATCTTCATAAACCCATATTACTCACTTTTTAAATCCTATTCTTATGCGTACATTATGCTTACTGCTGCTTTGCAGTATTGTTCTATTCAAAGCCACTGGCCAGCCAGGCAGCCTTGACTCTTCTTTTGGAAATAATGGTATACAAACAACTGCTTTTTTAAGCAATGCCAACACTTTAAATGAGTAAGGGCGTGTGGTGCTGACAAATGCTAATGGAGATATCTTTGTTGTGGTAGAAGCTAGTACTTTCACAAGAATTGCCAAATACTTACCTGATGGAAGGCTGGATTCCTCTTATGGTAATGCAGGCTACTCCAATGTTGTGGATCTAAATGTTACCAGTGCTGCTTTTCAGGGAGACAAGATCATAGTGGCTGGATATACTGGTATATTATGCTAATACATGACTTTGCCCTTGCCCGTTATACTGCTAATGGTACTTTGGACTCTTCCTTTGGAGAGAATGGAATAGTAACAACTGATTTTAATAACTTAGATGATTATGCAAATTCAATAGCACTGCAGGGAGACAAGATCATAGTGGCTGGTAGTATGATTAGTAATGGTTTGACTTTGCCCTTGCCCGCTATACGGCTGATGGTACATTGGACTCTTCCTTTGGAGAGAATGGAATAGTAACAACTGATTTTAATAACTCTTATGATGATATGCAAATTCAATAGCGCTTCAGGGAGATAAGATCATAGTGGCTGGAATATAGGAGGCAATAATGACTTTGCCTTGCCCGCTATACAGCTATGGTACTTTGGACTCTTCCTTTGGAGAGAATGGAAAAGTAACTACTGATTTTAACGGTAATCAATGATGTTTCAAATTCAATAGCGCTGCAGGGAGACAAGATCATAGTGGCTGGAATACTAATGATGCTGTTAATGCTATGACTTTGCCCTTGCCCGCTATACGGCTGATGGTACTTTGGATTCTTCCTTTGGAAAGAATGGAAAAGTAACAACTGATTTTAATAACTTCAGATGATGTTGTAAATTCAATAGTGCTGCAAGGAGATAAGATCATAGTGGCTGGATATACTAGAATGTGAGTATCCTAATTGACTTTGCCCTTGCCCGCTATACGGCTGATGGTGATTTGGATCTTCCTTTGGAGAGAATGGAAAAGTAATTACTGATTTTAATAACTCTGATGATTATGCAAATTCAATAGCGCTGCAAGGAGACAAGATTATAGCGGCTGGAGGTACTGGTAGATTCTATCACTGGCAATCAGTGACTTTGCCCTTGCCCGCTATACGGCTAATGGTAGCTTTGGACTACTTCCTTTGGAGAGCATGGACTACTTACAGGTTATTTTCCTACAAGCCAAACTTATTTCACAAGCACTGCTATTCAGGGAGACAAAATTATAGCAGCAGGATATGCACTCAATGATAATAACTAATTCTTGACTTTGCCCTTGCCCGCTATACTGCAGATGGTAGTTTGGATCTTCCTTTGGAGAAAATGGAAAAGTAACAACTGATTTTAATAACTCTGATGATAATGCAACTTCAATAGCACTGCAAGGAGATAAAATCATAGTGGCTGGAAATACTATTAGTATGTCTGTATCAGACTTTGCACTTGCCCGCTATACGGCTGATGGTACTTTAGACTCTTCCTTTGGAGTGAATGGAAAAGTAATAACTGATTTTAAGCAGCTCCTATGATCGTTGCAAATTCAATAGCTCTGCAGGGGGATAAGATTATAGTGGCTGGAAATACTGATAGTTTATCCTAATAGTGACTTTGCCCTTGTCCGCTATACTGCTGATGGTGCTTTAGATTCTTCCTTTGGAGAAAATGGAAAAGTAATAACTGATTTTAATAGCTCATATGATGATGCAACTTCATTAGCTCTTCAGGGAGATAAAATTATAGTGGCTGGATATACTGCTAATTTGCCTAATCGAGACTTTGCCCTTGCCCGCTATACAGCTGATGGAACTTTGGACTCTTCCTTTGGAGAGAATGGAAAAGTAATAACTGATTTTAATGGCTTCTAGTGATGATGCAAATTCAATAGCGCTTCAGGGAGATAAGATCATAGTGGCTGGATATTGTAATATTTCGCATGACTTTGCTCTTGCCCGTTATACGGCAGATGGTAGCATTGGACTCTTCCTTTGGAGTGAATGGAAAAGTAACCACTGATTTTAATAGCTCCATGATGATGCAACTTCAATAGCACTGCAGGGAGATAAGATCATAGTGGCTGGAAATACTTATGATAATTCTAATACTGACTTTGCCCTTGCCCGCTATACGGCTGATGGCAGCTTTGGACTCTTCCTTTGGAGAGAATGGAAAAGTAATAACTCATTTAGATGGTTCATCTGCTATACAAGGCTATTGCCCTGCATGAAAACAGGTTGTATGCAGTGGGAAGTCCTCTACAGTAGATAGGTAATACCTATGGAGTAATAGCCGCCTACCAACTGGAAACCCCTGAACCTACAGAGCCCTCTATCAGCATTGCCGATGTAACCGTATGTGAATCTCAAAAGTATGCAGTAGTTACCGTTCACCTCTCTGCCCCTTCCACCCAGGTAGTACAGGTAGACTATCATACCCACTACATAACAGCCTACCCTACCCGGGATTACCTCAGTACAAAATGGACCCTGCAGTTTGCTGCCGGCACCACTACTGCTACCATAAAGATCCCTATTGTCAATGACACTATATGTGAACCTACCGAGCAGTTTGAAGTGCTCTTAAGCAATCCACAGAATGCTACCCTCCTGGATAGTATAGGCATAGTCACTATTAAGGATGATGATAAGGCATTAATGACAGCGCAGGCAAACACTGCTCTGCACAGTGATGCACAGCTAACAGTCAGCAAAGCACTTCCCTGCATATCCATGCCAGTCCCAACCCTTCTGCAAATGCCTTCACCATTCAGCTACAGGGTACTAATGTCAAGCAGCAGGTAAGCATACGCGTATATGATATCAGCGGCAGGCTGCTGGAAAAAAGAGAGAACATCAGCATAGGGCAAAGCCTTCACTTAGGTGATCAGTATAAGGCAGGCACCTACATTATAGAGGCACAACAAGGTAGTCAAAGAGTGCAGACCAAAGTAATTAAGACTGGTAAATAAAGTGCTGGAATAAGTCTGTGTTCGCCAAGAGCACAGCTTATGTCCTATTACTCTATTCAATAAGCTGTAAACAGATCTTGATAAACTCTCATATTACTCACAATTAAATCCTATTCTTATGCGTACATTACTTGCTGCTGCTTTTCTGTATTGTTCTATTCAAAGCCACTGGTCAACCAGGCAGCCTTGACTCATCTTTTGGAAATAATGGTATACAAACAACTGCGTTTTTTAAGCAATTACAACATTTTACAAGAGGAAGGACGTATAGTGCTGACAAATGCTAATGGAGACATATTTATTGTAGTACCGGAGACTCGTTATAATTACACGAGAATTGCTAAATACTTACCGGATGGAAGGCTAGATTCCTCTTATGGCAATGCAGGCTACTCCAACCCTGTAAGCTCAGGTATTGTCAGCGCTGCTTTTCAGGGAGATAAGATCATAGTAGCTGGAAATAATTATATTTGCTGTGTAATTTGCTTTATCGCTATAATGCTGATGGTACTTTAGATGCTTCCTTTGGAGCTAATGGAAAATAACAATTAATTTCAATCCAAGTTCAATAGCGATGCAGGGAGATAAGATATTAGTGGCTGGATCTATTTATAATCATTATCAATTTCAACTATGACTTTGTCCTTGCACGTTATACTTTTGATGGTATTTTAGATTCTTCCTTTGGTGAGCATGGAAAATGACTACTGATTTTAATTATTATGATAATGCAACTTCCATAGCGCTGCAGGGAGATAAGATTATAGTGGCCGGAACTACTGCAAATTCTAGTACAGATACTATTGACTTTGCGCTTGCCCGCTATACGGCCGATGGAGACTGGACTCCTCCTTTGGAGTAGAATGGAAAAATAACAACTGATTTTAATAACTCCTATGATTATGCAAATTCAATAGCGATACAGGGCGATAAGATTGTTGTAGGCGGATATACCAAGAGTTTTATTGATGGGCCCTCCGACTTTGCCCTTGCCCGCTATACGGCTGATGGTACGTTAGACTCCTCCTTTGGAGTGAATGGAAAAGTAACAACTGATTTTAATGGTTTAGATGATCGTGCAAATGCAATAGCACTTCAGGGCGACAAGATCATATTGGCTGGAGGTAGTAATCGGTAGATTTTGCCCTTGTCCGCTATACGGCTGATGGCACTTTAGACTCTTCCTTTGGAGTGAATGGAGAAATAACCACTGATTTTAATAACTCCGATGATGAAGCATATGCAATAGCGCTGCAAGGAAATAAGATCATTGCGGGTGGATATGCTTATACACCTGGTAAAGATTTTGCCCTTGCCCGCTATACGGCTGATGGTACTTTAGATGCTTCTTTTGGAGAGAATGGAAAACTTACAGGTCAATTCCCTTCAAGCGATACTTATTTCACAAGCACTGCTATTCAGGGGGACAAGATTATAGCGGCTGGATATGCTAGATATACTAAGGGTGTTAGTGGTAATGACTTTGCTCTTGCCCGCTATACGGTTAGATGGAGTTCTGGACTCTTCCTTTGGAGTGAATGGAAAAGTAACAACTGATTTTAATAGCGCCATAATTTTGCAACATCAATAGCGCTGCAGGGAAACAAAATACTAGTGGCTGGATATACTTATGACCCTAATAACTCCCTGACTTTATCCTTGCCCGCTATACTGCAGATGGCAGATTGGATTCTTCCTTTGGAGACAATGGAAAAGTAATAACTGATTTTAATAGTTCCTGATGATGTTGCAAATTCAATAGCGCTGCAGGGTGACAAGATCATAGCTGGCCGGATATTACCGGATAATAATACTTTGACTTTGCTCTTGCCTGCTATACGGCTGATGGTAAGTTGGATTCTTCTTTTGGAGTGAATGGAAAGGTTACAACAAATTTTGGTAAATTCATGCTTATCGCAAATTGCAATAGCTATTCAGGGGGACAAGATCTTAGTGGCCGGATGTATTAATACTGTAATCCTAATGGTTTCAATTTTGACTTTGCTCTTGCGCGCTTTACTGCTGATGGTACTTTGGACCTTTCCTTCGGAGAAAATGGAATAGTAACAACAGATTTTAACAGCTTCAGATGATGTTGCAAATGCAATAGCACTGCAAGGAAATAAGATCATAGTGGAGGGAATACTTATAATTCTGTTATAGCAATTCAGACTTTGCCCTTCCCGCTATACTGCTGATGGTACTTTGGATTCTTCCTTTGGAGTGAATGGAAAAGTAACCACTGATTTTAATAACTCGATGATGGCAAATTCAATAGCGCTCAGGGAGATAAGATCATAGTGGGTGGATATACTACTATGTTGGCTATAATTTTGCCCTTGCCCGCTATACTGCTAATGGTACTTTGGATTCTTCCTTTGGAGAGAATGGAAAAGTAATCAACTGATTTAGGTGGCTGCTGCTACTTTACAAGCAATTGTCTTGCATGAAAACAGGTTGTATGCAGTGGGAAGTTTAAACCATTATTACGATGAAAGCTATGGAGTAATAGCCGCCTACCAACTGGAAACTCCTACACCTACAGAGCCCACCATCAGCATTGCCGATGTAACCGTGTGCGAATCTCAAAAGCAGGCAGTTGTTACCGTTCACCTCTCTGCCCCTTCCACCCAGGCAGTACAGGTAGACTATCATACGCACATACATAACAGCTTACCTCACCCAGGATTACCTCAGTACAAAATGGACCCTGCAGTTTGCTCCCGGCACCACTACTGCTACCATAAAGATCCCTATTGTAAATGACAGTATATGTGAAGCTACCGAGCAGTTTGAAGTGCTCTTGAGCAATTCACAGAATGCTACCCTCCTGGATAGTATAGCCATAGTCACTATTAAGGATGATGATAAGGCATCAATAACAGCGCAGGCAAGCACTGCTATGCACAGTGATGTACAGGAAAACATTCAGCAAAGCATTGCACTGCAGATCATACCAGTCCCAATCCCTCTGCAAACGCCTTCACCATTCAGCTTCAGGGTACTAATCTCAAACAACAGGTAAGCATACGGGTATATGATATCAGCGGCAGGCTGCTGGAAGCAAAGAGAGATATCAGCATAGGCAAAGCCTTCGCTTAGGCGATCAGTATAAAGCAGGCACTTATATTATAGAAGCACTGCAAGGCAGCCGAAAGTACAAACCAAAGTAATTAAGACTGGTAAGTAAAGTGCGGGAATAAGTCTGTGTGCCAACAGCAGACTTATTCCTTTAGCCTCCTTCAACAAGCTGCAAACAGATCTTCATAAACCCATATTACTCACTATTTAAATCCTATTCTTATGCGTACATTATCCTGTTGCTGCTTTTCTGTATTGTTCTATTCAAAGTCACTAGTGAACCAGGCAGCCTCGACTCATCTTTTGGAACCAATGGTATACAGACATGTACCAGTTTTAACGACCTCCACCTTTTTGACGAGGATGGGCGTGAGGTGCTGACAAGTGCTAATGGCGATATCTTCCTTGTACTAAATGTTGGTGATTTCACAAGAATTGCAAGGTATTTACCGGATGGAAGACTGGATTCCTCTTATGGTGTTGCAGGCTACTCCAACGTTGTGAACCTACAACAGGTTGCCGGTGCTGCTTTTCAGGGCGACAAGATCATAGTGGCTGGAAGTGCCCTTGCACGTTATACTGCTGACGGAATTTTGGATTCTTCGTTTGGAGAGAATGGAATAGCGACAACTGATTTTGGGGCAACTTCAATAGCCCTGCAGGATGACAAGATCATAGTGGGTGGTTACACTTATAATCCTATTAAGGACTGGGACTTTGCACTTGCCTGTTATACTGTGGATGGTAAGTTGGACTCCTCTTTTGGAGAGAATGGAATAGTAACTACTGATTTTAATAACACAAATGATCATGCAAATGCAATAGTTCTGCAAGGAGATAAAATTCTAGTGGCTGGAAGTAATTATTCTTATTATGATTTTGCACTTGCCCGTTATACGTCTGATGGTATTTTAGACTCTTCCTTTGGAGTCAATGGACTTGTAACGACAGATTTTAATAACTCCTATGATGAAGCATCTTCAATAGCGCTACAGGGCGACAAGATTATAGTGGCTGGATCTGCTAATTATAATGGCAATTATGATTTTGCCCTTGCCCGATATACTGCTGATGGTGCTTTGGACGCTTCCTTTGGAGTCAATGGACTAGTAACGACTGATTTTAATAATCTCTATGATGTTGCAACTTCAATAGCGCTGCATGGAAACAAGATCATAGCAACTGGATATACTGGTAGTGGCGGCTATGACTTTGCCCTTGCCCGCTATACGGCTGATGGTGCTTTGGATCCCTCCTTTGGAGAGAATGGAAAAGTAACCACTGATTTCCATTATTACGATGTAGTAAATTCAGTAACTCTGCAGGGCGACAATACAATAGTTGCTGGATTTATTTCTGATCAATATGGTCTTGACTTTGCCCTTGCCCGCTATACGGCTGATGGTGCTTTAGATTCCTCCTTTGGAGAAAGTGGACTACTTACAGGTTATTTTCCTTCAAGCCTTGCTTCCTTTACAAGCACAGTTATACAGGGAAATAAAGTTGTAGCGGCAGGGTATGCACTCAACGAGAATAAGAATAATGACTTTGCCCTTGCTCGTTATAACGTTGATGGTACTTTGGATACTTCCTTTGGGGAGAATGGAAAAGTAACAACTGATTTTAATAACTCCTCAGATCACCGTGCAACTTCAATAGCGCTGCAGGGCGACAAAATCATAATAACCGGAGATACTTATAATCCCGTCAATGGCACTTATGATTTTGCACTTGGCCGCTATACGGCTGATGGTGCTTTAGATTCTTCTTTTGGAGTCAATGGAAAAAAAACTACTGACATTAATAACAGCTCATACGATCATGCATATGCAGTAGCTATTCAAGGAGATAAGATCATAGTAGCTGGATATACTACTGATGGCGGTAATTATGACTTTGCCCTTGCTCGCTATACGTCTGACGGTAGGTTGGACTCTTCCTTTGGAGTGAATGGAAAAGTAATAACTGATTTTGGTTATTATGATCATATAAATTCAATAGCTCTTCAAAAAGGCAAGATCATAGTGGCTGGTACTACTAATTATCCAATTGGTGGCGATAGTTATGCTGCGCTTGCCCGCTATACCACAGATGGTGCTTTAGATTCTTCCTTTGGAGTCAATGGACTAGTAACAACAAATTTGAGTGGCCTCTATGATCAAGCAACTTCAGTAGCTATTCAAGGCGACAACATCATATTGGCTGGATATACTGATAATCTTGTCGATTTCAAATATGACTTTGCTCTTACCCGCTATACTGCGGATGGAACTTTGGATTCTTCCTTTGGGGAGAATGGAAAAGTAATAACTGATATTCATCAGTCATATGATTATGCATATTCAATAGCACTTCAGGGAGACAAGATCATAGTGGGTGGAAGTGCCATTGCTCGTTATTCAAGTGATGGAGTTTTGGATTCTTCCTTTGGGGAGAATGGAAAAGTACTCACTGATTTTGGGGTGGCTTCAATGGCCCTGCAGGGTGACAGATTGTATGCTGTAGGAAGTCTTACTCCCAATACAGGTGAAAGCTATGGTGCAATAGCTGCCTACCAACTGGAAACTCCTACACCTACAAAGCCCTCTATCAGCATTGCCGATGTAACCGTATGTGAATCTCAAAAGCAGGCAGTAGTTACGGTTCACCTCTCTGCCCCTTCCACCCAGGTAGTACAGGTAGACTATCATACCCACAACATAACAGCCTACCCTACCCGAGATTACCTCAGTACAAAATGGACCCTGCAGTTTGCTGCCGGCACCACTACAGCTAAGATAAAGATCTGTATTGTCAATGACAGTGTATGTGAGCCTACCGAGCAGTTTGAAGTGCTCTTAAGCAATCCACAGAATGCTACCCTCCTGGATAGTATAGGCATAGTCACTATTAAGGATGATGATAAGGCATTGATAACAGCGCAGGCAAGCACTGCTCTGCACAGTGATGCACAGCTAACGGGGCAAGAAAGCACTTCACTGCATATCCATGCCAGTCCTAATCCCTCTGCAAATGCCTTCACCATCCAGCTACAGGGAACCAATGTAAAGCAGCCGGTAAGCATACGCGTATATGATATCAGCGGCAGGCTGCTGGAAAAAAGAGAGCACATCAGCATAGGCCAAAGCCTTCACTTAGGTGATCAGTATAAGGCAGGCACTTACATTATAGAAGCACAACAAGGTGTCGAAGCGTGCAGACCAAAGTAATTAAGACCGGTAATAAAGTGCTGGAATAAGTCTGTGTGCCAACAGCAGGCTTATTCCTTTAACCTCATTCAACATGCTACAAACAGATCTTCATAAACCCATATTACTCACTATTTAAATCCTATTCTTATGCGTACATTATGTTTACTGCTGCTTTTCTAGTATTGTTCTATTCAAAGCAACTGGTCAGCCAGGCAGCCTTGACTCTACTTTTGGAAATAATGGTATACAAACGACTGCTTTTTTTAACAATGCCAACACTTTAAATGAGGAAGGACAGTGTGGTGCTGACAAGTGCTAATGGAGATATCTTTGTTGTGGTACAGGTTAATTATTCTTACACAAGAATTGCTAAGTACTTACCTGATGGAAGACTGGATTCCTCTTATGGCAATGCAGGCTACTCCAACGCTGTAGGACTTAAGTGTTACCAGTGCTGCTTTTCAGGGAGATAAGATCATAGTGGCCGGATATACTGGTAATTATGTGACGATATGACTTTGCCCTTGCCCGCTATACGGCTAATGGTAGCTTGGACTCTTCCTTTGGAGTGAATGGAATAGTAACAACTGATTTTAATAACTCAATGATCAGGCAAATGCAATAGCGCTGCAGGGAGATAAGATCATAGTGGCTGGATATACTTATAATTATGATAATGGCACTAATGACTTTGCCCTTGCCCGCTATACGGCTGATGGCACTTTAGACTCTTCCTTTGGAGAGAATGGAAAAGTAATCAACTGATTTTAATAACTCAGATGATTATGCAAATGCAATAGCGCTGCAGGGAGATAAGATCATAGTGGCTGGAAATACTGGTAATGTGTTGTAATCAGTCTATGACTTTGCCCTTGCCCGCTATACGGCTGATGGCAGCTTGGACTCTTCCTTTGGAGAGAATGGAATAGTAACCACTGATTTTAATGGCTCTGATGATTATGCAAATGCAATAGTGCTGCAGGGAGATAAGATCATAGTGGCTGGAAATACTGGTGATGTTTATAATCAGACTATGACTTTGCCCTTGCCCGCTATACGGCTGATGGTACATTGGATTCTTCCTTTGGAGAGAATGGAAAAGTAACAACTGATTTTAATGGCTTGATGATGATGTAAATGCAATAGTGCTGCAAGGCGATAAGATCATAGTGGCTGGATATGCTTGGAATTACTGTTAAGTTCGCAATGACTTTGCCCTTGCCCGCTATACTGCAGATGGTACATTGGACTCTTCCTTTGGAGAGAATGGAAAAGTAATAACTGATTTTAATAACTCAGATGATTATGCAAATTCAATAGCGCTGCAGGGAGATAAGATCATAGTGGCTGGATTTACTTTTAATTCTGTTACTGGCAATTCTGACTTTGCGCTTGCCCGCTATACTGCTGATGGTGCTTTGGATTCTTCCTTTGGAGAGAAGGGACTACTTACAGGTTATTTTCCTACAAGCCAAATTTCTTTCACAAGTACTGCTATTCAGGGAGACAAAATTATAGCAGCAGGATATGCTACTCAATGATAATGGCAATTATGACTTTGCCCTTGCCCGCTATACTGCTGATGGTACATTGGACTCTTCCTTTGGAGAGAATGGAAAAGTAACCACTGATTTTAATAACTCAGATGATTAGGCAACTTCAATAGCGCTGCAAGGAGATAAGATCATAGTGGCTGGATGTGCTAGTAACTGTTGTAATCCGGACTTTGCCCTTGCCCGCTATACGGCTGATGGGAGTTTGGACTCTTCCTTTGGAGTGAATGGAAAAGTAACAACTGATTTTAAGTAACTCTATGATGTTGCAAATGCAGTAACTCTTCAAGGAGATAAGATCGTAGTGGCTGGAAATACTTATAATTCTGTTACTATCACTTATGACTTTGCGCTTGCCCGCTATACGGCAGATGGTAGTTTTGGACTCTTCCTTTGGAGTGAATGGAAAAGTAATTACTGATTTTAGGTAGCTTTAATGATGATGCAAATGCAATAGTGCTGCAGGGAGATAAGATCATAGTGGCTGGATATGCTGGTATGCTGATGCTTAATCTAGACTTTGCCCTTGCCCGCTATACTGCTGATGGTAGCTTTGGACTCTTCCTTTGGAGAGAATGGAATAGTAATAACTGATTTTAATAACGCTCATGATGATTGCAAATGCAATAGTGCTGCAGGGAGATAAGATCATAGTGGCTGGATATACTGATAGCATATTTTATTCTATTCTGACTTTGCTCTTGCCCGCTATACTGCAGATGGTAGCTTTAGACTCTTCCTTTGGAGTGAATGGAAAAGTAACAACTGATTTTAGAGCTCTGATGGTTATGCAAATTCAATAGCGCTGCAAGGAGATAAGATCATAGTGGCTGGAAATACTGGTAATTATGGCAATGACTTTGCCCTTGCCCGCTATACTGCTGATGGTACTTTAGACTCTTCCTTTGGAGAGAATGGAAAAGTAATAACTCATTTAGATGGTTCCTCTTCTATACAAGCCATTGCCCTGCATGAAAACAGGTTGTATGCAGTGGGAAGTCTTGACAGTAGTACAGGTGAAAGCTATGGTGTAGTAGCTGCCTACCAACTGGAAGCTCCTGAGCCTAGCCCTCTATCAGCATTGCCGATGTAACCGTATGTGAATCTCAAAAGCATGCAGTGGTTACGGTTCAGCTCTCTGCCCCTTCCACCCAGGTAGTACAGGTAGACTATCATACCCACTACATAACAGCCTATCCTACCCAGGATTACCTCAGTACAAAATGGACCCTGCAGTTTGCTGCCGGCACCACTACTGCTACGATAAAGATCCCTATTGTAAATGACAGTATATGTGAGCCTACCGAGCAGTTTGAAGTGCTCTTAAGCAATCCCAGCAATGCTACCCTCAAGGATAGTATAGGCATAGTCACTATTAAGGATGATGATAAGGCATTAATAACAGCGCAGGCAAGCACTGCTCTGCACAGTGATGCACAGGTAACTGGGCAAGAAAGCACTTCACTGCACATCAATGCCAGTCCTAATCCTTCTGCAAATGCCTTTACTATTCAGCTACAGGGTACTAATCTCAAACAACAGGTAAGCATACGGGTATATGATATAAGTGGCAGACTGCTGGAACAAGAGAGCACATCAGCATAGGCCAAAGCCTCCGCTTAGGTGATCAGTATAAAGCAGGCACCTACATTATAGAAGCAGTGCAAGGTAGCCAGAAGAGTGCAGACTAAAGTAATTAAGACTGGTAAGTAAAGTGCTGGAATAAGTCTGTGTTGCGTAACAGCACAGGCTTATTCCTTTTACCTCCATTCAACAAGCTGCAAACAGATTTTCATAAACCTCATATTACTCACTTTTTAAATCCTATTCTTATGCGTACATTATGTTTACTGCTGCTTTTCAGTATTGTGCTATTCAAAGCCACTGGTCAGCCAGGCAGCCTTGACTCACTTTTGGAAATAATGGTATACAAACAACTGCGTTTTTAACAATGCCAACACTTTAGATGAGCAAGGACGTGTGGTGCTGACAAATGCTAATGGAGATATCTTTGTTGTGGTACAGGTAGATATTCTTACATAAGAATTGCTAAATACTTACCTGATGGAAGACTGGATTCCTCTTATGGCAATGCAGGCTACTCCAATCTGCTGTAGGCTCTATATGTTGCCAGTGCTGCTTTTCAGGGAGATAAGATCATAGTGGCTGGATATACTGGTAGTTATTGGCACTAATGACTTTGCCCTTGCCCGCTATACGGCTAATGGTACATTGGACTCTTCCTTTGGAGTGAATGGAATAGTAACTACTGATTTTAATGGCTCTGATGATTATGCAAATTCAATAGTGCTGCAGGGAGATAAGATTATAGTGGCCGGAAATACTGATTATTATGTAATGGAATTTGACTTTGCCCTTGCCCGCTATACGGCTGATGGAACATTGGACTCTTCCTTTGGAGTGAATGGAATAGTAACAACTGATTTTAATAACTCGATATGATGTTGCAAATGCAATAGCGCTGCAGGGAAATAAGATCATAGTGGCTGGATATAGTAATAATCTGTTGCTAATACTGACTTTGCCCTTGCCCGCTATACGGCTAATGGTACATTAGATTCTTCCTTTGGAGATGAATGGAAAAGTAACAACTGATTTTAATAATCGGTGATTTTGTAAATTCAATAGTGCTGCAGGGAGACAAGATCATAGTGGCTGGATAGTATGCTGTTATGATATGACTTTGCCCTTGCCCGCTATACGGCTGATGGTACTTTGGATTCTTCCTTTGGAGTGAATGGAAAAGTAACCACTGATTTTAATAACTCATTGATGATTTTGCAAATTCAATAGCGCTGCAGGGAGATAAGATCATAGTGGCTGGATATACTGGATGATTTTAATTACTGAATTTGACTTTGCCCTTGCCCGCTATACGGCTGATGGCATTTGGACTCTTCCTTTGGAGAGAATGGAAAAGTAACAACTGATTTTGATAGCTCTAATGATGTTGCAAATTCAATAGCACTGCAGGGAGATAAGATCATAGTGGCCGGATATACTTGTAATTCTGTTATGACAATACTGACTTTGCCCTTGCCCGCTATACGGCTGATGGTAGCTTGGATTCTTCCTTTGGAGAGAATGGAAAAGTAACAGCTTATTTTCTAAAGCGCAGATGATATTCACAAGTACTGCTATTCAGGGTGACAAGATCATAGCGGCAGGAATACTAATAATCGGTACTGGCACTTGACTTTGCCCTTGCCCGCTATACGGCTGATGGTACTTTAGACTCTTCCTTTGGAGTGAATGGAATAGTAACAACTGATTTTAATACTAATTATGATTATGCAACTTCAATAGCGCTGCAGGGAGATAAGATCATAGCGGCTGGATATACTGGTAGATTATCTAATGACTTTGCTCTTGCCCGCTATACGGCTGATGGTACTTTGGATTCTTCCTTTGGAGTGAATGGAATAGTAACAACTGATTTTAATAACTCTGATGATCATGCAAATTCAATAGCGCTGCAGGGAGATAAGATCATAGTGGCTGGAATACTTACTGGTAATTATTAGTCTGACTTTGCCCTTGCCCGCTATACTGCTGATGGTACTTTGGATTCTTCCTTTGGAGAGAATGGAAAAGTAACAACCCATTTAGATGGCTCTTCTTCTATACAAGACATTGCCCTGCATGAAAACAGGTTGTATGCAGTGGGAAGTCTTACGTCAATACAGGTGAAAGCTATGGAGTAATAGCCGCCTACCAACTGGAAGCTCCTGAGCCTGCAGAGCCTCATCAGCATAGCCGATGTAACCGTATGTGAATCTCAAAAGTATGCGGTTGTAACGGTTCACCTCTCTGCCCCTTCCACCCAGGTAGTACGGGTACACTATATACCCACTATATAACAGCCTACCCTCCCCAGGATTACCTCGGTACAAGATGGACCCTGCAGTTTGCTGCCGGTACCACTACTGCTAAGATAAAGATCCCTATTGTCAATGATACTATATGTGAGCCTACCGAGCAGTTTGAAGTGCTCTTAAGCAATCCACAGAATGCTACCCTCCAGGATAGTATAGGCATAGTCACTATTAATGATGATGATAAGGCATTAATAACAGCGCAGGCAAGCACTGCTCTGCACAGTGATGCACAGCTAACGGGGCAGCAAAGCACTTCACTGCATATATGCCAGTCCCAATCCCTCTGCAGATGCCTTCACTATTCAGCTACAGGGAAATAATCTAAAGCAGCCGGTAAGCATACGGGTATATGATATAAGTGGCAGATTGCTGGAACAAAGAGAGAATATCAGCATAGGCCAAAGCCTTCACTTAGGTGATCAGTATAAGGCAGGCACCTACATTATAGAAGCAGTGCAAGGTAACCGAAGCGTACAGACCAAAGTAATTAAGACGGGTAAGTAAAGTGCTGGAATAAGTCTGTGTTCTAACAGCAGACTTATTCCTTTAACCTCATTCAACAAGCTACAAACAGATCTTCATAAACCCATATTACTCACTATTTAAATCCTATTCTTATGCGTACATTATGTTTACTGCTGCTTTGCTGCATTGTTCTATTCAAAGCCACTGGTCAGGCAGGCAACCTTGACTCCACTTTTGGCAATAATGGTATACAAACAACTGCTTTTTTCAGCAATGCCAATACTTTAAATGAGGAAGGACAAGCAGTGCTAACAAATGCTAATGGAGACATCTTTGTTGTGGTAGAATTGGTTAATAATTCCACAAGAATTGCCAAATACTTACCTGATGGAAGACTGAATTCCTCCTATGGCAATGCAGGGTACTCCAATGCTGCGAGTATGGGTATTACCAGCGCTACTTTTCAAGGAGACAAGATCATAGTAGCTGGATATACTGTTAATACCTATGGTACTGACTTTGCCCTTGCCCGTTATAAAGCTAATGGAACTTTAGACTCTTCCTTTGGAGTGAATGGAATAGTAATAACTGATTTTTATAACTCTATGGTGAAGCATCTTCAATAGTGCTGCAGGGAAATAAAATTATAGTGGCTGGAATGATAGTCATGTTTACTTTGCCCTTGCCCGCTATACTGCTGATGGCGTTTTGGACTCTTCCTTTGGAGAGAATGGAATAGTAACAACTGATTTCGATGACTGATGATGCAATTCAATAGCGCTGCAGGGAGATAAGATTTTAGTGGCTGGATCTACTGATGGTCTTACTATCTATGACTTTGCCCTTGCCCGTTATACGGCTGATGGAGCTTTGGATTCTTCCTTTGGAGAGAATGGAATAGTAACAACTGATTTTAATAATACCTCAGATGATGATGCAAATTCAATGGTGCTGCAGGGAGATAAAATTATAGTAGCGGAGGTACTTATAATTTTGATGATCAAACCGGTGACTTTGCCCTTGCCCGCTATACGGCTGATGGGGCTTTAGATTCTTCCTTTGGAGAGAATGGAAAAGTAATAACTGATTTTAATAACTCTTGATGATGTTGCAAATTCAATAGCGCTGCAAGGAGATAAGATTCTGGTGGCTGGATATGCTCCTGGTAATAGCGATGTTGACTTTGCCCTTGCCCGTTATACTGCAGATGGTACTTTGGATGCTTCCTTTGGAGAGAACGGAAAAGTATTAACTGATTTTAATAACTTCGAATGACCGTGCAACTTCAATGGCATTGCAGGGAGACAAGATCATAGTGGCTGGATATACTAATAAAGTTGTTGATTATAGCACTTGCTGACTTTGCCCTTGCACGCTATACAACTAATGGGGTTTTGGATGCTTCTTTTGGAGAGCAGGGGCTACTTACAGGTCATTTTCCTACAAGCCACCGGTTTCACAAGCACTGTTATTCAGGGAAATAAAATTATAGCAGCAGGAAGTGCATTCGGTGATAATAGTACCGTCATGATTTTGCCCTTGCCCGTTATTCTGTAGATGGAGTTTTGGACTCTTCCTTTGGAGAGAATGGAATAGTAACAACTGATTTTGATAGCCTCTTTGATCGTGCAACTTCAATAGCGCTACAGGGAGGTAAGATCATACTAGCCGGAACCAGTGGCCCTAGCTTTTTTGACATTAGTAGATTTGCCCTTGCACGCTATAATGCTGATGGTAAATTGGACTCTTCTTTTGGAGATAATGGAAAAGTAATAACTGATATTAATAGCCTCTCACATGATGAAGCAAATGCAATAGCTCTGCAGGGGGACAAGATCATAGTGGCTGGCTATTCTCATCCTTTAAATACTGGCAATACTACCTTTGCCCTTGCCCGCTATACTGCTAGACGGTAGATTAGACTCTACCTTTGGAGTAAATGGAAAAGTAACAACCGATTTTAGTGGCTCAGATGATTATGCATACTCAATAGTTCTTCAAGGAAACAAGACTACTAGTGGTTGGAAATACTTTAAATACTATAAATTTCACTACTGATTTTATTCTTGTCCGTTATACGGCTGATGGTGCTATAGATTCTTCCTTTGGAGAGAATGGAAAGGTTACTACTGATTTTAGTGGCACTTCAGAGGATAGCGTATTCACTAGCTCTTCAGGGCGACAAGATATTAGTAGCTGGATTCACCTATGAAGCTTTAAATAATACTAATGACTTTGCTCTTGCCCGCTATACTGCTGATGGTAGATTGGACTCTTCCTTTGGAGTGAATGGAAAAGTAATCACTGATTTTAATAACTCAGATGATCGTGCAGCTTCAATAGCGCTGCAAGGAGATAAGATCATAGTGGCTGGAACTACTTATAATTTTATTACCAATTATAACTTTGCTCTTGCCCGCTATACTGCTGATGGTGTTCTGGACTCTTCCTTTGGAGATAATGGAAAAGTAATAACTGATTTAGGTGGTGCCGCTACTTTACAAGGTATTCCCTGCATGAAAACAGATTGTATGCAGTGGGAAGTCTTATTTCCAATATTCAAACGAATGAAAGCTATGGTGTAGTAGCCGCCTACCAACTGGAAAATCCTCAGCCCTCTATCAGCATTGCCGATGTAACCGTATGCGAATCTCAAAAATATGCAGTGCTTACCGTTCACCTCTCTGCCCCTTCCACCCAGGTAGTACAGCTAGACTATCATACCCACAACATTACAGCCTACCCTACCCGTGATTACCTCAGTACAAAATGGACCCTGCAGTTTGCTGCCGGCACCACCACGGCTAAGATAAAGATCCCTATTGTAAATGACACTATATGTGAGCCTACCGAACAGTTTGAAGTGCTCTTAAGCAATCCACAGAATGCTACCCTCCTGGATAGTATAGCCATAGTCACTATTAAGGATGATGATAAGGCATCAATAACAGCGCAGGCAAGCACTGCTCTGCACAGTGATGCACAGCTAACGGGGCAACAAAGCACTTCACTGCATATCCATGCCAGTCCTAATCCCTCTGCAAATGCCTTCACCATCCAGCTACAGGGTACTAATCTCAAGCAACAGGTAAGCATACGCGTATATGATATCACCGGCAGGCTGCTGGAAGAAAGAGAGAACATCAGTATAGGCCAAATCCTCCCCTTAGGTGATCATTACAAGGCAGGCACCTATATCATAGAAGCACTGCAAGGCAGCCAGAGGGTACAAACCAAAGTGATCAAAACCGGTAAGTAAAGCGCCTGTAAACGGCTGATCATAAAATTACACTCATCATTGCTTCTCCTGTAACAAAAGCAGGAGAAGCAATCTGTAGCATATTGTAAAATCAATACGAGTTGAAGATCATTAAAGTTATAAAATAGATATCCTTCTCGCTCTTGGAACATTCGGGGTTATACCTAACTTATACTTAACTTATACCTAACTTATACTTAAGTTATACCTAATCTCCTCCCTGCCTCCCCGGTACTAACTCCATAGCAGAGTCTCAGCAAAGCCATAGTAAAGCCGTGGATAAGTCATGGTAGAGCCATGGTAAAGCCCGGCCTCCTCTTGAAATAATCCCTGCTTACGCTATCTCTCACCTGTAAAACATGAATTCGGGCAACTCTTGCACCACCCCTTATACTAAAACACATCAGCTTTTTTATTCATTTTTCAAAATTGTCTAAAATCTTAAAGAATGCTTATAAGATATTAACCCACCCCTGCATTCTAAGGAGAACGACTACTTTTACCCGCAAACAAATCCAGAAAATCCAGAAATGAATACTTTTTTGAAGCGCGGCCTGGCAATATTACCGCTTGGGTTAGTCGTGATGAGCCTGATGACTAGTTGTAAAGGCAGTAAAGATGATAAAGTAGCTAAAGATTCTACCAAAGTTGTAGCCAAAGGACCAACTCCCGGAGATACCATAAAGCTCGACCCTAATAAACGCTATATTTATCTTACCTGGGATGACTCTCCGCAACCGCCCGGCACCAATATGTGCAGACGCGTTTTTCAGGAGCAGGGCGTAAAAGCCACCTTCTTTGGTGTAGGTTTTAATATGTTCGAACCTTCACGTCGCCGCATGATTGATTCGATTCGCGCTGCGTATCCGCAATTCCTTCTGGCAAACCACAGCTTTTCGCATGGGCAACAGGACCATTACAAAGAATTCTACACCCATCCGGATAGTGCAGTGAACGACTTTTTACATGCAGAGCAACTGTTGAAAGTTCCGGTGAAGATCATTCGTATGCCGGGTAGTAACTCGTGGGTGGGCAAAGACCTTAACAAAGGTCCGCAATCAGCCAAGCTGGTACGCGACAGGCTCGATAGCATGGGTTATAAAATAATAGGCTGGGACCTCGAGTGGAATCAAAAACCCGGAACTAAGTTCCCGTTGCAGACCCCAACCGAATTGGTGAATGCAATCAACCAAAGATTTGACCAGGAATATACTACCGAGCCAAACGCAATCGTGATACTCTCGCACGACCGCCTGTTTGGTACACAACAATACGCCGACTCACTGACAAAGTTCATTACATTGCTAAAGCAAGATCCCCGCAACGTCTTCGAAACCATTGACCACTACCCACTGGTAATGAGGAAATAGTTGCTACAGTCAATAACTTAACAATCGCTTCTGTTTTCACTACAATAGATTAAGCCACCGCAAGGTGGCTTTTTATATGTACTGTAAAATTGTATGCTCCGCTCGCAGCTCAAAGTCTTAACTTGCCCCATAATTTTTATACTATAGATATTAGGTATGTGTTGATATTCAGAATGGTTCTAATGAGAAGTTTCCTATAGTAAACACAGCTATTCACAGGTGTATAATTCTATGTGTCATTCCTATGTACCTATGATACTATGTGGTGAATATTCGCCAGCTTATATTTTATGGGACAAGTTAAGGCTCAAAGCTCATATCTGTAAGCTCACATCATATAAAATCACCATACACCCATCTCCTATTACCATTAATCAAATATTCTTTTTGCAAATTGTTAACTAATTTTATGTTTGTATTACACATGCGTAAACTTTCTCCATATTGGTTGTGCCAGATAGGTGGATGGGGCTTATATGGGCTCATCAATGTATTCTTCTATTATACCATTAGCCCTAAAACAGAAACTAATTTTTATAATACCCTTTTTCTGTACATGGCAGAGGGCTTTATGATAAGCCACCTGATGCGTACGGTAATACAGCAGTACGGACTGCTCAATCTGCCCATCCAAAGGCAGATTGTAACCTTGTTTCTCCTTACACTGGTTTTTGCTTTCCTGTATTCTATTGTAGATAACCTCATGGTAAGCCAGTTAGGGCTCGAGACAGAGTCTGTAAAGAAGTATTCCTTCAGTATAAAAGTAGTGCGCATAGCAGTAGGCACTTTCTTCTTTTTATGCATGTGGAACCTTATTTACTTTAGTTACCATTACATAATGAAGAGCCGCAGAGACCAGCTTGACAGAGTGCGGCTGGAAAGTGTGGTAAAAGAACTGGAGCTAAAAACCATTAAGGCACATATCAATCCCCATTTTATTTTTAATGCGCTCAACAGCATCCGTGCGCTGGTGGATGAAGATCCGGCACGTGCCCGTACCGCTATTACCGAGCTGAGCAACATCCTGCGCAGCAGTATGTATGCAGAAAAAGTAGAAACAACCCCCCTGGAGCGCGAATTGAGTATTGTAAAAGATTATCTTGCACTGGAGCACATCCGCTTTGAAGACCGGTTAAGGGTGGAGTATGATATTGACGAAGATACGCTGGACTTGCCGGTACCGCCCATGATGTTGCAAACACTGGTAGAGAATGCCATTAAGCACGGCATCAGCAAGCAAAAAGAAGGTGGTGTGATAAAAGTAAAGAGCGACTTCAAAGATGACCATTACGAGCTGATAGTGCAGAATACCGGCCACCTGAATGGAAATTCGATGAAGGGTGGTTTTGGAATCACCGGCACCATTAACCGCCTGCAGTTAATGTTTGGTACCAATGCACATTTTGATATAAAAGATACAGACAACAACCTGGTAGAAGCCAAAGTAATGCTGCCGGTTTAAATACAATAATCAAGTCTAACAACTTAACTGTTTATGCCTATTAAAGCTATAATTATTGATGATGAACGCCTTGCCCGGAATGAACTGAAAAAACTGCTGCACGACCATGCCGATGTAGAAGTCATAGACGAAGCTACCAATGTAGATGAGGGCGTTGAGAAAATAGAACTGCAAAACCCCGATTTGATTTTTCTGGATATACAAATGCCTGGCAAAACCGGCTTTCAGTTGCTGGAAGAGCTGGAGCGTGCACCGCATGTGGTATTTACCACAGCGTATGATGAGTATGCACTAAAAGCCTTTGAAGTAAATGCATTAGATTACCTCTTAAAACCAATAGAGCCCAAGCGCCTTGCCGATGCTATACATAAAGTACAATACGAAATAAGCAAAGAAGCAGCCGGTACCAATAATCTGAACCGTGGTCCGCTTACCGATGCCGACCAGGTATTTGTGAAAGATGGTGAACGCTGCTGGTTTGTAAAGCTGGGGGAGATACGCTTATTTGAAAGTGTAGGTAACTATGCTAAAGTATTCTTTGCCAACAATAAGCCCCTTATCCTGAAATCGCTCAATGCGCTGGAAGAGCGCCTCGATCCACGCACTTTCTTCCGTGCCAACCGCAAACACATTATTAACCTTCGCTGGATAGAAAAGATAGAACCCTATTTTAATGGTGGTCTGTTGGTAGAACTGAAAGGTGGCGAAAAAATAGAAGTCAGCCGCCGCCAAACCGTCAAGTTCAAGGAAATGATGAGTTTATAGTTTAAGTCATTGAAAAGCTGCTATAGGAAGTGTTTAAATTATAATGGATATAGAGTCGCCAAGGGCACAAATAGAGGAGACTATTCAAAGCCTCTTGTATTTCTCTGTGCTCCTCTGTGCCCTTAAGTGCCTCTGTGGTTCAATCATACCTCCAAATCCCGTATTTTTGCACTGCTAAACTACCAGATGATGAAGCGGCTGATATTATTGTTAATAGGAATTTGGATGGTATTTGCTGTACAGGCACAATGTTCTATTTGTACCAAAACGGCACAACAGTTAGGTGATGGTCCTGCTAAAGGATTAAATGGAGGTATCATTTATTTGATGATCGCACCTCTGAGCGTTGCCGGTTTTATTGGCTTCAGATGGTGGCAGCACGAGAAGCAGATACAGGAGTAATCACCTGGTAATATACTGTGCAGCAAAACGGTAGATATTGAAATGGTGATTGCTGTACTGCTCTTGTATAGCTTCCTCCAATATCTTTCTGGTTATATCTTTCATCCTGCTGCGTTGTATTAATTGGTAAGCTCTGTCAGCCAGCAGTTTTATCTTGCTTTCTTGTTTACTTGTTACTTGTTCCTTCTTTAATATCTCTTCAAAAACCAGGCTTACACCTTCTTTTGCCGTAGCAATTGTTTTTATTACACTTATCTTTTTCTGCCGATGCGCCACTAAAGTTTGTAAGTTATGTGCAAACTGCTGAGCACCGGGGCGGTCTGCTTTATTCACTACAAAGATGTCAGCAATTTCCGTTAGCCCGGCTTTCATGGTTTGCACTTCATCACCGGCTTCAGGCACATAGACTACTATAGTTATATCAGCAAGGGCAGCTATTTCTACCTCATTTTGCCCAACACCAACTGTTTCAATAAGGATATAGTCAAATGGAGCAGCTTTCATTACATCTGTCACTTCAATCACGGTAGGGCTCAAGCCACCCAATGCACCACGGCTTGCCACTGAGCGTATATACACAGAGGGGTGGTTGTACCATGCACTCATCCGTAGCCGGTCTCCCAGCAAAGCCCCGCGGTTGAATGGTGAAGAAGGGTCTACACATAGTACGGCTACATGCTTACCGTGTTTGATTATCTCTTCAATCAACCCATCTGTAAGCGTGCTTTTGCCTGCACCGGGCGCACCGGTAATGCCAATAATGGGTTGATTGGAAGCTGGCAAATTAAAGAGTAAATCTTCATAGCCAGGCACCTCGTTCTCAACCAAAGAGATACAACGCGATAAAGCCTGTATATCGCCTCCTGTTAGGGCTTGCAGAAGATGTTGCCAATGCTTTGTGTGCATAATTATCAGCTATCGCAGCTGTGCTTTATATAGCGCTTCAAATATATTTGTAAACAGGGAAGATTTTGTTTTTAACATTACGCAAATTACACGTAGTCAACTGTAAAATGTAATTACCTATAATTTTGCTGCTATGATTAATTTTGTTCCCATCTTTCCTTTAGAAATTGTGGTGTATCCTGGTGAACAGCTCAATCTGCATGTCTTTGAAGACCGCTATAAACAATTGGTAAGCGAATGTTTTGCAGAGAATAAATCATTCGGTATCCCTACGGTATTGAAGGATAAGGTAGCCGGGATGGGTACGTTGGTTGAAATAACCGAAATAGTAGCGGTACACGATGATGGCAAGATGGACATTCGCGCTAAAGGGTTGTCTGTTTTCCATGTATTGGAAGTGATTAAAAATGTTCCTGATAAACTATACAGCGGCGCTATTGTAAACTACCCGGACAATAATGATGCAAGGCAGGTGAGAATGATGCAACGGATAATGAACAGCCTGCGCGAACTACATACTTTATTGAATGTTGATAAGGATTTTAAAAAGCCGGATGAAGAACTCCTGAGCTATGATATTGCACATCATGCAGGATTGTCTCTGGATGAAGAGTATGAACTGTTAGGTTTACTTCGCGAAGATCAGCGGCTGGAATATTTAAAACGTCACCTCAATAAAGTGTTGCCCATCATTGCCGGTGCTGAACAACTTCGCCAGAGAGTAAAGCTCAACGGTCATTTCAAAGAACTGAAAGGCTTTAATTTCGACATCTGAAGCTATATAATTGCTGCAATGCTTTATAATGTTTTTGCACCGCAAAGAGCTAAGAGGTAGCTCTTGCAGGCTATTTATGCATTTAAAATAACTCAATGAATACTCTTTTATGACTCTACGTGATTTGTTAGATGTGGCAAAGCAACAATTGAGCGCATTAACAACGGTATCAAAACCAGATTTTAGACCGAGGAAGCTTAATATGATCATGATAAGAGGTTTGGGAATGTGGTTGTGTCTTTTCTTGTAGAATAGACAAATAAAGGCTCATACAAACTGGAACAATATTTCCAGATTTGCAATATGATCGGATTTTTAAAAAGTTCAAAATAAATGACCATAAAGTGTTAGTTCGTCTATACATGTATGCAAAACATAATCTTAAACTCATTGATGCTAACTCCTTATTGGATTTTGATACTTGGATTGCGATAATCACTTCTTCAATTAAATCTCGGAGCAGAAAAACTTCAATTTGACCTGGAGTGAAAGACTATGACGCATCTTTCAACTTTTGTAAAATAGAACAACCTGATCTGTTTTACCTAACTGTTTCGGGCTGAGGTTGATAATCATGCTAAATAAATTTGCAGGAGAACCTAAACTTCTTTACCTGGAGTTTCAATTAATTACGCAATAATTCGATTCCTGAGAATATATCAATCCTGATGTAACCAGCGATATGCTTCCACTTGACAGGCGAATAACATAATTACTTTCTCCATTAAAATGCCAATTTTTAATAACTTCTGCTTTAGCTTTCAGATTATGCCAGGGCACATAACAGTGCTGTACATGATATGAAGGCCTTTCGGAATAGTCGTTTGTAACAAATATACGTCATTTACAAAGAAGCAATATGAATAATTTAGTTGCTTTAAGAAGCACTTGCTTTAGTTTTCCAAAGCTCTGGTCAGTTGCGCTATATTACAACGGAAGTGGTTATAGACAAGTTCATAACAAAGATGCAAACAAAGCTTTGCAGAGAGATATTTATTCTGCGAAAACCTCTATTAGCTCCCGTTCCTTGCGGTAGAACAAAAAACATCTTTACTAATCTGTGAGAAATATATCTACTATCTATTAATTATGCAAACAACACTCTGCTTCGACTTTGGAAATTCACGGCTTAAATGTGCGGTCTTTTACGACAAAGACATGCAGGATTTATTGGTGCTGAAAAACAATGCTCCTGAAACCATCAATGAATTGATTGAGCGGTTCCATCCTGATAAAACTATCTTATCTTCTGTTATCAACCATAACCCTGAAATAGAAGATATACTGGCCGCCAATACCGCTTTTCATAAGCTTACCTACGCCAGCAAACTACCATTTGCAACGCCGGTGGGCAAGCCTGAGACCATTGGGGCAGACCGATTAGCATTGGCGGCTGCTGCTGTTGATTTGTATCCTCGCCAGCATAATGTAGTGGTTGCATTAGGCTCGTGTATCACGTTCAACTTTGTAAATAAGTTTCATGAGTTTTTAGGTGGCAGCATTTCACCGGGTTTAGAGATGCGCTTTAAAGCTATGCACGACCATACTGCGCTGCTGCCATTGGTAGAACCCAACTGGAATTTTCCCCTTATTGGCTATGATACACGCACCAATTTATTAAGCGGTGTGATACTCGGAATGAGCAAAGAAATTGATGGATTTGTAGATGAATACGCTTTAAGGTACAGTAACTTTAACGCGCATTTAACCGGCGGAAATATGGCATTCTTCCTACCGCACCTCAAAAACAAGATATTTGCAGACCCTTATCTAATCTATAAAGGACTGTATGCTATCAGTGAAGAGAATCATTAATTATATTGTATTTACGGCTTTTTTTTTATCTATATATAACGGAATTCAGGCTCAGGAAAATTCTCCTTATTCCCGCTATGGCTTAGGCGATATGTACCCTAGCCAAAGCATATCGTCCCGCGCGATGGGAAGCCTTACGGCAGCTTATTCTGATAATCAGGCACTTAATGCTGATAATCCTGCTACTTACGGCGATCTGCATTCTTACACCAATGGTGGTCTGGTAACATTTGATGTAGGTACTAGCTATTGATACCCGTACACTGCACAGTGCCAACCCGGTGAGTAAATACAACTCGGCTTATTTTATTCCTTCTTACATATTGATTGGTTTTCCTTTAAGCAAAAAGCATTTGGGAATGGTTGCAGGCCTACGACCAATGACTCGCGTTAACTACAGCATTCAAAGCTTTGGGAGAATAGTTGATACGCTGCAAACAGAGTACGATGGTAGCGGTGGTATAAACCAGGCATTTATAGGTATTGGTAAACGCTGGGGAACCTTTAGCCTTGGTGTTAATGGCGGTTACTTGTTTGGGAAAAAAGAAATTTTAACTAAAAAGGTGTTTCTTAATGATAGTGTACACTATTATAACGGTAACGTAGCCGAGGAGCAAAACTTTGGTGGTTTATATGCCAATGTAGGTGCACAACTGAACATTAAACTAGGTACAAATACAGATAGCCTAAGTAAAATAAAGTCAACACACATCCTGCGTTTGGGTGCAGCCGGCATGTTCAAGCAGAACATCAATGTAACTTCCGATATACTCAACGAAACATTTACCTATGGTACAGCCGGAGCTGTTAACCCGCAAGACACCATATCGTACCGCTCCAATGCAAATGGTAAGGTAGCGCTGCCAACGATGTTCAATGTAGGGATTATGTATATAGATCAGCAGTCATTCTTAGGTATTGCTACCGATAATAGATGGATGGGCGGAGTTGAAATGAGTATTGGCAAGTGGGGCGATCAATATCAGTATCCGGGCAAGTCGGAGCCATTAACCAAT
Organism: uncultured Chitinophagaceae bacterium; assembly: GCA_963819045.1. Lineage (GTDB taxonomy): Bacteria > Bacteroidota > Bacteroidia > Chitinophagales > Chitinophagaceae > Ilyomonas. The sequence continues at coordinate 89,325 of CAWFUV010000039.1, read as the reverse complement.
AGCTGGATGTTCCGTGGAGGTGTACAGTTTATACCTGCTCCTTTCTCTTCTACCGGTGGCTTTGTTGGGCATACCATTTACCGGTTTGGTTTTTATACAGGTAAAGATTATATGCAGGCTGATGGTAATGATTTAAGGGTAGCTGCCTTTACATTCGGTGCTGGTTTCAGGGTAAGAAAGTTCAATAGTTATACTAACCAATCCTCTATCATCAATACCGCGTTTGAAATAGGTAAGCGTGGTTCAAATGTTAATAACATAACCGAGAACTTCTTTAAAATTTCTGTTGGCTTATCTTTGAGTGATATCTGGTTTATCAAGCGTAAGTATGACTAATCTCTTTTTGTATAAACGTTTTTTTAAAGCAGTCTTACTCACAGGCTGCTTTTTTGTGTGTGCCTGCGAAAACGATATACGGCAGGTGCAGGCGCTTAGCAAGAGAACAACTGCTGTGGAACAAGCCTTGAATGTAGAAAGTTATTATAGCCAGGCTGCAGTAGTAAAAGCTAAGCTGACTGCCCCGCTGATGCTGCGCATACAAAGCGATACAACTGCTTACGAGTTTCCTAAATCGCTGCACGTTGATTTCTACAACGATAGCACTAAGGTGGAGAGTCAATTATTTGCCAGGTATGGCCGCTACATGGAAAACCAGAGCAAGGTGTTGCTTCGGGATAGTGTGATTGTATTCAATATCAGGGGCGATACCATGCGCACCAACGAACTGTGGTGGGACCAGAACAAAGGCAATTTTTACACCGACAAACCGGTAAGCATACACAAAGGGCAAAGCGATATCATCAATGCTATCGGCATGACGGCCTCGCAAGACCTGAATGATATCAACCTGTTCAAGATACAGCCTTCTACCTATTTGCATGTAGCGGATAGTACGCTGCCGCAGTAGGGGAGAAATGGTGTATGGCCACATCAGTCACCATCATTATCAAAAATAAAAATCCTATACCTTTAGCCCATGCGCAAGCTGCTTCAAAAATTGCTCACCAAACCTGTAATCCGGCTAGCCAATAAATGGTCTTCCCACCCCGACAAAGTCCGTGTATTTAAAGCTTTAACCGATCTGCACCAGGACATTATTAGTGGGAATACCAGGAAGGGATTGATTATTCCTTTTGATATCCATAAGGATAAATTCATTGTGCTGTCCGACCAGCATAAGGGCGCTAAAAATGATTCGGACGACTTTATGCTTGGCGAGAGGAATTATCTCGCAGCACTGGAGTATTATTATCAAAACGATTACTTCTTTATCAACCTGGGAGACTGTGAAGAGCTATGGGAGAATACCTGGGCGCCTGTGAAAAAAAACAATACTGCTTCCTTTGAAAAGGAAAAGCTGTTTGTACAAAAAGGCAAATACCTGAAGATATTTGGCAATCACGATTTATATTGGGGCAACGATATTATTACTGCGCCTGCTGAACTGAAAAGTATTTACGGTCAGCCGGTAACTATCTACGAAGGCGTTGTTTTACAAACGCAAATAAATGACCACCCGTTTCAGATATTTCTTACACATGGTCACCAGGGCGACTTACAAAGTGATGGCAATTGGTTTAGTAAATGGTTTGTAGCAAATGTATGGGCGAAGCTGCAGGCATACTTACACATCAATCCGGATACGCCGGCTTACGATACGCAGTTAAAGACAGTGCACAACACCATGATGTATCAATGGAGCAGCGACAATGATATTGCACTCATTACCGGTCATACGCACCAGCCGGTGTTTGAGTCACTTACCCTATTGGAGCGCCTGTATAGCAAACTGGCAGAAGCAGTAAAGGTAAATGATGAAAAGAAGATAGCCGACATACAAGCCCATATTCACCACCGCTTTACCAAAGGAGAAGTACTGCCTGATTATACCGGCTTTAAACCCAACTATTTCAACAGCGGTTGCTGCTGCTTTAGCGATGGTGACATTTCCGGTATTGAAATATGCGAAGGCTGCATACGCCTGATAAAATGGGAGTACAACAACGATAACATTCCACAAAGAATAGTACTGGAAGAAGCTATGCTTGGCACTATTGCAGTACAAGCCAAAGCCCCGGTTGCCTGATTGGGAATTGTCAATTGTGAATGGTGAGTATATTCTATGTCCACTCACTACCTCTAATTGACAATTGACAATTCACCATTCACAACCTCATCCTATCGCCTGCTCTAAATCGGCAATCAAATCCTTCGCGTCCTCAATGCCTACACTCAGGCGAATTAAGGAATCAGTTAACCCATTCTTCAAACGCTCTTCACGTGGTATGGAAGCATGCGTCATAGTAGCCGGATGATTGATTAAAGACTCAACGCCGCCAAGGCTTTCTGCTAAAGAAAATACTTTGGTAGAAGACAATACCTTAAAGGCTGTTTCGATGCTATCGTCTTTCAACGTAAAGCTCATCATGCCACCAAAGCCACGCATTTGTTTCCTGGCGATCGCATAGCCCGGGTGGTCTTCAAAGCCACACCAATACACATGTTGCACCTTATCATTACTACGTAAGTAATGAGCAACCTGCTCACCATTCTCACAATGCCTTTGCATGCGCACGTGCAACGTTTTAATACCACGATGCACTAAAAAGCAATCCTGTGGACCAGGCACAGCGCCACAGCTTTTTTGTATAAAGTATAAGTCATCACGCAGCATACTGTCATTTACAATAAGGCACCCTTGTATCACATCGCTGTGACCCCCCAGGTATTTAGTAGCCGAATGCAACACAATATCAGCACCCAGATCCAATGGGTTCTGCAAGTAGGGCGAGGCAAACGTGTTATCTACACAAAGCAACAGGCTATGTGCTTTGGCTATTTTGCTTACTGCCTCAATATCAGTCACATTCATCAAAGGATTGGTAGGCGTTTCTGTCCAGATGAGTTTTGTATTTGCATTGATGAAAGGCTGAATGGCATTAGCATCCTGCATGTTCACATAGTGAAAGATAATACCAAACTTTTGGAACACTTTGCTGAACAGCCTGTAGGTGCCACCATACATATCTGCCGCTGCAATTACTTCATCACCAGGTTTTAATAGTTTGATTACCGCATCACTTGCTGCTACACCGCTGCTAAATACCAAGCCATATTTACCATTTTCTATCTCTGCCACGGCACGCTCCAAAGCAAAGCGTGTGGGGTTTTGACTACGTGCATATTCATATCCCTTATGCATCCCCGGCGATTGCTGTACATATGTGGAGGTCTGATAGATGGGCGTCATAATAGCACCGGTAGAAGGATCCGGCTCTGCACCGGCATGTATCATTTTTGTTCCTAAGCCAATATTTGTTTTCATAAGTTAAGTATTATTTATTGCACGAATTTTTGAACACGAATTAGTTAAACACGAATTTCACTAATTACACGAATCAATTGAATTCTCTTTATTAGTGCCACAATCATAAATAATATATTATTCGTGTTTGACTAATTCGTGCAATTCGTGTAATTCGTTTCATTCGTGTGTTATCATCGCAGCAGCACTCAAATATCTAAAGTCAAAGTTGCCCTTTTCATGTGCGCCTTTAGGCTTTACGCCTTGCTTCAGCACATGCTCGTTCAGCACTTTCTCTGCCACCAGTTTCTTCTTACTTTCATATATCATCTCCTGCACGTTGTTATTTTGCATCCACTGCTGCTGAGGCGGCTCATAACCTATTTTGTCTTTGCGCCAGCAGATGGTATTGGGTAAAATAGGCTCCATGCTCTTACGCAATATCCACTTGGTAAAGCCATCTTTTATTTTCATGCCGGAAGGCAAAGAAAAGACAAACTCCACTAAGGCATGCTGCAAAAAAGGTAATCGCACTTCGCGTGAATAAGCCATCGAATTCCTATCAGCATAGCGCAGCAACTCTTCAAGTCCAAATGTAAAAGTGTTGTAGTACAATATATCTTCCAGTTGTCTCACAACAGGTTTGATCAGTGTATCTTTATTCTGGTGGTGCAGCACAAACTCTGTATTGAAATCCCCATGATTGGTTACTTGTTTCAATGCTTGCAGTTGCAGTCGTTGTGCAGCTTTGTGTGGATAGTAAGCAGCAATATAATTCTTCCAATTCCATTGTTGCAGAAAGTGGTTGTTGCGTAGCCTTCTTTTTTCTTTTATAAATAAAGAGAAACGTTGTAAGAGAAGCTGCTGCAAATACCAATGTACATATTTTTTATATCCGCCCAATACTTCATCGGCCCCCTGGCCATCCAGTAATACGGTGATGTTCTTTTCTTTAGCCAGTTTATACACCATGTATTGTGTAAGCACGCTGCTGCTCTGCACTGGCTCATCCTGGTAGTACATCAGTTCCTGCCAATACTTCATCCAGTCATCTGCCGTAGGGTATGTAAAGTATTGCTGAATATTATAAGCATTTGCCACCTCTTTGCTATAGGTTGATTCATCTCTTTCAAAACCCTTAAATGCTGCTGTAAAAGCTACATTGGTCCATTGTGGTGAAGTAGTCTTTAATTGATGAATAGTGGCTACAATGCTGCTGCTGTCTAACCCGCCACTGAGTGAAGTGCCGATAGGTACATCGCTGCGCAGCCGCCTTTGCACCGATACAGCAAATAGTTCAGCAAAGCGCTCAATAGCTTCATCCTCACTGATGCTGCTAGTAGATAGTGCAGGCTTATACCACTTGCGCATTTTTATTTTGCCTTGCGCCGGAATAATACTTAAACAACTGCCTGGAGGTAATGAAAGTATATTACTGTAAAAGGTTTCCGTTTTCTTAATTGGATTTTGAACATAGCCCAATGCTATATAATTAAGCATCATAGTACCGTTCAAATGTCTGTTGACACCTGCTGCTAATAAGGCTTTTATTTCACTGGCAAACAGGATATGCTCAAACCTGCCACGATGTGCATATACGGGATGGTAGTACAATGGCTTTTCACCAAAACGGTCACGGGCAATAAAGAGGTTTTGATGTGTAGCATCATACAGCGCAAAGGCAAACATACCATCGAAATGCTGCAAACAGTTTTCGCCCCAGCGGTCGTATGCAGCCGGGATAACTTCAGTATCTGTTGAGGTATGGAATGTATAACCAAAGCTTTGTAGCTCTTTCTTTAGTTCTACGTAGTTATAAATCTCTCCATTAAAAATGATTGTATAATGCAGGTAATGCAAAGGCTGATTAGCCTCTGACGATAGATCAAGGATACAAAGCCGGCGATGTGCAAAGCCGACTGTCTGTTCATCATTTATCCAAAAGCCTTCGCTCTCAGGGCCGCGATGCCGCAGAGCATCTGCCATTGGCTGCAACCGGTGTTGTTGTACTAATGATGAATGAGGAGAAATAATACCTGCAATACCGCACATGATGTAAAGGTAATACCAGTTGCAGGAAACAAGGAGCAAGAGTCAAGGAACAAGGGGCAAGAGTATCAGGAAATAAGATGGGAACTGCAGCACTTGACTACCAACTTTATTATAGTAAATATCTAAAGTGAATACCTTAAACCCGCCGGCTGGCGGGTGACATAATGCTGTTGTAAATGCTAACCCTCTTTACCTCAATAACATTAACCTTTAACTTTCATTAGATAAAAGCTGCAATTGCTCCCAGGCAAATGCTTTTACTTCCGGAAAGAAATCAATATAGCATTGCTCTAATTCATTATAGTGCTCCTTAAACGCATCAAAAGCCGCAACACTATTATTAAGATAAGCCGCGCGCCGCACCAACCCGCCAAAACTGTTTTCAATACCCTGTATTGTTCGGTAATTATATAACCAGTTTTGTAAGCGCATGAAAGGCAGCATACGGGCAAACTTTTGTGGCATAACAGCTTCATATTCCTCCAGCATATCATAAGTAACACTGGCAAACTGGTTTAACTCCTTTGGAGTATGTAATGTTTCGTCCAGCGCTAAAAAATGGTCATATACAATGTCCACAAAAGCACCGGCATACAAGCCCACGGCAGACCTGAAATATTGTTTGGCCTTATGTGTTGCGGAATGTGTATCGGTAAAATGGTCTATCAGCCGGTGCAGTACGATGCCTCTTTGTATAGCTGGGCTATACGCAAACTTCTGCCTGCCCTTTACAAAATCACTGATCATATTGCCCACCAGTATATCAGGTTGGTTAAAAGACAGGTAAGCATGCGCGAGATAATTCATAGAGTGAAGTTCAATACCATTGGGCAAAATTCCAAACAACTTTACCCCTCCATTCTCTTCCCTCTTGTACCTTCCTCTTCCTTGTTTCTTGTCTCTTATACAATAAAAAAGCCCTCCCTAAGAATAGGGACGGCCTCTAACGATTGCTTGCCATATGAAAAATGTTGATCAGCTACTCAGTCAGGCAAGCATTGACTATAGGTGAATAGCTAACAATAAATTATTTCTTCTTCTTTGAAGTAGTATCAGCACCCATCTTATGTGTAGTATCAGCACTCATCTTACTTGTAGTATCAGTACCCATAGCAGCACCAGTATCAGCAGTACCAGGTGCTGGACTCATCATTGTGCTTGTAGTGTCAGTGCCAGTAGCAGTAGTGTCTGTAGTGTTATCGCTTGAGTTACCACCGCAAGCCGCGAAAGTACCGATTGCTAAAACTAATAAAAGCTTTTTCATTGTTGTGAATGTTTTGTGTGAGTGAATTTGATAGTTAATACCCCAGATAAAAAAAGGTAACCTCCCCTTTCCGAAAATTCTTTAAATTTTTTCAATAGGTCGCAAATGACAATGGCATTTTGAGCGTCTGCCAACAACAGCAATTGATTGCCAAAATCAGCAAAATAAGGGGTTTGATCGCTTAACTATATGATTGTCAAAGGCATTATCGCTATACTCTCTACTATATATTCAGTGGAATGATTAAAAGTTTATCTTGTCCTTTATTTTATTATTTTCATCATACCTATCTGCTATTTTAAATAACTACCGTTTCCGATTTATTTCATCTGTTCTTATAAAGCCCTCATTATATATTGTAGTGCTTTGTGTTGATTGGTTAAGGATAAGATGGAACCATGATGCTCCTGAACCTTGCAGGTTTGAATGCAGGCTACAGGGGTTATACTAAAAGTTAAAACAGGCTACCTCATAAAAGCTGTGAGCTACGAGCAGTGAGCTTAGCACAGAGCATAAGACGCCCGCATAAGCCCTTCTGGGCCTATCCTACTGCATAATAAGGTATAAGACAGTTGAAAGGAGTATAGACTGGAAGTGTGTAAGTGCCAAAGAGAGTTACATAGGAGTAGTATACGTGCAATGAGTTATGACAGTAGTGAGCAAGCCGGGTAGTAAAAGTACATAGGAGTTAGCGTATAGCAGTCGTTTTTTAACGTTTATAAAGTCTATTTAAGTATAACTCAGAGACTGTTCCAAGGTTGAGAAGGATGTTTTTAAGAGTTTGGTAAGTGCCTCTTTACTCTTTACATGCTTATTCAGCATACATTTGGCGCTGCAACAATTTTTTACACTCTATTTGGGTTACTTTTAGCAAGGTGATGGTATTAAAAATGCATTTAGGAGTGAAACCAGAGACAAACGAGCAACTTCTCCTACGTGGTTTAGCCGATAACGATACGAAAGCTATAGAGACTATTTATAAAGATAATTTTAAAATGGTGCAGGCTTTTATATTAAATAACAGCGGCTCTTACGACGATGCGAGAGATATTTTCCAGGAAGCAATGATAACGCTTTATGAAAAAGCAAAAAGTGATTCGTTTGTACTTACCTCTCAGATAAAAACATATATCTATTCTGTGTGCAGGCGCTTATGGCTTAAACGCTTACAGCAAATGGGTAGGTATGTGGCGCAGACTGAAATACTGGACGAAACGGTAGCTGTAGAAGATGATATAGCTATACACGATAAGCGCAATGCCGATTTTGCTATCATGGACCGGGCAATGAACAGCCTGGGAGAACCCTGTAAAAGCCTACTCGAATCGTACTATATCCAAAAGAAAGGAATGCAGGAGATAGCCGCAGATTTTGGATATACCAACGCCGATAATGCAAAGAACCAGAAGTACAAATGTCTGATGAGGCTTAAGAAATTATTTTTTTCTCAATATAATATCGGTGAATAAATGGAAGACCTTCAATTATTAGATGCTATTGAGCGCTATCTCAACGGTACAATGCTGCCCGGAGAAAAGGAACAATTTCTGCAGCTACGCCGTACTACCCCTGAGATAGACCAGATGGTTGTAGAGCACCGGCTTTTTCTCCAGCAGATGGACATGTATGCCAATCAGAAAGATCTCATGCACAATCTGCATGAAATACATAATAACCTGGTAGAAAAAGGTGATATATACGAAGGCGGCGAACTGAATACCAAAGGACGAGTACTCCAGTTCTGGAACAAATACAGACGTGTAACAGGTATAGCTGCCTCTATAGCGGGTATTACTGCTTTAGGAATCAGCTTTTTGGTAACGCAATTGTCGCCCGATACACCAAGTAAGTCGGATTACCAGTTGCTGAGAACTAAACTAAATAATGTTGAGAAGAGGCTATCGGTTGTAAGTACTGAAATAAAAACAAAAGAGAAGATACCGGCAGGTTACAATTTTACTACCGGTGGCAGTGGCTTTTTGATTGACGGGCATGGTTACATTATTACTAATGCGCACGTACTTAATGGTAAAGGAGTGGTGGTAGTGAATAATAGTGGACAGGAGCTGAGTGCCAGTATTGCATATATAGATAGTGACAAGGATTTGGCTTTACTGAAAATAAATGATAACGATTTTAAACCAGTTAACTCACTGCCTTATTCATTCAAAAAAGTGAGCTTCAACTTAGGTGCTGAGGTATATACACTCGGTTACCCCCGCGATATTATTGTTTATAACTCCGGCTATATTAGTGCAACCGCCGGCTATGATGGCGATACTGCAAGTTTACAGATATCGTTGCCTGCCAACCCCGGTAACTCCGGTGGACCGGTGTTGAACAAAAATGGTGAGATTGTAGGTATCTTAAGTGCCCGCGAAACTCAGGCAGAAGGGGTAGTATTTGCAGTAAAAGCAAAAGGTATTTATCAACTGCTGGAAGACTTAAAGAAAAACGATACCACTTTCCAGAATGTTAAGCTTTCTACCAGCTCGTCTATTAAGAATCTTGACCGTGAGCAACAGATTAAACAGGTGCAGGACTATGTATACCAGGTAAAGGTGTACAATTAATACTAAGTGATTATTTGTTTCATATAGGTTTTTCCCGCCGGCGGCATATTGCACCGGCGGGTTTTTTATTTGACGGGGATATGTCTGAACCCGGATGATGGGGGATTTTTGGGAAAGATGGGATGTGCGATTGAATATCAGATTACAATAGGTGGTTAAGTTGCAAGAGATAAGAAACAAGTTATAAACATAAGCTGTGAGTTATGTTAACAGTGCATCCCTTTCTGTGCCACCTAATTGAAACTGGTACTAATACCAGATTCACATAGGTAGGCTGATACCAGTTACCGGTTGCCAGTTGCCGGAAATGAACTATGAGCTTTGGGCAGTGCATATAATACTACCCAACTGAATCTGGTATAATTACGGTTTTATTAAAGTATGAATGCACTGTTACTGAAACTTCTTTCAATCATGCTCTGCGTCTTAGCGTATTTGCGGTTCTATAACCCTAGTTTAAACCCAAAGAACACTCCAAAACGTTTAACCTGCTGCACCGGCAATGGTGTTGGCAGCACCCGCCAGATACAGTCTACACGGAAAAGTTTAAAGATATTGTCTATGCCGGTACCTACTTCCATATACAACTTACCATCAAGTGTGGAGAAAACGTGTTCGTCTACATAGTTAAGTTGCTTGTTGGCTTCGCTAAGATTACCTACTACACCTTTCACCTCCCAAAACTGGCGCAGCTTCATTTTGCGGGTAAGCTTGGTATAGCGGAAAATGCCGCTGCCTATATTGTGCTCAAGGTTGAAGCCTGCATACTGGTCGGTAAGGTATTCAAACCGGTTCATAAGGTTGAAAGAACCGCGACTGTAATAATACCAGTTATTACCCGGCTGAATATCCAGCAACTGGTAGGGCAGCGTACCCCATGTTTTGCCTGCAAAAAAGTTGTAATACAACTGTCCATAAGGGGCAAGCTTTATATAGTCGTGTATGGTAAAATCTATTTTATTATATGTGTAGCTACTATTCAGCACCCCTTTAAGACCTTGCGTAAAGTAGACGTCTACTATCGGGTAAAGGCTTCCCAGCGAATAATGATCAAATTCTCATCGTAGGTACGCTCCTGGTAAGCATAGCGGAGGTGCAGGGTAGCTTCGGTAGTATTCATGGACTCACCACCGTCTTTTACCGGGTATAACTCCTTAGGGGGCAGGTTCAGCAACGGTGTAAACCGGCGGTTTTGCGCCAGGATACCAATACCGAATCCTTTATTGGTTTCGCTATAGTATTGTACACGGCGGGTTTCAATCTGTTGGTATCTGCTGGGAATATTGGGCTTGCGCAAAAAGGCGGCAAACAGGTTATCGCTGCTGAGCTGGTCGTATGATGTTTGCCCATTGTCAATATCATTTTTGTAAAACAAACTGGCATAGGCATACGGCTGTTTCTGAAAACGGTAGCGGGCTTCTATACTACCTTTCAGAACCTGGTCTGTAAATCCATAGGCAGCATAACCCGTAAAGTACCAATGCTTATCAAAACCGGTGTTGGTGGATAAATCGAAACGCACGCGCGTACCTTCCCAGTGGTTGGCAGTCATCCAGTAGTACCAAGGGCCGATACGTATATTGCCGATATCCTTTACACCCGTGGTAGCAAAATTCATTGCATTGCGGTAGTGGATATAGGTCTTGTTTTTCTCCAGTGTATCCAGCACTTTATACACTGTCTGCTCGTTATTGTTCAACGGTTCGTGGCGGTTTTTCTGCCAAAAGGAGTCCGGCTTGTCAAGCACGCCCGGCTGCACCACCATGTCTTCGCTGGGCTTGCTTTTAGCCAGTTGGTTTTCAACCGCAGTATCGTTGATGAGCACATGCTGGTAAGTAGTGGTTTTGCGCCCTTTGAAGCTCACGTGGTTTTTGCCAAACGGAGACAGATCTGCCACAAACCTGTCTTTATACAAGAACCAGATACTATCTCCCAAAAGCTTAGACTCCTGTATAATGCTCAAACCGGTAATGTAATTGATATTAGCATCGGTAGAGGGGCGCATAGTAATCTTTTGTATGGCAAAAGATGTATCATTTATCCAGCAGTCGCCGGTAAATAAATTAGCACCCGGATGCTTTGGCTGAAAGAGGAAATGCACCAGCCTCCTTTTATTAAGGTACTGGGTATCCTGAAGTTTGAAATTGTAGAATAACTGGGCATTATCGCTGAAAGGGCTTACGAAGTATTTATCAAATACAGGGATGGTATTGTCGTACACATTCACATTCTGATAAGTACCGCCTAAGTATTTAATAAGACTTTCATTATCTAAACCATTGGTAATGGCTGCTTTGATGACCTCGCGTGTCCGGCCGGGCTGGCGCTGATAATAAAAATCAGAAAGAGTCTCAGTAAGATATACCGGCAAATAAGGCTTTTCTTCCGAAGTAGAATCTACATACTTTAGTACGAAATTAAGCTTCTTAAGCATGGGAATATTGCCAATCTTATCCTTATTTACGTTATTAAGATCCAGCTCCAGTTTGTTGTACACTTCATAGCCATAGTTGTTAAACCGGTGCCTGTCATTTTTAGGTTTAGCAGCAATCACTTTTTTCCAAAACCATAAAGCCCGGTTGTACTTACTTCTTACTATTGCTTCATTATGTGGCGGTAATACTTCCAGTTGTACAATAATCTGTGTTGAATCCTTTAATGTACTAAAGGGAATAAGCACTATTTTGTAACCCACACTATTTATTTCGAGGGTATCCTTTGCCTGCACACCAACAGTGTATAACGAGAATTTACCTAATGAATCGGTAAGGGCGCCCCTGCCATCTTTGCGAAAAGTAACAGCAGCAAAAGGTATAGGTTCATCGCTTTGCTTATCTGCTACCATCCCGGAGATAGCAGTAGATTGTGATATTGCCAATGAGCTTATAAATAGTAATATTAGTATTGAAAATAGCCGCTTGCACATCATCATAACGCTACAAAAATAGTTGATAAATTATGTTAACCATTTTTCATGGCCGAGTAATAACAGTCACTCGCCTGGTTTATTTACATTAAACTGTTAATTAACATTGCCATACGTTTCTTAATTATCAGGCAGTCATTAAAATATGATTACAAATTCTCTTTCCACCCGCAAGAGGATGTTAGGTTTGAAGTACACTTGTTGGTACGGTGCCTATGGCTCCACTAAAGACACCCTGGCGCTTTTAGCGCCATATGTTCTGCATATGGCACCATTGTATATTTACAGTCCAGCACACTACCTGTTGCTGCTAAAGACTACCTTGTCTATATTTTTTACCCTATATACACTGAAAAAGATATAAGATGATTGAAGAATATACGGTTCAGAAATGGATTAGGAAGAGAGTACACGAGACGTTGATAAGAGGCAGATGACGGGGAGATTCGGTATAAGTTAAGTATAAGTCAGGTATAACTTAAGTATAAGTTAGGTATAACCCGGAGCGTTCCAGGATTGAGAATAAGGCAAATTCAGCCACTAAAGATGAATAAATACAGACCCGGAACTCACGATATTTAGTTGACGGAGTATTTAGTACAGTGTCAACTAAGTTTATTTTAGTTTAGAACAAGTCTATTGGGGTGCTGTGAACACAGCAGATGTTTTAAGTACAAGTTCTTACAGATAGTTCTTGTCTTTACCTTTTTTCTTGATAAAAAAGGTAACAAAAAATCAAGACGCATGATCGCTCCGCGCATCCGTGCCGGGCCAGCGCCGCCCCATTGCCTGAGGTGCAGCATCATTGTTGTATGTTCTGTTGGGCTAACATGGTGCTGCTTGTTAATTTACAGGTATTTGATGATTAGGTTGGTTGCCTTTGGCATTAAACTTAGAACAGCGGAGGCATACTTAGCAGAGATTGGAAAGGTGGATACGTAGCTCATTGCAGGCTAAGTGGTTGCTGTTTCTTAGTGTGAATGTTTTGTGATGGTTAGCTCTCAATTGTAATGCACATATGTTTGATAGCTCTTATTTATAAACTTAGTTCGGTGACAGAGTATTTAATATCGCTAAACATTAAATATTACTTATACAATATTCAACTACTCATCATTCACCTCTCACACCATTACCTTTGCGCACGCTATGGCGGCAGATATTCTTACAACAGCAATACAAGCTATTCACTCCGAAGCCCGGAGTGTAGGGGCACTTGCTGCTTTTATTGATAATGATTTTGAGAAGACCGTAACTGCCATTCACCAAAGCAAAGGACGTATCATTGTCAGTGGCATTGGTAAGAGTGCAATTGTAGCGCAGAAGATAGTGGCTACTTTTAATTCTACCGGTACACCTGCGCTCTTTATGCATGCGGCTGATGCGATACATGGCGACTTGGGTATGATGCAGCCGGATGATATGGTGATGATATTGAGCAATAGTGGCAACAGTCCTGAAATAAAAGCATTGGTGCCATTAATAAAGAGCTTTGGTAACAAACTGATCGGGCTGGCTGGTAATATGCAATCTTATCTTACCACACATGCCGATTTTATAGTGAATGCAAGTGTAACGGCAGAGGCTTGTCCCAACAACCTTGCACCAACCAATAGTACTACTGCACAAATGGTAATGGGCGATGTGCTGGCAGTTTGCCTGATGGAATTAAAGGAATTCACCGAAAAAGACTTTGCCAAATACCATCCGGGTGGTAATATTGGCAAACGATTGTACTTGCGTGTAGAGGATATGTATAAAATAAATCCAAAGCCTTGTGTGCACCTCCAGACTCCGGTAAAACAAGTGATCACAGAAATATCACGCAGCCGCTTAGGCTGTACCGCTGTATTGGATGAAGCAAATAATCTGATTGGCATTGTCACCGATGGTGATGTACGCCGTATGCTGGAGCAGCATGATAATATTAGTCAGTTGCAGGCAAAAGATATTTATTCAGGAAATCCTAAGACCATACCATCGCAGGCTCTTGCTGTAGAAGCATTGAACCTGATGAAGAGATTTGATATTACACAATTAATAGTGATAGAAAACTCCGAATATGCAGGAGTATTACATTTGCACGATTTATTAAGAGAAGGCATTATATAAGCCTAATACAACAATGGAACAACAGCACAATTATGTAGCAATTATGGCTGGAGGTATTGGCAGCCGCTTTTGGCCACAAAGCCGCGTGTCTTATCCCAAGCAGTTTCTGGATATTTTAAATACAGGTAAAACACTTATCCAATGGACATTTGACCGGTACAAACAGTTTATACCGGCAGAGAATATTTTTGTGGTCACCTCGCAGGAATATGTACATATAGTAGAGGAGCAGTTGCCGGAAATACCTGTACAAAACATCGTTGCCGAGCCAAGTCGTAAGAACACCGCTCCCTGCATTGCTTACATGGCCTTTAAGCTGCAGCAGAAAGATCCTGATGCTACACTCATTATTGCGCCAAGTGACCATTTGGTGATGGATACAGATGAGTTTGAAAGGATCTCTAAGGAGGCACTTGCATTTGCTAAGGAGCATAATTCATTTGTAACATTAGGTATTAAGCCTACTTACCCAAACACAGGTTATGGCTATATACAGCATGAGACTGAGAGTGTAGCACCGAATGTGTTTAAGGTAAAAATATTTACAGAAAAGCCGGATCTGGAACTGGCGAAAACATTCATTGCCAGCGGCGACTTCTTGTGGAATGCAGGCATATTTGTGTGGAAAGTAACAGACATCATCCATGCTTTTGAGCAATACCAGCCAGAAATGTATGAGCTGTTTGCAATGGAGCAGGACAACTTTAACACAACACATGAAGAGGAGGCTGTAGAGCGCATTTACCCATTGTGTACCAGTATCTCTATTGATTATGCCATTATGGAGAAGTCTGATAATGTATATGTGATTCCATCTTCATTTGGCTGGAGCGACTTAGGCACCTGGAACAGCGCTTATGAAAACCTGGAGAAAGACCATTTTGGCAATGCTGTATCTGCCAATAATGTAATAGTAATAGATGCAGTGAAGTGTATGGTATCGGCACCACCTGAAAAGTTATTGGTTCTGCAGGGACTTAATGATTTTATTGTGGTAGATACACCCGATGTGTTGCTTATTTGCCAGAAAGAAAAAGAACAGGCTATCAAAGAATTTGTATCGGAAGTAAAGCGCAGTAAGGGCGATGTGTATCTGTAATACAAGGAGCAAGAAGTAAGGAACAAGATACAAGGAACAAGATACAAGGAACAAGTAGCAAGAAGTGAGAAGCATGCGGGAACTGTGAGCAAAATACATGATATGCTTCATATCTGAAGATAAGTATAACTGTTAAGATTTCTCTGATGAATGTTGGGGGAATAATATTTGGAGTTTGTGGTTTTATTTAAACTACAAACTCTTTTTTATGGCAACATTATCAGGTAAAAAGATTGCAATTATCACCGAAGATGGCTTTGAAGAAGTAGAACTTACCAGCCCAAAACAAGCATTGGAGCAAGCAGGTGCTACAGTACATGTAATATCGCCGGAGAAAGGTAAAGTGAAGGCGTGGGACCACGATCATTGGTCTATTGAAGTGCCGGTAGATGTGTTACTGCCGGATGCAAACCCCAATGAATATGATGCTTTAATGATTCCGGGGGGTGTGTTGAACCCCGATAAAATGCGTATGAATCCGGAATGTGTAGAATTTGCTCAACATTTTATTGACTCAGGTAAGCCAATCGCTGCCATTTGTCATGGCCCACAGTTGTTGATTGAAACCCGGGCGCTCAATGGAAGAAGGATGACCTCTTATCCATCCTTAAAAACAGATCTCGAAAATGCTGGTGTGAAATGGGAAGATAAAGAAGTAATAACGGATAATGGTCTTGTTACCAGTCGCTCGCCTAAAGATCTGGAAGCATTTAACCGTAAGATGATTGAAGAATTTGGTGAAGGTGTTCATAAGAGTTAGGGGGTATTAATGCCAAGTGGCTATTGAGTTGACAGATGACAATTGATAGATAACAGAAGGAATTAGCACTTACAGCAGTTGATATAAATAAAAAGCCTCCCGCAAGCGAGAGGCTTTTTATTTAAAACGTTAATACAAGGCTGTGTTTATACCTTATCTATGTTCAACTATTTATTTAAACACAGCATATATTTCCTGTTTCTGTATTCATTATAAAGTTGATCTTCCTCTGATCAAAGAAAGCAGGAACAATACTAGGAAAATAAAGAATAAGATTTTGGCAATACCTGCTGCACCTGCAGCAATGCCTCCGAATCCGAATATAGCAGCTATGATTGCTATAACAAGGAAGGTGATAGTCCAGCGTAACATAGTAATTATATTTAAAGGTTAGAAAAAGCAATAACACTTATTAAAATTCAGAAAGCGTGCCAAAACTTTTGAGTGTGGAATAGCGGCGCCACACTGTTCTCCTTTTTTTCTACTTTTACTATATACACTGCTCATTTGCTGTTTGTTATAATAAGCCTGTTAATTCTACTTTTTTTATAATACTTATGCTTTATTGTTCAAGAAATATGGCTGATCTAAGAAAATCAAGAGGTAAATACCATCTGCGTTACTCTGTTTTATCTGATGATCCGGTATGAAAGAATTGTGATGATAATGACATGCTCAAGCGTGTGTACCAGACAAAATAAGGAGCCTTATCGTATGCCTCTGATAGTGAAATGAATCCTTATGTTTTTACCCTAAAAATCAGATCTTAATTTATTCTGTGGATATTTACTGCTGCATCTTATTTTTGTTAGTATAACCAACCTGAAAAAGGACCATGTTCAATATAATTCTTTTTGGACCTCCTGGCAGTGGCAAAGGCACACAAAGCCAAAACTTAGTAGACAAGTACAACCTGAAGCACTTAAGCACAGGCGATTTGCTGCGCAGCGAAATAGCTGCTAAAACCCCACTGGGCATGGAAGCAAAAGGCTTTATGGATAATGGCATATTGGTGCCTGATGAAGTAGTGACAGGCATGATAAGCTCGGCACTGGAGGCTAACCGAACTGTAAGAGGCTTTTTGTTTGACGGCTTTCCACGTACATATGCACAAGCTGAAGCACTGGATAAATTGTTAGCGCTGCATAAGACCAATATTGCGCTTGTACTGGCATTGGAAGTAAGTGAAGAAGAGTTGGTAAAGCGACTGCTCAATCGTGGTCTTACCAGTGGCCGTCCGGATGATGTAAACGAGTTGGTAATAAGAGAAAGAATAGTAGAATACCAGCGTAAAACAACAGTAGTAGCGGACTATTATCGCGAGTCTGATAAAGTAGTTGCTATTAATGGTGAAGGCGGTGTAGAAGCGATATTTGAAGCCTTGTGCAATGCGATAGGCAAGCGATTGGGTAAGGAGTAAGATGCTATCAAGATGACAGGTGATAAATGATAGTGGTAATAAATACTTGCGGCAATTTATAGATTTGAATACGTTACTGAAGAATGATACACTTCTTCAGTAACGTATTTTTGTTTAAAGCCTGATCTTGTTTATATTCCTGCTAGTACTACTTTCATACCTCAATAACCCTCATTATCATTGTCCATTAGCCAGCGCTTTTAAGATGCTGATGTTTGTATTTGTTTCAGCATTATCCCAATCTGTTATAACAGGTTGTTCATTCATATGCCTGCTCCATTGCAGCCACTTATCAGTTGGATTGTTTTGTATAGCTGCATTTATCCATGCTGTTCCTCCAGCCTGCTTATTCAGCTTATTAAATGCCCATAATGAGATGATAGTGTTAGATGTATTTACATTCTCCGCATTATTGGTATTGTTGCTGTAAGTGATGATATTGTTTAAAGCAGCAGTAGCCTTAGCCTGATTACCTGTATGCTGATAATTCAAATAACTCATCCAGTCTTCCAGTCTTGTATCAATATCTGCATCATATGGCTTACCTGAGCCCAGGTGCTCCGGCCATTCTTTTGATTGCTCTATCAGGGTAAGACTTTTAGTGTAGTTCTTCTTTTGAAAGGCTTCTACAGCCTGCATCAGCTTTGCTGCGTGGTATAACTCGCGGCCTGCAGTTGCTCCTTCAAAAGGTATAATGTTTAACCGTGATAACAGTTGATCTGCTGCGCTGTATTGTTTGTTGTGCAAGAGTGTTTTTGCATATAACAAGCCCATAATATAATCTTGAGGGTGTGCTTTGTAATAGGGCTGTATGACTGCTAAAGCTTTATCGTATTGACCATGTGTATTGTAATATTCGCCCAGTAGTTTATAGTAGCGCCAGTTGTTATCCAATGACAAAGCCCTTTGTAAATCTGCCAGGCTTTGTGCTGTATCTGTGAGAGCCATTATAGTTGCACGTGTTGCATAGAAAGGTGCATAAGCGGGTATATTGTTACAAGCCATCAATAGCTGCTTACATTCTTCCAGGCGATTCCTATCGTGGTAAATCAACGCCAGGAAATACTTCAGTTGCCAGTTATCCTGGCGTTGCAACAAGCTGTCTATCACAGTGGCTGTTTCAAAACGGAACGGAAAGTACAAGGCAGGATTAAGAGCCGCATCGTCTACTGTTTTGTGCTGCAAATACGCAAGCCAGATATTTGCTTCTGTTGATGCAGGACTCATTTGAAACAATTGTATAGCCTCACCGGTACAGCCATTATTGTAATACCAGATAGCTAACTCAGCATACGTTTCCTGAGGCATTTCATTCTTAATAGTAGTAGTAAACTGTTGCTTAATCTGCTCTGTATTTTGCCACTTGTACTTCTCGAATAATGCGAAATGATTGATGGGGTCAAAAGATAAGATGGTGTCTAAAACTATATTGGCTATAGTCCTATTGTTTTGATGCCGTAGGATAAGTGCTTCCAACTGCAGTGCAGGCATGTTATAGCTGTTATATGCCACCGCTTTTTGTGCATAATGCCAAGCCTTGTCTAAGTTGTTTTCCTTGAAATATATGCGTGCTAATTGCGTATAAGCTGCACTACGGTAAGATGGTGTTAATGCGGCTACATCAAAGCCGTCTTTTGCATCTATCGTATTGCCCAACTGGTCGTTGATCAATCCATAGTAGTAATTGGCATCACCTGCTTCTGTATTAATGCTCAGCGCATGTTTGGAAAGTGTAAGAGCTTCCTTATACCGCATATTCCTGTATAGCAACTCTGCCATTTGCACCACGGCAGGTAAGAAATTAGAATCCTTTTGCAGTGCAGCTGCTAACTTGTCTTCAGCCTTATCATACATCTTTTCATCCATCAGGTCGCTGCCTTGCACATACAAGCCATAGGCACTGTTCCAGTCAAAATCTTTGGGTGTATCTGTTGGTCTGCTTAGAGTGTAAGCATCCGGATTAGTATTGTAAGTAAGCTTAGTGGTGCCAAGTGCAATATGCAGGTTCGCCGTGTCTGCCATTGTCTTCACGGAATCTGCAAAGACCTGCATGGGAGTGCGGTCAACCACTTGTTTGTAAATAATATTGTTTCCGCTTTTCACCACTAAAGAATCGTGGGTGGCCTGCACAGGGTAGAAGCGGAGCTTTAGCCAGCCATCTTCATATTGCACGTTTAAGGCGCCGTACTCATTAGCCTCTACAAAGCCCCTGGTTTGGGATACCGGGTACCAGTATTCTTTCCATGTATCGGTAGTATAAGGCTCAAACCCCACATGCTTAAAAGGTGTAAAGGTGCTTTGTTCCGCATTCTGGTTGAACAACCTGCCAGACTGTACTTCTACATATTGCCCGTCTGTATCGGAGAGCAGCTTTTCCCATATCATGCCCTGGTGTGATAAGCCCCATATCCATATCTTTTTACCGGCCTTATCATCATGCGTGCTGTAGCGTGCCATGCCTGCGTCTTCATTGTGGTAGTAGGTGCCATAAAAATTGGTGTACTTGCCAAATACATGGTACGACTTATAGCCGCCGAAATCATTCTCTTTATACCAGGATATTTGTTTTCCATTTTTCTCATTTACCGGCCAGCTTGCATGCTCGCCCGCATGCCCTATGTACTGGTTGCCACGGTAGATAAACTCCAGGTCGTTACCTGCTTTTACACCGGCATTCATCCAGTGGTAGTAAGGTTGCTCAGCAGGGGTACTATTGTACCAGAATGCCCTGGTAGTAAAATAGGCTTTGTCTTTAGGTAAATTGATTTCTACCCGCCAGTTGCTACGCGTTAAAAGATCAAGTGCTCCAATAATGCAGCTTACACTGCCATCTGCATTATTTCTTGTAGTGTAGTCAACCGGCGTGGCGCAGTTAGGAGTATGACCAATAATGCCAAAGTTAGCCTCCAGGCCACCGCTTGTCCAGGGACCACGCATGGCTACATCACGGAACTTTACGGTGTGATTGTAATACAGAAAAGGATTACCTGTTTTCTTATCAATAGCTGCCCATATTTTGCCGCCAATCTCCGGCAGTATCAGCAACTGAATGTAATCATTCTCTAATTGTACTACTTTCCATTGCTTGTTTTCTGCTTTATCAGTAAAGCCATCAAAGCGGTAATAGGGGTACACCTGGGATAATAATGGCATTGGATCAGGATCGAAAAAAGGATAGGTGGGAAATACTTTCTGATATTCGGTAACGGTGGCATTTTTTTGTGCCTGCACATAATTAAGACTTAACAATAGCAGTAAGGCAAAATATTTTCTCATAGCGAATGCAGAATAAGGGAGACTGAAATGTAAGCACATTTTTGATATGCGCTGTTGTTATGTTCATTAAAAAGCAGGGTAGGATAGTGGGGATATGTACGATGTGAGATGTGTGATGTACGATGTTTGGCACTAAACAAATGACTAAAACATCAATATTATATTTTAACCATTAACCATATACAATAAAAAAGTCGCTATGTAGAAACAGAGCGACTTACTTACTAAACCAACTAAAAACTATGTTTTAAATACTGCTTTACGGCAGTACTTTTTAATTCATTTATTCCTCATCATCAGCACCTACTGCTACACCTGGTACCGGGGCGCCAGTGTTTTGTGCTTCTGCAATTTTGGCTCTTATCCTGCCTTCAATTTCATTAGCCAGTTCTTCATTGTCCTGCAGTAATGCTTTTACCGCATCACGTCCCTGACCAAGCTTATTGCCCTGATAGCTGAACCAGCTACCGTTTTTGTTTACAATACCCAGCTCCACGCCCATGTCAATGATTTCACCAATCTTGCTGATGCCTTCGCCGAAGATAATATCAAACTCAGCCGAGCGGAAAGGAGGTGCTACTTTATTCTTTACCACTTTTACTTTTACGTGGTTGCCTATAGCTTCATCGCCATCCTTTATCTGTGCGGCACGGCGGATATCCAGCCTTACTGAAGCATAGAACTTCAACGCGTTACCACCGGTAGTAGTTTCAGGGTTACCAAACATTACCCCGATCTTCTCACGCAACTGGTTAATGAAAATACAGATGGTATTGGTCTTGCTGATGGTAGCAGTGAGCTTACGCAAAGCCTGGCTCATCAAACGGGCTTGCAAGCCCATTTTGCTGTCGCCCATTTCGCCTTCCAGTTCACCTTTGGGTACCAGTGCAGCTACAGAGTCTATCACCACTACATCCAGTGCGCCGGAGAGGATAAGGCGGTCGGCAATTTCCAATGCCTGCTCACCGTAGTCTGGCTGAGAGATCAACAGATTATCAATATCCACACCCAGCTTTTGGGCATAAGAGCTGTCAAAAGCGTGCTCAGCGTCAATAATGGCGCAAATGCCGCCCTTTTTTTGAGCCTCGGCAATTACATGAGTAGCAATGGTAGTTTTACCGCTCGATTCAGGCCCGTAAATTTCTACTACACGGCCCTTAGGTAAGCCGCCAATGCCCAGGGCAACGTCCAGACCGATAGAGCCGGTGGAAATTACTTCCATTTGCCTTTCCGGCTTTTCGTTCATCATCATTACGCTGCCTTTACCAAAGTCCTTATCTATTTTATCAATAGTAAGTTTCAAGGCCTTTAGCTTATCTGTATTACTATTACTCATGTTAGGATTTTCTTTTGTCATTCAAATTTAATTTGTATGTAAATGTACAACAATAAACTTTTACACACTAATGTTTTTAGCATAAAATTGTTAAGAAAACACCTGTCTGATAATTGTATGTTATAGGCTATAAGTTATTGTAAATGTGACTGATAGCTTGTAAATTAAATTATCAACACTAAGATGTTAACAGTCAGGCTGATTAGGAAAACTTAGTCACATTTTTAGTGTAATACTCAAAATTGTAGCAATAAGGCGAGGAACTATAAATGCTTCCTCCTGTAGCCTCTGGTGCAGTTGGCTTGGAAGACAATGGTGGTAGAATTTTCAAGATTTGACCTACCTAACTGTTGTTGGGAGTATTTAAACCTGCCATTAGAAGAAGTTCTACAACATAAAAGTCCTGTCATTAACTTTTTAGCAGTACTAGATAAGCGAATTGGTAAACGCAGACTTGTTGAAATTAACAATAAAGAATTACATCCTATGGTAAGATTTATACTTGACTTTAGGTTAACTGTAGAAGGATTTAAAAAGACGAGACATCAAAGACGCATTATGTCACCCCTTCGGGATTTTCAGTTTAAAGTCTGTAAGAACATGCTGGTGTAGGCATTATAGCGTACATAACTACCTTCTTTTTCAACCTTTTATCCCCAATCCTTTATACTAACGGTTGTTATTACTATACTCCTTTCTAACTTGCATCCCGAATCAACACCAATACTTATGGTACAGATTTGCAATCAATCCGGCAAACCGGAAGCTTACCTGGTAAAGAACATCATTGTAAACCTGAACAACTTCGATGCAATTGGCGTAGTGCTGGGCAACTGCATTTTCAACAAGCATGGCTTGTTTGTTGGCAAAACACGCCGGCACTGCATTTACAACCAACAGGGTGAAATAGTAGGTACTATGCTCTTAAATGAGCAGGAACTTGACTCTATAAGTGGTCAGATAGTGAATGAAGGCTGGCGCATAGTAGAGCAAATCAAAAGCCATAGCTGCACGTGGATAGAAGAAAAGCAGCAGTGGGCTAATATGTCTTTTAAAGAAGTACTTGCGTAAATATTTACTATAGTTTATTTGCTGTTATTAATTAATGGCTGTATGCTTGATGTGTATGGCCTTTGGTCTTTTATTGGTACTACTCTGCATTAATCTAATGCCTCTGAGCAATTAGCTTGCAATTATAGCTACCTGCAAATCCCGGACAAAGCGCCTGGTAGTCGCTAATAATTCATTGTTCTATTGGACGCAAGGCGCTGAAGACGCCACATGGCGCTTATGGCGCCACGGGATGACGGCAGCCTGCATACTCTTACGTTATTTCAATTATATTATCAGAGATACTTAACACTAAACACATACTCCCCCGAACCAACATCCACAACCGCATAGCCATTCTCGTATCTTGAAGTAGTAACTGTCTTACCACTTTCATATAGCGTTGCGTTAGCTTTACAAGGAACATATATCGTTGCAGTAGTATTAGGTGGGATGCTTGCCTTTAAAGTAAATGTATTGTTCTTTATCTTCCAATCGCTGCCAATCACTCCGCAGATAGATGTATAGCTGCCTTTTGCCCAGGTAAGGGCACCTGCAGGTTGAGGTTTGATGATGATCTTTCTGAATCCCGGTGCGGCTGCATTGATGCCCAGCAGTGAGCGGTAGAACCATTCATCCACCGTACCAAACATGGGGTGGTTTTGGGAATACACATTATCTGAGGGTGCCCAGGTTTCCCACAGGGTAGTAGCACCATTTGCCAGCATAAAGCCCCAGCCGGGAAAATCCCGTTTATCTGCAATAGCATAAGCAATATCATTACGGTTGCTGTTGCGCATTACATCAAACAACATTTGCGTAGCAAAAATACCGGTAGATAAGTGCCCGTTACGTCCCTTAATAGAGTCTCTTAATACAGCAAAAGAAGCCGCTGTATCAGGCGAGAGATGATGCCATAAAGCAAATACCTGGGCACTCTGTGTACTATTGGCAAACTGTCCGTTATTATGGTAGAAAGTATCTATAATTGACTTTTTGATGTTAGCCGCCAGCTTAGCATATTCCAACGAGTCTTCTGTCTTGTGCAGGATACCGGCAAAGTCTGCCGCCAGCATTGCATGCTGGTAATAAAAAGCAGAGGCTGTAAAAGCTACCGGCTTTTCGTTCAATGCTTCATGATCACTGATGTCATCATAAAATAAATTGTTCTGTGCTTTTGCCTGTAAGAACTGCATTTGGCGTTGCAATGCAGGGTACTCCGTTTGAATAATGTGCACATCTCCATAAAAGTCGTATAACTGCTTTTGCAGGAAAGGAAAAGCAAGCTCCCAGCCCAATGGGCCTGACGAATCGCCATAGCCCTTGTCAGCAATGCCTGTAAACGGTGCAAGCTCAGTGATACCACCCTCAGGTCGTTGTTCATTGGCAAAATCAGTAACGCTCTTGGTATAAAACTGCGCCATGTTGTAGTTATACAGGTAAGCGCCGGAAGTAACCGCCATATCAGCACCGTAGCCCATTTTTTCACGCGTGGGGCAGTCGGATTGCACACTGAAGATATTGCTTAAGAAGGTCCATTGTATGGCCTCATGCAGTTGATTGAACATGCTGTTAGAACAACTGAAAGTGCCATTCTGCTGTACATTGCTGTTCATGCGCAAGCCCTCGATATTCTCCTTATTTAACGCACCCTGCCAACCGGTGACTTCCACATATCTGAAGCCATGGAAAGTGAAACGTGGATGCCAGCTTTCCACACTACCACCATTACAGGTATAGCTGTCTTCCTGCCAGGCGATCTTTGGTGCACCCGGTCCGCCATTGCCATTCTTTATCTGTGTAGTTACAGAGGTCATTACATTGAGCTTGCCATTGCTGTATATCTCTTCACCATAACGCAAGGTGATCTTCTGCCCCTTTTTGCCTTGCACTTTTATGCTGGCTACACCTGCAAAGTTTTGCCCCATATCTACAACAAATGTATCCTTTGCAGGCTGTGTAATGCTTACCGGATGTACTACTTTAGTAATAGTGATCGGTGGCTGCATTTGTGCCGTTAATCTGCCTGAAGGACCATCAGTCACCACTGCATTCTTCCAGGCTGTTTCATCTGCATGTATGTTATTCCAGTTCTTTTGTTCCAGCCTTGCATCATAGTGTTCTCCCAGGTACACACTGTTGCGTACTACAGGGCCGGGCGCTGTTTGCCAGGTATTGTTAGTAGCAATGATAGCAGTGCTGCCATCATTGTATTGGATGTGCAACTCTGCCTTAACGCATGGTCTTCCTGTTTGCTGGTAATTACGCAAATCCCACCTGCCAAATAGCTTTAACGGGAGCGGGTTATACCAGCCATTGCCACTCATTACCCCGATGCAGTTCTGTCCATGCTTAATCATATTCGTTATATCATACACTGCATACAGTACCTCCTTTTTGAAAGTGGTAAAGCC
The DNA here is from genome assembly GCA_963819045.1 of uncultured Chitinophagaceae bacterium. Classification (GTDB taxonomy): domain Bacteria; phylum Bacteroidota; class Bacteroidia; order Chitinophagales; family Chitinophagaceae; genus Ilyomonas. The sequence continues at coordinate 63,739 of CAWFUV010000039.1, read as the reverse complement.
GGGATCTAATACATGGTCGCCAATCTTATTGCCGTTCAGGTAAGCTTCATAATAACCCAATCCGCTGATGTATAACCGTGCTGTTTGTACTGCTTTAGCAGCATTGAATGTCTTCCGGAAGAGCGGCATTCTGTCTTCTTTATAATAATCCTCCTCTCTTGCAGGGTTACTGCTGCCATCACTTATCCATTGTGCCTGCCAGTTGTTAGCATCAAGCATGGCTGTTTCAAAAGAGTTGGTACTGCTCCAGTCCGAAGCCTCCCCATGCTGATTATATACTCTTACACGCCAGTAATATTTGGTAAAAGGGCGTAATGGTTTACCTGCATACATTATTTGTATGTTTTGGTTGGATGTTACTTTGCCGGTAGTCCATACATTGCCTTTTTGTTGTGCAATGTCTTTGCTGTTATCGCTTACAATCAGTTCATAGGCAGCTTGCAATTGGTTGCGTTGTGTAGCGGTAAAACTCCATGCAAAGCGTGGTTGTTTAGCATCTATGCCTAAAGGATTCTCCATGTATTCACATGTAAGATGAAAAGGCTCTAATGGTGAAGCAATAGATACATATGATGCAACGATGATCAACAAAGAGAGGAGCAAATGTTTCATTATTGGCTGAGCTGTTTGGTGTTGAGTTAATGCTTGCTAATATCTGTATTCTTTGCAATTAAACGCTGATAGGGTTCTTAAACTCGTGCTGTAATATGCACATTACTCAAGGTTAAAGTGCCTCAGAATTCCTCCTTCCGAATGGTAGACAGGTCCGGGCTATACCTAAGTTATACCTAACTTATACTTAAGTTATACTTAACTTATACCGTATTTCCTCCCTATCTCCTTCCTGTTTAATCCTCAGTAACTCCCCTGCTACTCCATTCTTAAAGCATACACATTAGTAACCGGCTACCCGGTTGAATTTGGTCTTATACCACTTTTAGTTTAGTAGCATGATATACGCTGCTTAAAATTTACAACTCATATCCGGTAACTGGCAACCGGTAACTGGTATCAGCCTGCATATCCGGATCTGACATTATATCACCAGTTTACAGTTTGATCATTATTCTATAACTTACTCCTCAAAACTTAACATTGCCAGGAACAATGCAGAATTACATTTGTAAAATCAACTAAATCAACTAAAATATGGAGAATGAACAAAACCAGGCACCAAAAGCATTGCCTGGTAAAAAAGAACTAAAGCAACAATTGGCTGATAAAATGAATACCGCCCTTCCTGAATTGCGCGAAATGCTGGGAGATAAGAAATTTGCAAACCGGATAAAAAAGGCTGCCAGGCTCCTGATGGAAGGGTTGCATAAAAAAGATGTAGCCAAAAAGAGTAAGCAGCCTGCTAAGAAAGCTACTGCTGCTAAGGAGGCAGCAAAGCAAACCGCAACAAAGAAGACTGCTGCAAAGAAGGCTATAACAAAAACCGCAAAAGCAGCTCCTGCTAAAAAAGCAAAAGCTGCTAATAAAAAGAGTGCCGGTAAAGAATAAATGATACTGTATTCAATCAGGTAGCACTGTGTGCTCTCTATTCAGTGCTCTCAGCTTTTTCCGGCAGCTTGATTTTTGTTTCTTGCTTCTTGTTTCTTGTTTCTTGTGACTTAGGTATTATTTGTCCAGGCACTACAATACCCGTTGGTGTTTTTGTAGCTTTTTGTAACAAGTATTTGTAAACTTCAATTTGCGAGCGGATCTTTTCCTCGCCCGGCGCTACAGGTACATATTGATTACTTAAGTTATCATCAAGAATGCGGGCTTTTACGTTGTCGCTTAATTGTATATCTAAAATTTCTTTCAGCTCCTGCAGTATTTCAGGGTCAGTAATAGGCACAGCCGCTTCTATGCGATGGTCAAGATTGCGCACCATCCAGTCGGCAGAGGAGATATACGCTTTCTCTTTGCCGCCATTGCGGAATGAATATACACGCGCATGCTCCAAAAACTGATCTACAATGCTGATAGCAGTTACGTTGTTTTTAGTTTTGGAGCCTTCAAATTTGGCAGAATAAATACCTCTGATAATCAGGTTAAGCTTCACACCTGCCTGTGCTGCCTCATACAATTTAACGATGAGTTTTTCATCACTCAATGAGTTAAGCTTTAATGTAATAGCTGCTTTCTTCTTTGCTTTGGCTTGCTTTATTTCTTTATCTACCAATTGTGTTAATTGCTGCCTGATAGTAGTAGGTGCTACCAGCAATGTTTTGCAGGCACGCAAAGGAGCGTCCGTTTTAGGGTTTTCGAGATAACGGAAGATGCGGTTCACATCTGCTATTATATTGCGGTTGGCAGTAAGCAGGCAGAAGTCTATATACACATTGGATGTTTGTTCATTAAGGTTGCCGGTACTTACAAAGCCATATTCCTGTATGCGCTGCTTTTGGTCACGTCTTTTAATAACGCATATCTTGGCATGTACCTTCAGGTTGGGCAAGCCTACCAATACCTTCACACCCTCATCTTCCAGGCGTACTTTCCATCCAAGGTTAGCTTCTTCATTAAAGCGGGCACGCAGTTCCAGTACTACCGTTACCTGCTTACCATTGCGTGCAGCGTTGATTAAGGCATTAACAATAGTAGAATTTTCAGCCAGCCGGTAAGCTGTTATTTTTATAGAAACGACACCTGGCTCAATAGCTGCCTCCCGCAGCAAATCGGTAATGGTATTAAAGGTATGATAAGGAAAATATAACATTACATCCTGCTCCAGCACTACTTCCGTTACACGTGTACGATGCTGTAAAGCCGGGTGTGTAAAAGGTTGTACCATTTTTTTACCGTGTGAAGGAAACACATCCGGAAAGTTCATAAAGTGCCGGAAGTTGTGGATGCGGCCGCCAGGTATAATATTGTCCCGGCGCGTAAGGTGCAGGCGTTGAATCAGGTATTCCAGCAGGCTGCTGTTCATCTCCTTGTCGTACACAAAACGTGTTGGCTTACCTTTGCGCCGGCTCTTCAGGCCTTTTTCTATTTTTTGTACAAAGGTGGTAGATAGGTCAGTGTCCAAATCTATTTCTGCATCTTTAGTGATCTTAAAGATATGTGCATCATACTGCTCATAGTTGAAGTAAGAGAAGATATAAGGCAGGTTGAAACGGATCACATCTTCAAGCAGAATGATGTATTTGTTTTCTCCTTTATCCGGCAACTGTACAAAGCGCCCCAATACCCTTGAGGGCACCTCAATGAGTGCAAATTTCTGTGTATATGACTGCGAAGTATTACTCATTACTACGCCTAAAAAAATACTCTTCTCGCGCAGGTAAGGCAGTTCTGGTAGGTCTTCTATCAGGAGTGGAATAATGTTCGAGCGTACCCTATTTATAAAGTATTGCTTTACATACTCCTGCTGATCTTTATCCAAATGTTTTTCGTCTATTAAAAACTCATGCTGCTGCTGCATTTCGTTGCAGAGGTGCATCCATATCCTGTCAAACTCACTCTGTTGCTTCAGCACAATCAGTTGAATAGCATCAAGCACAGCATGTGGGTTCGCTACGCGGTGCATATTCAGTTGTTTTTTACCACCAAACTCTATCATACGCTTCAGCGTACCTACACGCACCCGGAAAAACTCATCCAGGTTATTGGAGAATATACCTAAGAACCGGATTCTGTCTTTCAGGGGAATCGTTTTATCATTGGCTTCTTGTAGTACACGGGCATTGAAGGACAGCCAGCTAATATCGCGTGGTGTGAATTTGTTCTTTTTCATATATAAGATGAAGATAAGTTAATTGAGTCAACTGCTGTTAGTTGCCAATAGTTTGCCAAAGAGGGGGTGTAAGGATTATGATGTTGCCTGATTTTTACTGATCTGGCTGATGGTCTAAGCATTGGCTGTAAAAAATACTAACTTATTAGATTTTGTAAAGGGTGTATATTTCCTCATTCTTCTATGTGTCATTCCTATGTTTCTATCTTCCTATGTGGTTCAACTGTACTCATATAAACAAAAAACCACTGTAAAGACAGCGGTTTTTGCACATGAGAAAACTAACTATATTTATTAGGGACTATAAATCGGATGTCTGCAACGGCTTCGGAATATGCACAGTAGCAGTTTGTGTAGTACCATTGCGCTTGTATGTAAGCTTCACATCATCGCCTTGCTTTAAGTCTTTCAACTGGTCTTTTATATCTTTTACACTCTGCACCGCCTTGCCATTTACTTCGGTAATTACATCATCCTCTTTCAGGCCGGCTTTAGCGGCAGGAGAATCATCATCGTCAATATCCTTCACAGTTACTCCTTGTCCGTTTTCAGTATCCTGTACACGCAGGCCTAAACGTGGTTTCTCATCCCACATAAAATTCAAGTCATTGCCATCCTTAAACTTGAACTTATTAAAATCACCATCATTACCATTCCACACAAATGTGTTCGCTTTGTTCTTATCCAATGTAGCGGTGGTAGTGTTTTGTTTTTTATCACGCATATAAGTGATGGTAACTTTATCAGTGGGCTTGTATTTGCCAACGGCATCGTACAGATCATCTGCATCTTCAATTTTCTTGTCATTGATTTTTGTAACCACATCACCTTCTTTCAGCCCGGCTTTGTCGGCAGCGCTGCCCTTGGTTACTTCACTAAGTTTTGCACCGTTATCTCCATCTACAGGCATTACACCAAGCACTGCATCATTGCTCTTGAAATTGAAGTTTCTTGTAAAAGCCTTAGCGCCGCCAAACGGAGGTACAGGTGGCATGGGGGGATGTATTAAAACATCATTATCACCACGTATAATTTCTACGTCCCCTTTTTTAAAGTCCCCGGCAGGCTTGCCGTTAATGGTTACATTATCACCATCTACTACAATGGTAAGCTTCTCTTTACTATCCCCATTTTTATGGATAATAATGCTCTCCCCTTTACCATGAATTGGCGGAACAGGGGCAATAGCCGGTGCTGGCGGTTCAGGAGTCTTTTGTGCAAAGCCAACGCAGGTTATTAATGCCAAAGCCAATGTTGATGAAAAACGTATAGGTTTCATAATTAAAAGTTTTAAGTACGAAGAATTTAGTAGATCAAATGTAGTGAAGTTTCTGAAATACGAAAACTTTCGGAAATGTTAAATGGGGGAAATATTTACCGCGAAAACGCAAAGACGCGAATAGGGTAGCTTTAAAGGGAAGTTTCCTTCAATAAACACATCTATTTACATCGTTTCTATTCTATGTGTCATATCTATGTACCTATGATACTATGTGGTGAATGGAAGCTTGCAGCTATTATCCCTTCGTGGCAACCATTTCCTTCTTCACTTCCTTCCGCTTCAGCAATACAGGTAATAATATCAGGTTAGTCAATGTACCTACCACCAGCGTAAGAGAAGTAAGCCATCCCAAACCTCTGGTTCCTCCAAACTCACTAAAGCAGAAAATAACAAAGCCTGCAATCAGCACCAGCGATGTATAAATAATGCTGATACCTGTATGGCGGATGGTATTGGAAAGGGTAATATTGACCTGCTTATTATGTAGCGGCAGTTCCTGTTTATAGTTGATCAGGAAGCGTATCGTCACATCTATGGCAATACCCAGCGCCACACTAAACACCAATACTGTAGAAGGCTTTAAAGCAATACCGGTCCAGCCCATAACACCGGCAGTAACCACCAGTGGTACCAGGTTGGGTATTAATGAGCAAAGCAAGATTCGGAACGACTTAAACAGGTACAGCATACACAAGGCTATCAGCCCAAACGCATACATAATACTTTCCTTCAAACCATTAATAATAAAAGTAGTGCCTTCCAAAAAGGTAACGCCCGTGCCGGTAAAGGTCACCTTGTACTTAGAAGTATCAAAGATCCTGTTCGCATTCTTTTTAAAGCTGTCCAGCAAAACAGGCAGCCGTCTGCTGCCAATATCTTTCATGTTTACACTAATGTGTGCCTTTTGCCTGTTGCTGTCAATAAAGCTATTCATCAGCGAAGTAACGCTATTGTTCTTGGCAGTGCCTTCCGTATTTGGATTCTTTAAAAGGCTCACAATAAGGGGTGCATCAAAATCGGTGGGTAATGTATAACTGGTACTGTCGCCGCCGTAGAATGCCTGTGTTACAAACTTCAGCCCTTCTACAAACGACAATGGCTTAGCCGTCTCCGGTTGCGAGGCAATGTATTTGGAGAACTGATCTATCTTTTCAATCGGCTGCAGGTTCTTAAATAAGCCGTTTTTACGCTTTGTATCTATTACTATCTCCAATGGCATCACCCCATTAAAGTTGTTTTCAAACCATTTCAGGTCGGTATAGATCACATCGGTTTTAGGCAGGTCATCTACGATATAACCTTCACTCTTCAGCCTGAAAATGCCTGCTATAGCAATAGCCAGCACTACAGCAGTAACGCCGTACACCCAGCCGCTCTTAGTGAAGGTCCAGCGTTCTATTTTTTGTAAAACATATTCCAGGAAGCGGTTGTTCAGATAGCGTAACTGGTGTGGCTTAGGCGGTGGCAGATAGCTCAATACCGGCGGTATAAAAATGAGCGAGATAACGAATAGCCCCATTACATTAATACCGCTTACTACCCCAAACTCTTTCAGCAAATCACTCTTGGTTAGGGCAAATACGGCAAAGCCGATAGCTGCCGCAATATTGCAGAATAGCGTAACAATACCCATTCTCCCCACCATGGTCACCAGCGCTTCATGCTTGTCTTCTTTTTCTATATAAGCCGAATGATATTTGTTTAGGAAATAAATACAATTAGGGATGCCTATTACCACAATCAACGGTGGGATCAATGCCGTAAGCAAGGTGATTTTATAACCGAAAAACACCATTGTAGCAAGGCTCCACACTACGCCCATGCCTACCACCAGCAAGCTCATCAGCATGGCACTGAATGAACGGAAGAATAATAAAAGGGTAATGGCAGATAACACGAATGAGCCTATCAAAAAATAGTTCAACTCTTTGGCTATCTTATTGGCTACAACCGTGCGTATATATGGCAAGCCGCTGATATGTACATCTATATTTGTCTTATTTTCAAAGTGGCGCACCTTGTCAATAATACGGTTTATCAGTGCTGTACGTGCTTTGCTGTTGGCAGAGTCTTTATTCAACTGCAAAGCCATCAAATAGCTATGCGCCTGGGGATTGTACAATAAGTTTTGGTAAAATGGTAAGTTTTCAAAGCTGGCTTTATCGCTGTCCAGCAATGCCTGGTCAGTGTATGGATAATGGAAAATGCGTTCTGTCTGTAGTTTATCAAGCGAGTCGTTCTTAACGAGGTTGATAGCTTCGGGCACACTCAATATCCCGTCCACACCAGGTACCGTATGAAGTTGCTGGTGCAGATTGCCTGCTGCATTAAATACTTTGGTAGTATATAAGTCGGGCGTTTGAAAACCCAACACCAGGGTATTACCACTTTGCCCAAACTGTTTCACATATTGCTGGTATTGTATATACTTGGGATTATCGGTAGGGATCGCTTTAGAAAATTCGTAACTCATCTCTACCTTCCTGGCATAATACCCCATAAAAGCCGTAACTACCAACAACAAAATGAGCAAAGGAAGCCTGAACTTAAGAATAAACCTACCTAAACTAAACCACATAGCTAAGCAAATGATAAGTGAACAAATGGCTGCAAAGAAACAACGGAAGTACCGATGCAGCAAACAGAATAAAATGGAAGAATTAAGTACAAACAAGCAGCCATACTACTTTTTCACCTGATTATTCCACATATCATACAAACTTAGCCCGCCAATTATTTTCCTGTTCCACAGTGCACGGCAGCAATTTTGCTACGCCATTACAAATCCTCTCCACATGAAAACACCTCTACTGGCAATCCTGCTCTATGCTTTGCTATTACTCACACAACCACTCCAGGCACAAGATGGTAATCGGCACGTAATTACCGATGAAATGGTAGGGCACATCTTTCGCCCGGCGCAGGTAGAACCACACGACTCGCTGCTGCAACAATTAAAGCTGCCCGATGGCTTTACCATTACCAGGTTTGCAGAAAAGCTGGGTAAACCACGCATGATGGAAGTAACGCCTGAAGGTTTTGTGTATGTCACCAATCGCGAGAAAGGCACTCTTACCCTGCTGAAAGACACTAATCACGATGGCGTAGCCGATGTGAAAACACTTGTGGCCGAGCGGCAAAACATGCATGGCATAGATTATCACAACGGCAAGCTATACCTCATCACCATAAACCAGGTCTATACCGCCGATATCCATCCCGATGGTACACTGGGTGAACTGATCTCCATTATGGGCAACCTCCCTGATGCAGGACAGCACAATAACCGGACCCTGCATTTTGGCCCCGATGGTAAACTGTATATATCCATAGGCAGCGAGTGCAACTCGTGTGATGAACCCAATAAAGAAAGCGCTACCATACTACAGGCTAATGCCAATGGCAGCAATCGTCATATTTATGCCAAAGGATTGCGTAATACCATTGGTTTTGACTGGCATCCTGTTACAAAAGAGTTATGGGGTTTTGACCATGGTATAGACTGGCTGGGCGATAATGATCAGCCGGAAGAATTGAACCATATACAGGAAAATGCCGATTATGGCTGGCCATACATATATGCTAATGGCAAATATGATAAACATCAGAGTCCGCCTCATTTATCCTACCAGCAATATGCCTTAAAAACTACAAAGCCGGAGCTGTTATACACCGCACATGCAGCACCTATGGAAATGATTTTTTATACCGGCGCTCAGTTTCCTGCCGGGTATAAAAATGATGCATTTGTTGCCATGCATGGCTCCTGGAATCGCGACAAGCCATCAGGCTACCGCATAGTACGTGTACATTTTAACAAAGCTGGCGTAGCCGGAAAAGATAACCGATTTTGTAACCGGCTTTTACAATCCGCAGGACTCTACTATGTTTGCCCGCGTATGTGGCTTGGCGCAGCTCAACGATGGCTCATTGCTGGTATCAGATGATGCTAATGGTATTATCTACCGCATAGCCTATAGCAGCCAGCCTATGATAGTAAAGCGGGAAGAGTAGGTAATCTGATTACTATATCCAATTGATTTTATGCATGGTTGTGCTTTGGTAAGTAAGACAGCCAGGCAATTTTATTAGCGTACACATACTTCTGCCATGCACTCAAGCAAGTAGCACGTGACCTGTACGTACATTGGTGTGAGAGGTGCTTCCTGCTACCCACCAGTGGCAGGGAGCACCTACTCGATTAGGCGTTCGTTGTTTTCGCCCGTATTTTCTGTTATGATGCTGCGTCATATTCCACGATCCATTCAATACCGTATTTGTCTCTAAAACAACCAAAATAGGAACCCCAGGGACTATCGCCAATAGGTCCTTCTATTTGCCCTCCTGCTGAAAGCCCGTTAAACAATTTGTCCGCTTCTTCTTTGCTTTCCGCACTTATTACAATTTTACTTCTGTTCTCGTTTTCGTTTGTTCTTCCCATACTTTCCGGGACATCGTTTGCCATCAACCTGCTATTCTTTCCGATAGGCAAAGCAATGTGCATAATTTTATTTTCTTCTTTTTCCGCTACCGGGAATTCAGGGCTTGCAAGGTCTTTGAAACGAATAACTTTTGTAAACTCTCCGCCAAATACTGATTTGTAAAAGGTAAAGGCTTCTTCTGCATTTCCGTTGAAGTTAATGTGAGGATTGATCAGTGCCATAGTTATTACAATTGGTTTGAAGTCCAAACATACCGCTTGCCTGCAAAATCAATACAGTGCGATTGCGTCAAAAAAGAGGTCGATTACGCAAAAGTTACATGGATATATCTGTCTAACGTAGTGAAAGTTACCAATTACAATGTCGTCTAACGAATAGGGCTTGCTGTCTGTGGTGGCATTCATTGAACGTTCAGCCCGAGCCGCTACTGAATAAAGGTAATGATGTTGATTATAAGAGTTATTGCTGAATATTGTTCGTCACGCCGGGACTACTGCTGATGCATGTATATAGCCGAAGTTTTGTTCGTTGCCCCGCCATAGCAGCAAGCCTCAAAAGCTCTAAAAACAAAGTAAATACACCCCTTCCTAATCCTGGTACACCCCGGGTTATACCTAAGTTATACCTAACTTATACCTAACATATCTTAACTTATACCTGATCTCCTCCCTATTTCCTCAGTATTCAAACGCTCCTTACTTTGAACTTGCCTTTACCCCCCTTTAGGGGATGGGGGCTCCATCCTCCCACAAGGCACAAAAATTGAGACCAAACGAAGGCTGTACATAATCAGCCAATTTATATACCTATGAACAACCACGATTTTACTACGCTCTCTGTAGCCGACGGCACCGGGATGGATGCCTACATCGCCTTGCCCGGCGAAGACAGGAGCTACCCCGGCATCCTTTTGTTTCAGGAAGCCTTTGGTGTCAACCACCACATCCGCAATGTAGCAGAGCGACTTTGCAATGAGGGCTATGCAGTGATTGCCCCCGATCTCTTCCACCGCACCGGGAGACGGGTAGAATTAGCCTATACCAGATTTCAATTCAGCCATGCCGCATATAAAAGCACTCACCACTGAAGGCTTAAAGCACGATGTGCAGGCTGCCTACAACTGGCTGCAGCAGCACCCCACTGTTACCCGCGAAAAGGTAGGTAGCATTGGCTTTTGCATGGGCGGTCGCGTATCCTTTATTGCCAATGCCACATTACCCCTTTCAGCAGCCGTATCTTACTACGGTGGTGGCCTGGATGCATTGGCTAATGAGGCATCCAATCTGCATGGCTCGCACTTATTCTTCTGGGGCGGGAAAGACACCCATATTCCCCAGGAGAAGATAGATATTATTGTGAATGCAGTGAAAGTTGCCGGCAAAGACTACATCAACACCGTTATCTCCTATGCCGACCACGGCTTTAACTGCGACGAGCGACCAGCTTATCATCCGCTCGCAGCCAAAGAATCATGGGCAATGACATTAACGTTCTTTGCAAACAGGTTAAAGTAGATATATAGCCACTAAGACACAAAGGAGAAAGAAGCTATGCTTTACACATCTATCTGTGTTCCTCCGTTGTTCTCCCGTGCCTTTGTGGTTCAATTAATTATTTCACCCACAAAACAAACAATATGAAATACCGCAAATTCGGCAATAACGAACAACTCTCTGCCATTGGCTTAGGCTGCATGAGCATGAGCCATGCCTACGGCGTTCCCAACGATGAAGAATCCTTGGCTACACTCAACCTCGCCATAGAATTAGGCATCAACTTTTGGGATACCGCAGATGTATATGGCAATGGCAAGAATGAAGAACTCATTTCAAAAGTATTAGTACCTAACCGTGATAAAGTATTTATTGCTACCAAGTTTGGCTTTACCCCAAAGCCCGATGGCAGCGGCACCATTTTCAATGGCTCGCCAGAGTATATGAAGAAAGCTGTGGAAGCCAGCCTGAAGAGGCTAAAGATAGAAACCATTGACCTCTATTATGCGCACCGCATTGACCCGAATGTGCCGGTGGAAGAAATGGTAGGCGCCATGGCACAACTGGTGAAAGAAGGCAAAGTACGCTACCTGGGCTTATCCGAAGCATCTCCCAACTCCATCCGGAAAGCACATGCAGTACATCCCATCAGTGCAGTGCAAAGCGAGTACTCCATACTTACCCGCGAGGTGGAAAAAGATGTGCTGCCAACCTGCAAGGAGTTAGGCATAACCTTCGTTCCTTTCAGCCCGTTAGCAAGAGGATTAATGACAAATACCTTGAATCTCTCTGAACTGCCCGATAACGACTTCCGCAAAAAGCTGCCGCGCTACCAGGAAGAATACCAGCAAAACAATCAGAGCCTTGCCTCTGAATTCGCGCAGTTGGCAGCCCAGGTTGGTTGCTCACCTGCACAGTTGGCTATTGCATGGGTATTAGCGCAAGGCGATAATATCATTCCTATTCCCGGTACCAAAAAGCGCAAGAACCTGCGCGATAATGCCGGCAGTGTAGATGTTCAGCTATCCGGGGAAAACCTGAAGCAGATAGATGATCTGTTAGCCAGATATCCCAACACCGGCAGCCGCTACGACGAATCCAGTTGGCAAATGGTAGATAAGAGTTAGAGGAGAATAATATAAGAGTCACCAAAGAGGGGTAGAGAAAAATGTTATAATTCTCTGTGCTCCTCTGTGCCCTCCTGTGTCTCTGTGGTTCAATTATCCTAAATTGCCAGGCTTAACAACACTATGCAAACAACTCCTGTAACAACACTACCTTCTTTACTGGATAACGACTTCTATAAGTTCACCATGCAGTTCGCCGTTATCCATTTATTCCCAAGAGCAAAAGCAAGATATGCGTTCATCAACCGCGGCAAGCATCCTTTTCCACAAGGCTTTGCAGCCGCATTGCAGGATAGTGTTAACGCTATGGCTTCGCTAAGGTTAACGAAGGAAGAAAAGGAGTTTCTTACTGTTACCTGCCCATATTTGTCGCCTACTTATTTAGACTTCCTGGAAGGGTATTGTTATAATCCGGCTGAAGTAAGCATAGAACAAAACGGTGACGACTTAAGCGTAAAAGTAGAAGGGTACTGGTACCGTACTATTTTATGGGAAGTGCCGCTGCTGTGCCTTATCTCAGAGTTGTTCTATAAGCTGAATAATATGCAGCGTGTGCCGGATGAAGAAGTGTATAATATTACCAAAGAAAAGATAGGGCAGTACAACCAGTTAGGTGTAACAGTTGCAGAGTTTGGTACCCGCCGCCGGCATTCCTACGGAGTACATAAAATAGTATTGAATGCTTTAAAGCAAAATGGGGGAGAGTCATTTGTAGGCACCAGTAATGTGCATCTGGCTATGACCAATAATACAAAGCCTATTGGCACCCATGCGCATGAATGGTTTATGTTCCATGCCGCGAAGTATGGCTATAAAATGGCAAATGCGCTGGCATTGGAGCATTGGAGTGAAGTGTACCGTGGCGACCTGGGAATAGCATTGTCTGATACATACACCAGCGATGTTTTCTACCAGCAGTTTGATAAGAAGTTTGCCAAACTGTTTGATGGGATAAGGCATGATAGCGGCGATGCTATTGAGTTTGCACAGAAGACAATTGACCATTACAAAACGCTGGGCATCAATCCGCTCTCTAAAACAATTACCTTCTCCGATTCTTTGAACTATGACAAAGTAGTACGTATTGCAGACTTCTGCAGAGATAGGATAGGCATGTCCTTTGGCATTGGCACCAACTTTACCAACGATGTTGGCTTACCAGCCATGAACATTGTAATGAAACTAACCGAAGCCTTTCCCGAAGGTGAGCCCTGGACAAAAGTGGTCAAGCTATCCGATGAAAGAGGCAAGTACACCGGCGATGCTGAATCTATAGCATTGGCGAAGGCAATCCTGCATATTCCTTAAATGTTCAGGTCCGCATTCGGAATTCTAATGAGCCTTTATACTAAATTTGAGCTGACGTGTTCCAAATGCCCCACCATTACCAAGCCGTGAATCGTAGGCGCCACTTATAATCAGTAAGAACTAATTATTATTATGGATAAGAGAAGCCTTTATTTAATTAGTGATATTTCAGGCTTTACCCCACAGATAGCCCGGCTTGTCTCCATGATGAACTATGTTCGACATACCACTATTTCCGCCGTTGAAGGCTTAACAGTAAATGAACTTGACTATTTGAATGACCCGGAGAGTAATTCAATAGGCTCACTTCTGTTACACATAGCGGCTGCCGAAGTGGGTTATCAGGCAGCGACTTTCTATAAACGTCAAATGAATGAAGAGGAGAAGCAGGAATGGGATACAGCGCTTGCTTTGGGAGAAAAGGCGAGGCAAGAAATTAAAGGACACCGTTTAGACTATTACTTAAACAAGTTGGAACAAGTGCGGACAAAAACACTCGCGGAGTTAGCCAGTCGTGACGACCAATGGCTTGATGAGCAAACATCCTTTGGTAGTGACAACAGGGTTAATAATTATTTCAAATGGTTCCATGTATTTACCCATGAAGTTAACCACAGAGGGCAAATACGTTTGTTGCGCAGGCAAGCGAAGCAAAGTGGTAGAGGCGCCTGACAGTGCATTTACATTATGCAGGCTGATAGCACCAACCAGCAGCCTTTATGGAAGCCCGCATATTAGTCCAAAAATATTGCAAGAGGTAATGTATGTTTGAAGAGCCAATTGAATACCTAAAACATATTGCTGACGAATGCGCCTATATTCTAACTGTAAGTGATAACTTAATAAAATGTTTCCCATGAATAATCAAAACAATTCATCTCAACAATTAAAGGGAGAACTGGCAACATTGCTTATAAAGAGTCATGCCCATGTTTCTTTTGATGATGCCTTTAAAGACATTCCGTTTGATGATCTAGGCAAGAAGCCAAACAATGTTCCTTACAGCATTTGGCAACAGGTGGAACATATCCGCATTGCACAAAAAGATATTCTTGATTTCTCCCTCAACAAAGATTATAAAGAATTGAATTGGCCCGATGGTTATTGGGTTACAGCATCTGCACCAGAGAATGAAGCAGCATGGAACCAAAGTATCAGCAACATACAATCAGATTTAAAGGAGTTTATTGAAGCTTACAACATGCGGATGATATTTATGAACCTTTCAAACATGGAAGCGGGCAAAGCTGGCTGCGTGAAGCCTTGGTATTATTTGATCACAACAGCTATCATCTGGGTGAAATAATTGCGTTGAGAAGATTGCTTGGGAATTGGAAGGGTTGAGAACTTTACCGAGTTGAGAAGTTGCAAAATTCTTAAAGATGCGGCGAAGCTATAAGCTTCGCCGAGCCGGATATCTTCTTTATTTTGATTGCTTTGATATTGTTGATTGGTGGATTAATATCTACTAACCTTGCGAATACTTTGAACTTTTATGCAGGGGTGCGTTTTAAATGTTTGGGGCGGTGATGGTGGTGAAGAGTGGGAAATAAGGTAAAACTTAATCGTGTGAATGATTATAAGTCAATTTACCTTAAGCTACCACTTTGAAGAAATATGAACTATATATAAAACTGAAATTCAAAAACTTTTCATTTATTTTGGTGGCTATGATTTTTACTAACGAGCTTATTGCAGAACTCATTGGTTGCCTTAAAAATGTTACAGATTCGCCAAAGGATTCAGGTTTTGGTAGAGGCAGTAAAAAGGTAAAATTTTTATTAGAATCTATTGATGGTAAGCATGTATTTAGCGGGTTTATATCTAGAAACCATACCTTCCAAGAGAACTTTTCAATAGGATTAGTTTATCATCCCAAGGACGAAAAAGGTAAAATTCTGCTGTTAAGGGTAAATGGGCCACATGGGCCTAATGAGTTTGCACCTCACCATGATGGTCCACATATTCATATTTCAACAGCTGAAAGAATAAATGCTGGTTTAAAACCAGAAGGGATGATTAAAACAGATGTCCCTTATGCTACGCTTGATGATGCAATACAATACTATATCAAAAGAGTAAATATTACAGCAGGTGATAGGCAAAAACACTTTCCACCTCAAAATAAACAAATTGATATTAACTTTGAACAGAGTGAAAATGTATGATGGAGCAGATAATAGATTTTATTAAACAAGATTTTAATGGAAGAGTAGCTATCAAGCAGAAAAGGCCTGGTATTTTTCAGCTATTGTTACCAATTTATCATGAAGATGGAGACATGATAGACTTATTTATTATGCCTGTTGGTGAAAACAAATTTGCTTTATGCGATTACGGGCTTACACTTCAAAGATTGTCATATTCCTACGACATTGATACTGAAAATAAAGAATCCATTCTACAAAAAATCATTGCAGAAAATAATTTAACTGAACAAGAAGGTAATATTTGTTTAGAAACTAAACCTGAAACATTATATACAGACATAATGCATATAACGCAAGCTTATGCTAAAATTGGCAGTATGCGTTATTTTAAACGAGAAGTCATTGAGAACTTATTTTTTGAGATGTTGGATGAATTTATATTTGAAAATCTAAAGGACTTCAACCCTCAAAAAAAAGTTTTGCCAATTGCTAATAGAGATGATCTAGAGGCAGATTATTCATTTCAACCAAATGGTAAGCCTGTTTATTTATTTGGAGTTAAAGATGTAGCAAAAGCAAGACTTGCAACTTTAAGCTATCAGGCATATCTATTAGGGCATATCAAATATCATGGATGGATTGTAACTGAGAATTTTGAAGCTTTACCAAGAAAAGATAAATTGAGACTTACAAATGTTTGTGATAAACAATTTACATCCCTAGATGAATTTAAAATGAATGCTCGCTTCTTCTTAGAGAAAGAAAGAGGTTAAATATTGCCATATTACGAGCCCCGTTCATCGAGGTGCTAGCGCCAGCGCACCTCGAAGTAACAGAAAAAAAGATTCACCGAATCATTCTCTTATGCTCTTCTCATCTCGTAAGCATCTGCTTGCGCCAGCTACCAACACAACCATTGCCTTCTATAATTACCTACACCCACAACTTATCCTCTCGCCCATTCTTCCACCCTCATTACCTCCGCCTGCCGCGGAAATATTTTAGTCATTGAAATACGGTGCACTTCTTCATCGCTATCCGCACAACCATCTAATAAGATAGTAATTTGATAATCTTTATCAGCTGCTTCTCTGGTTGTGGATAATACCACAGCGCTGGTAGCAATGCAGGTGAGCACCAAGTGCTAAAAAGCGAAAGTTATCAGGTTTCAAACACTTAGAACCCCTCCTCTACCCGCTATCGAAACCTGCGATGGCAGGTCTGATAGGGTGAATACTCCTTTCACAGATCCCGCCAGTTTATGAGAGCGCTTCTACTTAAATTTATCGCAGCATTTGCTTAGCCCCAAATTTGCAATGTGTAGATCACGCAAAATGTATCCTATGTATGTTCTCCCGGATTTACAATAGAATACGGTTACATTTTGCAAGTGACACAGATGAATACATTTAACAATCTACCTTATAACAGAAGAGTAATTATTCTGATTCTTTTTTTTTCACTTATAAGATTATTGCTTGCGAGTGTTTATGGGTTAGCTAATGACGAAGCCTATTATTGGCTGTATAGTCAGCATATGCAATGGAATTACTTCGACCATCCACCGATGGTTGCCGTATGGATCCGGCTCTTTACGTTCAATTTGCATTTCCAGCAGTTAGAGGGGTTTGTCCGCCTGGGCAGTATTGTAAGTTTTGCAGGGTCAGCTTATATCATATATAAGACTACTGCATTATTAAAATCAGAAAAAGCAGGATGGTATGCAGCCTGTATGTACACAGCTTCATTTTATACGGGAATCATTGCTGGCATTTTTATTCTACCTGATGCACCTCAAATGCTTTTCTGGACCTTTTCTATGTGGATGATCGCCCGTGTAACCCGCAATGAGCAAAACACATGGAACTGGATATTGCTTGGTGTAGCTACCGGTCTTTGCATTATGAGTAAAGCGCATGGTGTCTTTATCTGGCTGGGTATTCTATTGTTTGTAATCACCAACAAAAGAGGCTGGCTCCTGAAACCTCAGTTTTATTTGGCACTGGTTATTACACTGGCTATAGCATCACCTATTCTTTGGTGGAATATTCAAAACCATTTTGTTACCTACCGTTTTCACAGTGAGCGGGTTGAGATCCATCAGTTTTCCATTGATACGAAAAGCTTTGGTAAAGAATTATTGGGACAACTATTCTTCAACAATCCCTTTAATGTGATTGTAATTATTTTGGGTTGTATTGCATTACTAAAACATAAACTTCCTAAAGTCCCCGCTTTGAAGATTTATTTCTTTTCCGGATTCTCCCTCTCCTTTACACTCTTATTTATTTCACTTTTCGTAAAACACTGCCTCATTGGAACGGCCCTGCGTATGTAAGTCTGTTACCCATTGCCGCAATTTATCTGACCGGGGAAAAAAGAAAGACCTATACCTGTTTGCCTGTATGGGCTCTGGGTGGACACATAGTTTTCCTTATAGGATGGTATATAGTACTGAATTACTATCCGGGAACATTTGGGAGTGAGGATAAATACACATTGGGGCGAGGGGATATTACACTGGACATGTACGATTGGAAATCAGCCGGAAGATCATTTATCAATTTTTACAGGAAGGATGTAAAAAATGGAAGGATGCCGGAGGGAACGCCGGTTGTGTGTTATAAGTGGTGGGGCGCCCATCTGGAATATTATTTTTGCCAACCTGATCATATTCAAATGTTTGGTCTTGGCAATATGAATGATTTGCATGATTACATGTGGACCAACAAGATCAGAGTCAGGAGCAGACCTGATATGAATAACGTTTACTGCATTGTTCCATCAGATGAGTACTATGATTTCCGTCGTAATTATTCAGGCTATTACAGCTCGTTCAATTTAGCCACGGTCATCAATACATTCAGAGGTGGAAAACCTGCACACAGCTTTTATGTGTATAGGTTACGTGGATGGAAGGGCCATATCCCAATGGCTGATTGACCAGAACTTATCTCAAAAAACACGTTCACACGTTCTTCGAGGTGTTATCGCCTGCGTACCTCGAAGTAAAAGATAATAATGATTCTCCCGAATCATTCTCCCACAAGCTATCCTTTCGCCCATCCCTCCACACTCATAATCTCAGCCAGCGATTGAAAGGCTGTTGGATATTAACAGCTATAAAATCAGTAATGTTGTCTATATCCTGGTAAGCTTCATTCAGTACCCTTATTGTGCGGGTTTCAGCAGTTGTTTTCGCTTTCTTGCCCATTTTGCTTTGGCTTCTTGTAAACTCATACCTGAACCACTTTCCCTTTGTAGTATAAATGCTCTGAATTCTTCAGTAGTAAGCAGTGCTCCGGGAAATTACCGGTGAGTTAAGGTCGGATTTAGGAATAATATTAATCAGGTGTTTCACTATAAATTATTTATCCTGGTTCTTAGCCCCGTTCATGTCTTCACAAACCTGTTGATCGTGAAACATTACTGGTTAGCAACAGTGCTGATATAAACCGGGTTGTCTGCAATTGAAATATCATATAGCCTGATGCCGGTGTTCACATAACAGATCAGCAGCTTGTCGTAAACAATAACATCTTCATAATCGTCGGCGTCTTCCATTGTTTTCCTGATAGTTGGTTTAGCAATATTAGATACATCAACAACACTCAATCCATTTGTTTTTCTGCATACATACACAATATTGCCGTTCAATCCAAGCCCCGATGGTGTGGTCATTTCCAATGTGGAGATCAAAACAGGATTGGTAAGGTCAAGTATGTTATAGGTATATAACCCATCGGTAACCGGGCCGCAGGGCGTGCCACCACGCAGTGTCACAAAAGCAAAGGAATCGTTGGCAACCACCGGATCGCAGCTTCTGAAATGTTGTGCCTGGCCGGTGAGTGTTGGTTTGGCAGGATCGGCTAAAGAATAAATGAACATACCATTCGATGAGCCAAGAAAAAGGTTGTTGTTGTAGGCAAAGATGGTTTCGATTCCCCAGCCTGTATATACCGGGTTTTTCTCAACCGGCGAACCGTTGTTTGAAATATCATACACCCTGATATCGCCTGCATTAGCGATATACAGGTAATTGCCAACAATTACAAACCGCGCCAGCGAGCCGCCGGTTCCAACATTGTTATTATTGTTGGTTGCATCGGCAGTGCCGCCATCTTTTGAGCACGAACAAATACCTGCACAAAAAAGAAAGAAAATAAAAATAGTTGTTCTCATGCGTTATGGTTTATAACAGTGCGCAAATACAGAATCTTTTTTCCAGCCCACAATTACCGAATCGCTGTAATTATCCGCACATTGATAGTAGCCGGTATCTTTTGGCTGCTCCCAGGAATGCGGCATACCGGAACTGGAATAGAACGCATTTCTTGTGCGGCTGATAACCTGGGGGTTTTGAAAATGGCTGATGTCTATAGCAACAAGATCGTAATAATTGTTGGTGTACAGCACGTTTCCTTTTATGGAGATTTCTTCGCAGCCCGGTATGCTGATAAAACCAATGCGCTTTGCCACCGCAGGATCGGTGTTATCCGTAATATGAATACCGGTGCCTGTTTCGCACTGATAAATAAAGTTGTCTTTTACATAAATTTTACCCGCATTCACTACCGGTTGGGCATTGGTGTAAGTAACAATTCTGTACGCAGTGTCCAATGCATAAACAGGCCTCCATGCCCAGCGCCTGGTTTCTGTATAAACCCCACGGGGATTAGTGTAAAAGCCCCAGCAGGAGGCAAAGCTGCAGATAATCAACATGAATAGTAGGGAAGAAATAGGGAAGTTAAAATGTTTCATAAGCAGGTGCAATGCCAGTATGAGATGCTTTGTACTTGCCGTCCGCTGCATGGTATTTAAAATTTAATGCAGCAAAGTGGATTATAAAGAACAGCACACATGGCACCAGAGGAGACTTTAAAACCCTCGCTCTTCCAGGTGTTAGCGTAGCGCACTTGGAAGTAACGGGTAAAAATCATTCTTCAGAATCATTATCCTACATTCTTCCAGCCCCCGCAATTATCTGCTGTTATCTACTAACCCAATCATTCCCTCTGTAATCACCTACACCCACAACTTACCCCTTCGTCCATTCTTCCGCCCTCATTACCTCAGCATGCCGGGGGAATATTTTAGACAGCAAAACACGGTATACTTCTTCATCATTACCAGCACACCCCCAAAAACTCAAAGTTTATACTATTCTATACTCCTCCGCGTCTCCGAGTCTTCACGGTTTAAATTACACCTGCAAAGCAGCTTCCCTTGCCTCCGGTTGGGAAACAGTTGTAACATCTTTCTTCCCTTCATGTCTCCGCACAAACCGCCAGTGAAGCACCCCAATAACAATGGCAATACACCTTCGGCCAGCACCGTATCCTGCACACCCATGTGCTGCGATATAAAGCCGATTAGCAAGCCACCTAATGGCTGCATGCCAAAGAATGCCATCGCATAAATACTGATGACTCTGCCACGCATGGCAGGGCTTACGGTGGTTTGTATGAGTGTATTGGTAACTGTTACCTGCGACATCATACCAAAAGCACTGATGGCAGCAAAAAGTAATGCCAGTGCATACACAGGCGCATGGGAGAATAAGATCAATCCTGTACCAAATACCAGGGTATTAATAGCTAATATCTTGTGCAGGTTATTGCCGGGCTTTAGTGATGCTAAAAAGATAGCACCTGTTAATGCACCCAGGCCGATAGCACTGTCTATCACCCCAAAGGTAGAAGCGGTGCCTTTAAAAATATCCTTGGCATATACCGGTATCAAGGTGTTGAAAGGCAATACCAGCAGGCTTACAGAGCCCAGCATCATAATAATGAATGAGATGAAAGGTGTGTTTTTTACATACGTGAGTCCTTCTTTAAGGTCTTCCCAAACCTTTTTGTTACGAGGCTTTGGCTGGTATTCCGGCAGTTTCATCAACAGCAGGGAAAGGATAACCGCCACAAAGCTGAAGGCATTCAATCCAAAGCAAACCACATCGCCTAACTTTTCAATAGCAATACCGGCAATAGCAGGACCAATGAGCCGAGATAAATTCACCATGGAAGAGTTTAACGCCAGTGCATTGGGCAAGTCTTTCTTATCGTTTACCATCTCATATACCAACGATTGCCGGGCAGGTACATCAAAGGCATTCACGGTTCCCAGCAGCATACTAAGGAGGAGTATTCCCCAGATAGAATAATGGTTGAAATAGATGAGCCCTGTTAATAAAATGGCTTGCACCATGGATATAACCTGTGTAGTTAAGAGCACTTTATAGCGGTTGTAGCGGTCTGCCACTACGCCACCCAGGAAAGAAAACAGGAAGGAAGGAAACATGGTACAGAACAGTGTAACGCCCAGCATGAACTTGGAATGGGTAAGCGAATACACTACCCAGCTTACGGCTGTCTTTTGCATCCATGTTCCAAGCAGGGAGATGGATTGTCCGGTAAAATATAGTCTGTAATTGCGGCTTTTAAATGCGTTAAATGTGTTGATCTTCATAGTAATTATCTCTCTTCTTTAGTCCATGTTGCGAGGTGTATGATAACCCCTCTTCACCGCAGCTCACGGAGTCCTGTGGAGATCTTGAGATGCGAAAACTTTATAAACTCATATTCTCCATCGGTTATTAGATCAATAGTTCCATCTGAACATAAGAATAACTCTGCGAAACCTCCATTTACTCATGTTCTCCGCGGTGAATGCACCTTACTCATAGTCAATCAGCCTCGACAATGGTTCTATCATCTTGCGAAGCATGTCCTGCTCGCGTTGTGTGAATGTCTCTTGTATAGCCTGACTCAGCCATTCATCGCGTTCATGCCTTCTCTTATACAAAATGTTTTGTCCTTCCCTGGTGAGGGAGATCAGCACTTTACGCTTATCGGTTGTTGACTCCTTTCGTTTAATGTAACCCAATTCCGATAGGTGGTTCAGAATGGACGACATGGACTGGGAGGTGATCTTTTCAGCCATTGCCAGTTCGCTGGGCAGCATTTCCTTATGTTCGTCAAGCAACGACAGTACCGACCGCTCAGTAAGCGATAACTTTTCGCCGGTGGTATTTTTTGTACGCAGCTTTTTTATTAACCGGGTAATGACGGTCCGTAAATCAGTAGCTAACTGTTCATCTGGTTGTTGTATTGACATAATAGTAAGGTAAACTTACAAGTTTGCCTTACAAAGGTAGGTCGAAAGACTAATTCCGGGTACAGAAAGGGGAATAGAGGAATGTTAAGAAATAAGGAAGAGGATTTTTTAGTTTAGTCAGATGTTCCACTCGACAATCTAATTTAGTAGTCAGGCATACCTGCTCCTTACCTGAAGCATACCAAAGTCATAGCAAAGTCATGGTAAAGCCATGGATAGTTCATGGGAAAGCGGTGCCAAAGGCTTGGCTGATACCATTATCAGTTTGGTAATATGTTATGCTCTGCCCGAAGCTATCTGCTCGCAGCTCGTAGCTTTTTTTAGACTACCTGATTGAATCTGGTATAAAGCCTACCTTTACGCAATACTTCATTCATATGAAAAACACACTCCTATCGCGCCTAAGCATACTTCTTATAAGTGTTGCGTGCTTCCACATTACAACCACTTGTTTTGCACAAACGAATACAGTTAGTAATGCTGCAATGGCAAATACAAATGGCACTGCCATTACATTGGGCGGTCAAACAATTCACACTATTGGAAAGCTACCCGCTGTTGGTACACAGATAAAAGATTTTAGTTTAACCGGTGTTGATCTTACCGAGAAAACATTGGCAGACTTTAATGGAAAGTATATTATCATGAATATCTTTCCCAGTGTGAACACAGGCGTGTGCTCGAAGTCGGTAAGAACATTTAACCAGGATGCAGCAGGCCTGAACAATGCCGTAGTGCTTTGTATTTCTAAAGACCTGCCTTTTGCACAGAAGCAGTTTTGCGGTGCGGAAGGCATTGACCATGTGGTAATGCTTTCTGATTTCAGGAGTGATTTTGGAACCACTTATGGTGTTCAAATGGTTGACGGACCTCTCAGAGGTCTGTTAAGTCGTGCAGTGATTGTGGTTGACCCTCAAGGCAAAATTGTGTACGAGCAACAGGTACCTGAGATAGGCCACGAGCCGGATTATGCAGCCGCTCTCGCGGCTGTGAAATAGGTGTGGTTGTCTTCAACAATTATTTTCACTTAATCAGTTTGTTCCTGTTTTTAGTCCACCATTTAGCATTGATGCTGCTTGCCAGCTTGTCCACTTCTTTTTGGCTAACTTTAAGGTTTGCTGTTAATTCTTTATAACGTGCATAGTTTAATAAATCCTGCAAGTCTTCCGTATCCACTGATGCTGGAAGCCTGATGATTACTTCTTTGTCTGTCCGTTCTATTAACATGATTCCCTGATTTCTACGAAGAAAATAATTCATAGATTTCTCTTACTATTAATTGCTGAAAAACAAGCCCCTTGTCTAATACGCTTTGGCCAATTGAGGAGTTCCTGCTAAAAAGCAAATCTTCCCCTTTATAATCGTCATTGCAATATCAATCTCCTCATCAAAGATGACGATATCTGCATCTTTACTTGGTGTAATGGCACCCTTCCTGTCCCCTATTTTTAGGATTCTTGCAGGTGTACTGGTCATCATTTTTATGGCATCTATCATCGGAACACCAGCGGTGGATACCATTGTTCTAACAAGCCGGTTGGCGGTGGCAACGCTCCCCGCAAATGCACTTCTGTCGGGCAGTTTCGCTACGCCATCTTCTACAATTACTTTTATACCATGGGTGACACCGCCTAAAATACTTTCGCCTTCCCCCATTCCTGCTGCACGCATAGCATCGGTGATCAGTGCAATGCGGTCTGCCCCTTTTATTTTATAGACGAGTTGTAATAAAGGCGCCGGCAAGTGAATACCATCGGCTATAATCTCAACATCCATTTCATCAATAAGGTATGCACTTTCAATTACCCCGGCATACCGATAAGCATTCCTTCTTGTAACACCAGACATAGCAGAGTATAAATGTGTGATCAATGTATAACCGTTTGCAAAAGCTTCCAGCACTTCCTCGTAAATGGCATCCGTATGCGCTATCGCCGGCAATACATTTTTTGATTGCAGATAACGCCCAAATTGGAGCGCCCCTTTCACTTCAGGTGCTGCACTCCATCGTTTGATACAGGAATACTTTAAGAGGATATCTTCATATTCACTGGCGTCTGGTTCTCTTATAAAACGGGGATCCTGTGCGCCTCTTTGGTTCAATGCAATATAAGGACCTTCCAAATGCATCCCGAGCATTTGTGCTCCATGTACGTTGTTTTTATTGGCACGTTCAAACGCATCCAGTGTTTGCAGCAGCAATTCTTTGGTAGATGTTAAGGTAGTGGGTAGCATTGCGGTAGTTCCGTACCGTGCATGTGTTTCGGCAATTGTAAGGAATGCTGTTTCAGTTGCATCCATAAAATCGTACCCGCCACCGCCGTGAACATGTATGTCAATAAAGCCGGGCGCAACATATTTCCCCTCTGCATTTATTTCAATAGCATCACCTGCTTCAATATTGTTTTCACTTACTTCGGTTATGGTATCCCCGGTAATGAGCACGCAGCCACCCTTAATAACCTTGTAGGGTGTTATGATGTTGCCGTTATATATTTTTAGTTTTTGGGGATGCATTAAGAACCTGTTGTTGGATTACTTAACAATAATGCAGCCTCTTTATCAAGATAAACAATACAATTACTATGTTCCTGTAAAATACTTGCAGGATACAGGTTACTTACTTCATTCTCTAAACAATTCTTTACTGCTGTTGCTTTCCTTTTATCAGGCACAGAGCAAATGATGTTTTTCGATTTCATGATCTGCCTGACTGACATACTGATTGCTTTTTGCGGCACTTCATCTATAGAACCAAACCACCCTTCGCCCATCTGTTGTCTTCTGCATGCTTGATCCAATTCAACAATAATATAAGGTTCCTCCGTTTTAAAATCAGCAGGTGGATCATTAAAAGCAACATGCCCGTTCTCACCAATACCTATTAACGCTACATCAATCGGGTGTTGTGTAATGAGTTTTTGGAGCCTGTCACATTCCTGCTTCGGGTCTGTATCACCGTTAATTAAATGGGCTGCTTTTAACGGGGAGACTCTTGCAATAAATCTTTCCTGCAGGTATTTCCTGAAGCTGGCAGGATGCGTTATGGGTAATCCAATGTATTCATCCAGGTGAAACAGGGTCACCTTGCTCCAGTCTATATCTTCTACTACTAATTGGTTCAACGTTTCGAACTGGCTTGTGCCTGTTGCGAGTATGATGTTTGCGGCTTTATTTGTTTCGATTGCCTGGTGTATTAACCGGGCTGCAGTTTGCCCTGCGGCTTTACCCAGTTCACGGGAAGTATTATAGATTTCAATTTTCATCTTTGTTACTATTCAAAAAGGCAAATAATATACATACTGCATGGCCCTGGTATGCAATTTAAAGCAAGCTATTGTATAAGAACTACATTGCCTGTTTTGTATTCCAGGAAGAGTTGGTCCTTTATCAAATGTATTTCGTTAAGCGTTTCCACATTCTTCAAGCTATCAGTCTATTCTCCCTCAAACATTACAAAGAATCGTTCCAACCCTAAAGCAAGTATAGATAAACTACAAAGTTGGTATGGAGTTATTGCTGAGTAACTATGGAGTATATGACAAGGAACATAGGTATAAGTTAGGTATAAGTTAGGTATAACTTAAGTATAAGTTAGGTATAACTGCAGGCTATCCAAGATTAGGAAGCGGTTTTGTGGGTGAGATGCATAAATTTCTGTAATTTGGAGGTACAAACCGGTAAGTTCATTACAGGCGCTGGTGATAAGTGCTGACTACTATATTCCATTTTGTCTTACTTAAATGCCAACACTATGAAAATGCTCTTTTATACCCCTGTTCTTTTATTGGTGATTGTAGTGTTAATTAGTGCAAACAAAGTACTGCATCATCAACGGGTATCCTTAACAACAATAGCAAAATACGATGCAGTAGGTTGTGGCGCTTCAACGACTGAACTTGCACCTGATGCAAATGGAAAATTCATACCACTACTGCCGGGGTTAGGTAACCATTCGTTTACTGTTTCTACCCACAACGATAGTGCACAATTATACTTCAATCAAGGCTTGAACTTCTATTACAGCTATCATTTGAGGGAAGCACTTGCCTCATTTAAAGAAGCAGCCCGTTTTGATAACAATTGTGCTATGGCTTATTGGGGACAGGCATTATCCATGGGACCTTACTACAACAGTTACTATTACAAAATGGGTAAAGAAGTACCGGCTATCATCCAACAGATGGACAATCATATAGCATCTGCTACAGCAAAAGAGAAGGCATTAATCAATGCCATGCAGCAGCGGTACTCGGCAGATACTACCAATAACGACCGGGTACAGTTGGACAGCAGTTATGCCGCTGCCATGCGTTTACTTACACAGCAATATACAGAGGATGTGGATATTAAAGCCCTGTATATAGATGCGGTAATGCTGCAACACAAATGGGACTTCTGGTACAACAGCGGCAAACCTAAGCCGTGGACACCGGAACTGGTAACCTTATGCAAAGCAATACTGCAACAGGATTCCATACATCCCGCGGCTTTGCATTATTATATCCATATAACAGAGGCTTCCAAACACCCCGAAGTAGCACTGCATAGTGCAGAAGTACTGAAAGATGTAATGCCGGGAGCGGCACATATGGTACACATGGCAACACATGAATACCAGCGCAATGGACTGTTTGCAAAAGGCGTGTATGTAAATGAACTGTCTAATACCGTTTACAATACGGTGGACTCTTTAGTGCCCGCTTTAGGCATAGGGAGAAACAAATCTACTCATGTATTCATTGTGCAGTCTTACTGCGCCATGAATGCAGGCATGTATAATAAAGCTATGCCTGTATATCTGCGGGCAAGGAACAGCATTGCAGGGCTTGCCCCTTCGCTTACAAGTACTGTATATACAGGCAACCCTTATTATCAGGGAGTTTACATGGTGCCCGTTATAGCGATGGTAAGACTGGGTAAATGGCAGGATATATTAGCGTCGCCTGCTCCTGATGCTACCTGGAAATATGCCACCCTGCTGGATGCTTTTGCAAGAGGGCTGGCGTATGTGCATAACAAGGATTTACCCTCAGCAAAAAGATGTCTTGCAAAAATGGAGGCTATTCTGCCGGATAGTTTATTGCAGGTGAGGGATATGCCGTTTAATAAGCCGGTACAAAGTGGCAGAATAGCTGCAGGCATACTCAAAGGCGAACTGTTATATGAAACAGGAAAAAAGACGGAAGCTATTGCTGCATTTAAGCAGGCAGCAGTAGAAGAAGATAGCATGATCTATCGCGAGCCACAGGAGTGGCGTATTCCTGCACGCCAATACCTCGGTGCCTATCTGCTCCAAATGAACAAGGCAACAGAAGCAGCACAAGTGTATCGCGAAGATTTGATATGGAACCCCGGAAATGGCTGGTCGCTTCTTGGGATGTACAATGCTTTGATAGCGCAAAAGAAAACAGTGGATGCGGCTAAGTACAAGACACTTTATTTTGCTGCTTTTAAAGATGCTGATGTGGTGCCGGAAGGTTCGGTGTTTTAGATAAAATAAATAGTAGAAATGACCCATGAAGCAACTCAATACGTTATTGTAAGCTCAGCGAAGCACTGTGTGGACAGAAGTACAATCTAAATAAAATATAAGTATTGCTGTAATGCATAGCATAGACTGCTTCAATCACAGTATTGCTCTTCCCCAAAACATAGAATACATGTTCCGGGTACTTATTGTGGAGCATTTATCATTTTGTTTGTGGCATTGTAAAATATAAATTTGAATGAACGTTTTGTTTAACTGTTAAATCCTTTCATATGAAACCCTTCTTATTCTTAATTACTTTGGTTTTTACTATATCGGTGTATAGTCAACCCACAACGGAGCAACTAGAGCAAGCGATAGAGAAAACAGAAAGAAAAAATTATACACGGCAAGGGGAGTACGTTACCGGTGCAAAGGTTACTATTCACAGTTACAAAGTAATTCCATTGCGCGACTGGTATAAATTGCTGCTGGATACGCATCTTATGTTTGAAAGACAATGGGATAGTTTACTACCGTCTGTCAAACAGGAGAAAAAAGAAGATTCTGCATGGGGAAAAGCCTTTGAAGAACAGCAGCAGTCTCATACAGATACCCTTTCAAACACTACCTCCAATAAAGGCAAGAAGGATTATGTTGCATACTTTAAGAAGAAATATGATGAAACACCTCTTTCAGCAAAGGCGTATGAAGTATGGTATAGCCTTAGCTTACAAACTAATAAGTTTAAATATTATGGCAGGGATAGTGTAAGAACAGTCCTCCACACAGAAGACCTTTCTGAGGTTCACTGATGATTTATTTTAAATCCTTCGCCGGGTTGTAAGGGCTTCACCTTCCCTTCTTTCCTCTTTAATGGTGCTGGTGCCTTCATCAGGAAACCTTTTACACGTCAACAGTTGTACAGCTCTGTACAAGCCTTATTGAGCTAAGTATGATTGGATATACGAATATATTTCGTGGTCTTGCACAATGCACCTCGAAGCAAAAGACAAAGGCAGGTAGGGATACCTGCCTTTGTTGTTATGATATGCCTCGTCCTAAAAGGCTGATAATCTTCTTGCCGGTAGTTGGTGCTATTGCCTTTGCTTAATTGTTTAAACAAAGGGAATTATCAAATACGGGCAGTAAATAAAATAATAAAGCCCCTGTGAAGACAGGGGCAGTTTTTTCAACCCTAAACCCTTAAAAAACAGGGGTAAAGGTAAGAGGATTTTTTAAACAAGCAAATCTAATTCCCTCTTTTTTTTATAAAGTGCTGAAATTCATAGAAACTGCTACAATAAAGGGTAGTGCCCTTACTACAAACTTCTGATTGTATAGGTAGTGGGAAGTAAAAAGAAGAGCCTTCTCCTTTACTTACTACCCAAATTCTTCCGTTATATATTTTCATAAACAAGGCAGTACATCAGATAATATATCCTTTAGTTAATCAGCCTGCGCGTGTTATGCTGCGGAAGCCTGAAATATTCAGGGGAGAACGCACTACTGCAAAAGGAGCTAACTGGAAGCCTAAAGTAGGTGCTTAAGTGTCCTTTCCACCTGTTGATCTTTAAAAAGCGCTGAGCTGTGATCTACATTATTTTTACCCATACTTGTGCATACTTAAACATTATGCATGCTGAGAAGTCTTAAGCAGTAAACAATCACTTGTTTCCTTATATTCGTAAAAAATCAATTATTCTAATGAAAGCATTGCTCCTTTGTTCACTCCTGTTGATTGGCACATTCGCCATGGCTCAAAAGAAAGAAAAACTGTTTAATGGAAAGGACATTACCGGCTGGACCATCCACGGCACCGAAAAATGGTATGCCGATAAGAATGGAGAACTTATTTGCGAAAGCGGACCGGATAAACAATATGGCTACTTATCTACCGATAAAAACTACAAGAACTTTATTCTTACTTTGCAATTTAAGCAGGAAGCTAATGGCAACAGTGGCGTATTCTTCCGTTCGCAAATACCGGAAGGTGTAAAGATCAGTGGCTGGCAGGCGGAAGTAGCACCTCCAGGCCTGCATACCGGCGGTATTTATGAATCGTATGGCAGAGGCTGGCTGATACAGCCCAAACCGGAAGATGAAAAATATTTGAAGATGGGTGAATGGAACACTTACAAATTAAAAGTGGATGCTGATGAAGTAACTACCTGGCTGAATGGTCACCAGATGTGCCATATTAAAGATGAAAAGATTGGCCAGGGTGAAGGCTTTATTGCCTTGCAGATACATGAAGGTGGTGGCATTAAAGTGAGATGGAAGGATATTGAGATTCAGGAGTTGAAGTAAGGGGATTAGTTTGGTACATTACTCTGTTTAAAATAAAAGCTGGTCGAATGGCCGGCTTTCTTTTTAGGCTAAAGTATTTTGCCCGGCGCGTGCTATTGTCGCTGTTATCATTAGCAATATACCATTTCCGGTTTGGTAGTTCTTACTCTCACTTCACCGGCACACACAACACCGCATCT
Source organism: uncultured Chitinophagaceae bacterium (assembly GCA_963819045.1). Taxonomy (GTDB): domain Bacteria; phylum Bacteroidota; class Bacteroidia; order Chitinophagales; family Chitinophagaceae; genus Ilyomonas. The sequence goes on along the minus strand of CAWFUV010000039.1, from coordinate 33,135 downwards.
GCAACAATATATCCATTCGCATCCTTAGTACTAATAGTTACAGTAGCAGTATTCCCTTTTGGTAAACTATAAGTGCCAAGCGATACCCATTCACCGCTTGTTTGTCCTTCTGCCTGTATATTGGAAGAGATAATTACATCTTTAGTAGTTGTTCCGTTGTTGATGAGGCAATGCGTTTGCGTAGCAGCGCTATCCACTACCGGTACATACGCATACAATGCATATTTGCCACTCACTGCAATCTGTGGTTTTAACTGTACACTTTGCAGTGTAGCACCAGGTGCTGCCAGCAACCAGGAGGGGCCGTATCCTCCACTTGTCTTCTTTACCCAGTTGCCCGCAATAATTGTATGTAGACTATCATCATTATCAGCCAGCACTTCCGGTGTGCGGCTTCTCTGGCTACCTATTTGTATCTGGTAGTATAAGTTTGTAAAAAATTACTGCATGCGTCTCTTATTCCTGACCATCTTTATTTGCTGTTGCAACATCGCTTTTTCACAATTAAAAGAAGCAGATCTGGTTGTACACAATGCAACGATATATACGGTAGATAGTACTTTCTCCAAAGCCCGGGCACTAGCGGTAAAGGACGGCAAGATAGTAGCTGTAGGCAGCGATGACGCGATATTGAAAAGCTATACTGCAAAAGAAAGAACAGATGCACACGGCAGAGCAGTGTACCCCGGTTTTATAGATGCCCATTCTCATTTTATGGAGTATGGTCAGTCCTTGTTCGCTGTTGATTTATACGATGTAAAAAGCACACAGGAACTTGTTGCCCGTGTGCAGCAATTTGCTACTGCACATCCCGGTATGCAATGGATAACCGGTAGGGGCTGGGATCAGAATAAATTTCCCGGTAAAGCCTTTCCAACTAACGAAGAGTTAAACCGTTTATACCCTGATACACCTATATTGCTGGGCCGGGTGGATGGCCATGCCGCCCTTGCCAATGCAAAAGCCTTAGAAATAGCAGGCATACAACCAAATCAGCAGATCAATGGTGGTGAGATAGAAACTAAGAACGGCAAGCTCACTGGTATTTTGGTGGATAATGCAGTCGGTCTTGTATCATCAAAAATACCGGCGCCTTCTGTAAAAGAGATGGAAACAATGTTGCAGACAGCCGCGCACAACTGCTTTGCGCAAGGGCTTACTACTGTGTCGGATTGCGGACTGATGTACAACGATATTGAGTTGATTGATACGTTGCAGCAGAGCGGTAAACTATCTATACGGCTGTATGCGATGCTGAGTGATAATACTGCTAATTATAACCGTTACCTGCCACGGGGTCCTTATCGTACAGATAAGCTGTTTGTAAAAGGCTTTAAGGTATATGCTGATGGTGCATTGGGCAGCCGTGGTGCCTGCTTGTTACAACCTTATAGTGACAAGCCGGGGTGGAATGGTTTCTTATTAAGCCCACAGTCACATTTTGATTCCGTTGCAGCCTTACTTGCTAAAACCGACTTCCAGATGTGTACACATGCTATTGGTGATTCTGCCAACCGCGTGATGCTTTCCATCTACAATAAATACCTGCAAGGCAAGAATGATAGACGCTGGCGTATAGAGCATGCACAGATCATCAGCCCGGCAGATTTCCATTTATTTGGTACTGCTTCCATTATCCCTTCAGTACAGCCAACACATGCTACAAGCGATATGTATTGGGCTGCAGATAGATTGGGTAAAGAAAGGCTGAAGGGCGGTTATGCTTTTCAACAACTACTGCAGCAGAACGGCTGGCTGCCTTTGGGTACCGATTTCCCGGTAGAAGATATCAGCCCGTTTAAAACCTTTCTGGCAGCAGTATTTCGTGTAGATGCAAAAGGATATCCTGCAGGTGGCTTCCAAAAAGAGAATGCCTTAACAAAAGAGCAAGCTATTCGTGGCATGACCATCTGGGCGGCTAAAGCAAGCTTTCTTGAAGACGAACTGGGTAGTATTGAACCGGGTAAAAGAGCTGACTTTATTATACTGGATAAAGACCTGATGCAGTCAACGCCAGGTAATGTTTTAGCTACTAAAGTAATAGCTACTTATGTAGGTGGTGTAAAAGTATACGGACAGTGAAATGCAGGAAACCTTAAAGATGACAAATGAGGTATGATAGTAGACAGCATTTGAGGTGTTGTGAAGGAATAATACCAGATTCAGATTGGTAGCCCGAAGGGTCTCGCGGGCATTATGCTCTCTGCTCGAAGCTCACGGTTCGTAGCTCGCAGCTCTTTATAATGCTACTTATTTGAATCTGGTATGATTTACTATTTTACCATTACTGTCTTACTCATTTTATCAGCCCCATTCGTCCATATTACTGTATAAACTCCGGCCGCTAAGTCTCTTATGTTTACAGTAGTTTGTGTTGCACCTGCACTGCTATTTTATTCTTTACAATTCTGCCATTAGCATCTAGCAGCTGTAACCGGGCAGATGTGGTGGAAGCAGGATGCTCCACTACTACATAAGTTGTTGCAGGATTTGGATATACTTTCAGGCTCAATGATTGATTGCCAAGAACGACATTTACAATTTTACTGTAAGTAAAGCCTCCATCTTTGTCAACCATCTTCAGTTTATAATAGTTATTTCCAACTGCAGGGTTATTGTGGGTAAAGCTGTAGTTCTTAGTAGTAGCGCTATTACCGGTTGCATACACAGTACCTATCTCTGTAAATGTGGTGCCATGCGTACTGTATTCAACAATAAACTTCGCAACATTTTGCTCCTGTAATGTTTGCCATTGACAAGTAATGGTATTGCCGTTTTGTTTCGCACCGAAATCAGATAAGCTGTAAAGGAAGAATAACATCAGTGTTCAGTTTCACCAGCCATGCGTCATAATTGCCGTGATTACCGCTTACATCTCCATCATTGGAATTGGAAAGGCCGGCAAAAACATATCCTTTATCAGCAGTCTCATATATCTGTTTAGCCTCATCAATCTCGTTGCCTCCAAAACACTTCTTCCATTGCAGATCACCAGTACTACTGAATTTCAACAGCCATGCATCGCGGGTTGATGGATTATGATTATCATTGACATTAAAATTGCCTGATGCAGTAAATCCAGCTACTATATACCCGCCATCAGAAGTTTGCTGTACAGAGCTGGCCTCCTCATCACTACTACCCCCAAAACTCTTTTGCCACATTATTGTTCCTGTATTGTCTAATTTTAATAACCAATAATCCTCCAGACCTCTGTTGTCGGTTACGTCCCCATCGGCTGATGTAGAACGACCTCCCACAATATAGCCACGATCAGTAGTCACTTTGATACTAAGAGCAGCATCGTCTTTACTTCCTCCATAACTCTTCTGGGTCTGGATATTTCCATTACTATCCAGCTTTACAATCCAGTAGTCCCGTGCACCATGATTGCCGGTTACGTCTCCGTCTGCAGAGGAAGCGCCTCCGGCTACTACATAGCCATTGTCAGACGTTTGAGCAACATCAAATGCATTATCATCCCCACTTCCGCCCAGGCTTTTTTGCCATTGTATTTCACCTGTAGCAGACAGCTTTACTACCCAGTAATCATTTCCACCATGGTTGCCGGTTACGTCTCCGTCTGTAGAGTTTGACGAACCTGCTACAATATAGCCCCCGTCGGTAGTTTGCTGTACAGTTCTGGCAATATCATCACCTGTTCCTCCCAGACTTTTTTGCCATTGTATATCGCCTGTAGGAGACAGCTTTACTATCCAATAATCCCCTTTAGAAGTATCAACCCCATGATGACCTGTTACATCGCTGTCATTGGATCTTGAGGCTCCCGCTACAATATAACCATTATCGGAGGTTTGCTTAATAGAATAAGCCTCGTCGAACAGACTGCCTCCTAAGCTTTTTTGCCATTCAAGAGTACCTGCACTGTTTACCTTTATTATCAAATAATCAGCACCACCGTGATTACCGGAAACTTCTCCGTTTAAAGATGTTGATGCTCCTGCAACGATATAGCCGCCGTCGTTTGTGGGAGTCATCGAATTAGCTGCATCTCCTTTACTGCCGCCATAGCTTTTTTGCCATTGTATGGTTGGCTGAGATAAAGCAACTCCCTTTATTACCATAAGGGTAATAATAAGTAGCATAAATTTTGGTTTCATGATGTTAGTTTGATGGTTTTAGATGTAGTTTTTGGCAGCAGGCATGGGTAGCAAGATAGCAACTTTATTGATGTGTTTTATAATCAATTTTAAATGTATGACAGGTAATGTTTACCGCGGAGAGCAGAGAAAGCAGAGTTTACGCAGAGAATAAATAGCTCTGCGAAACCTCTATTTACTCTTATTCTCCGCGGTGAACGATTCTCTGCTCTCTGCGGTGAAAGAAATCTCTTACCCTCTGCATATCACCCCTCCACAACAGGGGCATCATCACCTAAAGGCGTTTCTCCATGATTGTAATGGTATACATTGGTAAACTCCCCTATGATGGCTTTACCGTTATTGAATCTTAACCTCTCCAATCTTAACAAGGCTATATCTTCGGCAAATACTCTTCTGTACATCGGGTGCATGGTGCCGCCGGTAACACCTGCAGGTTTGGAGGGATCGTATTGGAATGGAGGATCTACCAGCGTACCTCTTGGATACATAATACGGGGAACGCCTTTGCCTCTGTAATCAATATCAGCCGGGTGGTCAAGCCCTAACGTATGCCCGTACTCATGAGCTGCCGTGGTAGAGCCAACATATAAATTCTCCAGCTTGAAATAGCCGGTGTTACAGCCTAACCCATCAACAAAAGAGATATTGCCATGCGCAAATTCTTCTATTCTGAAATAGTTATTGCGGGGGTCATCGTTGGTATATACTTCTATCATATCTATATTGGCGCGAAACTCTGCAGCAATACGGAAGCTTACTGTATAGGGAACTCCTTTTATAACCACTACTGCTTTTGGCTCATTCCACATAGTTTCAATTTCTGCTCTTATGCGTTCGGTTATTTCTTCATCAGCAGCATTGCCATAGGTAATAATATGCGAGAATATAATGAGTGTACACTGATGACTATCTATAGTGGCTTCTCCCATTTACTTATAATTTATATTGATGGTGAAAATAGCAGTAAAATTGCTGTCTTTGAAATCCTGAAATAAGGATAATAATACTAATCATAAATGAGAAAACTAATAGTATTGATGTATGAGTTCTCCCTAAGTGATACCCCTGCCTGTCTTGCAACAGTTAGACAAGAGTCGGGCAAGTGAAAAATATCAGTACCATCAGCCGTATTCATCAGTACCTTCCTTATCAAAAATGCCCCTTCCCAATATCAGACACTCCTGTATTACACCTGACTTATACTTAATAACTTATACTTAACTTATACCTAAGTTATACTTAAGTTATACCTGATCTCCTTGCTATTTAACCGGTATTTACTCCTCATCAACTCCCTGCTTACTCCTATATAAACCATATCTCTTCCCGGCACACCTGAACATTAAACATTGAACTTTTTCAACCAAATCGTACATCACACATCACACCTCGTACATGAAAGAGGCACTTTTTTTGTGCAAAGCTTTAAACGATTGCACCAAAACAAGTAAGTTATGCAGGAAACGGATACCACCTCAACAACAAAACCGAAGATCATTGTGCTGGATGTGTATGAGACCATATTGGATATGAGTGAAATGAAGCGAAAAGTAAATAGCCTGCTGGATAGCCGCAAAGGTTATGCACTCTGGTTTGAATTGTTCATGCAGTATTGTTTTGCAGATAATAGTACCCCCAGGTTTAACGATTTTATTTCGATAGCTAAAGCTACCATGCAAATGACTGCGCATAAGCTGGATAAGAAAATTGACGATGCTGATATAGATAGTGTACTGGAAATGCTAAAGAGCCTGCCGGTGCAGGATGGCGTACAGGAAGGACTTTCTGCTTTGGTTGATGGGGGCTATCGCGTTGCTGCATTAACCAATTCGCCTGAAGAGGTAGTGCGGGAAAGAATGGAAAGCACAGGTCTGATCTCTTACTTTGATTGTGTGCTGAGTGCTGAACAGGTAAAGAAATACAAGCCAGGTATGGAAGCATACAAATGGGTAGTCAGAAAGATGAATGCAAAGGAGAAAGATATACTCTTTGTATCAGCACACGGGTGGGATATAGCCGGCGCTGCCAATGCAGGTATGGCAACTGCTTTTATACAACTGGACGATGAAATGTTATATCCACTGGCACCGAAACCCAGGTTTATTTGTAGCAGCATTAGCGATCTGGCAAGCCAATTGAAGGAGTTATGTTTAACAAACTACTGATCACCTAACCAGCCAGGTACTTGAGCCTGGCTGGTTTTTATGTTTATACTACTACAAGGTCCCCGTTTTTCCACCATCCACAGGCAGGTTGATGCCATTGATATAAGTAGCTGCCGGTGAACAAAGAAAGGCAACAGCGGCACCAAATTCGGCTGGCTCGCCTATTCTTCCTGCGGGGATGGCTGATGTTGCTTTTTTAAGAATAGCTTCTTGCTCCACACCGGCATCTGCTGCCTGTTTGGAGAACAAATAATCCAGCCGGTCAGTATTGATATTACCGGGTAAAACATTATTCACTGTAATACCAGACTGACCAATCTCGTTAGCTAAGGTCTTTGCCCAGTTAGCTACTGCAGCACGCACCAGGTTGGAGATGCCAAGTCCATTGATGGGCTGTTTGATAGAAGTAGAAACAATATTAATGATGCGACCGTAACCTGCTTCCTTCATACCCGGAACAACGGCTTGCGCCAGCAAATGGCTGCTGATAACATGTGTACGGAAAGCTTTTTCTATCTCAGCAGCATCGGTATCAATCATTGGCGCTGAGGGCGGACCGCCGGCATTGTTGATGAGGATATGGATAGTATTACCTTTTGCAATAAAGGCATTCACTTTTTCTTTTACATCATCCGGACTGGAGAGGTCTAAGGCAAGATAGCTGTGCTGCTGTCCTTTGGAGGTGTCCAGTTGTTGTATTGCTTTACTTAGTTTCTCTTCATTGCGACTAGCTGCAATTACATTGGCTCCAAGCAAGGCCAGTTCGGTAGCACAGGCAAGTCCAAGCCCTTGCGATGCACCGCATACAAGAGCTGTTTTATTGGTTAGATCAAGATTCATAGGTCAGAATTTATAGTCTTCTCTTTCGGGATTAAATACATCTAACAACTCACAATAAGTAATGGCTTTACCACCGTGTACTACATGCGGAGGGATAACGGCTACTTTGCCGGGTTCTATAATTTGTGTTTCGCCATCTACAATCAATTCAAATGTTCCTTTTAATACATGGGCTACCTGTTCGTGCAGGTGCGAGTGCATGGGCATTACTGCGCCAGGCTCTACCGTCCAGTACATAAAGGTCATGGTACCGGTATGAATGGTTCTGCCGCGGTAGCCGGGAATAACTTCTTTTTCGGTTAGCGATGTAGTATCAATAAAAGGCATAGTATGTATGTGAAGTGCAATAAATAAGCTACAAGCTGCAAGTTACAAGCAATGAATATAATGCCGCAGCACCCCTTTGGGTTATCGAAAAAAAGGGCATAGAGGTATTGCTTTATATACTTTATCCTTCCTTTACCTTTTTACTGTATTTCTTCCTGGCTTTCAATATCCCGCCTACATTTTCTTCTGCCCAGGTTGCCAGTTGCAGTAATTGCTTTAGCAGGCTCTCACCCAGTTCTGTCAACTGGTATTCTACACGGGGCGGTATTTCGGGGTAAATAGTGCGGGAAATAATACCATCTTCTTCCAATGCGCGTAAAGTAACTGTAAGCATCCGTTGTGAAATGCCATTGATATTGCAGCGTAACTCATTAAAACGCATCTTTTGATGCTGCCCCAACAGAAGCACTGTGTACATCGTCCATTTATCACTATAGCTTGCCATAATGTCTTTTACAGGGCACAGCTTTTTTTGGGTGCAGGCACCTGAGAAGACAGCAGTAATTCTCTCTCGCTCTTTTGTTGTTACAGACATTGTTAATGTTTTAACACCAATTGCTTCTCTTATAATACAAAGCTATGTACCTTTGGTTACTAAAAGTAACCAAGTAAAGTTAAAGTAACAATAATACAAAGGTAAGTAAAGTACAGAGTCGGATGAATCCATCTAATGGTATTAAGTGACAAAGAGGCAGGATGATAAAAAAGTGTGGCAATAACAGGAGGATGATATATTTGAGCAAAAATAAAAGCTGTTTATGCAGCAGTAAACAACAAACCGGTTATGAAAAAAGCAGAAATAGTTGAAGTTATTCCTTCAAAAAAGATAATAGTAGGCGAGCCCCAGGCACCCATCACGCTGATGATGTTTGGTGATTATGAGAGTGAAGTCTGCGTCCAGGCAAATGAGGTAGTAAAAGAAATTCTCACAGCCTTTCCGCAGGAGGTAAAGTTCACCTTTCGTCACTTTCCATTAGTAAAAATACATCAGAAAGCACACAAGGCAGCGGAAGCCTCTCTTGCCGCAGCACAGGAAGGAAAGTTTTGGGAAATGCATAATGAGCTTTTTGCTCACAGGCGCAGCCTTGGTACTATCAGCTTGAAAGGTCATGCGCGTGAAGCGGGCGTAAAGTCCAAGAAGTTCCTGGATGAACTTGTCAACAGCCATTATGGAGCTTATGTACAGGATGATCTTAAAGAAGGCATTGACCTTGGAGTGAAAGATGTTCCTGCTTTTTTCATTAATGGAGAACAATTTAAAGGGGAAGTGACATTTAAACATTTAAGCACTGCTATTAAGGCATCGTTGCAAAACAACAATTCCAAAGGCAAAGGAACACAAAAGGCAGCTTAAGCCTCTCATAGAATTTAGTTTCAACTAATGCAATCTGCGGGCACCGGATAGAGTTATCCGGTGCCCGCAAATGACGTTGCGCCTTTATTCTCTTACATTATTATGAACTACATTAACCGATTCACTTATCATCTATTACACTAACTAAAACATCCTATTCATGCAATCATTAAAAGATAAGGTAGCCCTGGTAACAGGTGCGGGAAAAGGGATTGGAAAAGCTCTTGCTATTGCATTGGCTAACGAAGGTGTTCATGTGGGTTTGATAGCACGTACTGAAAAAGATATACAGGCAGTAGCAGAAGAAATAAGGGCATCGGGTGTAAAGGCATCGTATGCCACAGCAGATGTAAGTAACAGGGAAGCAGTGGAAGCGGCAGTAGCAAAACTGCAGAACGATTTAGGGCCAATAGACATCCTTATTAACAATGCTGGTACCGGTACATTCGGTAAGTTCCTGGAGCTGGAACCGGAAGTATGGGAGAACCAGATCAAGATAAATGTATTCGGTGTTTATTATACTACCCGTGCTGTATTGCCGCAAATGATTGAGCGCAAAACAGGAGACATCATCAATATTTCTTCTACTGCCGGTAAAAGCGGTGCTGCTGTTACCAGTGCTTACAGTGCATCCAAATTTGCAGTATTTGGCTTAAGTGAAAGCCTGATGCAAGAAGTTCGTAAACACAACATCAGGGTAACCGCTTTAGCACCCAGTACAATAGTTACTGACCTGGCGCAAAGCGCTAATTTAATAACCGGTGACCCGGAAAGAGTAATGCATCCTGAAGACTTTGCAGAGCTGGTGATTGCGCAATTGAAACTCAACAGGCGGATGTTGGTAAAAGAGGCTTCTATTTTTTCTACCAATCCATAAATCAAACAAACATGAGAATTGTTGTTATAGGTGCTACCGGCATCATTGGAAAAGCTATAGCACAGTTGCTGAAAGACAAGGGACATGAAGTAATCGGGGCTTCACGCTCTTCGCAGCCGGCTATTGATATTACTGATCCATCTTCTATTGATGCATTTTACAGCCAGACAGGAGAAGTAGATGCTATTGTAAGTGCTGCAGGCGATGCTGTACCGGGGGCTATTGACACGATAACTGACGAGCAGCTTCAATTTAGCCTAGGCAGTAAATTGCAGGGGCAAATTAATGTGGTACGCAAAGGCTTACCGTATTTACGTCCTAACGGAGTGTTTGTGATCACAGGTGGCTTTCTTGCTTACAAGCCTGCCCCTAATACTTCCATGTATGCAATAGCTAACAGTGGTTTGGAAGGATTTGCAAAAGCGGCAGCCCTGGACCTCACTGAAGGTCGCCGGATTGTGATTGTACATCCACCCTGGGTGGAAGAAACGGCTGCAGCTATAGGGATGGATCCTGCTCCATGGCCAAATGCAGCTAAGACAGCCGAAGCTTATCTTGCAGCTGTAGAAGGGAATATGAACGGGCAACCTGTCTTTGTAGAAGGGTATGACCCAACTGTATAAATAAACAGAAGATAAAAGCGGCTCACATCAATGATGCGAGCCGCTTTTGTTTTACATGTATTGAATTAAATGTTTACCGGGGTAATTTGAATTTATAAGAATCATTGCTATTCTATCCTTCACTCACTTAAGCTACAGCACCAACCACCAACTTTCGTCCTTCAGGGGCAGTGCCAACTTAAAATCAATTTGCTGAATTAACAGGCTGTCATTTGTACCAGTAACAAAAGCAGTATTACGTAGATCCGAATTGTTATTGAAGTCAACTCCATAATGACTAAAATAGCCATTAGCTCCCGGCTTTTCTTTTTTACTGAATGCAGATAACAGAAAGATAAACGCGAGAAGAGATAGCCGCTTCAACGTTTTCATAGTATTCCTTTTATAATTCATGCATCATTTTATTAATACCAATATGATAGTCGTTATGCACATCGCTTTGGTATCATTCACAGGGTTAAGGCTACAAAGAATATTATGCTGCCTTCAGCTAAGAATTTAGCATTTTGTTTACTTTGGCTGTGCAATTGTTCTTTACTATGAAAAAATATTATCTTCTTCTCCTTCTTCTTATTGTACAAGCTAGCCTTTGTTCAGCCCAGGCCGTTGTGCCTGTAAAAGACGAACCGCGGCACCATAATGTGTTTGAAAATAGCTTTGTAAGAGTGCTGGATGTACGTATTAACCCAGGTGATACTTCGTTATTTCACAAGCATGCAACGCCATCGGTGTTTGTTGTGCTGCATCCTGTAAAAACGGGTTCGGAAGTGAAGGTAGAAGAGCAGAGAGCCACCGCACTTGCTTCGCGGGATCCGTCCATTACTTTTGAAGGATTCTATAAATCGCCCCGCATTCACCGCGTGTGGAATGAAGATACATCGCAGTTTCATGTAATGGACATAGAGATCTTGAGTAAAGGAGGGCACGCTGTGAGTACGCCTATACAGCAGGAGGGGTTTAAAATACTCTTTGATGAACAGCCGGTACGGGGCTACCGCTTAACACTGCAGGGTGGAACTAACACCCAGGTACAAAGGCAAAATCCGCTGCTTATTATAGGGCTTACCGATGCGGCACAACCGTTAAGCGTGAACAATAAATCCTTTAATAAGGAGGGCGACTTTTTGTTTGTTCCCGCAGGTGAGACTGTGCGAATGAGTAACAGTAATCAGCAGGCTTATTCTTTTGCGGTGCTGGAGATAAAGTAAATAATTAAGCCCAGGCTTCAAGTTACAAGCAGGAAGCCTACACCAACATGGTGTGCCATTTTAGTTGGGAATGCAGATAACCCGAAGCAATAAATCATTAACCACCAACCGGGAACCTTCTGGCTCCATATCCTGGTGCTCTGTTTTTGAACCCTTAGCCAAATCCTTTTTAATGCCTATCCCTGCATGTGATTGACAGGACATAATACATACCGACAGTAGTGCAACAAACAGCATGCTCATGTAATTAGAACGGGTTGTTCTAAACGGGAGCTGATTTATTCTGGATCTATTAAAAACGCGAGCTGCTGAGAGAGTTTGTAAATAAACACTTGCCTGCGGGATGGCTGTAGACAGTCCTGGAAAATAGTATAACTGGAAAGTATTGATGACAGCAACAGCGCTATTGGCCGGAATTAAGAATAGTTTGAAATACTTCCAATCGCGGGTAAACTTTAGTTTATGAGTGTGAAATTTTAAGGGCATTGAATAATTATTTAAAATCACTAATAAATTCTAATACAAAATTATGATTGCTAACTGCGCCTGAAAAGGCTTTTCGGATAGCCTGTATTTCTTTTGTAATGAAATGTAGTAAAGTGCAAGTAAAGTGGTGTGGGAATGAGTTCACAAGTTTTCGAGTTTGCAGATTCACAGGTTCACGAGTTGGATTAAGAAGTTTAAGGTTCAAAGTAAAATATGGGCAGGTACGGAGGAGGGAAGGAGTTACTTAGAAGTTACACAGGAGGAGACAGGGAGGAGATCAGGTATAAGTTAGGTATAAGTTAGGTATATGTTCAGTATAAGTTAGGTATAAGTTAAGTATAACTCAGAAGCTATTTCATAGAGTTATGTTAACAGCGCACTTGGTACAGTGCTACCTACATTTAGGATAGTGTAACCTCTTTTACATGCTATATACAGCTTAGTTGTTGATGGTGTACTTGCTGACAGCAAGTGGTTGTCTTTCTTTTTTCTCTTGAAAGAAAAAAGAAACAAAAAAGTTCAAGCACGGCATGATCGCTCCGCGCATCCGTGCTGGCCAGCGCCGCCCCATTGCCTAAGGTGCAGCTTTATTACTGAGTGGCACTGTTGGGCTAACATGGTGCTACTGGTTAACTGACAGGAACCCGATGAATAGGTTGGTTGCCTTTGGCATTAAACTTTGAACAGCTTAGCCTTACTTAAGGGAAAATCGGAAGGGGGATACGTAGCTCATTGCAGGTTAGATGATTTATGCTTTCTAGTGGGGAGAATACGCTTTTGGTTAGCTTCTATTAGGAAAGCTTGATTTATTTGATAGTAGATGTTTATTGTAAGGGTATTTAGTGGACAGTGTACTGAGTCAATGCTTTACAAGTAATTTCTATGGCTTGCCTTAAACAACCGTTCTTTCGCCGTATACCTCTTGTAAATCATTGAATAGAACCTATTTAAAATGGCATTAACATTTAATTATGGAAAAGTCTCTCAGCTATAGCCCGGGACTATCCAATGTTAGGAAGAGATTGGAAGGACAGGTAAAGTGCCGTAAATGGAGGCTAAGCTTACTCTATTAATTAAAAAATGCTTTAAATTGGGATAAAAGCCAGTCGTTATTATATTGTATTCCCAACCTTAACTACTTTTGCCAGTCCACATTCATACTTACCTTTTATATGCAATTGAACTGGGTGCAGGAAGAACAAAAGCGGCAAGACACGGAAGACAGGCTTCAATTTATTTTACAATCAGCAGGCATTGGCACCTGGGATTTTTACCCAAAGGAAAACGAAGTTTACTGGGATGACATTTGTAAAAAGCTGTACGGCTTTTCTACAAGTGATGTTGTTTCTTATACGCAGTTGCTTAAAAAAGTTCATCCTGATGATGTGCAGCGGGTAGATAAAGCCATAAAAGCAGCGATAGACCCGCAACAACGCAGTCCTTATGATATCGTTTTCAGGACTATTGGTGCTAAAGGCAAGCAGTTGCGCTGGCTGCAATGCAGGGGCAAAGCTTATTTTGATAACAATGGTGAGCCCTATCGCTTTTCGGGTACAGCACAGGATGTAACCGAAAGTCTTCGCAAGGACAAGGTATTAGAAGATATTGAAAACAGGTTTCAGCTTGCGTTTGATAATGCTTTGCTTGGGATAGTGATTACTGATTGTGAGGGACGTTTTCTATTAGTTAACAAAGCTTATAGTAAGTTAACCGGCTACAGCCAGAAAGAATTGTACAGCGACAATTTTTTATCTATTACATATCCGGATGATCTTGAGTGGAACAAGGTGGTTTTTGATTCATTAGAAAGAGGAGAAATCAATTCTTTTGATATAAACAAACGCTACATCCGCAAAGATGGCTGTGTTATTTGGGTGAACCACCATGCGACCCTGATTACCAGTAAAGATGGAGCAGAGAGGACTATCTTTTCTATTGTTCGCGACGTTACAGCAGAAATACAGGCGAGAGAAGACCTGGACTCTTCGCTGGAAGGCGGAGACCTGGGTTTGTGGCATGTTGACCTGGAGAAACGAACAATTGTTCTCGATGCTTATTGCCGTGAGCAGCTTGAGCTATCTGAAAGTAATGAGTTTAGTTATGAAGAAATTTTAGCCTGCATTGATGAGAACGAAAAGGAAGAAGTAAGAAGAAAAATAGTACTGGCAATGAAAGGGGATACTGATAATAACTTTGATGTGGAATTCAGAACAGCCTGCACCAGCCAGCAGCGATGGATGCGTATGAAGGGAAGGGCTGTTATATCGCGCAACAAGGCATACCGGCTTGCCGGAACGATGCAAAATATCAGCTCCCAAAAACAGTTGCAGCAGTACAGGGACAACTTTTTAGGTATTGCCAGCCACGAACTGAAAACACCTGTTACTACTATAAAAACATATACCCAGGTGCTGGATATATTATTAAAGCAAAGTGGTAATCCGGAAATTATGCACATGATTAAACGGATGAATGTACAGGTGGATAAGCTAACCGGCTTAATTAATGAACTGCTGGATATAACCAGACTACAGGCAGGAAAACTCCAGTTTTCAGGCAGCTTGTTTGGTTTCAATACTATGGTTGATGAAGTAGTGGATGCGCTGCAACACACCACTGCTACGCATACCATCATCAAACATTTTTCTGATGTAGGCGATGTATATGGCGACCGGGAGCGGATAAGCCAGGTGGTTACCAATCTCCTTACCAATGCTATCAAGTATTCGCCCAATGCTGAAAAGATAATTGTTTATTCCAGTCTTCATAATAAGGATGTAATGCTTTGTGTGGAAGACTTTGGCATTGGCATACCTGAGGAAAACCGGCAAAAAGTATTTGAGCAGTATTACCGGGTAAACGGTAAGGCACAGCGTACTACTCCGGGATTAGGTCTTGGTTTGTTTATTTCATCAGAAATAGTAAAGCGTGAGGGTGGTAAGATATGGGTACGCAGTGAGGAAGGAAAGGGATCTACCTTTTGCTTTACCATTCCTAAAGACCACCGTGAGGGGTAAAGCGATAATGTACAAGTTAGAAGGTACAAGCCACAAGCTGCAAGTAGTGAGAAATGATTGAAAGTGGCATTACGTAACAAGCATACGGCATTATAAAATGGAATTGTTCAACTGGCTTTTAATATAGATATTAGCAGGCAATATCCATTGCTTGCTCACTCACAAAGCCAATACATAATATGCACCTGTCTTATCCTTTCCTGCATTACTATAATTTGCTCTTACTTACCATATGTCTCCTTTTTTTACATACTGCTACTGCACAGGATGGATCACCAAAGAGCCCGCCTGTACAATTCAGGAAACATGTTATCAGTAGCCAGTTTGTATCTGAAGGCGTAGCTGTTGGTGATGTGAATAAGGATGGTGCTTTGGATATCCTGGCAGGTAATTATTGGTTTGAAGCCCCCAGTTGGAAGCGGCACCTGCTGCATGCCGATACATTAAACCCCGTGCCCGGCTATAGTACCACTTTCTTAAACTTCTGTATGGATGTAAATAACGATGGCTGGGTAGATCTGATAAGATTTGATCAGCCGGGTGGTATCTGTGTCTGGTATGCAAATCCGGGGAAGGGAAGCGGTCTATGGCAGGGACATACCATTTTACAGCAGGCGGGTATTGAAACACCTGCATTTGTGGATGTAGATAAAGATGGAAGAATGGACATTATGTGTAATGATGTGGTGGCCAAACAGGTAATCTGGCTGAAACCACCTGTAAAAAAGGAGATACAACATGGCAGCGATATATCATCAGCCATGATAGCTTAAGAGCAACTGACCGGTATACGCATGGACTGGGCTGGGGAGATGTAAACAAGGATGGGAGAAATGATGTAATTGTCAAGAGTGGCTGGTGGGAGTCGCCGGTGAATGTGAAAGATGCCGACTGGACATTTCATCCTGCCGATCTTGGTGAAGATTGTGCCAATATGTATGTACTGGATGTGGATGAGGATGGCGATGAAGATATTATCAGTTCTTCTGCCCATAACTATGGTATCTGGTGGCATGAGCAGGTGAAAGATGATAAGGGAAATACATCGTGGATAACGCATGAGATCAGTAAACTCTTTTCACAGTCGCATGCACTAATGCTGGAAGATATCAATGGAGATGGGCATCCTGATCTTATTACCGGCAAACGCTACCTTGCCCACGAGGATGGACATGATCCAGGCTCGTATGAGCCCGCTGTTTTATATTGGTTTGAATATGTACCGGGGAAAAGTCCGCGATGGATTCCACACCCGATAGACAATAACTCGGGCATCGGTAACCGGTTTGTAGTGACGGATATGAATAGGGATAAACTGCCGGATATTGTTGTTTCTAATAAGAAAGGGGTGTTTTTGTTTGAGCAGGTAAAGTAAGTTGCTCTTTTCCGGATTACTTATAAGGTGTAGCCAATGCTTTGCTTAAAGCTGCCGGATCATTCTTATACTGTTCAAGGTTAAGTAAAGCTACTTTTCTAAACTGTACCGGTGCACTTTCTGCCTGCAAGGCAATATAGCCTTCTTTTAGTGGCGTACCCATCTTCTTTTGAAAGTCTTCATCCAGGTACCGTTTGATATCCTCCCCTGTTTCGCCAATCTTTGGATGCCGGTATTCCAGTACTACCTTTCCATCTATAAGATGTTGGATGAGTGAATCGCCTAATACTATCATTTCCACTGTTACCCATTGGTCGCCATTGTAGGTTTTGGAAGTGGAATTAAGGCAATGCTGCATGTTTACCTTATCATTCATTTCCACATACGTACCGGGCGTACACAGGTTGGCGGTGGTGCGCTCGCCATTATCTAAGCCACCCAGCAACTGGCACTCCAGCGATACAGGAAACTCCTGGTCTTTGCGCACGCTGGCAGCCGATTGGGAATGTACCATTACGCCGCTGTTGCGCACATCCCATGAAGGACCTCCTTCTGCCTGCTTTCCCACAAAACGGTATTCCACCACCAGTTTGTAATAGCTATAAGGTGTTTTGTAATAGATATGACCAAACTGGTTGGTGAAGTGGGTGTATTTACCATAGTCAATCTTCATAATACCATCTTCCACTCTTACGGTATTGTTGTAGTTGTCATTCAAATCGTAACCAGTGATCTTGATATCCCAGCCAGTCATGTCTTTACCATTGAAGAGCTGTATCCAATGAGGAGGATGCTGTTGAGCGGATAGTTCTGTTTGGAGGAGGCATACAAAGAGTAGAAGTGTGATGTAGTTTTTCATAAAGCAATGTTTTGTATCGTTATCTGGAGTATGATGAAGGGTTGAAATTATGGAGAAAATGGTTAACGGGGTATATTATTACTATAGATGATAATTTTCATACATATTGTGCATGCAGTAAAATTTCCAGAACACTAACTATAATATTGCTGCAATTACTACCCTCATTTCCATTCGGGTAACCTATTGGGCCCTGCGGGTATAATATACCTGAAGCTATAGCTTTATAATGCTTCCGGTGTTCCTCATGTGCTGTCACTCCTGTGCACTCTGTGGTTCAGCCTATTACTTGCTAAGCAACCTCTTTAATACTCCACAAATGCTTCATCCACATAGCACCACATCCATTTTTCTCCAGGCTCTGCCGAAGTAATAACGGGATGGCCGGAGCGGTGAAAATGTTTGGTCATATGCTTGTGTGGAGAGGAATCGCAACAAAGTGTTACTCCGCAGGTTTGACAAGTACGCAGGTGCACCCACGATGAGCCTGTTTTGATACATTCTTCGCAGACGTACTCTGTGGGTTGCTTTAGTTCAGTAAGCGATTGTATATGCTCACATGATCCGTTTTCCATAAAAAGAATTTAAACTTCCGCTAAATATTTATGTACAAAACTGATAGACATAGAGCCCTCGCCCACAGCCGAAGCAACGCGGTTCATAGCACCTGCCCTCACATCACCGGCTGCAAATATGCCGTGGTAACTGGTTTCCAGCAGATAAGGATCACGGTCCAGTTTCCATATTTTATTAAAGGATTCATACCCCCTCAGTTCCCGTCCGGTTTCAATAAAGCCCTTGTCATTTTTGATAATATCCAATTCTATCCATGACGTGCAAGGTTTGGAGCCAATAAAAATATATAAGGCGTCTGCCTCCCTTGTTTCTTCAGTATTGGTATCAGTACACTGTAGTACTAATTGTTCCAGCTTCGATGAGCCAAGCGCCTCTTTGATCTCTGTATTTGGCAGCAGATGGATATTCTCAGTTCCCCTGATCTGGTCAATCAGGTAAGCCGACATGCTGGAAACAAGTGAATCTTTTCTGATAACAATATATACATTCCTGGCAAACTTGGATAGGTACATGGCTGCTTGTCCGGCAGAATTACCGCCGCCCAGTACATACACTTCTTTGTCTCTGCAAGAGACTGCTTCTGTCACTGCTGCACCATAGTAAACACCTGCGCCGGTAAACGCTTCCACCCCTTTCTTCTCCAGCCTGCGATATTCAACGCCTGTCGCCAATACAATTGTCCGGGTATTAATTTCCTTGCCGTCATCCAGCCTTATTTTTTTATAGCCATCCTGCTGGCAAATATTGGTTACCTCCTGCTGAGACATGAATTCAGTACCAAAACGGGTAGCCTGCGTAATAGCCCGGCGTGTAAGATCAGACCCGCTAAGCCCGGAAGGGAAACCCAGGTAGTTTTCAATTCTGGAGCTTGTACCAGCTTGCCCACCTGGCGCTTGCCGCTCTATTAACAGGGTTTTCAATCCTTCTGAAGCGCCATAAACAGATGCAGCAAGACCCGCCGGGCCGGCACCGATAATCACAACATCATACATGTCATATTTAAGCGTTGCACTCAGTCCCACCTTAGCAGCGATATCCTTGAGTGAAGGCGATTTCATCCATTGCCCGTCCTCAAACAATATAGCGGGCAACTCTTTAAGCTCCACCTGGTTCAGCTTTAAAAGCCTTTCTGCCTCTTCATTCCTTTCTATATCCAGCCACTGGTAAGGTATAAGATTACCTGCCAAAAACTCTTTGATGTTATGCGATTTTGGGGAGAACTGGTAGCCGATAACTTTAA
This sequence comes from uncultured Chitinophagaceae bacterium, assembly GCA_963819045.1. GTDB lineage: Bacteria > Bacteroidota > Bacteroidia > Chitinophagales > Chitinophagaceae > Ilyomonas. Next base: position 14,064 of record CAWFUV010000039.1, on the reverse strand, counting down.
TACCCCGGAAATCGGGGCGGTAGCCAACCTGCCATTCATCCAGTAGATCATTGATGACCGGGTAAAGCTTTTCTTCCGGCGGATTCCATGGCTTCATGAGATAATAATCCAGCTTTACTTCATTAATGGCTTTTATAGCTGCTTCCGTATCGGAATATGCCGTTAGCAGTACACGTTTAGCAGTAGGAAATATGTCCATTGCTTCATCCAAAAAGCTAACGCCATCCATCTCCGGCATGCGCTGGTCAGAAATAAACATAGCCACGGTTTCACCTTTATTCTTCAGCTCCTTTAAAGCATCCAGTGCTTCCTTAACTACGGAGGTACTAAGAATACGATAATTAGTGCGGTACTGATCCCGAAGGTCGCGCACAATAGCACGTAGTACCTGTAAGTCATCATCTATTACGAAAAGTATAGGTTGTTTTGCCATTGTAAACTATGTTAACATGAATCCGGAGCGTATATTTATTGATTTTTACTGACTGATTTTCGTGTCTTCCCAATCTTGAACACTGCTGAGTTATACTTAGGTTATACCTAATCTCCTCCTACTGTAACCCTTGGTAAACTCACTAATTACCCCGTATTTCCCTTATACTTTCTACGCACTTGCCTATACTCCCTTTAGGGCCGGGGCAAATATCATTTAAAAGGGAAACAGACGGTGAAAGTTGTTTTACCGGGAACAGACTTTAGATTAATAGAGCCTTTGTGCCGATCTACAATTCGCTTTACTACATCAAGCCCCAGACCGGTACCCTTGCCAATATCTTTTGTAGTATAAAAGGGATCGAATATCCGCGATTGAATGTCTTCCGGTACTCCCGGGCCATCATCAGTTATGCATACCTGCACGCATTCGCCATCCCGCCTGGTGGTTATCTCCAGCACGCCTTTACTGTTTGCTTCCATAGCATCCAGCGCATTATCAATAAGGTTAATCCATACCTGGTTGAGCTCACCGGCATAAGCATGCACTGGTGGTAGCGAATGGTCGTAATGTTCTTCCAACTGCACATTACTCTTCTTGAACCGGTGCCTTAACATGTTAAGGCTGTTATTTAATCCGGAATGAACATCAATGAACTCTCTATCACCACCCCGGTCCATATAGGTAAAATTCTTCACCGAACTTACAAGGTCAGCTATATGTTGCGATGCTTCCTGTATATCAGTCACCATCTTTTCTGTTACCAGGTTATTGTTAACCCATTCCAATACAGGTGAAAGATCCTGTGCAGGAATGATACTGCCAAAGCAATTAAGGTCATCCAGGTCAAAGCCAAAGTCAATAAAGTTCTCTGCATAATCGTTGTTCGTATCTATATGGTGATCCTGTAACCAGTCATTCAGCTCATCTTCCATAGCAGTACGCTCTATTAATGATAAAGGAGATGTTCGGGAATCTCTTTGCAATACTCTGAACAACCGGTTGTTGATTTCATCCACCTGTGCAGGTGTCATTTTAATAGACATTACCTTCTTAAAACTTTCAGGCTGCAGGTGCAAATGCTTTTTTAAAGAAGTAGCACTGCGTACCACTGCAGAAGCCGGGTTGTTCAGTTCATGTGCAAGTCCTGCCGATAACTTACCCAAAGCCATCATTTTTTCATTCTGCTGCTGCTGGGTGGTAAACTCTCTTACTCTCGAGGTCATTATATGTACCAGCGCCTGTGTCAGTTCAAAATGCTGAAGAATAAGGTCTTTAGTCTTTTCAATAGGGAAGGTCATGACTTGAGTATTAGTTGTAGCAACACCCGTCGCAGCACTTTTTAATCCCCGTGAGAAAGGAAGATACCCGCTGATATCTCCGGTTTCAAAGAATCCAATATCTCTTGCACCCCCCGGCTTTTGCTCCAGGTACATTCTAATCCTGCCGCGGATAATGAAGTGGGTACCTTTTATCGGCTGCCCGCCAACAAAGAGGTATTCGCCTTCGGGCAGCTCATAACATTTACTTTGGTCAATTAACCATTGCAACTGATCGGAAGGCACCTGTTGCAGTGCCGGTAGCGATTGCAGCCATTCTGTAGAAACCAGTTGCATGGTGGAAATCATGGTTTTAGGACATAAATATAGTTATATAACAGCAGAACTAAAGTGAGGGGTATTTTAAATTATTGGAGAGTTAATCTTATGTCCACGTTTTGGGATTTATTGGACATATGCTCAAGAACGTGTCCACGTTTTGCGTTTTTGTGGACATATGAAGGTCTATGTACCGTTTTGGCACTTTTGGGTACAATCAAAGGCTTATGTACCATTTTGGGCTTTCGGGTACATATGTAACCTATGTCCACGTTTCCCATTTTTTGGACATAGGTATGCTGGTCTGTCCTCGTTTTTAGATTTTTTAGACATATGAAAAGTTATATGCACCCTTTTGATAGGAGTACATCCTAAGTTTATTCCCTCACTCCCCATACGGCAACGTAAAGTAAAATGTAGACCCCTTACCCGGCAAACTCTCCACCCATATATCCCCCTCATGGCGCCTAATAATCTCCGCTGAAATATACAGCCCGATGCCCAGCCCCTGGAACTTGGTGGCTTTATCTTCCACGCGGTAAAAACGGTCGAAGATCTTTTGGTGGTCCGGCTTAGGAATACCGATGCCATAATCCTTTATAGCTACACAGAGGCGGCTTTCTTCATTGATGATGTTGACATCTACCTGGTTTGCTTCCGGCGAATACTTGATGGCATTGGTAAGCAGGTTGATGAGCACTTGCTGTATACGGTCTTTATCCCCAATAACTGTATGCTTAGCTGTTCCATGTAAATGAATACGGTGTTTGGGTTTGGTATGCTGAATCAGTTCAACCGTATCAGCAACCATATTATTAAAGTTAAATGGCGCCGGATTCATTTGCAGTTTGCCATGTTGGATCTTCGTAATGTCAAGCAGTTCAGCTATCAGGTTGTTGAGCCTGTCTATAAAGAGATTTGTTCTTTTCACGTACATCAAAGCCTCCTCGTTAGCATCCTTTTTTAGCAGCATCTGCAGCATTTGGGCATATGCCTTTGCACTCGTGAGGGGTGTTTTCAGTTCATGACTGGCAATACCAATAAATTCATCTTTCTTCTCTTCCATCAACTTCTGATCGTGAATATTGGTAAGCGTGATGATCCACATATTAAAATGGTCATCCTGTTTTTTCATCACCGGTCTGGCTATAGCAAGATGCCACAGATACTCGCCATCCGATCTCCTGAAGCGGTACTCCATCTGGAAGTTTTCATTTTCTTTCAGGCTCCGCATCCAGGTGGTAATCAAGCCCTTTTTGTCGTCAGGGTGCACTGCATCAACCCATTTACCCTGCCGCACCTCTTCAAAGGTTAAACCTAAATAATCCATGAGGTGTTGGTTGGCATAGTCCAGGATCCCGCCGCTGGTTGCAGTAACCACAATGTGCGGCATAGCTTCTATCAGGTAGCGGGTGCGGCTCCTTGCCAGCTGTTCACGGGCATCCTGCAGTTCTATATTGGATAATTCTAACTGCTTATTCTTAAGCTCCAGTTCATCTGCATAGTTGCGCAGGTTATCTTCAGCTATCTTTTGATCAGTAAGGTCTCTTGCTACTTTAGAAAAGCCTATTACCGCTCCGGTATCATCGTGTAATGCGGTGATCACCACATTTGACCAGAATACCGACCCATCTTTCCGCGTTTGCCTTCCCTCGTAAGTAACTCTTCCTTCTCTTATCGCTTGCTCAATCAGCCGTTCGGGAAGTTGTGCATCCCTGTCTTCCGGTGTATAAAAAACCCGGAAGTTTTTGCCCAGTATTTCGCTTTCTGTATATCCTTTAATCTTTTCTGCACCGGCACTCCAGCTTTCTACATTGCCCTCTTTATCCAGTAATATGATGGAGTAATCCTGCACCTCGCTAATCATGCGATAGTGCCGTTCTTCGCTAAGTTGCAGCTCTCTGTAACTTTCCTGCAAGCGTTCTGTGGTTAATACAAGGTCGGTAATATTCCTGGTGATGGATAAAATACCGGTAACCTCATCTTCTGCATTTCGCAATGGTATCATAAATATTTCACCATATCCGCCATCTGCCGTAAACTTTAGCCTGGGATAATGAATGAGTTCCCCCTGCAGCACCCGCTCCAGGCTATTTCTCCAATCTTCGTTATAATATTGGGGAAAGAGCTTAAAGAATTGCTTGCCGATCGCTTTTTCCTTTTTCAGGTTGTTATGTTCCTCAGCTTTACGGTTCCATGTTACTATGCGTAATTCCTTATCCAGTACTACCAGTATATCAGGGCTATGCTCAATTAACATATCAGCAAACGCATATTCTTCTTCCAGTTCCAGCCGGAGCTTATATTCTTCCGTAATATCTACACTTATATTCAGTACATGCTCTACTTTATTGTCGCTGTTGCGGTCAAATATAGTTCCATACGTATGAAACCACCGGTATTCTCCATCTTTATGCCGCATGCGATAGTAGAACTCTGCAATCATTTCTCTTTCCGGCTGTTCAGTCATAGCATTAGCCTCCTGAAGAGCCTTTAAATTCTTTTCCATTATCACCGGGAGGTCGTCCGGGTGTACCAGTTGTGTAAAGAAGGCAGCTCCTTCATCCAGCACCTGCCGGGGAGAATAGCCGAGTAAAGTTTCAATGGCATCGTTAATGAAAATATACTTGCCTGTGTTGATGTTATAAGCAGCAATAATGGAAGGTGTAAGCTTCGTGATCTTGCTGATGAAGCTTTGGTTTTCCATCAGTAGTTTCTCTATTGATTTCTGAACCGTTACATCCTGCAAGGTGCCCAGGAGTATTACCCTTTCCTCTTTATCTCTTAATACTTCCCCTACCGCATGCAGTATCTTTTCTCTTCTGCCATTCAACAGGATGCGGTAATAAAAATCGAAAGACTCACCACTGCTTAAGGAGTGTTGTATATACTCCTGCACCATCATCCTGTCATCCGGATGGTTGTACGCCGCTATCTTTTCATAAGTCAGTGTTTCGCTCAGTTCCATCTCATATATCCGGTACAGTTCATCCGTCCATTCAAACGTGCCTGATGCTCTGTCCCAGCGCCAGTTGCCTATATGTGCCAGCTTTTCTGCCCGTTTATAGTACCCCTCGTTGCGTTGAATGACCTCCAGTTGCCTGTTTATCTCTTCCTGCTGAATATCTGCAAAGCAGGAAAACATTAACCATTCTGTTTTAGAGCTATAGGTATCAAATTCCTCTATGATAGCCAAAATGGTGGACGCGTCTGTTGTATAGTCAGTAATGTATTTAAGGAAGCCTCTTTTACGGATAAGAATAGTCAGGCTGATGTCTTTTGAAACAATCTGGTTTCTGGTAAGCGAAGGTAACTGGTTCTGCTTCCAGGTATTTAAAGAGGTTTGAATAAAATCATCCAGCCTGTTCTCAATGATATGCTGTAAATAATTCTTCATTGCAGGCTTACTCATTTCCTTTAGTTGCTCCCTGCTCAGGTGCTGGAAGTATTTCAGTAATGGGAGTTGCAAATCGTAAGACAGCCGTATTTGTTCATCTACCAACAACTCTAATTTGTTATTCAGCAAATACGCCGCGTACTCCGGAAGATATGTAAACTTAAGCTCGTCAAACATGTTAGCTGTCTTTTTTCTATTGTATCATTATTTAGCTATGGTACTGTTAGCGGGTACGCTAAGTTATGCAATTCTAAAATGATGGCGAGTGGGAGGGGGCTGGGGATACCGAAGTGCCTGATACACATGCTTATTTAATGCAACTACTTCTGTTTCGCAGGTATGAGCCTTTGCTCATTATCATTTTAGTTTGACCTGGAAACCCACCGGCTGGCGGGTGACATAGTTACATAAGTGACAATGAATAGACGCTTGTGCCGGGTTAGAAACGTTTATTTTTATAAAGCGATAAGAATAATGACAATGTTAAGTTCTGCTATTGATGTTATATCTATATAAAGACTTTAGATTTGTTCTTAATTACCAAACTATTTACCTCCACATTTAACACCTAAATACAACCACAATGAGAAATGCAATCAGTTGGTTTGAAATACCGGCAACAGACCTGAACAGGGCACAACAATTTTATGAAGCTTTGTTTGGCTTCAGTATGAAGCCACTGGAAACACCTGATCTTAAAATGCGCATGTTCCCGGTAAATGACATGATGACGGGTGTAGGCGGCGCTATTGTGGATAGCGGAGGCTTTCATACCCCATCTGCAACAGCAGGCCCGCTTATTTACCTCAATGCCAACCCCGATGTGCAGCAGGTATTGGATAAAGTGGAGGCTGCAGGAGGAAAGATACTGGTGCCCAAAACACAGATATCGCCGGAGTATGGCTATATGGCGGTGATATTGGATACGGAGGGTAACCGTATTGCGCTGCATTCGGTGCCTGAGTAATAGATATTTTTTATTATCAGGTGGAGATAGCAAGGGCGTATGCAGGAAGATACTGGGGAGTACATATAGAGGAAATAGGGAGGAGATCAGGTATAAGTTATATATATGCTAATCAAGGGTTGGAATTAAGTAAAATAGGGCACCCGGTAGGGTGCTGGTCAGGTTATATTCTTACAGGCAGGCTGCTATATAAGCTAACAGCCCTTCCTGCTCTTCCCTAGGTTGAGAAAACACACCCTCTAAACAAATAGCTGCCCTTATAGTAACTTTACGGCACCTTACAGGAACATCATAAGCATACTCCCAGCCCTGCCAACTTCCTTCCTGAAGCATACCAAAGCCATAGCAAAGTCATGGTAAAGCCATGGATAGTTCATGGATAAGCCATAGTAAAGCACTCCCTAAGCTTATGCAAATCCATTCACACCTAAAACAGACCTGGCGTTAAGCCAGGATCGTACACCATACATCGTACATCACATTCCTACCCTTGATTTGCATTATATGTAAGTTATAGCTTTGAAGGTTCCAGATATCAATAATGAAAATTACGGCACATGTTAAGGTATCACCCTTATTAAATAAAGACGGGATTAATAAGTCTCCTACAATGAGAAAGTAACCCCAAACTCCTAAGTATAATTTAAGGATGCAAAAGTAAACTTAAGAGAAACGAAGTTTACTTTTACCCCCGTGAACATGTTGGCGCATTTTCAAGCAGGACATTATGAAAAAGGGATGGGAAAGGGCTCCTCTTAATTAAATTCCTCTTATGATATTGCTATATCGACCTTTTAAATCCCCTTTATAGCAGAATAGCAACATTTTCAACCATAAACCACTCTTATGAAGAATGTCATTGCAATTTTACTAATTATAATTACGGCATCAGGGTTTGCTTTTACATTTAAAGACACCCTGGCATATAGGAATTGTTACACGAAAGGAATTCAGGACTTTACTGATCAGGAGCAGCATTTGCTTCAAACAATCCGGACTACTTCATTAGCCGGTCAGGCAGACAGGCAACTGGTAAAAGATCAAATTGACCAGGTCCGTTTATCGCTTAAAGCCAATGACTTTTGGTTGCGCTATCTTGAGCCTGTTCTGTACCAGAAGATCAATGGAGCTTTATCGGTAGAATGGGAGACTGAGGTTTTTGAAAAGTTTGAAAAGCCTTATAAAAGAACAGGAGCAGGGTTGAGCCTGGCTGAGCTTTACCTGAAACAGTCTTCCGTAAATAAAGATAGTCTTTTGAATCTGATAGATAGTTCTATTGCAGCTTCCGGCGGGTTTGCTGCAGATTCCATTACAAAGTCGCTGGTTACCTACCATCATTTTTTCCTGGCGAACCGGCTTTATCTGCTTAACCTTGCTTCTATTTATACCACAGGCTTCGAGTGCCCCGATCCTAAAAATATCATCCCGGAACTGCGCTATATGCTGACCCAGGTGCGGCATACATATGAAAGTTTTGACCAAAGCTTTCCTGCTACCCCTCTGTCTCCGGAATACCTGCGCTTATATGATCAAATGATTGATTTTGTTGACAAGCAACCTACTGACTTTACGGAATTTGATCATTTTGGTTTTATCCGGGATTATGTCAATGCTTTGTTCAAAATGAACCAGCAGTTTATTATTTCTTACAATGTGGCATCTGATAGTTATAATGACTATTCTCTGAATAATTCTTGCCAGTCTATTTTTGATAAAGGTTTATATACTGCACAGAATATAAAAGGTATGTATGCTCCGGTTGAAGACACATCAGCTTTACAAGAAATAAGACAGACCGGTAAACTGCTGTTTTACGATCCCATTCTTTCCGGTAATAATCAAAGAAGCTGCGCCTCCTGCCATAAACCGGACCAGTATTTTACGGATACTGCAGTTGCTACCAGTCCTCAGTTCGACCATCAGGGAGTACTGCCCAGAAATACGCCTTCACTGATCAATGCTCCATTCAACCATTTACTGATGATGGATGGAAGACAATATACCCTGCAAAGCCAGGCAAATGAAGTGATGATGAGTTTGCATGAAATGCACAGCACAGAAAAGGAGCTGATCCGCAAAGTAATGAGCTGTAAAGAGTATAAAGAAGCTTTTCACAGGTTTTTAAAACTTACACCTGAGGAAAAAGAAGTAGGGATAGGACATATAACATCTGCATTAACCCTATATTATGGAAGTTTCAGCCAATTTTATGCGCCTTTTGATGAGGCAATGAACAATAAGAGACCCTTGCCACAGGATGTTAGAGAAGGCTTCAATCTGTTTATGGGAAAAGCACAATGCGGGACATGTCATTTCGTACCGCAGTTTAACGGTGTAAAACCACCTTATGTAAATTCAGAATTCGAAGTTTTAGGTGTACCGGATGATCTTCATTTTGCTTCCCTAAGCCAAGACAGTGGCCGGTATGTGGTGAATGCGGCAGGAGAGATGCTGCATGCCTTCCGAACCGGAACAGTGCGCAATGCTGCTTGTACAAAGCCCTATATGCACAACGGTGTTTTTAAAACTTTAGATGAAGTACTTGATTTTTATGATGCTGGCGGGGGAAGCGGTAAAAAGTTGATGGTGACGAATCAAACGCTGTCTTCCGATTCATTAAAGCTGACAATTAGAGAGAAGCAGGAGATCATTTCTTTTATTCAATCTTTAAATGAGCAGATAACTTTTGATATACCTCCGCAAAAGCTTCCACAATCCACAGATAAGGCACTGAACAGCCGGAAGCCGGGAGGCGAGTATTGAAGTGAAGATCGTTATTTATCGTTAAAGTAAATATTGATACAAAGTCACCATAAAAAACAGCCAATGAGGCGTATTGTTTTACTATTGATGGTTTGTTTTTTTACATGCTGCATAGTGCGATGTAAGACGCAACACAAGGTGGAGTACAGCCTGGGACCCGATGTTAGTGAAGTAAACAAGAAGATATATATTGAACGGGCAGAAAAAGGAAGAATTCTTTTTAAGCTGCATTGTGCCAGTTGTCATGGCATATATACCAAAGGCATGGACAGTGTTCCCAATTTTACCTACCAGCAAATAGATAACTACCATGCACGGGCAGTGGTCATGTTCCAGAATCATTCCTCTGTCCGCAATATGAGTTCTGAGCAGTTAGATTATGTGCTTACTTTTTTGAGATTGCGAAAGGTTCAAAAGCCTAAATAATACAGGTTATTTTATATAGGATAAAAGTAGAAGGTTCCGAGGCTTGGGGCTTCGAAACCTTTTACTTGGAGTAGTTGCTTATTTATTTTGTTATGCCATACTTGGTTTTGTAGCGTTCGTAGAGCTGCTTTTGCTTATTGTCGAGGTTAAGTTGACTGCCTTTTATAAAGGCGTTAGTGATCTTGCTCGTTTCAATGTCCAATACATCTCCATCGCTTACAATAATGTTGGCATCTTTGCCTGGTTCAAGGGAGCCGGTGGTACTGTCTATGCCGAGGATCTTTGCAGCATTCAGCGTAATTGCCTGTAAAGCCTGCTCTTTGGTTAAGCCAAAACCTGCAGCTACACCGGCATTGAACATAAGGTTGCGACCGCGGGTCATTTCATCAAAATCATTGATGCAGTACAGCACGCCTGCCTGTTGCAACTGGTAGGGAAGCCTGGCATACATATCAATATCATCGTCCTGCATTACAGGTAGTGTATGCATTTGGTTTAGTACAACAGCTATATTGTTTTGCTTGAGATAATCGGCAATTCTTATAGCTGTCGGTACCACCAACAATAACAGTGCGAAAGCCAAACTCTTTTGCCAGTTCTACGGCTATCATCATTTCGTTGACGAGGTTACAGTGTACAAAGAATATTTTGGATCCATCAAATAATCCTCTTACCGACTCGAACTTGATATTGGTTTGCTGGTGTGTGGGATCGTTCAGATAAGCCTTTGCCTCACGGAAGAAAGTACGTACGGTATCAATCTGTCCGTAAGCTTTCCTGAGCAGATCTGATGCAGGGTTCTTTGTGGACTCCGGCGCTAAGTTGGGCATCCGGAAGTGAATGCCGTTGTCCATTTTATATACCGCATCTTCCCAGTTCCAGCCATCCAGTTTCATTACTGAAGAAGTACCGCTTAAGATACCGCCATTGGGTACTATGTTAGCCAGTAAAACACCATTGCTGCGAACGATATTGATGATCCTGGAATCGGTGTTATACGCTACTACCGAGCGGACATCCGGGTTAAGGTCTCCAATTTCATCCTCATCCCTTTCTGCACGAACAGCACCAATATCTACTAATCCCAAATAGCTTTCAGCTAATATCAGTCCGGGATAAACTTGCTTGCCGGTGCAGTCTATTACTTTAGCATCACCGGATTGAGTTGTTGTGCCTACACTGGTTATTTTGCCATTGGTGAATACGATGGTACCATCATTAATAACTTGCCCATTTCCTACATGAATAGTGGCATGTGTTAAAGCAACGGTGCCTTGTTGGGGATTGGCAGGCAGCACATTTTCTTGGGTGAAGCCTTTGAAAGGCTTCAATTAATAATATGCTTAATAATATTTTTCTCATGAATTAATTTTAAAAGGATGGATTGTCTGATTGACTAACCTGTAAACTTATTAACTACCCTATTTAACTACTGAACTTACTCTTCTGTCTTCTTCACATTCATTGATCACATCTGGAGTAAGTACTGCCGGCGTTGTTTTAGCTCCACCCTTCTTCGCTGTCAGCATCTTTTGAATAAGGCGGTTGCGCTCTGTGGCTATACGGGTACGCATGATGGAGTCTTTGCCTCTGTCAAAGTACTCAATACCATCCACCCATGTTTTCTCAACGGTTGCATATACGCTTAATGGATTTGCATTCCACAATACCACATCGGCATCCTTGCCCTGTTTGATACTGCCTGCACGGTCGGCTATGTGCAGCATGGTAGCTGGGTTGAGCGTACAGGTTTTGAACGCCTGCTCTTCACGTCAGGCCGCCGTATTTGATAGTCTTTGCTGCTTCCTGGTTAAGGTGGCGTGCCTGCTCGGGGTCATCGCTGTTCACAGCTACATTAACGCCTGCATCGGTCATCAGGGCAGCATTGTATGCAATAGCATCCTGCACTTCGGCTTTATATGCCCACCAGTCACTGAAGGTAGAAGCGGCAGTACCACGCGCTTTCATTTTATCGGCTACTTTATAACCTTCCAGGATATGAGTGAAAGTGTTTACAGTAAAATGGAAAGAGTCGGCTACATGCATCATCATATTAACTTCGCTTTGCACATACGAATGGCAGGTAATGAAACGCTTATGGTTGAGTATTTCCGAGAGCGCATCTAATTCCAGGTCCCTTCTCTTATTAGCGCCTTCCTTTTGGTAATCTTCTGCGCGCGTAAAGGCATCCACTAATACCTGCTCAACGCCCATGCGGGTATCAGGAAAACGGTTGTTGCTTTGAATAAAGGTGCGCTTCACATTCTCTCCCAGAGCAAACTTGATGAACGGATCCCAGTTGGCAAATTTGAGGTCTTCTGCATCCTGTCCCCAGCGCAGTTTTATTAGCTGTGTTTGTCCACCAATGGTATTACAGCTTCCATGCAATAAGTGTGCACTGGTAACACCATCCGAAAGCTGGCGATAGATCTGGATGTCCTCGGGGTCTACTACATCAGTAACGCGGGCTTCGGCAGTTACGGATTGAGAGCATTCATTTACACCACCGGTAATAGCGATATGAGAATGCTCGTCAATAATGCCCGGCGATAAGTATTTACCTGTAGCATCCACTTGTTTTGCTGCCCCGGCAGATAAGTTCTTGCCAATGGCTGCTATTTTTCCACCTCTTAACAATACATCGGTGTTCAGTAAAATGCCCGAAGATTCATTGGTCCAAACGGTAGCATTCTTAATCAATACATCTTCCTGCTTAGGCATTTCGGTAAAGCCATAGCCGTTGAATGGGTAATATACGGTTGTATTAATGTCATTCTTCTTTGCAGTGTCCTTTTTAGTGGCATCGGCTTTAGCTACGTAGGCACTGCTGTAGAGCATGTTCCAGGTTATGGGCTCGCCTTTGGCAGCATAGCCGGTACCCACCCATGTGTTACCACTGATAATACCGGTTAGGTAGTTAACCTTGCTGCTATCTGCTTTGTTGCTCCAGCTCAGGTTTACTGAGTTGCTGGTGATACTGAGCTTAACATCGGTTTTAGTAGTATCACCTGACAGCTTTAGTGTAGCAGATAACTTGCCGGGCTTACCACCTATTTCTACATTATACTCTTTGGTTTGATCAGGCCCTTTTACAGTAAGCTTATAATTGCCGCGATAGTCATTCCAGCCGTTTGCATCGAGGGTAAACTTCTTGCCCTGGATCCAGTTTTGCAGGAAAACAGTGCTGTCTTCAAATGGAGGTCCTGTGGCAATGATGAAGTTCGCAAACTTACCGGCATCCAGACTGCCTACTTTATCATACACACCAATCATAGTAGCCGGTATTTTGGTCAATGCGTCTAATGCTTTGGTGGTGCTTAAGCCATTGTCAATAGCTTTGCGCAGGTTTTGCAGAAAGTCTTTGTTTGTTGTACCATTAGCAGTAATGGCAAAATTGAGTCCTGCCTTATCGAACATGCCGGGCTCGAGTGGCGCCATTTCCCAGTGCTTCATTACACTTAATGCGACCAATCTTGCTGCATTCGGGTCTTCCACATCTACTGCATCGGGGAAGTTCAGCGGCAGGATAAAGGAAGCTTTGGTAGCTTTTATTTCATCCATACGCTGGTATTCGTTGCCACCACCTTTAATGATGTATTGCACGCCAAACTCAGCCGCTATTTTTTGCGCACGCAATACATTCCATTTATCGGCAGCGTCAAAGATCTGTGGAAGGGATTGATTGTTATTCCATGCCTCGAGTGAAAGGTTAACGCCTTCGCTGGTGGACTTTTCCTTTTGTGCAGGTGTGAGGCCTTTATACCATTGGGCATCGAGGTAGGTTTGCCGTATGAGTGCAATGGCGCCCATGAGCGAGGTGGGATAGTCCTGCGTGGAGCTGCCTTTATTAAAGGAATAAAAAGCCGCCGCTTTATCCTTCAGCATATCCATATTCTCCTTCTCATCACTCAAGGTGACGAGCGTGCCGGTGCCCCTTGCAATGCCATCCTGCACGTGGGTAACAACAGTGCCAAAGCCCATGCTGCGGAGGTCTTTTGCTTTATCATCATTTACTTTAAACAGTTTGGAGGCATCTGTTTCGGGTTTGATAGCCTGGTTCCAGCCATAAGCGCCCTTGGTATTGCTTACCATTTGCTGGCTAAAACCGCCACCACTGCGTTGCGGCTGCTCCTGCATTGCCACGCCATAGTCGCTGTAGAGGTCAATAAAAGAAGGATAGATATACTTGCCCTTGCAGTCTGTTACAGCGGCATCTTTGGGGGCAGCACCTCCGCTTTCAATGCTGATGATTTTTCCTTCCCTGATAATGAGTGTTGCATCAGGAATGGTAGTCTTTGAATCTTTGACCACCGTAGCATGTGTGAAAGCAAAATAGTTGGTCCGGTAGTCGTGTACGCCATTTACCGGGTACGTTTCCTGTGCGGACGCTGCAAAAAACAGGCATACACACCAAAAAAGCAGTAGGTGTCTCTTCATGAATGATATATTATGGTAAAATAAATAAGCTGTTTTGCAAATG
>CAWFUV010000038.1:0-310146 GCA_963819045.1 uncultured Chitinophagaceae bacterium | reverse complement strand
TTCCGGCAATATAGGTGAGCACATCGGGACGCACACCAATAGGTCGTGTAGTGAGAAACTGAATGTCATTGATCAAATCAAACTGTGGTGATTTAAATTTTATGGTATCTACATCGGAGTTTACATATATGCCACTGCGTTTATCGTTCAATATATAGGGAAAAGCATCCCATGTAGTAAAAGCCGCCACTTTACCTTCGTAGCCTTTTTGCTTATTGATAAACTCCAGTACGTTGATGTTCTTGTTATATATCTTGTCATTGGAGTTAACAGCCGTATCAGGATATCCGGTAAATATTTCATTATAGCCAGGATAAGAGAACCAATATGGATTAGCATTATTTACAAAGTTGTTGTACTTCCTGTTGCCATATAACTGTCCCTGCTGCGCAATAGTGCTCCACAGAAAAGGGAATAATTTCTTTCTCCTTTCTTCTGCATTATCGCTCCAGAATTTACTTTTGTATCAGCGGTATCTTTGGTGTAGTTTATGTTATTTATCAGTGCAGAATCTGCACCGCCAAATACTTCCTGCCAGCGCATGCCATCCAGTGTTACTATTACTATATTTTCTGTCTTACGGTTTGCGCCTGCACAATGTTGAAAGCAGTGCATAAAAATAGTACATATAAAGTTTTCATCATTTCAGGTAGTTTAATGGATACTATCAGTTTCAGGCTCATTGATCAGCATATTCAATAAACAATAAGTTCAAAGCCAATACGCTTTTAAAATTATAAAGGCTAAATGCTAAAGCAAAACTCTAGAAAAGTTCTGCCTCGCACATAGTAAATATCGAATGAAACTAAAGCACTTATTTAATGCAGCCACATTACGCCATTAATATCATCGTTGCCACCATACTGGCTTTGTAATGCAGCAGCAAGGTTTGTACCATTGGCTGTTATTTCATTGGTAGGATATTGAAATCTTTATGGTATCTTTCCACCATTGCCTGTTCCCGGCCCCGCATAAAAGCAGGAACACCCGTTCTCCGCCACTGGTAATAAGCCTGCAAACCGGAATTACGTGCATAAGCCAAGATATTTTTGGGTCAGTATTTGATTTAAACCATCACGTTATCTCCTTTGTATTTTACTAGCGGCTGATTGAAATAATCATGTAAAACTAAATGAACAGTATAGGTAAGATTACCTGTTCCATCTAGCATTGCGGAAGACAACTGTGTTGCGCCATCATGATGCCATAAAAAGCAAACATGGCTTTGATTCCTTTTTTATACCATGTTTCTGCATCGCCGGTTATCCAGCCCCGTTAATCGCTTCCGCAATATCAAAACAAATTTCTGCATAGCTAAGATTAATGTTGGTTCACCAGTATAGGTTGAATAAAAATGATTGTAATTATAAAGCGATAATTTACCGGCACCGATTTGTAGCCAAGGTACTTAAGTCTTCACCGGAAGGTGCCGCCATGTAAGATCTGTAATCAGTATCGGCTAAAACCCAAGCCACGGGCAGGCTCGGCCAATACCATTGCACGCAGATCATGCAG
This sequence comes from uncultured Chitinophagaceae bacterium, assembly GCA_963819045.1. Lineage (GTDB taxonomy): Bacteria > Bacteroidota > Bacteroidia > Chitinophagales > Chitinophagaceae > Ilyomonas. The sequence goes on along the minus strand of CAWFUV010000038.1, from coordinate 308,631 downwards.
AGTGCTAAAGTGTGTTCAGAATGTGCCGCCAGATTTAAACGGCCTGCATTGTTACCATAGTTGGTTGGATTATCAGGATAATAATTATAGGTGCTGTTATAAACATACTGCAGGTTATCAGCATTGCTGGTGAAAATGGGATATTGGCAGGATTGGTAACAATTGCTGCAAATTGTGTTTTATATTCAGATCGCATCGGTAGCGCTTTTTTACTCAGTTCAATCAATACACGCAGCCTGTAGCTGTTTACCACTTTTTGCCATTGTACCAATGCATCGCGGCCATTGCGCATTGCATAGGCGTTAACCTTTCTTGATAATAAAAATCGCCGGAAAATTCAAGAAAACCATTTGGCTAATAAACCTGTCAAAATGGTATTTGCAGAATCAAGCCACAGCAACGATTGCTTAAATATATCTTTTTGCGCGTCGTATTTTGGTGCAGGATTATTCAAGCCCTGCAATGCTTCTGTCATTGGCAGATCGCCTACTTTTTCGCTCATATTTACAAAAAAATAAGCCCGGAAAAACAAACCCAGTGCATGGTAAGGATTGTTATCAGTACCGGCCAGCTCTTCTGGCTTCAGCTTCCATGGCCAGCACGTTCTTTAAAGCACCGTAATTTAAGTGAAGCACTGCCTGTCCAGTATTTATTGTTGCCGTAATAAGTATAGTTGGATCAGATAAACTGGCTCGGCTTTATCTTCATCGCCGCCGGGGAACACAACCATATCGTTTAATATAGCATCGTAAGTATCAATACCCGGCGGCACTGTCAGTGGCAGATTTTTATTTTGCGAATAATCTTCAAACTTTTTCGGCAACCCGCGCAAATAACCAGCGTTGTCAAGAAGAAGTATTGGTATTTTAAAGATTTCATATAAATATTTTTATGTTTTATCAATAATTATTGAATGGTTTTTAAAAAACAACATTCACATTAAATCCATAACTCCTTGTAGTTGGTGTTTGCAGATTGTTTTCCCTGCTGATTGTCGTTAAACTGGTCTCGTCCCGGGAACTGATCCACATCAATATCATGAAATGCTTTGGGAAAAAATACAACAGGTTTCTGCCAACCAGCGAAATATCTACTTTGGTGATAAATGTTTTCTGCAAACATTTTTGCAGGCAATGAATAAGTAATTACTACTTCACGCAGTTTTGCATATGTTTTGCTCACCATGGTATGCTGCGGATCGTTGTAAAAACTGCTTACATAATCCTGTATCCAGTTTGTAGCGGTTTCATTCGGTGCAAACTGTAAGATCCTTATAATTGGTAATTACACCTGTTGCAGGGTCATACTGCAATATTTTCCTGCACCACCTACAACCTGTACGCCATCGCCACCCAGTATAGGTATTCCATTGGCATCACTGCGCCTGCATAGCCATGGATCGTCCCCAAATAACCGGTCTAATGCTGATTCATATAGACGGGCCTGGCCAATTATGCCTTCATCTGTATTTTCTCCGCGGCCACCTTCTGTTAGTTTACGCAATACATAATCCTGCAATTCTGCCACCCACCATTCCATCAAACTGGAAGGAAAAGCTGAATGATTTATAAGAGAATTTATTGTTAATTCCCCATGACCAATCCGGGTCTGCATGGCCAAGTATTGTGCTTTTGGCAGGTAAATAGGAAATCCAGATTCATCATGTATTACTTTGCCATCCGGTGTTTGTGCTTCATAGTGACCAAATAATTTATCTACCCTGTCACCTATATGGTAAGGATAGCCGGTACCGTTATCAATTCTGTTAGCACCGCCGGCAAATGCTGCATATACTTCTTTATATGTAGACCAGTTTACCAGTACATCCCAACGGAAATCTCTTGCTTGAATGGGTGTTCCGTAAGAAATTTCTCCACCTGTTCTTTTGGTTGTCAGCCATTGGTTAGTAAAATAATTAAGCCCGCTTGTTTCAGAAATTGATTGATTGGAAATATTCGGACCATCTTTATACTGGAAATAAGTAGCGCTTAAACCCAGGCGGTTTTGCAAAAAACGTATATCAAAACCAAATTCATAGTTACTTCTTGAAGAAGGCTTAATGCCCGGATTGATAGTATAATTTGGAGCAGTTAGCACCTGTCACATTATTATAAACCGGGTAAGTTGAATATGGTGGTGTAGCCAGGCCATAAGTAGGACCATCGTATGGCGTATAATAACTATTGCCATATCCAACGGGACTGCCTGCACCCAGGCTCTGGAAAGCTGCACCGGCATAAGCTCTGGTACCACCATCTTTCACATTGGCATAAGCTACCTCTTACTTTAAGGAAAGTAATTGCTTTGGGCAGGTTATATAATCAGATAATGACCGAACTTAAAGTAACGGAAGGATAGAAATATGCATTGTTGCCCAGGGCAAGCGCCGATGTTTTATCTACACGGCCTGTTGTGGAAATAGTAAAATATTTCTTATAAGTAAGATCAACAGAATAATAAGCACTCACAGCAACAGTTTGATGCCATAAGAATAACGCACGGATAGGTTTTAATGAGTTGGCAAAAGTATACACATTAGGTACGATCAACTGGTCCGTGCTGGTATAGCTGGAAGTATACTTCATGTTACGCATGATCCACCGCCAAATGCACTTAATGAGAAACCGGTGTTGCCAATATTTTCTTTATTATAACTCAACAATAATTCTGTATTATTTTCCCAAAGGTCACGGCGGTCTTCACGGTAGTTACCATGGTTGTGCTCATCACCATAAGGGTGGGCAGAAAAAGGTTCTTTCTCAGTTCTTAAAACATTATAAGTAGTTACGTTTGAACGCAGCATCAGATCAAGGTTTTTATTAAATTTATAGGTAAGTGCCAGCCCATCCATACAAATCATTTTTATAATGACCCCTCAGCCATTCGTAACTCATAAACCAGGGATTCTGGTAACGTTTGTATTCTACAAAATTTGATTGAATACCTTCTTTACCTGGCTGCCAGTAGTTCACGATATTTGGATCATTTACATTCCAGTCTGCACCCGTCCAGATGTCTACATCATAAATAATACTGTTTGGGCCATAGATTACATCAGGGATATTTTTAGTAAACTGGCGGTTATAATTAATATTGGCTTCTATCTTAAATTTATCAGTTACATCATAGCTGCCAATTAGGTTAAAATTGACTGTATTTAAACCTGTATTGGGCGTTATGCCGGTCTGATAGCCATTGGATACAGACATGCGCATGTTGGACCTGTCGGTTACAGCAGAAAAATTGATATTATTGGTTGTTAGCAAGCCCGGCTTGCAAAAAATTCTGCAAGTTGTTTTTACCACGGGATACCCAGGGTGTTGGCTGAATATGCCCTGTAAATGTTGAACCATCTGCCAAACGTAGTAGATATATGTTTTGGTAGGATCATATTTGCCATCATATTGTGGCAACATAAGCCTGCATCCAAACGTGGTCCCCATACATCATAGTCTTTATCATTTTTACCAGAACCGGTACCATTGCTGTTGTAATCACCAAAAGCATATTGCTGGTTATCACCACCACCATATTCATTCTGCACTTTTGGAATGGCAATAAACCCTTTGTTTATTTGTGTACTGCTGTTTACTTCAACCGTAAAGCCTTTATCATTTTTCTTACCTCTTTTTGTGGTGATTAGTATAGCGCCGTTAATACCACGGCTTCCATACAAGGCCGCAGCTGTTGGCCCTTTTAATACCGTATAGGTTTCAATATCATCCGGGCTAATGTTCCAGGTATCGGAATTGATGGGAATACCATCAACCACGTAAAAATTAAGTGGTGAACCACGCAATAATACAGTTGGAGCATGCAAGTATTTCCTGGTTGATGCCTACATTTAATCCTGCAACTTTTCCAACCAGGCCGTTGACCGGATTTGATTCTCGGGCTTTTAATAAGATCACGACCCTTTTACTTCCTGCACCGAATAACCCAGACGTTTGGTTTCTTTTCTAATACCAAGTGCAGTTACTACCACTTCATTTGCGATGGCAACAGAAGCAGATAGCTGCACTGAATTGAGCTTTCCCGTTTACCGGTATCTCTTGAGTAGCATAGCCAATGTAGCTAAAAACCAAGGTCGCATTACTTGCCGCCTGTATAGCAAAATGACCTTCTTTGTTGGTAGCAGTGCCTCTGGATGTACCTTTTACCGTTACACTTACATCGCCCATAGGCAGGCCGGTAGTGTCAGTTACCGTACCTTCAACTTCGCTTTGAGCAAACAGGAAAGTGAATGAAAACAGAAAGACAATCAACAAACACACTGTTCTTGTACAACTAGTCGCATTCATAGCAGTTTGAATTTTAGAATATAATATTTAAGAGAAACAGAATACATGTATATAAGTTCATTAAGGCGAAAACAGAGTCTGTATTATTTCTATAATGTGTTTTATTATGCATAATCAACCGGCACATAAAAGCAATAGATTGCCTGTCTGACTTCAAATGTCAGTTTACAGGGTTGCAAATGCTTTCAAGAATTATTATTTACCTGGCATAGGTCTTAACAGGCAATGTGCAATTCCATTCCATAAATCTGTATTTACTGTGCTTTAGGTGCTGTGCAATTGCAGTTTGGTTATTTATCCTATTGCTTCCAACAAACAACGCTACCACAAATAACAAATACCTCATGATGTTTCATAGCAATATCTTTATTCTGCCGCAAAGATGAAAAGCATTCATTATAACAGGCATTTTTCTGCGTTAACAAAATATTATGTTCATTTCAAAACTGGAAACAAGGTCTTCAAAAGGGAATCAGGGAGAGCGCTTACGAGTTTCGGCTCACGAGTTGGTGGAAGGCTCAATGTTTAAGGTTTAATGATAGTTAGGATAGATATGGAGAACATAGGGAGCAACTAAGGAGTATATCAGGAGTTACTCCGGAGGAGATACCGGGGAAATAGCAAGGAGCTTCGGTATATGTTCAGTATATGTTAGGTATATGTTAGGTATAACTCAGCAGTGTTCCAGAAATTGGTTTAAGGCAAATTCGGCAGGAGGAAATCAATAAATACACCCCGAACTCACGTTAGTATAATAACAATTACACAATCATGACTTCTCACTCCTACTATTATTAAATGCTTATTTTGATGAAGATTTTACAAGAGACTAATTACGGGCTATGGAAAAGACAAACACACTCAAAAAAGTATTAACATCCGTACACATTTGGGCAATCGGTGTAGGGCTGGTTATATCCGGTGAATATTTTGGCTGGAACTACGGCTGGCAGGCTGGCGGTACTTTAGGCTTATTAATAGCTACCCTTATCATCACAGCATTTACTTTACTTTCATCTTCAGCTTTACCGAACTAACGGCTGCAATACCCAATGCCGGTGGCCCTTTTATTTATGCATTACGTGCCTTTGGTAATATAGGTGGATTAATAGCCGGCTATGCTACATTGATAGAATTTCTGTTTGCCACACCAGCAATTTCGCTTGCATTGGGCAGTTATATTCACTTCTTATATCCTGCCGCGCCGGTGATGGTCATAGCTGTAGCAGCTTATCTCCTTTTTACTTTCATTAATTTATCAGGCATTAAAGAAGCTGCCGTGTTTTCCTTGATCGTAACTATACTTGCTATTGCAGAATTGTTACTGTTTGCTGGCATTACCATTCCTCATTTCAAGCTTCAAACCTTCCTGCACGATCCAATGCCGTTTGGCTGGACAGGCGTATTTGCAGCTTTACCCTTTGCCATCTGGCTGTTCGTTTGTCTTGAAGGGATTGCAATGGTTGCTGAAGAAGCAAAGGGACAAAACTGCTATTATTAAAGGATATATTGCAGCATTGCTTACATTAACACTGCTCGCCTTGGCAGTTATGGTTTGTGTGGGCGGCATAGCCGATTGGGAGAAAATGGATACGATTGATTATCCGCTACCTGAAGCAATTGCAGTTGTGTTGGGTAAAAGTAATTCTATTACCAAACTATTCGCAGGTATTGGTTTATTTGGTTTGATAGCTTCTTTTCATGGCATTATCATCAGTTATTCAAGGCAATTATTTGCACTCTCCCGCAGTGGTTTTCTGCCGGAAAGCTTAGCTGTCTTAAGCAGGAAAAAACGGGTTCCATACGCAGCTTTAATAGTTGGTGCTCTGCTTGGCATTCTATCCCTTTTCTTTTTAGATACCAGCAAGTTGGTGGTGTTATCAACTATAGGTGCAGTCGTCGTTTATATCATTAGCATGTTGTCTTTATTCAAATTAAGAAAAGACGAACCTCATCTGGAAAGACCTTTTAAAGCACCACTGTATCCATTATTTCCGGCTGTAGCACTGCTGTTGGCCACGATTGCCCTGGCCGCAATGATTTACTCCTATGGCATGCTGTGCCTATTGTTTTTAGCGGGATTAGTTTTTATTTTTATCCTGTATTATTCCGTTACAAAATTCAAAGGCTATAGTCCTTCCGGTTTGAATGAAGTTGACTAATAACATTATTTTACAACAGCACCCATGAGTTATCGATGCACCATCAGCAACTTTACTTACCGTTTTGAGGATCTCAAAACACTACTCGCTAAGGCGACTCCTTTACGCTCCGGCGATGTGCTGGCTGGTATTGCTGCAGATAGTGCCAACGCAAGAGTGGCCGCACAGTTAGCACTGGCAGATGTACCCTTAAAGAACTTTTTAAATGAAGTCCTCATACCTTATGAAGAAGATGAAGTAACAAGACTCATCATAAATGAGCATGACGCAGATGCTTTCGCTGCTATAAGTCATTTTACTGTAGGTGATCTGCGCGATTGGCTACTGAGCGATGATGCAGATAATGAAAAACTAACTGAACTAACCTTTGCATTTACACCGGAAATGATTGCGGCTGTTTCCAAACTCATGCGCAACCAGGATCTGATTTCAGTAGCAAAGAAAAGAGAAGTAATTACCCGGTTCAGAAATACCATTGGACTAAAAGGAAGGCTATCCACCCGCTTGCAACCCAATCATCCAACAGACGATTTTAAAGGTATTGCCGCCAGCATCGCAGATGGCTTATTGTATGGCAGTGGCGACGCAGTAATAGGCATCAATCCGGCTACCGATTCACCAACTGTAGCAGCAGGTTTATTATATATGATGGATAATCTCCGCCAGCAATTTGATATCCCCATTCAAAGCTGTGTGCTAAGCCACATCACCACTACCATACAATTAATTGAGCAGAACACGCCTGTTGATCTTACTTTTCAAAGCATTGGCGGTACCGAAAGAACAAATAAGAGCTTTGGCATCAGCTTATCAATATTGCAGGAAGCTTACGAAGCTGCATTATCGCTCCGGCGCGGCATTGTTGGTAATAATATAATGTATTTTGAAACCGGACAAGGCAGCGCTTTATCTGCCAATGCACACGCAGGCGTTGATCAGCAAACCTGCGAAGCCAGGGCTTATGCAGTGGCAAGAAAATTCAGGCCATTATTGGTTAATTCTGTTGTGGGTTTTATTGGTCCGGAATACCTGTTCGATGGCAAGCAAATTATTCGTGCTGGGTTGGAAGACCATTTTTGTGGTAAGCTATTGGGCTTACCTATGGGTATGGATATTTGCTATACTAACCATGCACAGGCAGATGGTGATGATATGGATATCTTGCTTACACTGTTGGGAGTAGCAGGTATCAACTTCATTATGGGGGTGCCCGGTGCCGATGATATTATGCTCAATTATCAATCTACTTCTTTTCATGACGCGTTATATATAAGAAAGATGCTTGACCTAAAACCAGCGCCCGAGTTTGAAGCATGGTTGATGAAGCAAGGCATAATGGATGATAAAGGCAACCACCAGCTTGCCGATGCACAATATAGCCGACAGTTGTATAACAAATTATTAAAGACATGAATAGCATAGTAAAGGCAACTACGCAAGCCAACGAATGGATCACTTTAAAACAATTTACCAGTGCAAGAATTGCTCTCGGCAAAACAGGAACAGCCATTCCGCTAAAAGAATGCCTGAACCTGAAACTGGCTCATGCACAGGCCAAAGATGCGGTGTATTCTGTCTTAGACACTCATTATTTATTGCAGCAATCACACGAACTTCAAATACCTGCCTACGCTGTTCATAGTAATGCAGACAACAGGGATATATACCTGCAACGGCCAGACCTGGGGCGAAGATTGAATACCGCCTCTGTAGAAGTCTTATCCAATTTATCATTACAGCCAACAGATATTGTTATTGTAATTGCTGATGGCTTATCTGCTTTAGCGATAAATAAATATGCAATAGCACTAACCTCCCTCTTATTCCAAGAATTAAAGAAAACCAGTTATACAGTAGCCCCAATCATCATTTCAGAGCAGGCAAGAGTAGCCCTTGCTGATGAGATAGGACAACTGCTAAAAGCCCGCTTATCTGTTATACTGATTGGAGAGCGCCCCGGCTTAAGCGCCTTCGATAGTATGGGGGCTTATATCACCTACGCTCCTAATATCGGCAATACTGATGAAAGCCGCAATTGTATCTCTAATATACGTGAGGGCGGATATGCTCCAGCACAAGCCTCCGCTAAGATTATACATCTTATTAGTACTGCTTTGGCATTACAGCTTACTGGAATAGCTTTAAAAGATAATGAAGCTAATCATTCACCACATATAGAATTATAAGGCTTTCTTATAAAAGTTCATGAATATCATCCAGTGCATAAGCAGATCAAAATTATCAGCAAAGGCTTCCAGTTTAGCTTTTATGTTTTTAATCTGTAGTCTGTTCAACACATTGAGCACAATCGTTCTGCAGCAAGCCATTCCCCTTTGGTTACTTTTTGATCAAGCAAAAAGTAACAAACAACCACTTACGGTCAGCAAATACACCTGCAACAACTAAGCTGTATACAGCATTTAACACGGATTACACTATCCTAAATGTATTTAGTTGACACTGTACTCAAGTACACTGTTACATAAATAAGTTGATACTAAAGATCTGCTATTACATAGGTAGGCTTCACAGATTAGAGCCTAACAATCACCTATGCTTGCACTAAAAACAGCAATGACTTAGCCTGCAATGAGCTACGTATCTACCTTTCGGTTTCCGTTAAGTAAGACTACGCTGTTCAAAGTGTAAGGCCAAAGGCAACCAACCTGTTCATCAACTACCTGTCAATTAACAAGCAGCACCATGTTAGCCCAACAGTGCCACCCAGTAATAAAGCTGCCCCTTAGGCAATGGGGCGGCGCTGGCCCGGCAAAATGCGCGGAGCGATCGGGTTTGCCTTGAACTTTTTTGTTGCTTTTTTCTTTCAAGAGAAAAAAGCAAGACAAGAACTATCTGTAAGCAAGTACATTTACAATACCCTAGATGTATACAGCATTCAAACACTTTACACCTAAACATATTAATGTAACAACTGTACTAAGTAATCATTTCTTAAAATTGCGGCTGTTTGAAAACACCGTAGTACTGCTTGTCAATGCAGTACACAACTTCATTTGCTCTTTAAATAATATACGTAACTCTTTTGCTCTCTTAATTTTAGTACTGTATTTCCCAACAACGGAACCAACTTCGAAATTATTTTTTATAAGGTATTGATATTTAATATTAAACTATTTGGCACTGCTATTGTCTGATACAACGTCTTTGATATTGGATTCCGGGGAAGAGTATTTCTATACTGAACCCTTATTTTTTATTTATTTAAAATACAGGTATCCTATCTCCCATTCTTATCAGTATTAATTACTGCTTACTATTGACAGGATTCAGAGCTACTAATTAGCTTTCAAACTCCTTCTTCCCGGCTTTGGAATATTCAAAGCTATACTTGAATTAGAGCTAAGTTATACCAGACATATACCTAACTTATACTTAACTTATACCTAAGTTATACTTAACTTATACCGAATCTCCTCCCTATCTCCTTCTATCTAACTCCTCAGTAACTCCGTAGATATTTCCTATCTGCCTATACCGGCTCCACTATCTCCCTGCCATAAGTTGAAAGACAAATGCTGCCGGAGAGTACTATCTCTTCTTAATAACATGCACAAAGAAGCTAAAAATGTTTTCCAGAGAAAAACATACTCCTCTCTTGCACCCAAAATGTTCATGTCAATAAATCCAATCTTCATTCCTCATCCCACTAATCCTCACAATTCCGGAACATCCAGGTCCAGAAACGAAAACTTTGTTCGGAATCGGACAAAACAGTAGTGCTTATTTTTAGTAATCATATTGATATTAAGGCGCTTATCAGTGGCATATTGGTTGAATAATTTGAGGCAAAATATCTCACAATGGATACAGCACTTCCAACTACAGTAATACAACAGCGAAAAAGAAAAGGGGTATATATTATTATTACAGTACTGTTAGTGCTCTCAATATGCATCTGGCTGGTACGGTTCTCTTTTGCATCCACCATCAAAGCATCTGCTTTCACTACCTCAACTGTTGAAATAGGCAGTATTGAAAATACCTTATCTGCATCCGGACAAATCTTACCGGAATTTGAAGAAGTTATCACCAGCCCTATCAGCGCCTCTATAAAAGATGTACTGCTCGATGCAGGTAGCCAGGTAAAAGCCGGACAAGCCATTCTAACGCTTGACAAAACAGCCACGCAAACTGAATATGAGAAGCAAAAGTTTCAGTTGGAGAGCAAACGCAACAGCATACAGAAACTAAAAGTAGAGTTGGACAAGAGCTTTTACGATGTACACTCCAATAATGATATTAAGCAATTACGCATTGATAACCTGAAAGCTGCAGTTGAAAATGCTAAGCGCTTGTACAAAGCTGGCGGTGGTACAAAAGAAGATGTAGAACAAGCCGAACTTGATCTAAAGGTTGCTGAACTGGAAAAACAGCAGTTGGAAAATGAAATTAAAGCAAAGCAGAAAACCATGCAGCTGGATATACGCGAATCAGAAATTGCAGGAGCCATACAGGAAAACGACTTAAATGCGCTGCAAAGAAAACTGCAGATGGCAGATATTGTTGCTAATCATGCCGGTGTTATTACCTGGGTTAATAAGAACATTGGCGCCAGCATACAGGAAGGGGAGTCACTTGCCCGTGTAGCCGACCTCAGCAGCTTTAAAGCTACAGGCACCATCTCCGATTCTTATTTAGATCAACTGCACAATAGTATGCCGGTAATCATTCGTGCAAACGATGTACAGGTTCGTGGCATCATCAGTAATATTTATCCATCTGTGCAAAATGGTGTTGTCTCTTTCGATATACAACTCAACGACCGTAACAACAAGCAATTACGTCCGGATATGAAAGTGGATGTATATATAATTACCAATGCCAACAATCAGGCAATAAGGGTTGCAAATGGACCTGCATTTAAAGGTGCATCCACCCAGGACATTTTTGTACTGAAAGGAGATAAAGCAGAAAGAAGAAAGGTACATATTGGCATGAGCAACTTCGATTATGTGGAAATAAAAGACAACGTGAAGCCTGGTGAAGTGGTGATTACTTCAGATATGAGCGATTATAAGAATGCAAAGGAAATCACTATTAAAAATTAAGACATGAAACAACTGCTATTCATATTGCTCTTATTATTCCATCTTTCCTCTTTCAAAGTATATAGTCAAAATGATACTGTGAAATTAACACTGCAGCAAATAGTACAGATGGCAAAAAATAAGTCTATTGCTTCTCAGCAGGCAATCACCACCCGCGACACCCGGTATTGGGAATACCGCACCTATCAATCTAACTACAAGCCACAACTTTCATTGAGTGGTATTGTACCTGGATACAGCAAAACATTCCAGCAGGTAATACAGCCTAATGGATCTATTGAGTTTCAACCAGTGCACAATAACAATTCATCCCTAAACCTTTCATTTAGCCAGAGCATTGCACAAACAGGCGGCACTATCTATGGCACTTCACAATTGCAGCGCTTTGATGATTTTGATAGAAAGAATACCTTGTACAACAGTATGCCATATGCTATAGGTTACAGCCAACCACTCTTTCAATTCAATAATCTAAAATGGGACAAAAGAATAGAACCTTTAAAGTACAACGAAAGCAAGCAGGGATTTATAGAAGATATGGAACAAATTGCAGTCACTGCAAGTGGCTATTTCTTTGATCTGCTACTTGCACAAGTAAACCTAAAAGCTGCCGAAACCAATTTAGTTAATACTCAAAAAATTCTGACAATAGCCAACGAGAAATTTGACCTGGGCAAAATCTCTAAAAACGAAATATTGCAACTGCAGCTAGAGCTGTTGAAGTCAGAAAAGGCAGTAGGTATTGCGAGGCGCGATATGGAAATAGCTACCCTGAATATTAAAGCATACACAGGTATGCAAGGCAACAGTAAGATTGAACTGGTAGTTCCGGATGGCAGTATAAACATGCAGTTGAATACTGATAAGGTACTGGAGGAGGCGTATGGCAACCGTTCTGATGCTATTGCCTTCGTACGCAGGATTGCCGAAGCCAAAAGAGATGTAGCAAAAGCAAGAGCAAACAGTGGCATTAATGCAGCTTTGACAGCTAATTTGGGTTATTCTAAAAGTGCTCCTTCAGTTATCAAGGCTTATAAGTCCCCTCAGGATCAGCAGTTGATGCAATTACAGTTTGATATTCCGGTGCTGGATTGGGGAAGGCAGAAATCCCGTACAAAAACAGCAGAAGCCAACCTGCAATTAACGGAATATTCAGTAGAACAGGACAAGCAAAACTTTACACAGGAAATTATAACGCAGGTTACGCTTTTCCAGATGATGAAAGACCAGGTTGTTCTCTCAGCAAATGCTGACAGCATAGCTACAGAAAAGTACGGCATTGCTAAAGACCGCTATGTATTAGGCAACTTAAGCATTACAGATCTGGGAATCGCTTTTGAAGAGAAAGACCAGGCAAAAAGAGATTATGTAACTGCCCTGCGCGACTTATGGAGCGCCTATTACGAGCTTCGTTATTTATCTCTATATGATTTCGAAAGGAATGAGAAAATTATTTATAAATAAATTATTGCAGTTGGAAGTCTGGACACCATAATGTTTGAAACATGGATTTTCAGGTAATTACCATTTGGAAATCAAACTTCGGGTTTGTCATGCTGACGCAGGAAGCATCTGTGGGTTATAGATAAGTCTCTCTTGGAATCAGATTTTGATTTATGGTTGAGCACAGATTTCTCCTACAGCCTGCCAAGCCGAAAGCATGGTCGGAATGACAAATAAGCTCAAGCTATCAGGTTTTGAACATTAGTGGCCTCCCGACTCCGTATAGCAATGACAAACAATTACAACAGACAACAGACAATCATTTACTAAATAAAACACAAACATACTATGATGCAGTTTTCACAACCAACAGTAGAAACAACTTTCGCTACCAACGATAAAAAAGGGACCATGATACGCTTACAAAATGTTGAAAAGGTATATCGCACTGATACTATTGAAACGCTGGCACTCAATAACATTAACCTCAATATTGCCAAGGGTGAATTCCTTTCCATTATGGGGCCTTCTGGATGCGGCAAAAGTACCTTGCTCAATATCATGGGCTTGCTGGATGCAACGACCAAAGGTCAGGTGTTGATCGATGGTCAGGACACCACCAATTTATCAGACAAAGCAATGGCTCAATTCCGCAACAGGAAGTTAGGTTTCATCTTTCAAAGCTATCATCTAATCAACGACCTCTCTGTGCAGGATAATGTAGAGCTTCCCCTCCTTTACCGTAGCTGTTCTGCTAAAGAAAGAAAGAAACTGTCTGCCGAAGCACTGCAAAAAGTAGGCTTAAGCAACCGTATGAAGCATTTTCCCAAGCAGCTTTCGGGTGGACAAAAACAAAGAGTAGCCATTGCAAGAGCCATTGTAGGGCAGCCGGAGATTATACTGGCAGATGAACCTACCGGCAACCTGGACAGTGCCATGGGCGATGAGATCATGAACATCCTGTTGCACCTCAACAACACTGATGGCACCACGGTAGTGATGGTTACTCACGACGAATACATGGCAAAGAAAACGCATCGCCTGGTACGCCTGTTTGATGGTTCTCAGGTGCAGTAAAACAGTTAACAGATGACAGTTGTTGGATGACAGCAGTAATTATTCTTCAACTACTTTATTCACCGGATCCTTAACTCACAATTCATAATTCATTCTATATGCTTAAAAATTATTTCAAAATAGCCATAGCGGTCCTAAAGCGGAGGAAATTCTTCACTTTTATCTCCTTGTTTGGTATCAGCTTTACGCTTACCATATTGATTGTTTTAACCGCATTTGTTGACAATGTTACGAGTGCCAACTACCCGGAAGTAAACAGGGATCGCTCACTGTATATTATTTCCATTCAGCAAAAAGACACCGTTCACCAGGGACAAATGACAGGACCCGCGAGCTATTATTTCATGAGCCATTATGTTGCTTCATTAAAAACCCCTGCCAGGGTAGCCATCTCTTCTATGTTTACACCTACCAACACTTATGTAAATAATAAAAAGCTGGTCATAAACATGAAGTACACTAATGATGCATTTTGGGATGTTTTGCAGTTCAGGTTTCTGGAAGGTAAACCTTATACCAAACAACAAATAGATAACAGCGAACATGTTGCTGTAATTACTGAAGATATAAAGCAGCAGTATTTTGGAGATGTAACATCGGTTGTAGGCAAATATATTGAGGCAGATAATGTGCAATACCGTGTAACCGGCGTTGTAAAAAGTGTACCGGTTACTATGCCTGTTTCTTATGCAGATTTGTTTGTACCTTTTACTGTTTCAAAAGCAGATTGGCGGATAAAAAGATATTCTGGTAATTATACCGCCATTTTACTTGCGAACTCGCCACCTGATATTCCCAAAATACAGGCTGAGTATGCAAATGTTATTTCCAAAGTACCGCCGGAGAATAAGGACTTCAATGTGCTTGTAAGTACTGCTGACAGTTACCTGAGAAGTTTTTTAGCAATCAATAATAAAGGCAACGGTGTAGAAATATTGATTACCGTTATTCTTGGATTTGCATTATTCATTATGCTGTTGCCCACGTTAAATTTAATCAATATCAACATCAGCCGCATAATGGAACGTTCTTCTGAAATAGCAGTGCGTAAGGCATTTGGAGCTTCATCAAAAACATTGGTTTGGCAGTTTATCATAGAAAATCTCATTCTAACTGTTTTTGGTGCAGCCATTGGTTTGCTGGTTTCATTTATCATTATACAGGTGATCAACAACAGTAATTTGATCGCAAATATTCATCTCACCATCAACTTCACTGTTTTATTTTATGCCTTGGTAGCATGTCTTGTTTTCGGATTGCTTTCCGGGGTGTATCCTGCATGGCGTATGTCTAAAATGCAGGTAGTAACAGCTTTAAAAGCGCAATAATTTTTCATTTAAAAACAATTTTATGCTCTCGCATCTATTTAAATTGATATGGAACAAAAAGAAACACAACCTTCTAATGATAACTGAAATGTTCGTGTCGTTCCTTGTTATATTCGCATTATTTTCCATGATGGTTTTCTATTATCATAATTATAAACAACCCATGGGTTTTGATTATGATAATGTGTGGGTCGTAAATTATTCTTTACCCGAAAATATTCATAGTAATGATTCCGTGATGTTGTTTCAACAAACAATAAAGCAGATGCTGCATTCGATGCCGCAAATAAAAGAGGCAAGTTTTTCAGCCAATAATGTACCGTTTGCTATGAGCACATCTAATTCAAATACAAGCTATAATGGCAAGGAGGTGCTTACAAATAATTATCAGGCAGAAGTTAGTTATGCAAAGGTGCTTAACATGCAGTTGAATGATGGGCGGTGGTTTACACAAGATGACCATGTTTCAAAGATTCCACCAATTGTAATTAATGAAATGCTGAAAGATGCATTATTTGGTAATGAAAATGCCATTGGAAAAGTAATTGGAACCGATGCAGACCAGTTAAAAGTGGTAGGTGTTGTTCAGAACTTAAAAGATAAAGGTGAATACCAACCGGTAGAATATGGTATGTTCAGGTTAATGGATACCGGATGGTACAGATATGCAAGCACCATTTTAATCAAAGTTCAACCCGGCACGGATGCTGCTTTTGAGAGCAAACTTTTTAAATTACTTTCCAATGCCATCGGCTCAAGCATCGAAATAGAACATCTCGATAAAAAGCTTGCATCTAAGAATAAAATATTTTTAGTGCCTGCAATTATTGTAACGGTGGTGGCAGGTTTTTTAATCATCAATGTGGCACTGGGTTTATTTGGTGTATTGTGGTACAATATAAATAAGCGCAGAAGTGAAATCGGGTTGCGGCGTGCCGTTGGTGCTACCAACAACTCAGTTTTAAAGCAACTCATTGGTGAGGCACTGGTGCTTTCAACATTTGCACTTATCATCGGTGTATTTTTCGCAATACAATTCCCACTGCTCAATGTGTTTGATTTACCATCTGGCATTTACATCATTGCCATGCTGTATTCAATTGCATTTATTTATGTACTGGTTATCATTTGTGCGCTGTATCCCGGCAAGCAGGCTGCGGCTATTTATCCTGCTACGGCACTTCATGAAGATTGAGTAAATATGTTTATTTTCCTTGCTGATTTTACACGTCAGAGAGCTAAGAAGCAGAGGCTTCGCAGAGTTGATTGTGAGATTTAAGGTATATTAACTTTTAGAATAAGGATCTCTGCGAAATCTCTATTAGCCTTTGTTCTCCGTGGTGAAAGAAACAAATCTATTATATATTGTATGATACTGCTTATTGATGATGATATTGCCGTAAGGACTTCATTGATTCTCTTGCTTGAGAATGAGGGTTACCGCACTGCTACTGCTGATGGTCCTGAAAAGGCATTAAAGATTTTGTTTGAAGAGAAACCGGAGCTCATCATTTTAGATTTGAACTTTTCTTTAGCGACTACCGGCGAAGAAGGCATGGAGTTGCTGAAGCAAATCAGGCAGATCAATGGCTCTATTCCTGTAATCCTAATTACAGGCTGGGGCAGCATTGAACTGGCAGTACAAGGCATGAAGTTAGGCGCCAACGACTTCATCAATAAGCCATGGAGCAATGAGCATTTGCTGCAGTCTATTAAGACCTTATTAAATCTTACCAATAAGAAAAAAGAATATCATTCGCGCAAGCAATTGGATAGCTTATACAACTTCCAGCACATCATAGGGGAAGACCCGAAGATGCTGAATATTCTGGAAACCATTGGGCAGGTTGCAGGCACAGATGCATCGGTATTGATACGTGGTGAAAGCGGGACCGGTAAAGAATTAATTGCGGAAGCTATCCATCACAACTCGTTGCGCCGTAATAAGCCGTTTATAAAAGTGAACCTTGGCGGTATTAGTTCCTCTCTATTTGAAAGCGAAATGTTTGGTCATGTACGCGGTGCATTTACCGATGCCAAATTTGACAGAACAGGCCGCTTTGAAATGGCAAATAAAGGCACTATCTTTTTGGATGAAATAGGTGACCTGGATGCTGGAAGCCAGGTAAAGTTGCTGCGTGTATTGCAGGACAGAACTTATGAAGTACTCGGTAGCAGTCGTGCCAAAACAGTAGATGTGCGGGTTATTTGCGCTACCAATAAGAACCTGGATGAAATGATTGTGGAGAATACATTCCGTGAGGATTTGTTGTACCGCATCAATCTAATCACTATTAATTTACCAGCACTACGTGAACGCCCGAAAGATATTCCACTGCTGGTGAACTTCTTTATAAATAACCTTCGGGAAGTGTATAACCGTCCAAACTTAACAATAACACCTGACGGGATGAAGTGGCTGCAGCAATTGCCACTTCCCGGTAATATACGGCAGTTGAAGAATTTAGTAGAGCGCTCGGTATTAGTGACCAGAAAGAATGAGTTGGATGCTGAAGATTTCAAGGCGCAGCTGGAGCAATCTCCACAAAAAAAAGGTACCATTCAACTACCGGGTGTTGGTGCACTTACTTTAGAGGAAATGGAAGTACAAATGATTAAGAGAACAATGGCTTATTATAACAATAAAATATCAAAAGCAGCTACTTCGCTGGGGCTTACACGGAGTGCCTTGTATCGCCGGCTTGAAAAATATAATATACCTTACGATGAAACTACGGACTAAGTACTTGCTGTTCGTAATCCTACTGCACCTGATGACGCTGGTGCTTAGCTTCTATATCTTTAAAACCAATAAGCTTTATTTCATTGTATCAGAGATATTCATACTTATCTCTGCTGCAATTGCCTGGAGTTTTTATAAAGAATTGATACAGCCTTTAAAAAGGTTGATGGAAGGAATAGAGGCTATAAGAGACAGAGATTTCAATATCAAGTTTCTGAAGACCGGAAAGCCGGAGATGGACCAACTAATTGGTGTGTATAATACTATGATTGATGAGTTAAGAAAAGAACGCACGCAGCAAGAGCAGCAACATTTCTTCCTGGAGAAACTGATTGCCACCTCTCCCACTGGTATTATTATTCTTGATTATGATGACAATATTCAGTTAGTTAACCATAAAGCATTAACGATATTGAAACTACAGGAGACTGAGCTAATTGGCAGAACATTAAGTAGCATTCTTCATCCAATCATTCATCAAATAAAAACACTGGATTCCGGTGAATCCGTTACTATCAATCTTACGGGGATTGATATGTATAAGGTGCAGAAAGCACAGTTTATTGACCGGGGCTTCGCGAGAAACTTCATTATGATAGAAGAAATGACTGCTGAGATATTGACCGCAGAGAAAAAGGTATATAGCAAAGTCATCCGGATGATGGCACATGAAGTGAATAATTCCATTGGTCCGGTTAATTCTATCATTCATTCAGCATTGAATATGCAACAGATTTGGCAGCAACCTTCAACGGCTATGCTTAAAGAAGCATTACAAGCTGCTGTGACGCGCAATGAGAATCTAAATGTGTTTACAAGGAACTTTGCCGACCTGGTAAAGCTACCGGAGCCGAATAGAAAACCAATGAGTGTACACAAACTGGTATATGCAGTAGCACACCTGATGGAAATAAGGGCTCATGAAAAGAACATCAGCTTTCAATTGAATCTGCAACAAGAAGATACAATTATTTATGCCGATGAAACACAGATGGAACAGGTGCTGGTAAATGTTGTAAAGAATGCTATTGAGGCTATCTGTGATAGAGGTGTTATTAGCTTTACCACAACAGATCATAGATTGATAATTGGAGATACGGGTAAAGGCATTGATGCGCCTCATCAGCAACATATATTTTCTCCTTTTTTCAGCACTAAGAAAGACGGGCAGGGCATTGGCTTGACTCTAGTAAGAGAGGTGCTGGCTAATCATGGTTTTCATTTTGCTTTAGAAAGAAATGTTGCTGCAGCACAGACTGAGTTCATAATAGATTTCAATAAAGAGTAGTCTTTTAAAATGTGTGATAGCCTATTTTACCGCAGAGAACAGGAGTAAATAGAGGTTCCGCAGAGGTTTTGCAGGATGGAACTATTAATCTAATAACCGAGGTAAAAATAGAGTTTATAAAGGGTTATCAGTGTCCTTCTCTTATAAACCTCTGTCTTCTTTGCCTCTCCTTGTTAAACATAATCCTCCCATTGTAGTCAGCATACATTTAATCCGCAGGAGCCTGTGGATAACACCACCCAGTAAAGCAATGTAATAATTGCAGCGTAACTTAATTATGTTTAAGAGCTATGCTATAGATCGTAGTCTAATTCAAACAGTGATTTATCTACTATTCTCAGATGCTTCTATAGCCTGCCAAGCCAAAGGCATGGTCAGCATGACAAAGGCTGTGTTTGATTATGGAATTTAAGTGTTTCATCATTCCAGAGACCTTCAGTATTTACACCTATCTATAACTTTAGCTTATTTACGTTACAGTGTAATAATTGGCAATTAAGATATCTTAAGTTCTATTCTTTTCTCGGCTTCTTCTTTTGACCTAAATATAAACCTATAATAACTAACAAAGTTCCTACAACTGTGTATAAAGTTATAGGCTCATTCAGCAAAATAGCTGCATATATAAAGCCAAATACCGGACACAAAAACAGCCATAGGGAAGCTCTTACAGCATCCACTTTTAATAAGTGTAGCCATAACTGAACGGATATAATTGATACGGGTATAACGAGCCATCCTTCGGATGCCCAAAACCTTGTGTCGAAATGATTGATGGCATTTGCATGATGCATCAGGAAAGAGAAAGGCAACAGCAATATACCACCAATAAATACCTGCCAGCCGTTTATTACTATAGATGGTAACTGCCACTTTGTTTCAGCATAATAAATAGTACCTGCAGAGTAACATAGCATACTTAACAACATCAATCCCAAACCATGGATAGTAGCTGTGCTGTTTTGAAGTAACGGATAGGTAGCAATAATAACTCCTGCCATTCCTAATGCAATACTTAACCATTGAACAGGTTTCACTCTTCTTCCTGTCCATACTGCTGTAAGCACACTTATCATTAACGGATTAGTGGCTACTGCAAGGCTTCCAATACCTGCTGACACCTGCTTTAATGCAATAATGTATAATCCTAAATACAATGTTGTATTCAATAAACCAAAACAGGTAAGCTGCTTCCAGTCTGATTTTTTGGGCAGTTGGCTGTTTGTGAAGAGGTGCGCATACAACAGCATGAGGGTGCCTGCCAGCATAAAGCGAACATCAAAAAGCAGCAACGGCTCCACAGACTGCATACCTATTTTGCCGCCTACTGAAGCAGAAGCCCAAAGCATTGAAAATAAAAGCCCTGTGATGACTAACTGTGTAGTACTATGTGGAGAAGATGATTTCATGCTGGTGTATCTGACAGGTATTAATGTTTAATTCTAAAGAGCAGCGAAATTAGTTGTGTATGTGATTGTGAGGAAATTAGTGTTGATCAATTCTTGTTTGTTGTTTTGTTTAAAGATGATAATGATTGAATAATTTATTTAATGCCGGGATGAGCCATGTGATTAGACGTAGGTATTGGGTAGATGCGGATTATATTAGAGGGAGATATGAAGGAGATTAAGTATATGTTAGGTATAACTTAAGTATAACTTAGGTATAACTTAAGTATAACTTAGGTTTAGCTGGAAGCGTTTTACGATTTTGAGGTGGGAATTTGGGGGTAGATGCTCCATAAATATACCGCTACTATAGACTCGCGCCTTAATAAGTTATAAATGATTATTCGACCTCAATACACTGTAACATAACTATATTTTAGTTTAGAACAAGTCTATTTGGGTGCTGTGAACACAGCAGATGTTTTAAGTACAAGTTCTTACAGATAGTTCTTGTCTTTACCTTTTTTCTTGATAAAAAAGGTAACCAAAAAATCAAGCACGGCATGATCGCTCCGCGCATTACTTCGTGAATAATATTTTTTATTGGTCTCAGTGAGAATAGTTCGTGCTGGCAAGCGCCGCCCCACTGCCGAAGGTGCAGCTTTATTATTGAGTGGCCCTGTTGGGCTAACATGGTGCTGCTTGTTAATGGACAGGTATTTGATGAACAGGTTGGTTGCCTTTGGCCTTAAACTTTGAACAGCGTAGTCTTACTTAGCAGAGATTGGAAAGGTGGATACGTAGCTCATTGCAGGCTGGAGGATTTATGTTTAACGGGAGGACGATACGTTTGGGTTAGCTTCTACCAGGGAAGCTTGATTTATTCGATAGTGATGTTTATATAAATTTATTTAGTTGACACTGTACTCAAAGCAGTTTAACCTTCTAAATTATTCAACATCGGCAGATGGTGGATTGAGGTGTACTAAATTATCTTTCCCTCCTGGTTTAGCACCCGGAGCTATTCATATTGAAGCCTTTCAGGCTTCTGCCTACTTTTTATAATTATTTAGCGCAGCCCACAATATCCTTCGGACATCATGCAGAAAAGCGCGAGTCTAACGGAGTTGTAAAGCCTAAAGATTGTCTTTCTGCTGCTACTAACATTTTGCCCCTCCAGGGCAATATTTTAAGTAGTATAAAGTAGTTGTACTAATCCGCTTGAGTAAGTTATAGCTTCCTGCAACTTTAATAAGGTTCTGTCTTTAACATCAATAAACAACGGCTTGCCTCCACCTAAAATAATGGGATGAACAGAAAGCATGAACTCATCTATTAATTTTGAGTTGATAAAGGAAGTGATAAGGCTTGCACCACCAAAGAGCCAGATGTCTTTACCTGCTGAGTGTTTGATTCCTTTTACCTGCTCCTCTAAGTTTGCAGCAATGAGTTCTTCGCCTGGTGCTACTTCTTTTAGTGTGCGGGAGAAAACATATATCTTTTTATTCTCGTAAAGATTATCGCCCATTGTTTTTACCAGCTCGTAACTTTTCCTGCCCATGAAGATGGCATCAATGCTGTTGAAGAATGCTTTCAAACCGTAATCCTGATCGTCAAAGCACCAGTCAAATTCACCATTGGGGCCTTCAATAAAGCCATCTAAGCTAACAGCAAGGTTTAAGATTATTTTTCTCATAGTGTTTACAGGTAGTTGGGTTAGAGCAAGATATTTATTTTTATTAAAAGTTTGCTGTTAAGAAATGAATAACTGAACTACCGCGTTACAGGAGGTAGTCACATTAGGTAGCAGTGCAGTGTTTTACAAAGTCGATGCTCTTTAGATAGAGCCATATAATGTGCTCTGTATGGCTTTTCTGTTTAAGGCTAAGTGCCTATGTATTCTTATTCACCTAAAAATTCTTTATCTTTTACCAATCCAGTATAATCTACCAGCATCTGCTATAGCATACAAAGCACCATTTTTTTCCTTCAATAACAGCCCTGAAGCGCTGATATTCACCGCTGAGAATATGAGTTAATTGAGGTTTCGCAGAGCCATTCTCAGCAAATTCTCTATTCTCTTCTCCGCTCTGCAGTGAAAGAAAGTCCTTCCGTAATATTCATCATACTTTTAATCCGCAGGATCCTGTGGATACCACACCTTGTCCACAAAGTAATAAACAGCTTGTGTATCAGTAATAAAAGGCAATTTACCATATATTATCGGAAGTAATAAGCGAGAATAGGAGGAGGGATAGATGTGGAGTATGGAGGCAATTTATGAGGGGTTGCAGTGGAGGAGATAGCAAGGCGATCAGGTATAAGTTAAGTATAACTTAAGTATAAGTCAGGTATAAGTTAAGTATAACTCCGAGTCCACCAAGATCAGGAATTGGGATTTTGAGCGTGCTTTTATGCTGTTTACGAGTTAGTAATGTTCGCCAAAAAAGCCTTACTTACCTGTAAAAACAAAATAGTACAAATTAATTCCCCAGATACTCTTAATATTGTTAGCGGAACAGACTCTTGAAAAATTCTTAAATCACTTTAGAAAGGCTTTGAAACTTGTAAACGGACCTGAGAATATATTCTTTTAGAAAATATTTATAGATATACATTACCAAAATGAACTAATGCTTATAACAGTATATTACAAACAATATTACTTGCTATTTATATAATACCAGATTCCAACAGGTAGCCTGATATAAGCTGCAAGCAGGAAGTACTTCAACTTTGAACAATGTGTATATAATGCCACCTAACCGAAATTGGTATAAGATCGATTGTAGTTAAAATGCCATGTCAACAGAATGCATGTGCAGGAATTCTTTAATTTAAGTATAATGGGGGATCCAATAATAACTATCATGTCTTTCAGTTTAGCTAATTGCAAAAAGATTGCTTTTACTATTCTGTTTTTGTTTCTTATCAACTACTCTTTTTGTCAACCAAATAATACTGCCATTAAAGGTGTACTGAATCTGCAAGACCGTAATTGGGCAAAAGATGGATTAGCTGATCTTAACGGGCAATGGGAATTTTATTGGAATTCATTATATACACCATCATTTTTCGATTCAGGACTTATTAAACCATTAGCTTATGCAACTGTTCCGGGCTTTTGGAACAATCTCATACCAAATCACAGTATATTGAAACCTTCTTTTGGGTATGCTACTTACAGATTGAAGGTGATGTGTCCAGCCTCAAATGAAAAACTTGCTTTGAAATTCTTAACTGTTGCATCAGCATATAAGCTTTTTGTAAATGGCAAGCAAATAGCAGAGATTGGTAAAGTAAGCACAAGCCGCGGAGCCAGCAGTGCTGCTTTTCAACCAATAATAGTTCCTGTAATACCGGTAAATAACGAACTGGATATTGTAATGCAGGTAGCCAATTTTACATATAATACGGGTGGATTATGGGACTTTATTAAACTTGGTACAGAGGAGCAAGTAAATAATTATAGAATTAGAAATATTGCGCAAGATTTTTTTGTTACGGGAGGTTTCTTTCTTATTGGAATTTTTTACCTGGTTGTTTATTTCTTTTTTAGCAGCAGAAAATCCCCATTGTACTTTGCATTGTTTTGTGTATTGATAGGCATACGTCCGCTTGTAACCGGTGAATTGGGTATCACCTATATTACACATTGGAGCTGGCAGTTTATAAGGCATGTGGAGTTTACATCACTGTATCTAACAGTTCCGGTGTTGGCCCTTTTTTATTTTGAATTATTTCCAAAGGAGTTTTCAAGAAAAGTGCTTAGTTATATATTGCTAATCAGTGTTCCTTTTGTTGCTGTAGCCTTGTTTAGTTCACCTTTTATCTTTCGTTATATACTAAGGCCTTTTCAATTGTTTCTTTTGCTAACCGCCTGCTATGGAGCCTATGTGTACACCAATGCTGTAAAAAACAAAAGGCACGGAAGTGTTTATTTTTTGATAGGATTTATCATTCTCATTATAACAGCCATTAATGATATCCTTTACTCAAGTTTAGTAGTAGAAAGCACGAACTTGCTTTATATAGGCCTTTACATACTCGTTATCTGCCAGGCAACTACGCTATCCAGACAGTTTTTTAATGCATATGGCAAGATCAAGATGCTGAATGAAAAGCTTGAACAGAAAAATAATGAACTGAATATAAAAAATGAAACAATTAATGAAGCCAATAAGCAGCTTAGTAAATTGAATGCAGAACTAGATACTTTAATATTCAGGACTTCACATGACCTGAGGTCGCCAATCACTTCCATGATCACAATGACAGAAGTTATAAAAATGGAAGAAGATCCGGAGACAAGAAATGAATATCTGAACTTCCTGAAAAAGTCCATCCTACGATTAGATAATCTTATAACCGAGATTCTTCAATATGCAAAGAATAAAAGCACTGCATTACAGTATGAGAAGCTAGACTTAAAAGAATTTATGAACAATGCTCTGCAGGATCAAATCTTTTCATATGATTCAAAGGGAATAAAAAGAATAGTGGAAGTAAGTCAATCAGGTGTGTTTGAAACAGATAAATCGAGGTTAGGGATGATCATCAATAATTTAATTTCTAATGGATTGAAGCATCATAATAAAGAACAGGAAAATCCATATTTAAAGATCAGTGTTTGTGCTAACGAAAAACTGGCTGATATAGTGGTCACAGATAATGGCCAGGGTATTGATCAAAACCATCTTAATAATATTTTCAATAAGTTTTACAGAGGTAATACAAAGTCAAGCGGTTCCGGATTCGGCTTGTATATTGTAAAAGAAACAGTAGAAAAGTTAGGAGGCAGCATCAGTGTAGAATCAGAAGTGAATGTAGGTACAAGTTTTCATGTTGTTATTCCAAACTATGCTTGCAGGAAGCTGTGAACTGGCCAATATTCACCACATAGAATCATAGGTACATACCTGCCCGACTGCGTCATTCAGGCGGAGGTTTGACCACCGCCGTTGGCGGGACAGGCACATAGATTTGAACGTATTTGAATTACACATTTACCAAATGGGCTTCTCTTCAAAGCAATTATGAAAATCAACACCTATCAATGGAATAATTAAAATTATAGGACAAGAGAAGAATGCGAGTTTTGAGCTGAATATACAAGCTTTAAGGTAGTGGATTTAAGTTGTGCTTGTAATAGACATCTGCAGGGATATGATGACCATAATACACCTGTTCCAAAACATGATAAAGTAGGGGATCGTAAGCCTTTAAATCGTCTGGCGATTGAATATGTGTTTGCCCGTCTTCAAATGCAATATTTGACCAAAACCACCATTGTGTACCTTCTGCCCAGTACTCTGCTATAGTATTAATAGCATATTGACCTTTATATAAACCCAGGGATCTGGCAGAATCATAAGCTTGTTGTATCTGGGCATAGAGCGCGGTATCTACAGTAGCAAGCGCGCTCATCATATTGTGACTAAACTCGTGAATAAGAATGTTTTCACCATAGTATTTTGTACCGGCGTAACCAAGTAAATTCTCCTCAGCACAAGATACTTCGTTGCCGCCCATGCCGCGAGCACGTTGATTCCAGTATTGGTTATCAGTCATACTGCCAATGCCAGCCGGTTTATCATAATTTTCCCGTTCTCCTGGTGTAAGCCTAAGATCATTACGATCAGGTTTTTTCCAGTCGCTATGTTCGGGCAGGTCTGTTTCCATTTCTGTTTCGGCCATTACCAGCACTCTTGATTTGCGCTTTACTAATTCATCTCTTACATCTGCTCTTTTCATCAGCATATAATTTACAATATCACGAGCTACCAATAGTGCTGCATCAGGCACTTTGCCGGATGAAACAATTGGAATACCAAAGGCATCAGTATATTTCCTGTAAAAGGGGTTTAGTTGGAGTGAATCAGGGGGTGTAGTAACCATTGCCTGCTCATAATTAGATATCAGAGGCTTTACTACTGTAAAAGTTTTAGCTGCAGAGTCAAACTGTTTGTAAATAGTCTTGCCTCCGTAATCAAGACTGTCTTTATAAAAAATAGTTTTTATAAAGCCACCAATTAAATGTTTGTCTTCATTATAAATGCGTTCTTCCTTTAGTGTTAAGCGATTTTGAGTATCCCCCTTAACTATAACATGCCTGCGCAGATTGCCTAATATATCATATTCTTTTAGTTCAACCGGTACACTATCCCTGGTATAGGTAACTTCTCTCTTGCCGCCGTAAGGCTCGAATGGACCATACTCAGTTGTAGTTTTTTGAGCGGAAGTGGTAATGGGTAGTAAAAAATATAAACTGATTAAAAAGAGCGTAAATAAGAACCGAATCTGCACAGTACCTAATCTCATTTTAAGTAATTACAATAGTGTAATCAAAGAAACATAAAATTGTTCTAATGATTTCCAGGTTTATATGGCAAGCTGATAGTTATTACTTCGGCGCAAATTTAGAATACCTATCTACATAGCATAATTAAGATAAGGCAATAAGGTTGATGTATTTCCTGATATGGCTGAGTTGTTAAGGTAATAAGGTCTTTGCAAGGCTGTTTGTTATCCAGGATAGCTATGAAAAGCTTGTTGCACTTCCTGATCTAACCTGCATGCATCCTCCTTCATAAAGCTCTATCAGAAAAGGCTTACTTAAGTGGCTCGGGGAAATTAGTTTTAAGTAATAAAGCTACATTTTGCAACATCTCTAGTGGTTTTATTAGAAATCTACTCTTAGAGTTACTTAAAATTAATTCTCCAGATCCACTTAGCTCCTATCCAAAGATGCTTCCTATAGCCCCAAGCCAAAGGCATGGTCAGCATGACAAATTGCACAGTCATTGATTTAGGAATTTAAGTGTACCCTTATCCAGATACCTTTAGTATTTGCCCCCTCCTACAGCTTTAGTTTATTTATGTAACAGTGTACTTAGATTATAACGATTTATAGCGTACATGTAAACCTGTAAGTCCCTGTAAAAGCTTGGTATTATTCCATTTTAGAACACATAGGTTGCCACTGCATTGCCGGCAAGGGTAGCCTGATAGAACTTGCCTTTAAGGTCTATATTAAAGGTTTGAGCCTCGGCAGTGTTATTAGCTACGATCAATACTATCTTTCCTTCAGGTGTTTTGAAAGCTACATTGGGTAACTGCTCATAGCTGTTGGTTGCAATGCGTACTGACCCTGGTCTTACAAATTTAGAGGCGTGTGCTACTGCATAGTAAGCCACATTGCGCCATACAGAATCCTTTTCTATTGTAATAGCACCTTCGCAAAACGGGCAGCCACCATCGTTGGTATGGGGTTCATACTTTTTGTCGGCAGCCAGATTCCACAATAATACATTGCGGCTCCAGTTGCGCGGAGCACCAATGATCAAGCGGGTTACAGGTGATACAATATCAAATTCTTTCAAGTCTATCACCATTTGCTCGGTAAAGTAGAGGTTCTTATCCGGGTGTGTATTGTGCACTGCAGACAGGGCTTGTATTTCGCCGCCATATAAGTGAAAACCACTACCATCTATATATTTAGCAGCATCAGGATCGTCAAGAATAGTAATGGGGTATTGCGGCACATCACAATTATGGTCGTATAAAATAATCTTTGTTTTAATGCCATTCGCCTTGAATAACGGACCTACATAGTCTTTTATGAAATCACGCTGATCTTCGGCATGCATTAGCATGCTTGGTGTATTGCCAGGGTGCAATGGTTCGTTTTGTAAGGTCACTGCGTCAATGGTAATGCCCTGGGCTTTCATAGTCTGGATGTACTTTACAAAATAGCGGGCATATACTCCATAATATTCCTTCTTCAGGCTGCCACCTTTTACGTCATTATTTGTCTTCATCCAGGAAGGTGCTGTCCAGGGTGAGCCTAAGATTTTAATATTCGGATCAATGGCTAATATTTCTTTTAATACCAGTATTACATCCTGCTTATCATCTTTCAAGTCAAAATGCGATAATGTAGTATCTGTTTGCCCATTAGGCATATCATCGTAGGTAAAAACATGGTCGTTCATGTCACTGGCGCCAATGCTTACCCTCAGGTAGCTGATGCCAATGCCGTTTTTACCAGTACCAAATAATTCCTGTAAAAGAGTATGGCGCGCCGGTGCAGACATGTGTATTAAGTGCTGGGCACTGCCTCCTGTAAGTGTAAAGCCAAAGCCATCTATTGACTGGTAATGGGTTGCGGCATCAATGCCTATGGTACGTATTTTCTGTGTGGCATCTACCTTTTTGGGAGTAGTGGCAGCATTGCTTTCTGTAAATAACGACTGCTTATCATTTGTGGTAGTAAAAATGGTCACCTGCCCATTCTGGCTAAAGCCGTAATGGTTAATTGAAAGCAGGAGCGATAGAATGAGAATGGCTTTACGTGGCAATAGCATAATACTGGTTTTAAAAGGTTGTAAAAGTAGTGTTGTTTTGAGTACGATATTACAAGGTATAGGGATAGGTATATATTGGAGTAAACAGGGGGATACTGAAGATTTCTTATTAAGGAGATACGGAGGAGATCCGGTATAACTTAGGTATAACTTAGGTATAACTTAAGTATAACTTAGGTATAACTCCGAGTATTATAAGATTGGGAAGGGGTAGAATTTGGGATTTATAATGTACGATGTACGACCTTGCCTGCGTGCCAGGCAAGTCTGGGGAAATAGGATATTATGCACTTTTTTATCATAATGATACTGAATAGCAGGCTGGGGTTTAACTATAGCAAGGTGCTCTTTTACTAACGCAGGTTCTCAGCCAGACTGCCAAAGCCAGAAGATGAAGACGCTACGGGAACACATTCCCGCAAAAAGCCTTCATAATCAATTCAGAACAACTTCCTTATATTGAATCTGAGCTACCATAAATGTAGTATTATTTCAATATATTATACTGTTAAATTAACAATTCCTTTTCCCATTTTGCTATCCAGCAGCAATAATTTTTAGGATTTTGTCTATTTGACTATGTTTGATATTCTATTTTTTGCTGTCATTGGCTAACCAATTAATTAACATTTTTAACTAAATAAAAAACTGCTGTTCCAATATGACCAATATTATTATCAGTTCCGATTAATTGCTTTGCTTTAATAAATACCGGAATTCTGTTTAATATAATATATGCCTGGTAAAAGCATTTGCCAGATAATTCTTGTTATTCCTATATTGTTTAATACTTTAAAAATTGCCTTATGAGTCAATTGTATGTATGCATGATAAAGCAAAAAAAGTTTGCTTTGTTAAGTCTATTGTTGTTGTCTTTTTGTATGTGTGCATGGGCGCAGGAAAAAACTGTTTCGGGAAAAGTCTCCGATGCAAGTAACACCCCACTCGCCAATGTATCGGTCCAGGTTAAAGGCAGCACAACCGGAACAGTTTCGGATGCAGCCGGTTTGTTTTCTATTGCTGTACCCGGATCTTCTTCTGTGCTTGTGTTTACCTACACAGGTATGCAAACGCAGGAAGTACGGGTAAATGACCGAACTAATATTAATGTGCAAATGACTATTGCCAGCGATTCGCTGGGCGAAGTAGTAGTAATTGGGTATGGTACTGCAAGGCGATCGGACCTTACAGGTGCAGTAGCCACAGTAAAAGGTGAGCAGTTGATGGATAAACCTGTTGCTAACGTATCGCAGGCACTGGAAGGTAAGGTTGCCGGCGTGGATGTGAATATCAACAGTAATGCGCCCGGGCAACCTGCTAAAGTTCGTATACGCGGTATTGGTTCTATTAACTCCAATATCGATCCTTTGTATGTAGTAGATGGCGTGATTGGTGTGGATGCCAATACCATCAATCCTAATGATATAGCTTCGCTGGAAGTATTAAAAGATGCTTCCTCCACCGCTATTTTTGGAGCACGCGGTGCTAATGGTGTTATCATCATCACCACCAAACGCGGACTACATGGTGATACCCGTGTAACTTATGACGGTAACGTAAATGTGAACGAACTGAACCGTCATCTTCCAACACTTAATTCGGATGAATTTGTACAGGTGTATAACCAGGCTTTTGCAAATGGCAGTAAATTCGATCCGCAAGGCGCCACATGGACACCACCAGCTCCACTTGACCACGAGCATTTCCCTTTACTATTTGATGCGAATAACAAGCCACTTTACAATACTAACTGGGAAAAGGAGACCTATAAACCTGCTGTCTCTCAATCGCATCAGCTTAACTTTCAGGGAGGTGGAGAAAAATCTATTTACAGTTTATCACTTGGCTATTTAGACCAGAATGGATTGATGATCAATTCGTGGTTCAAACGTTATTCCGCCAAGCTTACATTGGACAACGATGTAAATAAGTGGTTGAAAGTAGGCGGAAATATCAACTTAATAAAGAGTACGCAACGCTTTATCTCCGATGCCAATGGCGCCCTTAATGTGCCAAGGATGGTTACAGAAGAAGTACCTATTGTGCCGATAAAATATCCTGATGGTACCTGGGCTGGCAACTATGATATAGCCGGGCTTGAAGGTGGTCCTAACCCGGTACAAATATCAGAAGAGAGATACAATTTGAATAATGTTCTTCAAGCTACGGGTGATATTTATTTATTATTTCATATTACCAAAGATCTTGACTTTAAAACAGACTTCGGCTACAACTTAAATACAGCGAAGAATAACTTTTATTCTGCCTCCGATTTACCGCACTTATCGCAAGATCAGGGTGGTGATGCATGGGTACGTAGTTATACCAACAACTACTGGCAGTCTGAAAACTATCTTACCTGGAACAAGAAAATCAATGCCAATCAGAAGCTGACAGTATTGGCAGGTGCTTCGTGGCAGAAATACAAACAGGAATATGCCGGTGTAAATACACAGAATTTTTTATCTGACTTTTTCCAATGGCAGTACTTACAAGCAGGTTCTGTACGAAACAATTCTGAATCTTCGGTGTACTCATGGGCAATGAATTCTTATTATGCACGTGCTACTTACAACATCAACGATAAATATTTGTTTACCGCTACAGGCAGGTATGATGGATCGTCCAAGTTTGGCGTCAATCAGCAGTATGCTTTCTTCCCGTCAGTGGGTGCTGCATGGCGTATATCGGAAGAAGATTTCCTGAAGAACAGCAGCCTGATCAGCAACCTTAAACTGCGGGCCAGCTATGGTATCTCCGGTAACCAGGAGATTGGTCAGTATCTATCTATTGCACAATATCAGCCCGGCACTACGGTACTCAATGGAGTTAACCAGTCAACTTTATTACCTAGCTATATTGGTAACCCTGACTTAAGATGGGAGAAATCTTACCAGGGCGATATAGGTGTTGAGCTTGGGCTTTTACAAAGCCGCATCAACCTAGAAGTAGATTATTACAACCGCACTACGAAAGATTTGCTTTTGCAGGCTCCTATTCCATGGTCAGCAGGTATGCGTAATGCCAATGTTTATCAGAATGTGGGTTCGGTAAGAAATGCCGGGTTTGAAGTAAACCTGAATACTGTTAATATCAAATCAAGGAACTTCACATGGTCTACCAATTTTATCTTTGCTACCAATAAAAACACTGTACTTAAACTGAATCAAGGCAATGCAGATATATTCCCTGGTCCTAACTTTCTTGGGCAAAACCAAATTATACGTGTAGGCGAGTCAATAGGTTCTTTCTGGGGCATGACACGTGTTGGTACGTACAGCGACAAGGAAGCTGATGAAGCGGCAGCGCATGGTTTGAAACCTGGCGACCGGAAATACATTTATAATGCAGACGGAAGCGCTTACATGAGCATTATCGGTCATGCATATCCTAAATGGACAGGCACTTTCAGCAGTACGATGAACTATAAGAATTGGGACTTCTCTTTTGATATCCGCTTTGTGGAAGGCGTGAATACAGCTGCTAATTTTAAACACTCCTCAGAAGACCGTCAAACCATTGCCAACAGCCTTAAAACTGTGCTGGATGGGTGGACACCAGATCATCAGAATACTATGATATCGCAGGTGCGTAACTACAAGTTTGCACAGGATTCACATTTCGATACCTGGTGGGTAGAAGACGGTTCGTTCATTCGCGGACAAAACTTTGTACTGGGCTATACTTTACCTAAGGGTGCACTTAAGGTTAACCGGCTACGTATTTATGCTAGTGTACAAAACCTATTCCTGATTACTAAATACACCGGCTACGATCCGGAAGTAGACACCTTCAATTCCGGATACGGATCGAACAGTGCCTTCTCTCAGAATATAGACTTTTTCGCCTATCCACGTCCACGTGTATGGAACTTTGGTGTAACACTGGGTTTTTAATTAAAGCAAATAGTTAGCAGGTAATATGCCATATATAGCATATGCCTGCTACATAAAAAGTAAATAAACTTATCATGATAACTATAAGAAATCTAACTATAGCCTTCTGTATTTTGCTGACCTGTTCATGCAAAAAATTCCTGGAAGAGAAGCCAACAAGCTTCCTATCTCCTAATTCTGATCTGTCCAGCCAAAAAGTAGCAAGGGCACTTGCCAATGGCTGCTATACCGATCTGCAAGGTTTACTTAATGGGCAGCCTTCATCGTATGGTGGTAATACCTATAACCTGCTGGAGTTTATGACCGGTAAATCCAACAGCGACCTTGGACAAACAGGCTTTGTTAACTTTCAAAATCTTAGTTACACGCCTACTTCGTTTTATTTTGATACATGGTGGCAACATTTGTACCTTGGAGTAGGTGCTTGTAATCTCGCAATAGCAAAAATCCCTGAAATAAGTGCTGCCGGACTTACTGATACAGTTAAAATGAATATGCTTGCTGAGGCACATACACTGCGCGCATTGTATTATTTCTACCTGGTAAGGATGTATGGTGCAGTGCCAATGGTAACCACTGTGCCTGCAGACCTGAACCTGAGAATACCCCGGAGTCCAGCAAAAAACATATATGACAGCATTATAATTCCTGACTTGTTAACTGCTGAACAGTCTACATTACCGTGGTCAGATCCATCAGGGCAGGTATCTCTGGGTGCAGTAAAATCTATTATTGGCTGATGTATACCTTACTTATGCCGGTGCTGCTATCAACGGGGGAGACCAATACTATGCAGAGTCTGCCAAGCGTTCAAAGGATGTTATTGATAATGGCGGATATTCTTTGTTTCCCGAATACAGGGATATGATCATCCCTTCCAATAAGAACAAAGGTGAGTTTATATTCCAGGTACAATACGCCGCATCTGTGCCTTCTACCAATCCGCTTACAGCACTCACTATCCCTAACTACTCCGGCATTTCTAAATATTCCGATGAGTATGGATCGGTATATCCTACCAATGCAGTTTATTAACTCATTCCCGGCAGGAGATAAAAGAGTGCAGGAACGTCAGTTCTTTTTTACGAAATACAAAAGCATCAAATCATCAGATACGGTAGTATTTAAAAATCACTATATCTACAAATTCTTCGATTCTAATGCTGTTGTAAACACTGCTAAGTCCGACCTTAATTTCACGCTGTACCGTTTAGCAGATGTGTACCTGATGTATGCTGAAGCTTCTAACCGTGCAGAAGGTGCACCGAACAGTAATGCTGTAGCTTATGTAAATGCCATCCGTACGCGTGCACAGCTTGCACCTATTGGCACTATGTCTCAAACTGATTTTGAGCATGAGGTATGGCTACAGCGTTATTATGAATTGTGCTTTGAGGATAAAATGTGGTTTGATATGATCCGCACCCGGAAAGTGCATAATGATGTTACCGGCAACTGGGATGATTTTGTTGGACATAAGACTGTATATAACGCCACCTTTACCGAAAAACAATTATTGTTTCCTGTACCGCAGCAGGAAATAGATGTGAATCCCAATTTGTTACCTAATAATACGGGCTTCTAAGTTCTTAGTACGGCAGCAACAGTTCTGAAAGGAATTAGCTGGCGTAGTTTTATCATCTAAATAAAGGTTATAATGAAGTAGGGACAGGTTGCAACCTGTCCCTACTTAATTTAATACTGATCGTTATCTATTTGTTTGATTACCTCTGTAATCTATTTTATTAATATGGCACTCCACCATTGCCTGTTTGATTAATTGTGATTTATCGCCCAGGAAAGCTGCTTTGTGCAGATCATCACAAATCTTTTGCTTATCGACCTCCGGTAGGGAGGTATCATCCTTCTCCGCAGATGCAGCTACTCCTCTGCGTGAGGATAATCCCCTGCTATTAACAACCTGGTTTTTTCTTATCTTGCATAAAGCTCTATTAGCTATCGCCTCGGTATAATAAGGTTCAATTTCAATTGCTTTATCAAAATCATTGATAGCCTCATCCAACTGAAAATGGTGCAATTCAGCCATACCTCTTGCAAAATATGCATCAGCGAAACCGTTGTCAATTTGAATACATTGTGTGTACTCCCTTATAGCTGTTTTATAATTGCCTTGTTCTTCTGCAGCTATTCCTTTGGTTTGTATATTTTGAATTTTAGAAAGCTTTGGATCAGCAATTACTTTATTTCTTCTAACCAGTACCCTTACTTTTAGTTTTCCATTGGAGTAATATTTAAATGCAGTACCTACTGGTTTTCCATGTTTATACTTACTTATTAGTTGTACCTGGCCATTAGGATAATAGGATTTCCATATCCCCAGTTCTTTATTGTTTTTGTAACTGCCTTGTTCTCTCAATGAACCATCGTCATAATAATCTTTTTCCATTCCGGTTGCCATTCCTTTATTGAAATACTTCTCCTGCTCTATATTGCCATTAGGATAATACGCCTTGCGCAATCCGGTTAGCTTTCCATCTTTTAGTGTGCCTTCACCCTGCTTTAAGCCACTGAAGAAGTAATCAATAAATTCTCCACTGTAAGGTGCGTTACTGCCCTTCAGATACCAACGACCATCTTTTAATATCATTTGTCTGGTTGTAGGAACCCCTTTTATATTTTCCGGTCTGTTGCGGAATGCTTTTGTAAAGATGAGAACTGCCTGACCTATGGTTCCATACCCCATGGCCTTTAAACTATCCCTGCTTTTTATTATACTTACTTTCTCAATAAAATGGGGATCAATATCTATATCCATATTTTCCAAATGCTCAGTAACTGGAATGGAATCAATAATGTAGATGGTATTTTTATTTGCTTGCCCATATAAATAACCAGCACAACAAATCAAAAGGAGAAAGAATACAAGAATCTTATTCATGAAATGGTACTGTTAGTTTCGTTCGTGATCATGCTTCCACAGATTATAGTACAATTTTAATCAAAACGAATTGTAAACCCCTTAGAATGAGATTAAATTAACCTTATTGAGCTTTTATAAGTAAAATATTAAGTAAATGCCTGAATGGGGAGAAACCGCCTGACCGGATAAACATCTCTAAGTAAGAGCTTGGTAGAAAGCCCTTATACCATTTTCAATTAGATAGCATAATATACGATGTGCACTTTACTAAAGGTTGTATTGCCTCAGAATTCCTCCTTCCCAATTGTAGGCAGCCTCGGGTTATACCTGAGTTATAGCTAACTTATACTGAACTTATACTGAACTTATACCGAATCTTCTCCCTATCTCCTTCATATCTACTCCCCGGTAACTCCCGTGCTCCTCCATCCTTAAGCCATACACACTGGTAACCGGCAACTGGTATCTGGCCACCTGTTTGAATCTTGCATTATACCTGCCTTACGTGTTTTCACGGTAACAATTATGGTTAAACAACTCTTGAAATCACCATTCCATAATATGCACCTTTACATCGGAATGACACAATAATCATTTAACCCAAATAAACAAAATGAAAACAACAATTTCTGCCCTGCTTACCGCTATTATTATTACCCTCGCCCTGGCAGGCAATGCAACTGCAGCCCCTATTGACAATGCAAAAGACTCTAAAGCCAACCTAAAAGCTATAAAAGCCAACAGTAAAGCCTTAAAGAACTTTACAATGATATATAAAAAAGCAGGTGCAGGGGCAAGCTGGTCGATGGAAAACGATGCTATGATTGCTTCTTTCACCAAAGACAACGTAAAGACCAGTGTGGTGTACAACAAAAATGGTAACTGGTTTCACACACTCACCTACTTCCCTGGAGAAAAAACTCCGGAAGACATTACTTCCATCATGGACTATGTTTATCCTAAAGATGATGTGAAGCTAACTGTGAAAGTAGAAGAAGGCGATAAACTATTTTACATTGTACAATTGGAAAACAAAACAACTATTAGGCAAGTAACTGTTTACAATGGTGAAGTAAACCAGATTGAGGAGCTTACTAAAAGTAAATAATTATATCCCTTGTACCCTACTATTCATGAGGTTGCCCGTAAAAAGGCAACCTCTTTTTATTAGTTATAACCTGTCGGAGAATGCGGTAAACTGTTTTAGCAGCCGTCTGTAAACAGAGAAGGCATTCTCTATAAAACAATTCAGTAGTCGGAATCCTAATACTAAATAAAAAATCCCTGTAAGAACGAGACTTACAAGGATTTTTTACTTTTTGCAACTTAGGTAGTGGAGCTGAGGGGAATCGAACCCCTGTCCAAACATCATTACCATAAGCTTTCTACATGCTTAGTCCATTATTACTTGTCGGGATGTGGCAGGAAACAGACCAACCAACCACCTCCTTAGCTGAATGAGTCTTTTGCAGCAGTCACAGCCTTTTGCTGCAGCAGCCTGTATTTATTTTGAGTCGGCGGCAAAACTTGGCAACAGGCTAACCTGTTTTGCGGCCCAAATGACTAACTAATCACTGATTAGGCAGCCATGGCATACTGAGTATTGCCATTTGAATTTTGAATCTTCAGATTTAAGTGCTAATGATACAACGCACTGCATGCTTACACCTACCGTAACGTATGCTGTCAAAACCAGGTACAGCCCCAGTTGAGCTTGCAAACGTACATTTGCGGCTTAGGGATAGCAAATTTATACATTTTCATTTGTTTAATTAAATATAGAGCGGCATTACATGAAAGATTATGATTCTGTTATAGAAGTTTATCACCAGCGTACAGAGGCATTCACAAAGGAATTACAACAAGTAAATAAAAGGCGCACACGCATTGGATGGCTTCGCTTTGCAGTAGTGCTGATAACAATGGCTTCAATTATTTATGGATGGAAAGACCAGTATGCCGGGTCTCTATTGCTGGAGGCAGTTGTGGGTATAAGTGTGTTTCTTTTTATTGTATCGAAAGATATGAATGCTAAGGCAGTAGCAGAAAACCTGCAGCGACTAATTGGTATTAACGAAGAAGAAATAGCCATTCTCAATGGCAATTTTGCCGGCAGAGAATCGGGGCTATCTTTTCAACCACATCACCATAGCTATGCCAGTGACTTAGACATTTTTGGAGAATATTCTATTTACCAATATATCAATCGCTGTACATCGGAACAGGGGAAGAACTTGCTGGCAAAGCGACTGTTACAACCACTTACAAAAGAGGAAATAGAAAAAGAACAACAAGCTGTAAAAGTTGCAGCCAATGCGATAGATTGGCGGCAACAATTAGGTGCCAATGGAATAGAAAGCTCCCTTACAATCACTACACAACAAAGGATAGAAGCTTGGATAAAGCAGCCGCTGGTATATCAGGAGCCTGTGTGGAAGTGGCTAAGTATTATTTTCCCCGTTATAAGTATTGGAACGGTGTTGCTGTATGCGTATGATGTAATTGCCGCCTCAGCGTTCTACTTGATTATATTTGTTTATTTCCTGTTCGCTTCTTTTTTAAGTAAAAAGATTCACCCTGTTTGGGTGCTGCTATCTCGGGTCGCTAATGAAGCCGGTACAATACAAAAGTTATTAGCCTTAATAGAAGGGCAGGCATTTACCGATGAAAAATATACTGTAATAAAAAGTTCATTGATAAGTAAAAAGGGAGCCTATGCCTCTGCACAGGTAAAAGAGTTAAAGAACATTCTCAACCGCTTTGATGTAAGACTGAATGTATTTGCTTTTGTCTTTTTGAATACTTTTCTCCTGTGGGACTTACAGCAGGTGCTCTTCTTAAATAAATGGAAAAAAAATAATGAAAATAATATACCTCACTGGTTTGCAGCTATTGCAGAAACAGAAGTATTAGTGAGCATAGCTACACTCACATTTAACCATCCCCAATGGTGCTTTCCGGTCATTGCAGATGAACATTTCACTTTAGAAGGCACCAACATTGGCCATCCGTTAATAGCGAAAGACAAAAGAGTTGATAACAGTTTGGGAATTCAAGGAAGAGGTAAAGTAGCCATTATTACCGGCTCAAACATGGGTGGCAAAAGCACCTTCCTGAGGAGTATAGGCGTGAATATGGTATTGGCTTTTATGGGTGCACCGGTGTGTGCAACAACTTTTATGGTATCTGTTGTACATCTCATGAGTAGTATGCGTGTAACAGACAATTTAGCCGAAAGCACCTCTACTTTTTATGCGGAACTGAAAAAGCTGCAAACTATTATCCAGTCAGTAAAAAGAAAAGAGCAGATCTTTATTTTGTTAGATGAAATCCTGCGCGGTACCAACTCCTTAGACCGGCATACCGGCTCGGCAGCCTTAATAAAACAACTGCTACACTACAATGCCGTTGCCATAATCGCCACACATGATGTAGAACTAGCTAATTTAGAAAAGGTATATCTGCAAGCCATTGCTAACTACCATTTTGATGTACAGGTGGCCGGTAAC
The DNA here is from genome assembly GCA_963819045.1 of uncultured Chitinophagaceae bacterium. GTDB lineage: Bacteria > Bacteroidota > Bacteroidia > Chitinophagales > Chitinophagaceae > Ilyomonas. Next base: position 269,180 of record CAWFUV010000038.1, on the reverse strand, counting down.
GATTTATATTTTGATTATAAGCTAAAGCCTGGCATTTGCCAGAGCATGAATGCTTCAATACTGATGAAGAACATCGGGATTGAAATGGAGTGATGGTTTTTCACAGATTACACGCATGAGCACAGATGAAGAGCTTTATAGAAGAAGTCTGTAAATATTAGCCCCTCCTTCTTTACTGTCATACAGTTGGAAAGCAGAAGGGTAAAACAAAATCTGTTTTACCCTTTCTGTATATATCCTGTGTCATCTGTGAGACACATTACTTAAATAACCGCCAGAAATCCAACCCTAACGCATACGCCATCAATCCAAGCAATAATACCATCCCCACCATTTGCGATACTTCCATAAAGCGGTCGCTTGGTTTGCGTCCGGAGATGAGTTCGGCTAAAGTAAACAGTGCATGTCCGCCGTCCAATCCCGGAATGGGCAGGATATTCATTAAGGCTAATACCAAAGAGAAGAATGCAGTAATACTCCAGAAGCTTTGCCAATCCCATTCTGATGGGAACATTTTACCAATGCTTATCACGCTTCCCAGAGACTCATTAGTATTTACCTTTCCACTGAAGATCAATTTCAACTGTAGCCAGTAAGACACCAGTGTTTCCCAGCTTTTTTTGAAGCCTGCGGGAATAGATTCTAAGAAAGTGTAATCGATTCTTTTTACCTGGAAATACTTGGCAGGGTCTCCATTACTGATACCTATCATCCCGGTGGAAGGCACTTTTAATTCCACATTACTGGTATCATTTCCCCGTAATACTTGCAGACTGACAGTTTTATTTTTATTATGTTGGATCTGCTTCCTGAAGTCATTGAAATAAGGAACAGGCGTGCCATTTACACTTAAAATCAAGTCGCCTGTTCTAAGCCCGGCCTTATAGGCCGCTGAAGTATCACCAGTAATGCTATCTATGGGTGCAGTTGGCATACGTATATCAATAAAGTTGATATCCTTATAGCTGATCAGTTTACCCGGAAAGTCTTCAGGTATCACAATATTTACCGGTTGCCCATTGCGTTGTACCTGTACTGTTTTGGCAGAGTTCAATACAACAGCCAGAGGTATTTTAGCAAAACGGTCAATATATTCGCCATCGGCACTTACTACTTTATCGCCATCCTTAAAGCCAACGCTTTGCGCCAGCGAATCGGCAGCAATGCCATAGGTCATTTTATTAGTAGGAATATATTCTTCGCCCCAATGCCAGAGCATCATTGCATAAATAAAAAAGCCTAATAGTAGATTAACCACTACCCCACCGACCATAATAATGAGGCGTTGCCAGGCTGGCTTGCTGCGAAACTCATACGGCTTGGGCGGTTGTTGCATTTGCTCTTTATCCATGCTCTCATCTATCATACCGGCTATTTTTACATAGCCTCCAAATGGCACCCAGCCAATACCGTATTCTGTTTCACCAATCTTCTTCTTCCACAGAGAAAACCATGGATTAAAGAACAAATAGAATTTCTCAACACGGCATTTAAAAATGCGTGCAGTCACAAAATGTCCCAGTTCGTGCAGGGTAACCAATATTGAGAAGGAAAGAATGAACTGAAGGGTTTTAGTTCCTACAATCGTCCAGTCTATTGCTAATAGTGTTGTCATCGTAAAAAACGCAATCTTATTAAACTCTTAATGGCATAGAAGCTGTTTGAGTTGAGTGTTTAGAATGGATGATGAGTGTTTTTTTGAGCGAAACAAGGCGATTTTTTTAGCCCTGGTCCAACGCCTAAGGCTAAAAAAATTCAACGCAGTTGCAGCCAAATAAAACACCATAAAACATATCAAACAATTAATTCAAACAGCTTCTTAGTGAAAGTGCCGAAAAGAAAATTGTGCAATGATAATCATTTATCTAGCTACAACAAACCAGTACATGGCTCAGCAACAAAATTTAAGATATACTTAGAGGCTGTTTATTTTTTTGACCCCAAAACTCACTTGTACTTACAAAAAAGGAGTCACACTTAGCATTATTTACAATTCTATATCCACAGTATTCTGTGAGTATTACTATTTTCAGTTGGGTAGTATTATATGCACTGCCGAAAGCTCATAACTCATATCTGGCAACTGGTAACCGGTAACTGGTATCAGCTAACATATTTGAATCTGGTATAATCCTTTGTGCCTTCAGGCCTTTGTGGCTCAGTTAGTTTTTTCAAACCAGCTTCTTACATTTGGATAAGGGATGCTGCAAAGCTCCGGGTTTCACCATCTGTATAATAATACTCCTCTAACGTAGGATGGTTGATGTAAGGCACGTTACCCATAGCACGTTCTACAACCTCAGTAATATCCATAAATCCTATCCGGTTGCGTAGGAAAGCATATACTGCAATTTCGTTGGCAGCATTTAAAATACAGGGCATATTGCCGCCTTTATTCATAGCTTCCATCGCTAAAGGAAGATTACGGAATGTTTTGGTGTCCGGTTCTTCAAATGTTAGCGTAGCCGGGTTTTTGAAATTGTAACGTGGGAAATCACTCTTGATACGCTTGGGAAAGCTCAAAGCATATTGAATAGGCAACTTCATATCCGGCAAGCCCATTTGCGCTTTTATGCTCCCATCTTCATACTGAACCATGCTATGAATAATGCTTTGCGGATGCACCAGCACTTCTATCTGGCTGGGGTCAAGATTGAATAACCATTTTGCTTCAATCATTTCCAGCCCCTTATTCATCAGCGTAGCGGAGTCAATCGTTATTTTAGCCCCCATGCTCCAGTTCGGATGTTGCAAGGCATGTTCGCGCTTCACATTCGTCAAATAATTAGGCTTTTTGCCCCTGAAAGGTCCACCGCTGGCAGTAAGAATGATCTTTTCTACTTTATTCTTCCCCTCTCCAATTAAACACTGAAAAATAGCAGAATGCTCGCTGTCCACAGGAATCACCGGCACCTTCTTCTCATAAGCTTTGTGCATTACTATATCGCCTGCTACTACCAGTGTCTCCTTATTGGCAAGTGCAATGGTCTTGCCTGCATCAATAGCATTTAGCGTAGATTGCAAACCCGCATAGCCTACAATGGCGGCCAACATCAAATCGTAGCAGTCTATAGAAGCTACATCATTGACAGACAGCTCTCCGGCATAGACTTTTATCTCGGTCTTTGCCAGTGCATCCTTTACCATTTTATACTTACGCTCATCCCCTATTACCACTATATCCGGTTTAAACTTCAGCGCCTGTTGTATCAGCAGTTCGGCATTGGTATGTGCTGTAAGTATTGCTGCGCTAAACATATCGCTATGTGCTTCAATCACCTCCAGCGCCTGCCGTCCAATAGAACCTGTAGAACCAAATATAGCTATGCGTTTAATCATCAACCGATTTTAATGTATATAGTAAAGATAAAAAGATTAACCGGCGTGCATTAGCAAAATAACTGCCAGTTTTACTCCATTTACACTTTTTAAAAGCTGTGCAAGATAAAGCAACGTTGATTAATACGTAAGTGTGTTCAATAAATTAATTGTGGCGGTAGGGACTAAAAGGCATTAGTCGATGGAGCTGTTTAAATACCTACTCCATCCCTCAAAATCACTATTCTCAATGTTGGCCAGCCAGGAGTTATACCTAACTTATACCTAACTTATACTTAACTTATACCTAACTTATACCTGATCTACCCTTAAGAAACTCTTGGTTAACTCCATATCTGCTCCATATCTGCTTAATACTCCCTTTCAGAGGATGGGGGCTAATTCTCCTTTCTAAAAAACAACCCTGTTAATTTGAACCGTTTGCTGTAATTTCAGCCCCACAATAAAGTTGCTAACTTTCGCCTGCCATTATCATTTATTAAAGCAAACAAATGGATGTATCTGCCAATAATGCTATGCAGCATTTTAGAAACCTTGTAGGAGTTAGGTTTCAATTATATAACAGTTTATTTACATCTCTTCCGTTTCATCGTATCGAAAAAACGGGCGTGTTACTGTCGCTTTTTTTAATCCAATGCGAAGAAGGGTTCAAAAAGAATCAAAGCCCGGTAGAAATCATCGATTCCTTTCTGCAGCAATACACCGGCTATCAAAAAACACAAGAACAGCTTGATTTACTGTTTCGCTTTGTACAATATGCCGAACGACAGATAGTATTGTTTGATGCATTGGAAGATGCTGCTTTTACCCAGATCAACGACATGAATGGCTCCGGTACTGTAAAGCAGTTGCAATCTATGGTGTATCAGTCAGATAAAGAGGATGAACTCGCCGGTAAGCTAAAGGATTTTGGTGTTCGTATAGTACTTACTGCTCATCCAACACAGTTTTATCCGGGCGAAGTGTTGGGTATCATTCACGATTTGTCTCAGGCACTATTGAATGAGAATGCAGCACTTATCAATTCTTATTTGCAGCAATTGGGCAGAACACCTTTCTTACGCAAGCAAAAGCCTACCCCATATGATGAAGCAGTTAGCCTTATATGGTATTTAGAGAATGTATTTTATCCTGCCTCCGGCAAAATACTATCTGAAATAAAAAACTATTTTCCACATGCAGTTTCCTCCAAAAACCCGGTGATACAGATGGGCTTTTGGCCTGGCGGTGACCGTGATGGCAACCCGTTTGTAACTGCCGAAACTACGCTTAAAGTAGCTGAAACTTTGCGTACTGCCATCATAAGGAGCTACTACCGCGATGTGCGCCATTTGAAACGCCGGCTTACTTTCAAGGGTGTAGAAAACGTTATAGCCGATTTAGAGAAAAAACTATACGGGAACCTCTTTCTTACATCAGACAAAACAGACCTGAATAAAGACGATATACTGAACACACTCCAACAGTTAAAACAGATCCTCAATCTCGAACACAATGGTTTGTTCCAGTATTTGGTTGAAAGCCTCATCTCTAAAATAGAGATCTTCGGCTTCTACTTTGCCTCTCTCGATGTGCGGCAGGATAGCTCGATACATGAGAAAGTGTTGATGCATATTACTGAGAAGAGCAATGCATTACCCCAAAACTATCAGTCTCTTTCAGAAACAGAAAAGATAAATGTTTTACTTAATATTAATACTGAAGTAGATGCTGCTATATTGGAAAATGAAGTAGAAGGAGATACCATCACCGTAATGAAGGCAATTAAAACCATTCAACAAGAGAATGGCGAACCTGCTTGTAACCGGTACATCATTAGCCATACAGTTAGTGCTCTTAGCATTATCGAAGTGTTTGGACTGTTGTTATTAAGTGGCTGGAAAAAAGAGTCGCTGACCATTGACATTGTGCCACTCTTTGAGACAATAGAAGATTTGCAACACGCAGCACCGGTAATGGAAAGTCTTTATCAGAATGAAATATACCGCAGCCATTTACGCAGGCGTGGCAGTACCCAAACTATCATGCTGGGCTTTAGTGATGGTACTAAAGACGGCGGCTACCTCATGGCAAATTTTAGTATCTATAAAGCCAAAGAAGAACTAACCGCTATAAGCAAGAAGTACGAAGTAGATGTAGTTTTCTTTGATGGTCGTGGCGGTCCTCCTTCGCGTGGCGGTGGTAAAACGCATAAGTTCTATGCTTCTATGGGCAACAATATTTCCAACAAAGAAATACAGATTACCATTCAAGGTCAAACAGTTAGCTCCAACTTCGGCACAATTGATTCTGCACAATATAATATAGAGCAATTAATTCATGCCGGTATTACCAATGATCTCTTCTCCAGTCGTAGATCAACACTCAGCGAAGAAGAAAAAACTTTACTGCAACAATTATCCGAAGAAGGTTACAAAGCTTATTCTGCACTAAAGAATCATCCTTACTTTATAGAATATCTCAGCCAGGCCAGCCCGTTACGCTATTATGCTGAAACAAACATTGGCAGCCGTCCGTCTAAACGCGGTGGCTCTTCAAAAATAACGCTCAATGACTTACGTGCTATTCCTTATGTAGGCGCATGGAGCCAGCTCAAGCAAAATGTTACGGGCTACTATGGCGTAGGTACTGCCTTGCAAAAGCTGGAAGAAAAAGGCAAGTGGAAAGAAGTGCAGCAGCTATATAAGCACTCCTTATTCTTCAAAACACTTATTGACAATTGTGAAATGGTGATGAAGAAGTGTTTCTTTCCGCTCACCGCATTCCTGAGTAAGGATGAACGCTTTGGTGAAATATGGAAAATGGCTTATGAAGAATTCCAGCTCACCACTAAATATGTGCTACGCCTTTCAGGTAATACCGACCTAATGGAGGATTACCCGGTAGAACGCCTATCTATTCAAATGCGTGAGCGCATTGTGCTACCGTTGGCTACCATACAGCAATATTGCATTTGCAAACTCCGCGAGCACGAAGAGAAAGGCATTCAGTCTCCATTAAAGGATATTTATGAGAAGCTGATTATCCGCTGCTCCTTTCGGAATTATTAATGCAGGCAGAAATAGTGTTTAGCAATTTACGTTAATTCATAGTAAAGAATATTACCAACTAAAAAGGCTGCTATAAACTTAGCAGCCTTTTAATTTATAACACCATAAAACTCACAAGCTTTCTGCATGCTGGGATATATCCAGGCCTACAGTCTCTTCCTCTTCTGCTACTCTCAACGGTATAATAAAGTCTACAACCTTAAAAATGATAAAACCCATGACCGTGGCGAAAACCACAACGATCAGGCAGCCAAGTACCTGGTGTAAAAAGAATTGTGTACCTCCATATATAAGACCATCATTGCCGGCAGGATTAATTTTCTTACTTGCAAATACACCGGTCAAAATCATTCCTACTATCCCACCTATCCCATGGCATGGAAATACATCTAACGTGTCGTCTACAGACGTCTTCCCCCTTAAATAAACTGCTAAATTTGAACAAACAGCAGCAATAAACCCTATAAAAATACTTTGTGGCAGCCCTACAAAGCCTGCAGCAGGCGTAATAGCTACGAAGTCCTACAACGGCCCCAATACAAAATCCAAGAGCACCGGGCTTTCTTCCACGAAGCATATCAAAGAATATCCATGCAATTCCCGCAGCCGCAGATGCAGTATTCGTATTTGCAAATGCATCTACCGATAAACTGTTTGCCGCCCCGGCAGATCCAGCATTAAAACCAAACCACCCAAACCATAAAAGACCGGTTCCTAACAACACATAAGTTATACGTGCTGGTTTTACTTCCTCATTCATCATATGCACCTTGCGCCTTTTTAAAACTATAGCACCAGCCAATGCAGAACATCCGGCAGAAATATGAACTACGGTCCCACCTGCAAAATCGAGTACGCCCATCTTTGCCAATATGCCATCCGGATGCCATGTCCAGTGAGCAAGCGGGGCATATACTAAAACACTAAATAGCAGCATGAATAATATGTAAGCCGAGAAGCGTATACGTTCTGCAGTAGCTCCAACAACTAAGGCAGGCGTAATGATTGCAAACTTCATCTGGAACAATGCAAAAAGCAATAAAGGGATAGTCGGAGCAAGTGACCATGGCTCATGTCCGTTAATGCCTTTCATCATAAAAAAAGAGGAAGGATCACCAATAATGCCATGTATAGAGGGTCCAAATGCAAGTCCAAAGCCTACAACTACCCATAGCACACTGATGAGTCCTGTTGCTATAAAGCTTTGGAACATGGTTGAGATCACATTTTTCTTCCCAACCATACCACCATAGAAATAAGACAGACCTGGGGTCATCAGCAATACTAAGGCAGTCGCTACAATCATCCATGCAATGTCTCCAGAGTTGTACACTTTAGAACCATCAAAGTCCAAGACTAACGGAACAAAAGTTCCGAGTAAGGCAACCAGGCCAAATAAAATAAACGGAATGGGATTTCGCTTGTTCATATTACCTTTTTTTGGGGTAAACAATAAAGAACTGACATTTTGCAGGCTTATTTACATTCAGGCAGCATGCTTTCTATCAAACTTTTGAAAGGTTATACATACTGGTGACCGATATAATCACTAATCAATATCCATGTAACCGTATCTTGAGAAATCCGATCATTAAATACAGGTACATACTTGTCGCTATAGCTTAGTACACAACCAGATATCAGATATCCATTTATAAATCAAGAACACCAGCATTTGCTTTTTTTCATCTCCCACAATTTAAGATGCACTTGCTTCTGCATACTAACCGTAAGCAGTATCATTTTTCCAATTAAAGCTATCCTAAGTCATTGCTATAGTCTGCTCAATCCTTTCTACATTTTTGTAATGAGGCTGATGTTCAACTGTATAATTTACAACAGCAGGCACTGATTTTAAGCGGGTTAGATAAAGATATCCCAATACACTCGAACCAATTGAACCCGTGATAATTGCCACTTTTGAAATAACAAGCAATTCAGGACTGCTATAAGCAAGTGACGAAGTAAAAATAGACATCGTAAATCCTATTCCGCCCAGCATACCAACACCTAAAAGTTGTTTATAGGTAGAATAGGAGGGCATTGCAGCAATTCCCAATTTGGAAGAAATAAAGGAGAAAAGAAAAATACCAATTGGTTTACCTATAATCAACCCACATATTACACCAAACGAAATAGTACTTGTATAAACACCGCCAAAGGAAGAAGGAAGAACAATAGCTGTGTTGGCAAGTGCGAAAAGTGGCATAATAATAAAGTTTACTGGCTTATGCAGCAGATGTTCCACATTTGACAGTTTATCTAATGGCATGCTAAAAGCCATTACTACACCGCTAATGGTTGCATGTACACCTGAATTAAAAAGGCAGTACCACATAAACAAAGCCGGTATTAGGTAAAGAATAGTTGCTTTGGGTTTTCGCCTGTTGAGTCCTAATACAGCCAGAAAAGCAAGCAAGGCACCACCGAGGTATAAAAAGTTTAAAGAAGATGAATAGAAGATAGCAATTGTTATTACAGCACCCAAGTCATCTATAATAGCCAGGGCGGTTAAAAATATTTTTAACTGTACCGGTACCTTTTTACCTAATAAAGAAAGTACAGCTAATGAAAAAGCAATATCAGTTGCCATAGGTATTCCCCAACCGTGCTTAAACTCTGTACCTCCATTGAATATCCAAAAAATGATGGCGGGGCAAATCATGCCGCCTAAAGCTGCTAAAATAGGCAGCAATGATTTTTTGATTGACGAAAGTTCACCAATTGTTAGCTCTCTTTTTATTTCCATCCCTACAAAAAAGAAAAAGAATGCCATTAGCACATCATTAATCCATGTAAGCGGATTTTCTGGAAGGTGCAGAAAAGAAATTGGCATTGCTTTAAGCCAAAAGCCAGTATAACTATTTTGTAAAGAGGAGGTATTAGAAATTATAAGCGAAGCAATCGTGCATAGAACTAATAAAATGCCTCCTGCGCGGCTATCATTAAAAAAATCCCTCAATGGATTTAAGATAAAGTGAACTGGTTTTCTAATAGTAATTGCTTGACTCATAATATGATAGGTGAAAAGGTGAAGGAAAAAGCAAGAATAAATTATAAAAATGTATATAATATATGATATCCCAAATCTAATCTATTAAATCAATAAATATTATTAATCTAAATACATATTTTTTTATTTAATAAAATTTGATTATAATAAGAATGCAAAAGGGATGTCACTTGTATGACATCCCTTTTACTATACATTAAAAATAGATAAATACTTATTTAATCGCCTGTTTATACTAATAATTTTACTGTAAGTACATGTTCATATATTATCTAAACCAAAACCTCTTCAACATTTTTTACTTTCACCCCATCAAAATACCCGTGAACACCCATCTCAGGTATATCCAGACCGGCAATCTCATCTTTTTCTTTTACTCTAAGTGGCACAATCTTATCTGAAAGTTTAAAGAATGCATACATAACAACAAATACAAACACAAAACACGTAAGTACACCTATTAATTCAGCTACAAACTGACTTGCATCTCCATAAAATAAACCTTTTACTGTGCCTGAAACTCCATTCCAGCCATCACCATAAGACCCATCTGCAAATAAACCAAGCGAAAGGCATCCCCACGCACCATTAGCACCATGTACAGCAAATGCACCAACAGGATCATCAATTTTCAATTTTCTGTCAAGTAAATTATACACAAGTATTACCAGAATACCCGCAACCGCTCCAATGATTACTGAAGAAATAGAATTGACAAAAGCACAAGGTGCAGTAATGGCCACCAATCCAGCCAGCAAACCATTGCAAAGCATGCCAGGATCTGGCTTACCACCTGTAGCATACATATAAAATAATGCTGATAAGTGTACCTGCAGTACCTGCCATCATTGTATTTACTGCAATAACGCTAATACGGAAATCACCTCCTGCCAGTGTAGAACCTGGATTAAAGCCAAACCAGCCAAAGGCAAGAATAAAAGTACCTAATATTGCCATCGGAATATTATGCCCAGGAATAGTATTCACTTCCCCTCTTGGTCCGTATTTTCCAACGCGAGGCCCAATTACAATAGCACCTGCCAATGCAGCAACGCCACCTACCATGTGCACTACCGACGAGCCAGCAAAGTCAACATGTCCGTGCCCCAAACCGAAATTTACGCCTAACTGCGAGAGCCAGCCTCCGCCCCAAACCCAGTTGCCGAAAATTGGGTAAACAAACATGGATATGAATAAACCGAAAAGAATAAATGATTTAAAAGACCATCTTTCGGCCATTGAGCCGGTAGGTATGGTTGCAGTAGTATCCATGAACACCATCTGGAATAGGAATAAGGTGAATACCCCTACGTCATATACTTTGCTGTTTAGGAAAAATCCGACAGAACCTATTATACCAAAGTCTATGACCAAACAAATTTACCGTGTATTCGTGAGGGACAACACCAGGCGCCCCTCCAAGTGTTGCAGCATTTAATGCCCCTCCAAACATGAAAGCAAACCCGCAAATCCAAAAGCCGAACATGCCCAATGCATAGACCATAAAGTTCATCCCCATTGTATGAGCAACATTTTTCTTTTGGGTAAAACCAGTTTCAACCAATGCAAATCCTGCCTGCATAAACATCACCAAAAAACCTGCAAGCAAGGTCCACATAATGTTAATAGCTATTTTATTATGACCACTTTGAGCAGCGATCTCTTCTAAAGTTGGCTTGCCAGCAGTCTTAGCCGTTACATCTGCAGCAGTACCGGTATTAGCCCCGGTTGCATCTTGCGAAAAACCATTCACTGAACAAAAAAGGAAAACAGCGAGAAGGATGCTCTTAAAGATGAAAGAGCACCTGATGTTGAACGATCTCATAGTACTAATATTTTAGTTTTGACTGTGGAGAGATTAAACTTAAAAATGGTAAGTAGCAGCAAGAATTCCGGTTACGGTACTTTTTGTTCCGCCTCCATCATTCTTTACAAATATTTCATCTTTAGCATTTTCAAATCTTAATTCTGGAATAATGGTAAGATTGCCTACTTTAAAATTAGGAGAAAGAGTTAAATCCAAAATGTTAGTTGCCGGAGCACTTAATACCTGCTTCTTATTATCAAAGTACTCACCTCTAAGTGTAATACCGAATGTGCTGGTCGGATCGTAGTTTAAGTACAAAGCTGATCCCCACCAACTATTACCACCATCATACTTTGGCTTTACAGATTGCACAGTACCATTGTATCCTAATACTGAATTGATCACTGACGGCTCCTGTTACAACAACATCAAACTGTGTAAGGTCGTAGCTGCCCCCATAAGATCCCTGGTAATTAATATATGCTTTCACCTTATCATCGCTCGTAGCAGTGCTGAACTGTGCAAGCGCATACTTGCGTGCTGAGGTGGTAGTTACATTATCTGAAGTATTAGCAACGCCTACCATTAAGGCACTTTTACCACCTAAACCAATATCAGCTTTTAAACCAGTGTGTGAGAATGGACCATAAGAAAACATATAGCTCATGCTATAGTTCCTGTTTAAATAAGCATCCACCAGCTCGTAACCAATATGAGTAGCCCATTTACCCATTGTAAGCTTAAACTTATCAGTTACAGCATAGCTTAAATATGCCTGTTTAACTGCAAACAGAGTGGAATGGTCTGTATTGGCATACGAAAATTCTTCAGCCCTCTTTCCAAATCCTAAGTCTATAAAAGCACTGGCTTTGCCAAAACTGTGCGATGCCTGAATGCTCGCCATACCCAGTTCGAATGAGTTTTGCGAATTAGTAAAACTGGTGTAATTATTTGTGATCGGACCGGCAGTGTCTTTTGCATTAGCAAAATTGTAACGGTAATAGACATCAATTGAGCCGGTAATTTTAACGCCCGCAACTTCTACGCTGGGTGGACTGGTTGCAGTTGTATCTGCTGTATTCTGCGAATAACCTGCATGAATAAAAGCCAGCAAACTCAAACAAAGAATTGTTCTTTTCATCATTAAGAGTAGTTTTTGGTTAAACAATAAGAATAGAAACAATTTTCAGGCAGGCAATCTCAAGTTATAAAACGTCCATCTGCATTTAAAATGGTAGTATAACTAAAAACAAATTAGCAAATGGAGAAGTATGAACAAAATTGTGTAATCAGTTGGGAAAGCATTCAAACAAGAATGCTTTCCCAAAAGTATTTACTAATCTTGCTCAACAATAACTGGTTTTTCGAACAGCACGCCGTTTGGACCGGTTAAAATAAGTGTGCCCTGTGTATATTTTTCATTATGCTGGCTTTCATCCAATCCTGCTTCTTCTTCTGCTTCGCTTACACGCATTGGAAGAATAAAGTTGATGAATTTAAAGATAAGGAAAGAAACGGTAAAGCTGTAAGCTACCACAATCAGCAATGCTTTCAACTGTGTAAAGAAGAAAGCAACATTACCATAAAACCAGCCGTCATTACCGGCAGCTGTTAACAGCTTTTGTTGCAAAAATACCTGTCAGCAACATACCGACCATACCACCAATACCATGGCAAGGAAATACATCCAGTGTATCATCAAGTATGATTTTTGTTTGATAATATACTGCAATGTTGGAAATGATTGCCGCAACAACGCCGATAAATATACTTTGCGGAATAGCCACAAAACCTGCAGCCGGTGTAATAGCAACCAGCCTACAACGGCACCAATACAAAAACCAAGTACAGAAGGTTTTTTACCACTGAATTACATCAAAGAACATCCAGGACAAACCTGCAGCAGCCGCAGCAGTATTGGTAGTTGCAAAAGCAGAAACAGACAAGCGTATTAGCACCCAATGCAGAACCTGCATTAAAACCAAACCAGCCAAACCAAAGCAAACCTGTACCTATTAATACATAAGGAATATTTGCCGGTGGAATTTCTTTATGTTCCATATGCACTTTTCTGCGTTTTAACACTAAAGCACCTGCCAGTGCTGCACAACCAGCAGAAATATGTACTACTGTACCACCTGCAAAATCTAGCACGCCCATTTTATATAAGAAATCCTTCGGGATGCCAGGTCCAGTGTGCCAATGGAGCATATACCAATAAGCTAAACAGAACAATAAATAAGATATAAGAAGTAAAACGAATACGTTCTGCAACCGCACCTACTACCAGACCCGGTGTAATGATAGCAAACATCAACTGGAATAAGGAAAAGAGCAGTAACGGTATTGTCATTGGAGTGCCACCCTGCAATACGGGGCACCGGAAATTAACACTTTTAAAGAACAGAAAGGTAGTAGGATTTCCAATAAAACCACCAATAGTATCACCAAAGCAAAGGCTAAAGCCAACCACTACCCAAATACGCTTACAACACCTGCAGCTACTACACTTTTCATCATGGTAGAGAATACATTCTTGCGGTGTACCATTCCACCGTAAAAGAAAGCCAATCCAGGGGTCATTAAAAATACCAATGCAGTTGCAACAATAATCCAGGCAATATCTGCTGAATTGTACTCAACTCCTTCCTTAGGCGAAAAGATGGTACAAAAAGTGATAGAATAGCTATAATAGCCAGCACTAAAAAAGGTGCAATTTGCTTGAACGTTTGTTTCGCCATTTTCTGTTTTTTAGATAAATAATACAATTATTTTTAGGCAAGTTATCACTTTTTTTAAAAACAGAAGAAAAAAAACATATATATTTTTATATATAATATTTATATGTAAATAAAATTATAAATAAATACATCTATATATTAAAAATGTCAAAATGAAAAAAGGCAGCCTAAAAGGCTGCCTTCTTCTTAAATAAATTAATATATTATTTTATTATGCTACTAAAATACTTTGCTCTTTGCTTTCCAATAATGAATACCCCATCAGAAACTCATCCACCTTACGCGCACATTCCCGGCCTTCACTAATTGCCCAAACTACGAGCGATTGTCCTCGGCGCATATCACCGCACGCAAATATTTTAGGAATGTTGGTCTGGTAATGTTTTTCGCTTGCTTTTATATTACCTCTTTCATCCAATTCCACTTCTAATTGCTGCACCATACCCTTTTGCTGTGGCCCCACAAAACCCATTGCCAATAATGCCAACTGGCAAGGCATTTCTCTTTCTGTACCAGGTATTTCTACAAACTGTGCAGGACGGCCATCTTCTGCTATTTTCCATTCCAGATCGACTACCTTCAAAGCCTGCAGATTACCATCTTCATCTTTTATAAATGCTTTGGTGGCAATTGCCCAATGCCTGTTGGCTCCTTCTTCGTGCGAAGAAGTAGTTTTCAACAACATTGGATATGTTGGCCACGGCATATATGATGTTCTGCTGTTTGGCGGTTGCGGCATTAATTCAAACTGAGTTACAGATACGGCGCCCTGGCGATTGGAAGTCCCTACGCAGTCACTCCCGGTGTCACCACCGCCAATTACAACTACATGTTTACCTTTTGCAGATAATTCTTCATTGATCAGGTTGCTTTCCACCGACGAATCATCTAATGGATTTTTGCCGGCAATACGTTTGTTCTGCTGCTTTAAAAATTCCATGGCAAAATATACCCCCTTTGCATCTCTACCGGTTACAGGTAAGTTACGTGGTACAGTAGATCCGCCAGCTAACACAATTGCATGGTTCTCACGTAGCAAATCATTCACGCTAATATTTACACCCACATGCGCATTGTATTTAAATACAATTCCTTCTTCTTCCAGCAGTGCAATTCTGCGATCAATTACCCATTTCTCCAGTTTAAAATCCGGGATGCCGTAGCGCAACAAACCACCTGCTGCATCATCTCTTTCATAAACTGTTACACTATGACCTGCATGGTTCAACTGTGCGGCAGCGGCTAATCCTGCCGGACCAGAACCTACTACTGCAATCTTTTTTCCGGTACGCACATTGGGCTTACGTGCTTTTATTAATCCTTTGCTAAAAGCAATTTCTATAATATGCTTTTCTATTTCTTCAATAGTAATAGATGGCTGGTTAATACCTAATACACAAGCACTCTCACATGGAGCCGGACAAATGCGACCGGTAAACTCAGGAAAATTGTTAGTAAGACTCAATATTTCATAGGCTTCTTCCCAGTTTCTCCTGTACACGGCATCATTAAACTCCGGAATAATATTACCCAACGGACATCCATGGTGGCAAAAAGGCACACCACAATCCATACAGCGCGCAGCCTGTTGATTTAGTTTCTCTGCCGAAAACAGTTCTACAAACTCCCGGTAGTCTTTTATACGCTCCTCTATAGGACGTCTTTCCGGCAACTCCCTTGTAAATTCTAAAAAACCTGTCGGTTTACCCATGTATCAACGTTGATTTTGCTCTTGCAATAATTTTTAATAATTTGTTATGGTTACATCGAACCTTTTATTCTTGCAACCTGATACCTGACTCTTCCCCTTTTGTATCTTGATGCTTGTACCTTGTCCCCTGTTCCTTTAATCCTTCACCTCAGTATCTAACTCAGCCATCAAATTTCTTCTCTTTTCTTCTAACGCCTTTTTGTAATCAGTTGGGAAAACTTTTACAAAGTGCTGCAACTGATTATCAAAATCACTCAGAATGAAATTGGCTACTGCACTGCCTGTGTAAGCGTAATGTTTACTTATCATATCATGCAATTGCTGAACATCTTCTTCGGTCAGCAATTCCAGGTTCACCATTTCTTTATTGCACAAAGTGTCAAACTGACCAGCTACATCATATACAAAGGCAATACCACCACTCATGCCGGCTGCAAAGTTGCGTCCGGTGGCTCCCAGTATAACTGCAGTACCACCTGTCATATATTCACAACCATGGTCTCCTACACCTTCTACTACCACTTGTGCACCGGAATTACGTACGCAGAAGCGCTCGCCGGCTTTACCTCTGATATAGGCTTCGCCCGAAGTAGCGCCATAGAAAGCCACATTACCAATAATAATGTTTTCTTCTGGCACAAACGTAGCCTGCCTGGAAGGATAAACGATGAGTTTTGCACCGCTTAAGCCCTTACCAAAATAGTCATTGGCTCCACCTTCCAGTTCCAGTGTTACACCTCGTGTATTAAAAGCTCCAAAGCTTTGTCCTGCAGTTCCGGTAAGTTTAAAATGAATAGTATCCTCTGGCAAACCTTCCCCTTTATAGATTTTACTAATCTCATTGGAAAGGATAGTACCTGCAGTTCTGTCTGTATTTTTTATTTTGAAAGAAGCTTCTACTTTTTCACCTCTTTCCAGGGCCGCTTTAGCAGCCTCCAAAAAGCGCCAGTCGAGTACATCTTGAAGCCCGTGGTCCTGCTCTTCCATTTTGTATAAACCCGTATTTCCCATTGCTGGCTCTTTATATAAAACAGAAGATAAATCCAGCTTGGTATATTTCCAGTGTTTTACATTCTCGCGGACTTTCAAACAGTCTACCTGGCCAACCATTTCGTTTACGGTTCTGAAGCCAAGTTCAGCCATTATTTCGCGTAATTCCTGTGTAATGAATTTAAAGAAATTCACCACATGGTCTGGATCGCCTGTAAAGAGCTTGCGCAATTCAGGGTCTTGCGTTGCAACACCTACCGGGCAGGTGTTCAAATGACACTTACGCATCATAATACAACCCTCTACTACTAAAGCAGCAGTAGCAACACCCCATTCTTCGGCACCCAGTAATGCAGCAATAGCAATATCGCGGCCGGTTTTCATTTGTCCGTCTGCCTGTACAACTACACGGCTGCGTAATTTGTTGCGTACCAGTGTTTGGTGCGCTTCGGCCAAACCTAGCTCCCATGGTAAACCTGCATGTTTGATAGAACTGATCGGCGATGCACCTGTACCACCATCATAACCGGCAATCAAGATCACATCGGCGTGGGCTTTGGCAACACCGGCAGCTATAGTACCAACACCTGCTTTTGATACCAGCTTTACATTGATACGCGCTGCACGGTTAGCATTCTTTAAATCGAATATCAGTTGTGCTAAATCTTCGATAGAATAAATATCGTGGTGCGGCGGCGGCGATATCAAGCCTACACCCGGTGTTGAATGACGTGTTTTTCCTATCCAGTCATCCACCTTATGGCCAGGTAACTGGCCACCTTCGCCCGGTTTTGCACCCTGCGCCATTTTTATCTGCAACTCATCGGCATTGGTCAGGTAATTAGACTGTTACACCAAAACGGGCAGATGCTACCTGCTTAATAGCCGAGCGCATAGAATCGCCATTTGGCAATCGTTCGTAACGTATTTCATCTTCACCACCTTCGCCGGTATTGCTTTTGCCGCCAATGCGGTTCATGGCAATAGCCAGAGTGCTGTGCGCTTCGTACGAGATAGAACCAAATCATAGCACCCGTAGCAAAACGTTTATAGATATTTTCTGCCGGTTCTACCTCATCAATGGAAATAGACTCACGTTGATGGTGCAAATTCAAGTAAGCTCCGTAAGTGTAATGCTTTCTCGGTTTGCTCGTTTACAAGCTTGGTATAGTTTTTATATACATTGTAATCATTGATCTTGGTAGCATGCTGCAACAGTGAATAGTTTGTGGGTTAAACAAGTGAGCCTCGCCTCTGCGTTTCCACTGGTAAATACCACCTTCGGGCAAGACGTTCTACATCCACTTCTTTTTTACGGAAAGCCATAGCGTGTTTAGCTAATACTTCGCGGGCAATTTCATCCAGGCCCAAACCTTCTATGCGGGTAACCGCACCGGTAAAATAGCGGTTTACCACATCTTTATTAATACCTAATATTCTCAAACATCTGCGAACCCTGGTATGATTGCAAGGTTGAAATACCCATTTTAGAGAACATCTTCAGCAAACCATCATAAACAGACTTTACATAGTTCTTCTTCAGTGTTTCAGCATCAAGATTGGTCTCTAGCTTGCCGCTCAGCTTTCATAGTCTCAATAGTAGATAGCGCCAGGTATGGATTGATGGCTGTGGCACCAAAAGCCAATAAACAGGCAAAATGATGTACTTCCCAAACGTCACCGGCTTCTACTACCAGTCCCACCTGGCCACGCAGCCCTTTTCTGATCAGGTGATGATGTACTGCGGATACCGCCAATAATGAAGGTATAGGCGCGTGTTCACTGAATCTATCGCACGGTCTGATAATATCAATACTTCAAAGCCATCGTTCAACCGCATCTTCTGCATAACGGCAAAGACGGTCAATACCTTCTTTCAGAGAACCCGGCTTTCCATCAGCTTTAAAATAGGTTTGCAGTGTTTTGGCATGGAACATGCCGGTATCAATACTGCGCAACTTTTCCAGTTCATGGTTATTTAAAATAGGATGTTTAAGTGCCACGCAATGGCAATGCATTTTATCTTCCTCCAACAGGTTGCCGTTGTTACCTATAAAAGTAGCCAGGATCATTACCAAACGCTCGCGGATAGGATCTATCGGCGGATTGGTTACCTGTGCAAAAAACTGCTTAAAATAGCTGCTTAAGTGCTGTGGCTTATCGCTCAAAACTGCCAAGGGCACATCGGTACCCATTGAGCCAATTGGCTCTTTACCATCAACAGCCATTGGAGCGATGATAGCATCCATATCCTCACGGGTATAACCAAATACCTGCTGGTATTGAAAAATCGGGTCGTGCTCTAAGTGCGTAAACTGTACACGTGGCTCAGGCAGTTCTTCCAGTTTTATCTTATATTTATCCAGCCAGCGGCCATATGGCTGCTGCGAACAGATAGTATGTTTTAATTCTTCGTCAGCTAATGATTCTTCCCTGCTCCATATCTACCACAAACATTTTTCCTGGCTGCAGGCGGCCTTCTTTTACCAGTGTTGGATCTATAGGTAATACACCGCTTTCCGAAGCGGTAATAACCCGGCCATCATGCGTTACACAGTAACGCAATGGGCGCAAACCGTTTCTGTCCAACGTCGCACCAACCAGTTTACCATCGGTAAAAGTAATAGCAGCCGGGCCATCCCATGGCTCCATTAAAGATGCATGATATTCGTAGAACGCTTTTTTAAGCGGGTCCATCTGCGTATTGCCATCCCATGCTTCAGGTATCAGCATCATCATTACATGTGGCAACGAACGGCCACATAAAGTGAGGAGCTCAATCATGTTATCCAAACAGGCCGAATCCGACTGACCTTCAAAAATGATAGGCAGCAACATGTCCATTTCTTCTTTGCTGAAATAAGAAGAAATAAATCCTTTTTCACTCGCTTTCAACCAGTTCAAATTACCCTGAAGGGTATTGATCTCACCATTGTGCGCTATATACCGGAACGGCTGCGCCAGGTTCCACGAAGGAAAAGTATTGGTAGCAAAACGTGAATGCACCAGCCCGAAAGCAGATACAATGCGTTTATTACTTAAATCAGTAAAATAGCCTCTCACCTGTCCGCTGGTGAGCTGCCCTTTATAAGATACCGTTTTATAAGAAAGAGAAGCAATATAAAAAGCTACAGTACCCTTACGCACAGTATCATGAATAGTATGCGTAGCATAATTACGCAGTACAAACAGCTTGCGTTCAAATGCTTCCGGGTCGGTAATATGGTCCGGGCAGGCAATAAACACCTGCTCTATCTCCGGTTCTACACTCAATGCAGTAAAACCAATACCATCAGGATTTACGGGTACATGGCGGTAAGCAAGCACTTCCAATCCAAGCTTTTCAGCAGCACGGTTAAAACTTTCGCGGCATTCTTCACGTAAACGGATTTCTTTAGGAAAGAACACAACACCCACGCCATACTTACCGTAAGACGGTAGATGAACACCCAACTTTAAACATTCATCAAAGAAAAACTCATGCGGCATTTGCACCATGATCCCTGCACCATCACCGGTGTTACTCTCACATCCACAGGCGCCACGATGTTCCATGTTCTCCAATACCGTAAGCGCATCCGAAATAATCTGGTGAGATTTATGTCCCTTGATATTGGCAACAAACCCAATTCCACAGGCATCGTGCTCGAATGCAGGATCATACAAACCTGCCGACGGTTCTTTTGAATAGCTTCTATTCATGCAACAAAGTCATTTTAAATGTTAATACTACTAAGGGCAGGCAATCCGCATAAAATTAGACAAAAAATTGAATAAACATCATATAGGCTGTTTAATCGTTTCAATCAATTGTTACTTAACTTTATTTTAATAAATCAAAAAATATAAATTATTTATTTAAAGTACTACTTCCTTAGAAATTTTCCATTCCCACGTTCTATAATCGCCTATATTTAGAGAATTTGTAAATGTCAATAATTTTAGAATCTTAAAATAGTAAAAGCTCTGCGCCTTTATGTTATTAATTATAATCCTAATACCAAATGGTATTACTATGCTATATTAAGCATTGTTGAGGCAAATTAAACCACACTTCTTAATACACAGTAACATAATTAAACTAAAGTTGTTGATTAGTATAAATGTTTTGAGGTCTGTAAAACGATACAATTTGCTTCCATAATCAAACACAGCCTTTGTCATGCTGACGAAGGAAGCATCTGTGGAGAGTAGTTAAATTACTGTTTAAATATACTTTGATCTATTTGATCTATTTCATCAATGCCATAGCTCTTAGACTTATGCAATACTACCTCTACAGCAAGCTTATAATACTATAAAATAATCCTGCTTATACAAACCATGTAATGATCAATGTAATAGAGGCAGCAAAAATCGCCACTGTAGTTACCCATCCTAATATATTGAGTCCTTTGCTGTTTACGTGCTTACCCATAATCTTCTTATTGTTTGTCATCAGCATAATCAATAGCATAAGCGGTGGTGTAGAAAAGCCCTGTACAATGCCCGCAAACACTAATGCCTTCATTGGATTGATGCCAAAGAAATTCATTGCTGTAGCTACTAGGGTAATTACAGCAATGGCTCCGTAAAATCTTTTTGCCTGAGCTGGTTTTGCGTGCAAACTATGCTCCCAACCTACCGCCTGGCAAAAATCGTAGGCTGCACCGGTTGTCATTACAGGTACGGCAAGAAAGCCCACGCCCACAATACCTAAGGCAAACAATATTCCCGCAGCATCTCCGGCCAAGGGTCTTAGTGCTTCGGCTGCTTGGGCAGCGCTCTCAATGTTCGGCTTGCCTGCCTTGAAGAGTGTGGAAGCTGTAGAGAGAATAATAAAGTAGGTGATCAGGGTGGCAAAGAACATTCCGTACCAGGTGTCTTTTCTTGAATGTGTTAATTCCTCGTGTGTAGCACCGCGGCGCTGCCACAAGTGGCGTCGTCCCATGGCTATCTCTTCTTCTACTTCCTGGTTAGACTGCCAGGTATATAAATAGGCAGATAACGAAGTGCCTATAACTGCTACAATTAAAGAAAGGAATTCATGGTTTAATTGAATATGTGGTATAAACGTGCCTTTTAAAGTTTCTACTATATCCGGCTTTGACAATATTGCTGATATTATATATGTAAGCAACGAAAGCGTAAGCCAGCGAAAGACTTTCTTGATGAGCTGGTAGGAGCCGAATACCTGGAATGCGAGAATGATCAACGATATAATGACAGCAATATACTTAGTTGAAACAGAGGGCATTAATGAATTAAGTGCTGCGGAGATACCACCAATATCAGCAGCGGCTTCTATCGTATTACCAATCATTACACCTATGAGGGCTGCATTCAATATCCATTTTGGATAATGATCACGGATAACATCAAATAATCCTTTACCCGCTACCTGCCCCAGCTTTGACGAGAGGTAAACAACCGAAAACATCATAGGGAACATAACCGGGGCTACCCAAAGAAAGGAAGGTCCAAACTTAGCGCCTGCACTTGCATACGTTCCTATTGCCGACGGGTCATCATCTGCGGCGCCTGTTATTAATCCTAAGCCCAGAGACCGGAAAACATTCTTTGGTTTTGGTTTCTTTGCTGATTTATCTGCTGTTTCCTCCCTGTACGTGATATTTCCCCGCTGTTGTAAATCTTCCATGCTCCCTATGTGTATTAACAAAGAAGCAAAAAGAAGACCACCATTGTAGCAGACAATAGAAAACCTTAACTTGTCCCATCATTTTTATTATTGATCTTCTGGACATTCAGAGTTATACTTAACTTACACCTAACTTATACTTAAGTTATACCTAACATATACCTAATCTCCTTGCTATCTCCTCCCTATCTCCGTCGTATCTGCGCCGTATATCCTACGTCCTTTAAGTATAGTTGTAGTTAAAAACAGGGGTAAATAATAGCTTTTGGAAGCAGATAGTATATAACAGGTAAATATACAGTAGCATTATTATACCAACAGGTTTACTTAACATCCAAACTACTTCATCCCGGAAGAAAGTACAAATTCCTTAAACCCCTTTGTCAAAATATTTGTAAGGATACGGAACTAAACTAATTATTCTTGGGAGCCCCATGTTTAAATTCTTTCCTTTAGCCAATTACCAAATTCGTCTATTGTATAAAAGATTTCATCTGGTTGCAACGGTTTTAATCGTTCCGGCTCTGCTGTTTCAGCCCATGCTGCCGCTACTACCGGAATACCTGCCTTTCTGCTGGCAACAATATCACCCGGTGCATCTCCTACATAAATTATTTCATCCTTCCTAATGCCTTCTAAAGTATCTGCTATCAGTTGAATGCCTTCAGCCTTCCTGGGCCCAATCGGAGAACCCGTTTCAATGATTTCAAAGAAGGGAGTCAATTCAAAATGTTGCAATGAGATATCTGTGCTGTACTTGCCTTTGCCTGTTACCATAGCAATGCGCACACCTTTATTCTTCAGCAATATCAACAGGTCCTTTATTCCCTCAAATGGTACTGGACATAGATAGTGTAAACTTTTGTAGTAATGCAGGTAGTCTGCAACTCCTTTATCATAATAATCCGGTGCTAATGCCATAATAGTACCTTCTTCTGAAGGACCGAATGTTGCTATGATCTCTTCATCCGAAACAGACCTGCTAATTAGCGGTTCTACCGACTGACGGAAGGCCTGAATACAAAGTGGTAATGTGTTAGCTAATGTGCCATCGAGATCAAAAATGACTGCTTTTATCTTGCGCATTGGTGTTATAAACTGTTGTTTGTTATTCATTGGAAACATACACGAAAATAGATTGCTGATAAAGTAAATGCCGGTAAAGTTTATATTAAATGTCTAATATAAACTTTACCTGTTTTACCAGGTAATCTCACTAAAATTCATTTGGTTACATTTGTAATGCTAACATTTGATAGGAAGTTCCATATTGTTATAGCTAACTAATGTTTCGAAATAAAATATACATCAGATGATACGGCTTATTATGTTATGTTTTACGGTGGTATTGCTTTGCTCTGGCTGTGATTTAAAAGCACGCGAAGAAGCGCTGCAAAAGAAAGAAGTTGAGCTTGCGCAAAAAGAGCAACAATTGACGTATTAAAGAAAAATCACTTCAGATAAGAGAAGAAGAACTACAGCAGCTTAAACAAAAGCTGGATAGTGTAAAAACAAAGACTGATACCGAACTGGTGTATAATCAACAACTGATTGGGCAGTGGAATGTAAAGATGACTTGTACAGAAACCACATGTCCCGGCTCGGCTGTTGGTGATACCAAAACTGAAACTTGGAACATTAATTACGAGAATAACCTGATTGTAGCAAGAGCAATGGCCAATAATAAACTGGTGAGAGTATATACCGGCAGCTATGATAGTACTAATTTGATACTTAGCGAGGAAGTTACCAATGCACAGACAGAACCGGCAACCAGGCTCACGATACGTCTTGCTTTAACCAGTGACAACACAATGGAAGGTCAAAGAGAAATTGTAAGAGAAAATGATTGCAGGATAGTATATAGTCTGCAATTGAGTAAGCAACAGCCCTCCTCACCTAAATAATTTCCAATACATGGTATTATTAGCAGATTTGAATTTTGATTTGCCTTTACGTAATCCTGTTATCATATTTTCTATAGTACTCTTTATTATTTTGTTCGCACCTATCTTGTTTAACAAAATAAAGGTACCTCATATCATAGGATTAATATTAGCAGGTATTATTATAGGCCCTTATGGCTTCAACCTGTTGTTGCGTGATAGTAGTATTGTTTTATTTGGCACTGTGGGTTTGCTATACATTATGTTTACAGCAGGGCTGGAAATAGATATTGTGGAGTTTAAAAAGAATACAGTAAAAAGTATTGTGTTTGGTTTATTCACGTTTCTTATTCCTATGTTGCTCGGTATTACTACCGCATATTATGTACTTCAGTTCAGTATGCCGGCTTCTATATTATTAGCCTGTTTGTTTGCTTCGCATACTTTGCTGGCTTATCCTATTGCGAGTAAGTATGGTATTTCGCGCATCCGTTCCGTAACACTTACTATTGGTGGTACTATTATTACCGATATTCTTGCACTGCTGGTATTAGCTGCAGTTACCGGTACGTACAAAGGCAATGTAGGCCCCTCCTTTTGGATACGCCTCGGCGTTTCAACGCTTATATTCGGAGCCATTGTATTCTTGGTTTTTCCGCTAATTGCCAGATGGTTTTTGAAGAAGTTCGAGGATAATATTTCGCAGTACATCTTCGTATTAGCAATGGTTTTTTTGGGTGCTTTTTTAGCCGAAGCAGCAGGTCTTGAAGCAATTATTGGCGCCTTTTTAGCAGGTTTGGCTTTAAATAGATTTATTCCACATTCTTCTGCATTAATGCACCGCATCGAGTTCGTTGGCAATGCTTTCTTTATTCCTTTTTTTCTTATCAGTGTAGGTATGCTGGTCGACTTTAAGGTAATCTTCAAAGGCTGGGGTGCTCTAACAGTTGCGGGCGTAATGATTGTACTTGCAATTGGTGCCAAATTTATAAGTGCCTGGCTTACGCAAAAAACATTTCGTTTATCTACAGATGAGCGTCAAATGGTATTTGGTTTAAGCACAGCGCGTGTAGGCGCAACATTGGCCGTGGTATTGGTTGGATATAATTTAATTATTGGCGAAACGGCTGCAGGCGATCCTATACGACTGCTGAATGAGGATGTACTCAATGGAACGATTTTGATGATTTTAGTTACCTGTACCGTAAGTTCTTTTGTGGTAGAGAAAGTATCGCAAAACCTTGCTTTACACGAAGAAAGTAAGCAAGCTGATACGCCGGTACCGGGAGGTAAAATTTTGATCTTATTGGCCTATCCTGAGAGTGTCATTCATCTGGTTGATTTTGGTTTGATGCTTAAGCAAAAAAAGAGTGCAATTCCTGTTTACACATTAAATATTATAACTGACGAAAGCGAACAAAGTAATACAAAGTCCATTGTTAAAAAGATGATGGATAAAGCGGTGAATCATGCTGCTGCAACCGAACAGGTTATTCAGCCGTTAATCCGTTATGATGCAAACATTAGTAATGGCGTTATTTACACCGTAAAAGAACAAGGTATTACAGATCTTGTAATAGGCTTACATCACGAAGCAAGTCAGCATAATTTTTTAGGTGCTACTGCCGAGCGCATATTACGCAGCACTTCCGAAACAGTTTTTATTTATAAAGCTATCCAGCCTTTTAACACACTAACAAGAATGGTAGTAGTGGTAACGCCAAATGCAGAATTAGAGCCCGGCTTTCCACATTGGTTTACAAAGCTTACTACTATTGGTAAAGAAGCCGGTCTGCTAATTGAGTTTTTTACAACAAAGGAAACTTGTAAGGAGTTACTTGAACAGCAAAAGTTACAAAAGAGTGAAGGCGAAATGATATTCCACTTATTCAGTGAGTGGGATGACTTTTTGATTTTCACACGCGAAGTAAAAAAGGATGATTTATTGGTTATTGTTTCTTCTCGCAAGGGACATATTTCTTATCAGCATCAATTGGATAAACTGCCTTATTATTTGTCTAAATATTTTTTGAATAACAGCTTCATCATGCTGTATCCGCAGCAGATAGACCGTGGTATTAAAATGGATGATGTACAATATGTAGATAGCTCACTGGCAGAAACCATAACTGAAAAAGTACAGGTGTTACGTAGGCCTGGTAATTTATTGAAGTATTTGCTTAAAAGAAGAAAGTAAACACCTGAAATATTAAGTAATTATCGATGTAATGCGGTTTGCATAAGCAAACATTTTCTCATTATTCAATATTCGGCAGGAGATATATCACCAACAGAATACTTCCAATAACAATACTAATGGTTACTAAAGTCAAAAGCCATTTAGATGGAAATAAGGAGTTGCTATTCAGTTGCCTTTCTATATCGAAATACCTGAAGTAAGCAAAGGCTGCTATAATAGCTCCCAAAGCCACCATAATAACGCCTGTAACAGCAGAATATCCTTTACTTGGAGCAGGTACTTTATTTCCCAATGCTGCAGATATTTGCCTGATAAACAATGCAAACTTAACAATCACAAAGCCGAAACCCATGAGTGCAATGCTGGTACGTATCCATGCAAGAAAAGTACGCTCATTAGCAAGGTGGTCGGCAGGTCCTGCTGGTTTTCTTTCTTTCAGTTCATCTTTGGTATCCATAAGTCTTTTTGCCTGAGACTGCAAATACAATACCCGCCGGAAGGTATTGAAAAGCTTTAATGTTATAGGCAAATCCATTATTTCAATGGTAGATAGCCCTGCTTGAAAAGCAGTTAATATTATCTGTTATTGTAGTTTGTAAACGGTATCATAAAAATATACAGTAAAGGAAATTGGCTCTAAAATCCCTTACCTTTAACCGCGCTGTTATGAAACTATTTAATATCTTTTTCTGCTTTGTTTTTATCATATTTGCCGCTCTGCAATACAATGATCCCGATCCATATATATGGATGCCTATTTATCTGTATACTGCAGCCCTTTGCTGGTTGGCTTTTCGTAGGCGTTATTATCCCAGGGCTTATATTGCTGGCATTATTGTTTATGCCATATATGCAACGTACAAAGTGTTTGACACCAATGGCTTAATTGACTGGTTAACCAAACACCATTCTCAGAATATTGCCGAAACTATGAAAGCTCAAAAGCCATGGATTGAAGAAACCAGGGAGTTCTTCGGATTGGTGATTTTGATTGTGGTATTACTGATTGACTATATTTACGCTAAAAGAAAAACACATAAAATGCTGCATCAGGCAATATAATATTTCGTTTAGTTAACTCTTAACTTCCATTATTGTTCGTGTTCTTACCTCTATTTACTTCCCTAAAGTAACAACTGCATAGGCAATTAAAGTGTACTTTGAATTGCTGATAAGTTTTTTGTTTTTAATTTTAAAGGTATGAAAACCGAACACGAAACACTGCCTATGACTTCCTTGCGGCTGGAAGCCCTCGGTGATGGTATTTTTAGTATCGCAATGACCATTCTTGCCATTGAACTAACCGTACCGGTAATAAAAGGTAATCAATGGAAAGACTTTGGCGAAGGATTACATTATATAACGCACGATCTGCTGTGTTATGCTATTTCCTTCCTGTTATTGGGTATTATGTGGTTTGGCCACCGTCTAATGTTTGAATATATTGGCAGGAGCAACCGTTATTTTATTTTCTTAGGTGTTCTTTTTTATCTAATGGTATGCCTTGTGCCTTTTAGCACACGCATACTTGCTACCTACACGGTGCAATGGTTTGCCATATTAATGTATGCCGTCAATCTTAGCCTGTGCAATCTTACCCTCTATGCACAGTGGCAGTATGGGCGCCACCGGAAAACATTGGTACATACACACATTCCTGATGAGGTAGTAAAGGAAGCCAGATTACTTTTTTTGATATCCCCGGTTGTATACGCCATAAGCATTATAGTGAGCTTTTTCGTTCCATGGGTGAGCATTGGAATTTTTATTATTACCCCGCTGCTGTATTTGCTGCCTAATAAATTAGATAAGTATTTGCCGTAAGAAATACAGGCAGGCAAGATTACTGTTTCATATACTCCTGAGTTGTACCAATTCCTTAACCAATAAGCTTAGATAGGTTGATGGCAAGCTTCATTTTTCCTTAAATATATCTTTATCCCAACCCCTGAATTCATAGTATTTACTTTTGGGTTCGCCGGTCCATCCATTTATACCCTTTTTCTTTGGCAAATAATAACCGTGAACATACAAGAGTGGCAGCAAAAAACTTCCCAGAAAAAGCATAGCTACCGTTCTGCTAAAATAAACAGAAAGTACACAGATAATAATGATGGTTACAATATACTTACCAAGCCTCCGCGCTTTTGGTGTCTGTTCTTCAAAATGCCCGAAGAATATATTACCTACAGCATAGATGATGCTTACTATAGCTATTTCAAACCATAAAGAATCTGTTGACCACATAGTTGTTTTTATTTACAAGTACAGGTAAATTAATACATAAAGACACTCACCGCAGCATTTGACAGCATTATTTTTCCTATTAAATCAATCTCTCCACTGCCTCCACTCCCATTCCTAATCTATCTTCATAATCTCCACTCACCTCCGCCCATGGCACGCTTTGGTTAATTAAAATATCCCGGTAAATATGATATAGTTCTACTCTTATTTTTTCATCAGGGTACTCCCGCAGCTCGTCTTTTACCCAGGCAATATCTGGCTTGCACAAAAGGTATAGATCGTATTTCCGCTGTACTATTTCATCTAAAATAAACTGGTGGCATCTGCCAAATACATATTCACACCATACTTTCATTACATACATGTCAGTGTCTATAAATAGCAGTTGTGAATTGTAAGCGGTCAATTGTGAACGGTCAATTACCCCATGTGAACTGCTATCGCTAAGTTCCCTATTCACCATTGACAATTCACCATTTACAATTCTCCTCTCCGCTTCATCCTGCAGCAACAACTGCCCTCTTGCTATAGTAAGTAAGTCATCAAATGTATAATCAGTACCATTGTTAAGCAGGTATTCTCTTGCATATTCCGCACACCATATAGTTTGGTAATGTGCAGCCAGCAGTTGGCACAAGGTACTTTTACCCGTACTTTCCGGTCCAATCACTACTACCTTTTTAATCTCTTGCATACAGCATCTCCCCGGTTTTCTGTTGATGTACTTTTTGCCGCCACGATATTAACCCCATTATTGCCAGAACAAGCAATACTATATACTGCACAGAAGTAAATACATAGCCTTTTATAAAGTATAAAGGTATAGACGTAACATTAGTAGCTATCCACCAATACCAGCTTTCCACTTTCTTCTTTGCCATCAGCCACATGCCGGTATAAGCAGTAGCCGAAGCAAAAGCATCGGCATAAGGTATGGTATTGGAGTAAAATACATGCTTCAGGTAAGTAAGCGCAGCATAAATACCAATATAGAATGCAGTAAAAAACAGCAACTCGTACAACCATTCCTTAGCACTGCTGTTCGTAATGTGCAATACCGTTTCGTGCCGTTCATCTTTTTTTGCCCACAATATCCAGCCATAAATACTCATGATCGTGTAATACAGGTTTACACTTGCCTCACCAAACAAACTGCCTTTTAAACTGATATATACATAAATAATTGTATTTACCAGGCCGGTCGGGTATACCAGTATGTTTTCTTTGCGCGAATACCAAACACTAACAATGCCTGCAATTACACCTATAAACTCCGGCAGGCTTGTATCTTTCAGGTTTTGAATACATGCATTCCATATTTCCTGTGCACTCATGATGTGAAGATACATGTGGCATCGCTTTACCACATAAACTATGGCAAAAACAAGAGCATTTGAGGAAGTTTTTAATTTTATGGGGAAGCGGCAGCTTTATACAGGCGTTTAATTCTGTAAAACTTGTTTCGTCTTTAGCAGCCTTGTCTGAAATCGTGCGTGGACTTACTTTGTCGCCCAGGGGTCTTCAACTCACAGCCTTCGCAGCTTAGCTGAGACGCCGGGCAGATAAAGATCATTCTTGCCCTAAGTAAACCCCAACCAGCCACCAAAGGTCTTTATATTATATGATGCACGATACCCCACAACCACCTGGCCTGCTGTCAAGGTCATACATCCAACACCCCGTTCCTAATCTTGGGCACTGCTAAGCTATACCTGAGTTATACTTAAGTTATACCTAACTTATACCTAACTTATACCTAATCTCCTCCCTATCTCCCCGGTAGTTACTCCTCATTAATGCTCTGCTTACTCCTTATCTTCAACGTATCTGCCTCATGCTTACCTTCACATAATATAATTGGCTCACACTAATTGATTTTTAATAACTTGGTGTAAATGTTGGTTAATAGAAAATAAAAGCTTCGTTTTTATGATGCAAACCACCCCATTTGTTGTTCGCCTTGGTCATACTTTGCTTAGCATAGGGCTGATTATACTGTTTATGTATATCGCCCAAAGTGTATTGGTTCCTTTAATATTTGCCTCTCTTCTGTCCATTGTATTGATGATGCCATGCAACTACATGGAGCGTCACCGGGTTCCGCGAAGCGTAGCGGCCATAATTTCCTTGGTGCTTGCTATTACAGTAGTATTTGCTATATTTTATTTTATCTCTACACAAATAGCCAATTTTCGCAACGATTTACCACAATTAGGTAAGCAATTGATTAGTGGTATTCACACGCTACAAGACTGGATACAACAAAAATTTCATTTACGTGCATCGGAAGTAAAAAACTATTTAGATTCAGCAACTTCGGAGGCATTGAATCATACTTCTGCAATGTTGAGTACTACGTTTTCTACTGTAGGGTCAACAATCATTTATCTGGTATTAATACCAATTTATACCTTTTTATTATTGCTATACCGCAATATGATTGTAACCTTTTTGCTTAAAAGTGTTAGCGAAGAAGACTCACCCGTTGTGCATACTATATTAGGAAAAACCAAAACAGTAATCAAAGGCTATATCGTAGGGCTGGGTATTGAAATGGTGATTGTAGCCACAATGATATTTGTTGGTTTTAGTATTCTTGGTGTAAAGTATGCCTTGCTGCTCGCTGTAATAGTAGCAGTACTAAATTTGATTCCCTATCTCGGCATTTTCACAGCCTTGATATTGAGTGTGCTTATTACATTTACAACAGATAGCGCCGGAATAGTACTTGGAGTAGCCATTGTGGTGGTATGTACACACTTAATAGATAGCAACTTCCTTTTACCTAGAGTAGTTGGCAGCAAAGTAAAAATAAATGCATTGGTCACTATATTAGGAGTTATATTGGGTGAGCATTTGTGGGGCATAACAGGGATGTTCTTAGCCATTCCTATCATTGCGCTTCTTAAAGTCATATTTGACAGTGTTGAAACATTGAATGCCTGGGGCTTTATATTGGGTGATGAAGTAGTAATTTCTACGCCGGGAAACAGCATTTTTACAATGAAGAAAAAAGTAATTAAGCCGGCAGATCAACCAACAGTTGTTAAGGAAGTAAAGGAATGATGCCCATTCTGCCACAAAGCCTTA
The DNA here is from genome assembly GCA_963819045.1 of uncultured Chitinophagaceae bacterium. Taxonomy (GTDB): domain Bacteria; phylum Bacteroidota; class Bacteroidia; order Chitinophagales; family Chitinophagaceae; genus Ilyomonas. The sequence continues at coordinate 237,468 of CAWFUV010000038.1, read as the reverse complement.
AAAGCAGGAAGAAGGTTTGAATATATTATATCTTAAACAAAATGATAATTGACTTTTCTTAATGTCTTTAGATCTTCTTTTCTTCGCGCCTTCGCGTCTTAGCGGTTAAACTCCTACCATATGAATACAATTATAAAAGTTGGTATCGCAGGCTATGGAATAGCTTCCAAAGTATTTCATGCGCCATTTTTAAAAGTTTCCCCCCACTACGAAGTGGTTGCTGTATTAGAGCGGCACCATGAAGAATCCAAAGCCCTATTCCCCAATGTACAAGTAGTCCGCAGCTTTGAGGAATTACTGCAAACCAATGTGGATTTGGTTGTTATTGCTACGCCCAATGTGACCCATTATCCGTATGCAAAGCAATGCCTGTTAGCAGGAAAAGCAGTAGTGGTGGATAAACCTTTTACTATCATCAGCGAAGAAGCATTGGAATTAGACGCATTATCCAAACAAAACGGCACTTTACTAACAGTTTTTCACAACCGCAGGTATGTTGCCGATTTTATGACAATACAGCAAATACTACAACAACAGTTGCTTGGTGATGTGCATACGTTTGAAGGCAACTATTTCCGCTACCGCCCGGAGCAGAGACCCAATGCCTGGCGGGAAAAACCTGAGCCGGGAAGTGGTATTCTATACGACTTAGGACCACATTTGATTGACCAATGCTTAGTTCTGTTTGGCTTACCAAAATCTATTACTGCTGATATAAGAATGCAACGTCCTCACTCACAAACAGATGATGCCTTCACGGTAGTACTGGATTATGGATTTCTACAGGCAACACTAAGAGCAGGTATGCTGGTAAGAGAGCACGGACCACGATATATTATTCACGGCACCAAAGGCTCTTTTATTAAATATGGCGATGACCCGCAGGAAGCTAAACTAAAGGCTGGTGAAATGCCTTCGGAAACATTAGGAGTGGAATCAGAAGAATTTTATGGACTATTACACACTGAAATCAACGGTGAGATTGTAAAAGAACACATCCCTTCCAAAAGAGGAGATTTCGGTTTATTTTACGAGTACTTGTATCAATCTATTACTGCAGGTGCTCCACTTAAAACACCTGCATTACAAGCATATAATCTTATTAAATTGATTGAACTTGCCTTTGAAAGCAGCAAGAAGAAATGTACCCTGCCGGTAGAAGGATTAAAGGATGTGTATTGAAATTATCTACTCCGTCTTATATTCTAACACTGACACTCTACTCGAAATTCACAGCTTCTTGCTTGTATCTTGCAGCTTCTGGTATTCCGGTCTTTTGTCATCCACAGGATCCTGTGGACTTCAACCGTCATCTGTCATCTTAATAGTAACTTAGTACACTGTAACTTAAATAAGCTAAAGTTATAAATAGGAGTAAATAAAGCTATTCAGATAATGATTCAGTTAAATTCCATAATCAAACACAGCGTTTGTCATGCTGACGAAGGAAGCATCTGTGGATAGTACCTAAATCACTGCTGAAATATAATTTGATCTATGCCATAGCTCTTAAACTTATTTAAGTTATAATGTACCTTAATCTGTAATGCGCCCCTCACACTTTCTATTTTGTAAGTTTGCACACTCAATATAGGCGTATGCGTTTTGGAATCATTGGTAGTGGTAGCTGGGCTACTGCATTGGCGAAAATATTAACGGATAACCAACATCCTATTGAATGGTGGGTACGCAACCTTGATACTATAAGTTATGTACAGCGGCGCAGGCACAATCCGCACTATCTGCATACCGCTTACTTTAATACAGCTTTATTAAACATGAGCAGTGATGTAGCCCAGGTAATACAAAATGCGGATGTCATAATCATTGCAGTGCCTTCCGCCTTTGTAAAACAGACGTTGGAAGGATTGCCCACGGATGCATTAGATAACAAAAAAGTAATATCAGCAGTAAAGGGCATTCTGCCTGACTGTAATGAACTGATAAATGAATTTTTGGTTAACAATTTCTCCTTCCACATTAATAATTATTTCACCATTCTGGGTCCATGCCATGCAGAAGAAGTGGCTGCTGAAAAGCTCTCCTATCTTACCTTTTCAGGGCTGGATGAGGCAATGTGTACCGTTATTGCATCTTACTTCTCCAACAGTTATTTAAACACCTTAGTCAACCACGATATAATAGGCGTACAGTATGCTGCTGTATTGAAAAACATTTATGCGTTAGGTGCCGGCATTGCACACGGACTTGAATATGGCGATAATTTCCTGAGTGTGTACATTGCCAACTGTGCTAATGAAATGACCATATTTTTAAAGAAGCTGGTAGAGGCACACGAGATACCCTGCAACCAGGAAATTATCAACTATACATCTTCGGTTTATTTGGGAGATTTGCTGGTAACCTGCTATTCCCTGTACAGCCGTAACCGTATGTTTGGCACTATGATTGGCAAAGGCTACTCCGTAAAAGCGGCGCAACTGGAACTGAATATGGTGGCAGAAGGCTATAATGCAAGTAAATGCATCCATTATACCAATTCACAAGTAAACGCATCTATCCCCGTCATAGATACTGTTTACAATATATTGTGGCATCATACTTCTGCACAAGAGGCTTTTAAAAAGCTGGAGAATGTTTTAGTATAAAACATTGTCTATAACGAAACTACCAGAATTAACTATACTTATGCTTGCAGATATTATCGGCTACTTACAAAAACTGCCACCCTTTTTATGGAACCTATTATTGGTAGCAGTTGCTATTCTCTCTGGCTTACTGCTTAGGTTCATTTTATCTTTATTGATAAAGAAGAATGTTATAATAGAAGACTATTCTTTTTACCACTCTACTGTTAGTAGGCTAGCACCTCGATTAAACTTATTCCTTCCATTGTTTGTACTCAACATGCTGCAGGAGTATATGGTAATGGGTAGGAAACAGACGATCACGCTCGATAAAATACTGGAGATATTGCTCACTATTGCGATCGCTAATATCTTAATTGGTATTGTAAAGATTGCAGAAGACTATGTTTATTACCGCTACGATTTAAAAAAAACTGATAACCTGTACGAACGTAAAATACGGACACAATTACAATTCATACGCCGTATAGCGGTAGGGGTTATTACTTTTTTAACGCTTTGTGTCATACTGCTCAGCTTTGAAAAACTGAGAAAGTTAGGCGCTGGCTTACTTACAGGTGTTGGAGTAAGTGGCATTATTGTAGGCTTTGCTGCACAAAGATCACTAGCCAATTTATTGGCAGGTTTTCAGATTGCCTTTACACAACCGCTACGCTTAGATGATTTATTATTGGTGGAAGGTGAATATGGCAGAGTAGAAGAAATAACACTTACCTATGTAGTGTTGCAGCTTTGGGATCAGCGGAGACTAATATTGCCTATTAATTATTTTATTGAAAAGCCTTTTCAAAACTGGACACGTACCGGCTCGGAAATATTAGGCACGGCTATGCTGTATCTCGATTTCAGTGTACCGGTAGAGGAAGTACGCAAAGAGTTCATGCGCCTTGTACAGAACAGTGAACTTTGGGATACACGAGTAGCAGTTTTACAAGTAACCAACTTTACAGCAAATACAGTAGAACTGCGTTGCCTTATCAGCGCCAGCAATTCATCTAAGTCTTTTGATTTGCGTTGTTATCTGCGCGAGAATCTGCTTAATTATATAAGAACCAATTACCCGCACAGCCTGCCACAAACAAGAGTTATTGTTGCTCCTGAAAGCAAAGAGCAACCTGCATAGCATTAAAAACCCGCAGTGCATAGTTAAACACTGCGGGTGCATTATGAATGTTTGAGCTAAACTAATCAGAAGTAATATTTACTTAATGAGGTATCTGCCGGCTCCTGAGTATTTTGTTGGCGCATTTCTTTGTACTGTTGTACCATTTGGCGCAGCTTTTTCAACTGGTCTTGTGTAAGGAAAGTTTTTAGATTAGCCACTTCCTGTCTTCTCTCCTTTTTTATAGCCATCTCTTTATTTTGCTCACTCATACCCTCATTAACCTTTATACTTCTCACTTTATTAAAATACCGCTTCAATATTGTAGCTGTCGAATCTGCCTTCTCTTCATCTACATGTAACTCCTTTTGTATGCGTTCCTTTACTGTATTGTATTGCTTTTGGGTTTGAGCAAAAGCATGACCATTATTAAAAAGAGTAGATACCAGCAAACTAAAGACAATATACTTCATGAACGGTATTTGAATACTAAGTGTTGTTGATACTTACCTGGAAGAATCAGCACTTTGCTTCTGAGCCTTGCGTTCTTCCATTTGCTCCTTACGCATTTCCTGCATTTTGCTACGCTGCTCAGGAGTCAGTATATCATCCATCTCCTTACGGCTATTTTCACGAAGGGTTTTCATCTGCGTCTTCTTCTCGTCATCACTCAGGCTGCTATTGCGGATAGAATCCACCTTAGTTCTCTGCTCTTCACGCAACTTCTGCATTTTGGCTTTTTGCTCATTTGTAAGGTTGAGCTGTTGCATCATATCCATCCGCTGCTGCTTTATAGCAGATTCGCCTTTTTCGTGGTGGTGGGCGGTGGTACTATCCTGTGCATGTACAGCCGCACTCAAAGCAACGGCACTAAATAACATTAAAAAAAACTTTTTCATAATTACTTGTTTGAAATAATAATAGGCAATAAAGACACGAAAGTCTTATTGCCGTTTAATGCTATTATTTAAAATGCTGTTAATTGAGCAGGTTTCACCATTTCAATAATATAGTTCCCAATGCACAACGTACGAAGCGTACAGCTCAAAGCCACAGCTTTTACTTGCTTCTTGCTCCCTTGTTTTTTGTATCTTATTTCCTGAGCCTTAATTCTTGTTCCCTTATATCCCTTGTATCCTGGTACTTGTATCTTGTAACTTATCAGGCTATTACTTCATCGGTGAGGTGCACTTTAGTCATTTGCAGGTACTGATTCTGCAACTCGTGTACATAACGAACCTGAGGGTGTCGTCTTATATCCTCACGGTACCACATGTCTATATTCGAAAAATTATCTTTCTCCGGTATTGCTAATCTGAATGCTCCTTTCTTGTACTTTACACTGCCATCTTCATTTTCCTCCCTTGTAAAATTCAGCCGTCTAAGTTGTTCATCGTTGAGTGGTATTGGATACACGTGCTCGGGTTCATACCAAAAGTCCTGCACTTCAGTTTCTACACATACTTGCTTTTCATCCCGGTTCAGGTCCATTACTTGACCATTCCACATTTTACCTTCAAAATCAACCATTACATAATCGCCTACTTTGAGGTCGCTGAATTTTATCATAACAATCGCTTTTTAGAAGGACAAATTACAAAACACGTTCCAACCAAAAGAAAAAATTTATTAACGATTATTACCTGGTTACTTACTGTCTATCATTATTATTAAATGCCTGTAGTATATTTACAACCCTACACCATCCAACGATACTACTCTATTCTTTACAACTGTTTCTACCATAACTATACAGAACAAGATATAAGATGAACGTAGGATATACGCATGGTATATCACCAGCCTTGGCGATGGTACTTTATTGAAAGATTCATATTATTAGCAGAAAGCAGAGATATCTATAAAATAAGGAAGCCGCCCGGTTAATACGGGCGGCTTCCTTATTTGGAATATACATTTCCTGGTAATATAATAAGCTCTGCCTGAAGCTCACAGATCTTCACAATCTGATATTATTTAAAGGCAAAGTAAAAATACTGTACTTCTCTTGCCGTTAGCGCCCTAGTATAAATTCTGAGGTTATCTATTTTACCGGTAAAGCTGGGTATACCTGTTGAAGAAGGAACGCCTATATAAAAAGGAGCTGATTTGCAATGTTGTAAGGCTTTCGACGGAGTTTTCAGGTCAACTTCATCATAATTATTTATATATAAATGTTCTTCACCATCCTGATAAGTAATAACTACATAATACCATGAACCATCGGCAGAGAAATTCCTGGTACCGATAGCTGTTGTTTCTGTATTATTACTAAAAGGATTATTACAAGGATCAGTGGTTTTATTAGTAGCATAAAGAAGCGTATTAATAGCACTAAACCCTACAGAAAAAGAATAGCCTTTATTATTAGCAACATCACCTTTTCCGAAGATGGTACCACTTGTGCTTGCAGGCATAAAGCTAAAGCTTACACTAAAATCCCCATCGGGAAAATTAGTACCATCATTGATAAGAGCATAAGCATCAGGTCCATTAAATTCTATTGCCTCATCAGGGTTCCCGATCAAATCATAAGTAGTCTTTACACCGCTGCTAGGTGTAAGGTCATGATGGTTTCCGCTTTGGTCGGCAAAACTTCCTTTGCTGAACGTGTAAGATGCCCAGAGATCAACTTGTACCATCTGTTGCAATTGCCCCAAAGAAAGGGTGTCTGGTGGTTGTTGTGAGGTATCTTCCGGTGTAGTGTATTTTTTCTGACAACTAAACAATAACAGCGTTATTGGTGTAATAAATAAAACTAAAAAAGGGACTTTCGTGCGCATAAGCAGTTGAATTTACATATTAGATAATTACTCAAAAATAGCAGAACAAACTTAATATATTTTTAATATATTTAAAATAAATAAATTTGATGAAAAGTTTATAATATTTAAAATAATAAAAATCAGATGAAATTTGCTGAAATATATTAACTGTACTTTAGATAACATTGCATAATTTATATTCTAATATTTAAAGGAAGGAGTTGCAGTATTCCTTGCTGACTATCAAAACTTTCTGTTACAAGCATTTGAAAAAATCCAACAGTAATATAATCCGTCACTTACTTTACTTCCTGCATTTCTATCAATCTCTTGTACAGCCCCTCTTCCTGCAACAGTTGGGTATGTGTACCACGTTGGACAATTTCACCCCGCTGCAGTACAATTATTTCATCAGCATGACGAATAGTGGAAAGCCTATGAGCAATAACAATAGACGTGCGACTTTGCATCATATTATTAATGGCATCCTGCACCAGGCGTTCGCTTTCGGTATCCAGCGAGGATGTAGCCTCATCCAATATCAGTATGGGAGGATTTTTAAGCACAGCCCGTGCAATAGTAAGGCGCTGTTTTTCTCCCCCGCTCAACTTATTGCCTCTATCTCCAATATTAGTCCTAAAGCCAGCTTCTTTTCGTTCAATAAAATTCAATGCATTAGCCACTTCCGCTGCATATTCTATTTCTCCATTCAGGCTTGGGGTTTCCTTACCCAAAGCAATATTAGCTTCAATACTATCATTAAACAGGATGGGCTCCTGTGTTACAATGCTTATCTGGCTGCGCAGACTTTGCAACGTGTAATCTTTTATATTCACACCATCAATCAACAGTTCACCGCTTGTTACATCATGGAAGCGCGGTACCAAATCTGCCAGTGTACTTTACCCGCACCGGAAGAACCTACCAATGCAACTGTTTTTCCTTTCTCTATTTTTAAATTGATGTTTTTCAGAATAGTTACATCTTCATAGGCAAAGCTTACATTCTTAAACTCAATACAATTGTTGAATGAACGTAGCTGAACGCCGTCCAGCTTATCTTCAACAGTAATATTTGCACCCAACACCTCCTCAATCCTGGTTATGGCAGCTTCACCTTTTTTCATATTGCTGAATGAGGTTGAAAGTGATTTGGCTGGATTGATAACATTATAAAACAAGGCGAGATAGCCAATGAATGCGGCTCCTTCCAGTGGTATCCTGCCGCTTAATATACCACCGCCTCCATACCATAAAATGGCGGCAAACACCATTACCCCCATTAACTCACTTGTAGGCGATGCAAGGTCACGCCGGTTATTAATCTTATTCTTCGCTAGTAATAATTCGTTATTAACCATAAAGAATTTATTACGCAGCACCGACTCTATATTAAATGCCTTGATAACGCGCAAGCCTCCCAATGTTTCGTCTAAAATGGAAACTGCCTCCCCTTGACGTAAGGCGGCTTCATTTGACTGACGCTTCAATGATTTAGATATTCTGCCAATGACAAAACCTATAACCGGCAAAAACAACAGAAGAAACAAAGTAAGCTGCGGACTTAAATAAAACAGAAAGGCAAAGTTGCCCAGGATAGTAAGCGGGTCACGCACAAATCCTTCTAAAGTACCTACTACAGAGGATTCTACTTCGCCGATATCATTGGTAATGCGGCTGATTAAATCGCCCTTTCTTTTCTCGGTAAAATAACCGATAGGCAACTGCAATACTTTATTATACAAATCAGAACGGAGATGATTCACAATGGCATTCTTAACGGGGTTGAGCACATAAGAGGAAAGATATACAAATAAGTTTTTTAAGAAAATAAATATAACAATCAACACACAGATATATTCCAGTGTTTTGATCTTTCCATTCGGCTGACTCACTGTTTTCATTAACTGTTCGCGTATAAACGCTATCACTGGATTATTGCTATTGGAAGCCAGCCCCCCAAACGCACTTTCTTTTCCGGCATTAAATATCAGTTCCAGAAAAGGCATTAACATGCCCAGGGAAACTATGGAAAAAACTATAGATAAAAGCGTAAACAGGAAGTATAAAAAAATACTGAGTTTATAATTTTTAAGGTAAAAAAAGACGCGGGAGTATTTCTTCATCAAATAGTAGTTTGTAATGCAGGCAGCAAGAAAATGTGCGGCCTCAACAAAATGATAGTAATTTTACAACCCACAAAGGTAATGTTATGCAAGAAGGAAAACGTCAGCGACAGGTTGCTAGTGTCATACAGGAAGAGTTCAACGAAATTTTCAGAAGGCTTGGATTAAATATGATAAATGGTGGTATGGTGTCTATCTCATCGGTAAAAGTAACCCCTGATCTATTGGAAGCCCGCATTTATTTGAGCTTTTACCAGGTAAGTGATAAAAAAGCCACGCTGAAAAAGATAGAAGACCGTGCATGGGAAATTAAGAAAGAATTTGCAGATCGCGCCAAGCACCAGCTACGCCGCATACCTGTTTTACACTTTTATGAAGATGATACGCTGGAGCAAGTGTTTAAAATGGAAGAATTATTTAAACACATACAGCAGACGCCCCCGGACAATGCCCCCAACCCCTAAAGGGAGTATGAAGCACCAAATTTCATTTCATCTTCTTATACTTTAATACAGCAAGTAACCTTAATTGGAAACTCCTAATCTAACTAAGAAGCTTCAAAGCTCCCCTTCAGGGGCGGGGGGCGTCGCCTTGGCTTTTTACGCTGGCTGTTTGCATGGCGTTATTTCCGCTCTAAAAAAACAACGAATGCAGTTAACATTATTGCGTGGATAAGTGTACTCGCAATTGCAGTAGGTGCAGCAGCACTCATCATCGTATTAAGTGTATTCAACGGCTTTGAAGACCTCGTGAAAGGCTTATATGGTGACTTCTATGCAGATATGCGCATTGCACCTGTGAAAGGCAAGTTCATGACGATTTCACCAGAACAAGTGAATGCAATACACAAAGTTGCCGGCATACAGGCAGTAAGTTTTATAGTAGAAGAGAAAGCCGTACTGGTAAATGGTGAAGCGCAAACCATCATCTATTTGAAGGGTGTTGACAGCAATTACCTAACGGTAAGCAAACTGCAATCGCACATAGTGCGCGGCAAATACAACACCGGCAACGCCGATAAACCACTTATAATCCTTGGAGTAGGTGTTGAAAGTGCTATTGCTACTGATGCAGGTGAAAGCTCTACACCATTTGTTATTTACCTGCCCAACAGGGATGCAAAACACCTCAACAGCCTGAATGCAATGAACTCGGCAAACATCAATGCATCGGGTTCTTTTTTGGTGCAGCAGGAGTTTGATAATAAATATGCTTTTACCAATCTGCCTTTTGTGCAGTATATGCTTAACCTGCAGCCTAACCAATACAGCAGCATTGAGTTAGCCCTTCGGCCCCATGTTAATGAAAATAAAGTACAACAACAATTGGAGGCACTATTAGGTAAATCATTCAACATACAAACCCGCTATCAGCAAAACGCCAGTCTGTTTGGGGTGATGCAATTGGAGAAATGGGTGATCTACTGCATTCTATGTTTAATATTATTAATAGCGGCTTTCAACATGATTGGCGCACTAACGATGCTGGTATTGGAAAAGCAAAAGGATATTGCCGTACTGAAAGCAATGGGTGCCACTAATCAATTGGTACAAGGGATCTTTTTAAATGAAGGACTGGTATTAGCCAGTGTAGGTGGCGGCAGTGGAATTATACTCGCCTTTTTGATATGTCTTGCCCAAGTCAAATTCAAACTTATCAAGCTGGAAGGTGGCACTTTTTTAATAGACTACTACCCTGTAAAGATGCTGTTAAGCGATTTTATTCTGGTCACTATTACTATTATAATTGTTGCTTTATTGGCAGCATGGTTGCCCTCGCGTAAAGCGGCCCAGCAGTTCTTCTCCTTGAAGAGTTAGTGGTATGCGTTTTAGTATCTGGCATTTTGATTGCCTTATTACTATATGCCATTAGATTACAATCATCTAACTTCCGAACAGGCGGTTGCTATACAAAAAGAGCTGCGCCAGCAACTCAACTTATCTCCTCTTCAAAAAGAGATCACTACCATTGGTGGTGCTGATATTTCTTTTAATAAATATTCCACTACCGTATATGCCGGCATTGTTGTATTGCAGTTCCCTTCGCTACAGGTAATAGAGACAAAAGCAGTAATAGATATTACCGAATTTCCCTACATCCCCGGCTTACTTGCTTTCCGGGAAGTACCGGCATTGAGTAAAGCCTGGGAAGCACTTATCACAAAGCCAGATGTATTAGTGTTGGACGGTCACGGTATTGCGCACCCTCGGCGGATGGGTATTGCTACCCACTTTGGTTTAGTAATGCAAACGCCCACCATCGGCTGCGCTAAAAGCGTTCTCACTGGCAAATACAACGAGCCCCCAATCGAAGCAGGTAGTTATACGGACTTAATCCACAAAAATGAGGTCATTGCTAAAGTCCTGCGCACTAAACGCAATACCAAGCCTGTGTTTATATCTCCTGGTAATCTCATTTCTATGGAACAAAGCTTAGATGTTATTAAACAATGTGTACGCAAGTATCGAATACCGGAACCTACGCGGTTTGCACACAATTTTGTAAATGAAGAACGGAGGAAGTATATGGTGGACGAGGGGAAATAAATGATTTGTACCATTTTCAATTAGAGAGCACGTAGGGCCTCCACATGATGTGATTTACGGGCATACTATACAGTGTGCTTTACTTATTGGTTGAAGTGTGTCACAATTCTTCCTTTCCAATTGTAGACGGCAGAGTTATACCTAACTTATACTTAACTTATACCTAACTTATACTTAACTTATACCTAATCTCCTCCCTTATCTCTTTCATATTTACTCATCGGGAACTTCCATACTACCCCATTCTTAAAGCATTCACCTTAGTAACTGGCAGATGGTATCTGGCTGCCTGTTTGCATCTGATATTATTAGTTATCCAAACCACATTGCTTTTCCTTTTTACTTCAACACCTCCCCGTATAGTGTAATAATCTCTTCTACCTGCTTATTCAATGAAAAATTCTTCTCTACAAACTGCCGCGACTTTTGGCTTTCACTAGCCCATTTATCTTTATCTAAATAATCTATAATATGCATCCCAATACCCTTAGCATTGAAGGTGTGAAACTTATAGCCAAAGCCACCAAACTCCAACTGGCGAATGCCACCTACATCACTTACTACCGGTACGCAACCGCAGCTCATTGCTTCTAATAAGGCAAGTGGCAACCCTTCAAAATCGCTGGTGAGCAAAAAGATGTCTATCTGCTTATACATGGCAACAGTATCCATCTGCAGGCCAGGTAATTGTATATCTACGTTCTCTTTCAACCCAAGCTCTGCCATTCGTTCTCGTAGCAATCCATCACTGGGGCCATCGCCTACCATTAAGAAAGAGAAATTATCAGATAGTTTCTTTACTTCTGCTGCTACTTCCACCCACCTGTCCACCCGCTTCTGCGGACGGAAACGTGCCACCAGTCCAACTGTTAATTTATCTTTTTGTTGATGGATCTTATTGCTGTTATTAAACTTCTCCGTGTCTATTCCATTAAGAATAATTACCGCTTTCTTGGTTTTGAAAAATCTACCCCGCTGCTGTTCTTTTAGCACCTCTCCTACTTCTTGCGATACATAAATAACAGCATCGAAATAGCTGTAGGTAAAACCACTCAAATTATAATTATATTTGGAGTAGTGTGTTACCAGGTTATGTTCAGAGTAAATGAACTTTGTTTTTTTACCTGTAAACAGCTTTGCTACAATACCCATCCAGCCGGCAACCGGTAAGTGCATATGTACAATGTCATAATTGCCTTTAGTAATATGACGCAGGAACTTAATGTATTCAAATAAAAATTGTACAGTAGTAATGCGATAGTAATAGGCTCTCCGAATATTACCTTCTACCTGTGGTAACAACCCTAACTTTTTATGATCGAGAATAAACAAGTCACTGATAACCTGTTGCTGGAAAGTACGCGAAGCAAATATTTCGCGTAACAATACTTCAGCACCGCCGTAGCTGAACACCCGGATTACATGAGCGACCTTTATCTTATTATTTTCCAAGAGAGAGGAGATATAGAATAATAAATATTTATTTATTGAATATTGAAGCTTTTATACTGAAACAATCTCCAGAATACGTCTTTTGGTTTCGTCTGAAAAAAGCGTCTTCCTGGAGATGTGCTCGTTTCGGTTGGCTACAAAGATGTTTTGCATATACGCATCCACATGTTTAGACGCCGGCAACTGCATATCTTTCATCAGCTTGTAAATAAAAGTATGCTGGTCTTTTACAAAATCTTCGTACCGCCGACTCATATACCTGCAAGCCCAACTTTTCTATTTCATATGCTGTTGTTTCCATCAGCTTTTTGTACTGAAAGGCGGTAATGAGTGCCGGGTCATCCTTCAGCTTTTCGGCTTCTGCTTCTTCTTCGGGCGAGTAAGCACCAATCCACCACAGGCGATTGATGCCCTTGGTTTGCCAAAAACCTACTTCCAGCCATGAACGCACGGTTGCAACTGGCTCACGCACAATATTTACAAAAATGGCATCCGGAAAAATGGAATGTAAATATTCCAATCTTGCCGGACCGGTAAACTTCATGATAAGACGCTTGCGCCCCTGGTATTTTACCTGCCTGGCAAGAAAAGAACGGATATATATGCGCTCTTCTTCGGTGGCTCTTGTGTTTAATAAGAACCCACGGGAAAAATCAATACGCGGCCCGGTAAGTTTTTCCCAGAAATTATAGCGCTCTATCGGGTTGAAGATAGCAAGGTTAACCAGTTGTTTGCTCCGCTTTTGCCGGGTGTTTTTGCTTACGCCTACAAAGTTCCAAAACTTCACCAACTTCCACCACTTGTTATCAAATAGCCGGCGGAGATAATTGATTTTAGGAAAGTCCGGAAAGATTTCCTGGTAGTTAGAATGCCACGCCAGGTCTTCGTGCTGAAATAATATTTCGGAAATAATAGTAGTGCCCGGAGCGACCACTGCCAAACAGAATGATAGGCTTTTGCAAAAGCTCTTCGTATTGAATTGTTGCAGCCATAATAGTATCAGGCAGTTACTTGTTGTCGCCTACGATTTCTAATATTTTTTTCTTTTGTTCTTCGGTAAAATAGCTCTTTCTTTCTTCGCTGTTTTTGGTATTACGGATGGGGACACGTCAGCCATATAATCGTCCACCAGCTTAGAAGGTTTAAGCTGTAGCTTTTGCATTAAATCGTGAATAAAAGCTTTTGGATTTTTGACGAAATCTTCATAGCGTACTTCATAAATCTCCGGCTTCATCTTTTCAATTTCATAAGCGGTAGTCTCACTCAATTTTCTGTACTGAAAAGCAGTAATAAGTGCCGGTTCTGTTGATAGCTTGCCGCCATGCTTCTTCTTCAGGTGAATAAGCACCGTCCACCAAAGCTGTGTTTTGCCTTTATCCTGCCAAAAGTTTACTTCCAAGCCACGAGCGAACAGTACCTAATGGCTCGCGCGTTACATTTACAAATACGGCATCAGGAAAAATACTCATCAGATATTCCATGCGGGAAGGTCCGGTAATCTTAAATGCCAAGCGCTTACGTTCTTGATATTTTACCATTTTGGCAAAAAAGCTACGGATATACTTTCTTTCTTCTTCAGTTGCCTTTGTATCTAATAAAAAGCCGCGCGAAAAATCAATACGCGGACCAGTAATTTTCTCCCAGAAATTATAGCGCTCAATAGGGCGAAAAGCAATCCAGTTTAGCAGGCTTTTATTGTTCTGTGTATTCATACCAATCTTGCGCCACCATCTATTATCGAATGATCTTCTAGATAATTGACCAATGGAGTCCACGGAATCAATTCCTGGAAATTGTTGTGCCACGCTAGGTCTTCGTGCTGAAAAAGAATATCGGAAATAATAGTAGTGCCTGAACGTCCGGTACCAAAAATGATGATTGGCTTGCGAAGCAGTTCTTCGTCTTTCATCCTGGTTGCTTTGGTGAATAGTAGTAAATATAAATGAAAATAATTCTTAAAAAGCAAAGTTAAGGTGTATAGAAGAAAATGAAGTAAGCAGCAGCATTCATGAGTTCAATGCTGCATTCCGCTGGTTACACTTTTTAGATGCGCGTAAGTTGGCAATTTGTTGTGCTCCTTTAACAGACCATCATTGACCGGATAGCTTTAATCGTTGCCGGATGATATTACAATAAGCTGCTTCAGTAGCTACTGAACCGATCAGCTATCCTTTGTCCAGGCAGGTCTTGTACTGCATACGACAGAGGTTGTTTTCATAATAGCGGATGACCTCCATTCGTGCTTTTTGTGCCTCTTTGTTGTTAGTGCTACTGATTGTTAATTCCGCTATTATTTTATCCGCCTCCTTATTTTTAATCGTTGTTTTTACTGCTCCATCCGTTTATCGCGTTCAGTTACCATCGGGATACTGCAGGGCGACATAGCTACCCCGCTTTTCTACTGCATAAAAGTCCAAAGGATTCTGCGAGAAACAGGGTATGCTATACCGCCTGGGGATAGCAGTAGTAGTACACCTGCAAGGATTGGGTGACCTGATTGACTCTCTGAGCTACTTTCATAACTCACTTTCATACTTATAACCACTGCGGATGTTTTCCTGCTGAAACAGCTATTGATCTGATTTTGCTGATACAGGCCAAGCATGACTGCTTTGTTCATATGGATGGAGTTTTTATCAAACTTCACCCTTTTCTGTGAAAAAGCGCAATTTGTCATGCACCTGTTGTGAATGTTCAGCTACAAGGGAAAAGGTTCAAGAGACAAGAGACAAGATTCTACATCTTAGGGCATACTGAGATGTATACAGGGAGTATATCTAGCGTTACCCAAGAGCAGATAGCAGTGAAATTCGGTATAACTTAGGTATAAGTTAGGTATAAGTTAAGTATAAGTTAGGTATAACTCAGGGATAAGTTAGGGATAGTTCGGGGATGTATAAGATTGGCAAAGGAGATTTTGGAGAAATAAGTAGTGAGATTTGAGAATAGAACTTTTATTAAGGGGGAATAAGTAGCTGAGTAATAAAATAATAATACAGTTATTTCGCTGTTTTGCAATGGTAGGAGTTAACAGATAACAGCCGGGATCTGTGTGGATATATTGATAAAATAAAGACCCCCTTTACGCAAACGCATAAGGGGAGTCTTCAATTTGGTGTCACCCGCACAATGTCTTGTGTTTATGGCAATTGGTGTAACAACCGTAAGTGTACACTATACATCAGCAGGTGACATATAATATGAATGATTTATAAGGCAATCTGCTTTTCAGTCATCATTTTGCGCAAATTAATCAATCCGTAACGCATACGTCCCAATGCTGTGTTAATACTACAGTTTGTAAGTCGGGCAATATCTTTAAAGCTCATATCGCCAAAGTGGCGCAGTACAATTACTTCACGTTGTTCTTCGGGCAATTTATCCAGCATGATATACATTTTCTCATTACTTTGCCGGCGCATAATCTTTTGTTCTGCGGTTTCTTCCACCACATTGATTACTTCAAAAATATCCTGGTTATCGCTGGTAACAATAGATGGCGCTCTTTTTACTTTTCTAAAGTAATCAACGCATAGATTGTGCGCAATACGCAAAGCCCATGGTAAGAATTTTCCTTCTTCGTTATAGCGCTTATTGCGGAGGGTATCAATTATTCTTATAAATGTTTCCTGAAACATATCTTCGGCCAGATATTTATCTTTTACCAGAAACAAAATAGAAGAATAGATTTTCTCTTTATAACGGGAAATCAGGGTCTCAAATGCATACACATCGCCATCCTGAAATAAAAGAACCAATTGGGTATCAGAAAGGTTATTAAGTAGCCTCATACAGTTGAAAAGAAGTTTATTATTAAAACTTGTATTTTTAAAAAATGGATGTTAAAAATTCAGTTCGTGTATAATTTCTGGTATAGGCTATGTGTTTTTTATAAAGCAATGTGAAAATAGGATAAGTTTGATGATAAAAAAATTGCCATTTGCAAATATTTTGCAAATAAAGAACATTTTAATGCTTACATACATAATAGTTTAATCAACTTATAATGTTAAAAGAATCAGTAAAAAAAGCAAAAAAAACAAAGACAACTCCAATTACAGACAATATTTTTATAAAAGGTGCCCGCACCCACAATCTTAAAAACATTGATGTTGAGTTTCCCCGCAATAAATTTATCGTAGTTACGGGTGTTTCGGGAAGCGGAAAATCCTCACTTACTATAGATACATTATTTGCCGAAGGTCAGCGTCGATATGCTGAAAGTCTCAGTGCTTATGCAAGGCAGTTTATGGCACGCATGAATAAGCCGGATGTAGATTATATAAAAGGACTTTGCCCTGCTATTGCTATTGAGCAAAAGGTAATCACTCGTACCCCTCGCAGTACGGTGGGCAGCATGACAGAGATTTATGATTACCTCCGGTTGCTTTATGCAAGAGCAGGCACTACCATCTCTCCAATCAGCGGGCGCGAAGTAAAGAAAGATGATGTAACGGATGTAGTAGAAGCTATAAAAACTTTACCTGCAGGTACAAGAGTGGTGATACTTACTGCTTTTAAGCAACATGCCAATCGTCAAGTGCGTGAAGAGCTAAATATCTTAACTCAAAAGGGGTTTCCACGCATGTACATCAATCAGCAGCCGGCGAGAATAGAAGAATTGCTGGAGTTGAATGATGAACAGTTACGTACAACTATCTTTCAACAGCAAAAGGCTTATGTTTTAATTGATCGGATTGTAGTGAAAGACTTTGAAGAAGAAGATATTCATCGTATTTCCGATTCGGTAGGTACTGCTTTTTATGAAGGAGAGGGTGAAATGTACCTGGAAGCGGATGGCAAAGAATTGCTGCACTTCAGTAATAAATTTGAGCTGGATGGAATTCAGTTTGAAGAGCCGGTACCAAACCTTTTTTCTTTCAATAATCCCTATGGAGCATGTCCTGTTTGCGAAGGCTTTGGACAAGTACTAGGAATTGATCCTGATCTTGTTATCCCTGATAAACGCATCAGTGTGTATGAGGGTACTGTAGCGCCATGGAAAGGCGAAAAGCTGGGCTTATGGCGTGAGCGCTTTGTAAAAGCGGCAGCCCGTTACAATTTTCCGGTGCATAAAGCCGTTGCTGACCTTACCGAAGAACAATACGAATTACTTTGGAAAGGTAACGGCACTGTACAAGGTATAAATGATTTTTTTGCCGAAGTAGAACAAAACTTATATAAAGTACAGTACCGGGTACTGTTGAGTCGCTATCGTGGCAAAACAGCTTGTTCCAATTGTAAAGGCTATCGCCTGCGGCCGGAAGCATTGTATGTAAAGATTGGAGATAAGCATATCGGACAGTTATGCCAGATGCAGGTAAAGGATTTGAAAGAGTGGATTAGTAACATCTCGCTTACCGAAAACCAGCAGCAGATTGGCAAGCGCATACTGCTGGAAATCAATCAACGCCTGCAAACATTGATAGATGTGGGCCTGGGCTATCTTACATTAAACCGCTTAGCAAACACCTTAGTGGCGGCGAAAGCCAGCGCATACAACTTACAAGAAGCCTCGGAAGTAATCTTACCAATTCACTATATATTTTAGATGAACCGTCTATTGGTCTGCACTCGCGCGACACTGAAAACTAATCAAAGTTTTAAAGCAACTCCGCGACTTAAACAACACAGTTGTTGTGGTAGAGCACGATGAAATGATCATGCGCGAAGCCGACTATATTATTGACATGGGGCCCCTTGCATCGCACCTTGGGGGAGAAGTAATTGCTGCAGGTAACTACGACGAAATTGTTGCAAATCCGAAAAGTTTAACCGGGAAATATTTAAGCGGACAACTTACGATTGACTCTGCAGAAGCAACCACGTGCCTGGAGTAAAAGCATTACTGTAGAAGGTGCAAGGCAGAATAATTTAAAAGATATTACTGTTCAATTTCCCTCTGAATGTTTTATGCGTAGTAAGTGGGGTAAGCGGAAGCGGTAAGACAACTTTGGTAAAACAGATCCTCTACCCTGCCCTTCGCAAACTCAAAGGCGAATTTGCTGATAAAGTAGGCGCACATAGAACTATTACCGGCGATTTAGATAACATTACACAAATAGAATTGATAGACCAGAACCCCATCGGTAAATCATCGCGCAGCAACCCTGTTACCTACATTAAAGCCTACGATGAAATACGCGATGTGTTTGCGCAGGCAACCACTGGCAAAAATGCGTGGTTTCCAGGCTAAGCATTTTTCTTTTAATGTAGATGGTGGTCGTTGCGACGCATGCAAAGGCGAAGGTGAACAAATTGTAGAAATGCAGTTTCTGGCAGATGTACACCTGACCTGCGAAGTATGCAATGGCAAGCGTTTTAAGGAGGAAGTACTTGAAGTACAATACAATGGCAAGAATATTTATGATGTGCTGGAGATGAGTGTTGATGATTCCATTGCTTTCTTTAAAGAGGAGAAAGACACTTGCTAAAGCATTGCAACCTTTGCAGGATGTAGGATTGGGATACATTAAACTGGGACAGAGCAGTGATACATTAAGTGGTGGCGAAGCGCAACGTGTGAAGCTGGCGAGCTTTCTTGGTAAGGGCAAAGCGCAGGGGCACGTATTATTTATTTTTGATGAACCAACTACCGGACTACATTTTCACGATATCAATAAACTACTTACCTCATTTTATGCGTTAATAGAGCAAGGACATTCATTGATTGTAATTGAGCATAACACTGATGTTATAAAAAATGCTGATTGGCTGATAGACCTAGGACCGGAAGCAGGTGATGCTGGTGGCAAGCTGGTATTTACAGGTAAGCCTGTGGATATTAAGAATGTAAAAGAAAGTTATACAGGAAAATTTTTGTAAGAAATTCTTTCGTAACTTGTCTATGAAAATCTTCAGGGACAAATTAAGAAAGAACTGCTAAGGTAAGATAAGGATTAAAGGTACTTAAAAGTGTACTACTTCCACCTTATAAGGGTAATAAATAAAGTCTTGTTAAAGCAATTGTAAAGTCGTGAAATGGCATTTTATTTATTAACTAAGGGCAAACTTTTGTTGAAAATGGAAGTCTTAAAAAGAATTTTTCAACTATCTCTTAATTGATTCTGTTTTTTACAATAAAAGTTACAAGTTTTGCTTTTCGATCTATGACTTAACCTGCTATCAATATGCAATACCGTTTATTAAGAAATAATAAAGAAAGCGGTCCTTATACAAAGGCGCAATTGGAAGAAATGGGATTGAAGCCTTATGACCTGCTTTGGATTGAAGGCAGAGGTGGCGCATGGCTGTATGCTTCGGAGATTGATGAGTTGAAGTCTATTGCTCCGGCTGTAGAAGAGCAACCTTATGACCGTTTTTTTAAAGGAAAGGAAAAGCAAGCCACTACCCCAAGTAGCAAACAGAACGCTTCTCCAACAGCAAATGCCCCGACTGCATCTAAAACTGCCACTTTAAAACCACCTAAACCCCGATTTAGAATCTCGGGTGATAAAGTAGTGATGATTGAAAATTCTGCAATAGAGCAAAAGCCCCCGCAGGCAGAGACTACAGTATCTACAATAACCAAAACACAACAGCCAGCAGCCAAACAAGAGATTGGCGCACATATCCAATCAATAGGGGTGGATTGGGAGGATATGTACAGTGAATGGAAAGGAGAAGATAAACAATCAAAGGAGCAAGAGTCTGCTACACCTGCTAAAGGGCAGAACATAGAAGAAGTAAGGCAACGTTATGATGAAGCAAAACGGAAGCAACTTGGAGATAAGCAAAATAAAACATCAAGCGCTACAAAGCAGAATATTATGGCAGCGGTTGCCATAGTAGTATTAATCATTGGTGGTTATGCAGGTTATAAGTTGAATAACAGCAGCAATAACAGTCAACGCTCCACACAAGCTGCACCGGTAGAAAAGGCAGATGTGGTACAAGATGAAAACAACCAACTGCAAAACACAACTGATGCATCGCAAAATACTACCGATACGCCTGCTGCCAATAAAACTTCTACTGCACAACAAACACCTGATAATACAGCAGGCTCTCCTAATGAGATAAAGAATTCATTATCGGCTAATAACACTAATAATACCCCAGTACTACCGCCTACAGAAATTAAAGGCACTGCTCTCAACTCTAAAAAAGAGCAGCAGACGGCTTCTGCAAAAAACAGTATAACGAATAATGTTGTAAAGCCTAATCCAAAGACTACTCAGCAAGCATCCTTAACCGAAAAGAATAAAGTAGATAACAATACTACTTCACTTACAAAAGATAAAAAGGAAGATAATCTGCAGGGAGATTCTAAGAGGGTGAGTACTACTACACCGGTGCAGACTTTAACTGGTGAACAACCTGCTATGGCAAAGCCTGCACCACCTGCAAAAAGAATCAATGATTATATTACTGTAAGTAAATTGAGCAGCAGCAATAGTAGTGTGCAAAATGTACTCTTATCTGTAAAGAATGTAACTGATTTTCCTATCGATCTGGCAGTTATCGATATTCAGTACTATGGAGCCAACGGCCGTTACCAGAAAGGTGAAACTATGTATGTAAAGAATATCGAAGCCGGCAGCAATGTAAATGTACGTGTACCAGATAGCAAAACCTCCCGTTCTGTCACCTATAAAGTATCGCTGGTTAGTTCAGAACAAAAAACATTGTATCTTGTAGGCGAATAAGCCAAAACTATTGGCAAAGACTATCTTTATTAAAGCAATATGAAGTGCATTGTACTGTTTGGTGCAGGCAAGTCTGCCACCTTGCTGATTGATTATCTGAAACAATTGGCCCAAGAAAAGAAATGGCACGTAATAGTTGCTGATAGCAACCTGAAAATAACTAAGGAGAAGACAGGTATTCATCCGCTGGTAAAGGCAGTTGAGGTAAATGTTGAGAATGAACGGCAGCGAAAAGAACTGATACAGAAGGCGCATGTTGTCATTTCACTGATGCCACCTGACCTGCATTACCTGATAGCACTCGATTGTATTCTTTTTCATAAGCATTTACTCACAGCTTCTTATGTAGATGATAAAATAAAGATGCTGAAGGACGATATCAAGCATCGTGGTCTACTTTTTCTGTGTGAAATGGGCCTGGACCCCGGTATAGACCACATGAGTGCTATGCAACTCATTCATGATATAAAGGCGCTGGGCGGTATAATTACTTCTTTTAAATCACATTGTGGTGGACTGGTAGCGCCGGAGAGTGACGACAATCCATGGCATTATAAAATAAGCTGGAACCCACGAAATGTGGTTATGGCTGGCAAAACCGGTGCTATGTATAAAGAGAATGATAAGGATATCTTTACAGATTATACCGAGTTATTTATAAATAATAAAACTGTATACGTTCCGCACCTTGGAACCTATGCATATTATCCTAACCGCGACTCGTTGAGCTACCTTGGGTTGTATAATTTAGAATCGGCTCATACATTCATCCGTACTACACTCCGTCATCCTGATTATTGTTTTGGCTGGAAGAATATCATTGATCTCAAGCTAACCGATGAAGAAAAGAAATATGATACAAACGGGATGAGTATTGCTGGTTTCTTTAAACAACATTTTGAAATAAATGGTTTTGATCAGTGGTTGAATGAGATGCTTATAAGCCGGTTAAGCTTTGCCAAAGACCTGATGCTACAGCTAACAGAAATCATTGATACAGAAGAAAGCGCTAAAGAACCGGAAGAACGTAGCAGCGATTTTTTGGTAGTAGATGAAAATGGAGAGTTGAGCAATGTAGTTATAGATGATGTAAAAGACAAAGCTGCGGAAACCGTTGCAGGTAAAATGCATGAAGCGAACCTTACGCTTAAGCAATTGTTTTCTTTAGGGCTGGATGATGAAATCCTTATTAATAAAGGCTTGTGCAGTGCTGCAGACGTGCTACAGTTTATACTGGAGCAAAAGCTGGCCTTACAACCTTCAGATAAGGATATGGTAGTGATGCTGCATGAAATTGAATATCTGCTTAATAATGAACCTGCTTCAGCCAGGAGTACCTTAGTGGTAAAAGGAATGGATAACACTCATACCGCTATGGCTAAAACTGTGGGATTGCCATTGGGGATTGCCGCTAAGCTTATACTTGAAGGCAAAATAAAAGAAACTGGTTTACATATACCTATTATTCCTGCTATTTATGAACCGGTCCTGAAAGCATTAATACAGCAAGGGATTGCTTTTTATAAAGAATAATTTAAAAGCTGCAAGTATTCACCAAATAGGAACATAGGTGCATAAGGCTTGACACATAGAATAGCAACAACTACAAATATCTTGCTCCTCCCGAGCTTTTTGAGTCTTTGTAACAGGATTATAGGATAGCAGATATGCTACCCAACTGAAAATAATATTACATACTATTTCACCTTCTCAAGCATTCTCATTAGATCATTTACGCCTTCTGTTGCAGGTTTCTCAATTACTGTAAGATTCTTTAGAAAAGGAGTTTCGGGAATATTTTTATCAATGATAAACTTTGGGACGAATGGCGCTACATAATGCACTAAACCTGCTGCAGGATATACTACGAGCGATGTACCAATTACAACAAAAATATCTGCTTCTGCTGCAATACCAGCAGCTAACTCAATCATTGGCACCGGCTCTTCAAACCATACGATATGCGGGCGCAATTGCGCTTCATCTTCGGCTATATCGCCCAGATTTATATCACCTCTTATTTCATACACCAGTTCTTCATTTCGCTCACTACGCATTTTAAATATTTCTCCATGCAAATGCAATACTTTGTGCTGACCTGCACGTTCATGCAGGTCATCAATATTCTGAGTAATGATATTTACATCAAAATCTTTTTCCAATTCTGCAAGTGCTTTGTGTGCTGCATTAGGCTCGGCTTTGAGCTACATCCTGACGGCGCATATTATAAAAGTCAAGCACTAACTGCGGATTCTTTTTCCAGGCACGCGGGGTGGCTACTTCGTGAACATCATAGCCTTCCCATAAACCATCACTATCCCTAAATGTTTTTAAGCCGCTTTCTGCACTGATGCCTGCACCTGTGAGCACTACCAGTTTCTTCTTTGCCATAACCTTTTGGTTGTAAGATAAATATTTTCAAGAGTAGTTACTGTCTTAAACCTGTACATAATACCTCATCATCTGTAAGCTAACTTATTCTACTTACAACTGATTGGCGTTATACACTCTTAAAAAATTACCACCTAAAATCTTTTTTATATCATTCTTGCTGTACCCTCGCTTTCTTAGTTCTTTGGTAATAAGGGGATAAGCAGTAATATCATCTATCTGCTGAGGCGTAATGGAGATGCCATCCAAATCGGAGCCTAAACCCACATGATCAATGCCAGCAAGCTTTACCAGGTAATTGATATGATCTATTAACATACTCAGTGGTGGGCGCATGGCTTGTATTTCAGCTTTGTATTTTGCATACAAATAATCGGAGGCATAATAAGTCTCCGAATTTAGTTTTAATAAAGAATCTCTTTCGCTTTTATGTCTTGCATTAAAAGCCCTCTCTTTTCTATCGAAACTGCTGTCTATAAATCCGGGATAGAAATTTACATCTATTACGCCACCATTTTTAGCAATAGCTACAATTTGCGAGTCTTTTAAATTACGCGGTACAGGACATAAGGTATAAGCATCACTATGGGAAGCGATAATAGGTTTAGTAGTAGCCTTTATGATGTCCCAAAAGGTTTGCTCGCCTACATGACTTACATCTATCATCATACCCATGTCATTCATGCGTTTTACAACCTGTCTGCCAAAATCATTTAGTCCTTTTGGCTGGTGCAGCAAAGAATCATGAGACTCGTCCCGTGCTGAAGTTGCCCAAGAAGTTGAATTGTTCCAGGTGAGTGTCATATAGCATACGCCACGGTTCTTAAAACTGTCTAAATAAGCTATATTATCTTCCATCATGTGACCACCTTCCACACCCATCATGGCTGCCAGTTGTTTGTGCTTCAAAGCATCCTGGAGGTCTGCATAATTCTTCACAAGTCTCATTTTTGAGGGATTACGTGCGGCAGTTACATAAAGGGTATCTATTTCCCTTATAGCTCTCTTAAATGCTTCTCCTTTGCCATAGGAAGCATCGCACCAGATGGAAAAAACCTGTACATCTATACCGCCTTCCTGCATACGATTGAGGTCTGAATGCGTTTTCCCTTTAAGGTTATTATCAAACCTGTAATGCTTCTCAATACAGGTAGAGAGTATATCGTTGTGTGAGTCTGTAACAATAGCTTCCCGGTGTAATTTTTTATAGGACTGTGCCTGTGAAATAGTGTAGCAAAAGAGGAGGAGTATCAACAAACAGTATTTCATTCCATCGTTCATTAAGCGCGTAAGATAAAGGTTTTATGTGCACATTTTTCCACCAAACCTTTACTTTAGCATCTTATGCAGCAACCAGCTTATTCTATTGTTCAGGTTACAGACCAGTTGAATGTTGGTGGTGCTGAGCAAATAATTGTGATGCTTGCCAATCTGCTGCAAGTTCATGGGCACACAACAGCAGTAGTAACCACGATTGCGCCTGGTACTTTAGCAAGTAAACTTCATTCTTCAGTTCAACATATCAACTTACAACGCCGATGGAAATGGAATCCGGTAAAGATGTACAGGTTAGTAAAAGTGCTGAAACAATTTGATGTAGTGCATGTGCATTCTTCCTATAACCTCCGCTATGTATTTCTCGCCAGCCGGGTATTCTTTTTACGAAAGCCTATCTTTTATCATGAACATTTTGGGGATATAGCTATTAATACTGCAGTAGCCTGGCATCAGAAGTGGATATATCCAAATGTTACTTTTATCGCTGTGTCCAGGCAATTGGCGGAATGGGCGATTATTAAAGTTAAACTTTCTCCGAAGCACGTTTTCTTATTGCAAAACACAATCGGGAGGCAAGAGATTAAACAAGGAAATATATTACCGCAGGTTTACCAAATATTACTGGTATCTAATATTCGCCGTACTAAGAATATTGAGTTTGCCATTGAGTTGGTGAAAGAATTAAACAATTCTACTGCTTCCTACTATTTAACCATTATAGGGCAAGTAAGGGATGGAGAATATTATCGTGAAATACAGCAGTTGATACACAACTACTCACTTGCCAAACATATTCATTTCAATCATGATTGTAATGATGTACAGCCCTTATTAAGCAACTATCATCTGGCTCTGCACACTTCTAAATCTGAGACCGGTCCTTTGGTGTTGATAGAATACTTAGCACAGGGCTTACCATTTGTAACTTATAATACTGGCGAAGTAGTGCAGCAAATACAGCCCCATTTAGCGGCCTTCATTATGCAGGATTTTAGTGTAGAGAAATGGCTGCAAGCTATAGAAACAGCTTCCACGTTACCAAGGGAACTGGTAGCTTCACAATTTACTGAATTATATCAAAAGCACTTTTCACTTAAAGCATATTATGATCAATGCATAGCGATATATAAAGAGGTCCTTAAATACTAACTGTGAAAGCCTACTGTTGTGTTATCACAATCTTTTCTTTCTTCATTGCAATCCGGTATAGTAAGATCGCCATTACTGCAAAAAATATAACTCCCAGTAATTGATATATGTTAATACCTAATGCTCTCTCCAAACTGCTTTCGGTATTTAACTTTTCTAGCTGTGCAGCAATACTTTCGCTTCCGGCAGTAAGCAAGGCTACTGCTACGCCAGCTAATGATCCACCTGCCACCAAACCGGTTGCAAACAGGTTCCCTTTGCCTAAATCGTCTTCTTCCACTTTCTCTCCTTTACCCTTCTTTCGCCAGTCTACCAGTCCACGTATTGCACCACCAAAAAATATTGGAAGTGTAGTACTTAGTGGAAGGTAAGCGCCAACGGCAAAGCTCAGCGAATTAACACCGCACAGTTCCATGACAACTGCGAGTGCCACGCCTACAAACACAAACTGCCAGTCTAAGTTGAAAGACAAAATACCTTTTATTAAAGTAGCCATTAAGGTAGCCTGGGGGCCTGGAAATTTATCAGTACCAATTGCATGAGTAAACCCTTGCTTTACCATATCGGCTGTAGGTGTGTCCAGTATTTTTATTGTGAAGCCAATCACTATGGACGATACAATAGCACCAATAAAGAGTGCAAGCTGCTGATTGCGCGGGGTTGCACCTACCAGGAAACCTGTTTTTAAATCCTGCGATGTAGCGCCTGCATTGGCAGCCGCAATACAAATCATACCACCAACTACCAGTACCATTGGTTCGTAGGTTTTGCCAGTCCATCCAATACCTATAAAAACCAGGCAGGTAGCCATTACCGTAGCTATGGTCATACCACTGATAGGATTGTTACTGGATCCGATAATTCCTACAATCCTTGATGATACAGTAACGAAAAAGGCACCGAATACCACTACTAAGACGCCTAACAGTAATTTGCTTAAAATACTATCGCCAGGGATCATGGGTATGAATGCCATGAGCAGTATTAAAGCAATACTGCCAAACAATACTACACTTAAGCTCAGGTCTTTATCGGTACGTGCTACTGTACCGGTTGTTACTTTAGTTTTTAGCGAACCAATGCTTTCTTTAAAAGAAGAAATAATAGTAGGAATAGTTTTTAATAACGTAATAAACCCGCCTGCAGCTACAGCGCCTGCACCCACCTGTCGTATATAAGCACGATACATTGCATCTGCTGTATCGGTAAACTGGTGCGTGGCCGGATTCCAGTCACCGGGTCCGCCGGGTGTTGTTATGCTGCTTAAATAGCCCAGCTTTACCAGTTGTGTGGCAACCATTGTTTGATCACGGATAAGAGTAGCCAGCAACGGATTAAATACTAACCACGATAATACACCGCCAGCTACGAGCGTACCCGAAATACGTGGACCAATAATATAACCAACACCTAAATATTCAGGTGTAATCTCTCCACTTATTTTAGCTGCGGGGAAGTATTTGTTGGTAAGCTTTGTGGTGTACTCCGGCACCTCGGCAATCACATGAAATATCTTTTGTAAAAAGGCATATACCAAGGCTACACATACCCCCCAAAAGGCAGTTCTTGCAATTTCACCGCCCTTCTCCCCTGCTTTTAATACCGATGCACAGGCTGTACCTTCGGGATACGGCAAGGTGTCGTGCTCTTTTACAATCAGGGAACGACGTAATGGTATCATCATTAGCGTGCCTAAGAGCCCACCAAAAATGGCTAAGACCAATATAGTCAGGTAATTAAAGAACTGCTCTCCTACACTTTGATTGTTGACAACAGAAAGGAATAAGAACCCTGGTAACGTAAAAGCAACCCCAGAAGCGATACTTTCGCTGGCAGAGCCTGTAGTTTGGATAATATTATTTTCAAGAATGGTGGTGCGTAGCAGCTTACGGGCAACGGTAATAGCAACCACGGCAATAGGAATAGAAGCGCTTACAGTTAATCCTGCCTTGAGGGCTAAGTACACATTAGCAGCACCAAATAAGCAACCCATGATACAGCCCATTACAACGGCTTTAAGGGTGAACTCTTTCATGTGTACATCTGCCGGTACAAAGGGCTGAAACGATTTCTTTTCCTGCATGTAATGGTTGTTATTTATTGCGCTTAAAAGTAAAGTATAATGGTTAATGGAATATTGAAGATTAAATATTTAATATTCTGCAGGGGTTGCACTTTGGTAAGAGAAATATACTCTGGTGGTAATGCTATGGCGCTATGAGCGCCACTATATATTTACTCTCCACCTACCTCCTCTGCTATCAAAGCTGCTCTTTACACCTTTTTTTACCTAATACATAATAAAAAAGACGTAGGATATACGGCTTTGATACGGCTCAGATACGGCTGAGGTATGGAGGAGGCACTAAGATGGCTGATGATAGATGACTGTCCACAGGATCTCACAGAGTCAGTGAACAGTGGAATAACAGAAGTTGTACAAATAGGCTCAGGTATATTTTAATAAGGAGGAGCCGGGCTTTAGCATGGCTTCCCATGAACTATCCATGACTTTACCATGACTTTGCCATGGCTTTAGTATGACTTAGGTAGAGAGGAGGTATGTATGTGGTAGGGTTTAGTACATAGTGAAATGAAAGAATTGTATATTGCAATATGAATTGGCAGAATTATATTGTTTCTGATCAACAGGTACTATTGGGGAAGCCCATTATAAAGGGCACATGAATTTCTGTAGAACTAATCTTAGAATTATTCTCATACGGCTGGACGGAACAGCAGATTCTCCAGTCTTATCCTACCCTTTCCACAGAATCATTACGAGCTGTATTCTCTTATCTTAAAACCTGTATCCAACAAGAATTGTATTTCCCTATCTCAGCTTGATTATGTTTTTAGCAAACGAAAACTTTCCTAAGCCAAGTGACTTGATGTTAAGAGATAAAGGATTTGAAGATAGAAGTATTCAGGAAGAATGTTTAGGTATTGCAGACCAAGAAGTAATGAAAATAGCATCTGAGCAAAATTTAATTATATCACTTTTGATAGTGATTATGGTGAGTTGATCTTTAAATATGGTAAAGAAAACCCTCCGGCTGTTATCGTTTTCAGAGAAAAAGGAAATACTCCTTACTTTGCTGGAACTTCATTCCTTTCCTTACTCCAGAACCAAAACATAGATCTATCAAATGCATTCACTGTAAGTGAAGCAAATAGTGTGAGACAAAGGTTTTACAAAAGATATTCACGGTATATAAACAGTTTATTATTTATAACAAATGGATACTAAAAACCGCATACTGCTATGCGGTTTTTGTCAAACACAAATCATCTCTTATAGATTTATTGTTTGGTAACACGGACACTTTGCTGCACCTGTCCATTGATCACTGCATTGATTAAGTAAACACCACGTGCTACGCCTGATGCATTCCATTGAAGGGAATAAGTACCAGGGCTTTGTTTTTGATTAGTTAATACTTTCACCTGATTACCTTTCATATCATAAACGGAGATATTAACAGAAGCCGGCGTTGTAAGCCTGTATTTAATGGTACTGCTTGTTGTTAACGGATTGGGGAAAGCAGACATTAAATAAGCAGGAGCAGACACCTCATTACCTGTTATACTTCCAACCGGAGCGATAGAAGGTATTACTTCACTATTTTCCATTTGCGTGCTTGTATTGCAACTGCAGGTAGGATCAGTACCAGACCATGGCAACGCCTCATAAGGGAAACTTGTTCTGAATAGTGCGTCATTTTTTCCAACACCTGTATTATACGTCAATACATTTTGTAAGTCAGGGGTGACAAGACCTGAACCTGTATAATCATCATATGGCAAACCTAATACAGCCAATACTATACCCCCTACGGCCTGTAGTTCAATGCGAGTTACATCATCTTCCAATCGTCTGCCATTAGGGAAACCATCCATATTAGGTATCCATTGAATCCTGGTGGATGTGTCAAATTTAGAATTTGTTAATCCCAATACAGCAGCATTCAATAAACCTAGAGTGCTGAAAGAACTACTATTCCTTGGAGTTGGCGGCACTGCCATATTGAGGCGCAGCATGTCTCCACCGTTTGGAAGGAAGTTGTTGATGAATGGTTTACCAGGTGCAAGCGGATTACCAGCCGGTTTACCTGTAGCTAACTGGTAAGGCGGTAAATTAGGAACACCTGTATTGAAGATCGGATAAAGGTCAACTGACCGTGGCTTACCAGGGCCAGGCAACAAAAGCGTACCAAATACAGCATCATCCAGTGCTGTACCAGTAACTGCGGAAGATCCTTTTAAGGAATAAAGGCCATCCTGGGTGTTTCCAAAACCAAACGACCCTAAGGAATTCTTTTGGATACGCAATTTTTTGAAGGCAGGAATAGCACCGCCAAACTGCGCGTCATCCATGTACAATGCCAGTTCCGGATTGTAGAAGTATTTTCCGAATCTATTTAAGTTTGCAAGGTCCTGGTAGGGAGTTAATGCATTCCAATAGTCCTTTTCACCAATGGGCATCACTGCTTCGTTGGTTAAAGGCATACCAAGCCTGGATACCTGTACCCATTTGCCCGACTCC
Source organism: uncultured Chitinophagaceae bacterium (assembly GCA_963819045.1). Taxonomy (GTDB): domain Bacteria; phylum Bacteroidota; class Bacteroidia; order Chitinophagales; family Chitinophagaceae; genus Ilyomonas. Next base: position 206,857 of record CAWFUV010000038.1, on the reverse strand, counting down.
GTCTGAGTACCGTTGGTATTCAAAACGCGCATGCTTCTTCTGCTGGCAGAGGCCCATACACCTATTACAAAATCTCCATCCAAAATGTTGGCAGCTCTGTCTGCGGTCTTGTGGTCTTTTTGCAGTTCACAAATAGGTATTTGCAAAGCAAGTGTAGAAACATTTTTGCATTTCAATCCATCGGCTGGTCTTCCATTTTGGCGTGGCGCATCACCAAGGTCGAAGATACCGCCCAGGTCAACAAAGAATGGGTCGTCTACGGGTCCTACAAACACGTCTTCACCAGTGCTTGCAGTAGTGATAGCCTTTTTAAAGAGGTCAAGATAACTACCTGCGTTTAAGCCTACAGGCGAAGAAATAGAGCGGGGGCCAATGTTGTAAGGTGCTACATAGCCATTAGATTTGATAACTTTAAAGTTCTTACCCCCATCGGTACTTTTTTCCAGGCAGTAGGTATTCTTTATGTTTTCCTTACCCAGCCTGATGTTGAAGAAGGTGGTCGGATCTTCGTTTGTACGTTTAAAAGTAAAACGATAAACAATGTCATCGCCTTGAGTGTTGATATTATTATCAATGTGGATCTCGTACTGAATGTTTTCTCCAAAATGATAATAATTGGGCCCACCAAACGGTAATTGCCCGGGAATATAGTTGGCAATGATGCATATCTTATCCGGATGGTCGGGACTTCGGAAAGCATATACATCGGTGTTGTCGGCCAACGGGTCGTCGGCAATCAGGGGAGCTTCCCTGTGGCTGGATGCCATGAGCGCATTGCATAACATTAGCGAGCAAAGCAAGAGTAATAAACCTTGCTTGTTGAGTTCTCTGTGCATAGGTGTGTTGGTTTTATTTGGGTGATAAAATTGGTTGGCAATCAATGTGTGGGGTACAGCAAGTGTCGATTAATATAAAGTTACGTAACAAAAGAAGGGTTGGATTCAGGATTGTAAAATTATTTCTGTAAGAGATGGATTTGTATTAAGAAACAATTATTTATAGGTAGGGAAAACTGTTAATTGTGGCTTTCATAAGTATCTCGACATGCAATCGTCTCATCAAATGACTGCTTTTAATTACTATATTCGTAAACAGTTTTCGGTTTAAACTTAAGCTACCAAATATATCCATATGGAAAGAAAAAGCTTTTTATCTTATCTCGGTTTATCCTTTCTTAGTACAGTTTTCTTTTCGGGAAAGCCGCCACTGCGCTCTATACTTAGCACCACGTGCAACGATCCCATCACACCACCAGTGCCGGAAGGTCCTTATTATAAAAATGAACAACTTAACCGGGTAAATATATTTGAAAACCAAAAAGGAGTGCCGATAGATTATGTTTTTAAAGTAGAAGACAAAGACTGCAAACCTATAGCGGGAGCAATTGTTGACATTTGGCAATGCAACAACGAAGGTCACTATTCTGATTTTCAACGAGAGCATACTGCCAGTGAAAAGTGGCTGCGGGGTTATCAACAGACCGATAAGGATGGACGGTGCCGCTTTACTTCTGTTTTTCCTGGTTGGTACGAAGGAAGGCTCACCCATTTGCATGTAAAGGTCATTATTAATCATCAAGCTGTACTCACCACTAATTGCTTTTTCACGAAGGAGATAGAACACGAAGTGTATAAAAGTCCATTGTATCCAAAAGGCATTAATCCAATAACTATATCAGAAGATGCCGAGTTGAGAGTGGATAAAGATAGTACCAGGCATGATGCTTTAGTGATGAAAGTGGAGAAGGATAATAAGGGTAAAATGGTAAGTTATTATACTATTGCTATTGCTTAGGATTAGAGGTGCTATAATGTTTTTATCTAAGTGCAGGTGTTCTCTTGAGGATATGTTCGTAGTGTAGCAGGGGTGGCAAGTGAGAACACTGGCACAGCAGTAGGATTTAGGTTATAAACATTTATAAAATAATTAATTAACTCCAAAGAAGCTTACCCTTCTCCAATGAGCCAACCCTTTTAGACTCGCGCTATAAGTAGTTATAAATGGCTTATCAGCTACAAAGAAGTTTAACCTTCTAAAAACTTAACTCCTTCAGAGTTGAGGTGTATGATTTTAATGCCTTCCATCGGGTTTTAAGACCCGGGACTATTCATATTGAAGCCCTTCAGGCTTCTGCCTACATTATATAATTCAATAGGTTTTGCAAAATTTTTCTAATTCCAGATTCAAATAGGTAGTCCGTAGGTCGCAGACTCAGTGACCTTCGGGTTACCAAACTGAAAATGGTATTACCTGTAAACTCAAAGAGAAGCCATCCCTTAATTTAGATTAACAAAGTGGGAGAGATGTGTCACAGATAACCACAGCTTTGGCAGAGCAGGTACAGATAGAGAAGCCCAGATCTAAAGGAAGTGTAGGGAAGATATGACGCAGGTAAGGAGGAGATCAGGTATAACTCAGGTATAAGTTAGCTATAACTTAGGTATAGCTCAGGTATAGCACGGCAGAATTCCAAGTTTACGAAGGGTTGTTTATATATAATCCATTGTTGTATTTAGTTGTATTTTGCATTAAGTATGCTTGCCATATGACCAATATTATTGTTGTTTAAATTAGATTTATATGTCATCTCAACCGCTTCAGAAAGAACAGGCATTGGAGTATCATGCAAAAGGGCGCCCTGGAAAAATAGAAGTTGTATCTACCAAGGAAGCAAAGACACAACGAGATTTATCGCTGGCTTATAGCCCAGGTGTAGCCGAACCTTGCAAGGAGATTTTTAATAACAAGGAACATGTATATAAATACACTACTAAGGGCAACCTCGTAGCGGTTATCAGTAATGGAACAGCGGTACTTGGGCTGGGGAATATTGGACCTGAAGCCAGCAAGCCGGTGATGGAAGGTAAAGGAGTACTGTTTAAAATATTTGCCGATATTGATGTATTTGATATTGAAATAAACGAAACCGACCCGGAAAAATTTGTACAGATTGTAAAGTCACTCGAACCCACTTTTGGAGGCATTAACCTCGAAGATATTAAAGCACCGGAATGCTTTTATATAGAACGCGAATTGCAGAGTCTGCTTTCTATACCTGTAATGCACGATGACCAACATGGCACAGCTATCATCAGCGGGGCAGCACTCCTGAATGCGCTGGAATTGCAGGATAAAAAAATTGAGGAAGCAGGCCTTGTAATAAATGGCGCCGGTGCTGCTGCAATGGCCTGCGCACAATTGTATGTGGCACTTGGTGCGCGGTATGAAAACTTTATCATGTTTGACAAGGACGGTGTATTACACCAGGGCCGTACTGATTTAGATGCTGTAAAACAAAAGTTTGCAACAGACGATGCTAACCTGACATTGGCAGAAGCCATGAAAGATGCCGATGTATTTGTAGGCTTAAGCGTGGGCAATGTGGTAACTCCGGATATGATCAAGAGCATGGCAGCCAGACCTATTGTATTTGCCATGGCAAATCCAGATCCTGAAATTACTTACGAGGCCGCTACGAATGCACGTAAAGACATTATTATGGCTACCGGGCGTAGTGATTACCCTAACCAGGTAAATAATGTATTAGGCTTTCCTTTTATTTTTCGCGGCGCATTGGATGTACGGGCAAGCTGTATTAATGAAGAGATGAAGCTGGCAGCTGTAAAGGCGCTGGCTGAGTTGACTAAAACGGCTGTGCCGGATAGTGTAAACCTTGCTTACAATCAGCGTAATATGTCCTTTGGTCCGGATTATATTATACCTAAGCCATTTGACCCACGCTTACTCTCTACGGTAGCACCAGCAGTTGCAAAGGCTGCAATAGACAGCAATGTAGCGCGGCAGCCCATTACTGACTGGGAAACTTATTCTATAGAACTCAATAAACGATTGGGGCTAGATAATCAACTCATACGTGCAGTAGGCAGCAAAGCACGCAGTAATCCGCAACGCATTGTATTTGCGGAAGCAGATAATCAAAAGATATTAAAAGCTGCCAGTATTGTATATGAAGAAGGCATAGCTTACCCAATATTATTGGGCAATAAGCAACTAATAAATGAAACAGCAACAGCCAATAAAATAGATATTTCTGAAATGCCTATTATAGACCCGCTTAGTCCGGAAACTGAAGAGCAAAGGGAGCGGTATGCGGCTGTGTTTTTCAGCAAACGGCAACGTAAAGGATTTAACCTATATGAAAGCAAAAAGATCATGCTTGACCGAAACTACTTTGCATGTATGATGGTGGAGATGGGTGATGCTGATGCATTAATATCGGGGTTAATGCGCAATTATGCGGAAGCTATCCGCCCGGCTTTGCAAATCATAGGTACGGAAGAAGGTGTTAAAAAAATAGCTGGTATGTACCTGATGCTTACCAAGCGCGGACCACTTTTCTTAGCTGACACCACCGTCAACTTCAATCCCACTGCACAGGAATTAGCAGATATTGCTTTGCTGGTAGCCAAAGAAGTACGCAATTTCAACCTGACACCACGTATAGCTATGCTCAGTTACAGCAACTTTGGCAGTAGTGATTCACCAGAGGCAAAGCTGGTTGCAGAAGCTACCCGCATTTTGAAACAACACAACCCATCCCTGATTGTAGATGGAGAAATGCAAGCATGGCTGCCTTTTAACAATGATACACTGCGGGATAATTATCCATTCAGCGACCTGGTGGATGAGGAAGTTAACACACTTATCTTCCCTAATCTTGCTGCCGGAAACGTGGCATATAATTTACTAAAAGAGGTAGGTGGTGCTGATGCCATTGGTCCTATTTTGTTAGGCATCAAGCGACCAGTGCATGTATTGCAAATAGGCACTTCGGTACGCAGCATAATTAATATGGCTAATATTGCAGTAGTGGATGCGCAGCAGCGCTCCCGCAATAATGTGGAGGAGATAGTGGCACAATCGCCCTGGTGGAATAAATTGAAAAAGAGTAAACGAAAAGTAATACAATAATGGCTTCTTTACTTACCCATACCGGCAGGTACTTGCTTACACTTAAGGCAATGTTTCATAAGCCGGAAAATACTAAAATGTACTGGCGTGAGTTTATGCATCAGTGCACAGAGATTGGCGTGGGCTCACTGCCCATTGTAGTGATTATTTCGGTGTTCTTAGGTGCGGTGACTACTGTGCAGACAGCTTACCAGTTGGTATCACCGCTTCTTTCAAAAACTATCATTGGTATGATAGCCAGAGATACTATTATGCTGGAATTGTCTCCTACAGTGGTGTGTATTGTACTGGCAGGCGTAGTGGGCAGCAAAATATCAAGTGAACTGGGCAATATGCGCGTAAGCGAGCAAATAGATGCGCTTAAAATTATGGGTATAAGCACCGAAAGCTATTTAATATTGCCTAAGATTTTAGCTTCTCTACTAGTTATTCCAATGCTGATTTCTATATCGCTGTTCCTCGCCATTTTAGGTGGACGAATTGCTGCAAGTGCAGCCAATATACTTTCTACAGATATGTTTGATGCAGGTCTAAAACAGTCTTTTGTTCCATTCAATTTAGCCTTTGCATTAATAAAAGCATACACATTTGCCTTTATCATTTCCAGTATATCAGCTTATTATGGGTATAACGTAAAAGGCGGTGCACTGGAAATCGGTCGGGCCAGTACCAAATCGGTAGTTGTAAGCTGTATTATGATATTGATGGCCGATTATATGCTTGCGGCATTGCTGTTGTAATTTTAAACACAATAGAAATATAGGAACATATAAAGCTTTGTAAAAATTACGGTCTAAATGGCTACTGTCGGGCAGGTATGTTTCTACTGTATCAATATGGTTTCATCATAAAATTGAAAACAATACTAAATAGTTGGAATCATTATTACAATCGAAAAAAGAGATTTGTTTGGTTGAATTGTAATACACCCTTATTTTTGCAGCCCAATAAAAAAGGATTGCCTGATAGTATAAGGGTAGTACAACAGATTTTGGTTCTGTATGTCTTGGTTCGAATCCAGGTCAGGCAACAAAAAAGAGCATTTATGACATGCTCTTTTTTTATTTTGATCAATTAAGTAGTATTTCCTTCTTACTCCATTTTTAAAATCACAGCTTCAGCACCGTCCAATGCTAATGTATTTGAAAAGGACAGCCCTTCCAATTCTGGTGTTGTACCTAAGACTACTTTGCCGTTAAAAGAAAAACTTTTAGGTGTAAAATAAGCAGGACGATTGCTAAGATTTAGCACCATTAAAAACTCAGCATTACCATTAGCCTCGCGTATATAAGCTATAATCTGGTGATCGGCATAAACAGGTTTATATGAACCAAACATAAGAGCAGGTTCTTTCTGTCGCAATTCAATCAGGCGCTTATACAGGCATAACATCGAATACGGGTTTTCCCTTTCTCTATCTACATTCATACGATGATAAGCGCGGTGAAGTCGTAACCATGGCTTGCCATTCGTAAAGCCGGCATTATCGCTGCTATCCCACTGCATTGGTGTACGTGCGGGATCGCGGCTAAGGTTTTTATCAGGCATATTCACCCCCTGAGGGTCTTGTACTTCTTCAAAAGGAATAGCTACATCCTGCATACCTATTTCGTCACCGTAATAAATAGTAGGCGTACCACGCAAAGTAAGCAGCAAAATAGCCGCTACCCTTGCCTGCTGCAAGCCTATACGACTGGTAATGCGCGGCTGATCATGGTTGCCAAGCACCCAGTTGGGCCAGCTATAGGCTGGTAAAGCACCTTCGTATTCATCTATAGCAGCGGCAATCTGGCGTGCATCCCAGGGTAACGATAATAGCTGAAAGTTAAATGGCAGGTGTGCACCGGTATTGTTCACCCCATAATACCCTATTAACTTGTGCACTGGCAGGTACACTTCACCAATCATCATGCGCTCGTTGTATTCATCTAATACCTGTCGCATCTTACGCACTATATCGTGCACCTCAGGCTGGTCGGTACTATATACATGTAGTAATTGCTCATAGGTAGCCATATGGGGCTGATAATCTATATTTACCGGTTCATCGCGCAGCTTTTCATCTTTTATCATGTGCCACATGACATCCACCCTAAAGCCATCTACTCCTTTATTCAACCAAAAGCGCATCACATCAAACATTGCCTCCTGCACTTCGGGGTTGCGCCAGTTGAGGTCAGGCTGTTCTTTTAAGAAAGCATGGTAGTAATATTGCTTTGTAGTTTCATCCCACTCCCATGCAGGTCCACCAAATACACTTAACCAATTGTTTGGTGGAGTACCATCTGTTTTAGCATCGTGCCATATATACCAGTTGCGCTTAGGATTGTCTTTGGATGAACGTGATTCTAAAAACCAGGGGTGCTGGCTGGAAGTATGATTGGGCACCAGATCAAGCAGCAGCTTCATGCCCCGGCTGTGCACTTCTTTCAACAACTCATCAAAGTCATCCATCGTGCCAAACAAAGGATGAATACCCTCGTAATCTGAAATATCATAACCAAAATCTGCCATTGGCGAAGGATAGATAGGTGAAAGCCAAACGGCAGTTACACCCAGCCACTGCAGGTAATCCAACCGTTTGATAATACCTTTCAAATCGCCCACTCCATCGCCATTGCTGTCCTGAAATGACCTTGGATAAACCTGATAAATAACTCCGGTTTGCCACCAGAGGTAGTGTTGCTCATTCATAGATTAACCGCTCCTTTTGTAGATAAATGTTTTTGTTGCGCAAAAGTGTTGCCAGTATGTGAGGGTGTATATCAAAATCAATACTGACTAATACGGTACATATCGGCATGAATTCATTAAAGTAATTAATCTACAAACTACTACTGTACACCACAGCACTGCATGGCTGCAACTGAATTGTTCTACCCCCATTTACAATTGAGCATAATGGATGAGCCGCCTCATCCATCAGCCATTGCTTTTCTTTCGAATCCAGTATTTTATGCCATGATTCTTTATATGGTGGTAAAGTATAAGTCAGTTCCTTATCAGAGAAATTAAAACCACAAACCAGGTAGTCTCTACCTTCATCATCCTGCCTGATAACAATCAATCCATCCTGATTGATGTTGTTTGCCTGGATATTATTCTTATCAAAGTTTTGCAGTATACTATTAGTACGACGCAGTTGTATCAATGCTTTCATCCAGTCCAGCATTACTTTATACTTGCCTTCCTTACGTTTATACCATTGTAGTTTGCAGCGGTTGAAAGTATGCTCATCATAAGGGTCGGGAAAATCCTTTCCTTCCTTCAAACCATAATTGGCGAACTCATTACGCCTGCCTTCCTGCACTGCTTTAATATTGTTTTTATCGTGATGGCTGATAAAGAAAAAGAATGGTGTATCCTCTCCATATTCTTCCCCCATGAACAACATAGGTATATACGGCGACAGCATTAGAGCGGCGGCAGCCAGCTTTTGCTTTTCAAAAGAAACAAGCATACTCAATCGCTCGCCGCCTATGCGATTACCTACCTGGTCGTGATTAAGATTGAAAGCTACAAAGCGGTTGCCCGGCACACCGGCAGATGAAGTGCCATGCTTGCGCTTGCGAAACTCAACCCATTCACCGCTATGCACAAAACCTTCCTTATAAACTTTCGCCAGTTGCTCCATCTTGTAGAAATCTATGTATCGCTCTCTGCCGGCCGGATCTAAGAATACATATAAGATATGGTGGAAATCATCCAACCATTGTGCATCAAAGCCAAGCCCACCTTCTTCGGTATGTTGGATAACCTTAGGGCTATTAAGGTCACACTCAGCAGTGAGATAAAGGCGGCGTCCTGATTGCTGCTCAGCCTTTATTACTTTTTGCTGCATGAGTTGCCAGATGCTTACAGCACCTTTATCATAAATCTCGTGCACCGCATCTAATCGCAAACCATCTATATGATAATTTTTAAACCAATACACCGGGTTTTCACTGATGTATTCACGAACGCCATCACTCCATTCACCATCAAAATTGAGTGCATCCCCCCAGGGAGTGCAATATTTATCAGTAAAGTACGGACCATATTGCGCTAGAAAATTTCCTTCAGGGCCTAAATGATTGTATACTACATCCAGGAATACCGCAATGCCTCTTTGATGGCATGCATCTACCAGCTTTTTTAGTCCTTCCGGTCCACCATAAGAGTGATGTACGGCATACGGATAAGTGGCATCATAACCCCAGTTTCTGTTGCCTGAAAACTGGTTAATAGGCATGAGTTCAATAGCATTTATACCAGTATCGGCCAAATCATCTAAATAAGGAATAATAGCTTCCAATGTACCTTCAGGCGTAAAAGTGCCTACATGCAGTTCATATAAAATAAGATCATTGAAAGGTAATCCGCGCCACTCACCATCCTGCCACTGGTAAGCGGTGTGGTCTACTACTTCCGATGGTCCAAAAACGTCTTCGGGCTGGTAGTTGGATGCCGGGTCTGGAAAATCATTCTTGTTATCGGGACTAAAGAAATAACGGCCGCCTGGTTGTACATTTTCTACAACTATATGAAAGTATCCTTCCTGGTCTTTTTGCATTTGCAGCTCTTGTTCTGTTGGATACACTATGTGCAATTGCATTGTCTTTTTCTCTGGGGCCCAAACAGTAAAATGCGTAGTATTATTCTGAAGGTAATGCGCTCCAATATTCATGATGACGAAGATGCTGTTTATTTTACAAGAAAACAGGTAAAAGCAAGCTATACATTAATATGCAGGAAAATTTAAGGTTTTTAGCACGAATAGTAAAATAGAAACAATAGAATGCAGAATTGAAGCGCTCCACAACAGTTATCATCAATTACATAAAATATTTATAAACTCAGTTCTGTGTACGGATCCCAAAAATGTTTTGTCAAAGTCTTGAATAACATCATCTCTAATAACCAACCCTTCTTTTTCTAACGCCTCCTGCATGGAAGATGGCGGATTGAAATGGGCTTTACCGCTGAGCATACCCATCCGGTTTACCACTCTTTGCGCAGGTATTGGTGGATGAACATAATGTGCTGAATTAAGCGCCCAACCCACCATACGGGCACTCATTTTGGTGCCTAAATATCTTGCAATAGCGCCATAAGTGGTCACCCTGCCGGGTGGAATTTGCCGTACAACATCCCATACATCTTCAAAAAAAGACTGATCACGGGAAGGTGATACATCTTTTTGTTGAACATCAACCTTATTTTTCATAATTGCAGTGGTTAAGATTTATTTGCTTCCCTGTTTTTCCGCTCTTCCAGCAGACGACTTCGGCGTGGCTCAGGCACCATTTTATAGTCGTATGGACAATGCTTACAGCCATTACCACAGCAATAGCCACGTTGCAACAGGTATTCTTCAGTAAATACTACTAACCCCGAATCATTGTAATAGAAATCATCATCCGGCAACTTCCTCACATTCTAATAATTTTAACTGTTCATCCTTTTCAAAAGGTAATGGTTGATTGATACTGAATTGCAGATAATGGATGGTATTGCTTCTTGCAATGTCCATTTTCTCATAATGCGTTTGTATGCTGAGTTCTGGTGCCATGTTTTCTCCCGCATATACATTATCAATATCAACTATCAACTGCAAATTATATAATTGAATAACCTGCTTGGTAAAGTTATACAAATGCGGGCTATCTGTTTTTAAATGCACAACACCTTTATCCTTTAAAATATGTTGGTAAATGCGCAAAAAACGTGGATGTGTCAACCGCTTCTTTTGCTTGGAAGCACGTAATTGCGGATCGGGAAAAGTAATCCAGATCTCATCCACCTCCCTCGGCGAGAAATAAGTACCCAACAGTTCTATGCGTGTGCGCAGGAAAGCAGCATTGTTTAAGCCTTCGTCCAACGCCGTTTTAGCGCCACGCCATATCCTGTTGCCTTTAATATCTACACCAAGATAATTATTATCCCTACTGAAGTTGTGCAAGTTCTACAGTATACTCGCCTTTACCACAAGCCAGTTCTAATATTATTGGATTGTTATTATGAAAGAATTGGTGCCATTTGCCCGCTATATCCTGCGGATACTCCAATACATTGGCAAACTCCTTTATATCTGCAAAACGCTGTAATTTTTTTTGTGCCATACCGCTGGTAAAAGTACTACATCAAAACAACAACGGCTCATGAGTGTTATCGTTAAGCTTTTGTAGTACCAGTTGCGATTCGTTTGGATTCTCCGCATTGTACTTCAGCCATACATAATAATCCGTCTTTTCCTTGCCATTCCTTTCGTTAGTGTGGGTAAACTTTATTTTAATGTTCTGTACCGGTGCCAGTTTGGCAATCACATCTTGCCGGCTCATCTTAAATACTTCGTTTTGGATGCGGTAATTCCTTTCACTTAAAATCATTTCATTATATAAATCCTCAGCTTCTTCAAATTCCGCGATATCTATTGGTTGTTTTTCTGCCAATGATAATATAATATCATTGTGTGTTTTGGAAGCCTCTAAAAAATCATTATATGCTTTTTGTTTTGCACTAACTGAATCCACAAGTTTTTGCAGTTCTGTTTGTAAATCCGCCATGGAATACTAATTATTATTGGATGAATGCAACAAGTATGCCTGCAAGTGACTGGCTTACAGTCAAAAGGACAAGGTATTAATCTCGTCCAAAGATTTAGCTAACACAGTTCTAATTCAAAGAAATACAATTCACAATTGCATCCAACCAGAGGCGAGGTGGTTCCTCCTGCTTACCTGCTCCTCACCTACTTCCAGGTATCAAATAGCCCCGGGTTATACTTAAGTTATACCTAAGTTATACCTAAGTTATACTTAACTTATACCTAATCTCCTCCTATGCAACTCCTTATCTCCAGGGTACTAACTCTTGATCTACTCTTGGATACCTCCCTATGTACATCCTATTTGCCCCATTTCTTAGCATGGGCTTCCAAAACCCGATGTAATTACTCGGGTAACAGTTATGGCATTATACATAACCGGCACTTAGGCAATCCTTGTTGTTAGGAATTAATTACAACTGGTTTTTATATCCAGTCCACACAAGCATATTCATCACCTGTTTGCTGGTTTATACTCTTTTATACCCTTAATAATAACAGAATATTTTACCCGATTTTTCGTTTATTTGAGTATGGAATATTTTGTAAAAGAAGATTCTGTTGTACGTACTATTTGGGGAAATAGCGATATCATCATGTTCATTTTTGCTGGTGCTGCCGCCGAATTTGCGTTGAATAAAGCGGTAGATTGGTTGTATTTTACCGGGAAGCTACCGGCAGATCCGTTAGGCAGACTATTTTCTACAGTTGGGTATGCCAAACTGATTGTGTTTTCGGAAAAAGAAAGAGCGAATGCCGTTATAGATAATATTGCCCACATCCATACTGCCATAGAAAACAAACGCGGAATGAAGATACCTGATTGGGCGTATCGGGATGTATTATTTATGCTGATAGATTATTCCATACGTTCATTTGAGGTAATGCAACGCAGGCTGACAAATGCAGAAAAGGCAGAGATATTTGATACATTTTATAGAGTTGGTGCACGCATGGGTGTAAAAGATTTACCAACCACCTTACCAGCATGGCTTACAATGCGCGAAGAGCATTTAAACAATAACATGGCTTATAGCCACTACACAGCCGATTTATTTAACCAATATAGAAAACATCTTGGCTGGTTCAGGTTCTTTTTGCTAAAAGAAGGACAAAAATTGGTAATGCCGTCACAGATAAAGAACTTATTGCAACTGAACGGCTTTTCTTTACTCTCTCCGGTGGTAGCAGTTTATAAGTTTTCCCGCCTGTTCAGGTTAGATTGGTTCTTAAAAAGTTTAGTCCTCCCTCCTGCTTACAAGGCACAGGTAAAAGCAATGGATACTGTCAGGAGTTATTAATTGCTATTGCAGGATAAATATTGCTTTTCTTAGCGGCAATATGATAGTCGATTACATTATTCTCGGACAAGGTATTAGCGGTACTTTTTTGAGCTATTATTTGCTGAAAGCAGGAAAAAAAGTATTAGTAATAGATGCACCACAACAATACACGGCAAGTAAAGTTGCTAGTGGCGTTATCAATCCTGTTACAGGCAGACGTATTGTAAAAACCTGGTTGATAGATGAACTACTCCCCTTTACCTGGAATTCTTATTCAGAAATCGGTAATCTGTTTAATGCATCTCTCATCAGGCAATGCAATGTACTAGACTTCCATCCTACACTACAGATGCAAGAAGCATTTGCTGACCGCTTATCAGAAGATGCAACTTTTCTAAATGTACCGGAAAATCAACCGTTTTGGCAGGAATACTTTCGATTTAATTATGGCATTGGAGAAGTAAATCCCTGCTGGCTAATAGATCTACAAACACTGCTGCAACACTGGCGGCAATATTTAATGCAGCAAAACGCCTTATTAGAGGACTATTTCTCCTGGACACAGTGTGAAGTAACAAAGGAGAAAGTAGTATATAAAGGTATTACTGCAAACAAAATACTGTGCTGCGAAGGGGCTGCCGGCACACTCAATCCTTATTTTCAACTACTCCCCTTCGCACTTAATAAAGGGGAGGCTATTCTTGCTCATATCCCTCACCTTCCCGCTACCAACATATACAAGCAAGGCATCAGCATTGTACCGTGGAATGAAAAAGATATCTTTTGGATTGGTTCTACCTACGAATGGAATTATACTGATGTGCAGCCTTCCGCAGCATATAAAAGTAAAGTGGAGGCTCAACTTAATTACTGGCTAAAGTTACCTTTTACCATTATTGACCATTTCGCATCAGAAAGGCCCGCCAATGTAGAACGTAGGCCTTTCGTAGGCTTGCATCCGGTACATTCTAGTATAGGTTTTTTAAATGGTATGGGTACTAAAGGTTGCTCAATAGCACCTTTCTTTGCGCAACAGTTTACACAACACCTCATTGATGGCTCTCCAATAGAGCCGCTTGCAAACGTACAGCGCTTTACAAGAGTATTAAGCCGCTAATCACATTACACGTAAATAGTTATATACCGGTAAAGTTTTCCACATACGTTATCCATACCTAACATTTTTAGTAAATGTATTTTATTTACTAATACCTTTAGTAAAACTAATTACACTTTATGGACGACATAACGTTACGCAGTGCCGTGTACAAAGGCACCAAACTTCTTCAGTTACAGGACACACCAACCGCCAAAGCTACCGGGTTCAATGCAGCCGCAGACGATTACATGGAGCGCAGCATTGATCTCAATGAACATCTTATTAAGAACAAAACGGCAACTTATTTCTTCCGCATGCAAAGTAATGCTATGATAGATGCGGGTATTCACCCGGGTGATATTCTCGTAGTTGACCGCAGCTTAGCAGCAGTAAGCGGGAAAATAATAGTAGCTGCTTTGGACGGAGATCTGGTTGTGCGTCGCTATCAGCAGGTGATGAACACTACCTCACTCATTGCAGAGAACAAAAGCTTTAGCTCTATACAATTAAATGAACTAACTAATTACCGTACCTGGGGTATTGTAACTTATGTTATTCATATGGTTAGTTGAAAATAATAGCCCCGGCTACAAGGTCGGGGTTATTGTGAGAACATCTTATTGTTCTTCCTCTACTCTGAAAGTGATAATTTGCTTTTGGCGATAAATAACATTGCGCCCATTTTGCAAAGCAGGTATCCACCTGGGACCACTTTGTATAGCTCGTATTGCCTCTGCAGCAGTACCATAACCGGGATCATTCAAAGCTTTTACTTCCGAAACATTCCCCTCTTTATCTACTAAAAACGATACTACAACACTATAGGTGCCTGCAGGCGCACCATTATTTAAAGGTATATCCGCTTCTAAATTACGTTCTAAGAACCTCTTCCATGCATCTGCACCACCGGGAAATCGGGCTTGCACCTGAACCGTTGTGAACTCTGTTTCATACTTCTCAATTACTTTAGGAGATGCCTCCAATTCCCCTCTTTCTTTTATAGGCGGAGCAACATTATCACTCTTTTCTCCATCTGGATTGTCAACTTTTCCAATGGCGATATCATCTATTGTACTTTGCGCAGGTGGAGGTGTTTCCGTTTGATCTACAAGGACTGGAGTAGTAAACTTGATAGTCATTATTGGTTTGGGTGCTGGTGGCGGAAGAGGTGGAGGCGGTGGAGTAACCGGCGGCAGTATCGGCTCTAACTTTCGTATAGTCACTTCACCATTTACAATGAGACCTGTTGACTGATGTTCTTTGTTTTTACCTGCAACTGTTGCTAAAGATGCGAACAGACAGCAGCTAATCATCACCACCATAGCTATCTTTAAACGCTTGTCGTACGATTTGCGAAGATCATATGCACCGTACATTTTGTTTCTGCCCTCGAATAAAATATCGAGTACATCTGCTTGTAAGATTTGGTTTGTTTCCATAACTGAAGGTTTATTAATAAGACACTTCAGTAGGTACTTTCCATATTTTACATTAGAATAAATTTAGTTTAAAAGTTTGAGTATCAACTTTATATTTATTTAACTATTTACATATAAAAAAATCTCCGGCTCTTGTAGCCGGAGATTGTATAACGATATAATCACTATTTTACTGAGCTTCCTGCACATCAAAGGTAACAGCCTGCTTTTGACGATAAATTACATTACGTCCATTTTGTACGGCAGGTATCCATTTAGGACCGCGGCTGATTACACGTACAGCTTCTGCAGCAGTACCATAGCCAGGATCGTTTTCAGCCTTTACTTCCGAAATGTTTCCATCCTTGTCCACCAGGAATGATACTACCACAGTGTACTTAGCAGCAGGCGCTCCATTATCTGTCGGCACGTCGCTTTTAAGATTACGTTGCAGGTATTTCATCCATGCATCTGGTCCACCAGGGAACTTAGCCTGGATCTGCACAGTTTTAAATTCCTTATCGTAATCTTCAGTTACTTTAGGTGCTTCCACAACACCTGTACCTTTTGATTCTACAGGTGGCGCTACCACATCGGTCTGCACACCTTCTTGGTTAATGGTACCAATTGTGGTTTTTTCCAGTTCTTCCTGCTTCGGAGGTGGTTCTTTTACTTCCTCGTCTTTTACAATCTTTGGAGGAGTAAACTGCTTAATTTCAATCTTAGGCGGCTCAATCTTAGGTGGTGGCGGAGGCGGAGGCGGCTCCGGCTTCTTTTCCTCCTGAACATTCTGTAATTGTACGTCCTGGATAACTATAGGCCCACTGTCTTCTTTAGACTTTCTATTAGCCAAAACACTCATTAAAAAGGCAAGCACACATATTAGTACCATTATGCCTATGGCAATAGAGATACGCCTGTTGTAGGTTTTACGAAGATCATAAGCCCCGTAATCCTTATTTCTGCCCTCAAATAAGATGTCGAGAAAGTCGGCGGATAAAATTTTATTCCCTTCCATATAATGGTGACTTTTAAATAAAATGTTTGTATACAACTAACTTTCTACTTACCTGCTGCAGGTGGAGTAGCTGCTGCGGCAGGTGCTCCTCCCTCGCTTACTTTAACCAACTGATCTTCGGCAGGTGAAATATCTACAAGTGCATAACGATCTACTACATTAATCTTCATTTCATCCAAAACATCTACAAAGTCCTTGTAGGTACTTTCATCACTTGGCTTGATCACTACCATGAAATCTTCAGGCTTGGTACTTTGCTTTTTAGAAATAATTACATCACGGATGTCCTTAAAATTCGACGATTTAAAGTTAGTCCCATTCGGAGCCAGTTCTCCTTCATAGTAAAAAACATTGCGGTCTTTTCCTAACAGGATTGTCAATGCACCGGAGGCTTTTGTTTTTGTTTGTTCTTCGGGCTTGTCGGTGTCTTTGGGCAAATTAAGCTTGAGCGCTGTAGGCTGGCTTAAAGTGGTAGTGAATATAAAAAAAGTAATAAGCAGGAAACCAAGATCAACCATTGGTGTAAGGTCAACCCTGGTTGAGAGCTTTTTTGCTTTTTTTACTCCTGGCCCTTTTTTGTGATGTCCTCCGCCCGAGGTATCCATTTCTGCCATAATAAAAACGTTTTAAAGATTTAAAAATTACTCTGCACCTCCGCCCGTCTTGTACAACACGGTTCCTTGAGGTACGCTTTCAGGCTCTGTAACCATCTGAAATTTCAACAAATCATTTTTCTTAAATGCAGTTAATACATTTTTGAAGAATGGGTACTTTGCCAAGTTATCACCTTTCAACAGGAGATTTACTTTAGTACCAGTGTACACATCAGTTACACCCCGCATCCACTTTGTAAGCTCGTTATTGGATGTATCTTTTACCGGAATACCTGGCAATACCTTGTCATTTAACTGATCCGATTTTAAACCAGCCTGTTGCTTAAGATTAGCCAATGGAACACCAATCATAGGTTGGTTTACCAGGTTTTTAATTTCTCCACCTGAAAGCCCCAAATTATTCGACTGGTTCAAACTGCTAATAATTGATTCCATTTTAGCTTTATCATCTGCATTGTCACCACCATTTAAAAACACTTTGCCATCTTTAGTAATAGAAACCAATATTACATCTTTCTCCGGTGCTTTTTTAGAAGAAACCGAACTTGGTGTTTGCACGGTTACTGCGGTGGAAGGCTTTGGCTTAGCCGTTAATATAAAGAAGGATAATAAAAGAAAAGCCACATCACACATTGCGGTCATATCTACCGCTGTACTTTTTCTCGCAATTTTCGGTCTTCCCATTGTTTATTTTTTTGTATTTACAACTATAGATGCAAAACACCTGTTTTTCCATAAAAGCGAAATGCCAATTATTTATATTGGGCAGCAAAACTTTGTGTCAAGGTAAAGCCGCTTTCATCAATACCGATAAGTAATACCATCAATTCTGGTAGTAAATACGTTGTACATAATGATGGAAATAGCCGAAGTACCGATACCTAATGCTGTATTATACAAGGCTTCAGAGATACCTTCAGACAGTTTAGAAGAAGCTTCTGCACCGCCAGCTGCACCCAAGGCAGTAAATGAACGGATCATACCCATTACCGTACCTAACAGACCAAGTAATGTAGCAACTGATGCCATGGTAGAAAGGAATACCAGGTTTTTCTCAAGCATGGGCAATTCCAGCGCGGTAGCTTCTTCTACTTCTTTCTGAATATTTAATACTTTTTGTTCTGTATCTAATTCAGTATTCGAAATCATTTCCTTGTACTTGCGAAGTCCGGCTTTCATTACATTACCTACAGAACCTTTTTGTTTGTCGCACTCTGCAATAGCTTTATCCACATCTTTGTTAGCTAAGTGAAACTGCACTTTGCGAATAAATTCAGCAATATTTCCTGTACCGGTGGCCTTTATAATAGTAAGAAATCTTTCGACAACAAAAGTCACCACGATCAATAAACAGCCAATTAATACAGGTACAATAATACCGCCCTGGTACATACGTGCTAATGCACTCTTTGGACCTTGATGGCTTGGCCAGAAGCCACCGGCGGGATCAGGCTGGGTAAAATTGTTGTCAGACCCAATTAAGAAACGCCAGATACAATACCCTAAAATAAGACATAATAATGGAGCAATCCATGAAACGGCGTTTTTAGATCTCTTCGGTTGAACAGAGGTAGCGGTTGTTCTTGGAGCTGCTGTTGTTGTAGCAGTAGGTTTAATCTCAGCCATGTTACAATTGATTTTTGAGGTTTTTTAAAAAGCTATATTAAAAATGATTTGGCAATTCTAAGGAAATCGTTTCAAGAATAATTAATTATCCTATTATTTTTTTTCAGCCCACAAAATAGAGATTTTATACTTAGCATCAAATAAGAATTTTGATGTGATTTAATATCAAACAATCATTCTTAGCATTCTTATTTCTATTGATTTGGCAATTGGTCGATTTCTTATAACTAGACTTCTTGTTCGGCATATAAATACTGTGAACATTTGGTATGCTCCGCCGGAAATAGTTTTCAACTTAAACCAGTCATATACTTAGTCCTCAACAAAGTTAAGCCTTGTTATATACAATCAGTTCAAATTAACATGCACAATCCTAATTTTTTATAGCAATTGTAATGCTAATCTCATCAGAATTAAAAATATTTACAAAACAGCACCCATAACTCCTTATTACTGTTTACACATTCGCTTATAAATGATATCATTAAATAAAGTTACAAGGAACAAGAAAAAGAGACAAGTGCATAAGATACAAGGTTTAACGGATAAGCAAGATAGAGGGATAATATCAGATTCAAATAGGTAGCCTGATACCAGTTACCGGTTACCAGTTGCTGGATATGAGCTGCGAGCCTTAACTTGTCCCATAACATGCAAACTGACGAATATTTACAAGAGATAAGTTTCAACGGGCAAGTTTCAAGAAGTAAGATACGGAGGAGATACGGCGCAGATACAGCGCAGATACGACGGAGATAGGGAGGAGATACCGGAGACGGTATAAGTTAGGTATAAGGCTATAGCTATAACTTAAGTATAAGTTAGGTATAGTCCTCAAAATTCCTGAGGATCAATTGTAACCAATATGGGACAAGTTAAGGATGCGAGCAGAGAGCATCTAATGCCTGCTGGTCGCAGACTCTCCGTAGGATCCTTCGGACTTGGGAGATATCACAGAGTAAGTGACCTGAGGGCTACTATTCTGGAAATGGTATAAGTATTGAGGGATGGCAGGGATTTCGAAGTAAGGAGAAGTTTGGGCTTTCGCATGGCTTTGTCATGAACTATCCATGACTTGGCCATGGCTTTGATATGGCTTAGGGACGACTGTGGGAAAGAGAAAATGGAATTTTTAATACTCCTACTGCTACCAGAATGGCCGCGGAGAGTAATAATCAACAGAAGCAATAAGTAAGTGCCAGCTTCAAATAGGTTAGCTAATACCAGTTTCCGGTTACCAGTTTCCAGTTACAGGGTATGAACTGCGAACTTCGGGTAAAGTATATTATGCCACCTCACTGATCATGGTAAAAGTACCTTCGGTAATTTAGTTTAAACCATTGTAACCTTTGGATTTTGGACGATTACAGTCGCGTAGACGAAAAGATTGCCGTAAAGTTTGATTGTATTCAGTAATTCGCGGTGGTAAATAAGGTAATAAAGTTGGGAGTTGTGTGGTGTAAGACCATGTTACTAAGGTAATAAGGTTGGGAACTGCTTACTATAAACAAATTTATCAGAGGTAATTAAGTGGCTCTGGGAATTTAGTATAAATTAATACGACCTTTGGATCCCGGATAGTGCTGTAGCGCTACAGGCAAAGCCGCCGCTAGGTCAAATGAGTGCAAGAACGTATTGGCGGCATGGCGCTAAAGACACCACAGGTTGTGGCCATTGGTGCCACAAGTTCTGCTAAAGACGCCACATGGCGCTTATGGCGCCAGGGGATGACGGGCACCTTTGTACTCTTACATTAGTATAAACATATATTCACTGACACACTTAGTACATTGTTACATAAATATGTTTTAGTTTAGAACAAGTCTATTTGGGTGCTATGAACACAGCAGATGTTTTAAGTACAAGTTTTTACAGATAGATCTTGTCTTTCTTTTTTCTCTTGAAAGAAAAAAGAAACAAAAAAGTTCAAGCACGGCATGATCGCTCCGCGCATCCGTGCAGGCCAGCGCCTCCCCATTGCCTAAGGTGCAGCTTCATTGCTGTAGTGGTCTGGTTGGGTTAACATGGTGCGTACTTGTTAATTAACAGGTATTTGATGAATAGGTTGGTTGCCTTTGGCCTTACACTTTGAACAGCGGAGGCATACTTAACAGAGATTGGAAAGGTGGATACGTAGCTCATTGCAGGTTGGAGGATGTATGTTTACCGGGGGACGATACGTTTGGGTTAGCTTCTATTAGTGAGGTTTGATTTATTTGATTGTAGATGGCTATTGTAAATTTATTTAGGGAACAATGTATTTAGTACGTTGTCAACTAAATAAATTTGGGATAATGTAAGTTCTTTTATATGCTGTATGTTTCTAAGGTGTTGTAAGTGTACTTGCTTATACTGCTCTGCATTGATTAGTAAATCAAAGGTCTAAAGCGGTTAACTTTGATATAGAACAAAGATAACGGCTATGCGATTACATAGTATAGAAGCGCAGTCTTTCCGGCTCACTCAGATCATGCGGCTGCGTGAAGAAGGCATTCGTGGCAAGCAGATAGCCCATCTGCTGGACTGCAGTGAGGCATGGGTCAGCCAGGTGTTCAAGCGCTGTCGGGAACAAGGCAAAGAGAATGTGCATCCTAAAGGACCTGCTCCGGGACACCCACCTGCCCTCCAGCAAGAACAACTGGCGGATCTACAGCAGCTATTGACTGCGGAAGCTAAAGCCAGCGGCTTTGAAACGGATGGGTGGACGTGCAAACGCATCGCCCGAGTCATCAAAGAGCACTATGGAGTAGATCATCATCCTGCACACATCAGCCGCCTGCTAACCCATAAGCTGGGCTTTAGTCTGCAAAAGCCTGCCCGTAAAGACTACCGCCGCAAAGAGGCAGAACAACAGCAGTGGAAAGAAGAACTGCTGCCCGCTTTAAAAAAAAGCCCTGGAAGAACAGTTCCGCATCTATTATGCGGATGAAGCCAGCGTTTCGCTCACCGCTTATGTGGCACGTACTTATGCAAAGAGAGGCAAGCGTCCAATCCTGGAATTAAACACCGAAGTATCACAGCGGCTCTATATTGCCGGTGCAGTATCTACTGAGGGAGAGATGGTCTATCAGGTGCGCGATAAGCCTTTTGATGGCGTTGCTATGACCGCGTTCCTCAGCCACTTACTGAACTCGTGTGAGCAGCAGCAGAAGGTAATGGTGATCTGGGATAATGCCTCCATTCATAACTGTGCAGCTACGCATGCCTTTCTCAGCAGTGATCAGCAGGCAAAGCAGCGGCTGCACCTGGCACAGCAACCCCGCTACTGTCCCAATCTTAATGCTGCCGAACAACTCTGGGCACGCCTGAAGTGTGAGGGACTGAAGAGCACCTGCTTTCACACCCTCAAAGAACTCAAACCTAAGCTGACAGAGGAGTTGGATAAACTAAAAAATAATCCCAACCTCATCCGTCAGTTTTTCCTCCATCCTGATCTCGGCTTTTCTTAACTATTCAATGCAGAGCAGTAACAGCAAGTGGTTGTTTTTACCTTTTTTCTTGATAAAAAATGTAACCAAAAAATATGAATGAATGGATGTTTTTTAATGGTATTCATGAGATCGCTTCGCTAGTTATTTCGTGAATAATTAAATTTTATAGGTCTCAATGAGCCGCGTTGCGGGTTCAAGCACGGCATGATCGCTCCGCGCATTACTTCGTTAATAATGTTTTTTTATTGGTCTCAGTGAGAATAGTTTTCGTGCTGGCCAACGCCTCCCCATTGCCTAAGGTGCATCGCTTTTGTTGTGGTGGATGGTTTGGCTAACGAAAGGGCGTGTATGATATTAAAGGATGCAGAATGATAAGGGTGGTTGCCTTCGGCATCGGGTGGTAAATAGCGTAGTGTATGGTAGAAGAAACGGAAGGTGGTGTGTATCACTTAGAAGGTGGTGTGTATCACTTAGAAGGTGGTATTTAGTATAGTACAGTGAAGGTGTTGAGTACATTATTAACTGAATAAGTGTAGAAATAACGGCTTCATTTCAATTAGTGTCACACCCCTTAAAACTGATATATTTTAGTTGACAGCGTACTTAGTATGCTTCAGATCTGCTGTTAGCATGGCCAGAGTTCCAATAATGTATTTATATTCTTCCTGGAAATTGGATGAAAACAGTAATTTGTAGCAGCAGGTGTATTTTTGCCTACAGTGCCACAGATAACTGGAAGCGGTAAAAGTCTGGCGAAATGATAGCCAAGCATTACTTTAAAGTAACTAACCGAATGCGCTTAATACCACTACTTACTTATTTTTGTACGCACTATACAATTTTAAGTGTACCGTATTTGGTATAATACCAGATTCAAATTGGTTAGCTAATACCAGTTTCCAGTTGCCGGGTATGAACTGCGAACTTCGGGTAAAGTATATTATGCAACCTCACTAATCATGGTATAGTATATTACATGGCCATGTAAAAATATAATCATCTGGTATGCTTTAGCGAGCAACAAGATATAAAAGACGATAAACAGTATGATGAAAAAACCATCAAGATATTTAATAACAGCAGCTTTGCCTTATGCTAATGGATTGAAGCATATTGGTCACCTGGCCGGTGCTTACCTGCCGGCAGATATTTATGTCCGCTTCTTAAGAGTACAGAAAAAAGATGTAGTATTTGTATGCGGCAGCGATGAACATGGCACCGCCATTCCTATACAAGCTGCAAAAGAGGGCACTACCCCACAGGCTATTATAGATAAATATCATCCTATCATAAAAGAGAACTTTGAAGACCTGGGTATCTCATTCGACATTTATGACCGCACCTCCGATCCGATACATCATGAAACTACGCAGGAATTTTTTACTTACCTGAATGAGCGTGGCGATTTTGAAGTAAAAGAGACTGAACAGTACTATGACGAAGAAGCCCAAACTTTCCTTGCAGACCGTTATATAAAGGGCACCTGTCCTAACTGCGGCTTTCAAAATGCTTTTGGTGACCAATGTGAGCGTTGTGGTATCTCTTTATCTCCCGAAATGCTCATTGACCCGGTAAGCACACTAAGCGGCAAGCCACCAGTAAAAAGGCTTACCAAACAATGGTATCTCCCGCTGGATAAACATGAAGCCTGGCTACGTGAATGGATATTGGGCGAACATAAGGATGACTGGCGGAATAATGTATCAGGCCAATGCAAAAGCTGGCTGGATGGAGGGCTGCAACCTCGCGCTATAACGCGTGATCTGGACTGGGGTATCAAAGTGCCGCTGCCCGATGCAGAAGGTAAGGTATTATATGTGTGGTTTGATGCGCCAATCGGCTATATTAGTGCTACCAAGCAATGGGCTATTGACTGCAACAAAGACTGGAAGCCGTATTGGTATAGCAATGAAACAAAGCTGGTTCATTTTATAGGCAAAGACAATATTGTATTTCACTGCATTATTTTCCCGGTAATGCTGAAGCTGCATGGCAATATTTTGCCGGACAATGTGCCTGCCAATGAGTTTATGAACCTGGAAGGCGATAAGATGAGCACCAGCCGTAACTGGAAGCTTGAAATGCAGGATTATATTAATGATTTTATCCGCAAGGAAAATGGCGGACCGGAAATGGCAGATGTACTGCGTTATTATCTTACTACCATTATGCCTGAAACCAAGGACAGTGAGTTTACATGGAAGGGTTTTCAGGATGCTAACAATAATGAGCTGGTAAACATATTCGGTAACTTTGTAAACCGCACGTTTGTGCTCATGCACAAGCTGTGCAACGGCAAAGTACCACCGCTACATGCAGCACTACTTAATGAAGTAGATAACAACATCATCAACGACATAGAAGGAACCAAGATGAGAGTGGAAA
This sequence comes from uncultured Chitinophagaceae bacterium, assembly GCA_963819045.1. Taxonomy (GTDB): domain Bacteria; phylum Bacteroidota; class Bacteroidia; order Chitinophagales; family Chitinophagaceae; genus Ilyomonas. The sequence continues at coordinate 182,465 of CAWFUV010000038.1, read as the reverse complement.
CCTTGCTGGAGCAGTACAAGTTTAAGGAAGCACTATTTGAAGTAATAGACCTTTCCCGCAAAGGTAATAAGTACATGCAGGAAAAAGAGCCCTGGAAGAAGGTTCCTTCCAATAAGGAAGAACCCATCAGTGCCGATAATCAAAAACTAATAGATAACTGTCTTCATATTTGCCTGCAGCTTACTGCTAACCTGGCTATTTTTATCAACCCGTTCCTGCCGTTTACAGCAAAGAAGATGTGTAAAATGATGAAGCTTGTAGAGAAAGTGCTGGAATGGAAGAACGGTGGCAGATTGAAGCTGCTAAGTGTAGGTTATACAATGAAAGCACCTGAATTGCTGTTTAGGAAAATAGATGATGCAGAAATAAAAGCACAGATAGATAAATTGGAGAAAGCCTCGCAAAACAGCGCTGCACAGGAAGCAATTGCTAATAAGATTCAAGAGACAAATGCCAAGGGGCAAGAGACAAGAAACAAGGAACAAGATGCAAGTAGCAGGACACAAGTAACAAGTGACCAGGAACAAGAAACAAGAAGTACTAATAACCAGATAAGCATTGATGATTTTACAAAAGTAGAGTTGCGCACGGGTATTATTACATCTGCTGAAAAGGTAGAAAAAGCCGATAAGCTATTGAAGCTACAGATTGATCTGGGATATGAGACACGTACCATTTTATCTGGTATAGCCTTGTATTTTAAGCCTGAAGAAATCATTGGCAGGCAGGTAACGGTAGTTGCTAACCTGGCTCCAAGAAAGTTGCGTGGCATAGAAAGTAATGGTATGATACTGATGGCAGAAGATAATACCGGCAAACTGCATTTTGTTAGCCCCGATACTTTGATAAGTGCCGGGAGTAGAGTATCGTAGTAACAAGTTACAAGTCTCAGGCTACAAGTTTCCAGGTTTAGCTTCGATCCTGAACAAAGTTAAGACCCTGGCTTGCAATCAAAAACATATAGGCGTAAGCTTTATTTCATAATTGCTTATTGAATTAGCCGCAGCAGAGCGCTGCGGCTTTTTATTGAACATATCTCTACTGTTCATCATCACTTATCAATTTATGTTAATCAATAAATCTTTGAGGATTTTGCTTTTCTATTTAACTAAAAACAACGATTTACCGTTCATATAAAATCCACCATAAAACCCTTTCGGAAACTTGAATACCGAAAATAGTTTCCGTAGTTTTGTATTGCTTATGGAGATGAAAGATAGAATATTAGTAAAAGCCGAAGAACTGTTTTGCCGCTATGGTGTAAAAAGCGTTACCATGGATGAAATAGCCAATCAAATGGGAATTTCCAAAAAAACAATTTACCAATCTTTTACCGATAAAGACGAGTTGGTGCTGGAAGTGTTCAACGCGCACATGGTCGAAAACAAAAGCCGATGTTTACAAGACCAACAAAAAGCTGAGAATGCGGTGCATGAAATATTCCTGGCCATGGACATGGTAGAGGATATGCTAAAAGCAATGAATGCTTCTATCCTATTTGATCTGGAAAAATATCATCCTAATACCTACAGTAAATTAAAAGCGTATAAGACTGACTTCTTATACAATGTAATTTCCAAAAACCTGAAGCGTGGCATACAAGAGGAGGTGTACCGGGCAGATTTAAATATTGATGTTATTGCGCGAATGCGGCTAGGTACGACGTTGATCTCCATGAACATGGAAATTTTTCCACCGGGCAAATACAAACCGGTAGAGGTAGAGCAAGAAATACTAATGCATTTTCTCTATGGTATTGCAACTGCAAAGGGTATCAGGTTGATTCAGAAATATAATTCACAAAGACAAAAATCCAAAGCTTAATATGCGTAGTTTAAGTTGGACAAAATATATATGTTTATTATGGCTGCTAAGTTTATCGGTTAGCACAAAAGCACAAAAGAAGTACGAGCTTACAGTGCGAGAAGCCGTAGATATGGCATTTAAGAACCTGGCTGATGTAAAAAATGCACAGATTGATTACAAAATCCAGGAAGCACAAAACAAAGGCATTGAGGGACAGGTGTACCCCCAAATAAGCGGCATAGCAGGTACACAGTACTACATACAGACACCTAAGATATTATTCCCGGATGCATCGCAGGCAGGCATTTATGATGTATTGAAAAAAGAACATTTGCTACCCGACAACACCAAGGTGCCGGCACCCACAATGCAGGCAATTTCGTTTTACCGTCCATGGAATAGTACATTCGGCGCAACACTTACACAATTGCTATTTCAGCCGGATGTATTTGTAGCCTTGCAGGCTCGTAATGCAGCGATGCAATATGCACAAACGAACATTGAGCAGGTAAAAGAAGGGGTAAAAGACACTGCATATAAAAAATACTATGCGATACTGGTAGCTGACAAGCAATTGTATTACCTGAATGAAAGTATTAAACGGCTTGAAAAGTTGTATCATGATGACAGTGTATTATATGTAAATGGTTTTGCAGAGAGACTGGATTTAGATAAGGTACAGGTACAGCTTACTAACCTTAGAACCAATGCAAGCTTTGTGCAAACCGGGCTTACTTTATCTTATGCTGCACTTAAATTTTCAATAGGTGTTTCACAAAAAGACACAGTTGTTTTGAGAGATTCGTTAAGTATGGAGGTTGTAAAGAGAGATGTACTGGTTGATAGTGTAAATTATAACGATCTCCCGATCGTACGCAAACTGGATTATAGTAAACAACTAAGTGAACTGGATGTAAGACGTTATAAATTGCAATACCTGCCTACGGTATCTGCACAGGCAAACTATGGCATCAATAGTTTGGGGGATAAGTTTATTACAGATCCATCTACAGTATGGCTTAAATCTTCATATGTTGGCTTAAACATCAATGTACCCATTTTTGATGGCTTTCAAAAAAGTGCTAATATTAAGCAGGCAAAACTTCGACTTGAGAAGTTGAACAATACTATTGATTACGTGAAGCAGGGGATAGACTTTGCAGTACTGGCAACTAAAGAAACTTTGACAAACGCATTGCAAAACCTGGATATGCAGGACCGCAACCGCGAGCTGGCGCAAAGAGTATATAATACCACTAAAATAAAGTTTGAACAAGGGCTTGGAAGCAGCTTTGAAGTACTACAGGCAGATACAGATTTTCAAACTGCGGAAGCAAATTATTTCAATGCTTTATACGATGCCATAGTAGCTAAAATAAGCTATTTAAGGGCAATAGGTAAACTACCATAATCAACCCTCAACCATAACATAAAAACCAAACATTATGTATAAAATTATAATTGTTGTATTCCTTTCTTCCACTTTATTGTTTGCAGCATGTGGCAGCAGCAATATTGATGATACACTGGAAGGGAAAAAGAAAAAACTGGAAGACTTAAAAGGTGAGCAGGTAAAGCTAAATGATCAGATTGCCAAGTTGCAGGCAGATATAGCAAAGCTTGATCCATCGGCTGCACAGCAGGCAAAAGCCAAACTGGTTGCCATTACCACTATACAGCCAGACACTTTTGTGCACTACATAGACCTTCAAGGCACTGTAGAGGCAGAAAACATAGCTTATGTAACACCGCAAAATCAGGGTGGGCAAGTGCAGGCTATTTATGTAAAGCAGGGAGACCTTGTAAAAAAAGGACAATTGCTGATGAAACTTAACAATGAAGCTGCCAGTACCCAGTTAGGTCCTCTGCAGGTACAGCTAAGTAATGCTGAAGATATTTTACGCCGTAGACAGGCACTTTGGCAGCAAGGCGTTGGTACTGAAGTAGAACTAACCAATGCTAAGGCTACTGCGGAAGGATTGCAAAAGCAAATCAATTCATTGAGTGTACAGCTTGGGCAATATAATGTATATGCACCAATGAGCGGCGTTGCTGAGACAGTTAATGTGAAGGTAGGTGAAACCTTTAGCCCACAAACTGCTACTATGGCAGGTATCCGGATAGTGAATACTAATAATTTAAAAGTTACAACTAATGTTCCCGAGAATTATTCAGGACAGGTAAAAGAAGGCTCTAATATACGTATCAATTTTCCTGACATTAATAAAACCATCACTGCTAAAGTATCAGTTACCGGCAAAATAATTGATCCCAACTCAAGGTCTTTTTATATAGAAGCGCAGTTGCCTTCTGATAATACTTTTCGCGCTAATCAAATAGCTGTTGTGCAGATACAGGACTACTCTAATAAAGGTGCTATTATTATTCCGGTGAATACATTGCAAACTGATGAGCAGGGGAAGTTTGTGCTGGTAGCTGTTAATGAAAACGGCAAGCTTGTAGCTCACAAGCGCACGGTAACCATGGGGAAAATGTATGATGATAAGCTTGAAATTACTAGTGGCTTAAGGCCGGGTGACCAAATCATAACTCAAGGTTTCCAGGGATTGTATGATGGGCAGTTGCTTATAACCAAGGTATAAGTTTATAGTTGAAGAAGATTTTATATCATGAACGGCTATGATGCTATTAAGTGTCAAATGCCTGATACTCACTTCAATATTCTGTTTTGTGGTTTTCAGAGCTTTCCACCTTCTTACCGAAACAGATCATTTTAAAGACAAGTTACTAATTCAACATATCGTATGAGCACTATAAAAGATTTAGGCGAAAAGTTCAAACACTTCCGTCCTACCACATGGAGTGTTACTCACAAAACAGCTATTTACCTCATTATAGTCTTTTTAAGCGCGGTGGGTGTTTATACATTTGTGAGTACACCGAAGGAACAGTTTCCTGATATGGTGTTTCCGCACATTTATGTACAAACTATTTATGTAGGTAACTCACCAAAGGACATGGAGAACCTGGTAACGCGCCCATAGAAAAACAAATCAAAGGCATCACCGGCGCCAAGATCAATAAGTTTACCAGCACATCGCAGCAGGATTATTCTGCTATTATTGTTGAATTTGATACTGATGTAAAAACAGAAGTAGCCCTGCAAAAAGTAAAAGATGCGATTGATAAAGCCAAACAGGACCTGCCTACCGATCTTACGCAGGAACCCACAGCACTGGAAGTAAGCCTAAGCGATCAGCCCATCATGTATGTAAACATCAGTGGCGATTATGACCTGCAGAAACTGAAGAAATATGCAGATGATTTGAAAGACCGCTGGAAGATCTATCGCAAATCAACCGTATAGATGTAGTAGGTGCCCCTGAACGTGAGTTCCAGATAAATGTAGACAATTACCGCATGCAGAGTGCCGGTGTAACCTTCAATGATATCAGCAATGCAGTTGCTAGTGAAAACATGGATATCTCCGGTGGTTTGCTGGATGTAGGCGAATATGAAACGCAACCTGCAATTGAAAGGTCAGTTTAAAACTGCAGGATGATATCAGCACAGATAATCGTGCGCAATGCCAATGGCGCTCCTATTTACCTGAAAGATATTGCCACTATTAAAGACACTACCAAAGAAAGGGAAAGTTATGCGCGCCTGGATGGTAAGAATGTAGTTACACTAAATATCATCAAACGCAGCGGTGAAAACCTGATTGAAACATGCGAAACAGTACAAAAGGCAGTGGAAGAAATGAAGGCGTAGTATGTCCAAAAGATCTTAAAGTAATTGTTACAGGCGATTCAGAGCACCAAAACAAAAACATCTTTTAAAGATCTGGTTAACTCCATTGTTATTGGCTTTATACTGGTGCTGATCGTGCTCATGTTTTTTATGGGTGTCATCAATGCCTTCTTCGTGGCCCTTGTCTGTGCCGCTGAGTATGTTTGTTGCGTTTGTGTTTTTGCCTGGCTGCTGATTTAATTATCGGCACGCATGTGTACACTCAACTTCATGGTACTTGTTTGCATTGCTTTTTGGCTTGGGTATTATTGTAGATGATGCCATTGTGGTAATAGAAAATACACACCGCATATTTACGCAAGGCAAAGGTAAATTAACTCCAACTATATCTGCACAGATGGCTGCAGGTGAAGTGTTTGTGCCGGTATTTGCAGGTACGCTTACTACGCTTGCTCCTTTCTTCCCGCTGTGTTCTGGCCGGGTATCATTGGTAAGTTTATGATTTACCTGCCTACCATGCTCATCTTTACACTTGCTGCTTCACTTGATAGTGGCGTTTATCATGAACCCTGTATTTGCGGTGGATTTTATGAACCACGAAGAAGGCGAACATAAAGAACGTCCATCTGCTATATTTAAAAAGACAGTGGTTCTGGACAGTTGTTGGTGTTGCAGCATTATTTGACCTTATGGTTTTGCTGCACCAAAAGACCCGCTCTCACTGAGCAACCATATGTGGTTCTTCTGGGGTAATCTTTTATGCTGATTGCGTTGTTGATTATACCTTAATGATACTTTTTAGATAAGCGTTATTCATGCTTTCCAAACAGGGTATTGCCCTGGATCATGGGGCATTATGAAACCTGGTCTACGCTGGGCATTAAAAGGCTGGAGACCCGTGCATGCTGTTATTGGCACTATTGCTTTGTTCTTTATTTCCCTTTTTATCTTTATTAGCTTCAGTGTCATCCGGACAGAACCAGGTGGTGTTCTTTCCAAATGCAGATCCTAACCAGGTATATGTATATCTTAAAGCTACCGGTTGGTACATCATGTAGAATATACCGACTCGATCACCCGCATACTGGAAGACAAGTGTAACAAAGTATTGGGTATGGAGAACGGCAAGACAAACCCGGCTGGTAGAAAGTGTTATCAGCAACGTGGCCAATCGGCGCAAGCGATCCCAGCAGCGGCGACAGAAGTACGCGTAGCGAACTGGGCAGGGTGCAGGTATCTTTTGTAGAATTTGAAAAAAGAAATGGCGTATCTACCAAGCCTTATCTGGATTAAATCCGTGCAGTCATGAAAGGCATTCCCGGTGCAGAAATTACGTTCGACCAGGAAAGGGTGGTCCGCCAACCGATCCCCTGTTAATATAGAAATAGCCAGTGAAGATTTTGATGCTCTGATCAAAACAGCAACTGCAGCCTAAAGAACTATCTTGATTCTATACAGGTACCGGGTGTGGAAGAATTAAAAATGGATGTTGATCTTAACAACCCTGAAATCACGCTTACTGTTGACCGTGAGCGGGCATTGATAGAAGGTGTTTCTTCCGCACAGATTGGCCAGGAAATTCGTACGGCATTGTTTGGAAGGGAAGTTTCTAAAATAAAAGAAGGTAAAGACGAATACAAGATACAATTGCGCAATAATGAATTGCAGCGACATAACCTGGTCGATCTGCTGAATATGCGTATCTATTTCCGTGATATTGCAAGCGGCGGACTATTAAAAATATACCTATCAGCTCACTGGTAAAAGTAGATCCTACCAGTACCCTGGGCAGTGTAAAACGCAAGAACCAGAAAGCGCTGATCACACTTCGCTCAAATGTATTGACACGGGTTATACGCCAACCGGTGTAAACCAGATAATAGCACAAGCACATTGCCAACTTTAAAGAAAAGCCGGATGATGTTACCATCAAGCAAACAGGTGAAGGTGAACAACAGGCAGAAACGGTTGCGTTCCTTGGCAAAGCATTTGTGATTGCATTTGTGTTGATCCTCTTTGTACTGGTACTACAGTTTAATTCTATAAGCAAATCGGTTATCATTTTATCCGAAATTATCTTCAGTATCATTGGTGTATTGCTTGGTTATCTGCATTACCGGTATGGCAGTTTCGGGTATTATGACAGGACTTGGTATTGTAGGTCTTGCAGGTATCGTGGTTAAAAATGGTATCCTTGTGATTGAATTTACCGATGAACTGCGTGCACGTGGCATGAAGACAAGAGAAGCAGTTATACAAGCAGGTAAAACACGTATTATTCCGGTACTGCTTACTGCATGGCAGCGATCCTCGGCTTGATACCATTGGCGATCGGTTTCAATATCAACTTTATCACCCTGTTCTCCGAACTGAATCCGCATATCTTCTTTGGTGGTGATAATGCTGCTTTCTGGAAACCGCTTTCAGCTGGACCATTATCTTCGGTTTGGCATTTGCGTTCTTTATGACACTGTTTATGGTACCGAGTATGTATCTGATTGCAGAACGTTTGAAGCGCCCGATGCGCCAGATGTTTGGTGGCAAATGGATTTCTTTTATGGGTATTCCACCGCTTACGATTGTATTCCTGTTGTTATTGGTTCCGGCAACAATTATTAAACATAGCGTACAGGCAAGCCGGCGCAGGATGCGGCTCTCACCTAAGACTACTAATGAGGCGTTCTATGGTAGCTGGTTTTAAGATAGGGTTTATATTAAATATGATGATAAGGCGGTAGTGCATAGCACTGCCGCTTTTAATTTGATGATGGGCTTACACTTGAATCTAACGCTGACAGGGTTCATACACTTGCCTTATAAGGGCTATAACAATTAAGTTACTACATTGTCCAGAGCCGTAGGCTCGATTCCATCTTGTAGCAACGGGTTTTAACCCGTTGACCAAACGAAGCACACCTGTACCTCGAGTGCCCTAGGCACGATCCATATCTTTAAGTTATAACTATTTATGGCGCAAGCCTAAAAACCTGTCAGTGTTTATCACAACAAACAAAAAGAGGCTGTCTTAAACACGAAGACCGCCTCTTTTTACGCAAATATTCTAATACAAATGCTTTATTGAAAATCAGTATCACTCACACCTTCATTGATTTTATAATCCGAAAAGGCTACATCGAAAGACTGGTTCATTTCTCCGGTAGAAACACTGATTGACATTTTATAAGGTAATAAAATATCACCTGTTTTTTTATAATCACCGAACTCACTGGAAGTAGTTAAGGTTTGTCCCATTGTTGTCTTGGTAGATTCGCGTTTTACCAGCAGTTTACTGTTTACATCATAGTATTCATTGATAACCTTGCCTATAGGCAATGTTATCTGCACCTTATATGCATCTGCACCGTTTACTTTTTCAGTACCCATTACCTGCAATTTGATGTCCTGGTTCTTCAAATAATCTTCCTGTTCAAATATAGAAGTCTGCATTTTACTTTCGGCTATTTCATCTGCATCCATATCCTTTTTATTACCCATTTGCTGCTGGTAACCAGTAGTTCCGGTAAACACAGATTTCGACACTACATTGCCATTCATTTCTACAGTAACGGCCTGCTTGTTGGGTGCCATTTGCTTCTGGTTGTAAGTCAACTGTGTGCCCTGTATACTCATACTGCCGGTAGCACTGGTAGTTTTTACTTGTGATAAAGCATCTGCACCGCCAATGGCTTTAATATAATCGCCGATAATGGTTTTCGCATCTGCATTTACTTTGGTATTTGCAGCAGCACTTGCAGTTACTGCCTTTGCATACGCATCATACGTTTTTACAGGCATGCCCAACTGCTCAAGTCCTTTTTGCACATCTGCTGCTTTACCAGCCACTACAACGCGGGCATCGTTATAGCCAAAGTATTTAGCGGCTGCACGTTGCACATCAGCAGGCGTTACAGCGTTCATCTTTTGCAGGTAGGTACGATAGAAATCTTTTGGCAAATTGTTGACGATAATATTGCGGGCAAAACCTGCAATACGCTCCGGATCTTCCAACCCACGTGCAAAGTCTCCATTATATACAGCTTTTACCGCCTGCAATTGCTCATTCGTTACCGGCTCGGTACTGATGCGCTTTATTTCATGCAGAAACTCAATAACAGCACTATCTGTCTTAGCATTACGCACCGAAGCAGAAGCTGTAAAAGCTGATTGAAAACGTCCGCTGCCAATGCCGGAATAAGCACCATAGGTAAAACCATGTTTTTCACGCAGATTCATAAACAAATAGCCGGTAGAGCCGCCGCCTAATATTTCATTTGCCAGCAAGGCAGCAAAATAATCAGGGCTGCTTAAAGGCAATGTTACAAGGTTAGTTACACGTATTTCGCTCTGCACTGCATTGGGCACATCCACCAGGTCTATTTCAGTTTTGGCCGGATTCTTAGCATCCGGTGTTTTCTCCAGGGTTAATGGATTTCCTTTCCAGTTGCCAAACGCTTTCTCTGCCAATGCCTTCGCCTGCTCTGGCTTGATATCCCCTACAAAAGTGAGATAACCGCGGGATGGTGTTATGTATTTTTTATAAGCTGCCTTAACATCAGCAAGAGTAAGTCCGCTTACGGTCTGCTCTGTTTCAAACTCTCCCTTGGGATTGTTAGTACCATATAATAATGCATTGGTAACACGGGCAGCAATAGCTTTAGCACTTTTTTCCGCTGCCTTCATATCTGTTAGCTTCATTTGCTTCAGCTTATCAAATGACTCCTGCGTAAACTTTGGCTGCTGCAGCGCTTCTGCCATCAGCATAAATGCACTATCAAAGTAGCGGGTCAATGCGGAGGCACTGCCACCGCTGGATGACAAGCTTACATCAGCCCCCATCCTGTCTACCGCTTCATCAAAAGCAGCCTTACTGTGTTTGGCAGTGCCTTCACTTAACATGCCGCCCATTAATTCTAACACACCGGCTTTATTGCTCTCGGTAATAGGACCGGCATCTATAAAATAATCAGCATTTACTTTTGGCACTTTGTGGTTTTCTACTACCAGTACGGTAATGCCATTTGATAACTTATAAATAACCGGGTCACCTATTTTTATAAGGGGTGCAGGACCAGGTTTTGGTGGTTTGCTTCTGTCTATCGCTTGTGCATGCAACATTGGTACTGTTAACAGTACTGCTGCTATAAAGAGAACTATCTTTTGCATATTTTATAAATTCCTTTTTGTGAATTAGTAGTGATTGATGAATGGTGAATGATAAGTGATGAATATTGATTGTTAAGCATTCACAATACCAATCGACAACTCACCATTCACCATACTTATTTTGCTGGCAGGTAGTATAACACTACACGCTGATCTTTGTTTAAATATTTCTTTGCTGCATCGCGAATCTCTTCGCGGGTAATGGATTTGATAACATTTAATTCCTCATTGATCTCATTGGCATTTTTATAAAAGGTATATCCCTCTGCCAGGTTTTCTGCTACGCCCAGCATTTTTGTATTAGCATCGGCATAGTTGCTTTCATATTGGTTCTGTAGCTTGGTGTATTCTTCCTGGCTGATGAGGTCTGTTTGCAGTTTTGCTACTTCTTCATCAATATCTTTCAATAAAGTATCGAGAGAGGCATTCGCCATTTGGTAATGCAAAAGTGATATATGCACCATAATCTTCCAATGCATAATTGAAAGCACCTACCTGCAATGCATCCTTTTTATCATCAACCATTTTCTTATATAGCCTAGAACTTGCCCCACCTGATAAAATGGTAGAAATAAGACCCATACTTTTGCATCTCTTGTGTTCAAGCCCGGTACCCGGTAAGCAGCAATAATAGCAGGAATCTGTATGTTGGCATCATAAGCCGTATCAACTATTTCTTGGGTGATAGGTGCTTCTTCTATCTTATTATAAACAATTGGTGCCCCTTTAGGTATTGGAGCAAAATAAGCGTTTACCAGTTTTTTTGTGCTGTCCAAATCAATATCACCGGCAATAGATAATACTGCATTATTAGGTACGTAATATTTTTTAAAGAAAGCCTTGAACTCATCAAGCTTGGCAGAATCAAGATTTGCCATTGAGCCAATAGGTTGCCAGCGGTAAGGATGGTTGGTAAATAACCTTCTGAATATCTCGTACGCAAAATTACCATATGGCTGGTTATCTATTCGCTGGCGCTTTTCTTCTTTTACTACTTCGTTTTGTGTTTTTACGCCTATTTCATTAATTACAGGGTGCATCATCCGCTCGCTTTCAAGCCATAAGCCCAGCTTTAAATCGTTGGATGGAAACACTTCGTAATAGAAAGTTCTGTCTTGTGTAGTATTTGCATTATTCTCACCTCCATTATCAGATACGAGTTTCATAAACTCACCACGCTTAATATTTTCAGTTCCTTCAAACAGAAGATGTTCAAAAAAATGGGCGAACCCGGTACGCGCAGTGTCTTCATTCTTTGAACCTACATGGTACATCACCGATACTGCTACAACAGGTGCGCTTTTGTCCTGGTGCAGAATAACATGCAAGCCATTGTCTAAGTTGTACTCTGTAAAATCAATCTTTTGAGCCGTAAGCGGCGCACTGCCAAGCAGCAATGCCGTAGACAATCCCAAAAGACCCTTGAATAATTGCATAATAAAATTTTTTTATGGACAAATTTATTGTTAAAACATATAAAGCTTTTAAGTAAAATGTTATTATTGGATGAATGGTAAGATGCTTAAGATATAAGGCTCAGGATATAAGAGACAAAGCTAACAAGATTCAGGATTCAAGGAGTATCAAGCAAGTAATAACAACCTGTAGGGATGGTAGTTCTAAAGCCCTGATTTCTTCTTACCAAAGCCATAGCAAAGTCATACTAAAGTCATGACAAAGCCATGGATGGTTCATGGGAAGCCATGGTAAAACCCATATTTCTCTTATCAAAGGTGCACCCAAGCCTATCTGTCATCTCTCATCTGTCAACTGTCATCTTGGTACTCCTCCGTACCTCCTCCATATCTAAGCCGTATCTGAGCCGTATATCCTACGTCTTTTCAGTAAATTGCAGGTAGAAAACCAGAGTAAGAAGTATTCCTGGCAGTATGGTGAAGTGCAGTAATTAAAAATACAGCATAGACAGGCTATAAAAAACATTATTAAACGAAGTAACGCCAAGGCATTGAGCCTATAAACTCGCGCCATGAGGAATGACAAAATTGAATTGCTATGTTGATCAGAGCCGTAGGCTCGACCCATTTTGTAGCAACGGGTTTTAACCCGTTGACCAGAGCCAGTACCCACACACCCGAGTGCCGTAGGCTCGACCCATAACCCAAAATCATATCTTCTTATGGCTTCGGACTTAACAACTCTGTCCAATACACAACCACTCAAGGATTACGGAAAACTAGTGTAATTCAAAAACAATTGATACAGCATTTTTGCCAATTCATACACATCTCACTGCACCCTGTCAAATTTATCCCGAACCATTTACGGCAATTTTCGTTAATTTGAATTTATGCCGGTAAAGCGATACAGTGGACAAGAACCCATCATTTTTGTATGGTTTATGGTGCCTTATACAATTTTCATGAACGCCCTTGTTTTTGGCGCCTGTATCTTTAGCTCTTTGAAGGTTTTTGCAGAGGCCTTTATTATTTCAGCACTTTACTTTGCTATCATTTATGGAGTGTTTGGAAGTGTGGCCATAATGGTAAAAAAGCGCTTTCCCCAGGATAGTGATTTGTTTAGGCGTATTGCGCTGATGCTGCCCCTTTTTTACCTGATGAATATACTAACTGTACAATGTGTTTACATTCTTTACGAAAGCATTGACTGGCTCCCCTGCAGACCATTACGCAGCATGGAATGGTGGACCACCGCTTTTGGGTGTCTTGCCAGTACGATGCTTACTTTTATAAACGAAGCGGCTGCCGGCTGGGATAAATGGAAAACTTCTGTAACAGAAACCGGCCGCCTGCAAAGCGCTTATCAAAAAAGCCGCCTGTTGAGTTTGAAGCGTCAGATTAACCCCCATTTTCTTTTTAATTGCTTCAATACGCTATCGAGTCTTATTAGTGAGGATGAAGAACAAGCTGACCAATTCTTGGATGAAATGACGAAGGTATATCGTTACCTCTTAAAAGGTGATGAAGAACCACTGGTGAGCCTTGATGAAGAACTGAAGTTTATTGATGCCTATTTATATCTTAGCATTACCCGCTTTGGTAGCGCATTGGATGTAGCTGTGGATGTGGATGAAGCCAACCGGCAAAAAATGATTGCACCCTTAAGCTTACAGGTCATTTTGGAAAATATCATTTACAGGAATGCATTCAGCAAGGCAACCCCCATACACATTCGTATTTACACCAATCCAAAAAATACATTGGTAGTACACAACTCGCTGCAGCCTAAAAACAGCAGCGACGCTATGAACTACGAAGAGGCATTGGACGACCTGGTAAATAAATATAAATTGCTAAGTCAAAATGAGGTAGAGATCTATGAAACAGCTACCCAACGCGATATTTTAATTCCACTTATTGAAAAGGAAGAGGTATTGGTATGAAATGGAAATGGTCAAAACCACAAAAAGTAGAGTTGAATGGATTTCTTATTTCCATGCCCTTTATTGATGTGGCTTTGCAACTGGTGTTGTACGACAAAGAACGTCTCTCCGACTGGCGGATATGGATCTTTTCTTTTCCGCTCATTTTTATAATGGGGTTTGGCTCCTGGTACATGCACATTCAGTATGATCATTTTATCAGGCGCCTCTTTCCTTCATTGAAGCAAACAGGCAAGCGTATCATTTACAAGGCATTAACCAATGTGCTCGTCATGACGCCTTCAGTGCTATTTATATTATTGGCGTATGACTCTTTTCATATTCTCGGATATCATTTGCACGCAGAGGATATTAAGTGGGGCTATCTTATCGGACTTTGCGTGAATGTTGTTTTTGATACTTTGTGGGAAGTACTTTATGTATTGGAAAAATATAAGGAAAGCCTGACTGAAAAAGAACTGGCAGAAAATACCCACACCGCCCATGAGTTTGAGTTATTGAAAAGCCAGGTGAATCCACATTTTTTATTTAACTGCTTCAATACGCTATCGTCCCTGATACAAGAAGATAAAACCGAGGCTGAACATTTTCTGGATGAGTTAAGCAAAGTTTACCGCTATCTGCTAAAGAATAATGAAGACAGCATCAGTACGCTGGAAAAAGAAGTGGCATTCATTGGTTCTTACTTTCAGTTGCTTAAGACAAGATATGGTGACGCTTTGCAAATGAATATAGATATAGATAAGCGCTATTATAAATACCAGGTACCTTCTCTCAGTTTGCAATTGCTTGTTGAGAATGCGGTTAAGCACAATATTGTATCACGACAGCAGCCGCTGACAATAGAAGTCTTTACCACTGCAGGCAATAAATTGGTGGTAAATAATAATCTGCAGAAAAAGCAATTACATAATAAATCCTCCCGGATTGGTTTGAATAATATCCGGTCAAAATATCAATTGAT
Organism: uncultured Chitinophagaceae bacterium; assembly: GCA_963819045.1. Lineage (GTDB taxonomy): Bacteria > Bacteroidota > Bacteroidia > Chitinophagales > Chitinophagaceae > Ilyomonas. The sequence continues at coordinate 167,457 of CAWFUV010000038.1, read as the reverse complement.
GGCACAAAAAGGGTTTCAGGTAGTCGAAGGGAAAAACAATTTCATGGTAGTGCTGCCACTGATATGGAATGCTACAGAAGTCTCTCATCCCTACCCATTCTCCACAGATGGGGAAGGAAGCAAAGAATAGGTAACAATACAGTTTTGTAACACTGCTTTAAAATATTTTATCCAATAACAACCATTAAAGCTGCCGCTGCAGGCGGTACAAGTTTATGAACATTTTGATAGTAGAAGACGAAGATTTAGCCGTAAAGAAGATAAGAAAAACATTACAGGCAGTTGATGAGTCGGCAGTAGTTGCAGGCGTAACGGATAGCATTGAAAGCACAGTGGCATGGTTGCAGCATAATACACCGCCCGATCTGATACTGATGGATATTGAACTGGCGGATGGACAAAGCTTTGAGATTTTTAAACTTACCGAAGTCAAAAGTCCGGTAGTGTTTACTACATCATATGATGAGTATGCACTGAAAGCTTTTAAGGTAAACAGTATTGACTACTTGCTGAAGCCGGTGCAAAAAGAAGAACTTCAGGCTGCAATGGATAAATACAGGAAGCTAAAGGAAACCTATACCGTACAGGAACCATCGTCAGAGAATGCGGGTCTTGACCGGCTGGTAAAAGAATTGAAAGAGAAGCTGCAGCCTAAAGAATATCGCAAACGCTTTCTGGTAAAGCTGGGACAGCGCCTGGTAAGCATTGAAGTAGATGATATCGCTTACTTCTTTAGTGATGGCCGCCTCAACTTTTTTATGACCAATGACAATAAGAAATTTGTAGTGGACTACACTATGGATGAACTGGAAGATATGATTGACCCACAGCGGTATTTTCGCATCAGCCGCTCATTCTATGTATCTGCCGGCTGCATAGATAAAATTGATGATTACTTTGGCAACAGGCTTATGCTTGGGTTAAGACCGGTTCTGGATAAAGAAGCAGTTGTAAGCCGCGAAAAGGTAAGTGATTTTAAAAAGTGGATGGGAAAGTAGAATAAGCTATAAGTTACAAGCAAGAAGCGGTGAGCTATAAGCTACGAGCAGAAGTATTTTGTGCCGCCTGATTGAAAATAGTAAAGGCTTGCAGCCATAAGTACAGGGTCAACTCAATAAACTAAAGTTGTAGATAGCTGTAAATGAAGACATTGAGATAATGATGCTGTTATATTCTGTAATCAATCTTAGGTATTGTCTTGCTGACGAAGGAAGCATCTTTGGACAGTAGATAAATTACTGATTAAATATACTTTGATGTATAACATAGCCCTTAAGTTTCTTTAAGTGCATTGTACTAAATTGCTTTACTTCCATCTGCAAAAAAACAATCTACCGCCTTACCGATAAAATAATCCCCACTCCTTTCTCATCAGCCTGTACCTCTAAACTGGTCATTACACTGGAAGCTTTTGCTTTCAGATTTTTTATTGTATCGTGCACTTGAGAGTTATTGGCAAGCTTTACATTAGCAGCAAATATATTAAGCTGTACATGATTTTTTATATAGCTTAATTCAACCTGGATGGTAGGCGCACGCATCTGCCCTGCCAACAGTTGTAAAGCAGTTTTATATATAACCATCAATTCATGACGGCGCCTCATGTCTGGTTTTAACAGTATCACTTTAGTATCGTTGTGAACCTGTATGGAAGCGTTGTGCCGATGACTGATTGTATGTGCAATTTCTTTCATTCTGCTAATAGTATGCGCCATTGTATCATTTGCCGGGTCTATGCTCCATAGCATATCATCCATTGCCTCGATCAGGCTGTTACTTTTATGGTGTATTTCATCTATATAATTTTTGGACTGCTTAGGCTCTTCATCTGCTTTAATGCGGGCAATTTCACTCAATACATTAATGTTTTGTAACGCATTATTGATCTCTTCATGCAAGTTGCCGGAGATATTGCTGCGCATGGATTGTAATATTGCTTTACGCTTCATGCGTTCCTTATCCAGCAGATACAAGAATGTAATGCCCGCCAGTAATACAAGGCTGTAAAACCACCAGGTTCTCCAAAACGGCGACTGCACTGTTATAGAAAGAGTTGTTAATTTGCTGAATACATCATCGGCATTTACAGCTTTTATTTCAAAAGTATAGGTACCCGGGGGTAAATAACTATATATTGCTTCGTTGTTCTTGGCACTTATCCATTCTTTATCTAACCCAACCAGCCTGTACAGGATGGCATATGTATCTTGATAAGCAAGTGTGGAGAAAGCTATAGTAACTGAATTCTGGTCGTGTGGCAAGACTATTGTTTTTTGCGCTGCTAGTGAATCCATGGAAAGCCATTTGTTCATCAGCGCAAAGCCGGTAATTTCTACTTTTGGAGGTGTTACATCACCAGCCGCTAACTCAGAGGGATCGAAAACAACGAAGTTGTGCACAGTACCTAATAATATACGCCCGTCCTTAAGCATAGTGGAGGTACCTATATTATAATTAATGCTTTGCAGCCCGTCACTCTCGGTATAACCACTGGTTGCCGATTCGTTCTGCAGGTTGATACTGAACAAGCCACTTTGTGTACTTAACCATAAGAGACCTTGTTTGTCCTTCACAATATTCGTTACAAAATTGGAGATGGCCTCGTTATGCATGCTCAGGTAACGGATAGCATTGGTGTTAGCATTTAATATGTTTAATCCACCACTTGCAATCACATATAAGCTGTCGTTGTATTGTATAATATCATTAGCAGTTATGTTCATTAGCCGGCTTCTGGCAGGACTCGACGTGCTATAGTGGTATGCAATAGAACCATCAGTTGCTTTAATTCTATAAACACCGTTTGTTTTTGTACATACCCACACATCACCCTGCCAGTCAATATACAGCCGGAACACGGAACTGAGTTGCCGCTGTACCTGTATAAATGTATTAGTTGAAGCAATCCATTTTATCAGCATGCCATTCTGTGTGCCAAACCATAAATTACCCTCTTTATCTTCGGCTACCTGTCTGATAGTACTGTTTTCAAATACAGGCGCCTGTAGTTTCTCCACTTTGTTAGTAGCAGGATGCAGGATAAATAATGTACCCCCTTGGTGCCCGCACCATATATCACCATTGGCACGCTGGTGCATGCACCAGGTGAACCAATTTTGCATTATAAAAGATGTTTCGGTATAAGAGAGGTGTTTTGGTATAAAATTGCTATCATACACAAAAATGCCACTGCCCCACGTGCTCACCAGAATATTACCGGATTGGGTTTGCAAAATATCTGTAACATCTGGCGTGTATAGTGAATCTTTACCTGCCCGCTTAAGTCCAATAGTATGAAATAACTGTGCTGACGGATTGAAGCGGTACAAGCCTTTATTGGTACAAACCCATATATTTTTCTCCCGGTCTTCGTACAAGCTATAGATCATATCATAGTGGATGCTGTACTCGCCTGGCATGTTATTCTGAATGATATCAAAACTATTCTCCTTATTGTTGAAAGTAGCGAAGATATTATCGCCGGTAAACCACAGCGTACTATCACTCAATTCCTTAATCCCATCCAGTTCATAATAAACATAATGTAGCTGCTTTACTAAAGAAGTTTCCCATCGCTCTTCTCTTTTAGTATGGATATTAAAACTGTGAATAGTTAAATCATTTGGTGGCCATGAAATAATCCAGAATCTGCCTTTACTATCCAGGTAGGGAATAGTTGTAAAGGTTAATGAGGCATAATGTGCTATTACGGGGTCTTTATCTGTATTGTGATTACGGTAAGAAAGCGATTTCGTTTGGGGATTATATTTTGCCAGCCCCGAATCGCAGGCTATCCAGTAATTATATTGTTGCCTGTCCTGGTACAGCCATGTAACGTGCCAATTAGCGGGCAAAGAGAACGGTGTACGCTCAGCAGAAAACTCGTTTGTAGCTTCGTTATACCGAAGTAAGGGTTCGCCAAACAATCGCAAATAGATATTACCTTCCTCATCCATAAATAGGCGCTTTTCTGCCTTATTTATAGCCTCCGGGTTGGCACGTATCTGTACGGGGTAATATTTAAAATGATTAATATCAAAATAGCCAACTTTATAGTTATCACATAATAACCATAGCCGCTCTTTCCTATCCATTTGCATTGCCATCACCGAATTGACAGGTATAGATGTTGTATCATCAGCCTTATGCCTGAAAGTAAGTAAACGGGAACCATCATACCGTTGCAAGCCATTGAATGTACCTATCCAGATAAACCCCTTTTTATCCTGCTGTACAGCTACCACATCGTTTGAACCTAAGCCATCGTGTGTGCCTAAGTGAGAAAAAAGATATTCCTGCTGTGCTGTCGCACTGCCTATACAGGTAAAAAGAAAGAAGAATATAAACAGTTTATAGTTAAAGAATGCCATTCGCTACCAAATGTAAAATACATCTGCTGTATTTTGCAACATTCATGTAGAGTTATCAGCAGTTAAGGAAGCATTTGTTCCGTTACACTCGCACTTTGAATAGTTATAATGTAAGCAGAAGCCTAAAGGGCTTCAATATGAATAGCCCCGGGTTGATAAACCCGGGAGAAAAACAATTGAGTATACCACAACCCTGATACTTACCTGCACTGATTGGTTAAGAAAGAAATGACGGCAGAGTCAGAGCCTCGTAGAGGCTTCCTGTTTATAGTAATCATCATAAATGAATATTGCTGGGCTCCATAGGAGCCTCCTGTTAAGCAGTTATGGGAGGAGGCTCCTATGGAGTCCGGGTGTACCTTGGGCAATATTGTTCTACAAAAAGGTAGCTCCTCGCGGAGCTGGATGCGTCTATCTTATCCTTAACTAATCAACGCAGAGCACTAAAAGGGTTGAATTATTTAGAAGATGAAATTTCTTTGAAGCTGTTAAGTTCTTTATAACTGATTAAAGTTCGAGCCTTTAGGTACATCTCGTCAGTTGAAAAGAAATGAGTGTGCTATGAGTGCCGTAGGTATGCTTGATTGAGAACTCAAACTTAGGCGTTCCCTGCCAGGCTAACGTTATTCAGGCTGGATTAGATGACAATACAGTGCTTAAATTAATGAGATTGCCCTATGTGTTGATGTGTTTCATAATGCCCAGACTTAAATCCTAAACATCTGTACTCAATTTATTCTCAATAAAAAAGCCGTTGATCTCTCAACAGCCTTCTTGAACTATTATCTTTAAACTACTACTTCTTAAGACTATCAATAATTACACTAAACTCATCCGCTACTAAAGATGCACCACCTACTAAACCACCATCCACATCTGTTTCTGCAAATATCTCTTTAGCGTTATTTGCCTTCACGCTGCCGCCATATAAAACCGAAATATTATTAGCTACATCCTGTCCGTATTTATTTGCTAATTGCCCTCTGATAAAAGCATGCATCTCCTGTGCTTGTTCTTTAGTCGCTGTTTTACCAGTGCCAATAGCCCAGATAGGCTCGTAGGCAATCACCACTTTCTGCACCTGCTCGGGTGATAAATGATACAATGATTCTTCCAGTTGCCTGCCAACATAAGTATTCTGTATATTAGTTTCCCGTATCTGCAACGGCTCGCCACAGCAAAAGATAGGAATAATATTATGCTCCAGCAATATGTCGGTCTTCTCAGCCAACTGCTGGTTGGTTTCATTAAAATACTCGCGCCGCTCAGAGTGCCCGATGATACAATAAGGTACGCCTATACTCTGCAGCATTTCTGCCGATACTTCACCGGTGAAAGCTCCGCTCTTCTTATTACTACAGTTTTGCGCAGCCACAAAAACATTCTGCTTATCCTGCAGCTTTAGCTGTGCCAGGTGCAGGTAAGGAAAAGGTACCGCAAACACGGCAATCCGGTCAGCGGATAGTTGGTATTCTTTAGAATGAATAGCATCCAATAATGCTTCACCTTTTTGCCAGCTTAAATTCATTTTCCAGTTGGCGGCGGCAATTTGTTTCCTCATAGTTTATTTGTATTATAAGGCTTCAAAGATATGTTGCAGCACGGCTTTTTCTTCACTTGTTAATGCTTGCCCCTTCATTTTTTTCCATTGATCGGTGTGTCCATACGCTTTTTGCAGGTCGTATCGCTCCCCTTTTGTACCCCAGCTAAAGTTTGGAAGTGCCCTTGGCAGCAAGCCTTCACCAAATACATTACAGCATATACCATATACACTTCCGGTATTGATAGCCGCATTGATAGCAACGCGACTATAATCACCTATTATAAGTCCGCACTTATTACCGGCATTCACATGGGCTTGCGCATATTCATTCCACAATAAAATATCACCTGCCGTATTCTTTACATTACTGTTGCTGCTGCCTGCACCAAAATTGCACCACTGCCCTACCAGCGAATCACCCAGGTATCCATCATGCCCCTTATTGCTGTACGCTTGCATCACCGTATTTTTTATTTCGCCCCCTCCCGTGCAATAAGGTCCAATGGTGGTAGCACCATAAACCTTCGTGCCCATTTTCAACACTGCGTTATCACATAGTGCTAGGGGACCTCTCATCATACTACCTTCCATTACTACGGCGTTTTTACCAATGTACACTGGCCCATCCTTGGCATTAATGATGGCAAATTCTACACTCGCACCTTCTTCTATAAAAACATTTCTTGGATGTAAAACTTGGTTGGTAAAAGATGGTGGCCGGGAAACTCTCCCTTTGGTAAGCAGTTTAAAATCTAACTCAATGAAGGTCTTATTCCATTGTATGATTTGATGTGGATATTGCAGCCTTTGCACCTGGCTTATAGCAGTAATAATCATGGCACCATCTCCCATTGCTTGCAGCCAGTTCTTACCTGCTGCTTTGCAGGCTACAACACCCGTTTCATCTTCCAAAACTTCACCTTGCTGCATTTGCCTGATGCGATTGATTAATGATTCAGAAGGTATTACCAGTGCATCAATAAACGTGTGAAGACCTTCAGGCACTTTGCTGTATAAAGGTTGGAGATAAGGCACTGTGTCTATATATATCTCCTCACCCAATAGCTGCTTCCAGCGCTCCTCAATACTCAAAATGCCCATGCGTAGTTCTGCAACTGCGCGGGTGTAGGTAAGCGGATATAAGCCCACCCTCCTATTGGTATCAAATAAAACAATTGCCATGTGTTGAGTAAAAGTACAGGTTTTACAATGACTGGTAAATATCCCTATATTTTGTCAGCCCATTATTATCTTGTCGGGTAAATAAATTTACAATAAACATCTGCTAACAAATAAATTAAGCTTTACTAATAGAAGCTAAGCAAAAGCGTATCGTCCCTACCGGAAAACATAAATCCTCCAACCTGCAATGAGCTACGTATCCACCTTTCCAATCTCTGCTAAGTATGCCTACGCTGTTCAAAGTGTAAGGCCAAAGGCAACCAACCTATTCATCAAATACCTGTCAGTTAGCAAGTAGCACCATGTTAGCCCAACAGAACATACAACCATGATGCTGCCCCTTAGGCAATGGGGCGGCGCTGGCTTGCACGAACTACTCTCACTGAGACCAATAAAAAACATTATTTACGAAGTAATGCGCGGAGCGATTATGCCGTGCTTGAACTTAGCGAAGCGATCTCATGAATACCATTGAATAATCATTATTCTATTCATAACTTTTTTGCTTCCCAATGCCTGTCATGCAAGGCATGAAGAAAAAAGTAAGTCAACGACATGCTGTTAGCAAGCAAATTCAAAACACCTTAGATGTATTCAGCATTTAAACAACTTACACTATACTAAACGTATGTAGTTGACACTGTAATTAATAGGCTTGACAAGTAGCACAATTTTCAACTCCATGCCTTTTTCAAAAACCGCAACCAGTTACCACACATTATATTGTCAATTTCATCTTCCGTATATCCCCTCTCAGCAAGCAGTGCAGGAACAGTCTGCAGATCTGCAATAGTGTGCAAATCGTAAGGACATTGTTCCCGTCCAAAAGCACCATCCAGGTCACTGCCAATTGCCACATGCAAGGCATTTCCGGCAACCTGGCAGATATGGTCTATATGGTCAACTACTTTATAAAGGTTGCATTGCATGCCTTCAGGAGTAGAAATGCCGCGCACCCAGCCAGGTACTATCATCCAGGCATCCAATGCAGCGCCTATTACAGCATCACGCTCTATTAACGCTTTGATCATATCATCACTGAACTGCCGGTTATGATCCACCAGTGCACGACAGTTATTATGGCTTGCCCATATATGACCTTTAAATATATCCAGAGCATCCCAAAAAGCTTCTTCACACAAGTGTGTAGCATCTAAGATCATGTTCAGTCGTTCCATTGCTCTCAATAGCTCTTTACCTTGTTCATTCAGGTGCCCGGTTGCATCAGTGCCATTGGCATATCTTCCCGGTCCATAATGCGCCGGTCCTACAGCTCTCAATCCATATTCATAAGCCCGTTCCAAATGCTGTATTGTAACAATAGAATCTGCCCCTTCCAGACTTAAAATATAACCCACCGGCTTCTTATCATTCGGCTCATCATTCATCCATAAGGCAATATGCTCATCCAGTGCTGCTATAGTAGTGATCATTCTCATCTCCCCTTCCTCTTCCATGGCCTTATACCATGCTAATTGCCCCTGCGTTTGTGCCCATGCTTGCTGTGGAGAATGCCAGCCGGGCAACGGATTACCAGGTGCTACATACCGTGCAATTTGTGTGGCAACCACCAAACCAATATTACCATTGCGAAGTTCAGGCAATGACACGGTAGCTTTGCCCCTGTCCGGCTTATCCTGCATACCCTTTTCACGTTGATTGATAGCACTTACAGGCAATCGTATATCCCGGTTCCACTCCATAGCATTCATGCTTAAGTCGAGGTGGGCGTCTATAATAAAGCGTTGCTTTTGTTGCATGGTTATTTTATATGTTAATGGAACGATTGCGCCCAACTACTTTCCAGTTGTCAGTCATGTTATGGTCTTCTATCACATAAGCTTTATCGTACAAAGCTACTGTAGGACAAATATGCACTGGCACACCATACAATACATCTCCTACCCTATAGCCATTCCCTGCTGGTACTTTAAGCACTAAATGCTCTTCACTTTGCCCCACGGGAACTGCATCAAACGCATTTAGAAAATGTACTCTTGGCAAAGGATTTTCTGCCGCTACAGATTTATGCCCCAGGTCAGTGCAAATAGTCTCTTCATCTATTACTGAAATAACCCTGGTAATGAGCAATGCTGCATATTCAAATGGCTCGTCCGGTAAACCATGCTTATAGCCCCAGTCCCAGAAAACAAAAGTACCCGGACTGCATTCCACACCTTTCCTATTTGCATGTGTTGGGAAAGTAGGCGAGCCACCCATAATGATCTTTAAAGGTTGATGTAATAACTGCGCTGCTTGTTCCCAAAGCTTTTCAATGTATTTAAATGCATCATCAGCTTTTGCTTGCCGCACAGCAATATCACTATCCCGGATATGCCCGTCATAGCCATGCAAACCTGCCACCTTAATACCTGGAAAATCCTTTATTCCCTGTAGCAAATTCATTACTTTCTGCGGAGCAATGCCGGTACGGTTCATACCATTATTGACATCAATAAAAACAGGTATTATAATCCCTTTTTGTTCGGATAACTTAGATAACTGCGCTGCTGTTTCTTCATTATCTACCAGGCATGAAAAACCAGTGTTTGGATATGCCTGTATGAGTTTAATCAAGCGCTCCATTTTGGGTCCCACCGGCTGATAGGCAAGTAATACATCCTGTGCTCCGGTTTGTGCCAGCATCTCGGCTTCGGCAATGGTGGCACACTTAAATTTAGTAATCCCGGCATCCATCATCAACCGGCACACTTCTGCCATTTTATTGGTCTTTACATGTGGTCTCAGCTTATTTGCATCTCCCGCCATTTGCACTGCCCATGCAATATTTTGCTTCACCCGTTCAGGATAAACTACCAAAGCAGGTGAGTCAATTGCGTCTATATTATTTATACAATACCAATCTATCATGTTATTCAATTTTATCCTAAAGCCTCCCGGTACATTAATACTGCCACAATTCACAATTATCCACATGTATAACTACACAACTCTTCTGAGTATGCATCTTATCATCTAAAATAAAGCATCCTGAGTATTTAGTACATTGTTACCGAACTAAGTTTATAAATAAGAGCTATCAAACATAAGTGCATTACAAATGAGAGATAACCACCCCAAAACATTCACACTAAGAAACAGCAACCACTTAGCCTGCCATGAGCTACGTATCTCCCTTTCCAATCACTGCTAAGTATGCCTCCGCTGTTAAAAATATAAGGCCAAAGGCAACCAACCTAATCATCAAATACCTGTCTATTAACAAGTAGCACCATGTTAGCCCAACAGTGCCACTCTGTAATAAAGCTGCACCTTAGGCAATGGGGCGGCGCTGGCCAGCACGGACTATTCTCCTGAGACCTTAAAAAATATTATTCACGAATAATGCGCGGAGCGATTATGCCGTGCTTGAACTTTTTTGTTTCTTTTTTCTTTCAAGAGAAAAAAGTAAAGACAAGAACTATCTATAAGAGATTGCATTTAAAACAACTATGGTGTTTACAGCACCTAAATAGACTTGTTCTAAACTAAAATATAGTTATGTAACAATGTATTTAGCACCCTTTGTCATAATACAGGTACAAAGCAGTCCTTTCCTATGCTACCTGCTTATTTTTCCTCAAAAACACTTATTCATTACATTAGACAAGCCAGAGTTATACTTAAGTTATACCTAACTTATACCTAACTTATACCTAAGTTACACCTAATTTCCTCCCTATCTCCTCCAGGGTAACTTCTCATCAACTCCCAACTTCCTACCCCCTTTAGAGCTAGGGCATCCATACTCCCCTTTAGGGGCCGGGGGCTTACTCTTTAATACAATTCAAACAACGCCTCTATTTCCACAGGTATGTTATCCGGCAGCGATCCAAACCCAACTGCACTCCTCGTTCCTATTCCATTCTCTTCACCCCACACAGCAGCAAACAATTCACTGCAGCCATTAATAATATAAGGATGCTTCAGGAAGTCGGGTGTACAGTTGACCATACCTAATACCTTAATTACTCTTTTTACTCTGTCAAGGCTACCCAAATGTGTGCGGATAGTAGATAACATAGTTAAGCCAACCTGCCTGGCAGCAGCTTTGCCTCCTTCCATATCCATATCACTGCCAATCCGCCCAATGATGAGTTTACCATCATCCTGCACCGGGCCATGCCCAGATAGATACAAATGCTTTCCATCAATCAGGTAAGGCTTGTAAACGCCCAATGGTTTGGGTGCAGGCGGCAGTGAATAACCTAATGCTTTAAAGTTCTCTTCGGCATTGATTGTTTGCATAAGATGTAAATTTTATAAGCGAAAGTATACGGTAACTGTTAATGTATAATCGGTAACTGTGTATTTGGGAAAAGGGAGTGTACTGTTTTTTCTCTAATTTGCCCGCAATTGTTTTGCTTAACGCTAACCAATTTCCTATTGCATCTAACATTAAATTTAGCCATGAAAAAAGTGAAAGTATTTTTTGCTGCATGTTTCTCTCTTAGCATTGCCTGTTCTGTTAACGCACAATCATCATCAGGTGGCTGGACTTCCCTGTTTGACGGTAAAACATTGAACGGCTGGAAACAGGCGGTAGGCACTGCCACGTACACAGTAGATAACGGAATGATCGTAGGTTCCACTGTAGTCGGCTCCCCCAATTCCTTTTTGGTAACAGATAAAGAATACGGCGATTTTATACTGGAAGCCGAAATAAAACTGGACGATACTACTGCCAATACCGGTGTACAGTTCCGGAGCCACTATGATGCGCAGGGTAATGGTGGCAAAGGCAAAGTATTTGGCTACCAGTTCGAGCTGGATCCTTCTGCCCGCAAGTGGAGCGGTGGTGTATATGACGAAGGCAGAAGAGACTGGCTCTATCCTATGTCACTTCATCCTGAGGCACAGAATGCTTTTAAACTGGGTCAGTTTAATAAAGTGCATATTGAATGTTTTGGCAATGAAATAAAAACATGGCTCAATGATGTACCGGCTGCCTATGTGGTAGATACCGTGGATAAGAACGGCTTCTTTGGCTTACAGGTGCACAGCATTGGTGATAATGCGCAGCTTGCAGGTGAAAAGATTTACTTCAAAAACATCCGTATCAAAACAACAGGTATTAAGCCTACCCCATTCCCGCAGAATGTATATGTGTTGAATAATATACCGAATAATTTAAGTGATTATGAGAAAAAGAGCGGCTGGAAACTGTTGTTTGACGGGGTGGACAATAAAGGCTGGCGTGGTGCTTATAAAAATGAGTGGCCAGGCGGCGAATGGGTAGTACGGGATGGAACTATTACAGTGCTTCATTCTGAAGGAAAAGAAGGCGGCAATTCAGGCGATATTGTTACACAAGACCAATACAGTGCTTTTGATTTGTCCTTTCAATTTAAACTTACACCTGGTGCTAACAGTGGCGTTAAATACTTTGTTACTCTATCAGAACACAATACCGGTTCTGCTATTGGTTTGGAATACCAGGTGTTGGATGATTCCTTACACCCCGATGCAAAGCTTGGCATAAATGGGGACAGGACAATGTCTTCCTTGTATGATTTAATCCCTGCACAAAAACAAAAGCGCTTTATCCATCAGCCCGGTGAATGGAATACAGGACGAGTTGTGGTATATCCCAACAACCATGTGGAGCATTATCTTAATGGCGTTAAAGTGTTGGAGTATGAAAGAGGTTCAAAAGAATTCAGGGACTTAGTTGCCATCAGCAAATACAAGGTTTGGCCCAACTTCGGTGAAGCCAAACAAGGATATATCTTATTGCAGGACCACGGCGATGAAGTAAGCTTTAGAAGCATTAAGATAAGAGTGCTGAAGTAGAGGCCTTCAACCACATAGGAACATAGACACATAGGTAAGACACATAGAATAAAACCTATGTGAACCCCTTATGTCTCTATGTTCCTATGTGGTGAATATTGCCTCTCATACAATTAAACACACCACAATATTTAAATCTACTTTTCCTATGATACGCAGACAATTTATAAAAGACGCTTCACTCGCTGCTGCCGGTATCACTATTTTAAACTTTCCGGTGTTTGGTAAGAATGCACCGAGTAATAAAGTTGTATTGGCAGTATCCGGTGTAAACAGTCGGGGCTCGTATTTAGCCAAATGCTACTCGCAGCTTCCTAATGTGGAAATAGCCTACATCTGCGATGTGGAGGATGGTGCTATAAAGAATGGGTTAGATGCACTGAAAGATGCACCCCGCAAGCCAACAGTTGTAAAAGACATCCGCAAGCTGGTAGCACAGAACGACTTTGATGCACTGTTAATAGCCATGCCCGACCATTGGCATACACCTGCAGCCATATTAGGAGCATCACACGGCAAGCATGTGTATGTAGAAAAGCCTTGCGGGCATAATCCTTACGAAGGTGAGCTATTACAAAAAGCAGTAACCAAATACAATAAGCTGGTGCAAATGGGTGACCAGCGCCGCTCCATGCCTACACTGATACAGGCTGCCAGGGAAGTGCACGATGGCATTATTGGCAATGCGTATTTCGCCAAAGCCTGGTACACCAATAACCGAAAGTCTATTGGCTTTGGAAAGAAAGTACCTGTACCCTCCACACTTGATTTTGAACTATGGCAAGGACCTGCACCACGGCAGGATTATGTAGATAACCTGGTACATTATAACTGGCATTGGCGCTGGAACTGGGGTACCGGCGAAGCCTGCAACAACGGTACGCATGAGATAGATTGTTGTCGCTGGTTTTTAGGAGTTGACTTCCCAACTAAAGTGACCTCTGCAGGTGGGCGCTATGCATATAAAGATGACTGGCAAACACCGGATACACAGGTAGCAGCATTCGAATTTGGTGATAAGAAGTCCATAACATGGGAAAGCCGTAGCTGTAATTTATTTCCGGTAGAAGGTGCAGGCAGAGGCTTTATTATTTATGGAGACAAAGGCACACTGGTAAATGACGGCGGAGGTGATTATAAAATATTTGATACTGATAATAAACTGGTGAAAGAAGTAAAGAGCGATACCAAAGCAGATTCTACCAATACTGTAAGCAGTACCGGCAACTTAGACTTCTTTCACTTTCACAATTTCATTGATAGTATCCGTGGGGAGGCAACATTAAATTCACCTATAGTTGAAGGTCATAAAAGTGTATTACTTTGTCACTTAGCAAATATTGCCCAGCGTACCGGCACCACTTTGCATTGCAGTCCGGATAATGGTCATATACTAAATAATGAAGATGCTATGCAGCTATGGAAGAGGACGTATGAAAAGGGCTGGGAGCCGACAGTATAAGAATGTGTTTTCATCAATACGGATATAAGGATATTGTTGGTGAAGCAATATTCTTATATCTTTTCTGTCTTCACTATGAACTCCTTTATACGATCATCCAAATCCTGAACAGAGGAAACCAGCAGAGGCCAGCAATCTTTTGAAAACTCCTCTTCAGAAATCAGCGACTTCAATTGCATTATGCCCATAATGCGGGTTAACGGCTCCCGGATAGTATGCGAGTTAAAATGTATAATATCCAGTAGTTTTTTGTTGAGCCGGGTAAGTTCCAGTGTACGCTTATCTATTATTTTTTCCTGGAAGTTTACCTGCTCATTATAAATCACCGGACTTTCTTCCAATTGATTACTGGTGAGTGTAAGATCATCTTCATTTTTCTGCACCGTTTGCAACAGAAGTATAAGTCGTATTTTACTAAATAGCATCTCACAAATCATCTTTACTAATGGTATGTGCTTTCGTGCAAAAGGTTTTTCCTCATTAGCCAGTATGGTAAGTAAAATACCGGCATCATCTCTATAATTCAGCCTCCAACCCCATAGTTGAGTTACCTCATTATTATAAGGCAAATTTTGCAGGATGGATGCATGCTCATTCATATTTAAGCGTAGTGGTAAGCCTTCATAAAAAAGCAGCTTTTCCACATCCCACAATAGTTGATAGGTGCCGGTAACCACAGCCGGCATTTCGTTAGCTATAGTATAGCAAACAAAATTGTTCTGCTGAAAATAAGTAATGCGGCATACAGAGCAGTTGAATAAATACTTAATGTTGTTCTGCAGTGTAAGCTGTATATTGGTAAGAGAATTCGCATTATTGAGCTCAATTGTAAACTGGGATAGATTATCGTATATAACACGATACTCTTCTGGAGGGTTTGTAAGCATGTGCAAGATTTTGCAGCGCTGTTAATTCAACAGCAATTATCTATTTATTACGGCAATATTGGCTATAGTTCAGGCATATTTTATTAGTCTGCCTGTGTTGTTAATTTCTCCGAACATCAGGCTGTTGAAAACTAATGCAAATAGCATATTGAAACGGCTTGGCTTAATGAAGTTATTATTATAATTAGATTTACCCGGTTAAAGTTTTCTTGCGTGCAGTTGGGCTGTAAATGGTCCGTATTTTAGTTTCCATCTTATATTATTTATACGACATATTGGATTATCAAAGCAAATAGCTTTTATTCTTTATTATAACCAAAATAAACTAAAATATTCCTCTTAAGTTATTCATTTACTACCTTTTAATATATACTTAATAACCGTATATGAATTATTAAACAGAGCAACATGCCTATAAGGAATAGTTAATTGAAAGATTAATAATGCTTTAAGAAGCAAAAATCTGTTAGATTATTTACGTCGGTTTCACATAAGCCCGAGCCTGCTTTGGTGCATTAAGCTTGCAGAATGACGAACCCGCACCAGGTTGTCATTAATATATCGCAACTAAAAACGCCTCTTGGCTTGAGGCGTTTTCTGCTTGTTTAGATACTGTTTTGCTGTTTCTTAGTAGTATTGTGGTCTGCACCTTCAGACTCAACTTTGGTGTGCTTTCCTTTGCTTTTATCACTTACACCTGGGGCTCCTTTTTGATGACTTTCCTGGCTTTCACCCTTGTGTTTTGTTTTTGTACCGTCAATACCGTTGCTTCCACTATTTTGCTGATTCTTACTCATACTTCATGTTTTTAATTAAAGAATACTTTATTCAAATTTCTGGTGTTTAATTATGAGCTGTTCTATATTAAGTACCAGTAATACTTTAGACGCTTTTGCAGGATCCATAATTCTTATACAGAATAATAGCTACATTTTAAAAGATTGTGCCACAATTACAATGAGGGAACACTTTTCTCTAATTGCCTGAATTAAACTGCCTTATAAAAGATACCGCATCATCAGCTACTGAGTGTGGTATGTAATCAATGGACAGGTGGGATATGGCATGATAATTTCAAGACTGCCAACTATAAGTGGTTTAATTAACAAATAATAACAGGAGGCTTTTATGATTATACAAAACGATAACGAAATAGTTCTTCCATTATGTGATGATACTGCCTATATTGTAACAGAAGAAAATGAATGGGAAGGGGAAACCGGATCATTTGAGATAGATGGTACAGGCAAACTGCAAATAATAAATAGTGGCGGTACCAGTGCTGCAGAGGGAGGTATGGGCAGTGGTAGTAAGGACGAAAAAGAAAAGGGTGATTTGCGACAGCCACTTACCGGAGAAAAAGGCGGCACTCCCAATTCTGATATGGAAGAGGGTTGGGACCCGGTTAAAGAAAATATTGAAGAGGCTACTGCTAAGAGGAATAAGAAGGATGATGAATAACACCGGATTCAATCATGTATTCCTATAAGAATGCGAGCGTTGGTCTGTGAGTTTTGAGCAAAGCATACGGTGCCCGCAGGGCCCTTCAGGTTATCAAACTATCAATGGTTTAAGGAAATAAAAAACTCCTCTTTCGTTGAATTATCGAAAGAGGAGTATGATGATAATCTAACAAACACACTTCTTACTTGCCGAAAATCTTTGCTCCAAAGATCAAGACCAATACAAAGAGTACAATAAAGATAAAGAATAACACCTTGGCAATGTCTGCTGCTCCTGCAGCAATACCACCAAAACCAAATATTGCTGCCACAATTGAGATCACCAGGAAAATAGCTGCCCACTTTAGCATAGAATATAGTTTTAAAGGTTCGTTAACATCATTAACAATTTTGTGCCAAACTGTGCAAAGCAGCATAAATTTTATTCATAATAATTATTTACCAGAGCATTATGTCTTAAAAATAAAGCCCGGCATAGCTATACCGGGCTTTACGAGTTATATAGTACAACTTCTATGTCCAAATCCTTAAGCCAATACCCGCTCTTCTATTTTTCCCGTATTCTTATTTTTCAGGATCAACTTCTTAGCTCCGAAGTGTGTCATTTCTTCCTTGATAAGATAATGCTCGGCGTCATAGTCGGTGAGTGTGCTTGGCTTGCTTAAGCCTTCCTGGCCGCGCCATATTTCAAGCTGTACAGGCTCCCACAGTTTAGTTTTGGCACTTTTATAGGCAGCGTCCAAGACAGCATTCACCACATATCCATCATAAAAGGTCTCTTTAGGCGCTCTGCCTTCTTCCATGCTTTTGAACATATCCATAAACATGTGGTTGTAGCCCAATTCGTTGATCTCATCCCCCACCGGGAACAACCAACCACTGTTGCTTTCTGCTTTTTCAGCTACATAATCCGCACCTTTGCCGGTAGTAAACATTTCGAAGCCGGTGCGCAGGAAACTATTTATCCAGATAGTGCCTTCAGTACCCATGACTTCATCACGCAGGTCGAGGCCGCCACGGAATGTCCAGCTTACTTCAAACTGGGCAATGGAGCCGTTCTCGTATTTTATTAAACCTATTGCATGGTCTTCGGCATCAATAGGTTTTACCTGTGTATCTGCCCAACACATTACTTCCACCGGCTTTATATCTTTACCTATATAACTCCTGGTAATCTCCACGCAGTGGCAACCCAAATCAAGAATACAACCGCCGCCGGCGAGTTCTATATTCCAGAACCATTCACTATGCGGACCAGGGTGTGTTTCGCGGGATTTTGCCCATAATATTCTGCCTAAAGCGCCACTTTGCACGCTCTGCATGGCTTTAATAAACTTTGGAGTGTACACTAAATCTTCGAGGTAGCCATT
This sequence comes from uncultured Chitinophagaceae bacterium, assembly GCA_963819045.1. GTDB lineage: Bacteria > Bacteroidota > Bacteroidia > Chitinophagales > Chitinophagaceae > Ilyomonas. The sequence continues at coordinate 149,387 of CAWFUV010000038.1, read as the reverse complement.
GAAAATACCAGCCTGCTCAACAGCCTCCAGCATGCGCTTTGCTTCAGCAGCATTACGCCCCAAAGGCTTAGTGGTAATAACTGCTTTTTTGTGCTTGCAACAAAGCATAACTGCTTCTTCGTGCAGATTGTTGGGCAGCGCAATACATACTACTTCTACATCGGGGTTTGCAACAGATTCCTCCATGCTGATAGTTACATGCGGAACACTGTAGTCATCTGCAAACTTCTGAGCACTCTCTTGCCGGCGAGAATAAATACTAACAATCTTATCGGCACTCCTATTGCCATGCAGCGCATCTGCATAAAAGCGGCCGATAAAGCCGGAGCCAAGCATCGCTATCTTTTTCATAGTTGGTCTTAGTTTTTATTTAATTGATTAATAATTTGCCACAAATGAGAACGAATAATACCAAGTAGTTACCAGGATGACAGTTGACAGAAGGAATATGTACTTCTAACTTTTTATAATTAATAGTTTGTGATTACTCTTGATGCACTATTCTGTAACGAAAACCCTTGGCCTGATAACTAATGGGTATGAGAACAAATAAATTGATTAATTCTTAAAGCTAATCACCCCTAAGATTTAGTACACTGTCAACTAAATAAGTGTAAGAGCTATGTCATACATCAAGGCATATTTAAACAGTGATTCATCTACTATCCACAGATTCCTCCTTCGTCGGAATGACAAACTCTGAATTCAATCCACAACTTAAACAAACTTGCTAGACAGTGTACTAAGTCTTTTATCCTCCCATACGAAGAACTACATCATACATATATCCTCACACCATCTCCACCGCTTCGGCATGTACTGCTGCGCGTTGATTATCTTTAAAGAAAAGGAGGAAAAGCACGAATACAAAGAGCGCTATTCCTGCAGGCACCATCCAGACATCTTTCCAGTTTACCACATCACCGGAAGTAAAGTAATCTTTTACATAGCCGGATAACAGAGTACCTATCCACATACCGATGCCATAAGTAGCCATAGTGATCATACCTTGTGCCTGGCTTTGTATCTGCAGACCAGCTTTACTATCCGTATATATTTGCCCGGTAACAAAAAAGAAATCGAAGCATACCCCATGCAGGAGAATGCCCGCAAATAATACCCAAAGCAATGTATCTGCATTGCCATATCCAAAACACAGGAAACGTAATGTCCAGGCAATCATGCCTAATATAATCATCCATTTTACGCCAAGACGTCTAAAGAAAAACGGAATGAGTAAGATAAAGAATGCTTCGGAAAACTGCCCGAAAGTCATATTGCTGGTCACATCTTTCATTCCAGCTTCATTAAGATACAGGTTGGTAAAACTGTAGTAAAATGAAAGGGGAATACAGATTAATACAGAGGCAATAAAAAAGATCACAAATGAGCGGTCTTTGAACAATACAAATGCATCAGCACCCAATATCTGGGCAAATGTTGCCTTAGTGCCTTTTGCTTTAGGCGGTGTATCAGGTAGAAAAAAACTTAGTACACCCAATATCAACGAAGCAACAGCCGCCATTTTAAAAGTAAAGCCTAACTGGTCTGTACTTAAATGAAACACTTTGTCAATCATCCAGCCGGTAGCTATCCAGCCTACTGTGCCTAATACACGTATAGAAGCAAACTCCTTGCTTGTATCTTTCATTTGCCTGAAAGCAACTGAATTAGCTAAAGCTAATGTTGGCGCATAACATAGGGAGTATAATAACAGTATCCAGTAAAATGTACCAGGAGATTGGATAGTAATAAGATAATACAGTAAAGCGGCACCTACTAAATGCAGCACGCCCAGTACACGCTGCGCCGAAAAGAAACGATCGGCAATCATGCCAACAAAAAAGGGCGAGATAATAGTAGCTATTGCCAGGGCGCTGTAAGCAGCACCTACCTGCGTACCCGTAGCATGTAATACCTTATCCAGGTAGGTACCCATAGTTACATACCATGCACCCCATACAAAAAACTCCAGAAACATCATTAAAGAAAGCGCTACGCGTGTGGTTGATTTCATTTATCAATATTATAAGTTGTAAGTAAAAAGCGTATCACATCAGATTATAAAGAACATTTACTTATGTAAGGCAACATCGTTAAAAGATTATTACAACAATTATTGAATAATGTTGTAATTTACTATTTGATTATCCAATTCTGTACGTTAAACAGCCGTCGAAATAACGGTGAAAAAGTACGAAACAAAAATTTATTTATACTCGCTTTCACGTATTATTTTGCACAAAGGATGAAACGAACAGAAGATACATATCAGCACAAAGGCATGCGCCGGCAGCTTATTACCAACCTGCGCGAGAAAGGAATACAGGACGAACGGGTGTTGGAAGCGATGAACAACATTCCCCGGCATTGGTTTTTAGATTCAGCATTTAACAAGATTGCATATGAAGACCGGGCTTTTCCTATTGGTGAAGGACAGACTATTTCGCAGCCCTACACCGTAGCTTATCAAACACAGTTATTGTGTGTCAACCGGGGGAGAAGATATTGGAAATAGGCACCGGCAGCGCTTACCAGGCAACTGTTTTGGCTGAAATGGGCGTACGTGTTTTTACTATTGAGAGACAAAGAAAGCTTTATGACGACCTGCAACGAACCTACATCTTCAAAAGTAAATATCCTTCTCTGAAATTCTTTTACGGGGATGGATATGAAGGCCTGCCTTCATTTGCACCTTTTGATAAAGTTTTAATTACTGCTGCTGCGCCCTTTATACCGCAAAACTGATTGACCAAATGCGGATTGGCGGCATAATGGTAATACCGGTAGATGAGCCGGAACACAAAAACCAGCGTATGCTGCGTATTACTAAAACACCCGATGGCGTACTGAAGAACGCTTTGATTTTTTCTCGTTTGTACCTATGTTGAGCGGAAAGAATTACTAAGTGTGTTGCCATAAAGGCGCAAAGGCACTAAGAAGTATGATTGTACCTCTTAGTGCCTTTTTGCTTTGGTGGCATTACCAGAGTAAGCCCCCAGCCCCTAAAGGGGAGTTAGACGCCTCAACCTTAAAGTGGATATGGCTTAAGATAGGAGTTAATAAGGATTATATAAAGAGGAGATACCTAGTAGATAGGGAGGAGATATAGGGATACTAAGTTAGGTATAACTTAAGTATAAGTTAGGTATAAGTTAAGTATAATTCTGGGGTGTTCCAGGGTTGGGAAGGAGGTTTATTGGAGGATTTACGATATATGAATTACGATGTACGATTTGGAAAATAGAGCTATAAAGCTACTTAATAATGAAGTTATAAACTTCAATGAAAAGACAACGAAGTGGAACACCATAAGTGTTCGAAACCTTGTTATTAGTTCTCCTCCGGCTAGTGAGAGCCAATCTGTGTTTTGCTTAAAGTCACTACTAAAGGCTGTTTTTAGTCTTATTATAAACCCACAGATCACGCCCATGGCGTGATGACGTGTTTCGAACATTAATGGTGGAACACTTTGCTGAGTTGGGTATATAAGAGTTACGGTATGCCGTGGAGCCTTTGCGGACCTTTCATAATTAGTTTTTTATTATACACCGCCTCCCACTTTACTTTGCAGCATACAATCTGTTTATGTATTCATTTCAAGAGTTGATAGTTGCATTTAAGAAGCGTTTTGAAGTCAATCATTTTCCGGCACAGCCAGCTTCCCTATATGAACCGGGAAGCTATTTTTTGGGCATTGGCGGAAAACGCATTCGCCCGGTATTGTGCCTGATGGGAAACGAATTGTTTGATACTATTAAGCCCGATGCCTGGCATGTAGCAACGGCTATAGAACTGTTTCACAACTTTACACTGATACATGATGATATGATGGATAAAGCACCGTTAAGGCGCGGATTGCCTACGGTGCATACAAAATATGGAGACAGCACGGCACTGCTTACAGGCGATGTAATGCTGATAGTAGCTTATGAATACCTGAATAAAATAAATCATGCTTATCTGCATCGTATCCTTGGTATTTTCAATAAAACGGCAAAGCAGGTGTGTGAAGGCCAGCAACTGGATATGGATTTTGAAAAGCAGAATAATGTTCAGCCTGATGATTATCTGCACATGATAGCATTGAAAACATCGGTGCTGCTGGCAGCAAGCCTGGAGATGGGTGCCATATTGGGAGGTGCAAGCGCAGGCAATTGCAACCACATGTATGAATTTGGTAGAAACCTCGGCATTGCTTTTCAAATACAGGATGATTACCTGGATGCATTTGGTGATCCGGAAAAGTTTGGTAAAGATGTAGGCGGTGATATTCGCCAGAATAAAAAAACTTTTTTGTTGTTGCATGCCCTGGAAAATGCTAATGCAGAACAACGAGCCGAACTGGAGCAACTGATGCAAAACAATGATGCAAACAAAGTAGAAAAGGTATTGGCTATTTACAAAGCCTGCAATGTGGATGGCTGGGCAAAGGACTTTAAAGAAAAATATGTAACAAAGGCTTTACAACATTTGAAGATGTAGCAGTTGTATCTTCAAGAAAAAAGATGCCTTTGACGCGAATTGGCTGATTATCTTATCAGCCGTGATTCTTAAGTAAATAATTGATGATGTAATAAGTCCCTATTCATGCAACAATCATATTTTATATATCTTCCCAATCCAAAACCATTAGCGCATGGCTCATCCTCTTTTCAGAAAAAAGAATATCGATAAAATACTATCTGATGCTGCAGCCAATGAAGAAGCAGCACATGGAGGTGCCGGCGGGTTGAAGCGGGTGCTTACGCTACGCGATCTGACCTTTTTTGGTATAGCTGCTATTATTGGTGCAGGCAGTTTCAGCAGTTTGGGCGAAGCGTGCTTTAAGGGCGGGCCAGGGGTAGTGTTTTTATTCATTATGTGCGCGGTAGCTTGTGGTTTCACGGCGCTTTGCTATGCCGAATTTGCCAGCCGCATACCCGTAGCCGGCAGTGCTTATACATATGCATATGCTTCATTCGGGGAGCTATTTGCGTGGATTATTGGGTGGGCGCTAATTATGGAATATTCTATTGGTAATATTTATGTAGCATTTTCCTGGAGTGATTATTTTACTTCATTCCTGCACAAAATAAATATTCATATACCTGATTATCTTACCTGCAGCTATATGGAAGCTAAAGAGGCTTTCAACAGTAATTCTTCCAATGCTGAATTAATTAGTGCATGGAAGAGCGCACCATTATTAGGCTCACTTAAAATCATTTTCGATTTGCCGGCACTTATTATTAACCTGCTCATTACTATGTTGGTGTATGTGGGTGTAAAGGAGTCGCGCAACTTCAGCAATGTGATGGTAGTGCTTAAACTCTGTGCTGTGGTGCTGGTAATTGCTGTAGGTGCTTATTATGTGAATCCTGCCAACTGGTATCCGGTGAATGATGCGGGTGTAAAGTCATTTTCACCAAATGGCTTTGGAGGTATTATGAGTGCCGTGAGTGGGGTATTCTTTGCTTACATCGGCTTTGATGCGGTGAGTGTAATGGCAGAGGAAAGTAAAAACCCGCAACGTGATTTGCCGCGGAGTATGATATTATCTTTAGTGATCTGTACTGTTGTCTATATACTACTTACACTGGTGCTTACCGGGGTGCTTAACTATAAGCAGTTTGAAGGTGTAGGCGATCCGCTGGCAAAGATATTTGAAGTGACTCATGTTGGATGGATGCAGTTCTTAATATCCATTATAGCAGTGGTGGCAATGACAAGTGTACTGCTGGTTTTCCAAATGGGACAACCGCGTATATGGATGAGCATGAGTCGTGATGGGCTTTTGCCACCAGTGTTTCAGAAGATTCATCCTAAGTTTCAAACGCCTTCCTTCTCTACAATTGTTACCGGATGTCTGGTAGCTATTCCCATCATTCTTACTGATAAGACATTTGTGCTGGATTTTACCAGTATCGCTACTTTGTTTGCATTTGTTCTGGTATGCGGCGGCGTGCTGCTGATACCACGTAAAGAAAGCACTCCGGGTAAGTTTAATATGCCTTATATCAGTGGCAAATACTTATTTCCGCTTATTATCATCATTGCAATTGCTTTGATAGCGTACTATAACAGTGGCTATTTTACAGGTTTGTTTAATATTAATGAAGAAAATGCTTCCCTTAATATATCCAGTATTGTTTTCTGGCTGGCAATGATTGCTATTGCTATTGCTGCGTTTATTAATAATTTCTCTTTGATACCGCTGCTTGGATTATCTACCTGTATGTATCTACTTACAGGCATGACCGGCGAAAACTGGGCATGGTTTGCATCCTGGCTTGTATTAGGACTGATTATTTATTTTATGTATGGCTATAAGAAGAGTAAGCTGAATGTAAACGGCACGAACGATGTAAGACCAGTTATGCTTTGAATGCTGCTACGAAGGATGCTGGCTCATTGGGTGTTACTACAATCTTCTTGTTATCATTGGTGGTAATTAATACTGCTTTGTCTCTACGGGTAGCATACCAGGTCATGCTACCGAGGTGATAATTTGCAAAACATCCATAATAGCCAAATACACCACCTACTCCAAAGGTTCGTACAGCATTGCTTATTTCATTTTCGTCTATAACTGCAATGTTTTGAATATCTGCTTTTTTGATTCTCACGTTTCCAATAGGACGGTAAATAATGAGCAAGTCACTGGTTACTTTATAGGCTGTAGGATGGAATACAAATGCAAAACCATAGAGTATCAGTAAAATAATTATAACGTATAGTGAACGATAAGGATGGTTATTGTCATTGATAAGAAACTGAGCAGCAATAATACATGCAAAAGATAAAGTAAAAAGAACCGTAATTACTTTTGCTGTTTTATCCAATGAGGTTTTATATAACATACATGAGTTCTTTTATGTAATATACCACTATTTTTAGTTTTTGCATATTGCACACTTAAAAGTGTACTTAATTAATAGTGAAATCTTTTATCATTACACCGGGTCTACATCAGCCGTTATCATTACATAACGGTATTGCGGATTGCTTTGTATAATGATCGTTTGTTGCACAATCTGCTGCTTGCAATTATTGATAACAGCAGCTTCACGAGGCAATTTGATGAGTATCTCCCACAGAAACATATTGCGTATGCGATTGACCATTGGTTCTGCAGGTCCTGTAAGGTATTTATCAAAAGAGGCACGTAATGCTACTGTCATCAGGTTGGCTGCTTCTTCGGCAATATTGGAGAGTTTATGTTTAAAGGTGATTTGTATCAGCCTCGCAAATGGTGGATAGAAGAATTGTTTTCGATTGGCAATCTCCATCTTGTACAACTCCTCATAATTATGCTGTTTTACCAATTGTAATACCGGATGATTAGTATTCGCTACCTGTATCAATACTTCGCCCTTACCATCTCTGCGCCCTGCCCTCCCACTCACTTGCTCCATCATTTGATATGCCCGTTCATTTACTCTGAAATCTGCAAAGTTGAGTAAGCCGTCAGCATCTAAAATGCCTACTAAATTTACATGCTCAAAGTCCAAACCTTTTACTACCATCTGCGTACCCACCAGTACATCTATACGCCGCTGTTCAAATAACTTTATTAGAGAATCATGGTCATGCTTGCCCTTAATACTATCATAATCCATACGAGCCACGCGCACATCGGGTAAAGCAGTGGCTAAGGTTTCTTCTATTTTCTCTGTACCAAAGTTGCGCTGATTGAATTGATGACTACCACAGGCAGCACAAGTAAGCATGACAGGATAATCGGTGCCGCAATAGTGGCAAACCAACTTATTCTTTGCTTTATGATAGGTAAGTGTAACATCGCAGTTACGGCAATGTGGTATCCAGCCACAGGTATTGCAAATCAAATATGGCGAATAGCCACGTCGGTTTTGAAAAAGGATAACCTGCTTGTTTTCTTTAATGGAATTTTGAATAGCATATTTCAACTGCGGCGTAATTATTACTTTCTCGCTTGGCTTCGTCATTACATGCTTGGTATCTACAATCTCAATCTCCGGAAGTGCGGCATTGCCGAAGCGTTCGGTTAGTTTTACCAACGCATACTTACCCAGTTCGCAGTTGTGATAACTTTCAATTGATGGCGTGGCACTGCCCAGCAATACTTTAGCCTCAAACACTGAAGCATAATACACAGCCGCATCACGCGCATGATAACGTGGTGCCGGATCTTGCTGCTTGTATGAAGGGTCTTGCTCTTCATCAATAATTATCAACCCGAGATCACGGAAAGGCAGAAACAAAGCAGATCTTGCACCTAAAATCACTTTAGTCTCACCGCTGTTTATTTTGTTCCATATCTCCACACGTTCATTTGCATTGAACTTGGAGTGATAAATAGTAATGTGCCCGCCAAAATACTTTTGCAACCTGCGTATTACCTGTGCAGTTAAAGCTATCTCCGGCAACATATACAGCACCTGTTTGCCTTTTTTGATATACTGCTCAATCATTCTTACATACAACTGGGTTTTACCGCTGGATGTAACGCCATTCAGCAAACACACTTGTTTTTCAATAAAGCCTTTTATTATTTCATCCAATGCTTGTTGCTGGGCTGCAGATAAGGTAAAATCTATTACTATATCCTTAGGTAAAGAAGGCAGCCTATCCATGCTGCGCTTATGGGCAAACAAGATGCTCTTATCTATCAATCCCTTTAGTTGCGCTGGCGAAGCATTCGACTTCTTTAATAATTCCTGTTGCGTTACTTCGCCTTCAGTTTTCATCAAGTACAGGTAAGACAGCAACAATTCCATTTGCTTGGGTGCACGGCTCCAGTTATTTAGTAAGTCCTGTAGCTTTTCTTCATCGTGAAAAGCCGGATTGAGGACAATAAAAGTCTCAAACTTCTCTTTGTACTTCTCTTTTAACTCTTCCCATACATAACACACATTCTTTTCTATCAACCGTTTAATAATAGGATAAGCATGAGAAGCATCCAGTATCTGCTGCACTTCGCTAAGGCGCAGTTCCTTCTTTATATGCAAAGCTTCAGCTACTAGAAATTCTTCATCACTTAAACTGCCAAAATCTTCTTCCCATTCCTCATTCCACAACAATATAGTCTCACTCGATAGCTTCAGATTAGATGGTACGGCAGCCTGCATCACTTCGCCTTCGGTACACAGGTAATAGTCGCTTATCCAATGCCATAATTGCAATTGTTCTTTATGCAGCAGTGGTTCACTATCCAATATATTTAGTACTGGTTTAGGTTCAAAAGCAGCAGGCTTTTCTGTAAAGATTCTTTTTACAATACCAGTATATTTTTTATTGCGCAGCGATACCTCCGCACGCTTGCCAACAGCTATAGCCTCATGCAGATGCGGAGGTACACTCCAGGTATAATTCTTTGGCAGGTATAGCGGAATAATGATCTCCGCATACAGCCCATCTTCTTTAAACAAACTATTTGGTAACCGCGATGCGTTCATCTTGCTTATACTTTTGCTGGTAGCGGCGCAAGCCTTCTTCCATCATGCTATACACTTTCTCCTTTAGCTCTTTTACCTTGGCCATCGTATAATTATCAACCGGCACATCGGGCAGATATACGGTTCGCATAACTCCTGGGGTTAATTCAAAAAAGCCCCGATAGTGCATGCGCTGGTGTGTATCTAAGAACAGTATTGGTTTAATAGGGGTGCCTGTTTCTATAGCAATACGAAAAGCACCATCATAAAAACTTTTTAGCGGCTCATCGGTTTCATTAAACGTGCCCTCAGGAAAGATAAAAATAGAAATATGTTTTGCCAGGGCCGCCTTCAATGCACGTACACTCCGCGCTCTTCCTTCGGCACTGCGTCTGTCCACACTAATGGCTGCAAGACGGTAGATTAGCCCAAAAACCGGGTACTTTACCATTTCCTGTTTACCTAATATCCGTATTGGCTGATGTATGCTTAGTACGGCAGCAGGAATATCCATATAAGAGATATGGTTGGCTACGAAAATGTATTGCTTGCTCCTATCTACAGGCGCCTCGTATATTTCTTTATGCCACATGCCAATAAGAAAGCACCATACACGCCCCCATCCATTACAAACTATATATATGGCATTGCCACCACGTACTTTTCCCACCAGTGTACACAACAGCACTAATACCAGTGCCACAAACATGAGTACTATAAACAACAGTAGAGCATAAATACTGTAAATGATTTGCAATGCGCGCAGCACAGGGTTGCGGGGCGGATATATTTTCTTTTCTCCTTCTCCAATATTCAATGAATCCCCATTTCTTCCGGTTGCCATATATTTCAGTAAAGTACAAGTTGATAAGTATTTGTCAAATATACACTCGCCACTTTGTTAAATGCCATTAAGTAGCTGTCTTATTACCCACAGGTTAAGAACAGAAATAGTAAAAGAGCGGTTAATATTTGTTAATTAACTTGTTAGCAAACCTTATATCTGCTCATATTTGTAATATGAACACAACAGCAGTGAATAGATTCTATTGGTTCATTAGTGTGCTCTGCACACTGGTTGCAATAACATCCTGCGCTGAACATAAAAGTCAACAGCAACTTATGTCTGAAGAAAAATTAACCACCTCGTTTTATACAAAAAACACCGACACTGCTACCTTTGGCAGCGGTTGTTTCTGGTGTTCCGAAGCCATTTTTCAGCGCCTTGATGGTGTAGTAAAAGTAATAAGCGGCTATAGCGGCGGCTCTGTAGCCAATCCTTCGTACGAGCAGGTATGTACCGGTACTACTGGTCATGCCGAAGTAGTAAATGTAATATACGATCCTGCCAGGGTCTCTTTTGATGAACTGCTTTCAGTATTTTGGAAAACACACGATCCTACTACGCTCAACCGCCAGGGCAATGATATAGGCACACAGTACCGCAGCGTTATCTTTTATCACAACGATGAACAAAGAGAAAAAGCAGAGATGTACAAAGCTGCATTAGATACCAGTGGTGCATGGAATAAGCCGATTGTTACCGCAATTGAGCCACTCAAAAATTTCTATTCTGCTGAAGATTACCATCAGAACTACTTTAACAATAACTCCCGCGCTATGTATTGCCAATATGTAATACGCCCTAAGCTGGAGAAGTTTGAAAAGGTGTTCAAAGAACAGTTGAAAGTAAAACAATAAGATATAGATAAGCGGTAAGTGTTCCTACTTACCGCTTTTTTCTTTGCTATATATCTTATCTGTTTCAATGCATGAATTCTATCACTACTGCAATAGCAGAGTGCACTTATTTACAATAAATTACTGCAAGTACTTTTCGTTCTGTGATATCTCAACTATCATCTTTCGTCTTATTTGCCACTCGGTATTACATAACTAGCGATCAGGCCTTGTTTTCCATCCTGTAAACAGGTTGTTAGCGCACCATTACTCAGGTATCTTTCCCTCGCGGGGTTAGTACCGCTTCCCAGCTTATTAGGTGTACCAATACCAGCCCATAGAGCAGCAATATTCCAGAAGTATGGCTGTTGCTGTAGGTAATAGCTCTTATCTGCTAAGTTTTGCGTTCCGGCTGGTTTAATAACTCCGTTGACGTTATTGCCATAAGTAAACTCATTTTTGCCGGCTATCGAGTACTGCCCCTTTAAAAAACTGGTATTCTTCACTTCATTTCCTATAATATTCTGCCTGTCTGAACTGACTGTAGAACTAGACTGCACAATAATGCCATAACCCTCAGCCCGGTTCCTGAAAAAAGTATTGTAGGGGCCAGATGCACCCCATGTATTATCTATCATAATAGTTTGCCCTATGTTGCCCTCAAACAGATTAGCGAAAGCATAATGTCCATGCAATAGCATATCTCCTCCTGCATCTGTAGGAAATTCTGTCCGGTGAGGCTCAATGGAGTAATTATAGGCAAACACATTACCGTTGGCACCATTTTCTGCCACCATAGCATGGCGCAAATGCCGGAAGATGCAGTTCTCTACTTTGCTATCGCTGTTATGTGCAAACACGAGTACGCCATACCCTGTTGTGCCCGTGCCATCATAAGAATAAGCATCATGAAAATAACACCCGCTAATTGCAATATGACTACTGGTGGATAGTAAAATATGAGCCCCCTTGCTTTTATTGCTTTCCACACCGGTTACCCAGCAATTATGAGCAAAGTTGAACATGATATTATAGCCATAGGTATTTAAAGTAGGGTCTGTTCTCGATATTTTCAAGCATTCTATACCTACATTTTCATTCGTTACAATGGGTCTTATTTGTGGCTGGAGGCTTTGAGTGTAATTAATACGCAACGATGGCTCAATAGTTACAGTATTGCCGGTAATCGCGGTTACTTTCACTACCTGTCCTACGCTGTAGGTAGCCGATGTTGCCGGTTGTGTGTCCCAGGCTCCATTCATTTCACGTATTTCAGCCATACCGTTGACTACAAAACCGCTTGTATTAGCAAGGACTAGTTTAGAAGAACCTTTGGTATAGCCACTTTCAATATTAGTAAAAGCAGCAGTTTGCGGGTTGGTGACATTAATGCAATTACCACTGGTAAGATTAAATACTAAATTCGTCGCCGTCCCTTCTCCTTTAAGCACTACATTATCAGGTAAACTGAGCGACGTTTTTATTAAATAATTACCCGGTGGAAAATAAATCACTCTCGGGCCGGTAGCACTTTTAATAGCATTCGTAATAGCAGCATAGTCATCGTGTACATTATCACCATAAGCTCCAAAATTCTTTACATTGATAATTCGTGCTGGCTTTGGTATGGTGCCCTTATAACCTGCAGTAGACCAGTCTACCTTTAAAGAATCAGGTAATTTCTGAGCATTAGCATGCAGCAATACTAACAAGGTACAAAGCAGTGGTAAGGATAATTTTTTCATTAGGGTGCTTTAGAGAAGGTTGCTAATAAGGTATGTTTAGGTAATAAATATATGTATTTAAGCTGACAATGAAGCTTAATTCTTCTATCTGATAGGCTAAAAAGTGATTAGAAGATGGTATTTTCAGTATATCGTTGTATTACGCTGTCCAACAAAGAATGAAACATCCCCTGACAATTCATTAAACAATATGGTAAATTTACTTTCAACTGATTTTAATCATACTCAATCCACATACAAATAAGTTTCTTTGCCCTGTTATGAAGAACGATATTCGTGATAAACAAGACATCATACAAATTGTAAATGCCTTCTATGATAAGGTGAAGCAGGACCCGCAAATCAGTCACTTCTTTACTGAAGTAAAACAGGTAGATTGGGATAAGCATCTACCTAAAATGTACAACTTCTGGGATAACATTGTTTTTTATACTAACAACTACACTGGCAATCCTATGCAGATTCACAAGAATATTCATTCCCTGCATACCCTTACAGAAGCAGATTTTAAGCAGTGGTATTCATTATTTACCGCTACTGTGGATGAATTGTTTGAAGGTGATAATGCAGAATTGATTAAGCAAAGAGCACTTTCCATAGCCACCATCATGCAGATAAAAATTGTATCAAAACAAGAGATACTACCTGTTTAATTGAGTAAAACAGCTATCAACCAGATCTTGTACATCGCTGTTGGAGTATTGTACACTTATTTAGTCAACGCTGTAAAAATTGCATTCATCCTTTCAAACACCTATTTCCAATCTTGCAACATTTTGAACTATACCTCACATATACTTAAGTTATACTTAACTTATACCTAACTTATACCTAACTTATACCTAAGTTCCTTGCTATATACTCCTCAATATTGCCCTGCATACGCCCATTGTAAAGGTTAAGCGCCTCATCTGTGAGAGCTATCCTCCTCTATCCTCCGCTCATCTATTTTACTTCTGCCTGTTTTGCACGTCCGTACTATATTTATCCCATGAAGTACATCTTTCTGTTGCTGATCTGTTTCATCTTTACCAATGTTCTTTTTGCGCAGCCGCTAAAACTATACACGCATGCAGATACACTACGTGGCAGTCTCAATCCCAATCGTACCTGGTGGGATGTGCAGCGGTACGACCTCACCGTACAGCCTGATTATGAAAGCAAAACGATAAATGGCAAAACAATCATCACTTATAAAGTAGTAAGCAAAAGCTATCCTGCCTTTATGCAGATAGATCTGCAGCAGCCTTTGATAATAGACAGTGTTTTATTCAATAATCATCGTCCGTTAAACTTTGAACAACAAGAAAATGTATGCCTGGTAAATGCACCAAAGCAAGTATATAACAGCAGCGCTGCCATTACTATTTATTATCACGGCAAACCCAGGGAGGCTGTAAAACCACCATGGGATGGCGGTTGGATCTGGACAAAAGATTCACTTGGCCGCCCATGGATGAGTGTAGCCTGTCAGGGATTGGGTGCCAGTGTATGGTACCCTTGCAAAGACTACCAGGGCGACGAACCTGATAGGGGTGCTTCGCTAACCATCATTACTCCCGACACATTGATGGCAGTAGGCAATGGCAGACTATCTAATACTCAAAAAAACGGGAATGGCACTACCAGCTATACCTGGAAGGTCATAAATCCTATCAACAACTATAACATTATCCCATATATTGGTTTTTACAAAAACAAAGCAGCAACATATAAAGGATTGAAAGGCAACCTCGATGTTAACTATTGGGTGCTGGATTACAATTATCCCAAAATAGAAACAAAGCTGGCTCCCGATGTCAACCGCATGCTTAAAGCATTTGAATATTGGTATGGACCCTATCCTTTTTACGAAGATGGTTATAAGTTAGTAGATGCGCCACATCTCGGTATGGAGCATCAGAGCGCAGTAGCTTATGGCAATGGCTATCAAAATGGCTATCATGGAACAGACTTATCCGGAACCGGTTGGGGTAGCAAATGGGACTTTATTATTGTACACGAAAGTGGCCATGAATGGTTTGCTAACAGCATTACTACCAAAGATCTTGCGGATATGTGGGTGCATGAAGGCTTTACAAATTATAGCGAAACCTTGTTTATAGATTATTACTATGGCAAAGAGGCGGCCGATGAATACAATTATGGCATTCGTAAAAGAATACAGAACGATAAACCTGTTATAGGGCATTACGGCGTGAATGAAGAAGGCAGCGGTGATATGTATTACAAGGGCGGCAATATGCTGCACGCTATTCGCCACAGCATGAATGATGATGTAAAATTTAGGAGTGTGCTGCAGGGCTTGAATAAAGCCTTTTACCACAAGACAGTAACTACACGGGAAATAGAAAGCACTTTCAGCCAGTTAGCAGGCTTCAATTACAGCAAAGTATTCGATCAATACTTACGCACTACGCAGATCCCAACATTTGAATACTATTTCAGTAATGATACCAGCACCATACATTATCGTTATGATAGTTGCGTAGCAGGCTTCAATTTGCCCATTGCTCTAAACAGCAGTAGCACAAGCATTAAAATTTATCCCGCACCTGAATGGAAAAAGAGTACAGTAACCAAACAACAAGCAGCCCTTTTTACAACAGAAGGGATAGAAATGATGTATTATTTAAACGTAAAACCATTAAGCAAGCCAGAGCAGTAATACTATATTTTATTATGTGCTTAAGTATCTCTGCTGATCTAGTTTATACTAATATAAGAGTAGAAAGGTGCGCCGTCATTCCGTGGCGCTAAGCGCCATGTGGCGCTATAGGCGACAACCTGTGGCGTCTCTCTCGCAGAGTCTCACCGAGTCAGTGACCTTCGTAAGCACCATACCAATACGCACTCACTTTACCTTGCAACCAGCGGCGGCTTTGCCTGTGGCGCTACAGCGCAATCCCGGATTTGAAGGTTGCATTAGTTTATAGTAACCAGTTTCTAATCTTATTACCTTAGTAACCCTCCCTAACCCCACACAACTCCTAACCTTATTAGCTTATTTGAATGAAGTTTAACTTCTCATCAACTCCCCTTTAGGGGCCGGGGGCTTCACTGATAGCTACCTACCTGTTTGAATCCAGTATAACAACCTGAATGATTCACAATCTAAACCAATAACAAAAGCCACCACCTGGAGGTGATGGCTTTTACTCTATTAATAAACGAACTCAGTTACTTTGCCAGGCTTTGTAACACATCGTATTTTGTTACAATGTGGTAATCACCCTTTTCATCCTTTGCAAGCACTGCCCCATTCTCCTTTGTGATAAGGCTG
Source organism: uncultured Chitinophagaceae bacterium (assembly GCA_963819045.1). Lineage (GTDB taxonomy): Bacteria > Bacteroidota > Bacteroidia > Chitinophagales > Chitinophagaceae > Ilyomonas. The sequence goes on along the minus strand of CAWFUV010000038.1, from coordinate 133,281 downwards.
CTCAACTTCTCCACAGGTGTTTCAAATGAAACTAACGGATATGGTCTTTCCATTACTTTTTCTACCACCTCATTCTTAATATCCGGATTATTAAAAACCTTTTGGAATAACCCGCTTTCACTTACAGCACCAATTGGCCCGTTACCGTTAATAACTGGTATATGCTCTATATCATATTTCTTCATGAGTTCTACAGCATCAGCTACAGTATTGTTCGGTTGTACGGTGATTAAGCGATTTGTACCACGGCCATTGATGATGTCCTTAAATGTCTTAACGTCCAGGAATCCGCGCTCCATCATCCACTGGTCATTATATATTTTAGCTACATAACGGCTGCCGTGATCGCAAAAGGCAACTACTACCACATCATCTTTCTTTAAGCTATCCCTTAATTGAAACAATCCCTGCAAAGCACTGCCGGCACTATACCCTACAAAAATGCCCTCCTCCTTCGCTATGCGTCTCGCCATCACAGCACCATCCTTATCAGTCACTTGAGTGAACTTGTCAATTACGCTCATATCATAATTGTTTGGCACAAAGTCCTCCCCTATCCCTTCAGTGATATACGGGTGCACTTCCTTCATATCAACCTCACCAGTCTCAAAATATTTGGTAAGCAAAGAACCATATGTGTCAATTGCCCATACCTTAATGTTGGGATTTTTCTCTTTTAAATATTTACCAGCACCGGTTATTGTACCCCCGGTCCCGGTTGCCACTACTAAATGCGTCACCTTTCCTTCGGTCTGCTCCCAAATTTCAGGACCGGTTTGTTCATAATGCGCCAGGCGATTTGCGAGGTTATCATATTGGTTTACATAAAAGGAGTTGGGTATCTCGGTTGCTAATCTTTTGGAAACAGAATAATAGCTCCTTGGGTCTTCAGGATCCACGTTGGTCGGACATACAATTACTTCTGCACCTACAGCTTTAAGTATATCTGCCTTTTCCTTGCTTTGCTTATCTGTGGTGGTAAAAATGCACTTATAGCCTTTAATAATTGCTGCTAATGCTAGCCCCATTCCTGTGTTTCCACTTGTACCTTCTATGATAGTGCCACCAGGTTTAAGCTTACCTTCCTGCTCTGCCACCTCTATCATCTTCAATGCCATACGATCTTTGACTGAATTGCCCGGATTGAAGTACTCTACTTTAGCCAACACTGTACAAGGCAGGTCTTTAGTTATTTTATTTAGCTTTATAAGTGGAGTATTGCCAATAGTTTCCAGAATATTATTGAGCCACATAAACTATATTTTACGGCAAAGATAACCTGAGTATCCGAATCGGGTTTTTCAAGATTATTGGCATGCATGGGAGGATGAAGAAAAATTATTCTTTCTTTAATATTCCTCATCTATTAATTCTGTGTGACTTGCATTAAATAAAAAAACCGTTGCACTGCAACGGCCATATATCAAAGCAAAATAAGCAATACTAAAAATAAAACCAGCTTAACAGAGCCTGAGGGAAAATACCTAAGTAGATAATGAAAGCAGCCAATAACAATAAGCCAACTTTAAAAGTTATGGTAGGCACTTCCAACATTGCTCCATTACCTGCTTTAAAATACATAGCTTGTATTACCCGGAAATAGTAATATACACTGATCGCTGCAAATATCACTGCCGCAATTACAAGCCACAAATAGGTGCCGGTTTTAATAGCAGCTTCTAACATGTAAAACTTTGCAAAGAATCCGGCAGTCAGCGGAATTCCAGCTAATGATAACAGGAAAACTGTATTTGCAAAAGCAAGTACCGGTTGTGTTTTGCCCAAACCATTATAGCCTTCAAAAGTGAAGTCTTTCATTTTTACCAGTATAGCAAATATACCAATGGTAGCAAGGCTGTATGCTACTGAATACATCAGTATTCCTTCTTTAGCCACATCATTCAAACTAAACAAAGCAAACAACATAAAGCCAGCCTGCGCAATACTGGAGTAAGCCAGCATACGCTTTACACTTTGCTGGAACACGGCAGTTACGTTTCCAACTAATAATGTACAAACGATTATGATTGCAAATAGTAAGCGCCAGTCAACACCTATGAGTTTATTAGCTTCCACGCTGGTACCTGCACTACGGGCATCAAATAATCTTATAAAAGCAATAAAGCCAGCAGCTTTTACAATTGTTGCCATAAAAGAAGTAAACACTGCAGGAGCACCATCATACACATCAGGTGTCCAGAAATGGAAAGGAGCTGCAGATACTTTAAACCCAATAGAAACCATGAGCAACAGCATACCCATCACTTCCAAAAATGAAACCGAGGATTCTGAAATTCCATTGTTTGCACTTTTAAGGGTATGCACTACTTCCAGGCTGAACGAACCTGTAGCGCCATAGATAAGCGTAATACCCATTAGCATCAGGCCGGTAGAAAAAGACCCCATCAGGAAATATTTCAATGCAGCTTCGTTGCTCATCATGTTACGCTTATCACTACCAGTAAGGATATATAGAGGAATAGACAAGATTTCTATACCTAAGAACAGCATTAATAAGTTGTTGTAAGAAGACAGTATTGCAATACCGCAGAGTACAAAGAAAATCAATACAAAATACTCAGCTACATAACTGCCCGTCTTTTGTATATCACGTCCGGTAAGTAAAACATACACTAAAGTAGAACCAATTGCAATACTATTGAAGAACATACCAAAGCTATCGTAACTGAGCATGCCTTTAGTATTGATATGAAACAGTGAAAAGCCATGTACTTCAGCAATATTACCAGCAAATAATAGAATCAAACCAAGGGTTGCAATATGCCGGTAAGTGTTTTTGTTGGGCACAAAAACAGAACTGAACATCATCACGACACCTAGAATAACCGAAAGAATGATTGCATTCATATTGCTTACCTACAAAGGAATTTAAAATGTTTTTACCTGTGCTAATATTGTTTTTACTGTATCGCTTGTTAATTGGAGCATCGGTTGTGGATATACACCAAAGAATAATATAAGCACTACTAATATAGCCAATGCCATGTTCACACTTGCAGAACTGTCTCTGGCCTGCGCTGTTAATTCGGATGTTTGCCCATAAAATATCTTTTGAACCATGCTCAATGTGTATGATGCTACCAGTATGATACTGATAGCTGCAATTGCTGCAGCAATGCTATTGTACTGGAATAAACCATTAAACATCAGGAATTCACCTATAAAGGAGTTTGTCAATGGTAAAGACATATTTGCAAGAGCCATTATTACAAATAGGATAGCTAAGTCAGGCGCCTTTTGTGCTAATCCACCTAATTGGCTGAATTTACGCGTACCGAATTGCTGCTCTATTGTATCAGCTACTACCCACATGCCTAATACAACAATACCGTGGTTGAACATTTGTATCATCACGCCCTCCAGGCCGGATTGTTTACCTGCAAAAATAGCAGCACTCATTAAGCCAATGTGTGCTATGGATGAATATGCGATCAATCGTTTTATATCGTCTTGACGAATAGCAATAAGTGAAGCGTAGATGATTCCAATTATACTTAGTATTATAACAAGTCCGCTAAACTTTGCCACTGCTAAAGGAAAGATAGGCAAACACCAGCGTATCACTCCATAAATACCCATTTTTACCATAACACCACTTAGCATCATGGTAACTGCAGTCGGTGACTGTTCGTAAGTATCAGGTTGCCATGTATGGAAAGGGAAGATGGGCATTTTTATGGCAAATGCAATAAAGAACATCCAAAAGCCAAAGTTCTGCTCAGTTTGCGAGAGCTTTAAATTATAGAATGATTGCAAAGCAAACGAATGTTCTCCAGGCGTTTTGAAATACAAATACAGGATGCCAATTAGCATCAGCAATGAGCCTAGGAAAGTATAAATAAAGAATTTAAATGTTACCTGTATTCGTCTTTCACCCCCCCATATAGAACACAGGAAATAAGCAGGTATTAGTGCCAATTCCCAGAAGAAATAGAAAACCAAACAATCTGAAGCTAAAAACACCCCCATCATTCCAGCCTGCATCAGTAAAAGCAAACCATAAAAACTACCGGGGTTCCTATACACATTTTTGTAAGTTGATATTATTACGATAGGTAGAGCAATGGCATTCAGCAATGCCAGCATTTTACCCATGCCATCCAATGATAGGCTAAAGTTGCTGCCCATTTGAGGAAGCCAGACAGCATTAAAAAAGAGTTGGTTATGATCGTTAGAATAAACAGATATTAAAGCTAATGCCAAAGTAACAAATGATGCAATGAGTGACCATCTTTTAGCCCCATTCTCGCTATTAATAAACATACCGGCAATGCCAGCGATCAATGGTACTAGTATCAAAAAAAGTGCAATCATATCTGTTATTTCGTCCTTTCCTTTTTAGAGAGAAGCAGTCCTGCGAATATGCAAAGCTGCATTAGTTTAAAATACTTTTTGAATAAATGATATAATGATTCCCTGGTTCCAGAAAATGAGGAACAGTACTACAATACTAAGCACCATAAACAAGATGTAATTACCTACTTGCCCACTTTGCAATAAGCGAAGCTGTCGTGCAGAATATTGTACAAATCTACCGGTACCATTTACAATTCCATCTATACCTGATTTCTCTACTACATTTTTCAAAACGCCACCCAGACTGTTTACCGGCTTTACAATAACACCATTATAAGCTTCATCCACATACCATTTATTTTCCAGCACTTTGCCAAAGCCGGTTTCTTGTTCGGTAGTGGGCTGGTATTTGCTGTACTTGCCCCATGCCCAAACTATCATGGCAATAATCAAAACCGTTACAATTCCCATCATAATCAACTCATGAGTAGAATCACCTAAATGTTCAGGCTGCAAAGCTTTGGATTGTGCAAATACAGGTGCTAGGAAATGCTCCAGCCAATGCGCATCTTTTGCAAACACTTCCGGAATGCCAATGAAACCACCTACAACAGCCAGTATTGCTAGTATAATCAGCGGAATAGTCATTGCTGAAGGACTTTCGTGTAAGTGATGCTCCTGCTCATGTGTACCTCTGAAATTGCCTAAGAAAGTAGCAGCATATAAACGGAACATATAAAAAGCAGTCATTAATGCACCCACAACACCTATATAATAGAAAATTGGATTTTTAAGTTCCGCAGCAGCTAAGATTTCATCTTTACTAAAGAAACCCGAAAAAGGTGGAACACCTGCAATAGCCAGGCAAGAGAGAAGGAAAGTAATATTAGTAATGGGCATCCATTTTTTCAGTCCACCCATATAGCGCATGTCCTGTTCACCGCTAATTGCATGAATAACAGAACCAGCCCCAAGGAACAAACAAGCTTTAAAGAAAGCGTGTGTCATTACATGGAAAACTGCCCCTGTATATGCCCCAACACCTAAACCTAAGAACATATAACCAAGCTGACTTACCGTAGAATAAGCCAACACCTTTTTAATATCATTCTGCTTCAATGCAATTGTTGCACCCAATATAGCTGTGGCCAGGCCAATAATTGCAACTACGTTTTCGGTAAGAGGCGACAGAGTGTATAAAATATTGCTGCGTGCAATCATGTAAATGCCGGCAGTAACCATCGTTGCAGCGTGGATGAGTGCAGATACCGGCGTAGGGCCAGCCATCGCATCAGGTAACCATGTGTATAATGGTATCTGCGCGCTTTTACCTGTAGCGCCAACAAACAGCAATAAGGTAATTCCTGTAATATCGGCCTGACTTAATTTATTATAATTAGCAAAAACATCAGCATAGTTTACAGTACCCAACTTTTGTAATAACCAGAATATAGCTAGTAAAAAGCCTAAATCACCAATACGGTTCATTACAAAAGCTTTTTTAGCTGCAGCATTGTAATTATCTACTTTGAACCAAAAACCAATTAGTAGATAAGAGCATAATCCCACGCCTTCCCAGCCAATGAACATGATGACATAGTTCGCACCTAACACTAGCAGGAGCATGGAGAAGACAAACAAGTTAAGATAGGAAAAATATCTCCCGAAGTGTTTTGTTTCTTCATCATGCATGTAAGCAGTGGAGTACACATGGATAAGGAAACCAACTCCGGTTATAATCAGTAAAAATATCGAAGAAAGCTGGTCAACCTGGAAAGCAAAATCAATATTGAAAGTGCCTGTATTAATAAAAGTAAATAAGGGATGAACAGGTAAAGCACCACTCGCTTTTACCTGCAGAAATAACACGACACTTACTATAAAAGAAGCAAAGATGGCACCACTACCAATAAGACCAATTAATGATTTAGATAGTGATTTTCTTAATAATCCATTGATAAGAAAACCAAGAAGTGGAAATAATGGTACTAAGTAAACTAAGTTCATAAGCCCATTCCCTAAAGGGAAGTTTTATAATAAATTGATTGCTTTTGCCTCTGTTTAAGGCAGTTTATTTTAGCAATATTAATTTTTAAGTCTGTTCAAAAAATTCACATCAACTGAATGCGTGTTTCTATACATCATTACAATAATAGCCAGCCCTACACTTACTTCAGCTGCCGCTACCACCATAATGAAGAATACAAATATCTGCCCATCAATACCTGCCAATGCTTTGTTATTTGCTGCTGTATTAATTACTGCATTTGCTACAGGTTGCATTTTGGAAAATGCAACTAATAGTAAATTCACAGCATTCAACATCAATTCAATGCACATAAAAATAATAATTGCATTGCGGCGCGTAAGCACTCCAACAATTCCAATGCAAAACAACGTAGCTGATAAAGCGATATAATACTGAATTGGCATATTTGCCCCCAACCCCTAAGGGGAGTTTTATAGTTAACAATATACTGCTCTTCCTTTTCTCAAAGCCGGGAGTTTAGTTTCTTTTCCCAATTACTACCGCACCCACCATCGCACTCAAAAATAACACACTACTGATCTCAAATGGTACAGCATATTGTGTAAATAAAACATTACCTAAGTTTTTAATCAAGCCAATGTCTCCTGTATTTAACTGTGCTGTTTTATGTGTTAGATCTATAGAAGTACGCACTACCGAAAGTAAAACTGCCAGCAATAAGCCGCCTGATATTACACCGGCAAACTTCATCCACAAACTACGTTTTGGCTCAATAGCTGCATCCAGGTTCATGAGCATTATAACAAATAAAAACAACACCATAATGGCACCTGCATACACAATCAGGTTTACAATGGCTATGAATTGAGCATTCAGCAAAATGTAATGTCCTGAAATTGCGAAGAAAGTAGCAACCAGCCACAATACACTATGTACAGGGTTCTTGCTTATCAATACCATTATAGCACTCACGAGTGCCAATGCACTTAAAAACCAGAAAAGTATTTCAGTAATGCTCATTTCAGTTGATCTGTTTGATATTGAAAATGATTATCGTTTTCCAACTAATCTATTTTCATTTGGCTCTAATCCCCTGGCTTTAGCATATGCTTCCGGCTCTGTCTTGGGGTTTGGTATCAGCAAGTCTTCTTTGCTGTAGATAAATTTCTTGCGAGCATAATCAGATGGTGTAACTGTTTCGCTCAGGTAAATAGCATCCTTTGGACAAGCCTCTTCGCACAAACCACAAAATATACAACGCAACATATTGATCTCGTATTTGGCAGCATATTTCTCTTCACGGTACAGGTTCTCCTCCCCTATTTCTCTTTCTGCCGCTTCCATTGTTATTGCTTCTGCAGGACAAGCAACGGCACACAAGCCACAGGCTGTGCAACGCTCACGTCCTTCTTCATCCCTATTCAATACATGCAAGCCGCGCCAAATACGGCTAAATTCCCGCTTTTGTTCAGGATATTGTATCGTTGCTTTTTTCTTGAATAAGTGCCGCATGTTATTATCATTCCTTTAAAAATATTAGGAAGATACATACGCTCCAAAAAATTCATGGGGGCGCGGTTAACCGGTTTATTTCTATTTGTTAATGATTGCATTTGTTTCGCTATCCCTTTCACTTAATCGTGTACAAAAGTATTTGTCTGTAAGTATGCTTCCAAGTTTATCTTTTTAAAGCATATGATATGACATGTGTTTTTGTACACTAATTGTTTAATAAAAATTACACGAATTGCCCGAATTGATAATCCAACAATTCTATTAAGTCCGTTGCTTACTTATTAAGCCACAAGATAACTGCGGCTGTTATTAGCATATTTACTAATGCTAGTGGTAACATTTTTTTCCAACCTAGATTCATCAACTGGTCATAGCGGAAGCGTGGAATCGTCCATCGCACCCACATAAACAAAAAGATGAAGAATACAATCTTTATCATAAATGCTATCAAGCCAATGATGGCTGCAAGATTTGGAGCAAGCTTGCTTTCATCTAAGAAGGGCACATCATATCCACCAAAGAACAAAGTTGCCATTACTGCACTGCTGATAAACATGTTGATATATTCGGCAAACAAGTAAAATCCAAGCTTCATGGAAGAATATTCCTGGTGATAGCCCATGTTCAGTTCGCTTTCTGCTTCAGGCAAATCGAATGGCGTACGATTACATTCAGCAAATGCACAAACCAAAAAGATTAGAAAACCTATAGGCTGATATACGATATTCCAAATGCCACTCTTCATTTGTTCTTCCACTATAGTTTTCATACTTAGCGAACCAGTAATAAAGAGCAATGCAATAAGTGAAATACCCATTGCCAATTCGTAACTAATTGCTTGCGAAGCACCTCGTAAGGCTGCCAATAAAGAAAACTTATTGTTGCTTGCCCAGCCACCAATCATAATACCATACACCCCTAAACTCACTACACCGAAAATGTATAAGATACCAATATTTACATCGGCAATTTGTAATGGCACAATAGTATCACCAAATTGCAAACGATCACCCCAAGGGATAACGGCACAAGTCATAAGGGCAGCCAGCATAGCCAGTGCCGGACCCAATATAAACAACAGCTTGTTGGAAGTGTTGGGTATGATTTCTTCTTTGAAAAATAACTTACCACCATCAGCAAGGGGTTGCAAAATACCAAACGGACCCGCACGGTTTGGTCCTATACGATCCTGCATCCAGGCGGCTACTTTACGTTCCAAATACGTCTCGTACATGGCTACAACCAGCGATACAGAAACTATGATGACTATGAGTATCAGCTTTTGAAGTAGAAACCCCCAATCAAAAGCCAGCAGCACAGCAGATAAATTAATCATTTATGATAATTAGCGTTTGTATTCAGTTTTATTAGGGAATATTCAGAACTTAATCTTTATAGTCTTCGGCACGTGCCGGACCTTCTATTAAACTAATATGCCTTTCAGGCTCATTTACTTCACTTACATTATGAATCTTCATCATAATACGTGGGTCGCGTTCTATAACTTCCGGTAATGTTTCTTTAGGTACTACTGTATTTACATAATGCCCTGCCGAAATCACAGAGTGCCGGTTTACCTCACGAGGACCTTCTATTACCCAATCGCTGGCTTTCTTTTTTTCAAAACGGCATTCATTGCATATCCATGCTGTCTTACCATCCGGCAGGCTTTCTATTTCGCCCCATTCATCCTTACGGGCAGTTACGCGGAATACTTCATCACCGCGATTCCAGAGTGTTACTCTACCACAGCAATGGGGACAGTCGCGGTGCGCATCTAATGGTTTTAAAAACCATACACGGTTTTTAAAACGGAATGTTCTATCGGTTAAAGCACCAACCGGGCAAACATCAATTACATTCCCTATAAAATTGTTTTCTAAGCTCTTTTCAATATAAGTAGCAATTTGCGCATGGTCGCCACGATCAAGCACCCCATGTTCACGCTTGTTCGTAAGCTGGTCAGCAGTGTACACACAGCGATAACACAGAATACAACGGGTCATGTGCAGTTGTATGTAAGGTCCCAGGCTATGCTTCTCAAATGTACGGCGCTGAAATTCGTAGCGGGTACCTGCTTTGCCATGCTCATAACTTAAATCCTGCAAGTGGCACTCGCCTGCCTGGTCGCAGATTGGGCAATCCAGCGGATGATTCAATAATAAAAACTCTACTACACCGGCACGTGCATCAAGTACTTTTTTACTGGTAATATTTTTTACTTCCATGCCATCCATTACAGTAGTGCGGCAACTGGCAACCAGCTTAGGCATGGGGCGCGGGTCTTTATCAGAACCTTTGCTTACTTCCACGAGGCAAGTACGGCACTTACCACCACTACCCTGCAATTTGCTGTAATAGCACATTGCAGGTGGTGCTACTTCGCCGCCAATCTTACGTGCTGCCTGTAAAATAGTAGTACCTGCCGGTACTTCTACTGTTATATTATCTATCGTTACTTTAAATAAAGGAGTTCCTTCTGCCATTGTGAAAATTCTTTTTTCTAAAAAGGCTGCTTTAAAAGCGGTGTAGCGCTTTAATCAAAAAAGTTGCTTACCTAATTATGCTACCAACTCACGTGCATCTGCATAATGTGCTAATCCATAATTTCTTACCAAACATTCTTCAGGGTTCAGCACATGCCACTCAAACTCATCCCGGAAATGACGGATGGCAGCCGCAACTGGCCAGGCAGCCGCATCTCCAAGCGGGCAAATAGTGTTACCTTCTATCGGCGCTGGATATCCCATAACAAATCTATATCGCTCAGCTTTCCTTTGCCATATTCTATATTCTTCAGGATCTTTTCCATCCAGCCGGTACCTTCTCGGCATGGGGAGCACTGTCCACAGCTTTCATGGCGATAGAAGCGTGCTAATGTAAGCGTATGACGCACAATACACTGATCTTCATCGAATACAATAAAGCCACCGCTACCCATCATACTACCAGTTGCAAAGCCACCGTCGCTCAGGCTTTCATAGTTCATTATACGGGTTTCTCCTTTAGCTGTTTTGAACAACAGGTTGGCTGGCAAGATAGGCACTGAAGAACCGCCCGGAATACAGGCTTTCAAACGCTTATCATTAGGAATACCACCACAATATTCATCGCTGTAGATAAATTCTTCTACCGAAATAGTCATGTCTATTTCGTACACACCAGGTTTGTTGATATTACCACATGCAGAAATAAGCTTGGTGCCTGTAGATTTACCTACACCAATTTTTGCATATTCATCACCACCTATATTGATAATAGGCACTACAGCTGCCAGTGTCTCCACATTATTTACTACTGTCGGACGGTCCCAAACACCTTTGATAGCCGGAAAAGGAGGCTTTATACGTGGATTACCACGCTTACCTTCCAAGACTTTCAATCAAAGCAGTTTCTTCACCACAGATGTATGCTCCGGCACCGCGTTGCACATATATTTCGCAATCAAATCCGCTGCCTAAAATATTTTTACCAAGCCAGCCAGCCGCCTTTGCTTCAGCAATAGCTTGTTCCAGGATATCGGGAATCCAGGCATATTCTCCACGGATATAGATGTAAGTAGCACTACTGCCTAATGCGAATGAACTGATAATTAAACCTTCAATCAGTAAATGCGGAAGGAACTCCATCAGGTAACGATCCTTGAATGTACCAGGTTCGCTCTCATCAGCATTGCACACCAAATGACGGGGAACGCCCTCTGGCTTTGCAATAAAACTCCATTTTAAACCGGTAGGGAAACCTGCACCACCACGACCACGTAAGCCGCTCTTCTTCACCTCCTCCACAATTGTTTCAGGCGTCATGGTTTTAAGTGCTTTTTCTACAGCAGCATATCCGCCATTCTTACGCCAGGTATCGTAATAACGGATACCTTCTATGTTTACTTTATCTAATAATAATTTTACTGACATAATGTATAAACAACAGACTGGAGTAATTCACTTTCAGTCTTTATTAAATATTTACCTTTTAATTACATAACAATCAACACGATTGCTATTTACTCCTTTCATAATTAAACATCCATCTTACACCAAATTTATCTTCCAACATACCAAATATAGCTCCCCAGAATTGCTTTTCCAGGGGCATTGTAACCTTACCTCCCTCACTCAACTTTTCAAACGAACTTCTTAACTGTTCTTCATTATCCGCTTCTACGCTCAGTTGTATATTTCCTTTCGTTGAAACAAGCTGCCCCTTAAAAGAATCAGAAATCATAATCATGTTACCATCAAATACATAACGGGCATGTATGATTTTATCCTTATAATCTTCATCTACCGGCATCGGGCTATCGCCATAACGGTTGATGGTAGCTTCACCACCGAGTGCTTGTTTATAGAAATCAATTACTTCCTGTGCGTTACCTGCAAAATGTAAATAAGGTGTGAGCTTCATCCTGATGAAAATTATTGTGTTAGGCTTTTTGTGATTTTGTCTGTTAAATCAATGAAATGCCAGCAACTAGTTTTGAATATACTAATTATTTGCAGCAGCATTTTGTATGCACTCTTCTATAATTGCATCCACTTTCTCTTTAGTTAAATGCTCACGGTAAAACTTACCCAACTGCATCATAGGTGCATAGCCGCAAGCACCCAGGCACTCAACAGTTTTCAATGTAAATAAGCCATCAGGTGTAGTTTCACCAATTTTAATACCCAGCTTTTGCTGAATATAGGCAATAATATCATCACTGCCACGCAGCATGCAGGGACCCGTTTGGCATACTTCAAACACGTACTTACCAACAGGTTTTAAATTGTACATGCTGTAAAAAGTAGCTACCTCGTATACTTCAATAGGCTCTAATTTTAGAAGGCTAGCCACATAATCCATCGCTTCTACACTCAGCCAGCCACCCATCTCTTGCTGTGCCAGGTGCAACACAGGCAGCAATGCACTTTTCTGTTTGCCTTCGGGATAGCGGGCAATGATTTCCTGAACCTTGTTTAATTTATCGGATGAAAAAGTCATTTATTAATTTCTTTCTGTTTAAACTCTGTTATCGTGTTTGCCAAACCAAATTCCATTTATCCATCCAGTTCTCCGGCAATCAGGTTTAGTGAACTCATCGTAATAACAGCATCACTCAGCATAGCACCTTTAGTTAGCTCACTGTAAGCCTGGTAGTAAATGAAGCACGGTCTGCGGAAATGCAGCCTGTAGGGTGTTCTGCCACCATCGCTGATAAGATAAAATCCAAGTTCCCCATTACCACCTTCTACACTGTGATACACCTCACCTTTAGGCATTTCCACTTCGCCCATGATAATTTTGAAGTGCCATATCAGTGCTTCCATCTTTGTATAGACATCTTCTTTTTCAGGAAGATAATATTCGGGAATATCAGCATGGAACACCTCTGCCTCTTCACCTTTAAACTCCTGAATCTTCTGGTATGCCTGGCGGATGATGCTTAGTGACTGCTTCATTTCTTCATTACGTACCAGGAAGCGGTCGTAGCAGTCGCCGGTGTTGCCTGTTGGAATAATAAAGTCAAAATCTTCGTAACTGCTATAAGGCGTATGCACGCGTATATCGTAGTCTACACCGGCAGCACGGAGGTTTGGACCGGTAAAGCCATAGTTCAAAGCACGCTCAGCACTTATAGGACCAGCACCAATGGTACGCTCCATAAAAATGCGATTACGCAGTAATAAGCTGTTCAGTTCTCCCATAGCCTTTGGATATTCATCCAGAAACCTCTCCAGCTTTGTCCATACTGTATTGTTGAAGTTGCGCTCGAAGCCACCGATACGACCAATATTAGTAGTTAGACGAGAGCCGCATATTTCCTCATAAATTTCGTACACCAACTCGCGGTATTGCATTACATATAAAAAGCCTGTAAAAGCACCGGCATCTACCCCAACTACGGAGTTACAAATAAGGTGGTCGGTAATACGCGCCAACTCCATAATGATGATGCGCATGTAATCAACGCGCTTAGGTAACTTTATACTCAGCAACTTTTCACAGGTCATGTGCCAGCCCATATTGTTGATGGGGCTGACTGCAATAATTCATGCGGTCGGTGAGCGGCGTTATCTGATAAAGCGGGCGTCGCTCAGCTATCTTTTCAAAAGCGCGGTGTATATAACCTACCGTTTGCTCGGCAGATACAATGCGCTCACCATCCAGTTCCAATATGTTTTGAAAAACACCGTGAGTAGCCGGGTGCGTAGGACCCAGGTTCAACGTGGTCGTTTGTTTTTCAATGGAGCCATCCGGCAATTTTATGTGTTGTGGTTCTATATGATGCATGTAATTTATAATTCTTTGAAAGCCATTCGCGAAACAAATATTACTATCCAGCTTACTCCCAAGGCTTTCTATTCAAATATCTTTTTTAATTCAATCTCTAACCCTTCGAGCACTACACATTGAATAGTACCATGAGATAGTTTTTCTTTTAAACTATATTCCTCACCTGATAAAACGTATTGTTCAATTGTTTTAGCATCAGGATCTGCTATCCAATATTCCGTTATACCATTCAAAGCGTATTCTTCTTTCTTTCTCCCTTTATCGTTTTTTTGAGTACTATTACTTAATACTTCAATAACAAAATCTGGAACGGGAAAGATTTTAGCATCATTTGCAAAAGTCTTATTTTTCCAAAAAGCTAAGTCAGGCATTACATCACTTCGCTTTAGTTTTATCAAAGCTTGTTCCGTATAAACTTTACCAGATTTATTAAGTTGCACAAACGGCACAATAGCTAACAAGAAGTTCTGCAACACTTCTATGTGGATTGCTCTTGCAGGAGAATGAATAACTACCTGGCCTCCAATAAACTCTGCACGTTTATCTTCATCCAGCCAGTTATAGAATTCCTTTCTTCTCCTCTCCTCTTCTTCCAATACACGCTTTAATTCTTCCACATATTCCGGAAGTTTAGGTGACTGTAATATTGGTTGAAGAATTGCATCCACTATCTTAAAATTTAATATTCATCCTTTGAGAACGCTGTTGATCCTCCCCTGCCAAACATCTCGTCGTCTTTATCACGGCGAGTCTGGTCTTCCATCGGATACTCTTTTCTCTGTGGAAAATAATCCATTTCCTCAACATTCATAATGCGCTTGAGATTGGGATGACCAACAAAGTTAACTCCGTAAAAATCGTAGGCTTCTCTTTCCTGCCAGTTGGCAGATTCAAACAAGCGTGTTGCGGTAAAGACATCAGGTGTATTAATATCGGTAAATACTTTGAATCTAACGCGGATATTCTCCACCAGATTGTGCAGGTGATATACTACTGCCAGTTCACGACCTTTATCATAAGGATAATGCACGGCAGTTAAATCTGTCAGGAACTGAAAACCTAACTCATTGTATAGAAACTGCAACACCTTAAGATTATTTTCTTTAGGCGCCTCAAACGTAAGCATGCCGTATGGTTCGGTAAAGTTGTAAACAGCCTCTCCAAGATGTTCCTTCAGGCGTTCCTTTACTATTTCGTTAGTCAATGACATATTGCAGTATTATAAACGTAATTTCCGCACAAAGAAACAACCTGTTTTTTATATTTTTTATTTAAAATAATATATAAATAGGCTACCCTGCATACTACTATAAAAGAAAAATGCAATTAAATTGTATTAATTGCACTTGACTCCATTTATTGGATGCCGTAACTATTCAGCAGAGCCTTGTATTCTGGTGCATTCCTGCGGCGCAAACTTTCACTTTGTATTAAGTCCTGTATCCGTAGCACACCATCAATAATTGCTTCAGGGCGTGGCGGACAACCAGGTACATATACATCTACCGGGATAATCTGGTCTATCCCCTGCAATACAGAATATGTATCAAAAATACCACCGGAGCAGGCGCAGGCGCCAACTGCTATTACCCAGCGAGGTTCTGCCATTTGCAGATATACCTGACGTAATACCGGCGCCATTTTCTTAGAGATGGTACCCATTACCATCAGCAGATCGCACTGACGAGGCGTAAAACCCAGGCGCTCTGCACCAAAACGGGCAAGATCGTAATGGGGCGCCATCGTTGCCATGAACTCAATACCGCAGCAGGAAGTGGCAAATGGTAAAGGCCATATAGAGTTTTTACGTGCCAAACCAACGACCTGCTCGAAGCTGGTTGCAAAGTAGCCTTCACCTTGTGAGCCATCAGGCATTTCGGTAATTGCAATATTATCGTGGATATCGGCTTCTTTGGGATGTATATTAAATCTTACGGGACGTGCCATAATTGTTTATTCTCCTATGCATTTAACCTCACAAATGTATGCCAGAAGAGTTAAATAAATTACTAAACATTATAGTATCCGTAAATTAAGGGCTGGTTTATGTTTAGCTGCAAGCAAGGATTAGTTAAAAGGCAGGAAAGGCACTCGCAACAAGCCGGTCTTCAGTATCATTATTATCCTACAATCCCTTTTAAATCCCGAAACACCTGGAGTTATACCTGAGTTATACTTAACTTATACCTGAGTTATACTTAACTTATACCCAATTATACCTGATCTCCTCCCCGTATACTTCATATCTCCTCCTGGGTAACTCCCTGTTTAAGCCATATCTGCTCGGCACTTCTTGTGGTTTAGCGCTCTACCCTTTAGTCAATGAGGCTTGCTCAGTTATATGGCCATCTGTTTTAATCTGGGATTAAACTGTTTATGGCACAAGTTACGGTTGGGCAGGAACGTTTTGCTCATTGGCAGCCAGTGCATGCCATTCTATTCTCTCTCAAATGAGGGTATTGCGGTCTATGGCTATTACCCGGCTGATATAGCTAACACCCCCAATCCCCGGTTTGATGGCTTCCACCGCCGCATATTGCATGCGGTCTTTTCCCGAAAGGCGGCTGTAACGCAATTGCATCAGCATCTTGATTTCCTTAAAATAGCAAAGATTCAAAATCTACAACTTATCCTCCAGGTTTACTACTTATTACATTGTAACTTAAATAAGTAGATAATAAACAGTTGTTAGTAAGGATATATGCTTTACCATTGAAACCAGACGATCACCTATCCTATGCATTAAAGAACAGAAATCACCTGGCCTGCAATGAGCTACGTATTCCCCTTTCGGTTTTCCCTTAAGTAAGACTACGCTGTCCAAAGTGTAAGGCCAAAGGCAACCCACCTCACCCAATAAGCATCTATCAACCCCGCACCGGCACCTTTGTTATCCAAACCATATCCTAAACCATAAAGATGCACCTTAGGCAATGAGGAGGCGCTGGCATGCATGGATGCGCGGAGCGATTATGCCGTGCTTGAACCCGCAACGCGGCTCATTGAGACCTATAAAAATTTAATTATTCACGAAATAACTAGCGAAGCGATTTCATGAATACCATTGAAAACACATTATTCTATTCATAACTTTTTTGTAACTTTTTTCTTCCAATGCCTGTCATGAAAGGCATGAAGAAAAAAGTTAGACAAGAACTATGTGTAAGAAATAACATATAAAACTACTAAGGTGCATACAGCATGTAAAACAGTTTGCACTATCCTAAACATATTTAAGTTAAACTGTACCTATTCTGCGGAACTTATTTTGACACTCTTACTTAAATTAAAATTTATGATACTTTCAATATGGTTAACGATAATTTAAAGGTTATATTCCGCTTACCAGCTTAAATTGCAGTAAATACTGCTTGTGAATGGAATCGCTACACGAAAAATGGCTATTACTCATCTCAACACCTATTTATATTATTATAATCGGGCTTGAACTGCTGCTTACGCATCTGCAACAGCTTAAAGTATATACTGTTAAAGGCACAATTACCAATATTTATTTAATGTTGCTGAATACCGGTATTGATGCGGCTTTCCGTATAGTTTACCTTGCCATACTGCAAATGGTTTTTGTACATGCCAGTTACCAGTTCAGCAACTTGTGGGTGTATTGGATGATGCTATTACTTGCAGAAGACTTTTTATATTACTGGCTGCACCGTTTCGATCACGAAATACGGCTGTTCTGGGCAGTGCACGTAACACACCACAGTGCCGATCAGATGAATTTCAGTGTAGGCTTTCGCTCATCCGTTTTTGAGCCATTATACCGTTTTATTTACTTTCTGCCTTTAGCTTATTTTGGGTTTAAACCGCTGGATATTGCATTTATGTATAGTGCCACCCAAATATGGGGAACATTTGTACATACCGAGATTGTTGGTAAACTAGGATGGCTGGAGTACATCTTAGTTACGCCTTCTCATCACCGTGTACACCATGCAAGCAATGTAAAATACTTAGACAAAAACATGGGTATGTTTTTAATCATCTGGGATAAATTGTTTGGCACTTTTCAAAAAGAACTATCCGCTGCTGAGTACGAGCCTATTAAATACGGTTTGACTACCAAAGTTCAAGATCCGAATGCAGTAAACATTGTTTTTCATGAATGGCAAAGTATATGGAAAGATGTACGCCGTAAAGATTTATCACTTAGAGAAAAATTAGGCTACCTCTTTAAAGCACCAGGCTGGAGCCATGACGGTAGTCGGCTTACCAGTGAGCAACTGCTGGCACAGGAAGAGTATAAATTGCTGTTTCCGGTAAAAGAAGAAAAGGGAATAATGACTGCTGAATAAGTTGATTAGTATGGCAGAAGTAATACGCCCTCATTTCAATTTCTTGTCACCCGAATACTCCTATATTGCTATGTAAACCTAAGTACATACAGAGCATATGCCGACCAACCATCCAAGTTAGGAATTTGCATTAACAACAACCTGCAGATTTCGGGCGATACCGTTCCATAAACGAAAAAGCTATTAATTATCTCCAAAATAATGCTATTCAAACCTCCTGAATAACATATTTATTAGATATGTACGGTAGAATTCAAGCTTTTGTTCAACAAATTATTAATATTCAACGATAATCTACTTTTCTTTTACATACCTTTAACAGTAGAATATTATTAAATTCTTTTTCGGTAAAGCAACCATCGATGCTGTTAGCCGTATTCATTTATAAAAGCCGTCCCCATTTTGAGCTTGAAAGACATCAATAAAGTTGTGCAAGCATGTATGCAGCGCGATCCAAGGTATCAAAAGGTACTTTATGAAGCCTATTACGGATATGCATTGAAGATTGTTTTCAGATACATCTTTCGCTATGAAAAAGCAGTAGATGTTGTAAATGACGGATTTGTGAAGCTCTTTACACATTTTGATAAGTTTAGTGCCGAGAATGATGCATTTATGGAACCTAAGCTGATGGGATGGCTAAGAAAGATAATGATTAACTGTGCTATAGATGCACTGCGCAAAAATGAAATGATGCCGGAAGCAGGAATGATACCGGAATCGGTATGGGAGGACACAGACAAAAGCGATAATGCCGACCAATTGTTATTATATAAAGAAATTATTATTCAAATAAAAAAGCTACCGCCTGTGTACAGAACTGTATTTAATATGTATGTGATAGATGGACTAAGTCATCAGGAAATAGCAAATGCATTAGGCATATCGGTAGGCACATCCAAGTCGAACCTGTGGAAGGCACGTAATCTGTTACAAAAATATATAAACGGCCAGGAGGAGCTGGAAGCATGCTGAACTTAAACGAAGATATGGACGATTTGATAAGGCAGTCAGCCGAAGATTATCCCTTAAAAATAGAAGGAGAAGACTGGGATAAGGTACAAGGCGCAATGCAATCTACTACTGTATTGGAAGAGCCAGGAGAAAGAAAAAGGGACTGGTGGCTGCTCTTGCTTTTGATTCCATTACTAGTGGCGGTTTCTTATCTGTACTATAATAATAACACACAGAAACCTGTCATTTATTCAAACACAAGTAAGACTGATGCAGCAACAGAGAACCAAAAAGCAGGAGGATCATTACCTAAAAATAATGAATCAATACATAAAGAAAATAACCCGACTGACCCAATAGCTACAGGTAGAATTCCTGGTCAACAATTGAATAATGAGCAGGGGAAGAAAAGCAAAAGGATTTGGGACAGAACAGTTATTCCAATAAACAAACAACAGTAGCAATAAACAGTAAAAGGGGTAATTCAGAACTGGATATAAACAGTAGAAGGGAGGTTAATTGATTCTAAGCCGGGTAGCGCCATCAGCCGTAATAATACAATTTCAGACAATAATAAAGCTGCTGATAATACTAACAAAAATCCTACTGAATATAACAATTCTCAAGCAGCAATCAGCAAATTAGGTATAACTGAGCAAAAAAATAATGGTACAGGTGGAAAAGAAAACACATTGGCTACTGCAGATAGCAGTAATAGAAACAAGGTAGCTCTTACGCCGCAAAAGGACAGTGCAGCAAGTACTAAAAAAACGGATATCAAGCATTCGACACCAATAAAAACAAAAGGCTTGTATGCAGGCGTAGGTGCCGGGCTAGATGTTACAACAATAAAGTTTCAAAAGGTAAATAATATTGGATATACCACCAACCTTATTGTTGGATACAGATTTAATAACAATTGGTCTTTAGAATCAGGATTAATGTGGGATAGTAAAAAATATTATAGTTCGGGAGAGTATTATAATCCAAAAGAGCCTATTCCACCAGATTATCATCTCCATTACTTAGATGGTATTTGCGATATGTTTGAAATACCGCTGAATGTGAAATACGATTTCAGGAGCAGGCAATTAAGCGGGTTCTTTGTTACTGCCGGACTGTCTTCTTACATTATGAAGAAAGAAAGTTATGTAGGTTTTTTTACGCATAGTTTCTGACCCATCCAGGCCGGGTTATGATTATCCGTTTGTTTACAAAAATGCTACTAATAATATTTTTTCAGTAGGTAATATAAGCGGAGGTTACCAGTTTATATTTAAAAATAACGGGAGCTTAAGAATAGAACCTTACCTGAGAATTCCGCTTACGGGATTAGGTTATGGCCGGATGCCTTTCTTAAGCACAGGTATAACAGCAGCCTATACATTACCGCTCCACTAATACTTTAATTTATTAATTACATTGTACTATGCGAAAGAAGATAATTTTTTCCATCGGGATACTCATGCTATGCGTAGCCGCTTATGCCTTCTATTTATACAGTAAACCGCATACCAGTGTGGCTGGGGTTGCACCTTCTGTAACCATTAGTGCAACTAATTTGTATGCGGCTTTCGCACAAAATGAAGTGAATGCTAATAAAGAATATATTGATAAAGTAGTACTTGTAAAAGGTACTGTTAGTGATGTTTCACGCACCGATAGTACACTTACAGTGTTACTGGAAAGCAACAATATAGCAGGAGGAGTAAGCTGTAATATATTGGACAAAAATGCCACCACTAGCAGCAATAAAAAACGGTCAACCCATAAGTATAAAAGGCAGATGCACCGGCTATTTGGCTGATGTGATGCTTGCCGATTGCGCGATAGAAAAATAAATACAGGAACAAGAAACAAGCTACAAGGACCAAGAAACAAACTACAAGTTAGAAGGAACAAATTGCAAGCCTCAAGCTACAAGTCGTAAGCTTAGAGTTGCGGGCGGAGCATGCTGTCCTGATTGTTCAATAATAATATTATCATCATCAATTATAAAACATCAATTATGAGCAAAAAAGCAAGAGCATTGTTAGGCATTATTACCGGGAGTATTGTGCTGGTTATTGGCTGTTCCAAAAGTAGTGAAGACAAGCTGGATCCACCATCCCAATCATCGTGCGATACAGCAAATATGACTTATAACACAGACATTAAACCTATACTGCAAGCCAACTGCTATAGCTGTCATGGCAGTGGTCAGGCAGAAGGTGGTATAACGTTAGACTCGTATAATGATGTAAAGTATGTAGCGAACAATGGCATTTTGATCGGTGTCATTACCCAAGCTGCAGGCTACCCTCCTATGCCACAAGGCGGTTCTAAGCTTTCGGACTGTGATATCAATAAAATAAAAGCCTGGATCAACAGTGGTGGATCTAATAATTAACCTTTATTCTTAATACTATGAAAAGACTAATGTTTTCTCTGCTTTTAGTGGTAATTAGCTATAGCAGTTTTAGCCAGGTATATCTTACCCGCACGGCCTATGTCGGTTTCTTTTCAAAGACACCGGCAGAAGATATAAAAGCAATCAACAACCAGGTGTATGCGGCAATAGATGCAGGAAAAAAAAATCTTGCATTCTCACTCCTGCTCAAGAGTTTTACGTTTACTAAAGAATTGATGCAGGAGCACTTTAATGAGAACTATATGGAAAGTGATAAGTATCCTAAAGCAACATTTACCGGTACTTACACAGGGGATGTTGATCTTACAAAGAACGGTGTGTATAATGTAACCGTGACAGGCAATCTTACTATGCACAACATTACCAAAGAGATAACGGCCCCTGGTACATTGGAAGTAAAAGATAACCACCTGATTGGTACTGCTCAGTTTAAAACAAAACCTGAAGACTTCAACGTTACCATTCCTTCATTGGTACGTGGCAAGATTGCACAAGAATTAACTGTAAATATTAATGCTGATTGTACACTTAAACAGTAAATTATGAAGCGAAACCTATTGTTCCTTATTGTTCTTATAACAACAACTTACCACCTGCAGGCACAGGACAGTACGCTGCTCAATATGCTTAGCGACTCGATGCAGGCTAATACAAAGCCAATGCCCGTAAAAGGCACATTTAAAGGGCTTTATATAGTGAATATGAAGACGGTAGAATCGTCTGCCAGAGGGGCCTTGAACTTCTTAATTATGCACCGCTTTGGAAAGCTTAATGATGGTGCATACAATTTCTTTGGATTGGACAATGCGACTATCCGCTTAGGTCTGGATTATGGTATAACCGATCGTTTGTCGGTAGGCATTGGACGCAGTTCGCTGGAAAAGACCTTTGACGGGTATTTTAAATACCGCCTGTTATGGCAAACTGATGGTTCGGAGCGGATGCCGTTATCTTTAAGTGTTTCAGGTGGGTTAACACACTTTACCTTGAAGTATCCAGATAAAGACTACCTGAACGCCAAGTATCGTACGTCTTATGTAACGCAGTTGATAGCTGCAAGAAAGTTCAGCTCCAACCTGTCACTGCAACTGGTACCGGTGTGGATACATTATAACCTGGTACCCACAGTCAATGATAAAAATAATGTATTTGCTATTGGCGCAGGTGGTCGTATGAAGATGACAAAACGCATGAGCATTACAGCAGAATACAACTATTTATTGCCTAACCAGGTGAACTCAATAGATGTGCATAATGCATTGTCTTTTGCCTGGGAAATGGAAACCGGTGGTCACGTATTTCAATTAGTATTTTCTAATTCGCAAGGTATGACCGAACCGCAGGTGATTGGCCGTACAACGGGCAAGTGGGGCGATGGAGATATATATTTTGGATTTAATATTTCGAGAGTATTTAATGTAAGTCATAAGGCGAAGAAGAGTGTGGAGTATTAATTTGTGAATTGAGGAAGGTGAATAAGGTGAGATATGTGTATTGGTATAGTTTAGGGCTATTTGACCTGTCTGGTGTTGTACCTGACAGGTTTTTTATTGTAAAATTCAATACTCAAGGTACAAGAGGCAAGATACAAGTTATACCAGATTCAAATAGGCAGCCTTATAAAGAGCTGCGAGCTATGAGCCGTGAGCTTTGAGCGGAGAGCATCTAATGCTACCGATCTGGAAATAGTATTATATGGTTTAAGGGGGCACAGATATAGAGTGCATAGAGAATACATTAGTAGTAAATACCGGGAAGATATGGACGAGATTCGGTATAAGTTCAGTATAAGTTCAGTGTAACTTAGGTATAGCTCAACCTATTCCATAGATGACAGTTGATAGTACACAGGTCTCGGACTCTGTGAGATCCTGCGGAAGGACAGAAGAAAGTTGCATGTCTTACGCGAGAGCTACAGGCTTTGAGTAGAGATGTTGTGTTTATAACTTCCGGTAAGTAAATGATAAAATATTTTTAAATGCTTTCATATCACTGCAATCTCTATTACAAAGTCTGAATTGAATAGTTCAAATGAGCGAAGATTAGCACCTGCATTTACCTTTATTGCTACTATAATATAAACAGATTATAGATTATCAAACTTCATACCTTTTCATTCCTCCTCTTTTCAAACTCAAACTATTCAATTGTAATATCAGGTCAGAGTATAAATAGAGAATAGTTGTTTAATTTAGCTCATAAACTTTCTCTTATGAGTGTAACAAAATTGGTCAGTACAATTGTACTCATACTTTGTGTACATTTCCTTTTTGCTCAGCAAAAAATCACTGGCAAAGTCACCGATGCCTCAAAAGGTACCCCTGTTGAAGGTGCTTCTGTTACGGTAAAGTCGAGTGGTGCGGGTACCCAGACAGACAACAATGGCATGTTTACAATAACTGCAAAAGGGAATGATGTCTTAGAAATCTCTTATATAGGTTATACTTTTACGTCAGTGTCTGTAAATAACAGAACTAATATTGATATACCAATAGAGCCAGTGACAGCAGTACTTGGAGAAATTGTAATGGTGGGTACGCGTAGTGGTGGCAGAATAAAAACCGAAACACCTGTTCCGGTAGATGTATTGAACACTGCACAAATGGCGTTGCCTACTGCACGTATGGATCTTACTTCGGTGCTAAACTTTGCGGCACCTTCTTTCAACTACAACAAGCAAAGTGGCAGTGATGGTGCCGACCATGTAGACTTAGCTACGTTTAAGAGGTCTTAGGCCCGGACCAAACCCTGGTATTGATTAATGGCAAACGCCGGCACCAAACTGCATTTATTGCAGTGTTTGGCACCAGGGGACGCGGCAACTCCGGCACCGACCTTAATGCCATGCCGGTTGGAGCTATAGATCGCGTGGAAATATTACGTGATGGTGCTTCGGCACAATATGGCTCGGATGCTATTGCGGGCGTTATTAATCTCGTGCTTAAAAAAGATGTAAATAAGTTTACAATAAATGCCGGTTATTCAGGATATATTGATCCTAAATACAACACCTATAACCCGAAAACAATGGACAATATCCTTACCAGGGAGCAATAGACGGCAACACTTTCATGGCAAACGCCAACTATGGCTTGCCAATTGGCAAAAATGGTGGGTTCATAAATCTATCAGGCAAGTTTTAGTACTGCCGCAAAAACCTTCAGACAAATACTTGATACTACTGATTTCTTACATAGAAAGGATGCAATGTACTACAACTATGTTCGTCGTGCCAATGGCGATGGTTCACTGATCAGAAGGTGGTGGCTTTCTTAATATGGAAATACCTTTTGCAGGTACCAAAACAAGTTTTTATGCTTTTGGCGGATATAATTATAAAAATTCGGATGTTATGCTTTTACCAGAAGCTGGAACAGCAAAAAAGAGCGCTTCCCCACCGATCCTAAATGGCAATCTAATTTATGTTCCTTCTATCATGTACCCGGTGTATAATGGCGATGGCGACTTACGATACAGTGTACAATCCGCATATTCAAACACATATCCAGGATGCTTCATTGGCTAGCCGGCATCAGAGGCACGCTGGGTAATAATCTGGGATTGGGATTTAAGCAATGTGATTGGGGACAATGATTTCCACTTCTATGGCGATAAAACTTTTAATGCTTCTCTGGTGCAACCAGGAACCATTTTGATGATGGGGGTTTCAATTTGCTGCAAAATACCTCTAATCTAAATTTCGGTAAAAAGATTGGCGGCAATTTCAATCTTGCTTTTGGTGCTGAATTCAGGTATGAGCAATATAAAATCAAAGCCGGGGAAGAAGCTTCGTACAAAAACTATAATCGGATAAAGCCACTGGCTCACAAGGTTTTCCCGGCTATCAACCTGCCGATGAAGTAAATGCCAACCGTAATACGTTGGCGTGTATGTGGATGGCGAATGGGATATCACAAAAGCATTTCTGGTGGGGGGTGCTGTACGTGCAGAGCACTATAGTGACTTTGGTTATACTACTAATTACAAACTGGATGCACGGCTTAAATTAACACCAACATTCAATGTGCGTGGTTCAGCCAGCACAGGTTTCCGTGCTCCTTCTCTGCAGCAAATTAACTTTAGTTCAACCTTTACTAACGTGCAGGGTGGTAATAATAGCAGAAGTAAAAATTGCACCTAACTACAGCCCTATTACAAAGTCTGCTGGCATACCAGATCTAACGCAGGAAAAATCACTAAATGCATCTTTTGGCTTTGTTTGGAAGCCTTTCAAGAGACTTCACTATTACAGTGGATGGATATTGGGTAAAGATTAAAGACCGCGTAGTATTATCAGGTCAGTTTAGTGCAGCTGATTCAACATTGGATCCCGCTTTGACAAACACGTTAAGAGAATTGAATGTTGGAATGGCACAGTTTTTTGCAAATGCCGTAAACACTACCAACATAGGCGTTGATATGGTAGTTTGATTATAACAAGCACTTCGGTAACCAGCATTTCCGCACCTTCTCACCGGCAATGTGCAGCATATGAAGATTGATAAGATAAATGTTCCTGAAAACTTAACGATACCAAAGAACATAGAGATAATTTCTTAAGCGACAGAGAGCAGAAGTTTATTCTTGCTTCGGCGCCACCAGCAAAATTTGCACTTAACGTGGAGTATGGCATTGGCAAGTTTACTGCCGGTACCAGGTTTACTTATTTTGGCAAAATTGATTTGTATGGCTATGGCGAAGATGGCTTAGGCATTGATCCGAAAGTACCTACTGATGCAGATCCCAACGTGTATGTTCCGGATGAGTACATCTACCATGGTAAAGTAGTAAGTGATATATATTTCTCTTACAAATTATGGAAACATATGGATTTGTATATGGGCGCTGATAATATATTCAATGTACATCCGGATTATGGCTTTGTGCAGAGTGCCAAATATTGGGCATTTAATAATGAGACTGGTGGTCCATGGGATGCTGTACAAATGGGCAGCAATGGAATCCGGGCTTTTGCAAGACTTGCTTTTAATTTTTAAATATCAGTTATCATTTAAACGGCATGAAACAAGAAAAGTGGTTTAGCAGATCATTTGACTTTTCTTCCAATCAACACATTTTCCCTTCTATAATAGAGCGGCTCGTTGGCACACCTGCCCGACTGGAAGAAAAATTCTTATTAATATCTGAAGAGATAACAACAATACAAATTGACAGCACATGGAGTATCAGGGAGAATGTGGGTCATCTTTCAGATCTTGAACCCTTGTGGCAAGGCAGACTAGAGGATATTTTGAGTGGGCAAACAGACCTTAGACCAACAGATTTGACTAATAGAAGAACAACTGAAGCAAACCATAATGCAGTTCCAATTGAAACATTATTAAAACATTTTAGACAAATACGAATGCAAACAATTGATCTGCTGAAAGACCTAAATGCAGAACAAATATTGCTGTCTGCATTGCACCCAAGGTTAAAGACACCTATGCGTACAATGGATTTATTTTTATTTGTAGCAGAACACGATGACCATCATTTAGCGAGAATAACAGAGTTGGTAAGATTAATTGGCGGCCGCAAAGAATAAAGCCGGCTATACTCTTATATAAACAACCAATATAATTGCATTCTTCTCTGCTAAAAATAAATACACATTAACTTATCAATTATCAGCCAATACTTCATGTAAACACATAATCAACTTATCAAGGTCGAATGGCTTATCAAGATATAGATTAGCTCCGGCTTTAAGGGCTACCTCTTTACCATCCTGGCTGGCAGAAATAACCATTACCGGTATTTTATTTTTATTAGGATCCTGACGCAGCTTTTTTACAATCTCATCTCCCGAAAGCAAGGGCATCCACAAATCTAGTAACAGGGCATCGGGATGAGTGGAATCTATGGTACGAAAAATACGTGTACTGTCATTCTCACTAATCACATCAAAGCCATTGATTTCAAGTGCTATTTCCAACATTTCCAATATATCTTTATCATCATCGCACACCAGAACTCTTTTATTCTTCATCTTCTTCAATTTTTAGGGGTAATGTAAAATTCAAAGTAGCGCCTGTCCCCCTCCTCGCTTTCCACCCGCAGCAAACCTTTATTATTTTTACTAATTTGTTCATAAACATATAAGCCAATCACCATGCCGGGAAATTTCTTTTGCAGCCTTCCTACAAGAAAAAAACGTTCAAATATTCTTTTCTGGTCTTCTTTTTTAATGCCTAAACCATGATCTGTTCCAGCCATTATTATATAATTACCCACTTGCGAAAGATGCACTAATACCTTATTGGATTGTGGCGAATATTTGATTGCATTATTAAGTAAATTGATTAATACCTGTTATAGTCGGAGCTCATCGTCATAGCACTGCTGGTGGGTAGCACCTTCGATGATAATTTTGTAAGTATCATTGGCGCTTAATGCATTTTATCATTACAAAAACAATTGGTTTATCTAGGCTTTTGATTGTTAGTGATAAACGTTTGTTGTTTACCGCTTATCTCAGTTAATCTGTTTGGATCTGGTACTAAGTGTTTTCGGCAACTCTCCTAAAGGTTCTTTACCTGAACAACCTCCTTCTACCCTCAAAACTTCCCTTCCCAATCTTTGGAGGAGCAGAGCTATACCTAAGATATACCTAACTTACACTTAAGTTATACCTAACTTATACCAAATCTCCTCCCTGTCTCCTCTTAATGAACTCCTGATGTACGCCTTGGATACTCCCTATTTGCCTTACTCCCCATTAAGGGACTACTCTGATAGCTGAATACTTGTTTGAATATGGTATAAGTAAGTTATACTTAAATAAAAAGAGCGGCATACTAATACGCCGCTCTTATCGCCTTCCAATCATTCTACTATTCCTGGCTAAGATACTTCCCTTCAGTTAACTAGCACTCTTCAGCACTATTACGCTATGACTGGCTACTTCTATTGTATCACCCCCTTTAAACCGGCAATCACAACCATTCTCATTCATAAAATTACTATTGGTATCCAGTACCTTAGTAAACTGGTGAAAATCTGTCTGATGAGGCAGAGTAAAAGTTAAATTATTATAATGTGCATTGAAGAGTAAAAGGAAACTATCGTCTACTATTCTCTCTCCTTTATAACCTGGCGTGTCAATGCCTTCTCCGTTTAAATACACAGTAAGCGTCTTGGCAAAATATTCCTTCCAGTGCTCTTCTTCCATAGGTGAGCCGTCGGCGGCAAACCAGGCAATATCGTGTTTACCCTTGATAGATATTCCCTTAAACCAGCCACGTCTGCAAAACACCGGGTGCTTCTTTTGGAAATGAATCAGCTTCCTGGTAAAACGGAGCAGATCTTTATCTGCTTTATCCCAATTGATCCACGAGGTCTCGTTGTCCTGACAATATGCATTATTATTTCCATGCTGCGTGCGACTCAATTCGTCACCAGCTACCAACATTGGTACTCCTTGTGATAAAAACAGCGTAGTAAGAATGTTGCGCTTTTGCTTATTACGTAAAGCAATCACATCGGGGTTATCTGTTTCACCTTCTGCACCACAGTTCCAGCTTTTATTATGGCTTTCTCCATCATTATTATTCTCCCCATTGGCTTCATTATGCTTTTCATTGTACGATACCAGATCATTTAAGGTGAAGCCATCATGCGCTGTTATAAAATTGATACTGGCTGTAGGCATTCGGTAGTCATTCTTATATAAATCGCTACTTCCGGTAAATCGGTCGGCAAACTCAGCAAGCATACTGTTTTCACCTCGCCAATAGTCGCGCATACAATCACGGTAGCGCCCGTTCCACTCTGCCCACCCCTGTGGAAACTTACCTACCTGGTAGCCCCCCTCACCAATATCCCACGGCTCTGCAATCAGCTTTACCTGCGAGATGACCGGATCCTGGTAAATAATATCAAAAAAAGCACTCAATCTGTCCACTGCATGCAACTCGCGCGCAAGCGTAGATGCAAGGTCAAAGCGGAAGCCGTCTACGTGCATTTCTAATATCCAATAGCGCAGGCTGTCCATTAACAACTTCAGCACCGATGGCATGTAAGTATTTAAGGTATTACCAGTACCCGTATAATCCATGTAGTAACGCTTGTTTTCCGGTGTTAAGCGGTAATAAGAAGAATTGTCAATACCTCTGAAAGACAGTGTAGGTCCCATGTGGTTACCTTCGGCAGTATGATTGTACACCACATCAAGTATTACTTCTATACCCGCCTTGTGCAGCACTTTGACCATGTTTTTAAATTCAACTACCTGGTCGCCTTTGTCGTTGCCATTAGAATAGCGCACATCTGGAGCAAAATAGCCAATGGTATTGTAGCCCCAATAGTTGGTTAATCCTTTTTGCTGTAAATGCCAGTCGCTTACAAACTGGTGCACTGGCATCAACTCAACTGCCGTTATGCCTAAATCCTTTAGGTATTTAATAGTAACAGGATGCGCAATAGCAGCAAAAGTCCCCTTTATGTCATCCGGAATATCAGGGTGCATCATGGTGAAACCTTTCACATGCATTTCGTAAATAATACTTTGGTGGTAAGCTATTTTTGGATATTTATCCCCCTCCCAGTCAAAATGGTGGTCAATTACAACTGATTTAGGTAAAAAGGGAGCACTATCCTCCTCACTAAAGCTGAGGTCTTCCGCTGAATCACCAGGCTTATAGCCAAATAAAGCTTCGCTCCAGTTAACGGTACGTGAAATGGCTTTTGCATAAGGGTCAATCAATAACTTGTTATGGTTAAAACGATGCCCGTTTTCAGGCTCGTAGGGTCCATCCATTCTGTAGCCATATAACTGCCCGGGCTTAATACCGGGAACATACACATGCCATACATGGTGATAGCGTTCTTTAACTTTTATCACCACCTCCTCTTTTTCATCTTCACCAAACAGGCATAGATCTACACTTGTTGCATTTTCGGAGTATATGGCAAAATTTACACCTTCTCCATCCCAGGTTGAGCCCAAAGGGTGTGGGCTACCCGCATACACGGTTTTAATCATAGGTTATATTAATAATTGCACTATTAAACATGAAAGCTATATACAAATCACAGCTTCCAACAATTAAAAAGCTTTTTGGATTTCTTTACATAAATCGTTCCGTAGTAAAGAAACTCCCAGTGCCAATTACAAAAACTTATAAGATAATGTGCAAAGGTTTATGCAACAGTTGAAAATGAAATACTTATAATAACTGTTAAAACAGCAATTACCTCTCGCTTAGATGGAGATTGCTTTTAACTGTTACTGTAGAATGTTGTTTTACTACAATATCAGCAATTATTTTATCGGCGTGTACACGGCTGTTTTCAATAAACCATATATGCGTGTCCATACCACCACATACTACACCAGCAAGGTACAGTCCGGGCACATTGGTCTCCATTGTATCAGGGTCATATACCGGGTAGTGTTTTACATCATCGGCTGCGGCTATCCCAAAGCTCTCCAGCAGCTTAAAGTTAGGATGATAACCAGTCATTGCGAGTACCCAATCGTTAGGTATAGTTACTACCCCTTCAGGTGTCTGTATCGTTACTTCATTCTCTGTAATCTCTTTAACAGTAGAATTGTAATAGGCCGTGATGCTACCTTCCTTTACACGGTTTTCAATATCAGGTTTTATCCAGTATTTTACTCTGCCAAATTCGCAACCGCGTATTACCATGGTTACGTGGGCTCCACGTCGCCAGGTTTCCAGTGCTGCATCTGCTGCGCTATTGTTAGCACCCACAACCAGTACATTCTGAAAAGCATAAAAATGTGGCTCTTTATAGTAATGCTTTACCTTGGGAAGGTCTTCACCGGGCACATTCATCATTACCGGAATATCGTAAAATCCGGTGGATACAATAACGTTTTTTGCTTTGTATTGTCCCTTAGAAGTAGTTACAACAAAATCTTCTTCTTCTTTCTTTACTGCTGTAACCTCTTCAAAAAGTTTTATCTGGAGGTCGTAAAATTGTTTTACCCTGCGGTAATATTCTATGGCTTCCTGCCTGCCAGGCTTGGGTGCCAGACTCATAAAGGGAACACCTCCAATCTCCAGCCTTTCAGATGTAGAAAAAAAGGTCATGAAAAGCGGGTAATTATATAAACTGTTTACCAGTGCTCCTTTTTCTATAATAACGTAGCTCAATCCTGCTTTTTTAGCCGCTATACTGCATGCCATACCAATAGGACCGCCGCCTACAATCAATACGTCGTACTTGCTCATGCCTGCAAAGGTAAGCACGATACAGTGATTGATGAATTGCATTGCATACGGGCAGGTGCAGTGAACCTGCTCTTTATATGAGAATAATAGAGGTAATTACAAAACAGAATGTTGCTATCTTCAATTATGCAGCACAATATACTTGCACCAGAAGCTCATGGCATTCCGCTTACATCTTGCTTCTTGTCTCTTGTAACTTGTCTCTTGTAACTTGTAACTTGTATCTTGCTTCTTGTGCCTTGTCTGGCATTACTGCATTATTGCAGCACTCATAAAATCTTCCATTTCAGCAAAAAGCCCTTGCTGGTTGATTGGAAGTTTGAAATAAAAAGTGGAGCCTTGCTCGGGTACACTATGCACCCATATTTTTCCAAGATGGCTTTTTATAATTTCAGAACAGATATACAGACCTATACCTGAGCCTTCAAAGTTGGAAGAGGCATTATTTACACGATAATAAGCATTGTAAATATGTTCCTGGTTTTTGGGGGCAATGCCAATACCAAAGTCCTGTACCGAAACATGCAGCTCATTTTGCAGTACAAAGCTTTTTACAATGATTTTATCTGCAGATGGTGAATATTTTATTGCATTAGATAGTAAATTATTCATTACCTGTTCTAGTCGCAGTTTATCACCAATAAATAAGACTTTAGCATTTTGCTCCAGCACAATGGTGTGTGTTCCCGTTTGCTGCTGTAAACGTTCTACACTTTCCTTGATCATCTCGCCAAAGTTGAATTCTTCAAACCGGTACACCATTTTATGGGCAGTGATTTTAGAAACATCCAGCAGGTTACTCACTAATCTTTCTATACGTAATAACTGGTTTTCAGCTTGCTCCAATACACCA
The DNA here is from genome assembly GCA_963819045.1 of uncultured Chitinophagaceae bacterium. GTDB lineage: Bacteria > Bacteroidota > Bacteroidia > Chitinophagales > Chitinophagaceae > Ilyomonas. The sequence goes on along the minus strand of CAWFUV010000038.1, from coordinate 100,448 downwards.
GGGCAGGCATCGTTATCAGCCATTGTCGCATTTTTGTATATATGCAATAATGTTTTAAGTGTTGTTAATGGTGTTTTCAACTCGTGACTGGCAACACTTAAGAAAATATCTTTTTGGGCTTCAGCTTCTTTTTGGTCATGAATATCGGTTACGGCTACCAGCCATTTAATTATTTTGCCTTCATCGTTTCTTAAAGGAGAATTATTTGCAAGATGCCAGCGGTACTGTTCGTCAGAGCCTCTTTTAAGTCGATATTCTATTTGCAGCTCACTTCCGTTCCGTATAGAATTCAAAATACAGTTATTAGTACGACGAATATCATCTGGGTGCAGAGCTGCCTTCCACAATTTCTTTTTTGGGTAATCAATAGGCAGGCCAGTATAGTCGTACCATAGTCTGTTCCAATACTCTGCTTTGCCTAGTACATCTGCAATAATGATTTTCACTGGCAAATCATCCAGTCCTGCCATCATGCCAGTACTTTCTGGTATACTGCTATCGGCTGATATTGCATTCTGTATCGCTTCATATTGGATTTGGGTAAGTGTATCTGCTGTCATTTACTAAATATTATTAAGAATTACCTTCCATTAAAACAATCGTTATCCGTAATTATGGCAAAGTCGGGAAAGAAGGGTATAGGCTTCTATTGAACAAAAATCATATTGTACAATCTTATGGCAGCACCGGTCTAAAGTTCTTATTTCCGCTTAGTAATATATTTCAACACTAAACTACATACAATGCATGTAATACTGCTTTAATTTAGCTTAAAAGTTTAGTAGAAAAAGACAGGAAATATTAAAATATTATAAATTATACATCTTTCATATACTTTACACCCTGAGCTTTTTTGAAGTTATCCAAATGCAACAGAAAACGAAAATGCAGTTATCCAAGTACAAATAGATCAACGATGGTATAAACAGTATATACCTTAAATAAAAAGCCCACAACCTTCTAAGCTGTGGGCTTTTGTTAACAGCACTTATAAATTTAAATTAGCTAGCCATAATATACACTTTGCTTGAATTCTAAACACTTCCTTCTTGCCTCTTGTAACTTGTGGCTTGCAGCTTATTATTTACTTCGTCGGCAACATCTTCAAACAAACCGGCTGGTCAATGTCTATTTTCAATCCGGCATCCTGCAGCAAGCCATAGTTCTTATTAATAACATATACCTGTATTTGATTGCTGTCTCTGCAAGCAACCAATAAAAATCTGCCTGTAGGATCAATCATGAAGTTGCGCGGATGGGCGCCTACTTTTTGGTGGCCTACCAATATCAGTTTGCCATCAGGGCTGGTTTTATAAATGGTAATATCATTAGCTGCGCCACGATTGGAAGTATATAAGAACTTGCCATCAGGCGTTAAGTGAATATCGGCGCTTCCTCTGTCGTTCTTATTACCCTCAGTTGTTGATTCAATCGTTTGTATTTCAGTGAGTTTACCATTGCTATATTGATATGCGATCACGTTACCCGACAATTCATTGATAACATAAGCATACTGCTTATTCGGGCTAAAAGTAATATGGCGTGGACCAGAACCGTCAGGCACCTCTATATAAGCCGGATCTGGACTGGAAAATGGAGTTTGTTTGTTATTTGGATCGAAGTTATATGTATATATATGGTCATTACCAAGGTCAGCAGAAAACAAATACTTTTCATCGGGAGAGAAAACTACGCAATGCGGGTGCGGCTGTCCCTGGCGTTCTACATTCACACCATATCCTTCGTGCGCCAACATTTGCGCCGGAGCCTGCACTGCGCCATCTGCACCCACTGGCAAAACACTTATATTGCCACCACTGTAATTGGCAGCTACCACCCACTTACCGGTAGAATCTACTGAAATATACGCCGGATCGTCTCCTCCGGTTGATTGCTTGTTTATGAAATGCAGTTCACCTTTTTGCTTATCAAAACTAAAAGCACTTACATCACCACCATTATCACTGTGCGTTTCATTTACTGCGTACACATACTTCTGATCTTTCGAAATAGCCAGGTAAGACGGGTTTGCTACTCCTGTAGCTTTACTTACAAAAGTCGCTTCGGCTTTATTTGGATTGAACTTATATACATAAATACCTTCACTCTTGCTTGGTGAATTGGTGTATGTGCCAATAAGCAGGTAAAAAATAGGGTTTTGAGCAGATACATTTAGAACAATAGCAAGTAAAAGAATAGTTAACAAATAACGCATCATATTAGTTTTATAGTTTAAAGCAAGATACTATTTTATGGGAAATAGATTGCACAAACTCCGTGCACGCATCTTTTCGCTATTGAATACACTGTCAACTAAATAACTTTACAATAGCCATCTACAATCAAATAAATCAAACTTCACTAATAGAAGCTACTCAAAAGAGAATTTTCACCCCTGGAAAACATAAATCCTCCAACCTGCAATGAGCTACGTATTCCCCTTTCCAATCTCTGCTAAGTATGCCTCCGCTGTTCAAAGTGTAAGGCCAAAGGCAACCAACCTAATCATTAAATACCTGTCAAATAAGGAGTAGCACCATGTTAGCCCAACAGTGCCACTCAATAATAAAGCTGCCCCTTAGGCAATGGGGCGGCGCTGGCCAGCACGAACTATTCTCACTGAGACCAATAAAAAACATTATACGAGTATGCGCGGAGCGATCATGCCGTGCTTGATTTTTTGGTTACCTTTTTTATCAAGAAAAAAGGTAAAAGAAAGAACTATCTGTAAGAACTTGTACTTAAAACATCTGCTGTGTTCACAGCACCCACAATAGATTTGTTCTAAACTAAAACAAACTTAGTTGACACTGTACTAAATACGCTGTCACCTAAATAAGTTGATACTAAATGATCTGCTATTACATAAGTGCTTCACAGATTAGAGTCTAACAATCACCTATGCTTGCACTAAAAACAGCAATGACTTAGCCTGCAATGAGCTACGTATCTACCTTTCAATTTTCGTTAAGTAAGACTACGCTGTTCAAAGTTTAAGGCCAAAGGCAACCAACCTGTTCATCAAATACCTGTCAAAAAACAAGCAGCACCATGTTAGCCCAACAGTGCCACCCAGTAATAAAGCTGCCCCTTAGGCAATGGGGAGGCGCTGGCCCGGCAAAAACGCGCGGAGCGATCGGGTTTGCCTTGAACTTTTTTGTTGCTTTTTTCTTTCAAGAGAAAAAAGCAAGACAAGAACTATCTGTAAGCAGGTACATTTACAATACCCTAGATGTATACAGCATTTAAACACTTTACACTAAACATATTAATGTAACAACGTACTTAGTTGACAATGTATTTAATTTAAAAAGCAAAGAGGCTTTAATATACACTTCATCAGCACACTACTGGTCCAATCATGATCTTAATAAATCTTCATCAGCACATTATCAGCCTGATCATGATCTAAAGCATAAAAAAAGAGCTCAACATGTGAGCTCTTTAAAGATGTAATCGGTCTTTATATTACCATCTGCTTCCGCTGTTGCCACCACCACCGAAGGAAGAGCGACGGTTGTTGTTATTGCTGTTATTGCCATAACCACCACCACCTTTGTTATTGCTTCTTTCTTCTCTTGGTTTAGCTACCGTAACACGGATGTTACGACCTTGAACAGATGCACCATCTAATTCGCTGATTGCTTTTTCAGCAGCAGCATCATCAGACATTTCAACGAAACCGAAACCACGGCTGCGCTGAGTCATCTTATCCATTACAACTTTGGCAGAAGTTACTTCGCCATACTCTTCAAAAAAACCTCTTAAGTCATCGTCTTCTACGTTGAAGCTTAAGTTTGAAACATAAATGTTCATTCTAAATAATGATTGATAAATAAATAAAATTGAGCAACAACAGATGTAAACATTTATTCACTTATTCACTCTTAGCAGAAAATGCGTAGCAGGAAAATAATAAACTTACGATGACTGAAGAACTCAAATTGACAGTGCAAACATACAAGTAAAGTTTCATTAAACACGATTATTATTTAATAATTTACTGTTAACTAAAAAATTATTTTCCCCTTTGTCTGTTGATGAAAAATTAACTGCTTATTGTCTGCTTACTTGTGCCAAAAATCCCCAAACCTAACCTTGCAACCTTAAAGTTATACCTAACTTATACCTAACTTATACTTAAGTTATACTTAACTTATACCGAATCTCCTCCATATTTACACCTCAGCAAGTCCCCAAATACTCCTCCCCTTAGCCCTACATACCAGCATCCAGCAACTGCTCCTTTTTCCTTTTTGGGCTAAGTGCTCCTTCATCTGTGCCTACCCTGCTAGGGCGCTGGTTATCAGTGCGCCCCGCAACATCTTACATAAAAAGCCTTTTCATACAATTACAAGCTATCTTCGTCGTTATACCAGTCGGTAAATGGGCTGCTTATAACCGGGAATGCTGCGTAGGTTTAACATAATACTACTTTTACTGCTTATGATGGCTTCATTGCCGGTAGCCGCGCAGTACAGTAACCTGCGCAGGAAGAAAATCGTCACAACCGGTTTGGTTTCCTTAGATACGCTGAGCATCGTACCGCACACTATCGTTATTCAACATTTTGATAGCTCCTATTATTTGATTGATGAAGTTAACAGTACAGTATTATGGAAAAAACCTGCTAATACCGATAGTGCCGAAATCCAGTACCGCGTTTTCCCTTCCAGACTGAACAGTATCGCACGGACGATTTGCTTTTGATAGTATCAAAAACAATTTTATAGCTGAGCGGCCCACTCCTGCTTATAGGAATACAAACGACAACAAGCTTTTCAATTTCGGAAATGTAAATTACAATGGCAGTTTTGGTCGCAGCATCAGTGCTGGCAATACACAGGATGTTGTATTTAACTCACAATTAAATCTGCAAATCAGCGGCATGATTGGCGACAGCATCCAGATTGCAGCCGCTATTACCGATAATAACATTCCTATACAGCCCGATGGCACTACCCAACAACTGAATGAATTTGATAGAATATTGTTACAGTTTAAAAAGAAAGATTGGGAGGTTGATCTTGGAGATATAGATCTTCGGCAAAATGAAGCATATTTCCTTAAATTTTATAAAAGATTGCAGGGCATTTCTTACCTGCAAAACTTTACCATTAACAAGCATGTCACCAATACCACATTATTTAGCGGCGCTATTGCCAAAGGCAAATTTGCACGCAACATCTTAGCTGTTCAGGAAGGCAACCAGGGACCTTACCGCTTGCAAGGCAACAACAATGAACTCTACTTTGTAGTATTAGCTGGTACTGAAAAAGTGTTTATTGATGGTGTGCAGGTGCAGCGTGGGGAAGATCAGGACTATATTATTAATTATAATACAGCCGAGATTACGTTTACACCACGCAGGATGATTACCAAAGACACACGTGTACAGGTAGAATTTGAATATGCCGACCGGAACTTCCTAAACTCCATGCTATATGCAAGTAACACCACCAACTTCAATAATAAGTTTAAACTAAATATTTCGGCATACACCAATGCCGATTCAAAGAATTCTCCTGTCAACCAAACATTGGATGCCCCTCAAAAACAATTCCTTGCCAACTTGGGTGATAGTGTACAAAACGCTTTCTATCCTGTAGCTGCCAGGGATAGTTTTAGTGCTTCGCAGATTTTGTATAAAAAGATTGATACGGTGTACAATGGTCTGCACGATTCCATTTATGTCTATTCTACCAATCCGGATAACGCCACGTACAGCCTGTCATTCATTGAAACCGGCATTAACAAAGGCAATTACATTCCTGCTTATAGTGCAGCAAACGGTAAAGTTTACCAATGGGTAGCGCCGGTAAACGGCATTTCGCAAGGTTCCTTTGAAGCAGCGGCATTTTTGGTCTCTCCCAAAAAGCAGCAGGTTATCAGTGTCGGCGGAGAGTATATTCTGGATAAAAACACTACACTTAAAGCAGAATTTGCTTCCAGTAAATACGATATAAACACCTTTTCTCTTAAAGATAAAACCAACGATAACGGCTATGCCGGCAAGCTGTCATTTATTAAGAATGTAGATTGGAAAACAAACGGAGGCAAGGCCTATACGTTCACAGGCGGTGCAGGATATGAGTGGGTAAATAAGAACTTTCAGCCCGTAGAAAGGTTAAGACCAGTGGAATTTCTAAGGGATTGGGGCTTAGATCTGATTGCAGCACCTGCTACCGAGCAACTGCCTTTTATAAGCCTGCAGTTGATGGATGATAAAAATAATACGCTACAATACCAGTTCAGCAGCTATATCCGGAGCGATGGCTATAAAGGTTTCCGCAATATTATCAATCACACTCAGGATATTAGGGGTTGGAAATTGAATGATGTATTCAATATTACCAATATCACCATGCCGCTGGATAAAGGCATTTACCTCCGGCCTTCTATAGATGTCAATAGAACTTTATATGCTTTTCACAATTATGTATTAGGTGCCACTTATGCCTTGGAGCACAATGAGGTAAGGAATATTGCAGCAGACACAGTAACACCGGTAAGCTTTGCCTTTCAAACCCTTACTGCTTATGTCAAAAGCAATCAGGATAAGGCAAATAAATGGTCATTTTCTTACTTTACCCGCAGCAATCAATTGCCTTTTGGTAAAACCCTGGCGCAGAGCGACCGCAGCAATAACTATAATTTTCAAACTGAATTACTAGGCAATAGCAGCCACCAGTTAAGGCTGAATGTCACTTATCGCCAGTTATTTATCAGTAATACAAAACTTACTTCTCAGGTACCCGATAATAGCTTACTTGGGCGTGTAGAATATAGTATAAATGAGTGGAATGGTTTCCTGACCGGCAATGTGTTATACGAAATAGGCGCCGGGCAGGAGCAAAAGCGGGAATATTCTTACATAGAAGTGCCGGCGGGTTTAGGCCAGTATGCGTGGAATGATTACAACAGCGATGGTATACCGCAGCTAAACGAGTTTGAGATTGCCCTGTTTCAGGATCAGGCAAAGTACATACGCGTCTTTACACCAACAAATGAATACATTAAGGCAGGTTATAATCAATTCAACTACAGCTTTGCACTCAATCCCAAAGTATTGGCCGATAATGTTCATAATAAAAAACTCAAGAATATAATAACCCGCTTTTTTCTACAGTCCTCTTTACAAACAAACACCAAACAAATTGCGAATGGACACCCTGAATTCAACCCCATCAAAGGAAATATTGCCGACACATCCCTTATTAATTTAAATTATATCATTAGCAATACCTTATCTTTCAACCGCAGCAGCCCCGTTTGGGGAGCCGATGTGACCAATCTGGTCAATTACAACAAAGCGCTACTAACTTATGGATTTGAGAGTCGCAGGCTCAGTCAGTGGACTTTCAAAGCACATGTAAATATTGCTAAAGCATACACTATCGGAATCGTGCAGGCAACAGGCATTAACAGCCTTCTTACACCTTCCTTCGAGAACCGTAATTACAATATCCAAAACCTTTCGGTACAGCCCCGTTTTACTTACACGGCAAGCACAAAGTTCAGGGTGCAAACAGGCTATGAACTGGAGCAAAAGAAAAATGTTATACAATATGGTGGCGAACAATCTACCAGTAATATTTTCAATATCGAAAGTCGCTACAATGCCGTAAATAATACCAGCCTTACAGCTAAGTTCTCTATTAATAATATTCATTATAATGGTGAAACCAATACCACAACAAGTTATATCATGTTAGAGGGTTTGCTTCCGGGTAAGAACTATTTATGGAATATCAATTTAACCAAGCGGCTTATCAACAATCTGGAGCTGAACTTTGAATATGAAGGCAGGAAACCAGGCAATTCCCGAACAGTAAACATTGGCAGGGCTAGTATTCGTGCACTCCTGTAGTGCCTTCTATTATTTCCATTTGGCAACATAATATACCCTGTTCAAAGGGGCACAGCTTATTATAAGGCTACCCAATAAAATTTGGCAGTATACCATTTTCAGTTTAGTAACATAGGATATCTGTATAATCCAATCAAATAGTATTGGAAAGCTCCGGAGGAGCGTAATATTTGTAGTAATAGAAAGATATTACCTACCCTAGAGCTCCGGAGGAGCGAAATATACTATAGCTTTTTATAAGGCGACATATTTGAATCTGATAGTTGGACTTGCATCATCTGGAATTACAAAAGTCACCTTTCCATATTGTTCAGAGCCGTAGGCTCGGCCCATTTTGTAGCAACGGGTTTTAACCCGTTGACCAAACGCAACACACCTGTACCCCGAGTGCCGTAGGCACGATCCATATCTAAAGATTGAAACTGATTAATGCATAAGTCTGCAATCAAGTAGCCTTATAAAAAGCTGCGGGCAGAGCATATCAGGTACCTGATTGAAAATGGTCTAAGCCCCGCTCTGTCCGTATCTTCTCCCTGGCTGAGCCGTATCTCCGCCGTACCTGAGCCGTATCTAAGCCGTATATCCTACGTCTTTTCAGTATAGCAAAGGTAAAGATCAAGTATAAAGAGTAGTCTTTGGCACCAGGTAGTGGCAAGGGTATAAATATAAAGCGGCACTTGTTGATTCATACTAAAGTGCACTTAAAACATAACAATCCCTCTTTAGGAGAAAGAGGCTTTGTACACTTGCCAATGGTCACTGTGCCTGCTGTAGTTATAAAAGCTTAATTAAAAAGAAGGTTTTTAGCCCATTTTTACCTTACAGAATAAACAATTAATAATTTTAAAATCTATCCTATATTATCAAAATCAATTGATTTATCTCTAAAACAGATATTAGAATGTAGTTTATAATACAATTTTTGTTAATGTAAATTCATTAAGCACGCAATTAAACTACATTTGTAGCTAATCAAAATTAATATACCGAATGAAGTTGACTGCTCAACCAAAACGTATACCCGTTTTTCTTTCTGCTTTTTTATCCTGCCTGCTTTTTTCTTGTACACCCACCCAGCGAGTTGCCTATTTTCAGGATGTCCCTGATACCGCTAAAGTCAACAATGTTAAGTATGTAAATTTACCCCAGTTTATATCGCCTGTCGTACACCCTGATGACATTATAAATATCAACATCCAAACACTGGATCCACAGGCAAATTTGATATTAAACCAGGGGAATTTGCCCATCCAGTCTGGCATAACCACGCCAAATCCTAATTCCCCCACAATGAATAATCAAAATGCTGTTTCTGGTTATTTAGTAAATAAAAATGGCGACATCAATATGCCTTATATTGGCACTGTGCATGTGCAGGGTTTAACCACCACAACTATACATGATACAATATTGAACAGGGTATCGGTATTTTTCAAAAATCCGGTAGTGAATGTTCGGTTTGCGAACTTTAAGGTAACTGTACTTGGTGAAGTAAGGCAACCAGCTACTTTTTCGTTGCCCAACGAAAAGCCAACTGTATTTGATGCTCTAGGACTTGCAGGTGATATATCAATATATGGCAAGCGCAATAATGTACTGTTGGTAAGAGATGCAGACGGAAAAAAAGAAATTACACGTTTGAACTTAGATAGCACCAGTGTTATAAATTCTCCTTATTTTTATCTAAAACCCAATGATGTGTTGTACGTTGAGCCGACTGAATCGAGAGTAGCGAGCACCAATGCATACCGTACCAGGGATATAGCAGTACTTGCAGCAGGTATTTCGCTGCTTACTGTTATTGCAGCACGCCTTCTCTAATAATACTTTCAATCAAAGCTAACTTCATTCCATTCAATCATAATCTTTTATGGCGCAGGATAACAATAATGCTGAACTGTTAACAAAAGAAAAAACCAATGATGTTGATCTCAAATTTATTGTTGGCAAAGCGCTCGGTAACTGGTATTGGTTTGTCATTTCTGTTATAGTTTGGGTAATTCTTGGAGTAGTATTTTATTTGGTAGTAACACCACAATACAATGTAGCTGCCAAAGTAATGGTTACAGGCCCCAACCCCCGTCTCCCAAGTGGTAGTAGCGATGAAAATGCAATATTATTTGATAATAATACTGCAAATACATTGGCAAATTACAGCAACGTAAATAACGAATTGCAGGTTTTGCACAGTAGAACCCATGTTATGCAAACTGTCTACGACATGCAGTTGAATGTAACCTATTGGCAAAAGGTTGGATTGGTGTACCGGGAAACATATAAGCGTTCCCCGTTTTTCATAAAACTACAGGAATTAAAAGCAGGGCAGGTGTATATGCTCTATGATCCGCAGCAGTATTATATTAAGATCAATAAGGACAAAGTAAGCTTTGAAGACCTAAATACCGATAGCACCTTCACCGCACATTTCGGAGATACGCTCAGGTTCCTTTATGGTAGTTGGGTATTACTAAAAAATCCTGGTATTCCTGCTGATTCCACGGCTAGTTATGAGTTGAAAGTAGGATCTTATGGCATGGCCTTCACAAACTATAATGCTAATATTATAGCTATTCTTTCTACCACAGGTGTAACTACTATTGATCTTACTTTAGCATCTGGTGTGAAAGATAAAGGAGAAGACATATTAAAGCACATGATCAACCTCTATATACAATCTGATATTGACCACAACAACAAAATTGCTGATAGTACTATTGCCTTTATAGACGAGCGCCTTGGACATGTAGCGCAGGACCTGAATAATATAGAAAGTAATATTGAAACATTTAAAAAGAACAATAACATAGCCGACCTTTCAGAACAGGGAAAAGTGCTTCTGACTACTAATGTTGAAACCAACAGAGCCTTGGATGAGCAGCAGGTGCAAATAAATGTTGTCAAAGACTTGGAGAGTTATCTCGAAGATGAGTCGAATAACAAAAGGATCATGCCTACCACAGCACCTATTAAAGACCCTGCCTTTGTAAGCCTGCTTGAAAAATACAATAGTTTTCAGTTAGAAAGGCAAAAAATGCTGGTAACAAGTACGGAAAATAACCCGGCTATACAAACTCTTGATACTCAAACCGTACAACTGCGTGATGACCTGCTAAGATTGTTGAAATCCTACGAGCAAGGTTTGATAGTGAGCAAAAATGACCTCAGCAGACAAACAGGCAATTTGTATAACAACATTCAAAAGGTGCCTACACAGGAAAAGATCTATCTTGAGTATGCCCGTAAGCAAAATGTATTGCAGTCATTATATACCTATCTGCTTCAAACAAGAGAACAGACTGCTGTATCTAAATCAAACAATATATCCCCTATTCGTATTGTAGATCAGCCCATGAGTGATCCTATGCCTTACTTTCCAAACTTGATAATTGTAATGCTGGCAGCACTTCTTCTGGGAGTATTATGCCCTGCTGGAACCATTTTCGTAAAGGAGTTACTTAATACCAAAGTACGTACCCCTGATGACGTGCAGGAATACACCAATGTACCGGTGGTTGCAAGAATTGAGCACAGAAAGTCTAAGAACCTATTGGTAGTGACCATGGACGCAAGAACTGCAATAGCTGAACAGTTCAGAACTTTACGTACCAACCTGCAATACCTGCTTACCGGTATTAATGAAAAAGTAATACTGGTAACATCCAGCATGGGCGATGAGGGTAAATCTTTTATTGCCATCAATTTCGCGAGTACTTTAGCACTTTCTGGCAAGAAAGTACTACTGTTGGAAATGGACTTGCGTAAGCCAAAGCTTTCCGCCAATCTTAAGCTATCCAATCAGGTAGGTGTTACAAATTATATTATTTCAGATCTTCAACTAAAAGATATTACAAAACCTTCCGGTATTCACGAAAACTGCTGGCTCATCAGTTCTGGTGACGTACCACCTAATCCCTCAGAACTGATGGCGCATCCAAGAGTACAACAACTCTTCACTGAGGCAAGGCAACAGTTTGATTACATAGTAGTGGATACACCTCCGGTAGGTTTAGTAACAGATGCTCAATTGATCAGCCGCTTTGCAGACCTTTCATTGTATGTGGTAAGACAGAAGTTTACAAATAAACGTCAGTTAAGCATTATTGAAGAATTAGCAGTTACCCGCAAAATACCAAAACTGAATATCATACTTAACGATATGAAGAAGATTCCTGGCTATAGTTATGGTACAAGCAAGCACGAAGCTGCTTACTATAATGAGAAAAAACCATTCTTTAAAAGGATCTTCCGTATGGTTTAAGCAAAAAGAATAAACGGGTGTCGTATGCAATGCATTGCTCCGGAACGAACAAATAAAATGCGATTGGCTGCTCTACTGATCACTCGTTTTTTAGGGATGTTTCGCCGGTAGAAGGTGGTTGGCTGGTCTACCTCTCAAACTTATCTGTATCAAAAATGTTTTCTATGCCGGAAAAGTGTACTGTAATATATATAATGGCCGATGTAAGGTCTGGCTCTACATTACTGGAAAACATTTTATCCAAATCTGAGGAAACTGTTTCTGTTGGAGAGCTTGCATTACTGAAAGGCCATATTCTGCGCCGTGGAGCAGGCTTCAGATGGAATTGGAATTGCTCTTGTGGCACACCTGTTCTTGATTGCGCCTTTTGGAAAGATGCTTTAAAGGGGATTGATTTAAGAGCCCCCAATTTTAATACCTCTATATATTGGAACTATAAGTCTTTCAGTATGCTGATAGGTAGTATATTACCTGTAGCGCTAAAGAAAGCACTAATTAAAATCAATACACGTAAAATAAATAGAGACACGATCAAGACGCTGAATGCTATTTACAAAAACATTTTTCAGGCTACCGGAAAATCGTTCATTATAGATTCCTCCAAAGACCCCGTGCAGGCTTATATGCTGTATGTAAATAAGCCTGTAGATTTCGACGTAAAAATAATCGGACTTACAAGAGATCTCCGGGCAATAGCCGCATCCAAAAGAAAGTGGAGTATTGCAAATAAAAATAGCAATCAAAAGTCGCTGATGAAATTGCTGAGTAATTCTTTGTTTTACAAGAAAATATATAATAACATCTCCCAATTTGTAAACCCGGGTGATGTATTAATGTTAGATTATGAAGACCTGGCAACAAATACACAAGAACAACTGGACAAGATTGTAATTAAGACTGGGTTGATACCTTATACTGCGCCACAATACATGTATGTAGATAACGATCATACTATTGCAGGTACACCACAACGTTTTACAAAACGACCTATCTCTTACGACAACTCGTGGGAAAAAACATATGAATCAAAGCCTGTATTATCACTGATAGGCAAAGTCATGAATAAAATCTAACCTTGTGAATAAGCAGCAAATAGTAAAGTCTGGTATATGGCAGCTTTTTAATACGGCAGTTATTTTTATTTCCAACTTAGGCTATTATGCTATTATGGCGCGTGCTATCCCAAATGCAAAAGAAGCATTCGGCATCCTCGCTTTACTGAATGCCTGTATGAACTTTGGTAATGTGGTGGCAGAAGCAGGTATGGGTGACGCATTGCTGCAACGTAAGCATGTAGACCCGCAACATAAGAACGCTGCATTATACTTTAGTATCAGCACTGCTGTTTTTTTCTATCTCATTCTCTTTTTTATTGCCCCTTTATTAGCCGATTTCTTTCATGAGGAACAACTGGTAATTGGTCTTAGAACTATTGGGTTAAGCTTTATTCTTTACTCATTAGGCTCCTCGTCTATCAACCTGCTGCAAAAAGAGATGAAGTTTAAAAAGATATTCTTCAGTGATAGTTTAAGCTTGCTTGCATCCAATGTATTTGGTATTGTTATGGCTTATAATGGCTTTGGTGTTATGTCTCTGGTATATTCTACCTTGTTTTACAATACCTGCAAAGTAATAATGCTGTGGATTCAGGAGCCTATACCACTTAAGTTGGGAACTACACTTCAACACTGGAAAGATTTGTTCAATTACGGTATTGTCCTCACTTTAATTCGCATCACCAATTATGTAAGCACATCAGGCATCAATTTCTTAATTGGTAAAATAGTGCCTATTACTTCATTGGGTATATTTGAGAGGTCCTCACGTACAGTAAATCTGCCGGGTAGATATGTAGGCGATATAGTACAAAGGGTTTCGCTGCCGGTAATGATAAAAATTGAGAACGATGATGACCTGTTCAAGATCTTTTACAAGTCATTATCTTTTTTGCATTGCTTGCTGGTCCCGCTTTCTATATTCTTTTGTGTCTTTAGCAAACCGTTAGTGTTAATCCTGTTAGGTCCACACTGGCTGGATGCTGTATGGCCACTGCATCTTATGTTTCTGGCTTTACCTTTTCAGATAGCAGTACGCCTTTGTGATGGTGTAATGCGGGTAAAGGGGTTACTCATGAACAATCTGCAACGTAAGATTATATCAGTACTGCTACTCTGCTTATTGTTATATATAGGTAGCAGATGGGGTATCACCGGTATATCAGGAGGTATTCTGGTTGCAGCTATTATCAATTACTATATAATGCTGATCTATAAAACCCAGGTATTTCCTACCATGTGGAAACAGCTCATTATAAAGCCATTTCTAAATGGAACTGTCTTCGCTATATACCTTACTATTCCGTGTTTCGCCTTGTATGAAAGCTTTACCTATCTTTTACATTTAAAGGTAGTGCCAGCCTTCCTGATTATGAGTAGCTTAGTTGGGCTCTTTTTAGGATATGCATTCTTCAAAAAGCCAAAGCTGCTGGGTAAAGACTTTGCCCCGGTACGCGAGGTCTTGATGAGTATGCGAAAAGGAAGGAAGAAATCGCTAAAGCAACTGGAACAAGAGTCTGAATTCATTGTAAAACAACAAGAAATAAGCGAGAATATTAATTGATATAAATTAATATTTAAAATATTGACTTATGACTATTTCATTTAATCTGCATAAAACTTTACAGCTGATTGGCAGTGTCATGTTCTTAGGTGCGCTATCTATATCATTGTACCTGAACAATTCTATACCGATATTGCTGGTACTATGGCCCTTGGTGCTGATTGACCGGGCTTTTCTTATACCTATATTATTTACTATTCCGTTGGTTGAAGGCGTATATGCTACACTGGATACTTCCTCTAATACAGAGTCTATTGCTATTGCAATGCTTGCCCCCATATTGGGCTATGACCTGCTCAGGCGAAACAGCGTCAATGTCCCGATTAGAATAAATGCCTTGTTTGTCATTTTCATCATAATGACTATAGTAGGCTATATTGTGTACCGTCAGCACGGCTTTATAAATAAGAAAATGGCTATGCTGTACAACTTACCAGCTATACCGGCAATGGGGAAGGTAATTGCAAAAACCTTCAAACTTTTATTCTTTATAGTTTTCATAAAGCTGCTGGTGAATTATGGTAAGGAGTATATTTATAGAGCACTCAGCTTATTTAGGGCCTTGTCGCCATACCTTATTTTAGCGGTAGTTATTTACACTATAAAGTTTGGCTATGTATCTGAGAAGTTCGGCGGTGTATTGCACTTTGGTGCTGCCCACCATGGCGATTTTACCGCTACATTGGATGCTCTTGCTGTGTTTTTGTTTGTGGCAATTTTTGAACGTCGCAATAACTATTTTGAAAAAGTACTTTCCATAGCCGCCTTGTTATTTCTCGCTTACCTTATTATGCAGATGGGCTCCCGCAACGGGTTATTGTGCCTATGCCTCGTTGCTGGTCTAAGTGCAGTTCTGGTACTGGCAAAACGAAGCGGTAGCATGATCTTTTTGATGATGCTTACTGCATTAGCTGCAATAGTTACTGGTGTTATTATATTCAAAGACTCCCCTACTGTTAACCGTTTCATTTACGAAATGGATGTAGATAATGGTGGAGAAAGGATTGCATACTGGTATGCAGGTGGCAGGGCTTTGGAAAAAGATCCGTTGCTTGGACTTGGCGGTGATGAATCAGCTTCACTGTATGCAACGGCTATCTATTCACCTGAGGTGGAGCCGCATATTATGCACGACTCTTTCCTGGAAGTAGCTGTTGAATATGGATTGCTAGGCTTGCTGTTTTACATCATTTTTGTACTTACTATTATGCGGTGGGCATATCAAACATATATGTATGCACTTAAGGCAGAGGATTTTGTTTTAGGTACTCCGGCTGTTGGTTATACAGTTTCTATCTTTTCCAGCCTGTTTATTAGTCGTGTGTGGGAAACAACCTTGTTTTATTACCTGTGTCTCATATTTGCAATTGGAGTTTTGTGGCTTCGTCCGTCAATTACAAGGGTTCCTTTACGCCGCCGTAATGTAAATCTGCCATCATTACAGTCTTCAGAATCTACTTATGGATTGGATTAGCACTATATAAATAAAAGATACAAAGAAGAGTATTTGCCTTATGCGCTTACATGAAGCAAATACTTTTCTTCAAAGTAAGGTTCCTTAAACAATTCACTGATTCGCACAACTTTAGGCTTTAAGCCGCTTTCATGAATTTCCTGCGCGAGATCGCCACCTTTAAGGCAAATAATGCCATTACTTATGTCTGCATCGTTACCTTTCTTCACTAAAGGCTTTCCCCAGCGCCACAACTCTTTCAACGGTGCTACTGCGCGCGATAAAGCAAAGTCAAACTTTCTGTTTTTGATGTCCTCTGCCCTACTGTGCTGAGTGGTAATGTTCTTCATGCCGGTAGCAGCAACAATTGCCTCCACAACTTTCAATTTCTTGCCAATACTATCTACTAAATGAAAATTTACTTCAGGGTAAAGAATGGCTAAGGGCACACCTGGAAAGCCACCACCTGTTCCAATATCTATTACCTGCATACCATCGGTAAAGTTTGCAACGGCAGCAATACTTAAAGAATGCAACACATGATTCTCATAAAGGCTTTGAATGTCCTTGCGGGAGATCACATTTATTTTTTCATTCCATTCAGTATATAGTGGTCCTAATGCAGCAAACTGTTGTAATTGTTGTGGCGTAAAGCCGGAGAAGTATTTTAAAATAATATCCATAAGTTAGTGTATTTGCAGCAACTGCCCGCCCGGTTAACGGGCAATATATTATACCACAACTATCGCCATTTTTTTGATGGCTTTTTTAATAAAGCAGGCATAAATAAAATATAATACAACATCATCCATATATCATATAAGAGGAAGTATGGCCATAGATCGGCTTCGTTTAGCTGATTCATACATTTGTTCCAGATAAAAGCAACTAATGTAAGTCTTGCAAGGAAGATAATTAATACAACCCACCAGTTGAAAAAGATGGCAGCTAATATAGCTAAAGGGTAAACCAGGAAGTTTGTTAAACTGTACAAGCCTAATAGAAACTTATGAATAGGTTTATAGTATTTAGACGTTGTATAATGCCTGTTCTTTTGTTTCATCCACTCACCCCATGTTGCCTTGGGTTCACTGAGTGTATGTGCTTCCTTGTCAATTACGATAGCTGTGTTTCTATCTGTAGCTACTTTATTAATAAACAAGTCATCATCACCGCCGGGTATATGGTTAATAGAGGAAAAGCCTTTATTACGGATAAAAATATCACGCTTATAGCTCAGGTTTCTGCCAACGCCCATGTACGGCTTGCCTGCCAGGGCAAAGGAAAAGTACTGCATTGCTGTATGAAAAGTTTCAAAGCGTACAAACTTGTTGAGTAAGCCGTTTTTTTTGAAATAAGCTCCATAGCCTAATACAATGTCTATTCCCGGTGCATAGCCCTGCTGCATTTTTTGTATCCAATGGTCGCTTGCTGGAATACAGTCTGCATCGGTAAGCAGAATCGCTTCGTAGCGAGTACTTTTGATACCCATTGAAAGAGGAAATTTCTTTCCAGGTATCAGAATAGCTTCTTGCGTAAGTGGTATTACGTTTAGATTTTTAAAGCGCTTCTGAAATTCTTCCAGAATATATTTGCTCTCGTCGTCGGAGTTATCGTTTACCACTATGACTTCATGTGTAGTCCGGTAGTCCTGAAAGAAAATGCCTGGTAGATTCTTTACCAGATTATTCGCTTCATTTTTAGCACAAATAATTACCGAAACCGGGTACTCCTGTGAGACTTTTTTAGCAGGGGGCACATAATTAGCCAGCCTGCGAAAGAAATACAGGTAATAAAACACCTGTATCGCAATTACAAGACAAAAAGGAATAAAGAGGATATATGACAATGGCGAAAGGCTCATGTAGCTTTACAGAGATTTGGAGCGGCAAGTTATAAAAACCATTTATTTACGCACCCTTATCTCCTGTTTCTTTTTATTCGGTTGTAATATCGTTATTCTCCTGCATTACTAAATCACCATTACTGTTAATAGATAAAGTAGGAGTATCTTCAGTTGTACTGCCATCATTTTGAGGCTCCTTATTATGTTGCACTACCGTTGGCTCTACTACTTGCTCAGCAAGTATTTCTTTTATTTTAGGCAAATCAGTCGTGCTATTAATACCAAAGTAATCCATAAAGCTGCGGGAAGTAGTGTAAATCAAAGGTTTACCTGGTAATTCTTCACTCCTTCCTGCAATAATAATTAGTTCTTTTTCTAATAACTTTTGTATGCTGTAGTCGCTGTTTACGCCTCTAATGGCTTCTATTTCTCCTTTTGTAACCGGTTGCCTGTAGGCAATTATAGCTAGCGTTTCCATAGCTGCTGTAGATAGGCGCTTAAAGAATTTTTCGCCGTTTAATTGCACAATGGTTTTATAGAAGGCAGACTTACTGAGAAATTGCCAGCCGCCACCACTTTCTTTTACTTCAAAGGGATAAAAATCGGAACTGTATTTCTCCTGTATGCTTTGGAGTGCAGTTTGAACCTGCTCGCTTGTAATACGCTCTTCCATGAACGCAAAAGCATTATTGATCAGTTCGGCGATCTCATCAATATTCAGCGGTTTATCACTTGCAAAAATAAGTGCCTCTATATGAAGAATGATTTCGGGTAGTTCCATTTTAAAAAGAAAAAGCCTGAATACTAGCTAATTAATATTCAGGCTACTATTATTTATACAAAATTAGCCTTGTAATGCAGCCGCACCACTTACAATTTCGGTAAGCTCGGTTGTGATGGCTGCCTGACGGGCACGGTTGTAAGATATTTTAAGATTACGCAACAGTTCGTTGGCGTTTTCGCTGGCTTTATCCATAGCTGTCATACGCGCGCCGTGCTCACTCGCATTGGCATCCAATACAGCTTTATACATCTGAGTATTTAATATTTTAGGCATCAGCTCAGCAATCAGTTCTTCTTTATTTGGTTCAAAAATAAAGTCAGCTTTTTTTGCGCCTTGTTGCTTTTGCACTTTAGCTATTGGTAAAAACTGTTCTACAACAAATGCCTGTGTAGCAGCATTTTTAAACTGACTATATACCAGTTCAACTGCATCAAATTCTCCATTCTCAAATGCCTTCATAGCAGCTGCAGAAGCGGCTTGTACGTGTTCAAAGGTGAGATTTAAGAATATGTCTTTATAATCAGCATTTGTTTTATAACCAAAACGTGTAAGCGATTCATAGCCTTTTTTACCGATATTCCAAATGGTTACATTGCCTTTAGCATATTGCGCCGGGTATTTGGAAGCAATTGCCTGGCGGGCAGCTTTCACTATATTGGCATTGTATGCGCCGGCAAGACCACGGTCACTGGTAATAACTATTAACAATACTTTGTCCACAGTACGCTCGGCTGCCAGTTTTATATTGATATCGCCGCTATCTATATTGCTTACGATATTGCTCAGCATTTCCTGCAGCTTTTGTGCATAAGGACGCATTTGCATGATAGCATCCTGTGCACGCCGTAGCTTAGCTGCACTCACCATTTTCATGGCTTTGGTGATTTGCTGAGTAGATTGCACCGATTTGATACGGTTGCGAACTTCTTTTAACTGACCTGCCATACTATATATGATTTACTAAAAAGTAATGTTTTTGGGCTGCAAAGGTAATATATTGTAGGTAAATTCTTAAAGGATTATTGTGAAATAGGTGTATGAGAAAATGCAGTAAGCAGCAACCTTAATGACTGTATTTATTAAACAGTAGTTACCTGTAGGTACCACAGTACTAAAACCTATGTTCCTCTATACCTCCTTCCTACTAAAGCCGTACTATAGTCATGGATAGTTCATGAGAAGTCATGGTAAATCTTGGCTTCTACTTATCAAAAGTACATTGAAGCATATCGTTATTTTTCACCTATCATCTTGGCACCTCCTCCTGAGAAGGTCAGTGAACAGAAACTAATTAAGGAGATGGCTGCCCGCTGTGCTAAAGCAGCAAAAGACAAAGTGGTACTGGCTATCCAGGACACCACCGAAGTAAACCTCGGTGCCCATCAGCACCGCCTGGATCTGCACTCCGGTGTAGGACGCATAGATTCTCCCTATGCAGGGGATGTCGGCTTTAAGCTGCACCCTTCCATAGTCGTGGATGCCACCAGTTATTTTCCGCTTGGCATAGCAGATGTGTATGTGTGGGACCGCCCGATGGAAAAAGATGAGGAGCGCGACTATAAGCAACTGCCTATAGACCAGAAAGAATCCCGTAAGTGGCTGCAGGTCTCTGAACATACCAAAACCTGTTTGCAGCAGGCAGCAGCGGTAGTCCTTATTGAGGACCGGGAAGGCGACATCTTTGACCAGTTCAAGGCAGTAACCGATGAGCACACCTTTCTGCTAGTCCGTTCCCGGGGGGATCGCAAGCTGGAAGGCGGGGGTAAGCTCTATCAGCAGCTCCGTGCAGCTCCACTGGCAGGCAGCTATGAGTTGTTGGTGGATAGTGACAGTCATCGGAAAACGCCTGCCCGCAAGGTGGTGCTGGAGGTGCGTTTTGTGCGGGTGGAACTGGCGGCACCTAAAAGTGGTAAATATAAGGGCAGTTCACAATGGGTCTATGGGGTGGAAGCTAAAGAGGTGAGCAGTAATCCGGCACTGCCGCCGGGAGCGGAACCGGTGCACTGGCGGCTGCTGACCACCTGGGCGGTAGAGGATTATGAGACTGCCAGAATGATCATAGAATGGTACACGTGCAGATGGCTCATAGAGCAGGTCTTCAGCATGCTGAAGAAGGAAGGCTTTGACATTGAAGGCTCTGAACTGGAACAGGGCTGGGCTATCCGCAAGTTAAGTATAATGATTCTGGATACCATTATGCGGCTGCTGCAAATGTACCTGGTCTATCAGATGCCCGAAGGAGAAGATGTGGACATAGCCGTATGTTTTGATCAGGGGGAACAGCAGTGTCTGAAGGCTGTCAATAACCAGGCAGCCGGCAAAACAGCAGCGCTGACCAATCCCCATCAGCCTACAGGACTGAAATGGGCAGTGTGGGTCATTGCCAGACTGGGTGGCTGGAAAGGCTACCACTCTCAACGTCCACCCGGAATGACCACTTTGATCAGAGGACTGTGCCGTTTCTGCCAGATGTATGACGGCTGGTTCCTATTGCTCAATACTACTTGAACTTATGGGTACACGGTAGGTACTTAAACCGTACCTGAGCCATATCAAAGCCGTATATCCTACGTCTTTTGTAGCGTATTCCTGGTAAAAAAATAGGGGAAGAAAGTAGTGCTTGGCAGTATGTAGGGTGCAAGGGTGTAAATATAATGTAAGCAATCCCCTTCATTATGTAAACTAATACAAATAAAAATTTAAAATGCTAAAGTTTTTTAGCAATGTATTTGGTAATTAAAATGAAACATTTATCTTCGCGCCTCAAAAATTACCTAAGGGGGTATATAATAAATTATGCTGATAATAGATTCTAAAGACTGCGAAAATATAGACAAAGCACTCAAGAAGTACAAAAAGAAGTTTGAGAAGAGTAAGACGTTGATTCAGTTAAGAGAGCGTCAGTCTTTTACCAAACCATCAGTTAAGCATCGTAATGATGTGCTGAAAGCTATCTATAAGCAGAACTTGGCCAGCGGTAAAATAGAAAAATAAGTACTTATAATATTTAGTTGAAAATAGCCATGAAGGAGCCCTACCTTTATGGCTATTTTGCTATGATTATATCCGAACAGTATCCATATATACAGCAGTTTATTCAATACCTGCAGTTTGAGAAGCGATACTCTCAGCATACTATTATCTCTTATCAGAATGATTTGGAACAATTCTGTAGCTATCTTATCTCCTTTTACGATGCTCCGCCCGTTGAAACAGTAAAGCCTGCAATGGTACGCTCTTGGTTGGCAGCAATGAAAGCGGAGGAAAACGTTGCCAACAAAACACTTAACCGGAAAATCTCTACCTTAAAATCATTCTTCAAATATTTAATGAAAAATGGTGTATTACAGCAAACACCGATGACCACTATAATTTCTCCCAAAACAGGCAAGCGGCTGCCGGTATTTGTAGAAGAGAATGATTTTAAAAACAACTTCAGCAAGCTCGGGTTTACGGATGATCATAGTGGTAAGACAGAACGGCTGGCATTACTGCTTTTCTACAATACTGGCATGCGCCTTAGCGAATTGATTAACCTGAAAGAAAGCGGGATTGACTGGAGCTACAGTCATATAAAAGTATTAGGCAAAGGCAATAAAGAACGTATTATTCCTATATCGCATGAATTATTACAGGAATTGAAAACTTATATTGAAGCTAAGCCTCCTGGAAATGAAAAAGAAGCCTACGTGTTTGTAAATGTAAAAGGTAAGCGTCTGCAGCCGAGGGCCGTATACACTTTTATTAATAAGCACTTGGCACAGATTACTACCATTTCGCAAAAAAGTCCCCACATACTCCGCCATACCTTTGCTACTCACTTGATGAATAATGGTGCAGATCTGAATGCCGTTAAGGAACTATTAGGTCATTCCAGCCTTGCAGCTACTCAGGTTTACACACATAATACGATTGAAAAACTGAAAGAGGTGCATAAACAAGCTCACCCCAAAGCCTAATAGTACTTACAAACAATCATTAGTTTTTATAACCAGTGTATATCTTTAACAAATAGGAATATATTTTCCATTTTTATGTAAAAAAAGAATTAAATTAGATAAGAAATTTCGTGTTGTCAGCACCATGCAGTAACTTAACTTTTGTATTTAGTCCTAAATAGGCTCCTCGCCATTATTTTTTCACACTTAAAAGCGATTTCTTATGAATGTAAACATTCAAGCCGTGCATTTTGACGCAGACAGTAAGCTGGTGGATTATGTAACGAAAAAAGCCCAACGACTTAGCAACTTCCACGACCGCATTGTGAAGGTGGATGTGTTTTTGAAGTTGGATAATATTGTTCATACCATTAAGGATAAGATAGTAGAAATTAGGGTGCATGTGCCGCGTCAGAATGTGTTTGTAAAGTGTTCGTCTAAATCGTTTGAAGAGTCTTTTGATTGTGCTTTAGATTCAGCCATTAACCAAATCAAAAGAAAGAAACAAAAATTAGCCGCTGCATAAAATTGTAAGCCCTGCCAAAATAAAAGCCTCCGGAACAGGAGGCTTTTATTTTGGTCTATTCACGATAGAGAAAACAAACACGCCCCCTCTTATGCTGCTTGTGAACTTGAAATTTACTATCCACCCGCTTTCACTATCGCTTTATACAATTTTCCTGTCTGTAGTACAATTGTACTTCTCCAGGCTTACAGTCATAATTTTTTTTATTTAAATAGCATATTAGCAAGTCCGACCAGGTGCTTATTACTCCGTCATTGCAATACGCTATAATACTGTTATGTGCTTGTAATGCAATACTTGTTAATTTGTTTTATTTTAGAAACAAAAGCACATTACCATGCAAATAATTGAAATAGCCATATTCTATTTGCTTTGCTGATACTTAGCATATCATTCTTATCCTTTATAATTTCACCCATTAAGTAATCTGTCTTTATAAATAAAGATCAATATGTTACTGAAATTAAAATAAGCAGCATTGGGTTGAACATACAATTCTATAAACATTTATAAATAAAAGCTAATGGTTGAAAGTCTAAGGTTATTTTAGAATATAATAAATGCTTGATGAGCAACTGCTTTTATCATGTGAATAAAAATCTGGACAATCATTTAAAAAAAGTCATCAAGAATTTTGCATAATGAAGTTTTCTCTTACCTTTGCCATCCCAAAAAACAAGGGAGTTCTTTAAAATACCACTTTAGCTCAACTGGTAGAGCATTCCAACAGTAAACGGAAAGATCATTGGTGCAGGGTATAAAGTTTTAGTATCAATGCCACTTTAGCTCAGCTGGTAGAGCAACTGATTTGTAATCAGTAGGTCGTTGGTTCGATTCCGACAAGTGGCTCAGATATTGAATATTTGGTATTAGTTAATTACGTATTTGAAACAATACAATTAACAATTTTTAATATTAAATAAGCACGGGCAGGTTCCAGAGTGGCCAAATGGGGCGGACTGTAAATCCGCTGTCTTTCGACTTCAGTGGTTCGAATCCACTCCTGCCCACTTCTATTGTTCGTTGTTAATTGTTCAATTGAACTAATTGACCATTACTAATATGACAATAATCAATGCGGAAGTAGCTCAATTGGTAGAGCGATAGCCTTCCAAGCTATAGGTTGCGGGTTCGACCCTCGTCTTCCGCTCTTTTTGAGATGATAGGCTGAGATATAACAGATGGTAGTAGCATACTTACTGTCAACTAACAACGGTCATCTGTCATCCGATAAAAGCCGTTGTAGCTCAGGGGTAGAGCACTTCCTTGGTAAGGAAGAGGTCGTGAGTTCGATTCTCACTAACGGCTCACAGTTTGTATTAATGCCTTAGTGCTCTATTTTCAACGGCAATAAAACAACATTATTTTAAACTCATGTTTGCAAGTAAATGCTTTACTTGCGGGCTTTTATAATTGTAAACACACAACTTAAAAACCGATAAAATGGCTAAAGAGACCTTTAAGAGGGAAAAACCTCACGTAAACGTTGGCACCATTGGTCACGTTGACCATGGTAAAACCACTTTAACAGCTGCCATCACCACTATTCTTGCAAGCAAGGGTATGGCTGAAGCAAGAAAGTATGATGAAATTGATGCTGCTCCTGAAGAAAAAGAGCGTGGTATCACCATCAATACTGCTCACGTTGAATATCAAACAGCTAACCGTCACTATGCACACGTTGACTGCCCAGGTCACGCTGACTATGTAAAAAATATGATCACCGGTGCTGCGCAAATGGACGGCGCTATCCTCGTGGTGGCTGCTACAGATGGTCCAATGCCACAAACAAGAGAGCACATCCTGCTGGCTCGCCAGGTAGGTGTTCCTCGCATGGTGGTATTTATGAATAAAGTTGATCTTGTTGATGATCCTGAACTGCTGGAACTGGTAGAAATGGAAATCCGTGAAATCCTTTCTAAGAATGGTTTCGATGGCGATAACACTCCAATCATCCAGGGTTCTGCTACTGGCGCTTTAGCTGGCGAAGCAAAATGGGTAAAAGCTGTAGAAGAACTGATGGATGCTGTTGATTCTTACATTCCACTGCCTCCACGTCCGATCGATCAGCCATTCCTGATGTCTGTGGAAGATGTATTCTCTATCACTGGTCGTGGTACTGTTGCTACTGGTCGTATCGAGCGCGGTATTATTAAGGTGGGTGAAGCTGTTGAAATCGTTGGTTTGATGCCGCAGCCACTGACTTCTACTTGTACTGGTGTTGAAATGTTCAAGAAATTCTTGGACGAGGTCAAGCTGGTGACAACGCAGGTCTGCTGTTGCGCGGTATTGAAAAGAAAGATATCCGTCGTGGTATGGTTATCTGTAAACCAAAATCTATCACTCCGCACACTGAATTCAAATGCGAAGTTTACGTACTGAGTAAAGAAGAAGGTGGCCGTCACACTCCATTCTTCAACAACTACCGTCCTCAGTTCTACTTCCGTACTACAGACGTAACTGGTGAAGTAACACTGCCAGAAGGTACAGAAATGGTTATGCCTGGTGATAACGTAAACCTTACTGTAAAACTGATCCAGCCAATCGCGATGGAGAAAGGCTTGAAGTTCGCTATCCGTGAAGGTGGTCGTACAGTAGGTGCCGGTCAGGTTACTGAAATTATAAAATAAGCGATGCTCCCTTTCCTAAGGGGAAGGAAGTATCGGTTAGATTATATTATCTTTACAGAGTACTTAGGCCAGATGTCTAAGTACTCTGTTTATTAAAAGTTCTTTCTTTTCCTCATTAAGAGGTATTTACGGGTATCGTACAACGGTTAGTATAGAGGTCTCCAAAACCTTCGATCTGGGTTCGAATCCTAGTACCCGTGCAGTTTGTTTCAAATATTTTTTATAAAGTGAACAAAATATCTAACTATTTCAGAGAGTCCTACCACGAACTGGTTGAAAAAGTAACCTGGCCTACTTGGGCACAACTTCAGCAGTCTACAGTAATTGTTTTGGCGGCTACCGTTTTCATTACTGCAATTGTTGGTGTCATGGATCTCGCAAGCGGTTATCTGCTTAAATTAATTTATTCCTTTTTTAGTAAGTAAGGTGATTTATGGAAAATACAGCAGAAAGTACAACAAGCCGAATCTAAGTGGTATGTGCTGAGGGTGGTGAGCGGTAAGGAAAGAAAGGTGAAGGAGTACCTCGACAAGGATATTTCGCGTAATGGCTGGAACAATATTGTAAAGCAGGTTTTCCTGCCCATGGAAAAGGTTTATAAAGTACAGAATGGCAAAAAGGTAATGCGCGAAAAGAACTATTTTCCAGGTTATGTAATGATAGAAGTGGCGGATGGTAAACTTACCGATGATATGGTGCAGCACATTAGCAGTATCAGCAATGTAATGCATTTTTTAACAGACGGTAAAGGCAGCAAGGGAAATATTATTTCACTACGCAAAGCAGAAGTAAACAAAATGCTTGGCAAAGTAGATGAAATGAATGATCAGGGTGTAACTTTAAATGAGCCTTTTATTATTGGAGAAACCATTAAGATTATAGAAGGTCCATTCAACGATTTCAATGGTGTTATAGAAGAAGTAAATGATGAAAAGAAGAAGCTTAAAGTAACTGTAAAGATATTTGGACGCTCCACTCCTGTGGAGCTGAACTACATTCAAGTAGAAAAGATGAGTTAAATACTCTTAAAGTTTATTATAAAATGAAAAACTGCAGAAAAACTGCGGTTTTTTTATTCAATACATTCCTATTCAGTAGTAGTTCACCAACTGCTAGCTAAGGGTGGAGCCCAAATTTAGCAGGTTAAAGTGTAAGGTCTGTTAAGTTAGATAGGTCGCAAATAAGGAGAAGGAAAGGCTTTTACTACCTCATTAATACAGCATTGCAGGTGTGCCTGGCTAACAAAGACTAAACAGCATCTATGAAAAAATACTCTGCCCCAGCGTTTAGGGGCTGGTATAAGAGCGTTTGTTTGGAACAGTTTGTTTTACACTTATTTAGTTAACAGAATACTTACATCGGTTATTTCTGTTATTAACTCAATCCTGGGATACATAAAAAATTATTACTTGCTTTTGCCTGTCTTTTACAGGTTTGACATATACTGTAGCAGGTATCCATTTAGACCATTTCTTAAATAATCTTATCACTTCTTCTTCAGTCCCGTATCCAGGATCCTGTTCCGCCTTTCCTTCTTGGACTGTTACATCTTCCTGTACTAAGAAGGATACTATAACCGTATATTGACCAACCGGAGCATGATTATATTCAGGCACAGACGAATACAAGCTTTAGGGGAGGACTTTTTCTCATTGCAGTGAAGACATCATTATCTGCAGACCATTCGCAGGAGTGTGTCAGAAAGATGTCATCCGGCTTATCCTCTTTGTTAATAGTAAAAGAGACTACGGCTTTAAACCAGTGATTTCCATAAATTAATAAAAATCTTTTTAGAACAGTAATAGTGTTTTTGAGATAATCTTTCCATTACTTAATAGAAACCGACTTCCTAAGACTTGAAACTATAAATGGCAACTTTTTCAAAATAAGCTTGAAATGTTCTGTTTATAACGCAGACATGCATATCAGAGATGGGCACATATCTAAATACCAAACCTGCCAGATTCCTGGAATCTGGCAGGTTTGGTTGCAATGATGATCACTCTTTTTATGTCTACTCTTGTCCTTTCACCAGCTTCAGCACTTTAGTTTCCTTTCCATCGGTAATGGTAATAAGGTAAACGGAAGCATTCAGGGTAGCTACAGGCAGCTCTATGTGGGTAGAGGTGATATTCGCAGCTTTCCATAATGTCCTGCCTGTTAAATCGCTCAGTATAACCGTAACTGGTTTGAATGTACCCTTAATTTTTAACACAGCATTTGTGCTGGCAGGGTTAGGATATACTATTGCCTGCCAATTACTACCTGTTGCTGTCATTATTGTTTTAGTTTCCACTCCTGCAATCAGGCTTGCCGTTGTGGTAAAGTTATTACCTGTTGTATAGTTACTCGTTGAAGATGATGTACATACCGTTTGAACACGCCAGTTGTAGGTGGTAGCAGGAGAAAGCTTGCTGATAATTCTGCTTGTTCCTCTTACCACAACAGTTGTCCAAGAGGTAGTGTTAGACTTTTTATACTGCAGGTTGTAATTCGTGCTACAGCTTACACCTGTCCAGCTCAGGTTTGCAGAAGATTTGGTGATACTGCTTACTGTCAAGCCTGTTGGATTGCCACAGCTCTGATAAGTTACTACAGTTGGATCGGAAGTGCTACTGCCACAAGCTTTGGTAACGGTTGCGTAATAAGAACCTGCTGTAGTAACGGTTATCTTTTGTGTGGTGGCACCAGTATTCCATAAGTAACTATTTCCCTTTGAAGCAGTGAGTGTCACCGTAGCACCAGGACATAAGTTAGTAACCGGACCTGAAGCTGTAATGGTAGGCTTGGCACAGTTACTTACTGTAACAACTACCGGCGCAGTGGTGCCCTGACAACCATTATTATTGGTTACTGTACAAGTATAGCTGCCGGCAGTGCTTATAGTTATGATTTGAGTAGTGGAACCTGTACTCCAATGGTAAGCAGTAAAGGATTCATTAACCCTTATGGTAGTACTGCTACCGGAATTGATTGTTACAGTACCCGTCGGTGTAGTGGTTGGTGTTGGCTTAGCATTGACCACAACGGCTGTTGGTGCTGATGTTGCTGTACAGCCGTTACTGTTGGCAACAGTAACAGTATAGTTACCACCTGCAGATACGGTGATGCTTTGTGTAGTAGCACCCGTACTCCATTGATAGCTGGCAGCCGCAGATGAAGTAAGCATAACACTACCACCCTGACAGAAAGTAGCAGGCCCACTTGCCGTAATAACTGGAGTAGTCGGTAAAGCATACACTGTAACCACTGTAGGGTTGGATGTTGCTGTACAACCATTGCTATTGGCAACAGTAACTCTATAGCTGTCGGCACTATTTACGGTAATACTTTGGGTAGTAGCACCGTTACTCCATTGATAACCGTTCGCTGCAGAGGAAGTAAGCTGTACACTACCTCCCTGGCAGAAGGTGGTAGGGCCATTAGCTGTAATGGTTGGCGTAGCCGGTAAAGTATTCACAGTAATAGGATCTGAACTATTGGTGCTTGTAATAGTGGGATCGCTGCTCACTACTCTTACCCTGTAGCCTGTACCACTACTTAATGTAGCAGGTAAAGTACATTGTATTACAGAACCTGTTGTTCCAGTTACAGTTCCGATGTCTGTTGGGGATGAAAAGCTGCCCGTGCTATTGCTAAGTTGTGCCGTAAATACATTGCCTGAGTTGAACGAACCATTAACATTAAAACTAACTGAGAATGCCTCACCTACACACATGGACGTTTTGGAAACAGAGTTGATTGTAATAGTCGGAACAGCTACTGTAAAGTTAAACTGGTTGTCTAAGCTCCAGGCACCATTAGCATCCTTAGAGCGGATGAAAAGCGTATGACTACCGGTAATTAAACCGGAGATATCTATAAGTAGATTGTAATCGGAGATATCACTTACATTACTTATAGCCACCTGCGTTCCATTGCCATAACCAGGATCATTGTCTATGTAATATTCTACCTTTTTCAAATTGGGAGGTATACCAGGTCCGGTAAGATCACCTGGAGAAGGCTTTACAAACAGCCATTTGTTATCATGACTCCAGTCTCCATTAGCATCCCTGGCACGTACACCCATTAGGTGTATCCCATATGACAGGGTAGCAGGGTCAATATTAATTGTAACATTGGAAAGATCGGCACCCGGCGCAATGCTTACTGCAGTGGCGTCATTGTAACCGGGATCATGATCCAGGTAATACTCTACCCTTGTTATATTGGGCTGAGCATATAATAAATATCCCCATAGCAATAATGTTAAGCAGGCTATCAGGGCTTTTATATATTGTTTCATAACGTTCTATTTTGTTATAGCGAAAGAATTACGATCCGGAAAGTAAATGTGGAAGCAGAAGCAGACTCCAGGTTGTGCAGACAGTATCAATACCTGGCACATACAGCATAGCCCCCACCTTGTTTCTGCATTAATTATTACTCCTAACACTAAATGTGACGGTATATGGATTGGTAGAAGCAGTGGTGTTGGCAGAAGTAAGCCTATAAAAAGAAGGGATTGGTGGAATGCCACTCAACCTGTAAGGATTGATGCCGCCGAACATGCCACAATCTGTCCCTCCTTCGCCAGCACCTATTGCAGGACTGCCGGCTTGCAAAGTCCAGCGTGCATCATTGCTGTAAGAACCTTGTGTGCTGAAGCCTACAAAAACTGAATGATTCATAGCAAAATTATCTTCAGCTACATTCCCTGTTCCGCTCATTGAAGGCGTACCAAAACCAGTTTCATTATTATAAACATTGTTTTGATAGGCGCAATTAACATCATTGAGACGGGTTCTAATAAATATATTGTTCTTTACGAGATAGGTGCCATTATTAAACTCTGCCCCAGCATAAAAAACATCATTTGTAAACTGCCCGTTGTTTGTAGCAACAGTGCTATTACCACTCATGCCCTCAATTATACAATTGCTTACTGCCAGGTTAGAAATAGTTTCACCATCAGTACCATTACCATCATTTAGGTCAATCCGACTAAGATCGCACTGTGCAACTTGCCAGTTGGAATAAACATTATGGTTACCAAGATATACCCTCCCATAGCATCGGCGAACGGTAATCCCTGAAATTGTAGAACCACTATGGTCGCCTTGTATAAAAAATCCATCCAAGCCTTCAAACAAACAATCATCACTACCGGCTGCAAGCGTGATATGAATGCTAAAGTTGCCTGTAATATTTTGCAAACCAGCATTGGCTTGCGTGTGTAAAGTAGAAGTATCTACAAAATAACCATATCCTAATGTTATTAAGCTTTTACTGTAGGTGGCACTCCAGGTACCAGGAAAAACCAGGATCGTATCCCCAGTTGCTGCGGCGTTGTGGGCACTTTGCAGGTCGGTATAGTCAGTGTTGGGAATAGGTGTTCCAAAATAACCTACACGGCGAATAGTAGCATTGGCACTAGTAGTTATAATTAATACAAGCAGTGTGAGTGCGGCGAGTGTGAGGATCTTTTTCATAACGGCATTTTTTGATTGTTTATGAGGTGCCTACTCTGTTTAACCCTTTTCGGCTTCCGGGTGATAGAATTCAATAAAAATTTGTATGTATGGTAACAGCATTGGTTATAGTAAGCATGTTGACTATTTTGAGTAGTTGATTAATGATGCATCTATAATAGTAATCTGGCTCAGGAGTAAAAAAGGAAACAAGAAATGGCAATTATTTTTAAAAAATCTAATTCAGCGCTAGATTTCTACTGAGGATAACGTCTATTGATGCTGCATCAATCACTCTCTGAGCTATAATTTGATCTTAAGGGAAGCACGAATTCCTCGTTACCTCCCAGCACTCTTAAATTGGGGATGACAAAAGTTAATATGATCGTGTTATTAAACCAGAAAGAAATATGCTTTCGGGTCTGGAACAGTTAAGGTTGGAAAGATATTACTGAGTTAAAAGGCTTAGGGTAGATCGGTATATATTATACCAGATTCAAATAGATAGACAGATACCGGTTACCAGTAGCCAGTTGCTGAATAAGAACTGTGACCTTTAAGTAGGGCATATCATACTACTAAACTGAAAATGGTTTTACATCTATTCAGTGCGCCTGCACCATCTGGTTTAAGATTAATTCCTTCATGGCTGTTGCATCCTTAAAAAGGTAATCCGGATTGTTTGTTCTTTGATCCTTACAGGCAGTATAGCAAAAAGTAAGGAATGCTATGGCAATGCTTACTAAAGATATTCCTAATACCCAGTTCAGTTTTTTCAAAGAGGCAAGATTTAGCTCATCATGCCTGATTGTCCCAGCTCCTTTTTTCAGTTCTGCGTGTTTCATTTTGCAGTGGTATAAAGAGCTATAAAGTTACTAATTATATTAGTAATTAGCTAATTGTTTGTGCACATTTTTAAATTGATTATATTATATTTCAGGCTTTTTCCACAGGGGGTGACTGACGCTGGCACAGCTGAAACGCCCAGCCCCTAAAGGGGAGTTTGGCATGCCGAGGATATATAACCGGTAGGGAGAAGTTTAGAGTGTTTATTAGAAGGTAAATAGGAGGAAATACGGTATATGTTAGGTATAAGTTAAGTATATGTTAGGTATAAGTTAAGTATAAGTTAGGTATAACTCAAGTATCTAATCGAGGTGTGCTAATAGATGGGGCATGCCCATCTACTACTCATTTACTCCCCGTAGTGAAGTATCCATAACTTGATTTTGTGCTTTACTTATCAGACCTTACACCATCCTAAGGAATTTTGCAGCATATTTCTCCATCGTATCTTTGGCCTTGTCTGGTGTTACTCACAACCAACTTTTACTTAAAACATCAATAAACGCTCATGCAAATATTAGACGGTAAGATTGCTGCACAGCAGATTAAAGATCAACTAAAGATAGAAGTTGATGCTATTATAAATAATGGTAAACGGCCGCCACACTTAGCCGCTATATTAGTTGGGAATAATGGCGCCAGTGAAACCTATGTAGCCAGCAAAGTAAAAAACTGTACAGAGATTGGCTTTGGCTCTACTCTTATCCGCCTGGAAGAACATACCAGTGAAGCAGCATTGTTAAGTGAAATAGAACGACTGAACAATGATGATTCAGTTGATGGTATTTTGGTTCAGTTGCCATTACCTAAACATATCAGTGAGCAAAAGGTAACCGAAGCGGTACACCCATTGAAAGATGTGGATGGCTTTCATCCTAATAGCGCAGGCAAATTAGTACTGGGTTTACCAACCTTTATCTCGGCTACACCGTATGGCATTATGTTGATGCTGGAGCATTATAAAGTAAATACCAAAGGCAAGCATGCTGTGGTTATTGGCCGCAGTAATATTGTAGGCAGACCAATGAGCATTTTACTTAGCAGCAATCTTCCTTACGGCAATTGTACTGTTACACTTTGCCACTCTCATACGCACAACTTAAAAGAGCTTTGCCAAAGTGCTGATATAATAGTAGCAGCTTTAGGCAAACCGGAATTTGTTAAAGCCGATATGGTGAAGGAAGGTGCAGTTGTAATAGATGTAGGAATCACCCGTGTAGAAGACAGCACAGCTAAAAGAGGTTATGTAATCAAAGGCGATGTAGCTTTTAATGAAGTAGCACCTAAAACTTCTTATATTACCCCGGTACCAGGTGGTGTGGGATTGATGACAATTGCAGGCTTGCTAAAAAACACTTTACAGGCATATCAGGATGCGGCAGCAGGACAGCAATGATAGTTGTGATGGATGACAGATGACGGAAAAGTGAAGCAGGCACAAGAATAAAATCGGTTGTACCTTGTTCAGCATACAATACATCAAGACTTCGTTCTGATTTGAAGGATATAAAAACAAAATGTTGTAATCTTCACCCAGGTACCTCGCAACCGGTGACTGTTATTTCCATCCTCCGTATTTTTGCCAAATGGTATTGACGCAAACAACGCTTCCGGTGATGGAAGCTTTTTATACATTGCAGGGCGAGGGTTTTTACCAGGGGCAGGCAGCTTATTTTATACGGCTGGGCGGCTGTGATGTGGGCTGCTTTTGGTGCGATGTAAAGGAGAGCTGGGATGCATCGCCCATCCGCAAATGACGATTGAAGAAATCGTAGCGGCATGCTGCAGCATATCCCGGCAGAATTGCAGTGATCACCGGCGGCGAGCCATTACTGCATCATTTAGATGAATTAACCCATGAGCTTCACCAAGCCGGCTTTCAAACCAATATTGAAACCTCAGGCTCCAGCCCTATGAGCGGGCAGTGGGACTGGATTTGCTTATCACCTAAAAAATTCAAAGCTCCGCTACCAGAGAATGTATCTGCTGGCAAACGAACTGAAGGTGGTTATATATAATAAACACGATTTCACCTGGGCAGAACGTTTTGCACAACAAACCAATAAAACCTGCCGCTTGTACCTGCAACCAGAGTGGTCCAAAGCTGCCGAAGTAACACCATTGATTGTTGATTACATCAAAGCCAATCCAAAATGGCAATTAAGTTTGCAGATTCATAAATATATTAACGTGCCATAATACGGAACAATATATTTGTATTTTGCATGTTTGCATATTAGCACTCCTATGGTTCAAAAACTTTTTAGCATATACTTTAATCCCGATGAAACCAATGCGCTTTCTATAGAGATTGGCAAGCATCATGTTGCCTGTTGGTGTACCGGTCAAAACAAAAGCTTGCAGGCATTTGAATATTTTACCTTTCACGATATAGATGAGCATGAAGATTTCGAGACGATTTATAAAGAAACCCAATTGCATTCTGTATTACTCAACAATGAGTTTACGACTACGGAAGTAATTTGGGAAACCACTCCTTTTACCTGTGTTCCCAATGCTTTGTTTAAGCTGGAAGCTTTAGATAATTACCTTGAGATATTAGATAAAGCTCCGTTTACAAAAGCGTTATGCTGCACGCAGCAGGAATATACGGTGGCTTACCCGGTAAAGGAGGATGTGCTACTGTCGGTGCAGCGCCATTTCCCTAAGGCAGCAACTTCGCACAAGATCTGCCAGTTATCAAAGGAGTTAAAAAACAGTGCATCCAATTGTGTCCACACTGTGTTTTATCACCATCATTTTCTATTACTTGCTGTAAAGGACAATGTATTACAATTAGCCACAAGTATATCCTATAAATCATCTAAAGATTGCCTGTATTATATATTATATACCATGCAGCAGCTGGAGATGCCACTGAATGAAACAATGGTATTGGTGAGCGGATTTATAAATATGGACTCTGTTCTGTACAAAGATCTATACGAATATATTCCTTTATTACAGCTGGCAGAAAAAGGCATGCTGAAGGATAAATACCCGGCACATTATTTTACTTCCTTTTATAAATAGCTGATCTATGCGCATTATTTCCGGTACATTAGGCGGAAGGCGTATTTCGCCGCCCGCCAATATGCCGCATACCCGTCCGACTACCGACATAGCTAAAGAAGGCTTGTTCAACATACTGCAAAACCGCATCAGCTTTGACGGCATTAAGACGCTGGATTTGTTTGGTGGTACAGGCAGTATTAGCTATGAGCTTGCCTCCCGTGGCGCGGCAGACTTAACGATTGTGGAAAAGGATAATACCATGCATGCTTTTATAAAAAAGAATATTGCTGCGCTGAATATTCAGAACTGCAAGGTTCTGCAAATGGATGTGTTTCACTTCCTAAATGGCTGCAACGAACAGTTTGACTTCATCTTCTCAGGTCCCCCCTACGCATTAACTACTATTGATGAATTACCTAAAACAGTGGTTGGTAAAAAGATGATCGCACCTAAAGGCTATTTTGTTTTAGAGCATACTCCCCGCAATAATTATGAATCTTTCGAGGGCTTTCAATTTCAGCGGAATTATGGCACTACGGTGTTTTCTTTCTTTAGGAATGAGTAGGAAGTGCCATTCTGTAGACCTGTAGTGCTTAGTCAGGCGGCAGTGAACGTCTGATTTAGAGTTCTCAATCAAGCGTACCTACGGCACGCATGCACTCTTACTTCTTTTTCTACCGACGAGATGTTCCTACGGAACAAGCCTGCATTAACTTAATTTGATTGCCTCCACCCCACCTAAAACAAGGACAACTGCACTGGCTTTGGCTTCACAATCTTAATCACTGGCTTGGGAATGTAACTGGTATTGTTGCTTACACAATACACCGGTGTTTCCTTATAGCGCCCTGCTACAGCAATGGTAGTATTACCGGCATATGGCTTAAATAAGTCCTCTACAAGTTGGGGATGATTATTGTTTTTGGATAAGTGTGACAGTAATAAATGACTCAGATAAGGTGCTCTATGCATTCTAAACAGTAGTAATGCCTGGTTATTTGAGAGATGCCCCTTGCCACCCCGAATACGGTTCTTTAAGTGTATAGGATAACTTCCCTGTTCCAGCATTACTTCATCGTAATTGGCTTCCAGAAAAGCTGCGTGGCAATCCTTGAAGTTACGGATCACATGTTCACAGGGTTTACCAATATCCGTAAACACACCAATCTTTACTTCATTGTTGTGTACCACAAAACTATGCGGCTCTGCAGCATCGTGTAGCTTGGGGAAGCCGTTAATGGTCAAATCACCAATAGTGATTGGTTCATACGCAAGTAAAGGCTTAATGAGCGGTGCATCTATATTTAAACCGCTATGGAAATGGGTTCCGGTGGTTATGTAAACAGGTAGTTGATGCTTCTTTGCCAGTGTAGCAACACCTGATATATGATCGGTATGCTCGTGGGAGATAAAAATGGCTTTCACTTTATTCATCGAAAGTCCTAAGCGGTACATACGCTTTTCGGTTTCACGGCACGAAATGCCTGCATCAATCAATACTGCTTCCTCGCTGTTACCAATATAATAACAGTTGCCATTGCTGCCGGAGTTTAATGAGGTAATAAATAGCGCCATCGGGAACACAAAGAAAAACCGTTTTTGTGAAGGGGGAAAGCTAATTTTTATCGTGAACTGCAGAGCAAGTATAAACGTTTGAGAATGCCGCAATTCTAAACGGTGAATGGCAAATTGTAAGCATAATAAATAAAGCAAAAGAGCCGGCAGTACCAATCCTGCCGGCTCTTTATTCATGAAGATAGAAGGCTATCAAAAAGAATCCCCGGTAAAGACCGGGGATGTATAGCTTGCGCTATTCCTCATGAACGTTTATTTGCCCCATACTGTCCAACCTGTTGTCCAGTCGTTGGTAGCATCTAAGGCACCAATAAACGAAACTTTATCAAAGAAGGCATCGCCTAATTGTGGCAAAGCAAAGTCTGCTGTTGTTGTTAAAGCCGCTGAACCAGCCATAGGCTTCAAATTAGGTGCGGCATTATTGAATGGATCAGTAAGCCCGATAGCTGAAGCATCTGCAAAATACTTGCTCTTATCAATTGTTTCAGTCTTTATTCTCAGGCTTGCTGTATCCCACAAAGCAGTATTTACCAGCTTATCTATTTTGTATGGCACTGCTACAGAGCTTGCATTTAAGAAGCTGTTATAAAACTTACTGGTATCTTGCTTGTAGTAAGAAACAGTAGAATCATCGTCAGGTCAAGACCTGCTTTCTGTCCACCGATCACCACAGAATTCGCAAGAATGAATTTCCAACCTCTTCTCCAACGCATACCATAGCCATAATCTTTAGCTGGTCCTGCTGCATTGTTTGGACCAATAGCAGTGAAATTCGATCAAAACTGGGAAAGTTATTGGAGTGCTGAGTCCATAAAAATCCATTGGCAGGATTTACGTTATCTACTTCAAAATTGTTGGAGATATCACCAGTAGTACCTTTATTATCTGTAAAAGCAGGGTCTTTTACAGAGATGGCATACTGTATTTTACCACGAAAACCGTCATCCATATCAAAATCATCATCGGCACTGTTATAAGCTATTAAGATGCTTGCAATTAACAGCACCACCGAAGAATTCAAAAGCATCATCCAATCCTCTTACCACTTCTACATAATCAATGGTTGTTCCCAACCAACACCGTACAATGATAAACCGTTTACTTCATCGCCCGGGTTTACTGCTTTACCAGCATACTCGATACGTACATATTTCAATGTACCAGAACTATGTGCATCATTAGTACCGCCAAATGCACTGAAGGCAGGGTCAACACCACCTTCCAACACACTATGGTTACCGTTACCTTTTGCCTGGCCTACCAGTACCACTCCACCTAAATCACCGGGTGCAGGGATTCTTTCACCAGAGGTAAATACAATTGGCTCGGTAGCTGTACCTTCTGCATCAATAGCGGCATCTCGGTATATCACTAATACGCCTGCAGAGTCTTTGTTCGATACTATTTTTGTGCCCGCCTGGATGGTTAGTGTAGCGCCATCCGTAACATACACATAGCCACGTAGGTGGTAGACTTTGTCTTTAGTCCATGTCTGGTTAGTTCTGATAACACCGCGTATCATAGTTGATGTGTCTTTACCACCGGTACCTGTTGTGTCTACAGGCGGTACGGTCTGGTTGTCACTCTTTTTACAGGAAGTAGTAGTTGCTGCAATCATCAGCGTTCCTGCTAAGATGGCAAATGCGAATTTCTTCATAAATAATAATTGTTGCTTTGTTTCTTTAATGTAAATCGCCAAAAGTCTTTTTAACTGTATTGCCGTTGCGTTATCTCTATTTTATCAAAATGTTACCGGAAGATTACCTAATTAATTGTTACTTACTTAAATTAAACCGAAGGCTCAAAGTAGTAGTAGAACCGAACTTGTAGCTATTCATAATACGGTCTGTTGAAGCATCGTAACCAATATCTTTTTGGATTCGGATCAAACTTGTAATACCATACATATGGATTAGCCAGCAGGTCACTTACTGTAAGTCTGAGCTCCATCCGGTCTTTCAGCAGCTTTTTACTTACACTTGCATCCAACACATCCCTGGGTTTTTCATACACATTCTTACCGGCGCCGTTTACAGCCCTATACCTGAGACGTGGTCCTATGCGGTTGTATAGAATATTGAATGATAGATCATCATTGTCTGTACTATAGGTTAAACCTCCATTTACCAGGTAAGGAGATTGACCTTGCAGCGGAGTATTGTAGGTTAGGTCGCCAAACTTTACTGAGCCTTTGATGTATGCTGCATTGGTGTAGAAAGTCATGTGTTCAAAGAAATTACCACCTATAAAACCAAGCTTCTTTCTCAACTCCAGTTCAATACCATAAGCATCCGCCTTCGTAGCATTAGCGAAACTGAATACATCATTGGCTAAATTGGTAGATTCTATCGGATCTATAAAGTGCTTGTAAAACACACTGGCTGAAATAATTTCACCGGCAGAAGGGAACCACTCATAACGCAGGTCTGCATTAGTGATCTTGCTGCGCTTCAATGTATCATTACCCTGTTGAATGATATAATTTTCATAATCAAATACACGGTAAGTAGCTAACTCTCTAAACTCCGGACGGTTAACACTTTGAGATGCAGCCACACGGATATTTGTTTTACTATTCAGGCTGTAGGTAAATAAGGCAGATGGTAAGATGTCGAAGTTGCTTCTCTTAATATCTGCTTTATTCTCTGTCATCAGCTTCTGGGTGTAGTTTTCTCCACGTACTCCCCAGGTCAGTTTCACTTTATCAGAAAACTTATTATCCAGCATCACATAACCTGAGTTCAGTAAAGCGGTGCCATGATAATCAGTTGAGTTGGCACTAATATTTGCTACGGTCATATGATAGGCATCAATATTCTCAGGGCTGAAAATATTTTCGAATGTAGTACCCTTTGTTTCCGCTATCTCCAAACGATTACCATAAGTATTCAGCACTGAATAGCCCAAAGCATCTACTTCTACATTTCTGTCGCGGTAATAATTGCTGGTACCAAATTTCAGCTTCTGTACCTGGCCTTTCCATTTAAATTGCTTGGCAGCATTCAGGTTGGCACCATATATATTTTCTTGTAAGAAAGAATACACACGACCGGCATTGGTTATTTCCGGAGAGTTCTCGTTACTTAGTGTCAAATAATTAGTAGGATCACCAGGATAAGTATGGAAGGTTAGAATACGTTGGTCTGGCTGCCAGCGGTAAGTCAAACCATACGATGCGTTCCAGTCCACTGTCCATCCATGTTCCAGGCTATGTATCCCTTCCAGTACAGAATTTAAAATACCATTACCGGAAGCCTCAGTATTATTACTCTTATAGTCAAACTTGCTTGATTCTCCATTTACCACGTTCACACCACTTCGAACTCCAGAAGGAGTATTTACAAAATCATTATTATATAAATTCTTCAGCGATATTTTGCTCTTGCCGTAAGAGTAGGTTACATTAAGCAAAGCTGATAAAGTACTGTGGTTATCGTAGTTGTCGGTGTTGTAATTATATGCCGGAACAGCATAACTCTCATACTCATCTCTAAAACGTTCAACCACGCGCCTTTCATTGACTATAGTTGATGGCATAGATATAACCCCAGCTTTTTACTACCCCCCATCAGCTTAGTATTTCCACCGGTGTAACCTATACCCAAAGTTAGGGTAGACTTTGAACGGCAGGTTCAGATCCGTATGTATTAGGAAACTGTTTTGTAACAGCAGCTCTTTGGATGCATCAAGAGCAGCGTGATAAATTTTGCGCCACGGTTGCTGTAATAAGAGCCAGGCATCAATCTTTGATCGTCAAAATATCCCAGCCAGTCTAAATTACCTTCAGGATAGCCCTTGTAGAAGTTTTTAAAAGTGGTCAATGAGTTATACCCAGCCGATACTCTTAACTCGCTTAATTGTTTACTAGGATAATCCTTTGTAGAAACCTTTACAGCACCACCTGCAAAATCGCCGGGTAAATCTGAAGTAGGTGACTTAAAAATAGTTACATTATCAATTAAGGAAGAAGTAATATGTCGAAAGCAAATGCTTTCTTATCAGGTTCTGTGCTGGGCAATACAGAATTGTTCAGTAATGAACTGTTATAGCGCTCGCTTAAGCCACGGATAATAACAAATTTATTATCCTGGATAGAGGCACCACTTACCCTACGTAATACTTCACTCGTATTCTTGTCAGGCGATTTACGGATCACATCAGCCGAAATTGCATCAGAAATAGCCGATGCATTTTTTTGGGTCATGTACAATGCTACAGTTCCTTCTTTACGCGCGCTGCTCGTTACTACCACCGTATTCAGCTCAGCACTTGTCTGTAACAGTGATACATTGATGGGCGTATTGTCGCCTTGTACAGCTTTGATATCGTTTACCACTTTTGTTTGATAACCTACACTTGATATTTCGATTGTATAACTCCCGCCTACATTTACCTGTAGAAAGAAATTGCCTTCCACATCTGTGCGGGAGCCAGCCTTGGTAGAGCTAATAATAACAGAAGCGCCAACTACCGGAGAGTTAGTAACCGCATCGGTTACCTTTCCATACAACTTGGTAGTACCACCCGTTTGAGCTGATGCTAAATGAAATAATAATAGAAAGAAAAATGATAAATAGAAAGTTCGATTCATGAGGTTTGTTTGGCGGCAAAGGTCACTGCGCAGTGTTACCTCATTGTTACTCTAATATTAAGCAAATGTTACCGCAATGTTACCGCAATGTTAAGCGAAGAACTAAAGCGTTGCTTATTAAGAGAATATGCTTATAAAATTAAGCCAGCACCTTATTAGTAAATAGATACCTGGGGGTAAGTTCTTTATTTCCTGCTACACCTTAAATATTAAATAGTATAATCAAATAAATAGCTTTCAATAATTGCTTGTTAACTATTCTGTGTTTATTTAAACTGGTATTATTTTATAAATTAGATTATTAAAACAAAAAGTTATGGAAAACGTTCCAGATAAATCATCACAGCAGGCCACTTCTGATAAAACTACTCATCACTTTACTCCACACGAGTTAGTGGAACGGCATATGCAACATCCGGAAGAGCCAATAACGGATGCTGATATAGAAAACTTAGATCTGGAAGTAAATCCAGATGCAAAGCTAGGTGATGAAATAGTATTAACACCGGAGGAAAAAAAGTGTGCCGATGAATTAGCCGATGATATTCAGTCTGATAATGCAGGCATGTCTTACAAATCGGATATATAATAAATTAACGTGAATTCGGGGTTATGTAGGATTTTCACTGGCTGAGTTTGCCTTTTCTTCAATACTGGAACACTAGGCGCTATAGTTAAGTTATACTGAACTTATACTGAAGTTATACTGAACTTATACCGAATCTCCTTGCTATCTACTCTATATTTACTTAATAGTAACTCCTCATCTACTCCCTGCCAGACGGCGGGTTGGAGTTAATTGATCTAATATCGTTGGTTACAATACTACACACCCTAAACTCACGTTAAATTATCAAAACCATTTTATTCCTCTTTCACGCAATAGCACTACATATCACTGCAAAAAGCTGCAGCACGAGTTGTGAGCTTCTATTGTATATTATGCCCGCAGGCCCATATTACCAAACCGAAGCGGTATGGCATTGTTCAGGATAGTTGCCGTTGATAATCATAAATATTCTATTGTAGCGGAGACCGCCTGAACTAATAATACTTTAAAAGGAAGGGATACAGAAAAATTTATTTAACCCAATGTTATTTAATTATTAACTTTAGCCAAACGATTGGCTAAAAAGTGAAGAAAGGAAGTCTTATATTATTTATCTATGCCCTTATAAGTTTTACACCGGCTTTCAGCTACAGCCAGGAAAAGCTATTACATCTTCATTTTGCATTTTTAGACGACACTATTGATGTTGCTACTGATAGCACAATGGTAGTCAATTATGCGTCGCCGGTTTCAACAGCATCTATCAAAGCATTTTATAATGCTGCCAATGCATCGAAATACCAACCTGTAATTGATACATTGCTGGCGTATAAAATGAGAAACAACTTAAGCGACTGGTTGTACTATCAACTGATTCGCCGCACAGCCCAACAAATAGCACCTAAGGCAGAAAACTACGCCCGCTATACATTGTACAAATGGTTTTTCCTGGCAAAAAGCGGTTACGATGTCACATTGGGTATTGGCAATAACGAGATCCTCTTCTATGTGTACAGTAATGACAACATTTACGACATCCCATTATACGAAAAGAATGGCCGGCAGTATGTATGTTTAAATTATCATGATTATGGTAAGCTGGATTTTGATAGGGATACCATTAGGTTAATTGCTGTATCTGTTCCGGAAGGGCAAAAAGCATTTTCTTACAAAGTTACCAGCATGCCCGACTTTAAACCGGCTGATTACGCGGAGAAAGACCTACAGTTTAGTTACCGTAAAAAAATATACCACTTTAAAGTGCTAATGAACCCACAGGTACAATCTCTTTTTACCAATTACCCGGTGGTTGATTTTGAATCATATTTCAATATTCCCCTCACCAAAGAAACCTATAGTTCTCTTATTCCAAAGCTGAAACAAAACATCAGCGGGCTATCGTACATAGAAGGTGTGGACTACCTGATGCGGTTTACACGATATGCTTTTTTGTATGAGAATGACCAGGATAATTTTGGAAAAGAAAAGCGGTTATCGCCTGAACAAACCCTACAGAACCGATTCAGCGACTGTGATGACAGGGCTGCCTTATTTTATTGCCTGGTAAAAGAAATCTACAACCTGCCCATGATTGCCTTGCTGTACCCCACACATATCACTATTGCTATTAAGTTTGATAAGTCGATAGGGGAGCCGGTTATCTATAACGGCTGTAAATATTACGTGTGCGACCCAACTGCACAAAGAAAGGATCTGGGTATTGGGGAAATTCCACCTAATTTGAGGAACATCGCTTACAAGGTAGTGTTTGCATATAATCCTCCAATTAAGTAATCCTTCTAATAACTGACAGATGCTATCAAAAGATTATAGTCGATTTACTTCCTTATACACATACAGTAGTGGCTTACCTGAGCAAGCCACTACTGTATTGGATTATGGTGTAATCTTTAAAGGAATAGGCACTAAGTGCCGGCAATTCTCTAAACCTGCTGCAACTGCTCTTGCCCCACTTCACCAGCCTCCACTTTACTTTGCAGCTTCTTCATATACTCCAATACCCTTTCAATATCTTCTACTCCAAGGAATATCAATGCATTTTCATTATATACATTGATTGCATATTCCAAGGCTTCTATTTCATTATCAATCTGCATCACATGCGGGTTATTGCCGGAATCCTGGATACCTACCCTTAGTAAATG
Source organism: uncultured Chitinophagaceae bacterium (assembly GCA_963819045.1). Taxonomy (GTDB): domain Bacteria; phylum Bacteroidota; class Bacteroidia; order Chitinophagales; family Chitinophagaceae; genus Ilyomonas. The sequence goes on along the minus strand of CAWFUV010000038.1, from coordinate 56,329 downwards.
CGCAATATCTTCGCCGCTGCGCCCACGGGTATCTTTATCCATCCTGATGATGACAACATCAAAAACTTCTCCTGCTATCTTACCATACGCAATAATATCCTCATCTCTCCTATCACCCACACCGGTAAGAATGCCTACTTTCTGCTGGTCTTTATAACTACTTATTAATGTACCAATAGCCCTCAGTCCGTGTGGGTTGTGTGCATAATCTACCATCACCTGGCTGTCGTTGATACGGAACATATTCACACGTCCCGGAGTATCTTTTGCATTATTGGAGAAAGTAAATAACGTATTCTTTATCTGCTCGGTAGTGCAGCCTATTGCATGAGCTGCAAGCACTGCACCCATTACATTATAGATATTAAATACAGCCCTGCCTTCGAGTGTAATCGGGATGCAGCTAATCTTTTGTATCCGCCTGTATTGGTGAACGCCCTGGCGTAATACAATATACTGTTCATCAGCATAACACGCCACGCCACCTTTCTTGCAATGCTCTTCTATCCTGGGTGTGTTGCCGTGCAAAGAGAACAAAGCCACTTTACAGTTTACCTTGTTCCGCATCTCATACACCATATCATCATCTGCATTCAGCACAGCCCATCCCCTCTCATGCACGGCTTCTGCAACTGTACACTTCACTTTTGCCAATTTTTCCAAAGTATCTATACCACCAAGACCAAGATGGTCTTCTGCAATATTGGTCACTACAGCTACATCACATTTATCAAAACCCAATCCGGAGCGTAGTATACCCCCTCTTGCAGTTTCCAGTACTGCGACCTCCACCGATGAGTCTTTCAGTACTATTTGTGCAGATAGCGGACCTGAAGAGTCACCGGCATTTACCAATTCATCATTGATATAAATGCCATCGGTAGTTGTGCAGCCTACAGTTCTGCGGCTCGCTTTCACCATACTGGCAATAAGGCGTGTAGTAGTAGTCTTACCATTTGTACCGGTAATCGCGACAATAGGAATTCTGCCGTTCTCATGATGAGGGAACAGCATATCAATAACCGGACTTGCTACATTGATGGGTGCACCAACAGTAGGTGCCAGGTGCATCCGGAAGCCTGGTGCTGCATTTACTTCTATGATAACGCCACGGTTGCTTTTGATTGGAGTTTGTAAATCTTTGGCTATAATATCCAATCCGCAAATATCCAGACCTATTATTCTTGCAGCCCGTTCAAAAAGCTTGATATTATCCGGATGAACAATGTCTGTAACATTTTCAGCAGTGCCGCCGGTACTCAGGTTGGCTGTTTTTCTTACATACAATATTTGCCCATCTGCCAGCACATGGTCCATTGCATAGCCTGCTTCTCTTATATTGCTGACCGTTGTATCGTCCATTGGTATCTTGGTCAGTACATTACTATGCCCGTTACCTCTTAAGCCATTGGAGTTTTCCATTATTATCAACTGTCCAATGGTGTGAACGCCATCGCCTCTAACATGAGCCGGGCTTCTTTTAGCAGCAGCAACAAACTTGTTATTGATGAGCAATACCCTAAAGTCATGTCCTTCTATATACTGCTCTATAATAACAGTATTTGCAAATTGCTTAGCATACATGAATGCTGTATGGCAACTATTATAATCATATAAATTAGTAGTAACGCCTTTACCATGGTTAGCATCGCTGGGTTTGATAACAAGGGGAAAACCTAACTCTTCCACTACATCTTTCAATTCCCCTTCATTCCTTATCACTTTACCATGAGGTACAGGTATATAGTTTTCATCCAGCACCTTCTTCGTACGTAATTTACAGCCGGCTACATCCACAGCTATATTGCTGGTGCGGCAGGTAATAGAAGCTTCTATACGCTGTTGTTTTTTGCCATAACCAAGTTGTACATAGGCGCCCCCATCCAGGCGTAAAAAGGGTATATTCCTCCTTACTGCCTCTTCCACTATAGCACCGGTGCTTGGTCCTAGCTTTTCCTCTTCCCACAGTTCTCTGATACGCTCTACATCTGTTTGTACATTATAAGGCTGACCGGCTACCAGTGCTTCTGCTACACGTACTGCCGCATAGCCTGCATATTTACCAGACTGTGGCGTACCGTAAGCATATACAACATGATACTGGCTAGGTTTACCAGTGCCACGGGTACGCCCAAAACCGGCATCAATGCCAGCGAGTGATTGCAGTTCAAGCGCAATATGCTCTATCACATGCCCCATCCAGGTGCCATCATGCACCCTTATAAAAAAGCCACCCTCAACGCCTTCTGAGCACCGGTGCGAAACCATGCCGGGCAACAATGCCATTATTCTTTCATGAAATCCGGGAATCTTATTGGTGGGCAGTTCTTCCAGCTCTTCCAGGTTCAAGGTCATCACTATCAACTGCTGTCTCCAGATGGACCAATAGTTAGGTCCATTCAATACATTCACATTTTCAATACGCATGCAATATGGGGTGTTGTTCCAATACTATTTGGCGTAAGTTTTATACCAATTGGCCGGTTTTGTGCCACATTTTTTAAAATTCTTTCTAACTATGGAATTACCAAAGGGTTACCTGATAGCGGTAGGAGGAGCTGAAGACAAAGGAGAAAAAGTAGGACAATTTGATTTATATCACGAAAGTGCGATTTTGAGGAATGTTGTAGATATTATTCAACAACATACCGAGCCTTGTACTGTAGGTGTGGTTACCACTGCATCTTCTATGCCCGCAGAAGTTTCCGTTATTTACGAAAATGCCTTCAAAAAATTAGGGATTAACACTGTAGAACACTTTGATATCCTCCAACGTGAGGAAGCTGAGTCAAAAGAAGTATTGGATAGACTGGCACAATGCTCCGGAGTATTCTTTACCGGGGGCGACCAGTTGAAATTAACCTCCCGGCTGGGTGGAACCGATTTTCTAAACAAAATAAAAGAACGCTATTACAATGAGCCTTTTGTAGTAGCAGGCACCAGTGCCGGCGCTATGGCATTGAGCAACATAATGATATCAGGAGGCAGTGCCACCAAAGCACACCTGAAAGGCAGGGTGAAAATCAGCATTGGCTTCAACTTTCTGGATAATGTAATTATTGATACACACTTTAATGCCAGGGGGCGTTTCAACCGGCTGGCACAGGTAGTTGCTACACAGCCTGATATGCTGGGTATTGGCCTGGAAGATGATACCGGTATCATCATTCGCCAGGGCTAGTGATTCTCAGATCATTGGCTATGGCACAGTAACTATATTAGATGGCAAACATATTACTGATACAAATGTTACTGTAGTAAATAACGGCCATCCTATATCAGTCAAAAACATGATAGTACACCTGCTTTGCAAAAATGAAACGTTCAATATCAAAACAAGAAGTTTAACACCGACAGTTATATATTAAACTACAATGTAGTTACTAAGGTATAGGTCTTTTAGGTAGGTGACAGTCTTACTTATACTAACCCATGGCTTTAGCCTTGGGAACCTAAATTTAAGGATACTGGCTTTAGCCTGAGTTCTGCTTTGGCCAAAGTCGCATACCTTCTATATGTTGTCCTAAACTTGATTTTATATTTTTACTCTTAACATCTGATATTCAATACAAGACCAATAAACGCATCAAATGGGCTGCTATTGTAAGTCATTGTTTTACGAACGCAAATGCTAAAGTCCGGCTAAGGTGGAAGCCTTAAGATAGTATTTCCGTTCAATCTGAACACATGATGTTTGATATCTCATCAGATCTGATCCGGAATAAGCGGCGGTTTTATATTTTATACTCCAATTAACTAGCAGAAACACCAGCACAACAACTTTAAAAATCTCCGTTCCAATTATTAGGCAGCACCGGGCTATACCTAAGTTATACTTAACTTATACCTAACTTATACCTTGTTATACCTAACTTATACCGGATCTCCTGCCTATCTCCTTCTATGCATCTCCTCATATACTCCCTATATACTCGTATACAAACGCTCATCACCTTTAACTTACTTTTACTCCCCTTTAGAGCCTGTCCCGATGAATAATCGGGAGTTCGGGGGCTTATCCCCTTTCATAAATCATGGATTAATGTTTGTTAAGGCATATTTATAAAAATAATGGGTAAAATAACAATTGTAGTACACGGAGGTGCAGGACCGGATTCGGAGTACATCAGGCAGAACATGGAAGGCTATAAGAAAGGAATTGAAGCAGCGATAAATACGGGCTATGCGGTGTTGGAAAGCGGGAAACCGGCAGTGGATGCAGTAGAAGCAGCAGTAAAAGTGTTGGAAGACAATCCGCTCTTTAATGCAGGCAAAGGCGCTGCATTGAACGATAAGGCAGAGGTAGAAATGTGTGCCAGTATTATGGACGGGAAGACCCTGCAGTCCGGTGCTGTTGCAATTGTAAAGAATGTGAAGAACCCTGTAGTGCTTGCCCGGTTTGTAATGGAACAAACAAAGCATGTATATATTGGTGGGATGCCGGGAACTGAACTGGCAAAAGCAAACAATATTGAACTGGCACCGGATGCTTATTTTATTACCCAACATCAATATGAGCTATACGAGCAAGCCAAACAAGAAGCAACACAACAAACAGAGAAAAAGAGTCATAAACATGGAACTGTAGGGGCTGTGGCGCTGGACAGGGACGGCAATATTGCAGCAGCTACCTCTACCGGCGGATTGGAGTTTTGCACCCAGGGAAGGATTGCCGATAGTTCGGTGATAGGTGCCGGCACCTATGCCAGTAATGATGCTTGTGCCGTGTCGTGTACTGGCGATGGTGAATATATGATTCGTTATGTAGCAGCCTTTCAGATAGCTGCTGTAATGGAATATAAAGGCTTAAGCGTAGCAGAAGCCTGCCGCTTTTTAATAAAAGAAAAATGCAAAGACATAGAAGGTGATATGGGCGTGATTGCAGTAGATAAACAAGGTAATACAGGCATTGAGTTTAACTCCGAAAGAATGCACCGCGGCTGGAAAAGTGAGGGTGAAGATGCGACCATTTGTATTTATTAAGTATTCAAAGCAAGCATTCATTTATCATATCTGCTCTATTTTTAATAAACGATTAAATAACCTATGAATAACATCCTGACATGTTATTGCCAGTCATTTAAAACAAAGGAACAGATATGTCAAAAGAATGTCCTACACCAAAAGGCATATTAGTAATAATTGGCGGCAAAGAAAACAAAGGAGCAAAGATGGTCCCGAATGAAGTAGAAGCACCAGAGGATCCTGAACCATCTGGAGTACTTAAAACATTTGTAGAGCTGACTGGTAAACAAAAACCCGTTATTGAAGTGATTACCAGTGCTTCCAGTGAGGGCGATGAATCTTTTGAAGAATACCGCAAAGTTTTTGAAGAACTTAAAGTAGAAAATATTGGTCATATACACCATAACAGCCGTGAAGAAGTAATGACGGATGAGTCAATGGAAAGAATTGAAAAAGCAGATGTGATTTTTTTGCTGGTGGTGACCAGCTAAAATACACTTCCCGGTACGGAGGCACCCAGTTTCTTACCCGCTTAAAGGAAAGATATATTTATGAAAAGATTGTGATTGGCGGCACCAGTGCCGGAGCTATGATGCTTTCTACACCTATGATATATGCGGGTAATGATGAAGTGCAGGAAATAGGCGGAGAAATAAAAATAACAACAGGTATGGAGTTTTTGAAGGACGTTTGCATTGATACACATTTTGTAAACAGAGGAAGGTTTGTGCAGGATGGCACAGGTAATTGTTACTAATCCTTCGTGTATAGGTATTGGCATTGGAGAAAATACGGCTATGGTAGTTCGTAATGGACTGGAGGCAGAAATTATTGGATCAGGGTTAGTTATTGTGATAGATGGCTTTCATATTGGAAAGACCAATGTTGACGATTTTCTAACCAAAAAGCCGGTAAGTATCCGTGACTTAAAGTACATATATTATGTACGGGTGATACATATAATATACCACTTGCTAATCCTCCGCACAAATAGTGGCTGCTTGTTATAAAAAGAGGCTGCCCAATAGACAAACTCTATTGGGCAGCCTCTTTTTAGAGTATGACATATAAACCATTTGAAGCTCTTACCAACTTGGTATCAAGTCGGAGATAACATCCAGTGTTCAGTACTTAGAATGCGCCTAGTAGTGTACTGATTGCTCATCTCTAAGTTAATAATTCTTTTCCCAACTTGATAGCTATTTGGTATTAGTAGCAGCTCGCAGCTTTTTATTAATCATCCTCATCCACTTTCTTCTCATTCAGCTTTACAAATGCAGCTCTTCTGGGTGCAGGCACTATAGCATCTGCACCTTTTACGGCTTTCCAGATCACTTCGGTAAACTCGCGGTCGGGTATGCGGTCTTCATGTGTAAAATCAAATTGTTCGCTCTTGCGCTGCCATGCATTTTCAACAGTATTCTTTGCATTGATATCCGTTTGCAATGGCTTTGCATTAAATGGCGTAAGATCGGGTGTATTGGTAAAGCAACGCCACATGGGTTCTGCGGCTGCATCGTATTGGCTCATTGGTGGCATACCTAATATCAATTCGATCGTGTGCAATACAGAAGTGGTAGAATACATGGTATGATCTACATAATGCCGCTTTACATAACCACCTGCTACATAGGCCGGGCTGCGGTGCGCATCTACATGGTCAGGGCCATCCTGCGCATCATCTTCCACCACAAATACCACGCTTTCTTTCCACACGGGACTCTTGCTTAAGTAATCTACAAACATACCTACTGCTAAGATCGTTATCGGCACAATGTGCAAATGGTGTTGGACGTCCTTTCTCAAACCTTCTGTATGGTCGTTAATGATGCGTAAAGTATTCAGTTGAGGCAATGCATTATGCGCCACCAGTGAATCAAAATCGCGCTTCCACTGCCCTACCCTTGTGGTATCCCGCACTGTTTGATCCCAGCTTGTATAATACGGGCAAAAATGATTTTTTAACACGGGAATATTAGGTTTGTAATCATCGGCAAACTCGCCATAGGTGCGATAGCTTACGCCAGCACGTGCTGCAATGATCCCATATAAAACCATCCTTTGTTATTGGCAATCGCACGGTTGCCTTCCGCATCATACGTACCGCCTCGGCCACCATAATCTGTTGGCCAGGTTTTTTCCAGGTAATCATCGGCATAGCCGCCCATGCTCCAGTTGTGACCATCGGCACTTACTTCGGCATCTACATAAAAATTATCGAGCAATACAAACTCTCTTGCCAGTGCATGCAGGTTGGGTGTTACCTTCTCACCAAACAAAACAAGGCTGGTGTCGCCATTGCCTTCCTTCATATCACCCAATACCTGGTCGTAGGTCCTGTTTTCTTTAATAATATAAAACACATGTTTATAGGAGATGGCTCACCGAGCTTCATAGGAATCGGGTTGCCAGGCTTCGCCCTGTTGCTGTTACTTCTTTGTTCTTTATTGTATGGTGTGTTTTGATATACCTGTTTTGAATACTGACTTAATTGTGCTGGTGTAGGTGCAGTGAAAATAGCTAAGTGTACCTTTAAACAAGCCACCAATATATTGCGTACGCTATCGTGCCTTTCTGAAAGCCAGAAGCAGCTACTTTACTCGTATCAAAAGGACGGTAATCGGGATTGGGCAAGGAAGTAAATCCTTTGCCATTGGCAACAAAAATTGTATTGCCAACTACCCGTACACAGGTTGGGTACCAGCCCACCGGAATAAAGCCTTTGACTGGCTGGAGCCGGCTTGACTTACATCAAATACGGCCAAGCAATTGTTATCGGCATTGGCAATGTAAAGTGTTTTTTCATCGCTGCTTAGGGCAACGCTGTTGGTGGTAGAGCCCGATGGCGCATTGGGATACAAAGCAGCATTCAACGTTTCCATTACTTTCCGCTTTTTGATATTAATTACCGAAACGCTGTTATCATTGGCATTGGCAACAAACAGATATTTACCATTTTTGGTTAAGCAAATATCATTGGGGTTATCACCTACTGCAATACTATCTAACCAGTTTCTTTTGTAGGGTATTATACACTAAAATCTTATCGCCGCCCCAAAGAGAAATATACAGTTCTTTTTTATCAGGCGATAGCAAACAGGTATAAGCTTCGGCACCCAGCTTCAGAGAATCAGCACTTTTTGTTTTTAGATCAATGGTATAAAGGCTGTTGTTTTCTTTTGTTACCACATACATCGTTTGTGTGCATCGTTCAATTCAATACCTGCAGGTGATATTTTGTACCGGCCATTTTTTACCAAGTATAATGCTGTCTTGCAGCACCAGTTTATTGTTGTTGATGGCATATTTTAATATCCAGTTGTCATTGCCACCCGAAGCATATAAGTATTTTTCATCCCTGCTGAAATGCAATCCCAGCCAGCTTTTCGGTATCATCACATTGTCAAGCACTTTTTTATTTACTACATCAATCAACTGGATGGTTTGCGTGCTTTGCCCGTTGTTGGTCACGGCCAAATATTTTTTTGAAGAAGATACTGCAATATTTAATGGCAGATCGCCTAACTGTAAGGAATTGCCAACCGGCGTTAAACTCCAGCCATTAGGGAGACTGATGCGATGAGTAATACTACTGGAATGAGCAGACGAACTTGATTGCGAATAAGAGACAATAAAACCAGCAAGCGATAGAAACAAGGTCAGCACTTTTCTCATGTAGAAAAACATTTATAGGCACAAAATTATGCCACCTGCTGCTGTTGGTTTAAGAATTTATTGTAAACAATAGAAACTGTGTTTTGAACGATTCACACATCTTTTTAAGTGATACAATCTTCTGGCGGTATATATAGCACTATCACCCGCAGTAATATCATAGGTAGCACCCAGTCACACGATAGGCCGCATTTTACGTTGTACTATTCTATTATAATATTTTCACTTTGCTAATTAAGGCAAAGTAAGTGGCTAAAGAAAGGCAACAGTTCTCCCCACTATTATGCAGCTTTTCTGAGGAAAGGTAAACAAAGTGAGGGACAATAGTATTACCTGTATTACTGTGTTCTAAGGACCACCTGTGGCCCAGGGTAGGTTACAGCGGCATTATCTTCAGCAGTAATAAAGAAACTTCCCGGCTTAAATGGCGTAACTGCTTCTAAGGATGCCTTAAGACCACTGGTAAAGATGCCACTGGAACTAACGATTTGCCCTAAGTTCTGCACATTTCCTTGCGTAGGTTCCAGCCATAGCACATATGTATTTTTAGAAGGGGTCAGTCTTTTAGGGTCAGTCAGGTTCCTAATGTTTACGTCAATGGCATAGTTGCCATTATCGTCTTTCTTGTACTTTACCCTGCCTTCCGCTGCCGGCACTACCGTTGAGGTAGCAAAATGCAGCTTTTTAGCGCAGGATGAGACCATTAAAAGGGAGCATATTACCAGGAGTGATTTTAGCGGAATGTTGAACGTAAAGCTTTTCATGAATACAAGTTTTTATGACACTGACACTAATCCTACTATTGTTCATTTACCCAATAGTATTTAAGTAATTTAGGGCTTAAGTACATATATCATTCCGTTTTTTACAGCGTACAGATAATACGTTATTTTATTATATTCAGGATTGACTTACCATTTACCTATACAAATGAAGGCTATAACTGAATAATAGAGAAATCTAATAAGTAGTGTATGATACATTAGTGTAATAAGCTGCAATTACATTCGGCTGCTGTTCCATAGAATGGATTATGCAAATGACTACAGTGATATAAAGGAAGACAGGTAACTAAATAAGCAGTTCAAACTTTAACCGGTAAGTAGGAAATCAACAAACTCAACAGCCTCTTTGCTTCAAAGGGCTTTTCAATGAAATCATCAGCACCATATTCTTTATGAGAATTCTTATATGTGGCATTAGCAGAAAAGAGCAATATGGGTATGCTTACATGGAGTACAGTTTTTAAATATCTACAAACCTCCCTGCCGTCGTACCCTGAGAGATTGACATCAAGCAATGCAATATCAGGTTTAGTTTCCTTAACTGTCTCAATTACATTTTTTGCTTCAGATAACAGTATTACATCATAACCATTTTTTCTCAAGAGAAACTTGAGAACTTCCAATATATCCTGGTCATCATCTACTACAAGAATTTTGTTTAATGCCATATTTTACAAATAAGCCGAAGGATGTACGTTTTTTATCAGCATTAATTATGCCTTCCTATATGTTTGCTTGAATAAAAGATGAAATAATGTTACTTATTTATGCAATTGCCTGATAACGAGTAACGGACAAATAAAATATAAATATTTCTTTTTACAATAAGGCTGGTAAGGAACAGATAACCGGATGCACAGCAGGTAATGTGTGGTTTTTATATCCATTCAAGCAACAATGGTTTTATCTCCAATATAGAATTAAAAATCAGGACAATTGATGGGATGTGATACAACATACTTGACAGAATAGTTAAACAGGAGTCAAAAGCAGAGTAAATACCCTCATAGAGGCTTTTCTGTTTATAGAAATTTTCATAACTGAGTGCTTTTAACTCCATCAGAGTACCCCTGTTAAATTGTAATTAGCAACACCGGCGGGGTTGTGGGTATTTATAAAATATTGTTTATTAAACTGATGTCTCTATACGGAGCTTAGCATTTATATCTTTTTTAATTATATAGCCCTAAGGGCCTTGCGGGCATGCAATTGGCTTGCACAAGGTCGAAACGATTGTTGGCTGCACCTGGATCAGTTCGTCTAATTGAATCTGGTATTCACTACTTTCTACCCTCAAAAACACCTATTCCTACTTATAGAATACCAGGAGCTATACCTAGCATAAAATGCAAATCAAGTGTTGGAATATGATTAATGATTTTGCCTAGCGGCCAGGTTTGTTTTGAGTTTAAATAGATTTGCATAGGCTTAGAGCGTGCTTATCCATGACTTATCCATGAACTATCCATGGCTTTACCATGACTTTGCTATGGCTTTAGTATGTTTCAGCAAGGAAGTTAACAGGGCTTGAGGGTGCCTATGATGTCTTTATAAACAGAGGTAAGCTATGTAGTTGATCTTAGAGTTGTTCAGAAGGTGCTTTTTGTCAACATAGGGAAGAGCCGGAAGCGTAATTGCCTTGCATAGCAGCCAGCTTGTAAGAATATAACCTGACCACCCCCCACCTGGTGCTCTATTTTACAAAATTCCAACCCTTGATTAGCATATATACTGAATCTTATACCTAATCTCCTCCTACTCTCCTACTAACTAACTCCTCCGCAACTCCCTTTATACTAGTGGTGCAAAAAGCTTATTTTGTCTGTAGTTCAAACAAAAATATAGCATGCTTACCCGACTATTAGCCTTTATGCACCACTAGTATGCATGTGCCCGTCACTTTGATCTTACGTTTACCACCTTTAAAGCTCTGGACTTCTCTTACCTTCTATTTGAATCTGGTATTATAGCTTAATCCTTTACTGATCAGTGCAGAACAGTAAAGCCCACCCATTAATTATTTAATTTGATAAAGCCACCATCAATCGGGTAATCATTACCTGTAATAAAAGCAGCTTCATCGCTGCACAGGTATAAGGTTAGAAAGGCAATTTCTTCAGGCTTTGCCATGCGACCAATAGGTTGTGTTTTAGAAAGCTTCTCAAACATCTCTGCTTCCTTGCCGGGGTAGTTCTTTTTCAAAAAGCCATCTACAAAAGGTGTATGCACACGTGCCGGCGAAATGCAGTTGCAACGGATATTATCTTTCAGATAGTCCTTTGCTACCGATAATGTCATACCCACCACGGCACCTTTGCTCATGCTGTAAGCAAAGCGGTCGGGCAGTCCTACACTGCTGGCAACAGAAGCAAGGTTTAGTATTACGCCACCTTTTGCCTTCATTAGCGGTATGGCTGCTTTGATGCAGTTGTAAACACCTTTTATATTTACATTGTACACTCTGTCAAAATCTTCTTCGGTAGTATCTTCTGCACTGCCAATATGCGAGATGCCGGCACTGTTTACTAATATATCAAGATGGTCAAATGCTGCAAAAGTATCCTGCACCTCCTTTTGCTTAGCCACATTACATATCATACTGTAAGCAGTGCCGCCATTATTTGTAATTTCCTGCACAGTTGCATCGGCTTGCTCTCCATTTATATCCGTTACATAAACATGGGCTCCCTGCTTGCCAAATAATAAAGCGATTGCCTTACCAATGCCGCTGCCGGCACCTGTGATAACTGCTATTTTCTGTTGTAAACTAAACATAGGTTTGTTTCTCTTTATTGGTTGAGTGATAGGATAATTTATTGATTACACTCTTTGTAAAGCTTTTCAAATGTAATGAATGCACTACTAAAGCTATTATGAATAAAAGCAATAGTACAGCACATCAGGCATCTTTTTGATAATAAGCAAAGCAACAGGTCAATATTCAAGAGTAAAACGATAAAAAAGAAGAATTTGTTTATAATTTGCTTAAACGATTAAGAATCTATTTTTATCTGGAGGATTATACAACTTATTGTTTTGCTTTAACGATTGAATTATGCCTTACATCAGAATAAGTAAATAAATCAAAACAGCACTTCCATTTAAAAAGCTTTATTTAGCTTAAGTTGCTCATTAGGAATAAGCAGAAACTAATTTCAATTCCGGAAATCATACTTATAATTTATTAACCATTACAAACTTTCTATGAAAAGAAAACTTCTATTCCTTGCTTCAAGTCTTTTATCGTGTGCGGCTTTTGCACAAACCAATTTCAACGGGCTAAACATGGGCATAGGTAATATTTACATGATGTCTGATGCTAAAACACGTTCTATCAGTCCTGAGAACTTTACCGGTGAAAAAGGTAAAGGAGGCATGGCTACAACAGGTACGGGCGCCAATGCTTCAAGGGATTTGGGGAAGGGGTGGAAAGTAAGCCCTAGTGTTGTTATTAAAGCCCATACCACTTATACAGTTGCTGATATTACTGGTCCCGGCTCTATACAACACATCTGGATGACACCAACCGGCAACTGGCGTTATTCTATCCTCCGCTTTTATTGGGATGATGAAACAACACCTTCTGTGGAAGTACCGGTTGGCGATTTCTTTTGCATGGGCTGGGGCAAGTTTTCGCAGCTTAGCATCTTTAGCTGTTACTGTAAATCCGGGCAGCGGTTTCAATTGTTATTGGCCGATGCCTTTCAGAAAGAAATGCCGCATTACTATGGAAAACATCAACAATGAAGACATGGTGCTTTATTACCAGGTAGATTATACACTTACCGAAGTACCTAAGGAGGCTGGTTATTTTCATGCCCAGTTCAGAAGGATAAATCCTTTGCCTGAAAAGACACCTTATGTACTGGTTGACAGCATTGCAGGCAAAGGTCAATATGTAGGAACGTACTTAGCCTATGGTGCCCACAACAACGGCTGGTGGGGTGAAGGAGAAATCAAGTTCTATATGGATGATGATACAGAGTATCCTACCATTAATGGTACTGGTACGGAAGATTACTTTCTGCGGTGCTTATGATTTTGATACCCGTAAAAAGAATGCATCGGGTGTTGACGAAGTAAACTATACTGAATACACTACCCCTTATGTGGGGCTGCACCAGGTGATCAAAGGGGACGGACATTATGATATAGCGCAACGCTTTGGTATGTACCGCTGGCATATTATGGATCCTATCCGTTTTGACAAGAACCTGAAAGTAACGATACAGGCTTTAGGCTGGAGAAGTGAAGGACGCTACCTGCCTTTAAAAGATGATATTGCTTCTGTAGTTTATTGGTACCAGACTGAGCCGCATAATCATTTTCCACCATTGCCAGATAAGGATCATTTGGAGGTGAATTAATGAGTGAGTCAAGGGACATGAGACAAGATTCAAGATGCAAGAGAACAGGTAAGGAGGAGACAGGGAGTTGCTAAGGAGTTACTATAGAGGAAATAGGGAGGAGATTAGGTATAACTCAGGTATAAGTTAGGTATAAGTTAGGTATAACTCAGCAGTGTCCAGGAGAGGGAATGAGAGGTTATGAGGTAATTCAATGTTATCTCCGGATAGCTGAGTGTGTAGAAGAAATTAGTTTATAGTAATGCAGTGCCATTTATTCAGATAAGCTAATAAGGTTAGAAACAGTTATTATAAATTTAATTGTGTGAGGCACTTATGTGAGCCAGTCTGTTGCAGATATTGGTAAAGAGGCTGTGAAGCTGGTGATAAACAGACTGCATTTTAAGGTAGCACAACCAGCCAGCGTGATTATAAAAGCAAAGCTGATAGTACGGGAAAGCTGTGGCAGTAAAGAAAAAAACAAGAAGTAAAAGAGTCTTTCTGCTCAAACAAACACATAAACGATATAGCAAACCATATTGAATAATTATAAAAGAACATGACAAAACAATTTCTTTACGCCATTCCTGCCATTATGATGATTACCTCTTCTTACAACAACAATGCACAGCAATCAACTGACAGCAATACAAAGGATAGCGCTTCATATCAACAAGGCACTTTTGGTTACGACCTTGATTTTTTACAACAGCACGATGAGCGTTATTGTTTTAAAATCCAATGATGATAAAGCACAAATAATTGTATCGCCAAAATACCAGGCTAAAGTATTTACGTCAACTGCAAATGGCAATGAAGGGCTTAGTTTTGGCTGGGTAAATTATAAAGCATTCAGCGGCCCAAGATGCGCACATGAATGCTTATGGCGGCGAGAACCGTTTATGGCTTGGCCCTGAAGGCGGCCGTTTCTCTTTGTTCTTTAAGCCCGGTGATTCAATGGTGTTTGATCATTGGAAAACACCTGCTGCATTTGATACAGAAGCATGGAATGTAACTAGCGCAAACAAACAATTCTGTAACCATGCAAAAAGACATGCAGTTAACCAACTATCACAATACACCATTGCAATTATCTGTTACAAGATCTATTGATATTTTAAACGATGATGAAATAAACAGCAACACAGGTTTATCATTAGATACAAGTGTAAAAGTGGTTGGCTTATCAAACAATAAATACATTAACCAATACGGGCAAAGATGCATGGACTGAAGCAACAGGCATGCCTTGTATCTGGATATTGGATATGATGAAAAACACACCTGCAACAGTAATTGTTGTGCCATATAAAAATGCAGCAGGCGCAAAGTTTGAAGATGTTGCTACAACAAATTATTTTGGTGAAATACCTGCTGACAGATTAAAGCATGATGATAATAAATTATTGTTTAAAGCAGATGGAAAAAGCCGTGGTAAACTCGGCATTAAACCAAAATATGCAAAGCCTGTTATTGGGCAGTTACGATCCGCAAAATAAAGTGCTTACCATTGCAATGTTTGAACCCGATGCATCTGCCAAATATTTAAACCAGGAATGGAATACAACAAAGCCATCTTTCTCCGGCGATGCGGTAAATGCTTATAACGATGGGCCTTTGGCTGATGGCTCGCAAATGGGACCTTTCTATGAAATTGAAAGTGTATCGCCTGCTGCATTTTTAAAGCCACAACAGTCAATCATACATAAGCAAGCTGTATATCATTTTACAGGTGATGAAAAAGCATTAGATGCGATCAGCCAAAAATTATTAGGCGTTACATTAAACGAAGTACAAACAACATTTAAATAAGTGAAATGGCGAATAGTAAATATTAAGAACAGAAAAGTTTACCATTCATCATTCACTATTGACTATTCACTATTCACAACTCACCATTCACAAACCAGATTATGAATAAACAAACAGATTATCCCAAAATTGGTATTCGGCCGATTATAGACGGACGATTAGGCGGCATTCGTGAATCCCTGGAAGAAACAACTATGAAGATGGCGCAGAATGTTGCTGCGTTATATGAAAAAGAATTACGTTATCCTGATGGTTCGCCGGTACAATGTGTAATTGCAGATACCTGTATTGGCGGTGTTTATGAAGCAGCTCAATGTGCACAAAAATTTGAAAGCAATAATGTAGGCGTATCATTATCTGTTACACCATGCTGGTGTTATGGCAGTGAAACAATGGATATGAATCCGCTATTGCCAAAAGCAATATGGGGCTTTAATGGAACGGAAAGACCGGGCGCTGTTTATCTTGCGGCAACACTGGCTGCACATAACCAATTTGGTTTGCCTGCCTTTGGTATTTATGGAAGAGATGTGCAGGATTTGGGTGATGAAACCATTCCTGATGATGTAAAAGAACGCTTATTAAATTTTGCACAGGCTGGTCTTGGCTGTAGCCATCATGCGTGGCAAATCTTATCTCGCTATTGGTTCTGTTTCTATGGGTATTGCAGGTTCAATTGTAGTGCCTGATTTCTTCAGAGAATATCTTGGTATGCGCAATGAATATGTTGATTCATCTGAAGTATTGCGCCGCATTGAAAAGAAAATTTATGATGAAGCAGAATTTGAAAAAGCTTTAGCATGGGTAAAGAAAAATTGTAAAGAAGGTGATGATTTTGCCAACGAAGAAAGCAAACAATTCATCAAGAGAACAAAAAGATAAAGACTGGGAATTTGTTGTAAAGATGACGCTGATTTTCCGCGACCTTATGCAAGGCAATCCGCATCTTAAAAGAGAAAGGTTTTGGTGAAGAAGCATTTGGGCACAATGCAATTGTATCCGGCTTCCAGGGGCAACGTCAATGGACAGATTTTTTACCCAACGGTGATTTTTCTGAAGCCATATTAAACTCTTCATTTGATTGGAATGGTATTCGTGCGCCATATATGGTGGCAACAGAAAATGATTGCTTTTAATGGCATCAGTATGTTGTTTGATTATCTGCTTACCAACACTGCACAAATATTTGCAGATGTGCGAACTTACTGGAGCCCTGATGCTGTTGAACGTGTAACAGGCTGGAGGCCTGAAGCGTGCTGCAGCCAATGGTTTTATTCATCTTATTAACTCCGGCTCTGCAACATTAGATGGCAGCGGTCAGCAAAGCAAAAGATGGCAAACCTGCAATGAAACCTTTCTGGGAAATAAGCGAAGAAGAAGCCGATGATGTTTGGATGCAACAACCTGGTATCCGGCTAATAAAGGTTATTTCAGAGGCGGCGGTTATTCTTCAAAATTTGTAACAAAAGGAGGCATGCCTGTAACCATGTGCCGCATCAATTTGGTAAGAGGTGTTGGCCCTGTATTACAAATTGCAGAAGGAGAAACAATCGATCTTCCTGAAAACGTTCATCAACACATTAGATAAACGAACCGATATTACATGGCCAACAACATGGTTTGTGCCACGCATTACAGGTAAAGGTGCATTTACTGATGTGTATAATGTTATGGCGCATTGGGGTTCTAATCATGGCGCTATCAGTTATGGGCATATTGGTGATAAATTAATTACGCTGGCTTCTATGTTACGCATTCCTGTTTGCATGCATAATGTAGAAGAAGATAAGAATCTTCAGGCCTTCTGCATGGAATGCCTTTGGCTCGGAGACAGAAGGCGCAGATTACAGGGCCTGTGAGACGTATGGACCATTGTATAATGACGGAGATTGGGAAGATTTTTTGGATTGAGATGATAAATGACTGTTGGGAGATGACAGAGAAAAGCCATTACAGGCGAATGTTTAAGACTAAAACATCTTTTTACAATTACTATAAATAACATTATTCCAAATAACTATGGCAGATATCAACCAACGTCGTTCCTTCCTAAAATCCATTGCTATAAGCAGTGCAGGCGCAGCCCTCGCCCCTACAGGCTTGCTTAAAGCTGCTGATGTACCAGTACACGCAGGATGATGTAAAAGGCACACAAACACCTCCTGCAACCAAGCGCAAGTACAATGCACCCTATACAGGTGAATATCTTAACAGGCTTGCTTTTCCAATAGGTGGATTGGGCGCAGGCATGTTTTGTTTGGAAGGTACCGGCGCTATTTCGCATATGAGTGTGCACAACCATCCGGAGATATTTAATGAGCCTTCCCTGTTTGCTGCCATTGCGATAAAGGGATTAACGAATGGGGTAAAAGTGTTGGAAGGACCTGTGCCGGATTGGAAAATGTTTGGTCAGCGTGGTACCGGAAATGGTGCAGCAGGAACTACGTATGGATTACCACGTTTTCAAAAAGCAGAGTTTACTACCAGATTTCCCTTTGGGGCTATACAATTGCAGGATGCAGATATTCCTTTAAAGATAACAGTAAAGGGCTGGAGCCCTTTTATACCAACTGATGAAGATAACAGCAGTTTGCCTGTGGGCGCTTTGGAATATTCATTTACCAATAATAGCACACAAAATAGGGATGCCGTTTTCTCCTTTAACACTAAAAACTTTTTAGCTAGCGGAAAATGGTGCTGTTAATAAGATAGATAAAACAGCTCATGGCTTTGTATTGGTGCAGGAGGCTACTAAAGATAAGCCCCAGGCTGCAGGCAGCTTCGCTATTTTTACGGATGATGCCAACACCATTGTTGACTATTGCTGGTTCCGTGGTGGTTGGTGGGACCCGCTTACGATGGCCTGGAACACTGTTCGCGATGGTAATACCAAGGCAACAGAGCCGGTGGAAAAGGATGCACCGGGAGCGTCTTTATTTGTACCGTTTACTTTACTGCCTGGCGCAAGTAAAACAGTGCGCCTGATGATGGCGTGGTATATACCGGAAAGTGATCTGCGCATTGGTGAGGTGGTAATGGATGAGAAGAAAAATTGTAGTCTGGAAAGCGGCTGCTGTGCAGCACCGGAAGACCTGGGTGTACAAAACGGTAAACAAAGCCCCTCTCCTACTTACAAGCCCTGGTATAGCAGCCGCTTTGCTAATGTGGAAGAGGTAGCTGATTACTGGCGCAGTAACTACAACGATCTATATAAAAACACAAAGCTCTTTTCGGATGCTTTCTATGCCAGCACTTTGCCTCCTGAAGTGATGGAAGCAGTGGCTGCGAATCTTACCATTATAAAGTCGCCAACCGTACTGCGGCAGTATGATGGCAGGCTTTGGAGCTGGGAAGGCTGCGGTGATGATGGCGGCTGCTGTCATGGCTCCTGTACGCATGTATGGAACTATGCACAGGCAATACCGCATTTGTTTCCGAAATTAGAAAGAACACTACGCAATACAGAGTTTTGCGAGAACCAAAATAAAGAAGGACACCAGGGCTTTAGAGCCAATATGCCTATCAGTCCTTTGAAGCATGACTTCCATGCGGCGGCAGATGGACAGTTAGGCGGTATTATGAAAGTATATCGTGAGTGGCGCATCAGTGGGGATAGTACATGGCTTGCTAAAGATTTACCCGGTAGTAACTACCAGCATGGATTATTGCATTAAGACCTGGGACCCACATAGTAAAGGCGTAGTAGAGGAGCCGCACCATAATACATACGACATTGAGTTTTGGGGACCGGATGGCATGTGTACTTCTTTTTACTTAGGTGCTTTATATGCTACGGTGCAGATGGGTAAATACCTGAACAAAGACATCAGCAAGTATGAAGATTTATACAACAAGGGCAAGCAGTATATTGAAACAAAGCTGTATGATGGCGAGTATTTTATTCAGGATATAGAGTATAAGGATCTGAATGCCCAGAACCCCGCTACTGCTAAGTCTTTTGGAGGGGATTATTCGGCGGAAGCGATTGCGGTGCTGCAGAAAGAGGGACCAAAATATC
The DNA here is from genome assembly GCA_963819045.1 of uncultured Chitinophagaceae bacterium. Classification (GTDB taxonomy): domain Bacteria; phylum Bacteroidota; class Bacteroidia; order Chitinophagales; family Chitinophagaceae; genus Ilyomonas. Next base: position 36,728 of record CAWFUV010000038.1, on the reverse strand, counting down.
AATATGGTAAGGGCTGCCTGAGCGATGGCATATTGGGTGCATGGATTGGCAGCATGTGCGGGCTGTTTGATTTTATTGATCCACAAAAAGTAAAGAGCCATTTATTAGCTATCCATAAGTATAACCTGCGTACTACCCTAAAAGAGCATGCTAACCCCCAGCGCCCTGCTTATGCTTTAGGTAATGAGGGCGGCTTATTACTATGTACCTGGCCCAAAGGTGGCAAGCTATCCTTACCTTTTGTATATAGTGATGAAGTATGGACAGGTATCGAGTACCAGGTAGCATCGCACCTGATGGAGATGGGGCATGTGCAGGAAGGCTTAGATATTGTACGCCTCTGCCGCGACAGGTATGATGGTAAAATACGTAATCCTTTTAATGAATATGAATGTGGCCACTGGTATGCACGTGCCATGAGCAGCTATGGCATGTTGCAAGGACTTACCGGGGTACGCTATGATGCAGTAGATAAAACGTTGTATGTTGATTCTAAGATTGGAGATTTCACTTCCTTTATTTCTACTGCTACGGGTTTTGGTACGGTTACATTTAAAGCGAACAAACCAACTTTGAAAGTAGTGTATGGCAATATTCCCGTAAATAAAACAATAGTGAGCGGTAAAGAAGTGAAAGCATGATGTGCATTGCAAAAGATACTGTGGTTGCTATGCGCTATATCATGCGCAATAGCAAAGGTGTGGTGCTGGAGGATACAATGCTTGCAGCACCTGTTAATTACCTGCATGGGTCTGGCGGCATACATTCATTATTGCAGGCGCAGTTGGGAGGATTGAAAGCGGGTGATAAAAAGATGGTTTATCTATTAAAAGAAAGCGGGCTGACAGATGACGACTTCAGCTTTGATGTGATTATTGATAATGTACGTATTGCATTGCCGGAAGAGGTGCTGTTGGGGTACCCGGTGAAGATAGATACGGAGAGGTGCGAGGGTGATTGTGAGTGTTATGAGTGAGATACCCTTAAATATATTTTATACTTACTAATTGCTGAAATGGCAAACTCGTAGCCTTGTCGTACAAGAGTAGCCCAGACAGAATTGCTTTTGTTTGTCTTACGGTAATAGTCAATGAGAATGGAAGTGTCAACCTATTTTAGGATAGGGCATTATCCGGCTGCATGAAAATGCGCTACAAAATTGTGCACTAGCTGATTGAACTGTGCGCCGCCGTCAAAAAGGAACTGGTGCTTTACAGGCAATACATATAAAGGCAGATCGTACAGTTTGTCACTGAATTTAAGTAAGCGTACCGCGTCTTTTTCCGTAGTGAGGATGAACTTGTTATTGCCCTGTAATCCTTCATATTTCTTTCGGATTTCTTTTAAATCATCAATGGTAAAAATATGGTGGTCGCTATATGACTGCTCAATAAAGGAGCCTGTCCGGGAAGTAAGATAATCCTTTAAAGGCTGGGGATTGGCAATGCCGCAAACAAGTAATACTTCATGTTGCTGTGTAATACTTACGGACTCCCTGGTTACGATATGATATGGCTGCCCATATTGAAAAGCGGTGAAGAACAGGTGCTGCTGCTTTTGCAGCTTTATTTGTTTAGAGATTTTATTCTTTTCCTCTATACTCAAACCGGGTGGACACTTGGTGATAACAATAATATGCGCACGTTTGTAGGACCTGCGCTCATCCCGTAAGTCACCTGTAGGGAGAAACCAATCGCTGTAAAACAGGTTACCACAATCTGTCAGTAAAATATTCAGCCCTGCATTGATACTGCGATGCTGAAAAGCGTCGTCCAAAATAATGGCTTCTGTTTCGGGGCGATCCTGTAATAATTGAGGAATGGCAACCAACCTTTCTTCACCTACCGCTACTGCAATATCCGGAAACTTTAAATGGAACTGCATTGGCTCATCTCCTATTTCCAATGCTGTTGTTGCTTCATTAGCCAAGCCATAACCTTTGGTTTTACGCTTGTAGCCCCGACTTAAAGTTGCTACTTTAAAATGCGGCTGCAACAGTTCTACCAGATACTCCACCATGGGGCTTTTGCCGGTGCCACCTACTGATAAGTTGCCTACCCCAATAAGCGGAAAATTAAAGGTGGCTGACTTCAATATTTTTTTATCGTACAGCCAATTACGGATGGCTACTGCAAGACCATACAGCAATGCAATGGGCAACAATAAGACTCGAATGGAATGGGCAAAGATGGTATTAAAATTCATAGATATGATGCGGCGTAATGCAAAAATCTAAAGGTATATCAAAGGCATGGATGTCGCTAATGACTTCCACCGGATCGAAGTAGGAGAAGCCAACTTTTATTACTTCTTCGCGGCATTGGTTGAGATAGCGGTCGTAAAAGCCCTTGCCGTAGCCCGCCCGATGCCCATGTCTATCGCATACCAGCAAAGGAATAAATATCATATCTATTGCTTCGGGTTTTATTACTTCACCGATGGTTGGCTCTTCTATTTTGTAAATATTCCGGACAAACGCAGTATGTTCATTTACAAGCATCGCCTGCATGGTAGTGGTAGCAAAATCAATGACCGGGTAAGTTATCTGTAGGCCTGGAATCTGGTGCTGCAGATAGCGTGCACACAAGTGTACATCAGGTTCTGACGTATGCAGCATGGGTGCATAAGTCAATAACACCTGCACATCATTGAATGACAGATCCTGAAACTGAATGAGCAGTAAATCATCCAGCTTTATCTTCTCTTTTGCGGTAATAGCTGAGCGCTTTTTCCGGTATTCTTCGCGCAATTCTTTCTTTGTCATAACATCCTTTTCAACTGGTCTTTTATAAGTACTGCCTGCTCTTTCACAAACTCTTTATTGATTGTTTCTGCAGCAGGAATAGAACCTATTTTTTGATATCCGCTCCACTTTTCTATCTCTGTTTCATATTGCATGTATTGGTCGTTGAATATCCAGCCTATTACATCTACCTCATTTGCCTTGCACACGGCAGCAGTTAACAGAGAATGATTAATGCTTCCCAGATAGTTCCGGCTAACCAATATAACACGGGCATCTAATTTCTTAATAAGGTCTAAGATAAACTCATTATCGTTTAAAGGTACTAATAATCCGCCGGCGCCCTCGAGGATAAGTTGTGAATTGTGAATTGTGAATTGTGAATAAGAATTATAAATGGTTTCGAGACTAATGGTGATGTTTTCTTGTCTTGCGGCAATGTGGGGGGATGCGGGGAGTTGCAGTTTATATACTTCGGGGTGGATGGTGGTTTGCGTATTGCTGACGAGCGCTTTTACGGTTAATGCATCGGTGCCGTCATCAAAACCAGCTTGTACCGGCTTCCAATAGTCTGCCTGTAAGGCTTCGGTTATGATGGCGGCAGATAGTGTTTTGCCAATGCCTGTACCTATGCCGGTGATAAAGATGGGTTTCATAGGAAAAGAATAAGCTGCTTTGTTTGTCATTCTTACCACATAGAATCATAGGAACATAAGAAGAATCACATAGAAAAACTATGTGATAGTTATGCTTCTAAGATTCGATGTGATTTCATAATACAATTTACTTCAGGGGGATATCGCGTTTTACCATATTGTCGCGGTTTGCCATTGCCCAGGCGGTATAGTATACCAACTTTACACGCTTTGACATCAGGTCGAAATTGATCTTATCTACTGTGTCGGTTGGCTGGTGGTAATCGGCATGGACGCCATTGAAGTAAAAAATGACCGGCACGCCGTGCTTGGCAAAATTGTAATGGTCGCTGCGGTAATAAAAGCGGTTGGGATCTTTGGGATCGTTGAAGCGACGGTCTAATTCCATGTTTGCATACCGTTTGTTGATACTATCGCTGATGGGGAATAAATCACTGCTCAGCTTGTCTTCACCAATAGTATATACATAATTGAGCGAATCTCCTTTATAGTCCGGGTCAATTCTGCCTACCATATCAATATTTAGATCTATTGAGGTGCTGTCCAGTGGGAATTGAGGATGGCTGGTATAATATTCACTGCCCCACAAGCCTTTCTCTTCGCCCGATACGGTCATAAACACCATTGTTCTGCGTGGGCCATGCCCTTCTTTTTTAGCTTTGGCAAAAGCAGTGGCAATCTGCAATACACTGGTAGTGCCGGAGCCATCGTCATCGGCGCCGTACCAAATGGTATTGCCTTTTTTACCCAGGTGGTCGTAATGACCGGTTACAAACACATATTCGCTCTTCTTATCAGTGCCGGGCAGTATGCCAATTACATCGGAGCTATTGAGGTTGAGTGTAGTTTTTTGTTCGTTGAAAGAGAGGGATGTTGGGTAAACGCCCCTGATGACATTCTTTAAATCCCTGAAGCTATTGAACGGCTGCTGCAGAATGGATGATGCCGTTTTTAAAGAGATATAGATCACCGGAACATTGTTGGATATTTTGTCCAAATACATGTTGCCCTTCAGCGAAGTGGTGGATTGGCCCGGAAAATCTTTTTTGATGATGAGCAAGCCTTTAGCATTCCTGGCTTTCACATTATATGGCTTCATGCGGTTGGCAAGCAAGTTAGGATAGGATTTCGCCGCTTCGGTGCTGTCCATATCGGCAGGGGTTCCGTCAATTACCATTACCCATTTATTGCTTACGTCCAGCCCGTTGAAGTTGTTGTTGGCAGAATCGCTTAAGCCATAAGAAGCGAATATCACCTCTTTTGCGTTCCAGTTGCCTTCGGTTAGGAAAGCCGGACTTAAAGTGAAGTCCTGATTCATCTGGGCGGGAGTGCTGTTGATACTGAGTGTTGCCGCAATGAGCGAATCCTGGTAGACAGGATATTGCAACTGGTAACCATTGGGTGTGCCGGGTTGCAAGCCGATCTTTTTGAAGTAAGTTTCGATGTAAGCTGCGGCTTTCTTTTGTCCGGGTGTCGCGGTCTCACGCCCTTCCATGCCTGCGCCGGCAATGACAGATAGTTTTTCTTTTAATGCTGCGGGGGTAATTACCGAGGCATATTTGGAAGCAATATCTCCTTGCTGTGCAAATGTGGTGGCTGCTAATAACAGACTGCATGATACAAATAATCTCTTTATCATAATTCAGACTAAAAGTGTCAAAGATAATGGCAGTAATGATTGTATAGCTAACTTTCGGTTTTAAGGTGTTGGGTTTCGGTGGATGTGGGTGGAATGTACGGGTGGTATATCAGAGGATGGGGAGAAGTCAGTATGGAAGAGATATAATATAAGTTCAGTATATTTTCTATATATCGAATGTGTAAGATAGAATAACGTGTATGGTAGTGAGGTTACTCGATAGGCAACAATTTTTAAAAAGCACTCTGCCCGTTGTCGCTTCATTAGTTTTGCTCTTCTATACTGGTTCAGACTATCTCTTCATAATGCCTCTTCTTTAATACAAAATATTGCCATACGAGACTCTTCCTGATAACACCCGGTAAGCTAAAAAGGGATGTTTTTACCACCACTGTTTGTTTTTCATTACTGAACAGCCATTTTAAAAAATGTATATAAGCTTTTCCAACAGCCATAGTGCCGGCACTATTCCCTCCTATTGCAAATTCTAAGGCTGCGGCGGCATCCATTAATAAACGCAGGGGCAGCATCCAACAGTTGATATACCAGGGCGAATTGCGATAACACATTATAATATTGTTCCTGAAGTTGTAGTATGTCTTGGCAGCAGATTTATATGGTAACGAACCACCACCCAGATGATAAACAACAGCCTGGGGACAGTACATTACTTTATAACCTATACTGTTCATTCGCCAGCACATATCTATTTCTTCCATGTGCATAAAATAATAATCGTACATGCCGTTCACTTGCCAGTATGCTTCTTTGCGTATGAGGCAACAGGTTCCTGTCGCCCAAAATATTTGACGCACATCGTTGTACTGCCCGTTATCTTTCTCTACAGTGTTAAAAATCCTTCCACGACATAAAGGATAACCCAGTACATCTATCAGGCCACCTGCTGCACCAGCATGTTCAAAGTATTCTCTGTTGCGGAGCGATAAAACTTTTGGCTGACAAACGGCAATCTGTATATCACTTTCCATCAGTGATACCAATGGCTGTAAGAAGTCTTTTCCTACTTCCACATCCGAATTCATCATTAAATAATAGTCTTCTTTTATTGGAGCTAAACCCAGATTATAGCCTTTGGCGAAGCCATAATTACCTGATAATGGAATAATTTTTACCTCGGGAAAACGGGCTTCCATAAATACAATGGAGTCATCGGTGCTGTAGTTATCTATTACGTAAACAGTATAATTTGGATAACTTAACTCTTGCAGCAATGGCAATAGTGTTTGTAGAAAATGCCTGCCATTCCAGTTTAAAATAGCAATACCAACTGAGGGAACCTTACTCATCTTGATAGTTGGCTTATTGAAGCCATGCGCTGAATGTATTTGCCAATAATATCAAATTCAATATTTACCTGGCTACCTGCCTGCACCTGCTGTATATTAGTATGGGAAAAAGTATATGGGATGATAGCTACAGTAAATTGGTCATTGGTAACATTAAAAGCGGTAAGTGAGATACCATTCAGACAAACAGAGCCTTTCTCAATCATTAATACAGCAAACTGCTTATCAAACTGAAAGCGGTATTCCCAACTGCCGGCTAATGTTTTTACTTCAGTACAGATAGCGGTTGCATCCACATGCCCCTGTACAATATGCCCGTCGAGCCGACCATTCATGGGCATACATCTTTCGATATTGATCAAATCACCTTCCATCCAATTGCCGGCATTGGTTTTACTAAGCGTTTCGGCGATAGCTGTAACCCGGTGTGCTCCCGGCTGCAACTGGTCAACTGTGAGGCAAATACCATTATGACTAACGCTTTGGTCTATTTTAAGTTCTTCAGAAACACTGCTTTGAATAAAGAAAACAGCATTGGAGCCTTCTCGTTCGGCTGTTACAACAGTGCCCATTGTTTCTATTATACCCGTAAACATAGGCGCAAGATAGTAATATAAAAGCTCCAAGCCTCAAGCTACTAGCTGCAAGCGGAAAGCCACGAGATACGATCTGTGAGCTATGAGCAGAATGTTGAAAGTAAAAGAATGCCTGGGATAAGTTCTTGGATAAGAGTTGATGTTTATATATGATCCCTCTGAAGCTTCAAAACAATGCCCGGAAGTGCATTTATGATAAGTATTCTATCCTAAAATCTTGGACAAGGTAAGCCTTTACTTCCAGCAGGTTTTTTGATGTAAATGAGTGAAATTTCAATACCACCACGGCTGTTGGAGGCTGTCTTTAAATCAGAAGAGTTAACATCGTAGGTTACACCAAGACTAAAATCGCTGTAATCAAGACCTATATACGGTATAAATGCATCATTCAACCTGTACCACATACCTGCAAAAAAGCTTACCGGATTGTCTTGAGTATCAGGGTCGCCTGCGGGAATCTGCATAGCTCCGCCTACTACTGTTTCGTGTGCACCTGCCTGGATGCTATGCAAAGCACTCAAGTGTAACGTTAGCTGTTCTCCTACGGGCAAAAAGCCTCCTGCCTGTAAGGTAAAGCGAGGATTGAGCACATAATAGCCAGCATCGGTAAACTGCTGGCGCGGACGGGTAACATGATACAAACTTACACCTGCGTAAAAGTTATCGCGGTCAGTAACGGAGGAGGTAAATAAAATACCGGTATTTAAATCAAAATAGCCACGCTTTAAAGTACTACCATTGAAGGTTTCATTGGAGACACCTGTAAAACCATCGTCACGCAATTGATCTTCAAAAGTAAGCTTAGAGGTGTTGATCATCATATTGGAGTAAGTACCCTGAAAACCGATTCCTATCTGCTTATAGCCATCTTCATCCAATCCTTTATGAAAGGCTGTTGAAAGCGCAACATAGTTAAACTTAACAGCACCAGCCGCACTCTGGTCGGTAAGTGCCATAATGCCTACCCCCCAGGTATCCACATCCGAAATTTTGTTCTTTAGTATATGGAAGTCGGCAGATACAGTACCGGTAGTAAAAGCACGGTTGATTGTTGGCCATTGATTGCGGTAATTACCTGCTATGCGCACATCGCCATTGAACTTGCCTGTAAACGCAGGATTGAGCGTGAGCGGCGAGGCAAAGAACTGGGAAAAGTGTGGGTCTTGGGCAAGGCAGCGCATTCCCATCAGCACAAATACAATCGAAAAAAAGAGGCACCTCATTACGCAGTTTATTATAGAGTGAAGTTACAATTAGTTTTTCATAGCAAATATCCGGGAAAGTATTTAATTTTTTCGCCTTAAATCTTTTGAATAGCTATAGGTTAACAGTTAATGGTCAAATAGATACTTTAATATTAAGCATTTTATATTCAACAGAAAACAACAATAATGTTTGCTTTTAGCCGGATAGCACTGGTACATTATTATTCAGAAATAGTTGACGTAAAAGGGAACCACACTTTTACTGCATTTAGCTTTATGTAGGGTTCACATGGGGTAGATCAGGAGTTGATTATGTGTTTGTATCAGGGAGATAGGGAGGAGATTAGGTATAAGTTAAGTATAAGTTAAGTATAAGTTAAGTATAAGTTAGGTATAAGTCAGGTATAACTCCGGGTACTCCAAGAGTGAGAACTGAGGAATTTGAAGATTTACAATATACGAATTACGATACACGATTGTAGATAGGCGGCTATTTCTTATAAAGCTGTTGTAATAGCAGTTACACATAGATCTTATATGATCAACCATATTCCAGAACACAGGAAAGCCGTCTGTAAGTGATATAATGAAATAAGTATTGGAAATCGCTATCCAGTGCAGCAATGAGTAGTTGCTTTACTTCTACGCATTTTACTGCAAATCAATAATCTTTTGGCAGGATGTCTAAAGAATAATGTACCTAACTTTTAAAATTGGTTTTTGCTGCCATAGGCAAGATCACCGGCATCGCCGAGACCGGGCACAATGTAACCTTTGGCGGTGAGCTCTTCATCAATATCGCCGCACCAGATTGTTACATTCTCCCCTACTTCGCGCAGTACCAGCTCAATTCCTGTAACGGCAGCAATTGCAGTGACGATGTGAATGGAAGCTGGTGTGCCTTCGGTATTCATGCGTTCTATGGTTTTTACCAGAGACGCGCCAGTAGCCATCATAGGGTCGCTTATTATAACAATCCTTCCTTCAAGTGAAGGTGCACTCATGTATTCTACGGCTATGTTGAAACTGCCATCCATGTGGTGCTTGCGATAAGCAGTTATAAATGCGTTGTCAGCTTTGTCAAAAAAGTTAAGCAGTCCCTGGTGGAGCGGCAATCCGGCACGTAAGATAGTAGCGAGTACAGGCTGTTCTCTTAATACTTTGCTGTTATGAATTCCAAGCGGGGTTTGCACTTCTACGGTGTGCCACGGCAATGTTTTGCTTATTTCGTAGGCGGCTACTTCGCCAATATGTTCCAGATTTTTACGAAAGCGCATCCGGTCAGCCTGTATTTCGGCATCGCGCAACTCGCTTATCCAATTAGTAACTAAGCTGTGCTGCTCGCTTAAATTGATAACCATAAAACGAAGGTAGCAGATTAATAATGCAATGCAGCTTTGAAGTATTAATGAAGTTTAAAAATCAGCGTATATTTTCGCTTAACTTTTCGTTGAATGATATTTTGTTGCCAAAAGGGTCAACTATATTCATAGAAAGCGAATTGTAAAAGGTGGTTTCCAGGCCGGGATGGAAGTATTTGTAATTTTTATTAAGCAATTTCTGTTGATAAGCTTCAAGACCTGTGCACCAGATAAAAATGCCTGTACCGGGTGTGCCATCGCCGTAATGCTCGCTTAAGTGGAGGGCAGTGTTTCCCTTAGATATTTGCATGTAAATGGGTGCATTTTCATCGAACGTATGTTCCCAATCTACGGTAAATTCCAGCCAATCTATGTAAAATTCTTTGGCTTTTGCAACATCAAATATTCTCAGGATGGGTATAACGGAAATAACTTCCATGTTGAGTGATTATGCTTATAAAAATAGAAATGATAAACAAATTGGGTTTACATTTTTTTAAAAGTAAAATACACCCTATATTTGCACCCCGAAACAAACGGCTGCGTAGCTCAACTGAATAGAGCATCTGACTACGGATCAGAAGGTTTCAGGTTTGAATCCTGACGCGGTCACATTGAAAATTAAGCACTTATAACATATTATGTTATAAGTGCTTTTTTCATTTGCATACAATTTGCATACAAACTCCATTTTACATACAATTAGTTCTTATTTCTAAAATAAGTTAATCAACAGTAAAAAAAACTAAGTTTTATTTATTGGCTCATCAACTACCAAACAACTTTCTTTACTGAGCCTTTTGAATGTAAAACATTAATGTTTAGTTGGTAAGAATGGTATATAGGTCAGATATGTTACCCTCTAACGTGCTATTGCTTACCGCAAGTAGCGGCATTGGCAGCACTGATGTTGATTTGTGTTCTAAGCTAAACAAAATATTCTATTATTGAGTTTTGGTTTCAGCCGTTATTGAGGTAAGCAATTGTTGTGCGAATTTCAATTAATTGCTTTTATGTTAAGAGGACTTGCAGTCAGAATATTTACAATATGGTTCTGTGTCACAAGCATAAAATGCTTGATTTTACTTTCCTCAATTATATCAAATCCAGATGTTCCGTTTTTGCAAAAGTCAATAAATGATGATTGCTGATATTCTCTTATTCTGTAGCCAGAGTATTCACCCGTTTCCCTATATTAAAGCTTTCAATTCAATACAAAATATGAAATATAACTGTCAAATGAAGTTGATATTTTTCTGAGGAGTCATCAAAGAATATTCGATTGCCTGATAAATTTTTATTTCCAATCCAAAAGTCTTCTTCAGCTTTAGAGATTTGTCCTAATGCAACCTCAATAGATAATTGATTTTGAGCAGGCTTATAAATTTTCGTCACAAAAAGATTCTTGCAGTTATCTATTTTCTCTCGAGTCTGTCATAAGTATTATGCACAACGTTCTAGGCTTGCTGCCGGAGCAGCATTTCGTGCAGGTCAGCCCAAATATAAGTTATATAGTTTAATAGACTATCTGATGTTCAGCACATGTTTCGTCGAGCCGCTATGGCAGCAAACCATTAGTTGTACGTTCGCCTTTTCGTCACCATGAAGCTTTCAGCAGTGTCAGGTTTGTTGTCAAGTCCAGAGTATCTGTCTTATAAACTCAATACTTTCAATAGTTGAGATTAACAGTTTACAGACATTTTCTGCTAACCACAATTCTATGCTTGTGTCAACTGTCCAGCCAAGTCTCGCATATCCTTCACAAAACATATAGGATTTCGTAGGTGTCCAGAATGCTTTGAATATTTCGTCCAAGCTGTCGAACTCTAATCACAATACGCTTCTTCGTCTGCCGTAAATAATTTAACAGCAAATGGATTTGAAATTCTAAAAGCTAGTGCTTCACCACTTCCTCCACCAACTAAAATATCCCCAATCTTTCCGTCAAAGTGTTTTTCTGCACTTGGTATATTGTCAAGCAACTCGTTGATAGCCACTCTTCTTTTCTTGCCACGGCTACATTCAATATAGTTATAAGTAGATGGGCATTCAATAAATCCCAGATGAATATGTCTTTAAACATCTATTGTCGACATTAGTTTAAATTCTCAAAGTAAGTTGACGTACAACGTTTGAATATACGAAGGTTTTGGGGTTAACAAAAACATTCGCACAAATATATTACTCCTTATATATCAAAGCATAACTTAATACTTTTTTAAGTATCAGAAATGCACATCGTGATTTCCATGTCAATTCCAGATACCCAAAAAACGAAAGACATCTACAGTATCAGTTTATCCAAAGGACTTTCTATTCTGCCTATGTCTTTTTTACTTACATGTGTATATCGCATGGTCGTTTGGATGCTATTATGCCCAAGTAATTCCTGAAAAATGCGAATATCTGTTCCACTTTCCATAAGGTGCGTAGCATAGCTATGTCTTAAGCTGTGTACACTTCCTTTCTTGTAAATCCCTGCTTTTATTTTGCTTCCTTTAGCATTAGCTGTACACTCCGGGAACGGTAAGCTCCGCCATTTTGTCCTTCAAAAAGGTATTCTTTAGGCTTGTACTGCACAAAATACTCCCTGAGTGTAGTGAGCAAAGTTTCAGACAGAGGAACAAGCCTGTCTTTCCTTTAGCTCCATGCAGGTGTATCATCATGCGCTTACTGTCTATATCCGTAAGCTTCAGCCCTACTAACTCACTTACTCTTAACCCTGCCGAGTAAGCTGCCATCAGCATAGTCTTATGTTTTAAATTAGTGGTCTTTTGAATAATGGCTATTATTTCCTCTTCTGCAAGGATTTCAGGCAGCTTGAAAGGTTTCTTTGGTCGTGGTAAGTTATAGAACTCAGCTGCCCTGCGCAGCACTTTTTCAAAGTAAAATTTGATAGCATTTACTGTAGTATGGATATTCACTTCACTATAGCCCTGCTGCTTTATTAGCCAGAGGAGATAGGACATGATCTGTTCCTTTGTCAAATCATTTACACTTTTGTCTTTAAGCAGTCTTAAGAGGTGGAGAAAGGCATTGCAATAAGTACGCATTGTATTAGGGCTATAACCTTTCAGTATAAGCATATTCCGGTAATCGCTGAAGGCTTTCAGGTTGCTGCTATTCAGTGGGTAACAGATCAGCAGCATCGCTGTAGCTTTTGAAATAACCTGTCCGCTAAAAGGAACTATTGCCCGCAGCTGTTCCAGGTAGGTGGACATGTAAGTATAGGACCATCCGGCAAAGGTATATTTTAAGGCAGCTTAAAAGCGGCAAATAGTGGAATTGCAGGATCCAATTTTGATGCTGTATGCTAAAGCATTTAAGTTAGAAGAATATCTAATTGGGGGAAAGTAAATAATTATGGTAACTACATACAAGTTTAGGCATATAGTTTTGGTTTTTTCAACTCCTCTTTTATCTTAAGCCTGTTTTTTAAGGGTTTATGATTGAAAAAACTACCTCTTTCTTTAAAGGGGCTTTTTTATTTTGGCATCTTTATTATAGCCTATTAGTACAATTATTATTTATGACAGATGAGCAGGATTTAAATAACCGCAAACAGAAAGTGATTGGTAATTACATGGAATATGTTACGAAACTAAGAAGTTTAACCTTTGGTGATATGAGTAATTTTGAACAATTTAAAGAAATGTCAGCATTGTATTCAAAAGCTGCTTCAGAGGGTTTTGCATTTTCCGAATACCTTAAAACATACTTTAGCATAAAAATCAATAGCATTTAAACAGAGATACAACCTTTTCTATCACTTGATCATTTCGTACCTGTTCTAACTTTGCTTTAACACTTTCAGAGATGATAAAGAATCAGCGGAAAGGTCTGGTAAATAACTAAATTAGTATAAATGAAAAAGGACAGTTTTTCAACTGTCCTTTTCTGCAAGAATTAACTTTAAGAGACGAAATAATAGATCTAAATAACTAATAACAAATGAGAACTAATTAAAGTAACAAATAAACTAACTAAATAAATGGACTAAAACGAGACATTAGTTAATCGCTTGCATTGCAAATATACACTACATAATTGGATAATGGATATTGCCTGAGCCTTTTTAGGATATTTGGCTTTTGTTTAGCTTATTGTCGAGGTAGTTATACTGTACCAGCAAAAGAGCAATTTACTTTTTCTTATTGCGTATACTTACCGGATATCTGATGAGGCGGAAAAGTTATTCTATGCCTAAATCTACGGGACGCGCCGCGCTAACAACGAGGAAGGTAGCACACCAGCAACAGGTGAAAGATTATCCCCGTTTTAAATATACTTTGAATGTAGAGCCTTTGCCTGGCTCGCTTTCCAATACTATTTTGCCTCCAGCATTCTTTACATGTTCCTGTATCAAATATAAACCCATGCCCGACCCTTCTACGTCACTTTTCATCCGGAAGTATTTTTTAAATACAGATTCTCTTTCCTTTTCCTCAATGCCAATGCCATTATCCTGTACGGATATAACAATGAAGCTGTTTTCGCCGGCTGTTGTAATCCTGATTTCCGGTGTGCGTTGGGGCGATTTGTACTTAATGGCATTACTTACCAAATTGTAAACAATGCTACGCAGTTTGCGGCGGGAGAAAGTAATTTCAGGCACATTGATTTCGCATGTTATGGCAGCGCCCGATGCTAAAATGTTGTTGTTCAGTGTAAGACGTACATCTTCTATAATACTACCAATATCCAACAGCTCTTCAGCTTCTTTATGTTTATATTCCTGTCCCCTTGTATCAGTAAGTTCAGCTATTAAACTTTGCATTTTCAATACGCTTTGTTCCTGAATTTGTAAAAGCTGTTGAATTTCTTCTATATTTTCTGCTGATAGGTCTTTAATTATTTTAAAAGCCAGCAACAAACTGGTTAGCGGGGTCTTTATATCATGCGCAATGGTATCAATCAATATTTCATGGTGGGTAATTACCTCTTCCAGTTCTTTTAAGCCTTTTACACGCTGCGTAATTTCTACAAAGGTTATAATTACACCATTAATTTTATTGCCCTTTAGTGTTACGTAAGGAATAATGTTCATCTGATACCACCGGAAATCAGTTGTTTGAATTTCTTTTTCCAATATTTCATTGCAGTCTATTACCTGCTGAATATTGTCTGTAATGGTAGGATAGCGAAAATTCTCTTTAATATCATGGATAGATTTGCCAATATCACCATCAGAAAGAGTAAACTGTTTCATAGCCGGCGGAGTAAACTTCCTTAGCTTTAAATCAGCGTCTATAAACAACTGCGGAATAATGGTGTTTCTAAAATAATTTTCTAATTCGTCATTTAGTTCAATAAGCTCTTTAATTTGCTGATCTTTAGTAGGCATTCTTTCAGGTTGTACTATTGGAGTGTTTAAAAGAAAAATGTATTGAAAGTGAAGATAATGCATTTATATCCCTTGCAAATTATTGCAGTATTACTTGTTGTACATGGTTCATTATATAAAGCAACAGATTTTGGATTTTTAATATCAACTGGCATCTTCGGTTCCCTGTTTAGTTGTATTAACTGTAAATGTTGTTTTAAAATACAACTTTGCAGGATAATAGCAATTTAGAATTGCTGGTGACAAACTCATTAATAGCAACAGTAAGATACCCGTTATAAATTATGACATAGACGAAAGCGCCAGTGAACAATCTAAATTGTTCCAGCCCTTTTCACGTGCATCCAATGCAATAGCAAAGCATTTACCAGGCATTGGACAGGGTTTATTCCTTACAAAAGAAATAATTAAAACGCACAATGGAGAAATCTGGCTGATAAGTAAAGAAATTGAAGGAACTACTTTCTTATTTACATTACCAAAAGAAGCAGAAAGTCAGGTATCGCATTAGCAATTACATTTTGTACATATTATCCCGACTACCTATTAAATGATATTTTGTAGTAAGCTATTGTTTCAACAACGTATTTTGGCTCTTTTTCTATATTCAGCTACCCCATTTTTCTCTAGTGTCTGCTTTTACCTTCTTCCTCAAACATTTTTAATTTCTGTATCAACATCTTCTGAAAATAAAATTTGCATTTTATCAATTTGCTTCATTAGTTGATCTGTTTTTACCCATGTTGGTGTTCGTCACTAATATGATATATTCTTTACTGGTGAAGAACACCAGCAAAGGCAAATTTTTTTTATACGTTTTTGAATTCTGCGTTAAAAAAGTTTAAGAAAATAGTGATAATATGATTTTATAGTGTATGTTTGCAATGCAAGCAATTAACTCCTGTCTCGTTTTAGTCCATTTATTTAGTTAGTTTATTTGTTACTTTAATTAGTTCTCATTTGTTATTAGTTATTTAGATCTATTATTCCGTCTCTTAGAGTTAATTCTTGCAGAAAAGGACAGTTGAAAAACTGTCCTTTTTCATTTATATCCTATTAAAGCAATATTGTCTATTCTCTGTTTATAATTCCCTCTTTTCTTTGGGGCTTCAATATCATAAAGCATTGCAATATCTTCTATGGTCATTGGCTTTTTAATAAAGCCTGACTGCATTGCCGGATTAACAGATAGCATTCTTTCTTGTGCTATCAATCCACTTACATTGACTTCCTTGAAATCTGCCGCAGAAATCTAACCCTATTTTAATTGTTGTATTTATCGCATAACAACACAGTAATACTTTAAAAACATGTGATACCCTGAGGCGCAAGATTATTAATACAATCTATACAAAAATAAGTTTATATCTTTATCCTTTAGGAAGGAAGTCTAAATTACTTAAGCCAGGATATGCTGCATATCAGAACAATGCCTTCAGAAACATTATTGTTGTACCCCCACTCCTCCCTTTTGAACCAATATCCTTGCAACTTCAGTAAATAAATGAGCAAGTTAATATAGCTGAGCAAGGACAATGGTTGCAAACAATTCCGTTTGCACATCTACTTTTCTGTAGCGCTATATAGAAAGATGTATTGAATTGCAAGTTGCAAAAGCATATTGCTTAACCTTTTATTCACGAATAAAACCTTTCGTTATGAAAACAGTACAACTCTTCTTTCTTGCAACAGTTTTTACATTTCTTATTACACAGCAGGCTCATGCCAAAGTATGGCGTGTTAATAGCAATTCCAATTACAACGGCACATCGCTGTGGGGTGATAATTTTGGCGGTACCTCAGCAAACCCGGTTTTTAAACAACTGAGTGATGCCAACAGTTCCAACCTGGTATCTGCAACTGCCGGCGATACCATTCACGTTGAAGGCTCTTCGGTTGATTATATCGGAGCTACCGTTACAAAAAAACTGGTCATTATAGGTCCAGGCTATTTGTTAAATGAAAACACCAATGTATCTAATGATCTGCTTTCAGCAAGGCTAGATAATATCGCTTTCAATAACGGTTCTTCCGGTTCGCAATTAATAGGTGTTTATGTGTATGGATTCTATGGGGTAAGCATTAGTGTGAGTAATCTTACTATTAAAAGATGCAGGATAGACCGTGCTATTACCCTTGCTAATGCAATCTCAGATATTCTTGTGTTGCAAAACTTCTTTTCCAATTCCTATAATACCAACGACGCTAGCAGTGCTATCATTCCTAACTTTTACGGTTTCCCTACTGGTTTTATATTTGACAATAATATTTGCAAAAAAACTTTCATTCTCAATTCTAATAATACTGTTCGTACAGCGCAGGAAGTAAATAACAATACTTTTGACTGCCTGGCTATCAGTGGTAAGCCTTCTATTCAGTTGAATACGGGATCTTTCAAAAACAATATACTCAAAACTGCCGCTGCTACAATTGATATTAATAATAAAACCAATAATAATGTAAGTTATTGTGTCAGTTCATCAAGCACAGGGCAGTTTGGTACTGCCAATAACAATATTGTAGTCACCACCATCAGCAGCATATTTGTAACATCAGGCAGTACAGACGGCGCTTACCAGATAAAAAGCGGCTCTGTGGCCAGTGGCACAGGCTCTGATCATACAGACAGAGGTGCATTCGGGGCTAACATTACAAACCGCTATACTTTATCAGGATTAGCTGCGATTCCGGTAATTTATCAGCTTACTACATCAGGAGTAGCAACGCCTTCTTCAGGCTTATCAGTAACTATCAAGGCAAGAACTATAAAATAATTCCGGTATGAAAACAAGTATTTTCACGCTCCTGCTGGCGTGCGTTACGCTATTTTCGCTGGCGCAATCAATAACACAAGCTGAGTACTTCATTGATGTAGATAAAGGTTTTGGTAAGAACACTCTACTAAGTTTAACACCTTTTACCGATAGCAGTTTTACATTCCATATTAATCTTACAAATATTACTACTGGCTTTCACAGACTGTATGTACGTACAAAATCCAGCAATAATAAATGGAGCTTAACAGTTAGAAAAACAATTGAAGTATTCACTTCACAAGCTTATCCGGATGTGACTAAAGGAGAATATTTTATTGACACTGACCCGGGAACAGCCAAAGCAACAGCAATAACTATTGGCACTATAGATTCGGCAATAACACAAACTTTTACCGCAAATACTACGGGCTTATCTCCAGGCTATCACAGGTTATATATACGTACAAGAGACGGTGATGGGCGTTGGAGCTTAACTACCCGTAGAAGTATTGAGATCATCAAAAGCCTGGATACCGCTAAGATAACAGCAGCAGAATATTTCTTTAGCAATGATCCGGGATTTGGCAAGGCGGCTACAAAGACATTTGCAACTCCGTCTGCTAACAGTACTTTTACATTTAATATTTCCTATAATAGTATACCTACAGGTGCAGACACCTTATTTGTACGCGTTGTAAATACCGACAAAATTTGGTCATTTACTAAGTTGGCTAAATTCTCCGGTGCTCCAACCTTAGTAGCAAGTATTGATAGTAGCCTATTGAAAACGAGCACAAGTAAAGCATCTCTATTACAGTTCAATGTTAATGTAAGTCCTAACCCTGTAAAAAGTAATACACTAACAGTAATTGTTCTACATACCAAACAGTCGAGTTTACAGCTGGCAGTATATAGTCCGGATGGTAAAAGAGTTTTATCTCAACAATTTGAAGTAATGGGCAGCACCAGCAAGCAAATAAACATAAGTACGCTTAGCACAGGCACCTATGTTCTTCATGTGAGTGATGGCACAGAAGTGCGCACAGTATTATTTATTAAGTAATAGTTTTCAGAGTAATAAAGCACTTGCAAATAAAGAAATTTACAAGTGCTTTATTGTTGCTTGATTGTGTTATGCTTAATAGTTTATCTTGCCTTTATTAACCCAAAGTCTATATATCATGCTTACGGCAATGAGTAACATTACTCCATTGTCAAAATACATTTCAGTTTGATGGTGTTGCGCCAACGCCGTAAAAGTTATGCTCATGCTTTGCTGTTTTATTTATAATAAGATGTTTAGAAATAGATATTACTTTCTGAATTGTTGTATTCTGCTACATTATGTTTATGCATTAAAATGCGTATAGGATTGCCAGCTAAATCTCATTGTACAACCATTATTGCTTTGATAATATGCACCGAGCATCATGCCATATCACTCTGAACCCGGTAGTCACCTCATTATGTATGCTGATAGGCCATTCTAACCTTTCAGTCGCAATCAATAATTTATGGGTTAGTTTAACCAATGCATCATGAAACAATGGTTCCAGGACCTCGCCTGTTTTTATTATTTCTGTTATTGCCTTGGTTACTTTTGTTTTCATACATAGGATTTAAATGAGGGTACCATTATAATACATAATAATAAACTTGAGTAGTAGATATCTTCAGCAAGCCTTAAACTACAATTATGGATAGGAGGAATTGATTACCTCGCAATCTGCTGGAAAAGCACTAATAAAGTAATCACTAAAAATATCGGATCTCTAAAGTTGCCCTTCAAAATGAAAGTTTTTACTATCCATCTATGAGCATTATCACTATAATTATTTTAATTATTATACAAGAAATCCATGATTATTGGATAACCTGAGCAAGCATCAGTTTTAAAGTTAGCAATATGCACAGGAGCATAATAATACCTTTGGTGAGCATATTTTGCATTTTCTTTTGCATAATGCTTTTGCTGTTCGTTGAAAACATAATATGACTCTGGTTGAAATACACCAGATTCTGTAATTTCCAGCTTCTTCTTCTGTTTACAATAAATAGTATAACTTTCAGACTACAAAGAGCCATCAAGCAATAAAAAACTAAAGGAACTGCATGCATGAGAAAGAGCGCAATACGATCAAATACATCTTCGCGTTGATAATTGTTCATGATATTGGATTCAATTTTTATAAATAAAAATCGAGTACGAAGATATGATACTTTATTTTATAGTATTAGAATATAAATACAATCCTATAGTAGTAGTTATTCTACACTTTTAAATAAAGCCTGAAGGCATTTTTATTGTACAACTGTAGCTACCAGCGCAGGAAATATTTCAAAATCATTCGACTTATCAAAAAAGTAATGTGCACCCAATTAGTCCAAACATATGTCGGGGATCAGTGTCAGTATTAATGCGCCTGTAGTGCTACTCGAGCTCATCCTCTTCATTCTTTGGTTTATTGTAACCATAATTACTGTTATTTCCGGGTAGAAAGTTTTAAGGTATTTTAGTAAAACAATACCAATCTAAAAGGGCAAATCGATATTAGGTGATACAACAGCAGGATTGCAAGGGGATTGTAAGCTAATAGCCTCAGAATACTTATTACAATTTTTAATAGATGCGACACCTGCAACATCTTCCAGCAATTATATCATGCTATTAACAATGAGCGATGAACCTTCTACTATAAGCAGCCCCTTTTTAGTACTATTTGGCAGCCTGATATCAGTTACCGGTTGCCAGCCCACAGGATCCTGCGGATTGCCAGATATGACCTTTAAGCTTGCAGCAGCGCATACTATGCTAATAAGTTGGAAAATGTATAAACTGAGCTGCTTTATGTAATAGTCTGCATTCATAAAATATTTACTTCATCCGTAAATTAGGTGATATTTAAAAATATAGGAATAGATATTATTTAGCCATCCAAGTGTAGAAAGGTTGTAAAATATACCTAATGCAAGTATTACAGGAATCATATCAGTTTAAGCTCCATAGCGTATTGAGTAAGTTCAGCATTTGTTTTTACATTCATTTTCCCCAAAACCCTCGACCTGTATGTGCTTACAGTAGTAACACCTAAATGAAGAATATAGCCAATTTCAGAAATAGATTTGCCTATTGCCAACATTTTAAACACTTCAAATTCCCGATCTGACAACTGCTCGTGCGGCTGCTTGTCAGAATGGGAATCTACAGCAAAAGCTAATCTTTCTGCTACAGCAGAAGTAATATACTTTTTTCCGGAAAGCACTTTATTTATTGCAGTAACCAGTTCTTCAGGCGCCATATCCTTATTGAGGTAGCCGGATGCGCCAGCCTTTAACACCCGAATGGCATATTGATCTTCAGGATAAACGCTTAATACTAGAACCGGCAATTTAGCATCATACGATTTGATTTGCTGTAATGCGTCCAAACCACTGCGCCCCGGCATGGAAAGATCAGTTATAACTACGTCGTATCGCTCCTTTAAAACCTTTTGAATCAAACTTTCTGCATCTCCTACTTCTACTATCTCTGCCGATGGAAATGCTTCAAGCAAAATGTCCTTTAAACCTCTTCTTACAATGGCATGATCATCAGCAACCAACATTCTCAACATGTACTTAAATATTTATTTGTGATATTCTTCCAAAGGGATTTCTACTAAAACCTTCGTCCCTTTGCCCGGTTCGGTTTCAATTCTGTATTTTCCATCAAGCATTATGGCTCTTTCTTTCATGCCTAACAAGCCAAGCGTTCTTTTTTTACTCTGTTCATTTATATCAAATCCTTTTCCATTATCAGTAATTGTAAGACTGAGCGATTTACCTTTTTGCTGTAATGAACATACTATATTAGTCGCGCCGGCGTGGCGTGCTATATTAGTAAGTGATTCCTGAAATATTCTGAAAACTGCAATGGAAATAGCAGGTGAAAATTTCTCCATAGAAACATCTACAGAACAATCCACGTGAATACCTGTCCGGCTGCTAAACTCATGGCTTTGCCAGGCAATAGCTTCTGCAAGTCCCAAATCATCCAGAATGCTCGGGCGAAGCTGAGCAGCAATCTTTCTAACCGAATTGATTGTAGTATCTATTAATTCCAAAGCCCCTTTCAGCTTCTTCTTAACACTTTCATTCTCAGTGCTCCATTTTCTATTTAGCAGGGAGATATCCATTTTAAGAGCAGTGAGTTGCTGGCCTAATTCATCATGTATTTCACGGGCTATATATGTTCTTTCTTCTTCGCGAATGTTTTGCAGATGAGACGTCAGTTCACGCAACTGCTGTGTAGTAGCAATCAATTCGTCTTTAGCTTTTTCCTGCTCGGTACGGTCAACTACAATTGCCATTCTTGCCGGTCTGTTTTCAAAATGTAACGCATTAGCTGTAACATGGACTTTAATTAATTGCCCATTTTTCTTTTGATGAACAGCATCTATATCAATACTTTCGGGCCAGCCATTGTATTGTATAGAAATTAACTCCTTTGCTCTTTCTTTTGGTCTTATATCAAATAAAGACATACCAAGAAACTCTTCTTTGCTATATCCATATTGTATCGTAGCAGTATGATTTACTTCTAAAAACCGTAATGTTTCGGAATCATAAATCCACTTAGGCAATGGACTTTTTTCGAATAAGGCCTTGTACTTTTCTTCTGATTGAACGAGCAATCTTTCAGCCTTTTCACGCTCGGTTATATCTGCACATATACCTAACAATTGCACTACCTGATCTTCTATCCCTTTGATAGGAATAACAGTGATATCAAATATCCGCTCTTCATCATTCACCTGTGCAATATTGGTGAATCTTTGCACTGTTCCACTCTCTATACATTCTACATACTTACCGGTAATCTTTTTATAAAATGAAATATCAAATACCTCATCTATAAACCGGTCAGCCATGTTTTCTTTATCCATTTTGCATAAATCTGCCAGCTCATTATTTACAATCTGAAGCCTCAAGCGGTTGCCATCTTCTACTTTCATCAGCCACATAGCATTCTCTGTACTGTTAAATACCAACGAAAGCTGCTGCTCATTTTGTTTCAAACGCTGCTCATTGAGCAATTCCTGTGTTATATCTCTGCCTGCTGCCAGCCACACCGCTCTTCCATTGTAAACAATAAGATTAGCAGTTATCCTTACATAAATAATATCACCATTCTTCTTTATATGCCTCACTACTTCTTCAAACAGCTTTTGCTTATTATCTTTTTCCTTCAGCTTTTGTATCTGGTATCGTTCTTCCGGCACTTTTATATCTTCGGAATTCATACAGATAAACTCCTCTTTTGTATAGCCATATTGAGCAACTGCCGACGGATTAATATCTATAAAGTTGAAGGTAACAGCGTCTGTCATCCATAGCGGAACAGGATTTTCTTCAAATAGTAAACGGTAATTTCTTTCAGATAAAAGCAGTGATTCCTGTATCCTGTTCCGTTCAGTTACATCTGATGAAATACCAATAATACCTGAAAGCTTACCTTGCTCGTCATAATAAGGCGCATCAGTTACAAATGCAGGAAATACTGGTTCCATCTTTTCGCTGTACAGTAAACTCTCCCGACCATGATTGACCTTGCTTTAAGCGCTTCCATAATCTGCATAGCTTGCTCCCTGCTTTGGTACGCCGGCGTAAGATCAACAATATTGTTGCCTATCGCCTCTTTTTCTGTCCACCCATATATAGTCTTCTGCTGCTTTATTCCAATAAGTTACAATACCCTGCATATCGGTGGCTATTGCTGCCTGACCGATGGTGTTTAATAAATTAGCTTTAAACCTGTTGTTTTCTTCTGCCTTTTTTCTTTCACTAATATCCAATACTGTTGCCAAGGCACCGGCATACCTGCCTTCTTTAAACATAGGAACGGCTTGCAAAAGCGTATAAACAGGTGAGCCATCCTTTTTTATAAATGTAAATTCATGTTGCGTTGCAATACCTCTTTTCCTTTCCTCTACCAGTTCCAATGCTTCACTGTTTAGTTTCTTCAGTCATAAACCGGAGACAAGGAAGCCTCCATTAATTCTTCTCTTGTACAACCCAGCAGTTTTGCCATGAAGTTGTTGACGAAAGTCGTATTATTATTTTCATCTATCTGCCATATTCCTTCCTGAACAGTCTCTACAATTGTGCGATACTGCAGCTCACTTTCTGCAAGTGCGCCCTCTGCTTTTTTCTTTTCTGTTATATCCTGAAAGAAAACAGAAATGCCATTTGGAGATGGATAAACTGTCCTTCAAACCATTTATTTAAAGCATGCATAATATTGCTGAGTCACGCATTACTTTCTGCTCCCGCATGGCTTTGTGATAGAGTCTCGTATATAGGACCTCCAACTGTTTCAGGAAACTCTTTCCATATATTTTTTCCTATCATAGCTTTCCGGGCTTCGCCTATAATTTCTGCAGCTTCTCTTATTGACATAAGTATAATTCCACTAGTATCAAAAGCATTAAAGCCATCTGAAATACGGTCGAAAACATTGGTAAGCTCCTCCGTCTTTTGAACTATACGCTGCTCTAATTGTTCATTTAAATCTTTAAGGCTTTTCTCTAACTGCTTCATCCCGGTAACATCTCTTATTACCGCAACTGCTCCTGTTATTTTACCTTCATTATCTTTTATGACGCCAATAGATACGACGGCTGGAAAAGCCTCGCCATTTTTTTTATGCAGGTTGATTTCACCTTTCCAGGAACCATTTTTGAAAAGGTTTTTATGCACTTCTTCTCTTAAAGCATTAGGATAAACAGGAGCCAGCAACTCTTTTGTAGGTTTTCTTACTGCTTCATTTGCATTCCATCCAAACATTTCCTGTGCATGCATATTATAGCTTATAACGCAAAACTTTTCATCAATAGCTATAATTGCATCCGAAATGCTGTTGAACAAGGTAGCATGAAACTGGAGCTTATCTTGTGCCCTTTTTAAAACAGAAGTATCTGTAGTTGAAACCAATATATAGGTTCGATTACGTTCGGTAAAGCAGCTCAGATATGATTCTACTTCAAAAGTACTACCATCCTTACGGCGGTGTACTGTAGGAAAAGTAGCCTGCCGCTCTTTACTATTAATAATACTCTCAAATGCTGCCTTCATGGTTTCATTGCTGAATGCAGCATCAATATCCCCAGGGGTTTTGCTCAGTAATTCCTCCTTTGTATAACCCAAGGAACTGAGAGCCAAGGTGTTAGCATTTACAAACTTCATCTCTTCCGGATCAATGATATAGATGCTATTAGGAGAGCACTCAAATGCTTGCTTTACCAACAGAGCATCCGTATATTGATCAATAATTGATATTGGTGATACTGGCATAAAAATGTTAATCCAACAGTCAAAATGACTGTTTGTTACAAAGGAAGCACAAAGTGAAATAATAATTCTGTGAAAATTCTGTTTACATAATTATACTTCTATTAATATTTTACTTAGTACAGGTACTTTTACAATTGCAGCTGTGTTTATAAGCAGGGGCAGCATTCATTGTTCACACAATTGACAACTTAACTGCCAGCAAAGGAACGTTCACCATTCACAAACTTACCACTCCCAATATTCACAACCCAATATCCCAACTAACCATTTCCAATGAGCAATAATTAATCTTCTCCAGGATTCAGCCATACTACTTTCTGATCAGGCGTATGCGGCTGGCCTATGATTTCCCGGTACAAATCAGGTCTTCTTGCTTTTTTATACCGGTAACCGCCTGCTCTGGTCAGCGCTTCAGGATTTAGCATAGCAGTCTGCACCTCATTCCCAAGTTTTCTGCATTCGGCAATTACATCGCCATAAGGGTCAATGATCATGGAGCAACCGTTTTTTAAGCTGGTCATCATCCATGCCTATCGGGTTGGAGAAGACAACATATACGGCATTATCGTAAGCTCTTGCCGGCAGCCATTTCATCAGCCAGTCCCGCCCTTTCATCCCATCAAATTCCATCCTCAACGAAGTTGGATCGTTCTCTCTGTTCTCCCATAACGCAGGGTCCACAAAACCAGCTCCCGGGCGGGTAGAAGGCGTACACATGGTAACATGCGGCATAAAAATTACATCAGCACCAAGCAGACTTGTAGCTCTTACATTTTCAATGATGTTGTTATCATAACAGATCAAAATACCACACTTCCAGCCATATAATTCAAATACACAAT
The DNA here is from genome assembly GCA_963819045.1 of uncultured Chitinophagaceae bacterium. GTDB lineage: Bacteria > Bacteroidota > Bacteroidia > Chitinophagales > Chitinophagaceae > Ilyomonas. The sequence goes on along the minus strand of CAWFUV010000038.1, from coordinate 10,947 downwards.
AAGCATTACCAGGTGTAATATTGTGATTGATGAACGGATGCAGCTTACGGTATTTTGCCACCAGCCCATTGCTATCAACACATACATACGCTTTATAAAGTTTGTCATCCCTGTCTTTTTCAAAAAGTCCGGCAAGCACAGCAATGTCTAGTTTTTTAGCAATTTCAGTAAGCCGCTTTATACTATCCCCTTCAGGTATATATTCAGCCACTTCCAGCAATTGTTCTTTACTAAGATGCCTTGCAAATGTGTAACCTGTAATAGAACATTCATGAAAAGCCACCACTTTAGCCCCCTCTATGGCTGCCTGCCCGCACAAACTTTCAATTACACTTAAGTTGTACTCCTTATCATTGCTTTTATTCTCAAACTGTGCAGTTGCTACTTTTAGTTTTTGCATATCATGTATTTGTTTCATTGGTCAAGCAGGCTAAAGATATAGTGAGTTCACTAAAATGAAACTTCTTAATCAATAAATATCTTTTTTAGATATAATTGATAGGTAACCAGATACTATCTGTATCAATTGAATAGGCATATAAAGTCTCTGACCTTCCGATTAATCAGAACAAGCTCTGAAGGGGGACTTTGGATGGCAAAGTACAGCTATTATGTATGATGTTTTTATGAGCTGCTGTATATTTACACACCTGCCGACCTCCTACTGCCAAAGATTACTGTTTACGCTTTTTTACTCCAGTTACAATGCAAAAGAAAAAGGAAGGAAGTAAGATATATGTAGGATATATGGCTCAGGTACGGCTCAGGCAGGTGTTTATCATAGCTTTCTCATGAACTATCCATGACTTTGCCATGGCTTTACCATGACTTTGGTACGGAGTAAGCAGACTTTAGTACTCCGATACCTTCAGTAAGGTAGTTATCTGATCTCTAATGAATATACCTTGGTGAGCATTTACAAACTGGTGTAATTCTATCTTTTACTACCATCTTTCTAATTTTTTAGCAAAAAGGATAGCCCGGCCTTATCCAATGAGCAAAATTTAATATTTTTTTTACATACAATTACTATAAATATTTTATAGCTTTATACCAAAACGATTGCTATGTTAGAAACAATAAATGCACTGCAGAGGAAGGACAAAAATATAGTAGATGTCAACAATAGGTTTGACGTAGAATATTTACATCAACAATATCCCTGGTATACCTATCAGCAAATACAGGATGTAGTTAAAACAGCCGGACCGTTATATACTCATATAGATAGAGAGCTAAGGCTTAAACATGTCAGACCTGCTAAAAATTAATTAGCACACTTCTAATTATTGTTTTACCAATGAGCGTTACTTTCATGGCAACTGCCTATGAAGCTGGATGGACTATGTTTGCTCTAAAGAATAAAGCTGAATTTAATTCATCCAACCTTCTTTACGAAAGCAAAAGATTCTGCTTTCTATTTGTCAGTGAAAAGAGTAACTTTCTTTTTATTGAATACTAAAGTATGCTCTCCGCTTGAGGCTAACAGTTTATAGTTCACAGCATCTTGCCTGCAGTCTGTTCCACGCATCTTGTTCCTTTACCTAACTACTTACCCGAAATTTTATAAATCATTTCCTTAATTGTATAACTATGCCTTAGAGGCATGATTATAGTTTTGTGTCATCCAAGTAATCAGTAAGTAATTTATTGTATGGGAAAGATGTACACAGCAATATTGCTTTTGTGCTTTGTTGCAAACAGTTATTCACAGGAGCATAGTATGGACAGCATGGATATGAGCCACATGCAACATATGCACGATTCAGTGCCTGTGCATGATTCAATGATGAGTATGGGTAACATGGATATGAACATGCCTTCTATGACTCATTCCTTCTCCCTATCGCTGCCTATGAACCGCAACGGATCCGGCACCTCGTGGTCACCTGATAACAATCCGATGTATATGCTGATGGCACATACCAAAAAAGGCATGTGGATGTTTCATGGAAGCATATTTGTACGTTATAATACACAGCAATTAACCGAAAAAACCTCACGCAGCGATGCTCAGTTTGATGCACCAAACTGGTTTATGGCTATGTATAGCAAGAAGGTGGGCAATAATGGCTTGTTCAACTTTACTGCCATGCTTAGCCTCGACCCGATTACAGTTACAGAACATGGCTATCCTTTATTATTCCAGTCGGGCGAAACATACAAAGGCGAACCTTTGGTAGACAGGCAGCACCCGCACGATCTATTCTCCGGATTAACAATCGGCTATACACAACGGCTTAGTAATAAAGCAGATGTGTTTGGCTACTTTGGCTATCCCGGCGAACCGGCTATCAGCGCACCTACTTTCATGCACCGCATCATAGCACTTAACGATCCTGATGCCCCTTTAGGTCATCACTGGCAAGATGCAACACATATTACTTTTGGTGTAGCAACATTAGGTGTTCGTTTCGACAAGTTAAAGCTGGAATTATCTGACTTCAACGGTAGCGAGCCGGATGAGAACCGCTACGATTTTGATAAAATAAAGTTTAATAGCTATTCCTGGCGGTTATCTTATAACCCAGGCAAAGCCTGGGCTTTGCAGGTTTCGCAGGCATACATAAAAAGCCCCGAAGCATTGCATCCAGAAGAAAATATCTGGCGGTATACTGCTTCAGCAATGTATGCCACACCGGTTACCATGAGCGGCAAATATTTTGTCTCTACCCTGGTGTGGGGCATGAACGATTTAGGTAAAAATGACCGGGAGCATTCTGTGCTGCTTGAAGGTGTGCAACAGTTTCCAAAGCAAGCAATATATGGCAGGTATGAATTTGTGCAAAAGTCTGCCGAAGAGTTGGTACTGGAAAATGAATATGGTGACAGGCTATTCAATATTCACAAGTTGACTTTGGGTACCAACAGGCAGTTGTTCAATGCAGGTCCCATTCAGTTTTTAGGTGGATTACAAGCATCTATTAATATGCCACCCAAAAGCCTGCAAAGTCTTTACGGCAAAGCACCGATGAGTGGTCAGATTTACATTGAAATAAGGCCTCACCTTATGCTACATAGAGCCCTTGCTATGCACGGCATGTAAATAAATAAGAGTAATATTATTAAACTTAATGCTGATGCCGGTTTTATCTATCAGCTTTTTCATCTCCTGCATCCCACCCCAGGGAGTAACAGCCTGATCACTTTTTCATGACCAAGACTCACAATAAGCCTTTTTGTCACCATTTACCTAACTACAAAATCCGGGGTTGATAAATCTTCAATCTTATAAAATCCCAATTCGGACTTACGCAAATTGTAAAGAATTGCTCGCCGGAATATGCGTAACCGGTATGCCGGGTACATTCTTTTTCAACCAATTAGCCATCCATTCGCTGCCGGGTTCCTCGCTTGCAATATGTCCTAATACTACTAATGAAAGTTGCTCCCCTGCAGCACGTGCATCACGCACATATTCGGCGGTTTCCCATTCCTGTATTTCGCCGCACACGAGCACATCCGGATTGTTTTTACGGATGGCTGTTATCTGGCTTCTACCACCCGAAGCGCCGGGCATTAACAGCACTTGCTGACACATCTGGGATTCATTACCAATATATCTCACCATAGGGATATTCAGCTTTTCTTTCAGATACTGAATTAATGCCTGTAAGCTTATGGGATGTGCAAATACTAAGTTTTCACCCTTGCCGGTATCAAACCTCTTCCAGTCCAACTGTGCCAGGACACCCTCACGCACACCATCGGCAGCAAGGCTGTGTACATAATCGTGATTGCGCCATACGGCTATGTTATTTTTATCCAACAAATCCTTTTTATACTGATACACTTTATCCTCTTTCAACCAGTCCGTTTCATCCGTATGATTATAAAATGCAGGCTCATGGGCAATGATAAAATTAGCGTTAGCTTCTATGGCTTTATTAATTACGTCAATGGTAGCAAACATAGTGGTGATCATACCGGTTACTACCGTATTGCGACTGCCTGCTTTTAATGTATCCACCGTATTAGGTAACGGAGCACCAGGCACTTGTTTAATAAATAAATCCATCACTTCACCTACAGTTAGGGAAGCACGTTTGCTGTTGGAAGGCGCTGCTTTACTCAGTAAAGGGGTATTCAATAAGGCAACACCAGCTGCTATTTTTGATAAATTGAAAATAAAATCCCTTCTTTCAGGGTTAAAAAAAGTAGTGGTTATGTAAGGCATTATCATGCATATCAAAATGATTGGACATAAGGAAAGTGTTATTAAAAAAATAAAGATAGTCAACGGCTTTGCCATTTTGATATAATAAACAGTACAGATTTTATTTTTGTACTATACTACAAAAGTTAGAATGAAATTTGTAGAATAATCTATTCTTTACAATCGCGAATCTTTAGAAAGGCACAATGGACGTTCATTTATCAGAGAATAGTGTACAGCATTCGTACACCTTTATTAAGGGCGGCGGCGAAATAGGACAATTAATTTGCACCACCGATTTTTCAAATACAACATTAGGTGATCCTAATACCTGGTCAGACAGTTTACGGTCTGCTGTAAACATTGCCCTTAATTCGGGCTTTCCTATTGCTATTTATTGGGGTAAAGATTTTAACCTGTTATATAACGAATCTTATAGTCCTATACTTGGCAATAAGCATCCCTCAGCACTTGGCAAGCCTGGGTATGAGGCATGGTCAGAAATATGGGCAGGCTTAGCAGAAGAATTTAAAAGTGTACTATATAACGGCGAGTCCATCCGCCGACCTGATGCACTCCTGTTTATGCAGCGGTACGGCTATACCGAGGAGTGTTATTTCGATTATACGCTCTCCCCTATCATTGGCATGGATGGCACAATTGGAGGCGTTTTTAATGCTGTTATAGAAACCAGCTATCGTGTAATAAACGAACGCAGAAGGGGTATAATCCAGCAGTTGTTACAACAATTAAATAACGCCAAAACAAGGGAGGAAAGCTTAGAGAACTGCTTTTCAATACTGAAAGATGCCATTGAAGACATTCCGTTTTTTGCACTCTATACTGTACCGGAGCATGATGCTAAAAAAGTAGTGCTGTCAAGCGTATCAGGTATTTCTCCTCAGGATGCCGCAACTGCCATGTTTTTATATCATCAGGTTGTTCATTCCGGCATCTCTACTTATATTCCCAATATTGATGTTTACCTGCGTAACCCAGTAATAAGTGTATGGGGGGACACCTGCCAAGAAGCCTTGATAGCAACTATTACTAAGGGAGATGCAAAGATTAACGGCTATATGGTAATGGGTATATCGCCACGCAAAAAAATGGATGCAGATTACCGCCATTTTTTAGAATCAGTAGCGCTGCATGCAGGAACCATTCTGAACAATGCTTACAATTATGAGCAACGTGATGCACTGCAACGGGAACAACAGCTTAACGAAGAATTAGCTGCCACCAATGAAGAGTTGAATGCCATTAATGAGGAATTGGTTGAGTCGCAAAACAAATTAGCCAAGCTCAATAATGAACTGGAAGAGCGTGTTTTTCAACGCACTAAAGTACTTGCAAAAAGGGAACAAGAGCTACAAAGCCTGAATGAAGAATTAAGCGCTATTAATGAAGAACTGACTGCTACGATAGAGGAACTGGCAAGTGCTAACGATAAATTAGCTAACAGCCAGGAAAAATTGCTGGAAGGTTTGCAGGAAATATCTGAAAAAGAAACCATCTTACGAAACCTCATTGAGCAGGCACCAGTAGCCATTGGCATGTTCAACAGCCGGGACTTGATTATTACGACAGCCAATGACGTTATACTCTCACTTTGGGGAAAATCAAAAGATATTGTTGGTAAACCATTAGCTGTTGCATTGCCCGAATTGGAAGGACAGCCATTTTTACAAATACTGGATGATGTATTTACATCAGGCAATAGCTTTTATGGCAATGAAGTAAAAGCAACACTGGAACACCATGGAGTTTTAAAAGATTACTACTTCAACTTTGTGTACCAGGCAATAAAAGAAAACAACACCATTACAGGCATCATAGCAGTTGCAACAGATGTAACAGAGCAAGTGTTATCGCGGCAAAAGGTAGAAGAAAGCGAGTTTAACCTGCGCGGACTGATTATGTCATCACACTATTCTTTGATGATCATGCGTGGTAAAGACTGGATTGTAGAAATTGCTAACCAGTCAATTGCGGATTTGTGGGGGAAGTCTTTAGACCAAATCACGGGTCGTCCATTGATGGAAATATTACCCGAACTGGAAGGGCAGCCTTTTCCGACTTTACTAAAGCAGGTATATGATACAGGTGTAGGCTACGGGCAGGAAGAAGAAGTATTTTATCATAACTCACCACAAGGACTGCAGAAGAAATATGTAAGCTTTTATTATGACCCACTCTTCGATACCAAGGGAAAGGTATCAGGTATAATTGTCGCTGCCGAAGATATTACCAAGCGTGTGGAAGAACGGCTGGCAAAAGAACGCATGCAGCAAATGCTTGACATGGCAATCGAATCTGCAGAGTTGGGTACCTGGTTTATCAATGCCGAGACCCGTGAGTTTATTCCTTCTGCAAGACTAAAGACCTTGTTTGGCTATCAGCCCGATAAAACAATGTCTTTCGGAGCTGCTGTTAAACAGATAAAAGAAGAATACCGTGAGACAGTAGTTGCAGCAATGGAAGCTGCCATCACCAAAGGTGATAAGTTTGATTTGGAATTTCCTGTTACAGGTTATCACGACCAAAAACTACGATGGTTAAGGGCTACGGGTAAGCTATATACTGCCGAACCGGGAAGGCCTGCTAATTTTTCCGGAACCATATTAGACATTACCGAACATAAGCTGGATGACATCCGCAAGAACGATTTTATTGCGATGGTAAGCCATGAGTTAAAAACACCGCTTACATCTATTAAAGCATATGTGCAAATGCTTACTATTAAAGCAAAGCAAAATGACGATGCTTTTACTACAAACATCATCAACAAAGCAAATACACAGGTAAACAAGATGACGAATATGATCAACAGCTTTCTTAATGTATCGCGCCTTGAAGCTGGTAAAATACATCTTGATAAAAAGACCTTTGACATAGAAGAACTGGTGAAGATTGTAGTAGAGGAAATGTCTATTAACTCTCATGGCCATACTGTTCATTTCAAGGCATGTAAACCCCTTATTATACACGCTGATTATGAGAAAATAGGACAAGTACTCATTAACCTTATCAGCAATGCTATAAAGTACTCCAGCGCCGGCAAACAAATTGAAATAGCCTGCCAACATATGGAAAGAGAAGTTCAAATAAGTGTAAAAGATGAAGGGATAGGCATACCATCACAAGACATTGACCGGCTGTTTGAGCGCTATTACCGTGTTGAAAACAACCATGCGCCAATGGTTTCAGGCTTTGGGATTGGCTTGTACTTAAGTGCTGAGATCGTGCAGCGGCACGATGGTCGTATTTGGGTAGAAAGCGAAGTTGACAAAGGCTCTACTTTTTACTTTACTATTCCTTTATTGCAAGACGGATCAAGATGATAGTTGATAGATGACGGATGACAGAAGAGATAAGATACAAGGGGTAATGAACAAGAGACAAGAAGCAAGATGCAAGAGCTTCGACCATGAGCAAAGTATATAATGTTACCTGATTGAAATTGGTATATGTACTTACTGCAATTTATAGTTAATAGTTTGGAATTTCTCTTCTTGAACTATTCTGTAACGAAAATCCCGTCTTGATAACCAGTGAGTAATACTAAAGAAAGCTATTGTACAAAGATTGCACCTTCTACAATAGCTTTTTTATTAATCAGCAATCAGATGCCATTATTACCAAAAGAATGTATTATCCCAAATTAAGTTAGATACACGGCATGCTCTCTGCTCACAGCGTAGAGGCTTGCAGCTTGCAGTCTTAATCTTCTAGCTTTAAATATTTACCAGCCAATACCATAATCTTCACCATTATTACTGCTGCCGCCCCATAAGCTGCCATGTTTCCAGTCAAAATAAATAGCATTGATTGGGCCGCTGGTACGTGTTCAAAGCTTAATGTATAACCCATTTTGTGCAAGCTCTTTTCTGACTGATCAGGACGTATCACTATCTACCAATATATTGCCCGGTCTTGGTTGCCGGTCTGCAATTTTTTTACCGCCCAGTGAAAGCCATAACTGATCGGTGTTGATATTCGGCGCTTCGGTTGCTTCCTGCACTGTCATGCCAAATTCAACCATATTTAAAAAGAATTGCAACAGGTTTTGATCCTGCGTATCACCACCCTGTACGGCAAAAGCTAAAAATGGTTTGCCATCTTTCATTGCCAGTGTAGGGGTTAGTGTTACACGGGGACGTTTGCCCGGCTCAACTACATTAAAAGGATCGAGCACTGAATCCAGTACAAAGCTTTGCATACGCTGGCTCATGCCTACACCGGTATGGCCGGCAATACATGCAGGCAGCCATCCGCCGCTTGGTGTTACAGATACTACCCAGCCATCTTTATCAGCAGCTTCAACAGAAGTAGTGCCGCGCCATAAGCCGATCATATATAGTGTCCGAGTATTACTGTATTGATTGCAAGTGTATTATTGTTATCCAGATTATTTAACAAGCTGGTTGTATCATGCTTTGGTAAAAAGCGATTACCTTTTTTGGTTGCGTCAGTATCAGTTAATGTAGCTCTTTGTTTTAAAATGCAGTATAAGGATTTGTTTTTCCTTCAAACGGATAAGGATCGCCCGGGCCTGCATGCAGGATCGTTTTTATCATATCAATCATGCTTTGCTCTTTCTTTGCATACTCTTTACTCAACAAACCTTTCATCGGTTCTTCCGGTGGAAAATATGGATCGCCATAATAAAAATCACGGTCTGCAAAAGCAAGGTTCATGGTCTGGTAAAGGTATGGATGTACGGTGCACTGATTATAACCCATGCTTTTCAGGTCAAAATTCTCCAGTATGTTTAATGCTCTGCAGCAGCATCGGTCCCTGTGTCCATTGCTGTAGTTTATATACTTCAATGCCTTTATAATTTACATGCAATGGTTCTTCTTCAACCGGTTTCCATTTGGCAAGTCCTCCATTGTAATCAATCCGCCCTGTTCCTGGCAGCCACGTACAAACTCTTTTGCAATATCACCTTTATAAAAACGATCATAAGCTGCCATGATCGCTTCTTTGCGGCTTTTTTTTTTCAATGCCTCCTGTTCTGCTTCCACCATTTTTGTAAGGGTTTCCAGCAGGTCTTTTTGCACAAAAATTTCTCCTGCTTCCGGGGCTTCTCTTTTTTCGCCTGCATGCGGTAAAAAAACAGCTTTGCTGTATGGCCATTGTTTTATCATTTTTTTATTGCGTTCCATGCTGTTGGCTGTTTGCGCTTCTATTGGATAACCTGCTGCCAGTTGCATGGCCGGCTGCAAGTACTTCTTTCAAACTCATTGTTCCATATTCGCCAGCATATAACAGAAGTCCACCGGGTGTTCCGGGTGTTACTGCTGCAAGTGGCCCATATTCAGGTGGAAAATTATATCCTTTGCTTTTAAAAAAATCAACAGTTGCGCCGGTTGGCGCAACACCCAATGCATTGATGGCAATTACTTTTTTTGTTTTTGGATTATAGATCAAGGCCTGTGTTTCGCCACCCCAGCTTAATACATCCCACATGGTGCAGTGGCTGCCAACATGGCGCAGGCTGCATCTACTGCATTGCCGCCTTTCTGAAATATCATTGCACCTGCTTCTGCTGCCAGTGGCTTGCCTGTAACAGCCATCCAGTTTTTGCCATGTAACGGCGGTTTTTGTGTTTGTTGTGCATTGGACTTTGATAATAATAAAAATGAAAAAGATAACAGTAACAGATGTTTCATCGGAATAGCTTGAGATAATAAGAAAGCTTAGGGATAAAAGTACAGAAGATTGTTTTTGTTTATATGAGTGGGTATAATAAAAATCAGAGAGTGAACTCTATAAACACTACTCTTACTCCTTATAAATCTTTCCATCCTTCATTACAAACCACACATTACGTACTCATGGATATTGGCAGAGGGATCGCCACTCACCATCATTATGTCTGCCAGCATACCCTTTTTTATACTACCTACTTTATCATTATAACCAAATGCTTTCGCGTTGATGGAAGTAGCAGAGCGTAATACGTTCAAGGGTTTCATGCCATCCTCTACCATCAGTTCCATTTCACGGGCATTATCTCCATGCGTAACACGCCTACATCGCCTCCCATCGAAATGACAACTCCACTCTTCAGTGCTATCCAGAGCTTTACGCTTTCAGCTACTGATGCCGGTTCCGGATCAATACCTTTCCGCCAGCCTCTGTACTCGGCATATGCCTCAGTGGCGGCAAGTGTAGGACGATAGCTGCCCATTTTTTCTTCATGAATGCAAATCTTCGTCGTCACCGCCATCACCATGTTCAATAGTAGAAACACCTGCTATTGCTGCCCGCGCATCCTTTCTTTGGTGGTGGCATGGCTACTGTTTCCCTGCCACTGCTATGCGCAATGTTGGTCGCCGTTTCCATTTCAGCAATGCTGAAGGTAGGCATTGCCTCGCCATCTTTTCCCCAGCGGTAATCAGCATAAAGCTTTATCACATCAGCACCTTTACTAATTTGTGTACGTACTTCATTTGCCATCTCATCTGCATTTGCAACTTCTGCCGCACCCTGAGGTAAATAATGTCTGCATTATGCAGGTTGGGTCCATAACTGCCTTTAGCAACAATGGCTCTTGTTGCAACAATTATCTTGGTCCGGGAACTACTCCTTTTTCAATTGCCTCTTTTAATCCGGCATCGTCATACATAGCACCTTCGGTACCCAGATCCCGTTCTGTAGTAAAGCCAGCCATTAAAGTAGCCTGTGCATGCATGACAGCTCTGGCAGTACGTTCTGCACGGCTTTCCGTAAGCACCTGCTATTTCATTGCACTTCGTTATATGGGTGCAGGAACAAGTGTG
>CAWFUV010000037.1:0-55166 GCA_963819045.1 uncultured Chitinophagaceae bacterium | reverse complement strand
CTATACTTGAGTTATACCTAACTTATACTTAACTTATACCTAACATATACCTAAGTTATACCTGATCTCCTTGCTATCTCCTCCTGGGTAACACTTCAGTAACTCCTTGGGTACGCTATAGCTAAACCCTACACACCAGTCCACAGGATCTTGCAGATAATCGGCTTATGATATATGCCTGCCTCTTTGAATCCGGTATAATTTCTAAGGCACACTCAATAGATGCTTATCATAATAAAAGAACGCTCGTCAACAAAGTCTTTTTGCCTATAACAGCATACTATTCATTATACATGTCCTATTTTGAAAGATAACTTTATAGTTAATAAATTATTCTCCTTTGGCATAGAAATCGCCGTATATCTGTATTACAAACATTTTAATCTTTATGTTATGGACAAAATGGAAATAAAAGGTAATTGGAATGAATGGAAAGGTAAGCTAAAGCAATCGCATGCAGACCTCACCGATGACGACCTCGAATACCAGGAAGGTAAAGATGATGAGTTTTGGGGCAACTTGCAAAAGAAGACTGGCAAGGCTAAAGACGATCTCATCAAATGGCTAAGGGGCTTGGGATAAATACGGAGCTATTTTATAAATAAATATTGATATCAATATCCTGCGTACCTTTATGAGAGAGGAACTAGTTGCTAAATATCCTTTCTATGGAGTTTGGAAAAACAGACCCCCAACAATTAAGGTCAATAAATCTTTCGTTGCCACCCGAGCCGGCAGCGAATAAGGCTGTGCTTGCTAAAGGCAAAAAGAAAGATCCCGTAATTTATGTTGGCTGCCCCGAATGGGGAAAGAAAGAATGGGTTGGAAGGTTTTATCCTTCAGGTACGCAGGATAAAGACTTCTTATTTGCTTATGCACGCCTGTTTAACTGCATCGAATTAAACACTACCTACTACCAGATACCTGCTGTGGCACAGGTGCAGAAATGGAAAACAATAGCAGGTCCGGGTTTTAAATTCTGCCCCAAATTCCCACAATTCATTACGCATGTTCAGCGGCTTACAAATTGTATGGCAGAGACCATCGCTTTCATAAATGCTATCAGTGCTTTTGAAGATAGCTTGGGTCCGCTGTTCTTAATGCCGCATCCCCAAATGGGACCAAATACACTTGGAGTTATTGAAAAATTCATAGCCAGGCTGCCTGCTGAAATAGACTTATTCCTGGAGCTGCGACATTCCGGATGGTTTGTCAATGGACTGAATAAGCATCTCTATGATATGGCAAGGCACTATGATATTGGTTTGATCATTACCGATGCTGCGGGCAGGCGTGATTGTGTACACATGCACCTGACAAAACCAGAAGCCTTTATCCGCTTTGTGGGCAATGAACTGCACCCTACCGATTATTCTCGTATAGATAATTGGGTAAACCGCATCAAACTGTGGCTTGATGAAGGATTGAATACACTTTACTTTTTTATGCATCAGCACGATAGGGCAAATGCTCCGGTGATGAATAAATATTTAGTAGAAAAGCTTAATGAAATATGCCATCTACATCTGCCTGTTCCTCAAATGCACGATAATCAAGGGGTCTTGTTTTAAATGGTAATAAGGTGGTGTAGCTGCACAGCGCATAGCTCCTTACACATATTATACGCATATGAGCAAATGCCGTTTGTGAACAGGGAAATAAATTACTTAAACATTATATATGTCAAAATTAAAGATTGGTGTTATTGATCTTGTTAGCAAAGGACCCGCTGATACGCTGTGGGCTCGTATTATGCATGCAAATCTTGCCAGTATTATGCCGCAGGTAGTAGCAAGCTGGTGTGAACAGGAAGGTCATGATGTAAGAATGATTTGCTATACAGGCTATGAAGACCTGAGCAAAGAATTGCCGCAAAATGTAGATGTTGTTTTCATTTGTTCATTTACACAGGCAGCTTTATTAGCTTATGCGCTGAGCAATTATTTTCGTAGCAAGGGAGCAGTTACTGTATTGGGTGGGCCACATGCCCGATGTTATCCCGATGATGCGGTTAAATACTTTGATTATGTACTTGGATTTACACACAAATCAACCATTATGGAAGTGCTCGATAATTGCACCCCGCAGGGAGTAATTGGTAAGCAACTTTCAGCAAAAACGCAACCATCCGTCCTTCCGGGTGTAGAAGAACGATGGAAATTTATTGAGCCTACTTTGAAAAAAGCACCATTCCTTAAAATGGTTCCAATGGTTGGGAGTTTGGGCTGTCCATACACCTGCTCATTTTGCATTGACTCAACGGTGCCTTATCAAATAATGAATTTTGAAACAACTAAAAAAGATCTCAGGTTTCTCCTCACTAAATTTAAAAGACCTCTTGTTGTATGGCACGATCCGAACTTTGGAGTTCGCTTTGAGGAAAATATGAATGCAATTGCATCGGCTGCGCCTGCAAAAAGCTTTCGTTTTATAGCGGAAAGCAGTTTGTCTATTCTTACAGAAGAACATTTGAAGGTACTGCAGCAAAATGGGTTTGAGGCTATGTTACCTGGTATTGAATCGTGGTACGAACTGGGAAACAAATCAAAAACAGCACGCCTGGCGGGTGTAGAAAAACTCAATCGCATATCGGATCATGTAAATATGATGTTTCAGTATGTTCCTTATGTGCAAACAAATTTTGTTTTAGGGCTTGATAGTGATGCAGGCGATGAACCATTTGAACTCACCAAACGTTTTGTTGACAAAGTGCCTGCTGCATTTCCAGGCTTTTCATTACTAAGTGCCTTTGGCGAAGCTGCTCCGCTGAATCTCGAATATCAAAAAGAGAATCGTGTGCTTGGCTTTCCCTTTTCCTTTCTCAATAATCATCTTGCAATGAATATCAAACCAAAAAACTATGAGTGGATTGATTTTTATGACAAAGTGATTGATCTTACTTCTTATACTTTTTCAAGAAAGGCTATGTACAGGCGCTTTGTTGCAGGCAAAGATTTTACTGCCAAATGGATGAATTTTATGCGGGCTGTTTCATCAGAAGGGCATGGGCGTTTAAAGTTTTACAATCAAATAAGAAAGCAACTTGTAGAAGACCACAGTTTCAGGGATTATTTTGAAGGAGAAACAGATCAACTACCGGCATTTTATACAAACATCATTAAAGAAACGCTTGGCATCTGGTGGCAGTGGTTGCCGCAGGGAGCTATAAAACATGATCACAATGCTTATCTGCATAAGGTTTCCGCAAAAACAGCAGAGATAGTTAAACCTTTACCATAACTTTTCTTTTATTTAGCCGGGCTGTAGCGCTATTAATAAACACTTGTTGCATTGCAAACTTGTGCATCCGAAAGTCTATTTAGCTATCACAACTTTACATTATTACTTTAAAATTGCTGCCTTACTCATATCTATCTCTTTCTCCCATTTAGCCATAATGATAGTCGCAGTGGCATTACCAATGATATTAGTAATCGCTCTTGCCTCACTCATAAACCTGTCAATGCCTAATATCAATGTGAGCCCTGCTACCGGTACATGACCAACTATCGGGAGGGTAGCAGCTAATGTGATAAAACCGCTACCCGTAACACCGGCAGCACCTTTGGAAGTAAGAATTAAGACCAGTAATAACGTTAACTGGTGCCCAATATCCAAAGGTGTATCAGTGGCTTGTGCAATGAACACCGCTGCCATGGTAAGGTAGATAGACGTACCATCTAAATTGAAAGAATACCCTGCCGGAATGACCAAGCCAACTACCGAAGGTGAACAACCCGCGCTTTCTAACTTTTCAATAAGTGGCGGCAACGCCGACTCGGATGAAGAAGTACCAAGTACAATCAGCAGCTCACTTTTTATGTAGTTGAGCAATTTGAATATACTAAAGCCAAACAGCTTCAATACTGTACCTAATACAATAATTACAAACAACACACAGGTAATGTAAAAAGTACCCATCAGCCCCGCCAGAGGTTTTAACTGTGATATTCCATACGCGCCGATGGTATAACTCATAGCTCCGAATGCACCAATTGGTGCTGCCTTCATAATAATATTAATAACAGCAAATAACCCCTGTGAAACAGATTGTATAATAACTAAAGCAGGCTGTGCTTTGGGACCTATTTTAGACAACCCAAATCCAAACAACACCGAGAAGAAGAGTACCGGTAGTAAATCTGTTTGTGTGAAAGCGCCTACTATCGTTTCCGGAATGATATGCATTAAAAACTCTACCGTTGTTTGTGGTGCTTGTTGCTTTGTAGGGATGGCTGAAGTATCTAATGCAGCTACATTAATATGCATACCACTGCCTGGATGTAGCAAATTGATCAGCAACAGTCCTATCAGCAAAGCCAATGTGGTCATTACTTCAAAGTACAAGAGCGCTTTAATGCCTACACGACCTACTTTCTTCCTGTCCTCCATGCCGGCAATACCGGTAACAATTGTGCAGAAGATCACCGGCGCAATCATCATCTTTATCAGCCTGATAAAGGCATCTCCTAATGGCTTTAACTGTTTACCTATATCAGGAAAGAAATACCCAAGTATAACACCTGCTGCAATGGCTAACAGCACATAGAAGTAAAGATAGCTTGTGATTTTTCGCATGTAAAAAACGGCTTTGAAGGATTATGTGAACCACAGAGACACAAGGGCACAGAGAATACTCAATGTAACGTTGTTGTATCACAACCGATCACTAATCTTCGGTTTACATTATCTCACTCAACTCCAGCCACCGCATCTCCTTTGCACTGATCTCATTGGCAATATTACCAACACGGTTACTCCATAAGGATATCTGGTCGTAAGGAGCATCCCCATTACCAAGCTGTTGCTCCAATTGCTGCTTTTCAGCTTCCAGCATAGCAATCTCTTTCTCCAGCATCTCAAACTCCCGCTTCTCTTTATAGCTTGGCTTACGTTTGCTATCTACATTAGTTGGTGGCAGGTTATTTATAGCTGCCTGCTGAACAGGCCTTGCTTCTACCACCTGTTTTTTTACTTCGTTCTGCTTTTCTTCAATTCTGTACTGCGTGTAGTTGCCCGGGAAATCCCTTACCACACCATCTCCTTCAAATACAAAAAGGTGGTCCACCAGTCTATCCATAAAATACCGGTCGTGCGATACAATGATAATGCAGCCCTGGTAATCACTTAAGAAGTTTTCCAATACTGCAAGCGTAGGCAAGTCAAGGTCATTGGTAGGCTCATCTAATATTAAGAAGTTAGGATTGCGGAATAGTATAGTCAATAACTGCAGCCGCTTCTTTTCGCCACCACTTAAAGAATTTAAATAAGTGTATTGCTGTTCCGGCGGAAAAAGGAACAACTCTAAGAACTGTGCAGCGCTTAAGCTGCCACCTTTTGCAAGCGGGAAAGCTTTCCGCAAATGTTTTTACATACTCAATCACCCGCATATTTTCTTTTATCTCCAATCCCAGCTGCGAGAAATTGCCGAAAACAACGGTATCACCAATGTTTACTTTACCACTATCTGGCTGCTCCAGCCCTGCAGCATATTTAAGAAGGTAGATTTACCAACCCCATTCTTACCAATAATACCGATGCGCTCCCCTTTGTTAAAGGTATAGTCAAAGCCTTTTAAGATAACTTTATCGCCATAGCTCTTATATACTTTTTTCAGCTCCGCTATCTTGCCACCCAGGCGACTCATCTTTACCTGTAACTGCACTTGGGTATCTGTTATCTTCTGCTTGGCTTTTGCCTCTACTTCGTAAAAGTTATCCTGTCGTGCTTGCTTTTGGTGGTGCGTGCTTTGGGCTGCTTGCGCATCCATTCCAGCTCTTTGCGGTATTCATTTTTGGCTTTATCTATACTGGCATTCTCACTCTCCATGCGCGCCGCTTTTTTCTCTATGTAGTTCTCATAATCGCCTTTGTAGATATACATCTTACTGCGCTCCAGTTCCCATATCTCATCGCACACTGCATCCAGGAAATAGCGGTCGTGGGTAACCAGTAACAGTGTAACATTTTCCTGGTTTAGGTAATGCTCCAGCCATTCGACCATCTCCACATCCAGGTGGTTGGTAGGCTCATCCATCATCAACAGGGTATGCTTGTGCTCAAAGCCAATATCAATAAGTGTTTTAGCAAGTGCCACACGCTTGCGCTGTCCACCGCTGAGTTCGCTTACGATATTTTGTAAATGGTGGATATTCAGCTTGCCTAATATCTGTTTTACTTTGGCTTCAAAGTCCCATGCGCCCAACTCGTCCATCTTCGATATGGCTTCGGCAATGAGGTGACCGTCATTGCTTTCTTCTGCTGCTTCGTACTGCCGTATGGCATTCATAATCGGGTGTTCGGTATGGAAAATATTCTCCAATAGTGTTTTACCTTCATCAAACTTTGGGTCTTGTTCAAAGAGTGCTACCGTCACCTCTTTATTGACCCATAACTTGCCTTCATCCACTGTTTCGCTGCCGGCAAGTATGCGCAGCAGCGTGCTTTTACCCACTCCATTGCGGGCAATCAGCGCAATTTTATCACCTTCATTGATATTGAATGAAATATTCTGAAATAAAGGCGTTACCCCAAAACTCTTCGTTAATCCTTCTGCCGAAACATAATGCATGCGGCAAAGATAAGCGAAGGAACTGCGATGCGAGAAGGAGGATTTTGGAATTGTGATGGTATTGGTACTATGCTCCTGCCCGACTGGCGTTCCTGCATTGGACCTTTAGTTTTATTGGCTATTTTAGACCAAACTCGTTTACTTCTTTATCTACTTTTATCCATTCAACATGTTTGTCAATGCCCTTTGGAAATGAACTAGTTATCATAAAAAGTGGAGTCAAGTAAAGAACTTTAACAGTCCGTCTCTGATAACCAAGTGCACCGATGTCCTTCATTTGGAACTCTATTGGAGATAGGGCGTAGATAGCGAGTTCTTTAGGTGGAGATATGAAGGAGATAGGGAGGAGATCAGGTATAACTTAAGTATAACTTAGGTATAAGTTAGGTATAACTTAAGTATAAGTTAGGTATAACTTAAGTATAAGTCAGGTATAACTTATAGTACCGGGCTGCTCAAAGATGGGAATGTGGAATTTTGAACACTGAACTGAAGGTAGAGAGCCAATGAGGACAAAGTTCTTTATACAATTCTCCATATTTATAACTGACTATCTTTTCAGCTATCTTCACCCGGTGTTTATGGAGCAAACTACAGTATTAACCGAACTATTGCAACAAGCAAATAGTTTCTTCCCGGTAGTGCCATTCAATCCTGCTGAGGATAGATTGCTGCTTATGGATTTTACCGCCGCTAATAAGGACATTAACGAAGAAATGCTGATGAACACTGCTGCTTTCCGAAATTATGTAAATAATTTATTAAAGCAAAACAATTGTACTTATGGCATTGGCGGGTATAATGAGCATCGTACTATTTACAGCCGCAGCAATGTGTTTGATGCAGGTAACAACAGCGAAGAACCACGCCGGTTGCATTTAGGTACAGATATTTGGGGTAAAGCAGGTACACCCATATTTGCACCGATGGAGGGGACTGTGCATAGTTTTGCTTTCAACGACCGCTTTGGGGATTATGGAGCAACAGTTATATCCCTACACCATCTGAATGGCGAACCATTTCATATCTTATATGGACATTTAAGCCTTGCTGACTTAGTTAATTTAGCTATTGGCAAGCACATTGGGGCAGGAGAAGTGATCGGGCATTTTGGTGAGCCACCTGAGAATGGAGGTTGGCCGCCTCACCTGCATATCCAGATAATCTGGGATATGCAGCATTATATGGGCGATTATCCGGGCGTATGTCGTTATAGTGAGCGAGCGGATTATCTGAGCAATTGTCCTGACCCGGAGTTGATTCTGCGAATGATGAAGTACAGGTAGTACACGAATTATTCTGGCACAAATTAAGCAGCTACAAATTGCACGAATTACACGAATTTTTTGAATACAGAAGATATGGGTTGGAATGCTGGATGATAAACAGGAGTATTCGTGTACTCCAGCCCGTATCATTCGTGTGCCAACATTCTTTGTACCAGCAAAGTCCACTCTTCTTTGAGGTTTACGTCGGGCATGGGCTCGCCACATTTTGTGTACCAGTAGGTGGCATTCCACTTATCGCCTTCCACCCTGTGTAAATATGCATGCACCCGACAGGCGGCTTTATCCGAAAGATGATCTACCAGGTTGTGTGCTGCTGGCCAGTCGCCTTTTGCATCGTACCACAATGATTGCAGGTAAACTGATGCATCTTCTGGTGGTTTGTTGTTGGCAAGGCTTGCTTCAAATTCTTGTATAGTAGGCATTGTAAAAGTTTTAGCGTTTTTCTATCTGGTGGTAAAAGCCGCCGAAGTTATTCTTTTGTACTGCTTCTTCATTAAAGAAATCGTGCGGAAAGCCGAGCTCAATGGCGCTTGCCTTATTTAATCTTTCTATTGCTTCGGCAGGCAACGTTACATCAACTGCTTTTAAGTTATCTTCCAATTGGCTCAATTTGGTAGCACCAACAATGGGTATGCACTGGAAATCCTTTTGCATTGTCCACTTAAGTGCTACATCAGAAGGTTGCACACCAAGTTCATACGCGACTGATATCACTTCTTTGGTGATATGTTCACTTCTTTCATTCAACCTATTGCTGGTTTCTTTTAAACGTCCACGGTCGCCGCGGAGGTATTTGCCGGTAAGTGCGCCACCTGCAAGGGGTGCCCATGGCGTAACGGTCATTCCAAAGTGTTTTGCCATAGGCAGCAACTCTCTCTCAGGTGTGCGTTGCAACAGGCTGTATTCTATTTGCAAAGCAACAAACTTGCTCCAGCCCATCAGTTCAGCCATTGTATTTGCTTTTGCTACCATCCAGGCAGGCGTATCACTGATGGCGGCATAGTTTATTTTGCCCTGGCGCACCAAATCATCCAATCCGCGCAGCACTTCATCTACAGGCGTCAACCAGTCCCAGATGTGCAGGTATAATACATCAATAAAATCTGTATTCAATCGCTTCAGGCTGCCTTCTACGCTGCGCATCATATTCTTGCGGTTGTTACCACTAGCATTTACATTAGTGGTATTGTCGTAGAGTGAATATTTGGTGGCAATTACAAACTGGTCGCGGTCGCGGCTACTTACAAATTCGCCAACTATCTTTTCACTGGTACCCCCTTTATAGAAATTGGCTGTATCCAGAAAGTTGCCGCCTGCATTGGCAAAGGCTTCCATGATGCTAAAACTGGTGGATTTATCGGCGCCCCAGCCACTCTCGGTGCCGAAACCCATTGTACCGAGGCATAACCCGGACACTTTTAGTCCTGAAGTGCCTAATAGCTTATATTTCATTACGTGTTTTGTTTAGGTGAAAATAAGTTTCACAAAAATAGCTACCTGTTACGGGTTTAAACCGAGAGCTAAGCTATTATATTTGTACATTATCTTTATTTCATGACGCTTACAGGTTTAATTATTATAGCATCGGCGGCGCTAATACTTTTTATGTTTTTTGCGGGTATTGAAACTGCTTTTATCAATGCAAACCGGCTGAGCATTGAGCTGAAGAAAAAGCAGGGACGGCGCGGCGGTGTGATCTTATCCCATTTTATAGAAGAGCCGGGAAAATTCATAAGTGCAATAGTTACAGGCATCGTTTTCCTGCTAACAGTCTTCACGCTGCTGGTAGCCTGGATATTACAGATCAGCTTGTGGAAAGTACCCTTTTTTGCAAGTATAGAAAATGAATACCTGCGGTTGTTTATCAATGCACTCGTAGCTATTTCTTTAGTGTTGTTTTTTGTAGAATACGTTGCCAAAGCCATTGTTAAGGCAAAAAGTGATACCCTGCTTTCTTTTTTTGCACCTGTAGCCAGCTTTTTTTACCGAATTTTCTATCCTGTTGCAGCTATTTTTATTGGCATTGCGGAGGGGATCCTAAAGTTTTTATTCAATTTAAGAATAAAGGACAGTGACCCATTTGCAAAAACTGATATTGAACATTTCTATCAGCAAAGCAAAGAGCAGGATGAAGAAAACCCCGACCGGAACCAGGAATTGTTTGAGAACGCCTTGTCGCTGCCCATGGTAAAAGTGCGTCAGTGCCTGGTGCCGCGTACCGAGATTGAAGCAGTAGAGATACATACAACTATAGCTGCAGTAAAAGAAAGGCTTATAGAGACCCGGTTGAGCAAGATGATCGTATATAGTGAGAATCTCGATAATATTCTGGGCTATGTGCATCAGTTGGATTTATTTAAAAAGCCTGTGGATATACAATCAATATTGCTGTCCATACCTGCTGTACCCGAAACTATGAGTGCTACTGACCTTATTAATAAGTTTTCGAAGGAGCGCAAGAGCATAGCCTGGGTGGTAGATGAATTTGGGGGTACGGCAGGTATAGTAACGATGGAAGATGTACTGGAAGAGATTTTTGGCGATATACAAGATGAATACGATACGGAAGAATTGGTGGATAAGCAGTTGAGCGAGAATGAATATATATTTTCAGGAAGGATAGAGTTGGATTATCTAAATGAAAGATACGACTTTGATTTCCCGGAAAATGAAGCGGAAACACTTTCGGGATATGTAATAGAGCAGTACAAGAGTATTCCACGGCAAAAAGAGCGCATAATTATAGGAAGGTATGAGTTTGATGTGTTAAATGTGGGCAATACGCGCATAGAAACGATTAAAATGAAAGTATTGCGTTAACAACTGCACCCATACCTTTGCAACCTTTAAGATTGTTTTTACCTAATGTCAAAATCTTTATTGAACCGCGGTGGGCACTCGGAAATCGCGGAAATGTCTTTTATAGATCACCTCGAGGCGCTTCGCTGGCATATTATCCGTTCCGTACTTGCGATACTGGTCGTTGCAGGCGTTATTTTCTATTTTCATGAGTGGGTGTTCGACTATATTATTGTTGGGCCTGTCAATCCCAATTTTATAAGTTATTCTGCCCTTTGCAGGTTCAGCCATTTTATTCATGCCGGCGATGCACTTTGTATGAAGAGCATTAAAGTAACGATGCAAACCACCACTTACGGGGGACAGTTTTTAGGCAGCATCAGTATGGCTTTGGTGGGGGGTGTAATTGGTGCCTTTCCTTATATCTTTTGGGAGTTCTGGCGCTTTGTTCGTCCTGCTTTAAAACCCAATGAGCTTCGTAACACTCAGTTTATGATCTTCTGGGTTTCTTTCTTTTTCTTTATGGGTGCTGCCTTCGGCTATTTTATTTTAGGTCCGTTCACATTTAATTTCCTGGCTTCCTTCAATATAGGTGGATCCGGTTTATTGGTAACGCATCCAACATTGGATGATTACTTAGATAATCTTACCAATATCATTTTGGGTTGCGGCTTAGCCTTTGAACTGCCGGTATTAGCCTCGGTGCTTACGCGTATCGGGTTGATCACACCTCAGTTTTTACGCAGCTCGCGCAAGTATGCCATTGTAATTATTTTGATTGTAGCAGCTTTCATTACGCCCAGCCCAGACTGGATAAGCCAGATGATCGTATTTACGCCTTTATTCCTCTTATACCAATTAAGTATTATAGTATCTGCCCGCGTGTATAAACGCGACCAGGAAGAGCAGGAAAAGCCGTTAAAAGACTGGGAATAATATAAACGTTAACTAATAAAACGATAAAGGCTTAGCTTCAACCAGCTAAGCCTTTATTATTTAAAGGGTTGGTTGATACCAGTTACCGGTTGCCAGTTGCCGGATATGAACAGCGATCTTCGAGCAGCGTATTCCATGCTGCTAAACTGAAAATGGTATATTCTACTGATATATTATTAATCCTGCCTTAAAATTTAAATTATTGCTATATATGTTTTTTCAGAATTTTTACCGCTTAATTACTACTCACCACCTTATTTACAAAACATTTTTAGAACACACGTCTATATTTGCGCTGCAATAATCAATACCGGGCAAAGTGGATTATTGTTTGTTATTGCTTTACGTACTCTCTATTTTTTCTAATAAACTATCAGTGCACATGAAGAACAATGTGAAAAGCTTTTTATTTTTCCTGGGTATAGTAACTGCCCTATACTCCAATGCTCAAACTTCAAATTATGACCAGCACGAGGCATTTGCACCCATGTTTTATCCCATGTACGGGGATGACATACGGGCAGCCGATGGTACACCAGGACCCAAGTACTGGCAAAACCGTGCAGATTACAACATTGACGCAAAACTGGATGACTCCCTGCAGTCGATAACTGCTACTGTACAGATAAACTATACCAACAACAGCCCGCAAACACTTCCTTTTGTGTGGCTGCAAATGGATCAGAATATTTACAACCTTCAGTCGAGAGCCGTAGCTGCAACCGCTATTGGAGGCGGCAGATGGGCTAACCGTAACAGCTTCAACGGTGGTTACAACATACAATCGGTGGAGGTGATACAAAATGGAAAGGCCCAGAAAGCCGATTATTTCATCAGTGATACGCGTATGCAGGTAAAGCTGGCAAGTGCCGTTAAAGCGCAGGGTGGCGTGCTGCAGTTAAGGATCAGCTACAACTTTATGATCCCTCAATATGGCACTGACCGTATGGGTAGATTGAAGACACAGAATGGCTGGATAGATGAAATTGCGCAATGGTATCCTCGTATGTGCGTGTATGATAATGTATATGGATGGAATACCCTGCCATATTTAGGGCAGGGTGAGTTTTACCTGGAATACGGTGATATCAATTACAGCATTGATGCTCCTGCAAACCAGATCATTGTTGGCTCCGGTGAATTATTGAATCCTAAAGATGTACTGACTGCAGAACAACTAAGAAGATGGAATGAAGCAAAGACCAGCGATAAAACGGTAATGCTGCGCACTGCTGCTGAAGTAACCGACCCTGCAACACGCCCTGGCGGCAAGAGCCATCTTACATGGAGATTCAGATGCACTAATACACGTGATGTGGCGTGGGCATCTTCTGCCGCCTTTGTATGGGATGCAGCACGCATGAATCTGCCGGGTGGTAAAACTGCATTAGCTATGAGTGCTTACCCGGTAGAAGTAGCACAGGATACTGCCTGGAGCCGCAGTACTGAATATGTGAAAGGTGCTATTGAATATTACTCCAAATATTTATATCCGTTTATCTATCCTACCGCTACCAATGTAGCAGGTATTGTGGGCGGTATGGAATATCCCGGTATTGTATTTTGCGGATGGACAGCTAAAAAGAAAAGTCTTTGGGGTGTAACGAGCCATGAATTTGGACACAACTGGTTCCCAATGATTGTGGGGAGTAATGAGCGCAAATTTCCATGGATGGATGAAGGCTTTAATACCTTTATCAATACAATGGCAGATAGTGCTTTCAATAACGGAGAATACCTGGATACCAATGCTTCTAACCGTTTGCGCTATGCTAATTATTATTTTAGAGATAGCAGTGAAAGCATCTTTACAGTGCCTGATGTAGCACAGCCCCGTAATCTTGGTGTAGTTGCATATGGAAAGCCGGGT
Organism: uncultured Chitinophagaceae bacterium; assembly: GCA_963819045.1. Taxonomy (GTDB): domain Bacteria; phylum Bacteroidota; class Bacteroidia; order Chitinophagales; family Chitinophagaceae; genus Ilyomonas. The sequence goes on along the minus strand of CAWFUV010000037.1, from coordinate 41,702 downwards.
ATGGGATTAACATTACTACGCGAGAATATTTTGGGTAGGGACAGGTTTGATAGTGCTTTCAGCTTTTATGTGCATCATTGGGCGTTTAAACACCCAACACCTTACGACTTTTTCCATTGTATAGAAAACTATAGTGGCGAAACGCTGGATTGGTTCTGGCGTGGCTGGTTTATGAATAAATGGAAAATAGATCAGGCTGTACAGGTTGTAACTTACAATGACAACAATCCAGCAAATGGTAGTATTATAACAATTGCTAATCTAGAGCAACTGCCTATGCCTGTAAATGTGGAAGTAACAGAAGCAAATGGTAAAACGGCTCGTGTGCAATTGCCGGTAGAAGTATGGCAGCATGGCAGTACATGGCGATTCAGATATAATTCTACCAACAGGATATCCAAAGTGGTAATAGACCCGGATAAGAGCTATCCTGATGTAAACAGGAGCAATAATATTTGGCTGGCGGAGTAAAGATACAAGATACAGGTTACAAGATACAAGAGACAAGAATAAGGAATAAGAGGCAAGGAACAAAATACAATAAATAAGCTGTGAGCTTTGAGCTGCGAGCAGAGATGCAGTAACGTCTGACTGGATTATAGATGATAAAAAAGAAGCACCGGTAATATTCCAGGTGCTTCTTTTTTATGCCTTTACATTGACTTCAGCTTTTTCATGAACTCGCTAAACGCAGGAGCTAACTCCTCAAACAAAGGATGCTTCCTGTTCTTAAGCATCACTTCACTAAACATCTTCAAGCCAATAGCAAATTCTGCAGCCCCATTTTTATCATTAAATAAATCCTTTGCCTGTATTCTTTCAATAATTGAAAAGATATCATCATGGTTGTCAAACTCTAATTGCAATGGCTGGTGTGTACTGGCTTCTCCTTTTGCAGTAGCAAGATGCTCTAATGTGAGCTTATACTTATGTGCTCGTTTTTCCACTGGTTTATTTTTAGTTGATGAATGAGCAAAGGTATATGTCTTGTGAATTGTGAATGTTATGAGTGGTGAATGCCATGTTGTGAGTTTGTGAATGATGATGCAGTTAATTATTGTTTAACCTAGCGGATTATTAATACTACCAGCTTAGGCTATTTCAAGCCTAACTATTGAATGGGACAGACCTGGAGTATCTATGGAGTTACTGAGGGGTTAATATGGAGGAGATAGGGAGGAGATTCAGGTATATAGTTAAGTATAACTTAGGTATAAGTTTAGGTATAAGTCTAAGTATAACTTCTGATGTGTCTACTGCACCATGACTTGTCTATCCTTTGTAGCTAGATTATAAATGGCAATTATCAGAATTAAGCTTCTTTTATCTGGATATTGATAGCGCCTGGAATCTGTCTGTGTTAGTATGAGTATGTTATTTCTATAAATAAATATATGAGTTATTTGGATGAATACCCGCAGCTTAGCTTTTAGTATTATTTTGCAAACATGAAGCCTAGATTATTATCCTTAATAGCATTAAGCATAACCATGAATGTACTCGCACAGAAGCCCGGTGTTTTTACGGGCACTTATCCAACAACAAGAACAGTAGCACAAACCGATGAATTCTTTGGTACACAGGTAAGCGACCCTTACCGCTGGCTGGAAGATGATACCGCTGCCGATACAAAGGCATGGGTGCAGGAACAAATGAAAGTAACCAATGCATACCTGTCTCAAATACCTTTTAGAGATGCTATCAAAAAGCGCCTTACTGAGTTGTGGAATTATGAAAAGTTTTCTGCACCATTTAAAGAAGGGAAGTACACCTATTTCTATAAAAACGATGGTTTGCAAAACCAGTCAGTATTGTACAGGCAGATAGGGGAGGGAAAGCCGAAGTATTCCTGGACCCTAATCAATTTTCTCCTGACGGCACCACTTCATTAGCCGGCATTGAGTTTACAAAAGATGGCTCACTGGCAGCTTACCAGATATCAGAAGGAGGCTCCGACTGGCGCAAAGTGATAGTGATCGATGCCAACACCAAACAACAAATAAGCGATACCTTAAAAGATGTAAAGTTCAGCGGACTGGCATGGAATAAGAACGATGGCTTTTACTACAGCAGTTATGACAAGCCAAAAGAAGGCAGCCAGTTATCGGGCAAAACACAAATACATAAGTTGTACTATCACAAGCTGGGCACAAAACAGAGTGAAGATAAATTGATCTTTGGTGGTGAAGCAACCCCGCGCCGCTATATTGGTGGTTATGTAACAGAAGACCAGCACTGGCTGGTGATAACTGCCGCTAATGCTACTTATGGCAATGAATTGTATTTGCAGGATTTAACAAAGGAGAATGCACCCATTATACCTATAGTTACCGGCTTTGAAAATGAGCAAAGTGTGGTGTACAGCAATAATGGTAAATTATATATTGCTACCAACCGCAATGCGCCTAACCGTAAACTGGTGGTTACTGATGCTGCCACACCTACGCCTGAACATTGGAAAGATCTGATACCTGAAGCGAAGTTCCCATTGGATATTTCTACTGCAGGTGGAAAGTTGTTTGCACAATATATAAAGGATGCTGTTTCGGAGATTGACCAATATAGCCTGGAGGTAAAAAGGAAAATACGATAGCACTCCCGGGCTTAGGTACTGCCAGTGGCTTTAGTGGTAAGCAGGAAGAGAAAGAAGTGTATTACACCTTTACTTCTTATGTATATCCCGCTACTATTTTTAAGTATGATATTCCTACGCATACATCTACTTTATATAAGAAGTCAGGCGTTAAGTTCAATCCTGAGGATTACGAAAGCAAGCAGGTGTTTTATACATCAAAAGATGGTACTAAAATACCGATGATCATTACGCATAAAAAAGGACTGCAACTGAATGGTAAGAACCCGACCATGCTGTATGGCTATGGTGGTTTTAATATTAGTCTTACACCGGCATTCAGTGTAAGCAATATTGTGTTCCTGGAGAATGGCGGCGTATATGCAGTGCCCAACCTGCGCGGTGGTGGCGAGTATGGCGATGCCTGGCACAATGCCGGTACCAAACTACACAAGCAAAATGTGTTTGATGATTTTATTGCAGCAGCGGAATTCTTAATTAAAGACAATATTACTTCCAAAGATTATCTCGCTATCTCAGGCGGCTCTAATGGTGGCTTGCTGGTAGGCGCCTGCATGACACAGCGTCCGGATTTATACCGCGTTTGTCTGCCTGCAGTGGGCGTACTGGATATGCTGCGTTATCACAAATTTACGGCGGGTGCAGGCTGGGCTTATGACTATGGCACTGCTGATGACAACAAAGAAATGTTTGATTATTTATACAAATACTCTCCGGTACATAATGTAAAGAAAGGCACCTGCTACCCGGCTACCATGGTTACCACCAGCAGACCATGATGACCGTGTAGTGCCTGCGCATTCTTTTAAGTTTGGTGCAGCATTGCAGGCTGCACAGAGTTGTGATAATCCGGTGCTGATGAACATTGAAACAAAGGCCGGTCATGGTGCAGGCAAGCCAACCTCTATGGTGATCCAGGAACAGGCAGATAAGTGGGCGTTCACGCTTTATAATATGGGATTGAGCTATACGCATTAAACTACTTATACAGTTATAAATAAGGCTCGCACTTGTGCGAGCCTTTTATTTTGCATACTCTGTTGAGACTTGTGTCTTCATAATCCATAACTCATCCTGTTCGTTTAAACTTAATTACATCAAAATAAGTTTGAGTATAGGTTCACTCTTTAGATTGTTCATTCAACTCTGCATACGCTTTTAGGATGGTCATCTTCATTTTTACAAAGAACTCATAGTTCTCATCTGTTTCATTAGGGATAAAGGGGGCGGAGATAAAGTGATGAAAGCATTTTGTGCCACCACTGAATCGCTGATGGAAAATGGTATGCGGGCAGGTAATGCATAGCTCACCTGCCGGCTCACCTTGGACAAAGAAGTCTATAGCGGTATAGTTGTAATCAAGTGATAATGCATACCCGACAGGAAACTTCATAAGTACTTTGATTGTTGAAATGTGAATGGAGCAAAATAGCAGCCAAAGCAGACGAATACCGGAAAATCTATTAATTGTAAAGGGGAAGTAAAGCAGGAATAATATGGAAAAGCAGATTCGCACTATTCGCTAACGAATAGATGAAAATGGTTGTTGCATTTCTGATTTCGCAGTTGTTGCTTAACTAACTTGTGTCAAGGTGAATAGGAAGGGAGGATGGCAAGACTCACATAGGGAGTTAGCAGGGCGGTATTAAGGAGTTGCTTAGGAGGAGATAGGGAGCAGATTCGGTATAAGTTAAGTATAACTCAAGTATAAGTCAGGTATAGCTCCTAGCGTTCCAGGATTGTAAAGTAGGGGAACAGATGTACAATGTTACATTTAAGATTTATAATGTGAGGTGGAATTTGCGGTATGCGAATCACGATTTATGATGCCGGATGTGCAATGTGAATGTAGGGGCAGGTCACAACCGTAACTGTTGTAAATGGTATAATACCAGATTCAAACAGGTAGCCAGATACCAGATCCGGTTGCCAGTTGCCGGATATAAGCTGTTAGCCTTAGGCAGCGCATATGGTACTACCTTGCTGTAAATGGTATAACTGCTATTTTGTGTACATAAATAAAACAGGTAAGTGTCCCTATTGTTATGGCTTACAATTTGAACGTTTGGTTATGTTTGCCGATAAACATAACTAAATGAGAAAACTCGGTAGTATAATTATATGTGCACTTTTTTTCTTTATTGTTTCAACATGCGAAGCACAGAAGCAGCGTAATTGTGCAGGCATAAAAGGGGGTATTGCTATTCCCAATCTAACTGCCCACGGTGCCGGAGATAACCCGCTGAGCACAGGCTATAGTTCCAGACTTGGCCCCGATGTGGCTGTATTTTGGGAACAGGCAATTACCAGCAATTTTTCTATTTTACCAAGTATAGAATATGCTTCGCAGGGGGGTAAAAAAGAGGGCTTTCAGCCGATCCCGTTTCCACCCGAATACTCCGGATTCTTTCCACCGGGGCAAGTACCTACTTATCTCTATGCTGATTTTAAGAATGAGATACGACTTGATTACGTTATGTTGAATGTGCTGGCTAAGTATAATTGGCAGTTAGGTAAAGCCTCCCCCTTTATGCTGTATGCTGAAGCAGGACCTTTTGGAGCATACCTTGTTTCAGCAAAAGATGTAGTGAGCGGCTCCGGTATTGTTTATCTGGATGAACAGCAGCAGAAGCCTCTAATTACGAGCCCAATATCTTTCGACACCAAAATTGATTTAAAAAGTGAAGTGCATAAGGGTAATTTTGGAATAGCCGGTGATGTAGGCTTTGCCTACAACTTTTCGAACAGCCGGATGTTTATAGAAGCGGGTGGTGTTTATGGCTTGCTGAATATTCAAAAAGATCCAGCAAATGGGAAAAACCAGATTGGTGCTGTCATTGGAAGAGTGGGGTATGCTTTTAGTATAGGAGCAAAGTAAAGGGGGTAAGAAACAAGAGACAAGATCCAAGGGAAAAGATTTAAGGAACAAGATTCAAGGGACAAGGAATAAGGTTCAAGAACCAAGGACTTGGGGGTATAGTATTTTTATCAAAGTTTTTCTTGGCTAAACAGTTTGATGCTGTTACCTTTGCGCTTCCAAAAAAATTAATTACCTGGTACGGCCAAACCCGTGCACTAAATAACAGTAATATGAAACAAGGTATTCACCCGGACAAATACAAGCTGGTTATCTTCAGAGATATGAGTAACGGACATGAGTTTTTAAGCCGTTCAACCGCAGGTTCTAAAGAAACCGCTAAGTGGGAAGATGGCAACGAGTATCCGCTTATCAAACTGGAAATCTCGAATATGTCGCATCCGTTCTACACCGGAAAAAATATGTTGGTTGATACCGCCGGACGTATTGACAAATTCAATAAGCGCTACGCAAAAAACAAATAAACTTTTTTCTTGAAAAATCCCTCCGGCAAATCAGCGGAGGGATTTTTGTTTACATGATTCCTCATTTTGCAAAATCAATCCCCGACAATGAGTAAAGCTACCAGCTATCCTAAAGACAAGATCAAAATCCTTTTCCTGGAAAATATCAGTGACCGCGCGGTGCAGCGGTTTAAAGACAATGGCTATACCGATGTAACCAAGCTTACCCGTGCAATGCCTGAAGATGAACTGATTGAAGCAATTAAGGATGTACATTTATTGGGTATACGCTCTAAAACACAGGTAACGCCTGATGTACTCGCTGCTGCCGAAAGGCTAATGGCAATTGGCTGTTTTTGTATTGGTGTAAACCAGGTAAATCTTAAGGAGGCTATCCATAAAGGTGTAGTGGTGTTTAATGCACCATACAGCAATACCCGCAGTGTGGCAGAACTGGTAATTGGTCTGTCTATTATGCTTATCCGCCGTATACCCGATAAAAACAAAGCTGCTCATGAAGGCATCTGGATGAAGGAAGCTAAGGGGAGCTTTGAGTTGCGTGGTAAAACGATGGGCATAATTGGTTATGGTAATATTGGTGCGCAGGTAAGCGTACTTGCAGAAGCTTTTGGAATGAAGGTTATTTTTTATGATATAGAAACAAAACTCCCTTTAGGCAATGCCACTGCATGCAAAAGCCTGAAAGATGTAGTAAGCCAGGCAGATATTGTATCGTTACATGTGCCTGAGACACCTCAAACCCAAAACCTTATCAATAAAAACACTCTAAAATACTTTAAAAAAGGAAGCATTCTTATCAACTATGCGAGGGGGGAAGTAGTGGATCTGCAGGCATTAGCTAAATCATTGCAAAGCGGTGATTTAGGCGGTGCTGCTATAGATGTTTTTCCGTGGGAGCCGGAGAAGAACGGCGATAAATTTGAAGCACCCTTGCAAGGCTTATCTAATGTTATATTAACCCCTCATATTGGCGGCTCTACCGAAGAAGCCCAGCAAAATATAGGTGAAGATGTAAGTGCTAAATTGTTCAACTATCTAGAAAGTGGGGTGACAAATGGCTCACAGACCGTTCCTGCTATTAGTCTACCCATGATAGAGGGCGCACACCGGATATTACACGTACACAACAATGTGCCCGGGGTGTTAAGTGCAATCAACAGTCAATTAGCTAATAATCACATCAATATCCTGGGGCAATATTTAAAAACAAATGAGGATATAGGTTATGTTGTATTGGATGTAAATAAGGAACTGTCTGGCCAGGCGCTTGATTTATTAAAAGGGGTGAAAGAAACTATCAAGGTGCGCATGTTGTATTAAGTAAACAACTTAGTAAGGTGCCTTAATAAGTAAATATGGCGGGTGTGCTATTAGCTATTATATTTACAAGTAAGCACCTTATTATCTATGAAAAGAATCTTCCTTATTTGTGCACTTTTCATTCTTACGGGAACATTTGCACAAACCAAGTTTGGTGCACTGCTCGATCCGGGTACGTTAGCTAATCCGAATGAGCATAAGATTGCGGTTGCACAAAAATTAGGTATCAAAATCATCAGGGACCGTATTGTACTTACCAATCAAAAAGAAAAGACTATTCTTAATTCTGGCTTTGATGTCTTTTTGAATGTTAATTATGGTAATGTACAACGTGGTCCTGATGAAGAAAAATCACCAGTCCCATTTCCAACTGATTTGGATAATTACAAGCAATTGCTCAACAACGCAATCAGTTCTTTAAAAGGTAAAAAACCTGTAGTAATAGCAATAGAAAACGAAGAGGATAATTTTCAATATCACACCGGAACACCGCAGGATTATCTTAATGAGTTAAGACTGGCTATTCCCATAGTGCATGCAGCCGGTATACAGGTGACCAATGCTGGTATAACCGCACCTGCTATTGCATACCTGGTTTATGATGATTTGCTGGAACAAGGCAAGCGCTCTGAAGCTGAGGCATATGTGAACAGCACCCAACTACCATTGGATAAGCCATGGGTAAGAAAAAAAGGCGAATTTGCAAGACAAACCTTAGCTGCTTATAAAAACATGGATATTGACTTCGTTAATTTCCATTGGTATGGTAAAAGCAATGATGTATCGGGTTTGAAAACTACTATTGAGTACCTGAAGCGCGTAACCGGGAAACCTGTAATTACCAATGAAATCGGTCAATACGATGATTCCCCTGAAACAGTAAAGGCAATTATACGTTTGTGCCGCAAGGAGCAAATGCCTTATGTAATATGGTACAGTGGCTTAAAAGGGGCAGGCAAAGCAGTTTCACTGCAGGAAATCAGCGGCGCACTTAAGCCAAATGGAGAGGCTTTCAAAGAGGCTGTTGCAGAACAAAACCAACAATAATTATGTAAATAATGTGTAAGACTGATACCGGGTTCAAATAGATACCTGATAAAGGCTGTAAGCGTTATAGTATGTCCCCAGAACCCTTCGGGTTACTCAATTGAATTGTATTACTTATTAGAAGAATATATTTCCACAAGCCTGCCCGAGTGTAGGCTTGTTGTTTTACTACCAAAAGTTTTTTCTATTATGAGGAAATACCTTTTTTATGCAATCTTGCTTGTAACAGTAACACATTTGGGTGCCTGTCAAAGACTGCTCAACAGTGAAGGTAAGCTGCCTACAGGTAAAGGAGGTGATGTAAGCGCACCTATGGGGATAGAAACGGACCTGGTAAAGGAAGCTGGTATAAGAAGGTATTTCCTGAATGTGAATGGAGACAACCGCACTTTCCTGGTGCAATTGCCTAAAGGATATAATCCTTCGGAGAGCTATCCGGTAATATTCTTCTTTCATTCTATACATGCAAGAGATACAGGCTGGATAAAAAACCGTAGCGTTAATCAGTATATCGATAAATATAAATATATAGCAGTGTACGGGCAAGGCTTGAATGGAGGCATCTGGAATATCGGTGGCTATTATCCATTTAAAAAAGTAAGTGAGCCAGACTATGTAAAGGCTATGTACAACTGGTTAAAGGCAAATACTTATATAGATGCCCGGCGTGTATATGCTGTTGGCACTTCAAACGGTGCTTTACTGGCGCATTATTTAGCTATACAAACCAGTATATTCGCTGCTATCGTACCCATTTCCGGTTCTTTATATACAGATGAAATGAAAGCCAATACAGAGCCTGCGGCTGTGTTGCAGGTGCATGGTATGCAGGACAAAACCATACCTTATAATGGCGGCTATACGCAGTACAAGTACACATTTCTAAGTGCAGAAAATTCAGTAAGAACCTGGGCTGCTGTGGATGGATGTAATACACAACCTACCGTTACTAACCTGCAGGGCGGAAAAGTAATAGAACATAATTATACCAATTGCAAAAGCGGTAAGCAAGCTATACTGTTCAGTATACAAGGTTCGCCGCATAAAGTACTGGAGAATATTGATAATGCATGGCTGTATGAGCAGGTGTTTGCCTTTTTAAGCAGAAACCAGCGATAATTCAACGTGTTTAAAGGCAATTTTTACCATAAAAGCATTTTATTCACCATTAGTATAGGAATTTAGATCTAAGGATTTTACTAATAGTATCGAAACAAGGCGTTAAGTAAAAAGGAGATACCACTTCATCAAACTATAAGATGTTCTCTGGCTCATCATGCCCCGGTAGCACCTTTCTGCATCCCGGACCATCAAAGAAGCACCTCTCCAAATTCACCTTGACAGCTTAAGGGAAATCAGCCATCTTGGCGCACCATCATAAAGCAGTTTAAATAAGTAAATTTGATATTGAATATAATCAACCAGGGAAACCAAACAGACAATGAAAGGTGCATTTATCCTTATTCTGCTGTTATTCATACAATATGCTTCTATAGCACAATTTTATACTGGCAACAAAAAGGACAGCAGTAAAATGTTTGTCGCGAAATACATCTATTTCGATCTCGACAATAATAAAAAGGATACTGCAACAGTACAACTGCCTTTCAGCAATATATCGTTTACAGATGTTCGGTACGATACAACATTTGTAGCCATAAACTGGCGTGAGCCTGTTCCTGCAATGTTCAATAAGACATATAACAGGAAATATAATTGTAATAATGGTCTTGCGTCTAATCTTACACGCTATTTCAATAATTATTATTCAATCTCCAATCAAACCTCCGGCAAACAACTCTTATGTTATATAAAAAAGTTTTCGATCACCCTGCATTATGAATTGCTTAAACATTTAAATGATGGAAGTGAGCTTTTTAATGATGCGGCTGGTGACTTTAAGAATGATATTTCTATTGAGATAGAATGTTACTATAAAACAGGAGATGATCTATATCCTGCAATGAGATTAGATACGAACTATTCAATTAGGTATCAAAAAGGAAAATTGCTTACAGATGCTGTAAAAGAAATGCTGCAACCACTCATGTATAAGATGGAGCATATTAATTTTGACAATGTTCTAAAGCGGAACCAATATACTATAGAACAAATTGCAAAAAGATATACCGATAGGTTTAACCTTCCTGTATTAACGGCAGACGTTCCTAAGAAAGGCGTTTATAAAAGCTTCGCAGAGTTCAGGAACAATGCTCCATCTATTGATTCGTTCATAGTTTCTGCCGATAAACTTAAATACAATGCAGCAGATGAAAATCATGCTAATGCAACATCGTTGGTTAATAAAGCTGGTCAAAAACATAGCAACGCTGTCTTTTTATACGATGCTCACCATGATTTAATTAACCCTTCAGGCATTTTTGGTTATTGCGATGGCACTACATTTTGGATGCAGTATGGTTCTTTTTTCTATCCGCTTGTAAAAACAGGTAATTCTTTCGAGTTTATTTACATTTATCATTATGCAGATTTAAATCTGCACACCCAAATACGATATATCTTAATGCCTTTAAATATAGAAACAGGACATATTGATTAAAGTGTTTACTTTCTTAGAGTAATAGCTATGTTCGTTCCGGGTTATACCTGAGTTATACCTAACTTATACCTAACTTATACTTAACTTATACCTAAGTTATACCTAATCTCCTTGCCATCTCCTTCATAGTAACTCCTAAGTAACTCTTTATTTGCCCGCAATCAACAGGTACACAGTACTATCCAAGGGCACCATATAAGAGTGCTTTATTCAGGGCACTTCATCAACAACCCTTCAATTCCACCCTTCTCCATCTCCCTACATTTCCTATCTTTCGCACATGAAAAAATTATTATTCTCTATTATATTGCTTATCCCTGCATTTCTTTTCGCACAGCAAAATATCATGACGCCCGAGTTGCTCTGGTCACTTGGTCACGTGTCTGGTATTGGTTTATCAAAAGACAAGCAATCCATTATTTACAGCGTTACCACGCCAAATGTGGAGCTCAACAAAAGCAGCAAGAAAATGTACCGCATTCCCCTTGGTGGCGGCACCCCGGAGGAGGTCGGCAACTTAGATAGCCTCTATGCAAGCAACCGTATTTCACCCGATGGGAAATATATAATTCTTGATAGCGCAGTGAAGTTGAAGAAGGTATATGGGAAAGATTACTACCCCAGCCTTTCAGCTTTCCAATGTGCAGATATACGAAAGCCTCAACTACCGCCATTGGGATGAGTGGGAAGACGGCGCTTTTAACCACGTGTTCTATGCGCCGGTGAATAAAGGTAAACCTTCCGGCAAACTCACGGATATTATGCCCGGCGAACCGTACGACTGCCCAACCAAACCCTTTGGCGACGAGGCCGACTATATCTGGTCGCCCGACAGTAAGCATATTATATATGCAACTAAAAAGGCGTATGGAACTGAATACGCCATAAGCACCAATACAGACCTTTACGAATATGACATCACCACCGGCACTGCCAAAAACCTCACCGAAGGCATGATGGGCTACGATCTTGCTCCTGCCTATAATAGCCATGGAGTACTGGCATGGCTCAGCATGAAGCGTAATGGCTACGAAAGTGATAAGAATGATATTGTAGTGGATAATGGAACTACGCGCATCAATCTCACTCAGCAGCGCGATGATATACACGTAGGCAGCTTCAAATGGAGCAGCGATGGTAATAATATTTATTTCATCGCACCGGTTAACGGTACAGAGCAACTATTTGTAGTGGACTATCCCGGCAATACACGTAAAATGCCCACTATAAGGCAGCTTACAAAAGGCGACTTCGACATCAATGAAATCGTTGGTGAAATAAACAATCACCTTATTGTTTCCCGCAGCGACTTCAATCATGCTAACGAACTGTATAGCGTAAATGTAGCCAAAGGCGATATGCAGCAGCTTACATTCACAAACAATAAGGTGTACAGCACACTTGCACTTTGTAAAACCGAAAGACGCTTTGTAACCACTACCGATAACAAGCAAATGCTTGTATGGGTAGTATATCCGCCCAACTTTGATGCGGCTAAAAAGTATCCTGCTTTATTATACTGCCAGGGCGGTCCGCAGGCTGCACTCACCCAATTTTACTCTTTCCGTTGGAATCTGCAGCTTATTGCATCACAAGGCTATATAGTAGTAGCACCCGATCGCCGTGGTATGCCGGGCTTTGGCACACAATGGAATGAACAGGTGAGTAAAGATTGGGGCGGACAAGTATTGCAGGATTACCTCAGTGCTATTGATGATGTTTCAAAAGAGTCATTTGTAGATACTAGCTCACCGCGGATGTATAGGCGCCAGCTTTGGCGGCTACTCAGTTTATGCATTGGAAGGCATTCACAACGGGCGTTTCAAGACCTTCATTGCCCACGATGGCATCTTTGATTTCCGCAGCATGTACGGCACCACCGAAGAACTGTTTTTTGAGAATTGGGAGAAAGGCGGACCTTATTGGGATAGTACTAATGCGGTAGCGCAACGCTCTTTTAGTCAAAGCCCATCCAACTTTGTTAGCCGCTGGAATACCCCGATCATGATAGTACAAGGTGGTAAAGATTTCCGTGTTCCCATAGGGCAGGGGTTACAAGCTTTCCAGGCAGCCCAACTGCTTGGTATCAAAAGCAAGCTCCTCTATTTCCCCGATGAAAACCACTGGGTATTAAAGCCTCAGAATGCACTCGTATGGCAGCACCAGTTCTTTGATTGGTTGAAAGAAACACTATAAGAAGCTTTCGCCCTCTAAAGGTGAGTATATAAGATACCACTTCTACATTTGCTTAGTACAGCAGGGTAGGAGTGGTTTTTGTTTGTGTACTTAGATGTTTGAAGAGTAATGATTTCTATTTATTCACCCCTGCTTCTGCCGCACAGTCCCTGGTGCCAATGCCTCTTAAAAAGCATTTTCATAATCATTATTATATCAGGGCTTCATATATCGGGAATGCAATAAAAGATTAAAAGCTTCCTTCCTGCAACGTTTTCGTAAATAAATACATAGTCCTTTGCCAAATAGATTTGCCTACATTATAATTTTACTCCTTTACAATTGTTAAATGATGATTAATCCACTAGCATTTTTACTTAAAAGAAACAGTGTTGCAGTAATGGTGTTAAGCTATATTATACTTATTGCACCACTTGCTGTTCGGTCACAAGCAGTTAACAATTTTGCTGTAGAAAATAACAGCCATGCTTCTGCTCAAACGTTTAGTGCCTACCTGTTTGTATATTTTACCGGCAATGATAAAAAGGAAGAAGCTATTCGTTTTGCCTTAAGCAATGATGGTTATCATTTCTGGGCTTTGAATGGAGATAAGCCAGTTATTTCTTCAGAGCAAATCAGTTCCACCGGCGGTGTTCGCGACCCTCATATTTTGCGTGGCAAGGATGGCAAAACCTTCTACATGGTAGCTACCGATATGGTTTCTGCCAATGGCTGGAATTCCAACAGGGCAATGGTGCTGCTCAAATCAACTGACCTGGTGCACTGGACATCCTCTGTTGTCAATATTCAAAAAAGATTCCCTGGTAATGACAGCTTACTGCGCGTATGGGCACCGCAAACTATTTATGATGATTCGGTAAATAAGTACATGGTTTACTTCTCAATGAAGCATGGTAAAGAGCCGGATAAAATTTATTATGCTTATGCCAATGAAGACTTTACCGGTTTGGAAAGTGAGCCAAAGCAGCTATTCTATAGTCCTGACAGTGCTGCCTGCATTGATGGTGATCTTGTAAAAAAGGATGACAAATATTATTTGTTTTTCAAAACGGAAGATCGGCTGCCAGGTATCAAAATAGCTGTGTCTAGTCATTTAACCAGTGGTTACACCTTGCAAAGCCCGGATTATGTGCAGCAGACTAAAAGTCCGGTAGAAGGAGCAGGCACGTTTAAGCTTAATGACGGTAGTGGTTATATTCTGATGTATGACATGTACACCAGCGGTCGCTACCAGTTTACCAAAAGTACCGACTTGCAACATTTTACCGTAGTTGATAACGAAGTGTCCATGAATTTTCATCCGCGGCATGGAACGGTAATGCCCATTACTGATGAAGAAGCAAAGAGGGTAGAAGCTGCTTTTTATAATGGGGATGATGTGGTTGGCACTGCCCAAAACAGTGCAATTCATCACATCAATATTCAATTAGATACTGCTAATGCAAACGTGTATCTGCCGGTTCATTCCGGCACTAAGCTGCAATCATTCGATCCGGGTTTCACTAAACTACCAGGTGTTACTGTAACGCCAAAAAGCAGTGTTGATTTTAGTAAGGGTGCCGTTGCTTTACAGCATACAAGTGCCTGGACATGAATGCAAAAAAATACAATGTTCATGTTGTTGTAAACAACAATCCATTGTTTGGTGGCTACTATGCCGACCCGGAAGTTTTATATGCTAAAAAAACAGGCAAGTATTATATCTATCCTACTTCGGACGGCTTTACAGGATGGTCAGGCAATTACTTCAAAACCTTTTCTTCACCCGACCTTGTAAACTGGAAAGATGAAGGTATTATTCTCGATTTAACAAAGGATGTAACATGGGCAAACCGTAATGCCTGGGCGCCCACGATTATCGAAAGAAAGACAGATGGCAAATACAAATACTTCTATTATTTCTGTGCTGCACAAAAGATAGGCGTTGCGGTTGCAGACAATCCCACCGGACCTTTTGTGGATTCGGGAAAGCCATTGATTGCGGCTCGTCCAAAGGGAGCAAAAGGCGGCCAGGAGATAGATCCGGATGTGTTTGAAGACCCTGTTTCGGGCAAAGTGTATTTGTATTGGGGGAATGGATATATGGCAGTTGCAACACTCAACAAGGACATGGTTTCTATTGACACCAATACTGTTAAGGTTATTACACCGGACGCTACCTTCCGCGAGGGAACAGAAGTGGCTTACCGTAAAGGTAAATATTACTTTATGTGGAGTGAAGATGATACCCGCAGTCCAAACTACCGCGTTCGCTATGGTTATTCCGATTCGCCAACCGGTGAAATTATTATTCCTGAAAACAATATTGTAATAGAAAAAGATACCGCGCAAGGCATTTATGCTACCGGTCATAACTCCGTGCTGAATATTCCTGGTACCGACGACTGGTATATCATCTATCATCGCTTTACCATTCCCAAAGGCATTACAATGGGAGGGGCTGCAGGATATAATCGTGAAGTATGCATTGATCGGTTATACTTCAATGGCGATGGAACTATCAAACAGGTAATGCCTACTTTGAAAGGGATTACCAGGCCTGCTTTACCACTTATGCGATAAAAGAAGATAATGAATCTTGCAGTTAATAATAAACTTACATAAACTGGTAATATGATTTTTTTGAAGACTACCCTGCTTTTGTTAATGGCTGCTTTATGTTGTACACAGGTAATTGCGCAAAAGCAAAATGCTATCCGGCCCGGGGAGACATGGCCGGATAAAGACGGCAAACATATACAGGCACATGGCGGGGGCATTATTAAGATAGGTAATACCTATTATTGGTATGGAGAAGAACGCTCACAAGGTTTGGATACCAACTATCGTTATGTAAGCTGCTACTCATCAAAGGATTTGATGAACTGGAAGTTTCTCGGAGATGTGGTGAAGATGACTGACCCTGAGAACTTAGGAGCCAGATGGGTGCTGGAAAGACCGAAGGTGTTCTATAATAAGAAAACGAAGAAGTATGTGATGTACTTTCATCTGGATGATAGAACTTACAAGCTTGCCAGGGTGGGCATTGCAGTAAGTAATACACCAGATGGACAATTTACCTATGCAAAAAGCTTTCGTCCGCTGGGGCATGAAAGCCGTGATATAGGACAGTTCATTGATGACGATGGCACTGCTTACCTGGTCTTTGAAGACCGTCCTTATGGTTTTCGCATTGCCCGGCTTTCGGACGATTTTATGGATGTGGAGAAAGAAATGACGCTTGTAAAAGCACACATGGAAGGTGGCGCAATTGTGCACTATAAGGGATTGTATTATTCCATAGGTTCGGCACTGACCGGATGGGCGCCTAATCCAAATAAATACGCTACTGCTCCTTCATTAGAAGGCCCTTGGACAGAATTTAAAGATATTGCTCCACCTCAAACCAAAACTTATGGCTCTCAATCTACCATGTTACTAAAGGTTGTTGGTAAAAAATCTACGACTGTTATTTTTATGGGAGATATCTGGAAACCGGGAACACAATGGGATTCAAGATACTTATGGATGCCACTCCAGATAGGAGAAGGTAAATTATTTGTGCCCCAACCAAAGCCCTGGACATTGGATATTAAGACCGGGGAATGGAAGTATAAAGAGGATAGTCCCGCTAAAAGCGAATAAGAAGCCTTTGTAATAGTAGTTTTGATCAAGAGCAGGAGGGAATGGTGGTTATGACCTTGATTATATAATGATATATAATTTTAGTGATAGCATCATTCCCTCCATCTGGAAGAACATTTTAGCTAACCATATCTTCTGCTCTGTTACCTTATCTTCACCACTCATTTATTACCTCCCTTACTCATCATTTTTCACTCATTTTAGCTACCCTTACAGGGACATCATAAGCATCCTGAGGCTAAGATTTTCTACTGAAGTAGCCCCTTTTGCCCTCAAAAACTTCTCTTCTTCATATTGAAACATTCGTAGTTATACTTATCTTATAATCTTATACTTATCTTATACTTAAGTTATACAGAACCTCCGCCTGGTATACTCCTGGGTAACGCTTTAGTAATTCCCTATCTACTCCTACCCTAAGCCATATACACCAGTAACTACAAACCTGAACTTGAAAACATCCTCAAGCTATAACAAAGACTTTGGTAAAAACCATATTGACTTTACCGGCTTGTACAGTGCTCAGGAACGTAATTATCAAACTACAACCGGACATGCAGTAGGCTTTGTAAATGACGTTTTATCATTTAAGAATTTAGGTGCAGGTGCTACCCAATCCAGCGCTTCCTATGCTGATCGCTATGCTTTAAATTCGCAAATGGGCAGGATCAATTATTCTTATGATAGCCGTTACCTGCTTACATTAACCTCACGCCGCGATGGTTCATCTGTATTTGGCGCCAATACAAACAAGCATGCTGTGTTTACATCAGGTGCTGTTAGAGTATGGAACATCAGCAACGAAGAGTTTATGAAAAATGTTACTGCTGTAAATGACTTGAAGCTACGTGCTTCTTATGGCGAACGTGGCAACGAAGCTATTCCGGTGTACAATACCATTACAACTGATGCAAGCAACCGTTATCCATTCAATAGTGTAGTGTACACAGGTCTTATACCAAGCAATCTCGGCAATGCCGACCTGCATTGGGAAACAACTGTGAGCGCCAACATTTGCATTGATTTCTCCCTTTTGAAAAGACGTATTTCCGGTTCGGTAGAAGCGTATAATGATAAGACGAGCGATCTCCTGCTGCTGCGAAGCCTGCCTATCATTACCGGTTACTCAAATGTGTACGACAATCTCGGTAAGACATCAAATAATGGCTTTGAAGTAACCTTAAACACTAGGAATTTTGCAGGTAAAGATTTCCAGTGGGAAACCAATATCACTTTTAGCCGCAATAAGAATAAGATCGTTGACTTATATGGTGATAAAAAAAGTGATTTAGGCAACCGTTGGTTTATTGGTAGTCCAATAAGTGTAGTATATGATTATAAACTGCTAGGTGTATGGCAGGAAGGCGAAGATCCTTCTAAGTCTGACCCGACAGCCAAACCAGGCGATCTGAAGTTTGCTGATATAAATGGTGACGGACAAATAACTGCTGATGACAGAGTTGTTCTTGGTCAAACTACGCCTAAATGGTACGGTGGCCTTACCAATACGTTTCATTATAAAAACTTCAGCCTGAATATTTTTATACAGACGGCCCAGGGTATGATGCGCAGCAACCCGGATTATTAACTATGCTGATGAAACCGGCAGACGTAATACACCTGTAGAAATAGGCTACTGGACACCCGAGAATAAAAACAATACAAGGCCAGCGCTTTCTTACAATAATACAAGAGGTTATGGCTATCCATCTGATGCCAGCTATACAAGATTGAAAGATGTTACACTCAGCTACGTGTTTTCTCCAAAGTGTCTGATAAGCTGCATCTTTCAGGTCTTACCTTGTATGCAAGTGGCCGCAACTTATATACCTGGACAAGCTGGGTAGGCTGGGATCCTGAGAACAGTTATTCAACAAGAGGTTCGGGTGACTGGACCAATAACTATCCGGTTGTGCGTTCAGTCATTTTTGGTGCAAACATCTCTTTGCGTTAATCATTCACAAATTGTTTAAAGTCATTTATCTAAAATGAAAAGTTATCTTAAAATATTAGTTCCTGTTGCGCTTGGTTGCACTGTGGCAGCCTCCTGCAGCAGAGATTTTTTAAACGAAACCTCACAATCCAGTTATACGCCAGCTACCATTACCGATTCACTCGGATTCCAGGCATCACTGGTAGGTTTGTACAACAACTTTAGCAATCTGCTTACCTATTCCAGCAGTCAGGGTTGGCCAAGCGTATGGCAGGTAGGTACGGATGTAGCCAATGCAACAGCTAACCAGCAAGGGATCGAAATCCCTTATTATGATTACAGTAAGCTTACCTCTCACTGATGGTGCGGCTTCTGTTATGTGGGGCAAGCAATATGTGCTTATCAATTTAGCCAATACCATTATTGCCAATGTAGAATTTCCCAATAATACCAGCATTACGCAGGATACAAAAACAGAATCAGCGCTGAGGCAAGATTCTTCAGAGGTTATGCATATAACACGCTGGCAACCCGTACGTCAGGATTCCCTTTGATAACCACACCTGTTCCGGGCTCCCAAAACCGATTTTGTAAGGTTATCCCTGGATAGTGTGAACTACACAGATATAGAATCTGATCTTTTATTTTCTGAACAATACTTACCCGATGTTGGCAATGTTGGCGACTGGCACCAACAAGCCGTGCCAATAAATATATGCCTATGTAACTGCTTGCCGAAGCATATTTGCGCTAATGGGTAAAAATGACAGCAAGCCGAGCAGCAGGCACAGATGATCATCAATAGTGGTAAGTTTAACCTGATCACCAGCCGCTTTGGTGCTCATGCTTCGCAACCGGGCCATTATTATAATGATATGTTCTGGTATGGAAGCGAAAGAAGAGTACAAGGCAACAGTGAAACTATCTGGACCCTTAACTTGTCCCGTAATTTTATTATTGATTTCAGGAACCTTCAATAGTTATACTTAACTTATACGAAACTTATACCTAACTTATACTTAACGTTACACTCTAATAGTCGCAATCTCTCCCCCTATCTCCGTCGTATCTGCGTCGTATCTGCATCGTAATCTCGCCCCTTGAAACCTACCTCCCGTCTCCGCTCATATTTGTCCGGTTATATCCGGTTATATTCTTTATGGGACAAGTTAAGATCTGGACCTTAGAACAGGGAAAATCCTACGGTTATAGCTGGTGGTAATACTGATAATGCACAGCAACGCCGTGTATGGGGAGCTGCTTATTATAACATCAGCGGCATGAAGATAACAGACTCCTTAGGGGGGCGTAGTATAGCTCGTCTTCGTCTCAGCAATTGGGTGCTGTATGGTTTATACCAGGACAGTGATATGCGTAATTCCCAATGGAATATCCGCCGGCATTATCAGTATAACGATCTTTCAAAGCCTGATCTTTATGGCAAAGAAGTACCTTTATACCGGACCTGACACTTTATACAAAATTTGTCCGCATACAACCAAGTGGTATCAATATGATCCAAAGGATGAGTTTGGCTATGCTATGATTAAAGATTTTATCCTGATGCGTCTTGGAGAAACCTACTTGCTGCTGGCGGAAGCACAGGTAAAGCAGGGTAAACTGCAGGATGCTGCTAATAGTATCAATGTACTTCGGCAAAGAGCTTTCGGCGCTAATTATCCTGCTCAGGGACAAGTTCAGACCTCTGACATGACACTTGATTTTATACTCGACGAAAGAGCAAGAGAACTCATTGGTGAAGAGAACCGGAGAATGACACTGATGCGCACTGGTACGCTGGTTGACAGAGCGGTACGGTTAAATTCCGGTGATGCGCAACATCCAATAACAGGGCTGACACAAAATAACCTGTTACTGCCAATTCCATTGACAGAGATACAGCTAAATAAAGATGATGTAATGGAACAAAATCCAGGATATTAGTCTTAGTTTTAAATAATAGTAAAGCCTTAAATATCTATTTATGGCTTTTATTTACACTTTATCTTTTAAAACGTTGCTCAGCATTACTACCATAAAAACATTATTTATTGTATGCCTGCTTTGGTGCACTAATTTAACAGCACAAATGCAGGTAGCACAAAGTGTTAAGCTAATACCTGTAGATGGTAGTGCCTGGGCAAATAATTCGGTGAATGTAACGGTGTTCCGCAAAAACTCGTTAGTAACCCATGGCGATACACAATTCATTGCTTACTACAATAAAGATGCTCATGTAGTGGTGGGCAAAAGAAAGCTGGGTAATTCTAAAATGGCAGCTTCAGCAAACACCCTACAAAGGCAATGCAGCCGATGCGCACAACGTTATCAGCATTATGACAGATGGAGAAGGATATATGCATCTTGCCTGGGATCATCATAACAATGCCTTACATTATTGCCGCAGTGTGGCGCCTGGTTCTTTGATTTTTACCACAACAGATGCGAATGACTGGCAAACACGAAGACAGAGTAAGTTATCCTGAGTTTTATAAAATGCCGATGGCAATCTGCTGTTCTTTTATCGCGATGGCGGCTCAGGGCAAGGCAATCTGGTGATTGATAAATATGATGTAAAAAGAATGCAGTGGACACAATTGCAAAGCAATCTGATAGATGGCGAAGGACAACGGAATGCTTACTGGCAGGCTTGTGTAGATATTGCCGGCACTATTCACATTTCCTGGGTATGGCGCGAAACGCCTGATGTTGCCAGTAATCATGATATGTGTTATGCCTGCTCAAAGGATGGAGGCGCTACGTGGCAGAAATCAACAGGAGAAAAATATTCACTGCCTGTCACCGCAGCTACTGCAGAATATGCTTGTCACATACCCCAAAACAGTGAATTGATTAATCAAACATCCATGTTTGCCGATGAAAAGGGTAATCCTTACATTGCCACTTATTGGCGCGATTCAGGATCAACGGTGCCGCAATATCACCTTGTTTATAACAACAATCATCAATGGCAAACACAATCACTCTCTTTTCGCAACACACCCTTTAGCTTAAGTGGTATGGGCACTAAAAGAATTCCTGTTTCACGCCCGCAAATTATTGCCTGGCAAAAGAATAATCACATATCTGCTGCTATTATTTTCAGGGATGAAGAACGAGGCAGCAAAGTGTCTATGGCTGTTTGCAATGACCTAAAATAGCCAGCAATGGAATCAATATAATCTTACTGCTTCTGTACAATCGTGGGAGCCTAACCTATGATACAGAGCTGTGGAAAAGGAGAAATATATTGAATTTATTTGTTGAAAATACGGAGCAGGTAGATGCAGAAGGGAAGGCAAGTATTCCGCCGCAACGGGTGCAGGTGTTGGAATGGAAGCCATAAAAAATCATCGTTAGCGTATGAAATATCAAAATATAATCTGGAGTATTGTAATGCTATGTCAGTATAGGGTGTGCTGCTCAGAAGAAAGCATCCAACGCATCATTACAATCTACTATCCGGCAAAACTTTAAGGACGGTGCAGCACAGTATAAGGAGATGATGAAAGCACTGCCGCAAGGCCGGTTTCCAAAAACATACGAGAAAGATACGTTGCGAACAAGCGGTTCCGACTGGTGGTGCAGTGGCTTTTATCCAGGCAGCCTATTGTATTTATATGAGCAAACCAAAGATACTGTTTTATACAATGAAGCAATGCGTATGTTGGGCTTGTTATCAAAAGAACAATACAATAAAAGCACGCACGATCTTGGTTTTATGATGTATTGCAGCTTTGGTAATGCGAATCGTATAGATACCCAAGCCAGCGTATAAAGAAATACTAATCAATAGTGCAAGCTCACTTGTCCACCCGCTTTAATCCTACAGTTGGCTGTATTAAATCCTGGGATTCAAAACCATCTGATTTTTTAGTGATCATTGATAATATGATGAATCTTGAATTGTTGTTTTGGGCAACCAAAGCAACCGGCGATTCTTCTTTTTATAAAATTGCAGTTACACATGCCAACACAACTATGAAAAATCATTTCCGGCCTGATTACAGTTCTTATCATGTGATTAATTATAATCCGCAAACAGGTGAAGTGCAGCAAAAAAACAGCACAGGGTTCATGCTGATAGTTCAGCATGGGCAAGGGGACAAGCCTGGGGCTTGTATGGATATACAGTAATGTATCGTGAAACAAAAGATAAAAAATATCTGGAACAGGCAAATAATATTGCACATTTTATTTTGAACCAATCCTAATTTCCCGCAGATAAAATTCCTTACTGGGATTTTAATGCACCCGGTATTCCCAATGCTTTGCGCGATGCTTCTGCTGCCGCTGTTATGGCTTCGGCACTTATTGAACTAAGCAGTTATGCTGATAAAGACACATGCAAAAAATTATTTAACTGTTGCAGAAACAATATTGCAGCAACCTATCAACTCCACAATACAAAGCTGCTACTGGCACCAACGGCGGCTTTATCATTCAACATTGCGTGGGCCATATGCCCGCAACATTCAGAAATAGATGTGCCGCTTACCTATGCCGATTATTATTTTCTCGAAGCCATGAAAAGGTATAAAGAAAAGATGGGTAAATAGTCAACAACAATGTAACTGTGAATTGCTACTTCTGTTCTCATAAAAATGCAGGATAGCTGAATAATGCATAAGTATGGTATGATAAGGAAAGTTTGGATAGTATGTATTCTTTTTATTGTTGCAAATGCCAGAGCGCAAATTAATGATCGCCAGCTTTGGCTAAGCTATATGGATAAGGTAGCAAGACCTGTGTTATCGAATCTTGCAGCAGATAAACTGAAGAGAAACATGCCAGTAGAATTATCCGGCAAAATTGATAACCCGACGAGCAGAAAAGCGGCGAGCTACCTGGAAGCATTTGGAAGAACCCTCAGTGGCATAGCGACCATGGCTGAATTTAGATGGTGGCACAAAAGAAGAAGTCAATTTACGTGATCAATACCGCCAATGGGCATTGAAAGCTATTGCTAATGCAGTGAACCCTGCTGCTAAAGATTTCCTGCAATGGAGTGGTGGTCAACCGCTGGTAGATGCTTCTTTCCTGGCTTTTGGGCTGGTGCGTTGTCCATGGCTCTGGCAACATTTGGATACTACAGTAAAGCAACAGGTCATTGCCGCTTTTAAAACCACGCGTAATACAGTGCCTGTGTATTCTAATTGGCTACTCTTCTCTGGCATGATAGAAGCATTCTTTTGCAAGTACAACCTAGAGTATGATCCTGTACGTATTGAATATGCTGTGCGTGAGTTCGCCAATCACTGGTATATAGGGGATGGGTTCTTCTCAGATGGTATGGACTTTCATATGGATTATTATAACAGTATCGTTATCCATCCTTTTCTAAGGGCTATTGTTGACATTATTAACGATAGGAATAAACATTATCAATGGTTTGCACCAAGGCTTGACACTATCAATAAAAGATATGCGGAGATATTAGAGCGATTTATTAATCCTGATGGCTCTTATCCTGTTGTAGGTCGTTCTATTGCTTACCGGAGTGGCGTATTCCATCATTTGGCAGATATAAGTTACAGAAAAGGCTTGCCGCAATCATTATCACCTGCACAGGTACGTAGCGCGCTTACTGCTGTTATCAAAAAAACATTGAATGCCCCCGGCACCTTTAATGCAGCAGGCTGGCTGAATATTGGCTTGTATGGAGCACAGCCTGATCTTGGTGAGTTTTACATCACCACCGGTAGTTTATATCTATGCTGCGATATTTTCCTGCCTTTAGGTTTGCCTGCAGATGATGAGTTCTGGAGTGCACCACCAGCACCGTGGACATCGGTAAAAATATGGAGCGGACAAAATGTTCCGGCAGATCATGCAATGGATTTACATTAACAGATAAAAATTTGAAAAGTTGATATATGAAGAACTTGTACCGGTAAAGAGCCTTACTAACGATATTGTGTAACAACGGAGAACAGAAGAAAGTAGTATTTGGTTCTATTACTCAATAAACTCTAAATTATCTAAACATGTTCAAACACATAATTCTCATTCTTATGCTTACCACCATTATCAGCAATGCAGGCATTGCGCAAACCAAAGAACAAAAAGAAGTAGCTACTACTGTAGAGATGTTGCGCAAAGCAATGATAGATGCAGATAGTGTAATGTTGGATAAACTGGCAGATGACAGTCTTACTTATGGTCATTCCAGTGGCTTTGTGCAGCACAAGCCGGAGTTTATTCATTCTTTCACCAGTGGTTCTTCCGACTTTGTAACCATTGACCTCACAGACCAGACCATCCTTACATTTGGCAATACCGCTATCGTGCGCCACGACTTATCAGCCGATACCAATGATAATAAAAAGCCCGGTCATGTAAAGCTGAAAATCCTTACCGTATGGCAGAAAGAGAAAGGGGAGTGGAAGCTCATTGCAAGACAGGCAGTTCATGCGAATGAATAAATGCTCCTTTATCCAGCAGCATTAAGTTCTTTCTTCAGACTAGATTGTCTTATCACCAGTTCTGCATCCAATACCTTCTTTTCATAGCGCATTGGCGGACGTTTACTTTCAATCAGTTGAATGAGCATTTCGGTAGCTGTTTGTCCTATCTCAAAAGCGGGCTGCACGATGGTGGTCAGTGGCGGGTCAAACACATCAGCAGATACAGAGTTAGTGAAGCCTACAATTGCCATGTCTTCCGGTATGCGGATGCTCATCTTTTTAAGTATGCTGAAAGTAGTGGTGCTTAGCCGGTCAGAAGCGGTAAAAAGGGCATCTGGCTTTTCTTCCATTGATAACAATTCGTGTACAGCCACTTCGGTTTCTTCTTTAATCATACCGCCGTGTACACAATATTTAATATAACGCTCATCTACCTGCAAGCCATTGTCTTCCAGAGCTTTCAGATAGCCTTCGAGCCGTTCTAATGTAATAGATAAACTGTTACTGCTGGTGATATGGGCTATGCGTTGAAAGCCTTGTTGCGCAAGATGATGCGTAGCTTCATAAGCACCATGAAAATTGTTACAAATGACTTTGTGTGTTTTAATGTCATTGGTTACCCGGTCAAAAAAAACAATAGGTAAGCCCTTATCGTGCACTTCTTTAAAGTGGTCAACATTCGAAGTTTCGGCACAAAGGGAAACCAGCAACCCATCTAATGAGCGTGTCATTAAATTCTGAACGGTTAGCACCTCGCGCTCATACGATTCATGTGTTTGGGTGATGATAACAGTGTAATCTTTTTTATGCGCTACTGATTCAATGCCGTTAATGATCTGCGAAAAGAAGTTGTTGTCAATATTGGTGACAATCACACCAATGGACTTACTTTTCCCTTTGCGCAGTCCTTGTGCAATGGGGTTGGGCTTGTAATTATGTTGCTCTGCGTAGTCTGCCACCAGTTTTTGTGTTTCGGCACTTATTTCATAGCTGTTACGTAGCGCCTTTGATACGGTAGAAACAGACAGGTTAAGTGCTTTTGCAATATCTTTTAGCGTAATCGCTTCAAACTTCATACAATGCTAAAGATAGACCGTTATGTTCTTAAATGAACGATGATGTAAAAGGAAATAATGGTTTTTGTTGGCTTAGGAACGCAGTAGGTAGAGCGTTGATGAGAAGTTTCCCAGGAGTTTATCAGAAGTAGATGGGGAGGAGATTTGGTATAACTTAAGTATAAGTTAGGTATAAGTTAGGTATAAGTTAAGTATAACTCCGAGTGTTCCAAGATTGGCAACGAGGATTTTGGGTGAAAAAGAGGGGGTATCTATTTTCGTGACATTTCTCCTCAATAATTTCTGCAACCCAGGTCTCTACAACGTTTTCGTAAATAAATGTCCTAAAATGCTTTTATCTCTTGGAATATCATAGTAGCATTGCTATTCCATTCTTTAATTGTTTACTATAAATACTTGCCATGGCAACATTAACAGATATATTCAATTTATCCACAAAAACAGCATTAGTAACGGGTTGCGACCGTGGTATTGGCCAGGCGATGGCAATAGCTTTGGCAGAAGCTGGTGCAAATATTATTGGGGTATCCCGGAATCTGGATGATGAATGTGAAACGGCTAAAGCCATTCGTTCAATCAATAAATCTTTCAAAGCATACCAGGCAGACCTCAGCGATAGAGATAGTTTATATGCTTTCATTAATACTGTTAAAAAGGAGAATCTGCCGGTAGATATACTCATCAACAATGCAGGTATAATCATGCGGAAGCCTGCAGCCGAACATCCGGATGAATATTGGGATAAAGTGCTTTCTATTAACCTCGATGCACAGTTTATTTTGACGCGTGAGTTTGGTAAGGATATGATTGCACGTGGTACAGGTAAAATTGTATTCACTTGTTCCATGTTGTCCTATCAGGGAGGAATTAATGTGCCGGGATACACTGCGAGTAAAAGTGCAGTAGCAGGATTGGTAAAAGCTTTTGCCAACGAGTGGGCAAGCAAAGGCGTGAATGTAAACGGCATTGCTCCGGGCTATATTGAAACGGATAATACAAAAGCCTTGCGTGAAGACGAAGCCCGTAATAAAGCTATACTAGAGCGTATACCGGCCGGACGCTGGGGCATACCTGATGATTTCAAAGGCGCCATAGTTTTCCTCTGTTCCGATGCAGCAGCTTATGTGCACGGCACTATCCTGAATGTAGATGGTGGCTGGCAGGCAAGATAACTTTAACTGAAATGATTTACTAGAAATATGAACATACGATTTGAGCACAGTGCAAAAGAGGTAAAGAGTATGAGCGCCGAAGAGTTGCGCTCCTCTTTTCTCATTTCAAACTTAATGCAGGATGATACATTGCAACTTACTTATTCTCACTACGACCGGGTGATTGTGGGCGGTGCAAAGCCAGTAAGCAAAAAAGTAGAACTGAATAATCATCCTGAATTGCGGGCAGAGTACTTTTTGCAACGAAGAGAGCTGGGGATTATAAATGTTGGAGGCAAAGGAAAAGTGTATGCCGGCGATGCAGTATATGAGCTGAATAAACTGGATTGTTTGTATGTAGGTAAAGGAACAAAAGCGGTTTTCTTTGAAAGCACAGATGCTGCAACACCTGCTATCTTTTATTTGCTTTCTGCACCTGCTCATGCAGAATACCCGGTGCAATTTGCTGGTAAGCATGACGTAGAAAGTGCGGTTATGGGCTCTTTGCAAACAAGCAACGAAAGAACTATTTACCGCTACATCCATGAGAACGGACTAAAGAGTTGCCAGTTGGTGATGGGGTTAACAATTTTGAATGAAGGCAGTGTTTGGAACACGATGCCGGCACACACACATACCCGCCGTATGGAAGCTTATTTTTACTTTGATGTAAAAGATGACCAACGTGTGTTTCACCTGATGGGAGAGCCTACAGAAACAAGGCATATTGTGATGGCAAACCATGATGCTGTTGTATCACCCCCCTGGAGCATTCATTCTGGTTGTGGTACAAGTAACTATGCCTTTATCTGGGGTATGGCGGGAGAAAATTATACTTACTCCGATATGGATGCCGTAAAGATTTCAGAGTTGAGGTAGGAGGAGGCTGTTATCGTTTATAGTAAAATGACAGGTATGTAAATACAGGATTAATAATATTCCTCGGCAGGGATAATGTGTATAACTGAATACCAACGCATAATGATGCAAAAGCGATTATTCTTCCTATTGATAATTATATTAATAACATGCAAAAGCTATGCGCAACTAAGGTTTACCATTACCAATCCTATTGCTGTTGAACGAAAGGATGAGCTAATCATGCTAAAGCGTTCAGACCTGGAAAAGTCTTTAGGTGAAAAAATAACGAACAAAAATAGTTTACTAATAAATCATTTGCTGCATTCAGCGAAGCACCTAAGATGAATAGTGATGTAATGGAAACGCATTTAGCTGCTCAAAATATTATTAATGGTAAACCATTGACCTTCCGCTTCTATGCCTGCTGGAATAAAACAGATGAGCAGTTTGCAACTCTGTCTTATTTCAGGCAGTTTTTAAAAGCTGAAGCCATGAAATTTAGCAGGCCGCTGATTATTAAATAATATAGCCACAAAGATTCGAAGACATAAAGAATCAGGATGGAATAAAATCATCGGCAATAATATCATTCTTAATTTTTGCGGCATATCCTATCTGTTAGTCAGGTACTAATTCAATTATTAGCTCTTAACTCAGAAAAACTGAAGTATAAATCCACTCATATTTGTTACGCAATTATCTTGCGTTACTAATTTACTCATTTCAACAACGATAATTAATTTTAATGAAGTTTGCTAAGATATTCTTTATTGCTGCTGCATTTGTATGTTTTACATCTATTATGGCTCAAACTAAAGTTGCAACACACAGCTTTGCTTTTGGAGACTCTGCTTTTTTGTTGGATGGTAAACCCTTCCAAATGATCTCAGGTGAGTTGCACTACCCGCGGGTACCGCGGGAAGCATGGCGTGCCCGCATGAAAATGGCAAAAGCGATGGGGTTGAATACTATTGGTACCTATGTCTTCTGGAATCTGCATGAGCCGCAGAAAGGAAGGTTTGATTTTTCGGGTAATAACGATATTGCTGCTTTTGTAAAAATGGCAAAGGAGGAAGGCCTGTGGGTAATACTGCGTCCTTCACCATATGTATGTGCCGAGTGGGAGTTTGGTGGTTATCCTTATTGGCTGCAAAATGAAAAAGGATTAGTTGTACGCAGTAAAGAACCGCAGTACTTAGCCGAATACAAGAAATATATAATGGAAGTAGGCAAGCAATTAGCGCCTTTACAAGTCAACCATGGTGGCAATATCCTGATGGTGCAGATAGAAAATGAATATGGCTCTTATGGTAGTGATAAGGAGTATCTGGATATTAACCGTAAGCTTTTTATAGAAGCAGGTTTTGATGGCTTGCTCTACACCTGCGATCCTGCAAGTGATTTGGTAAAGGGACACTTGCCTGGTTTGTTACCCGCTGTAAACGGGCTTGATAAACCTGCCAAAGTAAAGCAACTTATTCGTGATAACCACAACGGTAAGGGGCCTTTCTATATTGCCGAATGGTATCCTGCGTGGTTTGACTGGTGGGGAACAAAACATCATACCGTACCTGCCGAACAATATGCACCTGCATTGGATTCGGTGTTGTCAGCAGGTATTTCTATAAACATGTATATGTTTCATGGTGGCACTACACGAGGCTTTATGAATGGTGCTAACTATAATGATAGAAACCCTTATGAGCCGCAAATCAGCAGTTACGATTATGATGCACCACTGGATGAAGCAGGCAATGCCACTCACAAGTTTATGGAGTTTCGCAGTGTCATTCAAAAGCATCTGCCTGCAGGCGAAACATTACCAGATGTACCAGCAGCCAAGCCTGCTATCTCTATCCCTGCTGTTCATTTTACCCAGGCAGCAACCATGTTTGATATACTGCCACCGGCTGTTAAATCAGCTACGCCGCTCACGTTTGAGGACCTGCATCAGGCATATGGCTTCGTGTTATACCGTACCACTTTAAACAATGCTTCACCCGGTATGCTACACATAGAAGGTTTGAGGGATTATGGTATTGTGTTTATCAATGGCAAAAAGGTTGGAATACTGGATAGGCGATTAAAGCAGGATAGTTTACAACTGGATGTGCCTAAAGGAAAAGTGACATTAGATATATTGGTTGAAAATTTAGGACGCATTAATTATGGCCCTTATCTATTACAAAATAAAAAAGGCATCACTGAAAAAGTAACACTTTCCGGTAATGAGTTGAAAGGGTGGCAAATGTTCTCATTACCATTTGATAATGTTAAACAGATTCAGTTTACAAGTAAGCAAATAGCTCCAGACTTACCTGTTATAAGGAAAGGTAGTTTTAATGCAACTACTACCGGTGATACATATCTTGATATGAGTAACTGGGGTAAAGGCATGGTGTGGGTAAATGGTCATAATCTTGGCAGGTATTGGAATGTAGGTCCACAGCAAACAATATACTTGCCAGCTGAGTGGCTGAAACAAGGTGCAAATGACATAGTTATATTAGAGCTGCTAAAGCCGGAACAAACAGAACTACATGGTATTGATCATCCGATATTGGATGTTTTAAATAAATAACAGACGTGTAAATTCTATAACATAATGTAATAATCAGAGCTATGGTTTTACTACTATACTATTAATAATAGTTTAGTTAAACACGGGCTTGTATTGCAGATGATCGTTTACAAAACTGTACAATCAGCAGCCAACAAAAAAGTGCAGGAACTTACCCTTAAGTAAATTCCTGCACCTGGTTAAAATCACTATTCCTTTGCAAATAGAATTGAACATTGTTCACTAATTATGTTGGCTCAGTAAGCTGACTTTCCTGCTTACCCTGTAAAGCTGGAAAAGGGGTGGATTGAAATCCGTGGTCTTGCGTGGAGTGGAAGGGGGAAAATTGTAAAAGTTGAGGTGAGCACTGATGCCGGAAGGAGCTGGCAGGCAGCAAGATTACAGGAGCCGGTGCTCTCTAAAGCTCATACTTACTTCCGGCATTTATGGAATTGGAATGGGGATACAACCGAAATTATGAGCCGTGCGATAGATGAAACAGGGTACGTGCAACCTACATTACAACAGTTGATAAATGCGCGGGGAACAGATATGGGAGGGTATCATTTAAATCCTGTAACATCATGGATAATTAAGAGTGGCGGCGATGTATTGTTTAAGGCAGAAAAATTTAAATAAGCGCAACAATGAGTAGAAAGGAGTATGATGCAGTTGTAGTAGGATCAGGACCCAATGGGTTAGCTGCAGCTATTACTATTCAAGCGGCTGGTCTTTCTGTCTTATTGCTTGAAATGAAAGACACGATAGGCGGTGGCTCACGGACGAAAGAATTAACCCTGCCCGGCTTTAAACACGACGTATGTTCCGCCATTCATCCATTAGCGGCAGGTTCTCCCTTTTTCAAGCAATTGCCGTTACATGAGTATGGGTTGGAGTACATATTTCCAAAGGTTTCGGCAGCTCATCCATTTGATGATGGAACTGCGGCTGCTTTAACCAGGTCCGTAGAGGAAACTGCTCAATCGCTAGGTGCGGATGAACAGGAATATTTGAAGTTAATGCGGCCTTTAGTAAAAGATTGGCCTTCACTTGCCCCGGATGTATTAGGTCCGCTTCATTTTCCCAAGCATCCTATAGCACTTGCAAAGTTTGGCTTAAATGCCATGACCTCTGCAACGTTTTTGGCTAAGCGGTTTAAAACCAGGAAGGGTAAAGGGCTATGGGGAGGTATGGCAGCACATTCCATCCAGCCTCTAAGTAATATAGCTACTTCCGCAATAGGACTTGTGTTACTGGCTGCAGGACATCTGAGAGGATGGCCGATACCGAAAGGAGGATCCCAATCAATTGTAAATGCACTGGCATCCTATTTTGTTTCAATAGGTGGTAAAATTCAGACCAACTTTCATGTTCAATCCCTTGATCAGCTACCAGCTTCGGATGCAATCTTGTTTGATATTACACCAAGACAGTTGTTGAGCATTGCGGGACAACGGTTTTCTTCCTTATATACATGGCAAATGAGCAGGTATCGGTATGGGATGGGCGTTTTTAAAATTGATTGGGCATTAGATGCTCCTATTCCATTCATTGCAGAAGCATGTACACAGGCAGGCACCATTCATTTAGGAAATACTTTTGCAGATATTGCAAGTTCAGAATTGTTAACATCCCGAGGCCAAATTCCAGAAAGGCCATTTGTGCTGCTTGCGCAACAAAGTCTGTTTGATACATCGAGGGCGCCTGAAGGAAAACATACAGCATGGGCATATTGCCATATACCAAACGGGTCGCAGGCAGACATGACCGAGACGATAGAAAAACAGGTAGAGCGGTTTGCTCCTGGTTTCAGGGAAAGGATACTTGCCCGGCATACCATGAACCCTGTTGAAATGCAAAACTATAATCCTAACTATATAGGTGGTGACATTAATGGCGGGGTGATTGATATCACCCAGTTATTTACACGACCTGTCTTAAAATTTTCTCCTTATCGCACATCAGCAAAAGGAATCTACATCTGTTCTTCATCTACTCCACCAGGTGGAGGAGTGCATGGCATGTGCGGGTATTATGCTGCAAAGAGAGCCTTAAGAGATGTATTTAGAGTGGATGAAAAAATAGGACTGTCAAATGGGTGAGCAATAAATCAATCAATAATCAATCAATAAAGAACCAATAATCAAATATTTCTAAAATCGCACGACGGAAGAACGACAAAATAGATAGACAACCCCATTGTAGCTATGTGTATAATACCATTTTCAGTTTGGTAGCATGGTATACACTGCTCAAAGATCACAGTTCATATCCAGCAACTGGCAACCAGTAACTGGTATCAGGCTACCTATTTGAATCTGGTATAAGAACTCAATGTCATCAAAAGTAAGATCGTGCTCAGAGCCGTAGCAGTTATTAATAATCAACAACCCTACGTGGATAACTATAAAAAAGCAGCCTGAATAAACAAGAAAAAAACAACAAAGAATAGTTGGTCAAATCATAGTAATCTACCTGATTAACAGTAGTGCTTTCTGTTCCTTTTTTGACGCTTGTGGTATGGTGTCTGAAGAATCAAAATTAGAATTGATAAACTCCATAAATTCGTCATCAGGATTCCAGGTCATCCAGTCATTTTCTCCATTTGGTCCGGCAACATATCCGTTTATGGTCATTTGCATTGATAATTTTACTTTTCTCATTGTCGTTACTTTTTCAATTGTTCTTGTTAGGTTACACTTCGGTTTATGCATTACTGATAACGAGCTATTGCTTGCCGGAAATAGCGGCACTAGCGTTCCGTTTGCTCAAATATAGTTATATTGTTTAATCGATTTTTCGTTGTTAAGTGGCTTCAGTCAGCAGCTATTTTGGTTTGTAATTGTTAGCGGTATATTGTACCTTCTTCTGCAATTTCCTTTATTTTGGATAGAACAACATCCCAACCAATTTCTAAAGCTTTATACCATGCTTCGTTCTTAAAATTTGTTTGAGTAAATATTAATTTCGTTTTATCATTCATTTCCGTCAGCGTATAGGTTATTGTCGTATAATTTTCTGGACTGTCTACCGTATTTGAAAAAGCGGTCCAATAAGTATATCGTAACAAATGATTGGTTTCAAAATTTAGAATGACGCCCTTATTTATAAACTCTTGTCCTTCATAATTATGTATAAACACTATTTCACTTCCAATTTGCCAGTCTGTTAGTGTCTCCGCGCCGGTAAAGTATAGCTTGATCTTATTTGGATTTATTAATACATCCCAAACTCTTGATGAATTAACATTGATATCAATCGACTTTGATATCCTTAAGTTTTGGCTCATATCTATTTATTTTTCAGGTTTCTTTCTATCAGTCTTTGATAACTTGTATCAAGATTGCTGTTGCGCTTCAGGGAATCGAATTGGGTTTGACCTATGCTATTTGAAATAAAACCGTAAAAAAGCAAGATAAAATATATAAGTTTTTGGGTCATAGAACTAAATGGGTTACTGCATAATTCGAATAGAAAATATTTTACCTTAAACGTTGTACTATGGCTGCAACGTTTAATTCCTTTCACTCAAATAAACACTCCCGATCCATTCCAAACAATTAAATCAAACAGCTTCTAAAATCTAAAACCTATGCTGAAGTTATACCTGAATCCTACCGCCCAAAAAGCTTCTGTTCCCGATCCACTGACTCCGTGTTCACTGCTAAGATCATTCAACAGGGGCAGTTTTTCTTTTAATGCATCAATAATCGCTTGGGCAGCCTCATTTTCATCAAGGCCGGGAATGTCATTCTGAAGCTTTGCTTTAAAGCTATAACTTGTTATTGCAGGACCAAACAGCACTGCATCAATCACCCATCTTCTCCACAATACAAACTGGTATCCGAATTCCCCGCCTATATTCACAAAATTGATTTGTGTATTAATATTGGCAGATGATTGTGTTCCTGCTGAATCAGTATGGATTAGCGTTCTGTCTGAATCGAAGTGATAATTACTTATAAAGGGTGCCAGGTACACACCATGAGGAGTATTGTATTTGTTTTCTTTCGACAAGTAAAACCTATAGTCCGCGCCAAATGAATAACCCGATTTTTTCTTGGTATCTCCCAGTTTTGTATTATCCAGGTTCAGAATTACGCTTCCCGGAAATTCCTGGTAACCTCCAAAAATATTAAGAGTTTGATTTTTATTGATTACCCGTTCATAACTAAGCTGAAGGGCGTTATCATAAAGGATCTTGTTGGAGATATTCAGCTTGATGCTGTTTTTAAATTCTTTTGCAGTTTTATGCAGGCTATCGGTTGTTTGCGCTTTTGCGCAAACACCTGTCATGGCAAAAATGCTTAGCGCAATGATGTATTGTGCATTGCATATGTTTCTTGGTCTAAATGTAAGATGTTTCATAAGTATAATTTTTTAATAGATGATATATGTAAAAACCAATTTTTAATCAGGTTAATGAATCCGTTAATCTATTCCTGTTCCAAAAAGTCAGGAATCATAAGCATTGAACGTATAATGAGCGCAACTACGCCACCAGCTCCACTATTTTCTGCAACAATTCCCAGATTAAAAAATGTATAAACAGGATGAGAATAAAGAGGCACAAAGAGGGATATACCCATCCCGATAATATACATGTCACCTGTGATAACCGTATAGGAAGCAACCGCATTGGAACCGATCCGTTTTACCAACTCGTCTTCTATTACTCTGCAGGAGCTTTCATTCTATACAATCGCAGCTACTAAAGTTTTATAGGCTGCACTTGTCTGGATGGTGGCATTGGGCTCGTACCAGCTTTTTACAATTTGTGTTGACGGCCTGCAGCTAAAGATTGCGGCAACAATAACTACTGTTAGAATTAAATGTTTCATTTTAATAGAATCTAGGTTTCTAACTTATGTATTGATTTTTAAAACATAACTGTGTTTTGCTAAATAGTTCCAACACCCTAAGCCTGGTATTAAATGATCTTCTGTACACGCTTCCTCAAGGATGATAAACACCAAACCAGCAATCCAAAATGAATTAAAACAGTTGGCCATAAACCCGGACCGGCAATTCTTTCAACTAATACTGCGTAAACAAGAAGTGTTATGGAAAAAATATTGTATCCAAGCATGACTTTAACCATAACGGAAGATTGGGTATCACTTTTTAAAAGCCAACATACAATAGCAATAGCAATCAATACTGCTCCTGCAAGTCTGCCAATTAAGATTGCACCTGGATCTGTAAGTGAAGTGCCGAGTAGTATGGAGACAAGCAAAGAAGGCAATATAACCAGTGCCAATCCGGTAACTCCTTCAAGTAGTGCTGTGATTGTTAATAATGATTTCATTCTGTTTCAAGTTTAACTCGTGGCATACTGGGCAATTGTATGTGGGTACCATTGAATTTTTTAAGATAGGTCATGATATAAAAATTTCATAGAAGCCAGACACTAACAATGTGCGTACATTAAAAGCCTGACAGCAATACAGTAGTGCACAAACCAGTTTTGTAAAAACAAAATGAGTAGTTATTATTACTGGTTATCTGTTGGCGGAGCAATCGTATAACCGAGTTGCCGCAGCACATCAGCTTCATTATAAAAAGTTCTGCTGCGTGCAATTTTCCCGTTTTCTATTTTGTAAGCAGCGTTTACCCACACATTTACCGGGCCTCTTCCATTTTTGTATTTAATAGTGAGATAAGCCCAGTTAGAAACCCAGTCGCCCGGCTTCAGCTTCATCACTTTCTGTAGTGGTTACAGCAATATTCTGATAGCGGGTATATTTAATAGATTCATACAGGTTTGCAGCATTGTATTTCCAATTACTTAAGTGCATCTGCTTTATTGGTAGAATCACCAACTGAAGGACCATAACCCATATAGTTATCGGCAAGCAGAGAATCCATTGCTGCAGCATTATTGGTTTCTACAGCCTCCATATACCTTTTAGCAATAGCCAGGCTTTCACTTTTGTTTTTATCAGTAGAAGAGGAGCAGGAAAACAGGCTGGTACTTATAACCAGCAATAAGATAAGTTGTTTCATAAATAAAGAATTTTTATTGTTGATGATCTGGTTTTAGTTACGCCGGTGTGTTACGGTTAAAAATTTAATTGTTGACCAGGGATTTAATATGCACTATTTTGAAAGTTATGCGGCAGTCTGCATCCCGCCTCAGGACAAAACAGCCTAGACCTGCTTATCTGACCTTAAAAACACCATTACCACCCAAGGGCTGCCCCAGGCTATACCTAACATATACTTAAGTTATACCTAACATATACTTAAGTTATACCTATGTTGCTCCCTGCTTACCCCCATGTATCTCCGTATATACGCCCTTTCAACCCCCCGCTTTCTTCATTGCTCTCATAGGCATTGCTGCAATCTGTTTTCTTTGCACCCTTAGCGGTATCCTAGTACCGGTTTATTTCAGGGTGTATCCCTTTCCCTCTATACATGCTGAAAACCCTTTTACAAAACTGTTTTTCATTTCCTGTTCTGTGTTGGCAGCAGTAGCTTGTGATTGTTGGTTTTGTTGGGCTTGCGCCTGTTTCCCGGCCCTCCTGCCAGCCGCACCACCTGCAACAGCGCCAATAGCTGCTCCCTTACCCGCGTCGCCTGCAATAGCCCCGATGGCCACCCCTGCCGCTGCCCCTTTGGCAGCACCTCCAACAGCCGCACCGGTAGGGCCGGTCTGAGCAGGCGCAGCCTGTACTTTTGGAAGGTTCAGCGGATCAATGCCCGATTGTTCCATCGCCCATTTGTAACATTCAAATTCATC
Organism: uncultured Chitinophagaceae bacterium; assembly: GCA_963819045.1. Taxonomy (GTDB): domain Bacteria; phylum Bacteroidota; class Bacteroidia; order Chitinophagales; family Chitinophagaceae; genus Ilyomonas. The sequence goes on along the minus strand of CAWFUV010000037.1, from coordinate 4,287 downwards.
TTCTTTTTGTTTTTGCTTGCTTTGTCCTTTTGCCGGGAACACATATAATTTCAGCCCGCTTGAGATCTGGTTATAGGTCATTTTTGAAGTGTCAGGCAATGAGGGTGGCGCCTGGGCTAATGCTGTTTCACAAAATGCCAGCATTATAACTGGTAAAAAAAACAGGGCAACTGCTTTAAAGAAAAAATTGGGTCTCATGTTTTTTAGTTTTAATAATTATAAATTGTTGTTTGCTTTTGCATGATGCTATGATGCTTTTCCTCCTGCGGGTTTCTGGTAGTGTTATTAAAAGTATGACGATTATGATGGAAGGATTTTCTTTCACCGCAGAGAGGCAAAGAGAGCAGAGGTTTCGCAGAAAATGACTCTGCGAAACCTCTATTAACTCCTGTTCTCCGCGGCGAACATCGGCTATCATACATTTTGAAATACCACTGGTTTTTTAAATGCCCAGGTTTTTGAGATATGAAACTGTTTGGAAATCCTTAGCTATTGAACTATTTGATGCCAAACATTGCTGTTTCTATCGAAACTGGCTTTATAAATTCATTATGTAGGAAATACAAAAGTCAAGGCGGCCTAATCCCGAAATCAGCTTTATTTCCGTTAGGTGCTGCTACCTGTATACGGGAGCCTACCGCTAATAAAATAACCTCCTTTCCTAACTTGGTTACACCCGGTCTTTTTACAAACAACTCCGGGCAGACTTAACTCTTTTTCCTTGCTTTCATTTCATTTTTACTTTTCCGGTTCGCTCCTCACTGCCGTGCCATAGCCAAAGCGATGGCTTTCTCCGGCTCAATCATGTGGTCGGAGGATTCGACAGCCCCATCAATTGAAAGCTGCACGCCTTTGACCGTACCTGTGAATTCATTCCCCCGCGGCCCATAATCTTCTGACACCGGACAACCCGTGTCTTGCCCTACATCACAGCCATCATCTGCGGAGAAAACCATGGCCGCAGTAGCAGCAACCTTGCCCTCGCCTACCTTTTTGCCATCAACAAACAGAGATACCGTTCCGCCCTTGCCAAGACCACCTCCTGCATAGTCAAACTCCATACGCACCTGGTGATCCCCTGCAGGCAGCGCACTGTCGGCCTCAACATAGTTGTATTGCACGCCAAGCAGGTTATAGCAATATTTAAGTTTACCATCGTTAGCATAAAGGCTCCATCCGCCTATATTGCCCCCCTGTGCGATGATCACACCATTGGCACCGGCCTCAGGTACAATGATCTCGGCAGTTACGGCGTGCGATTTGTTCTTGGTGTTAAGAATCGAATTCTCTGTCAATCTGCCCATACCACCAAAGAGTAGTTGGGTGTTTCCATGGACCAGCACAGGTCTGCCGGCCAGGTCTGAATTAAACCTTTCTGCGGCGCGATCATCGAGTGGGAGCACATTGTAGAGAGCCGCCTGGATCAGCCAGAGGCGCTGCAGATGCTGAAGCTTTTCCGGCATTTCTTTAGCCAGGTTGTTTGCCTGGCTCCAGTCTTTGCTGGTATCATAGAGTTCCCAGTTATCGTCATCAAATGCCGGGACTGTCTCACCTTGCAGCAACCAGGGTGTTTTGTGTCGCGTTACTGCTGTCCAGCCCTTATGGTAAATGCCACGGTTGCCAAACATTTCGAAATACTGGGTTTCGTGCCGCTCGGCGGCGTTCACATCGTTGAAGGAGTAAAGCATACTAACACCTTCAATGGGATGTTGCTGCACACCATTGACCGAGATCGGTTCAGGAAGACCAGCCGCTTCCAGAATGGTAGGCGCAATATCAATGACATGATGAAACTGCGACCGTATCTCGCCCTTTGCTCTGATTCCATTGGGCCAGTGCACGATGGTACCATTGCGTGTACCGCCCCAGTGAGAGGCGACTTGTTTTGTCCACTGGTAGGGCGCGTTCATGGCGTGTGCCCAGCCCACGGCGTAGTGATTGTACGATTCTGGTCCCCCAAGTTTGTCTATCCGCTCCATCAGGAATTCGGGTGTCTCTATGGCAGCGGCGCCATTGAAATTGATCATTTCGTTGTACGTGCCATTAAGCGTACCCTCGGCTGAAGCACCATTGTCGCCAATGATGTAATAGATAAGTGTGTCATTAAGCAGGGTAAGCCTTTCAAGGGTGTCAAGCAGGCGACCAATGTGATGATCCGCGTATTCAAAAATCCGGCATATACCTCCATCTGCCGTCGGAGTACTGGTTTAAGTGCTTCCGGCATATCGTCCCATGCGGGAATTTCTTTGTGCCGTTCGGTAAGCTTGCAATCTTGGGGAATGACACCCAATTTCTTTTCACGTGCAAATGTTTCTTCACGGAGTTGGTCCCAGCCTGCATCAAACTTGCCTTTATATTTATCTGCCACTCTTTGGGTACGTGGTGTGGTGCATGAGCTGCTCCCGGTGCGAAGTACATGAAAAAAGGCTTGTCGGGGATCAAAGCTTTCTGCTGCCCAACCCAGCCGATGGCTTTATCAGTCATATCCGCCATGAAATGATAGCCCTCTTCCGGTGTCTTTTTCACTTCGATTGGAGTTGTACCTTCATAGACTGCAGGATACCATTGATGCGTCTCGCCGCCGAGGAAGCCATAGAAATATTCAAAGCCTCCGCCACCTGTTGGCCATTGATCAAACGGCCCGGCCGGGCTGGTCTGCCATACAGGTATTTCATGGCATTTGCCAAACTGGGCAGTGGCATAACCGTTCAACAACAACGTCTTCGCAATGGGCGCACAAGTGTTAGGGATTATAGAGTTATAGCCTGGCGCCCCGGTAGCAATTTCAGTGATGCCACCCATACCAACAGTATGGTGGTTACGCCCGGTGAGTATTGCTGCACGGGTAGGTGAGCACAAGGCGGTGGTATGAAACCGGTTGTACTTGAGACCGTTCGCCGCTAACTTTTCGGCAGTTGGCATATTGATGGGCCCACCGAAAGCGCTGGAAGCGCCGAAGCCAACGTCATCCAGCAGGATGACCAGCACATTGGGTGCCCCCTTAGGTGGAAGTAAAGTTGGTATAGGTGGATATTTTGTGTCCGGATCTTTCGCATCATACGTTGTCAAAACGTTTGGCTTGCGGTCCGGGATGGGGAGCACAGAACGTTGCATATTGTTTTGTTCGGTTGACCCTGCTGTTGATTCCGGTTTTTTTTGACCGTTTTCTTTCATAACTGGTTTTTTAGATTAATAATATAGATGAGTTGCACTATTCGCTTTTAATTTTTTATTTTGTTAATCCTCCTTGTGAATTTTTATGAATAATATCTAATCCATCATGCCTGGATATTAGCATGTTCCATTTTTCGAATGATGCATCTGAAGCCAAGATGATTCATACCTGTATCAATCATCTGCGGCTGCCTTGCAGCGGGCCTGTAGCGCAGGCAATAATTCGGCGCACATAAATGCGAGCCCCCCTTTATCACTTTCCTTGGGATTTTCACATTCGGCTGGCATTCGTCATAGCTGCCACCGGGAGAGATTACCCTTGGATTAACAGCAGGTGTGACAGCTTTTCATGATTTTGAGTTCTTTGATCGGCAGGCTTTGTTAAATAACAGTCGGAAGGTCCATTCTGAAACATTGCCGGCCATATCATATAATCGATAACCATTGGGAGCAAACGAGCCCACCGGAGATGTGCCTTCATATCCATCAATCAATAAATCTGATAAGGAAATCGCCTTGTCATGTGTTGGCTATCGGCCTAGTCAATCTGCACATCTTCATCACCCTAGTTAAAGGTTTTACCATCGAGTCGACCCCTTGCGGCAAACTCCGATTCCGCTCCAGAGGCTAGCTCTTTGCCTGCCCATGTTGCATATGCTTCCGCATCTTCATAAGCGATACGGGTCACCGGATGGTCTTCTATTTCCCTACGATGCACTTCTTGTTCCTTCGGGTGTCTCCAGTTTGTTCCGGGCACCGATGCCACGAGTCGGGATAACTTTCGAGATGAACAGGGCCTTTGGCTTTATGAAAGACCAGCGCACCCTAATACAAGCATTCTGGTTGGCGATCCCGGATAACTTCGGTTTGAGCGGTCGTTCCGCCACGATAACATAACCGGTTTCATCAACAAATCTTCTGTACGCCTGCATTTCGTCACTTTATGCTTATCCATAAAAAGGGTTATGCATGACCTTGGAATCGGTTTTTCCTCTGGATAGAATTTATCCGATCCGATCAGGAATTTTCCACCCGGTATGAAAACCATATTTTCCTCTCACAATGGATTTGCTAGTTGACTTTCGGAGCATAGTCTACCAGTTTTTCTTTTTA
>CAWFUV010000036.1:0-47427 GCA_963819045.1 uncultured Chitinophagaceae bacterium | reverse complement strand
AGCGGTCAAAAGAGTTGAGTATAGCCCTGATATCATCGCCGGCATCCTTATAACCTTTTACATAGCGGTTTATTAAATAACAATCCGGCCAGTCACCTTCCACTGCTATAAAGTTGTAGCCTTGTTCCTGTATCAATCTTTTAGAGATAGCTGTTCGCCAGGTGTAAAATTCATGCGTGCCATGAGATGCTTCACCAAGCATAACTATGCGCCTTCCATTCATGTCTTCGAGCAAAGGCATTAGATCGCTTGATGTTGTAAGATTGTACATAGGAAAGGAGTTTTAGTGACAATTTGTATGTAGTTGCGCAATTATGATACCGCAGATGAGGCTAAGAATAGAGGATGGTACCAGGGAGTATGCTGAAGCTATACCAATATAATTACAAATTGACAATTAACAATTGATGATTCACAACCTTTTAATGCTAATTATTCCCACTGGCGGAGTAAATACCTGGTCATTTTCTGGCTGGTCATAGATATTTCTGACTATATCCATTCCCTTCACTACTTTGCCAAAAGCTGCATACCCTTGCCCGTCAGGATTATTCTCGCCGCCATAGTCAAAGCCGGGCTGGTCAGCTACACAAATGAAAAACTCTGTAGTAGCAGTGCCCGGCGCCAGTCGCGCCATACTCAGTATGCCGTCTGTATGCCGGATGCCGGTCTGCTGCGTAGTTTCGTGCGGAATGCCTTGCATAGCAAGGGCTCTTGCAGGATCAGTCTTCCATATGCCTCCTTGTATCAGCTTAGCTTTCATAGCATTTGATGGCTGATTATCCACGGTAAGCACCCGGTAAAAATTGCTCCTGTTGTATAAGCCCGAATCTACATAACGCAAAAACGCAGTGGCAGTCTTCGGTGCTTTATCAGTATATATCTCTGCTTCTATATCGCCAAAGCCGGTCTGTATAATTACATGCGGGTATTTGTATTTTGGTGATGAACAAGCAACCAGTAGAACTGCAATCAGCGCTATAATGTAATACAATCGTTGCATAATAACTTTTATAGTTAGGTTTTCAATTTCAATCTTACAAGGTATTGCCCATATTCATCCTCCGCTAATATCTTCGCAACATAACCTTCGGCAACAGCCATCTGTTTCAATAGTTTCTTATCAATATATAACCATGTAAACCAATCTGTTTTTAGCTTTTTGTATTGATAGCGATAGGCAATTTCTCCATAATAATGTTGCTTTGGTAATGGCATACCTTCATAAATATAAGCTACATCCGAAGAATCGAAGAGTAACTGCCCACCCGGAAGCATCAGTTGCCTGGCATGTTGCAGGAAGCGTTGCAAACCGCTTATTGTATTAGCCAGTCCGATACCATTCATCAGCAGCAATAAGGTGTCGAATTGAACACCTTGATATTCAAATATGCTCTCATTCAAAGCATTTATTACACCCCGCTGCTGCATTACTTCAACTGCTTTGGCAGAGATGTCCAAAGCAGTTACGGCATGCCCCTTATGCTGCAGCCATAAGGCGTGGCTGCCGGCGCCGGCGCCAATATCCAGTACGGCGCCTTTACATTGTTGCAATGCAGTTTGTTCCAGCTCAGGCATATTGCCATACTGTCTGAAATACATAGCAACAGGCATTTCCTCTTTTGGTCCGTATTGATTGATTATCCACAACTTGCCACCTCTTTTGCCCAAGTAATAATCGTACAAAGCAGTGCCCAATACATCATTATCCATAGATTGAGAAATAGTAAACAAATGTGCGGGATAATTGAATATGAATAATGTACGAAGTGATATTTGTTGAACAAACATATAATTCTGAAAGCATAATGCATTTTGTCATCAATATTTAGAGATATTGCTGTTGTCATAATATGGATTGTTGAAAAAAGTTTTAAATTGCCACATTCCCCTATAGTTATGGCATTAAAACTAATAGATTACGGTTCTCCAGAGTATAAAGAGATGTTACAATTGCGGTACAATATCTTACGTAAACCGCTAGGGCTTGAATTTGACCCAAATGAACTGGAAAAGGAACGTAATGATATATTGCTTGGTTGCTTTGACGATGGAAAGCTGGAGGGCTGCTGCCTGCTTACTCAAAGCGGACCTAAGGAGGTGCGGCTGCGCCAAATGGCTGTTACCTCCGGACTGCAAGGGAAAGGGATCGGTAAAGCCCTGATACGGTTTGCCGAGAATGTTGCCAGCGACCGCGGCTTTACAACCATTTGTATGCACGCCCGCAAATCGGCAACTGGCTTCTATGAAAAATTAGGCTACCAAACAATCGGCGACGAGTTTATCGAGGTAACTATTCCGCATTATAAAATGGAGAAAAAGCTGTTTCATCGCGATACCTATTAGCTTTAGAAAAATACTATTCAGGTGCTTTCCACATTTGGCAGAGAACCATTTAAGTGCAACTATCGGGACTGGTGAAGCCTCCGAGGGGTAATATGTTAGTAGAAGAAAACCCCTCATTAATCTTCAGAGCTCAGTAGGAGCAATAGGTAAGTACACTACTGGGCTTTTTCCTTATTCCTGGTCCTGGTACCTTCAGATTTGCTATAGCTAAGTTATACTTAACTTATACTTAAGTTATACCTAACATATACCTAATCTCCTCCCTATTTCCTCTATATATCCTTCTCAGTAGCCCCCTGCATACTCCTCTGTAAACTCATATTACTTTGAACTTACCTTTACTATCCTTTCATACCGATTTAAATAAAATAGCCTTATATATCCTTTGTTCAAGGTCGAAGCCCTTCCTGCTTTCAGCTTGTAGCTCTTTATCTGGCTTCCTGTTTGAATATGGTATTAGCTAAAACAAGAATTGTATGCCTTATATTTTACAAAACAATCCTACGATCATACCCGCCGCAGGTGGAAAATCAATAGAAGAGCATTTTGGCAGAGTAGCCACCAGTCACGAAGGAATAAGCATAGCCAGAATGGAAGCGCCTCCCGGCTGGTCAGAACCCTGCCAGACACCCCTTTTTGATGAATGGACTTTGGTGTATAAGGGTAAAAAACAGATTGAGGTAGATAATGAGATCATCATTCTTACAGCAGGTCAAAGCATCTTGATCCAAAAAGGCTCACGAGTGAGATATAGTAATCCCTTTGAAGAGCAATGTGAATACTGGAGTATTTGTGTTCCTGCTTTTTCTATGGATGGAGTGAATAGGGAAGAAGAATGATTAAAGTGGGAATGGGGATGTAAGGAGATTTTTAGAAGAAGTGAGGGTAATGTATTTATGTTTTACACCCACTAAATAAAAACAACATCAAGTGAATATCCTACCTGCCCTACCAGCAAATCCACTACCATAAAGACATTATCTTTCCACTCCAAATCACCAATGCTTATAAGGACCTAAGCCATATTAAAGCCATAGCAAAGTCACGTTAAAGCCATGGATAGTTCATGGTAAAGCCATCCTAAAGTTACATCTAACCAATGAGGAACTTACGGAATGTGCTTCCCATTCCACCAAATAAAAAAGACCGGCAATCATATAATCGCCGGTCCTTTTTATACTCTTACTAGGTACAACTACCCATGCGTCGGTACCGAAATCTCCGAAGGGTTATTAAAATCCAGCTCATTTTGCGGTACATCCCAATAATCAAGATAGTCGTAATCAATGAAGCACGGCAATATGGTAGCAGCAGTGCCTCCTATCAAACTTCCGGGAACGAGCACATTCGCATTAGCTCTTCCACCACCTTGCGCGGCTGGAGCAGTGATACCCCAGCGGCGGGCATCATAGAATGCCACACCACGGAGGTATAAGCCAACTCTTCTTTCACTGCGCAACTCTTCAATGGCCTGTGCCTGTGTAAGCCCCGTACCTGCTACATGCGGCAGCCCGGAATGCTGTGCGTCACGTACCTTATCTATCAATGCTAAGCCTCCTTCAATATCACTGCCAGTTCTGATCTTAGCCTCAGCAGTCATAAGATCGTTTTCTTCCCAGGTGGCTCCAATACTTACCGCACCCAGACTGCTTTCGGTAGAAAAACTACCACCATCTTCTATATTAACAACATTCCACCTTGTTCCGAATTGAATACCGCGGTTGCGTACATTCACAGTAGGACCTCCCGGGCGTAGTTCAAAGTTCTTAGTGAAGCGGTGGTCGCCCGGCTTAAAATCCTGTATCAGTCTTTCTGATACCCAGGCAAAGCCATTACCATACGAGTGGAATGCATAAGGATGGAAAAAGTTAGCAGACACGTCGTTGGTTGCACCCGGGGCCATTCCAAACATAAACGAATAATCGCCCGGTACCATTCCGGTTGCTGTTAAGGTTGTAATCTGTGTCCAGTCCTCGGCAGTCATGGAAGCCACTTTATGGTTTGCGAGGTAGTTGCGGGCTTTGTAAGTATTGATCTGGCGTATCCACATATCCGGTGTAATGATCTGGGTGTTCAGGTTAAAACTTGGCACAATAGCCTGGAATACCTGGTTATAATCGGCTGTTGCAGTTATAGCCGGAAAGCATAGCTGGCTGCTTTATCAAAATTGGCATTTGCCTCCTTAATAATATCATCATGCGAAACATAGTTGCCATTGGTAACTCCTGTTGCCGGCTCGTTATTGATAGCGCCGGCGATATACATAGAACCAATGCGGGAATAAGCAAAGCCTTTCCACCAATAAGCCCAGACCATCAACAAGTTCTTTTTAAGCTGGGCATCGCCAGACAATTGCAGGGCGGGATTATTGATTGCATCCAGTAAGAGATTGGATTGCGAATTCATGAAATAACATACATTCCATTCATATTGTAGCGGGTTTGTTTCACCGGACTGGCGGCTGTTATTTGCTTGTAATATACCTTTCTGGTCATAACCGGATGGATTGGGAACAACCGTGTTATAAGGAGATGGCAGGGTAATGGTGTTAACATTGGCAGGATACCGCATTCCCCAATTAACCCAGGGAACAAAATCTTCATCACCCATATTACTATGAATTTCCAGGGCTATGTCCATAATATTGGTTGACCCTTCACCTGGCACATTGGCCATCCATTTTTGAAACAATCCCATAGCAAACGACTCTATACCGCCTTCGGTGGTAAGAGCAGCCTCTGTTGGCTGGTTAGGATTATTCAGTTGCAGATCAGATTTTTTACAGGCTGCCACCAGCAAGAGGAGTAGCAGATATATTAAGATATTCTTTTTCATACATTACTTGTTTTTTTACCACAATAGGATCATAGGAACATAGGAGGAAACACATAGAATTACTATGTGAGATCCTTATTTCTCTATTGTGTCTATGTGGTTTGGTTTTATCATATAACTGAAGATAATGCCTTAGAACCCAATGTTAACACCTAACTGATAAGACTTCAGGTTAGGTATACCGAAATAATCAACCCCTTTAAAGGCACCTACTCCGGTGATTGCATTGCCCTGGGTATCCACATTTGTTGTGTTTTCAGGATCTAAGCCGGAATATTTAGTAAAGGTGAGCAGGTTTCTGCCGGAGGCAACCACGGTAAGCCTTTTCAACCAATTGGCTTTAACAATATTGCCAAGATCGTAGGTAACAGAAAGGTCGCGCAAACGCACAAACGAACCGTTGTCTACAAACCAGGAAGTTGGTTTTACGAGATTGTATAAACTTTGATAGTAATTTACAAAAGCGCCTGTTTTTCCATTAATGGTTACCGGCTTGTCAAACTCGCTGGAAACGCCACCTTCACCACCTGAGCCACCAGCAGGAGAATACAGCCATTGGCGGGTAAGATTATAGATGTTATTACCATGTACCCAGTCAAACTGGAAGGATATAGTAAGATTGTTGAACAAGGTAACGGTATTAATTAATGAGGAAGTAAAATCCGGGTAGGCATGTCCTATTACAGATAAGTCATTCGAATTACTCAGTACCACGCTATTGGTGTTAATGTTTACCACTTGCCCGTTGGCTATGGTATAATTCCCTTTTTGATCTGCAGGTATATAAGGCGTGCCTTCAGGCGTTAACTGGTCTAAACTGGAAAGAACAGTCTGCCCATAAAAAATACCGAGTTCCTCGCCTTGTTTCAATGCAAACTGGCCGGCAATCACATCCAGCCCATTTGATATTTTGTCAACTACACTTTTAGTAGTCCCCCAGCGTAGCGCTAAATTCCAGGAAACCTTTTTAGAACTATACACCGTTGCATCCAATGAAAGGTCTACTCCTCTTGAAGAAATGGTAGTAAGGTTATCCACACGGTTGTTGAACCCCGAAGAAGCAGCCACGTCAGCATTTTGAATAATATCACTGGACTTTCTTTTCCAGTACGTTGCACTTATTGATACCCGGTGCAACCAGTTGCCATTTTTCGCCAGGTTAAAAGTGGCATCGGTACCAACTTCCAGTTCTTTACTTACCTGTACGCGAAGGTTGGGGTTACTTGCCACCGTAGGGAGCGATAAGGAAACACCTGTACCTAATGTGTTTACTCCATAAGTAACCTGGCGCTGGTAGCGGTCTGGTTGAATACCTGCCTCTCCATAAGCACCTCTCACCTTCCAGTCAATTAAGAAAGAATGATTGGAGAATAATTCAGAGGGCCTGAAATAAGCCGTCCCGCGGGGAAAGGTAAAAGGCTTGGAGCCTGCACCGAATTCGGAAGAATAATCAGAGCGGAAGCCGCCTGAGATACCTCCAATACTACCAAAGTCAATTGTTTGGTTTACTAACACCCCAAAAGTGGTAAATGCCGTATAATAATCTCCATTAGTTTTTACCTGTGCCGAGCTGATGTTGGCAGGTGGATAAATGGGAAGCTGAATCCCCTGGGCATAATAACTCCGGTAATTATCGCTTCTCCAATCGTATGATACCTGCGTAGTGGTAAGTATAGGCACATTTAGATGGAAATCCTTTTGAAAGTCGGTTCTTAAATACAAGGTAGACAAGGCATTCTGATAAGTGTCCCTTGAATAAGAATTCTTGAGGCTGCCTGCACGGTCTGGTCCCCAGTGAACAGAAGGTTGCAGGGCAGCACTCTGGTTCAGATAATAATCTGTTGAGTCTCCTGTAATGTAATTGATGCCATACTTAAAATCCAGTTCCACAAAACGTGGGAATTTGTAGTTCAGATTGAAATTCTGCACAATCTGCACTGTGTTGTTCGATCGCTGATGCCACTCCTGCTCAGACAGGGAATTGTTCTGATTGGAAGAATTAGAGGTTTTGATAGCGCGATGTTCTGTAGAATCCAGCCAGTTCAAATCAACCCAGGGATACGCATTTACAACCGCAAACCGGTTCCCGTTCAACAGGTTTGAAGAGCCAACAATTACCTGTGAAATATTACGAAAAGTAAAACCAGTGAATGGGTGAAAGCCAAGATTCATGGAGAGATTATTCCGGGTAAACTTATTACTGAATACATCCTGCTGGTCGAGCCTTGATGCTGTAAACAAATAATCTGTACTTTGGCCACCACCGCTCAAACTTACCGTATTGGTAAAGGTTAATGCCTGCCGGAAAGCCTGGTCCAAATGGTCATACGTAGGAATATTGTATGTTTTATCGTTTTTTAGATCGGGATTAGTGGTAGGGTCCGGAACAGCAGGATCAGCCCACATACCAGTTGCATCTCGTGCAATAATATTCCCGGTTGCATCCAGGATATTGCCATTAGCGTCCGTAGTGTAATGGTGATATTTAGCCAGGATATCGTTGCCCATCAGAGCATTGTCAACACTTACTTTAGAACTTACATTAATACTTAGCCTGGAATTTAAAGCTCCTTTTTTCGTAAAGATTTGTATTACCCCGTTTGCGCCCTGGGCGCCATACAGCGTACCACCAGCAGCACCCTTAACCACTTCTACATGATCTACATTAGCAGGATCAAGACTCGTTAAGTCCCTGGTTTCTACACCATCTACTAATATCAGCGGGTTAGTGCTCCCAAGGCTGTTAATACCACGTAATATAATGTTGAAGCCTGCACCGGGCTGCCCGCTGGTCTGGGTGATTTGCGCTCCGGCTATCTGCCCTTGCAGCGCCTGCTCAATGGAGGTAGTAGCACTCTTGGCAAAGTTTTTTGAAGAAACAGTAGCTACATCAATAGGTACCCTTTTTTTGCTTGTTGCTACACCCACCCCGGTAACCACCACATCAGCCAATGTGTTTACATCCGTGGTGAGCGTTATTGTCAGGTTTGCCTGGGCGGTTACTTCTTTTGACTGAAATCCTACTGCTGAAATAACCAGTGTCTCATTAGAAGGCACATCTACTGAAAAACTGCCATCATTATTGGTGATCACCAGGACTTTTTTAGGACTTTTGGAAGAAATAGTAGCGCCCTGTACAGCAACTCCTTTATCATCTATAACCTTCCCTTGTACTTTTATGTTCTGTGCATACACGCTAAAGCATAATAACCAGGTACAAAAAAGCATAGTAAATTTCTTACTCATGTGCTATTTGTTTTAATTAGAGATGCTCCAAATATTACACCTGTTAAAGAAAATGAAAAATGATATAAACATATTTTTTATAACAAGGTATTGCTATTATGTAAATGTGTGAATAATGTATTCATTTAATGCAAATGAGAGTATTGATTTTGGATATATTGTAGGTATGTATGCTGTGAGGTAAAGAAATGAGAACATTTCCCTGTTTTATATTAGAAAGTCAGTTATTGCAAAGAGTTTAATATTAATTAAGGTTAAATCTAATGTATTCTCCATACTCTCAAACATAATAAATATCATCATCTTCCATGTCCTTTGCAGTGTTTGCGTAAGTGTGTCCAAAGAAGTCTGAACGGGAATAGTGAGATATTAGGGATGAGTGGGGATGGAGATAGGGACAGATATATTTCCATAATATTTCTATGTGCTTCCCCTTATGTTCCTATGATTCTATTGTGGTAAAACCGGTACTCCATACTTCATCCATGCTTATCTGTGAAGCAATCCCTCACCTCACCACCAAACTCACCCTTAACACACTCGGCTCTGCACCAAACCCCGGACCTCCCCAGTCTGTCTCATCTCCATTTAGTATGCGCAGTGGTTTAAAAACGCTATTATCGTAATAGCCTTCTTCCACTTTCAAATATTGCCAGGCTTTGTCTGCATTACTACCTGTTGGTTTGAAACTGATATGACAGCGTGTACCCGTAATGATGAATGTATTGGCATCCAACTGTACAAACATCGCTTTGCCGGCAGGTGCCTCATTCACTGGCGCTGCATTAGCCCTTCCGTTGCCACCAAAGGTTACCATTGCCTGCCAGGAGCCAAGGTCAGCCGTTTGCGCAGCATGGTCTTCCCGCTCTGTAACCGCTTTTATTTTTCCTTCAAAGCTCCATGTAGCCAGTTCCTGCATCATAGGTGTTGCCATTGCATATGCCTGTGCATAAGGGGTAAGGTGGGTGGTCAGTATTGCATCCTCTGTAGTATCGCCGTTATTATCAATTCCGAAAGGAGAGAAGCCAATGCCCCCGCGGGCCAATACCTCAAACAGGTATTTGGCATTCACTGTATTCAATCCTGCTTCAGGTACAAACAAGGCGTTATCTGGCCGGCTGTATAAGTCCAGCACCTTCAGCACTTGTTCGCTGCTATTGAGGTAAACATCCGGGGCTATCACATCAATAGATGGCGCGGCAGCCTTCCATATCGGGATTACATTATCGGTGGGTCCGCCACTTTCATATTGTGTGGCAGGCGGGTTCGTAAGCGGATCACGAAGTGCAGCATTTACATACATCGGCAACGGGTATTCCGCTTTGCCTGCGGCTGTTACCTTGCCAATGAACCGGGCAACAGACCATGCATGAAAATATTCATCCGCCCTATCACCAAACACCTGATGCCAGGAGCCGCCGGATACTACCGCAACATTCAGTGCTTTCAATATTTCAGGCTTTAGTAATTCTGCAGGGACAGCACCTTCAAATAGTTTTTGCGCCTGTGGCGAATAATCCCGTACACTGCCCCATGCACCAGATTCATTTTCTACCTGCACCATAATAACGGTATGCTGCGGATCTGCCCCCTTCAAATGCCGCATCAAGGCTGCAAAGGCTTTGCTGTCTGCCTGCAATGTAGCATCGGCATGTGGTGAGGGTGAATCAATGGGCTTTCCGTCTTTACTGGTAATATTCGGGTACTTCGCGGCATTCATTTTCATCCAACCCGGCATATAATGGTTGCTTCCGTTCTTCCATGTGCCAAACCATAGCAGCACCATATGCATATTGTGTGCTCTTGCCTGTGTAAGTAATGTATCCACAATAGAAAAGTCGAACTTCCCTTCGGTTGCTTCTATCTGTTCCCAATAAACAGGAACCTCCAGCGTGTTAAGATGCATGTTTGCTGCACTACGCCACACATGTGGTAATATAGCAGGCCAGGCACTGGAGTTATGGGCTTGTCCGCCCAGCATAAAGAAAGGTTTTCCATCTACCAGCAGCGCATGCCTGCCGTTCTTTTCTATTAGTGCAGGCATCTGACCGAACGTTTTTACAATCGTAAGCAGCAGTAAGGTGAGTAACACACCTGTTGTTTTAATCATGTAATGGTTTAATGATTGGGATGAAGATATTGGAAAAATAGAAGTGAAGTGGCTGATCTTTTTAAACAAGCTCTTTAATACATTGTAACATAAATAAATTTACAATTAACATCTACTATCAAATAAATCAAGCTTTACTAATAAAAGCTAACCAAAAGCGTATCGTCCCCACCGGTAAACATAAATCCTCCAACCTGCAATGAGCTACGTATCCCCCTTTCCAATCTCTGCTAAGTATGCCTCCGCTGTTTAAAGTGTAAGGCCAAAGGCAACCAACCTAATCATTAAAATACCTGTCAAATAACAAGCAGCACCATGTTAGCCCAACAGTACCACCCGGTAATAAAGCTGCACCTTGGGCAATGGGGCGGCGCTGGCCTGCACGGATGCGCGGAGCGATCATGCCGTGCTTGAACTTTTTTGTTTCTTTTTTCTTTCAAGAGAAAAAAGAAAGACAAGAACTATCTGTAAGAGATTGTACTTAAAACATCTGCTGTGTTCACAGCACCCAAATAGATTTGTTCTAAACTAAAACATATTTATGTTACAATGTATTAAATGCCTCAGAGAAATTACCTTTTAATAGAAGCTGCCTGCACATTCGGATGACTCAGAACAGGGCCGTAGGCTCCACCATATTGTAGCGACGGGTTTTAACCTGTTGACCAATACCAACACCGAGTTACCCGAGTGCCGTAGGCACCGGTGCATATCCTGGAATTATAACCACATAAGTGTTCGAAACTTTGATATTAAGGTGTTTACATTCAAAAATCAAACTTAGAGTTTGTCCTGCTGAGGCACGAAGCATCTGTGGATAGTAAATAAATCACTCTCAAGTTAAACTTTGATCTTCAGCTAAGCACAGATACTTCCTTCGTTGTGATGACAAAGGCATTTGCGATTGAAGAATCAAACAACCAAAAAGAAGAAGAGTGTATGTTACGAACACTTGGAGTACGCTTCTATTAGTACCGCCTATATTCACAGACACAATTATAATAACCACTCACCCCATCACCCTTTTTGCCTGCCTGATAATGGATGCTATGGATTGCTCCACATCTTCTTCTGTCGTTGCCCAACTGCTCACGCTGATGCGCATAGCCGTTTTGCCTTGCCACACCGTACCACCACACCAGCAAACGCCCTCTTCCTGCACGCCCTTTATTACCTGTTGGGTAGTTGCCGCATCGCCAAAACTCACCAGTACCTGGTTGAGCACTACCTCGTTTAAAACAACAAAGCCGGCTCCTGTTAATGCTTCCGCAAACCGGGCAGCCTGCCTGCAATTCCTGTCAATAAGTGCGGCAATTCCTTTTGTACCCAAAGATTTCAATGCTGCCCATACAGGTATTGCCCTTGCCTGCCTTGACATTTCGGGAACATATTGAAAAGGTTCACGCACTGTATGGGAGGGAAGATATGCTGCGGAAGAAGACATGGCGGCAAAAAGGGATGCTTTATCACGTACAAATACAACCCCGCTATCGTAAGGCGCATTCAGCCATTTGTGTGCGTCGGTAGCCCATGAATCTGCAAGTTCAATACCCTGCACCAGGTATTTCTTTTGGTTGGAAGCCGCAGCCCATAAGCCAAATGCTGCATCCACATGCACCCAGATATTTTTGTTTTTAATAGTGGAACATATCGCTTCTACAGGATCGAAAGCGCCGGTATTTACATTACCTGCCTGCGTGCAGATGATGGCTGGCGTGTTTACAGCCGGGATTTTTTCTGCTATCATTCTGCCCTGTTCATCGGCAGGCACCCTGATCACACGGTTTCTTCCGAAACCCAGCATGCTTAATGCCTTCAAAACGCTTACGTGTACTTCATCGCCAACAATCACGGTAATTTCGGGAGCATGAAATAATCCGTTCTCTTCCACATCCCATCCTGCATTTTTCAGGAGTTGATGTCTTGCCGCTGCTAATGCCGTAAAGTTTGCCATAGTATCGCCGGTAACAAACCCAAAGCCGCAGTCGGCAGGCAAGCCAAAAATGTTCAGTAACCATTTACCGGCTATCATTTCCAGCTTTGAAGCCACGGGCGACATCACCGTCATTGCCGCATTTTGATCCCATACCGAAAGGAGCAGTTTGGCACCTAATGCTGCAGGCAGGCTTCCTCCTGTTACAAAGCCATAGTAACGGCCACTTGTGCTTTTTACAGTTGCAGGAGAGCCTGTCTCATCCAGCAAAGTCAATACTGCCTCTGGTTCCAGTGACTCCTCCTGTAGCGGGGTATCTAACTGATCTAGCTGCTGTATAGCTGATGGTGTTGGAAAAACAGGATGGTCAGGCAATCCGGCTATATAATTGGTTGCGTACTGCGTAAACTGGTCAATAAATTGGGTACTCATTTGCTATTTGCCTTGTTATTGTAAATGTAAGTTGATTAATGGAATGTTACAGGCAGTGTCATTCAGTTATGGTTTGCATAACTCGCAAATTCTCAATCCCTATATGACTACCTTCTCAATCCCTGACGGCATCGGGCTATAGCTGAGTTATACCTAACTTATACTTAACTTATACCTAACTTATACCTATCTTATACCTGATCTCCTCCCTGTTAACTCGCCCTCTACTCCCTACTTACTCCATATCACTTCTCTGCTCCCTTCAGGGGTGGGGCTCCTTACTCCCCTTTAGAGCCTGTCCCGGTTTTCAGGAGGCTGGAGGATTCCCTGGTATCCGGCCACCTGTTTGAATCTGGTACTATTTGAAAAGCTCCACAAATTCTGCAAAATATAGTTCCGTAAATGGGAAAGCAGCCATCGCGTTTGAGCCTTGATATATGCTAATATCTTTTATAATAAAAACTAACAAAAAAGCAGGGCATGATATTTACTGTTAGTTTTTTAAAGTATAAATGTAAAAGATTAAAAATTTCTGTTGTTAAGCAGCATTTTTAAAAATAACATGTCTATTAAAATAGAATTAAGGGCATTTAACCATTTAATATTTATTTATATAGTTTTGCCTCATTCAATCAAGATTAAAGCAGATGGGAAAGATTTTGATGCTTAAAACAGTGCAATTGCAGGCCATATTGAAAACTACTGCACAATCAAAATGGGGGGTAGAAACTCAAAGAAGCTTTAAGAAATGGAAATCTAATCTTCCGTTTGGTTTGGATATGTAAATATTGTCAACTACACTTTTTGTAATAATTTATATTAAACTGGATATTTATTATGATAAATACCAATACCTAAAAAACATTGCTTGCAATAATTCTTGAAGAATAATACCAGTTCTAGTTTTTTAATTATCAATTAATCTTTACGCACATGAGAAAAATTCTAACACTGTTGACAGTGTTACTGCTTACCATCTTTGCAGCGAACGCGCAAAGCCGAACAATTACCGGAAGGGTGATGGACAATGCAGGTAAACCTGTGGAAGGAGCTTCTGTGGCTGTAAGAGGCACTACCAGGGGCACTACAACAGTAACAGACGGTACATTTTCAATTTCAGCTAAAACAGGTGATGTACTTGTGGTTTCAACAGTTAATGCCGGTAGTGCACAAGTAACTGTTGGAAGCGAAGACAACGTTTCTGTAACACTAAATCCCTCAGCCAATAATTTGTCGGAAGTGGTTGTGACCACTGCTTTGGGAGTACAACGGCAGGCAAAGGAACTGGGCTATGCAACTACCACTATTACCAACAAAGATTTAACTACAGCAAAATCTGTAAACGTTCAGCAAGCTTTGAACGGTAAGGTTTCGGGGTTGAATATTTCTACCGTAAATAGTGGTGTATTTGAGAATGCTAAAATTAACATCAGGGGCATCCGCTCGTTAACAGGAAACAACCAGCCTATGCTGGTAGTAGATGGTGCTCCAACGCCATTGGGCTTTCTTTCTTCTATACCACCGGATGATGTAGCCAGTTTAACCATATTGAAAAGTGCTGCTTCTGCGGCTATCTACGGTCCGGATGCTGTAAATGGTGTAATTGTTATTACTACCAAGCGCGGTGGAAAAAGGCCAACAGTTACATTGAGCAGTACTGTAGAGGCTACTAAGGTATCTTTCTTCCCAAAATTGCAGAAAGAATTTGGGCAAGGTGCGGGTGAGTTAACAGACGCATATGGTAACTATCTTCATATTCCTTATGAAAACCAGCAATACGGTCCTGCATTCGATGGATCTATCAAACCAATAGGTGTTCCTTTGGAAGATGGTTCTATACAAACTGGCCCATATTCTAATGCTCACTACGATGATAAGATCAAGTTCTTCAACACAGGACTGACCTGGCAGAATTCAGCTTCTATAGCAGGAGAAGACTTTTATGTAAGCATTCAGGATGCAAAGATAAAAGGTTTGATCCCTGATGATGAAAACCGCCGTACCAGTGTCAGATTCAACGGAGGTAAAAAGTATGGAAAGCTATCAGTGAATTATGGATTGAACTATGTTCTTCAAAATTATGATGTTGTAAATGAAGCTGGTTTCCAGAGTACATTTCCGGATGCTTATAATGGCGGGTTGTTTTTCTTAGTAATGCAAACAGCAAATAACGTCCCATTATTAAATTATAAAGATTGGCAAAACAATAAGTTTGCTCAATATTCTAATTATTTTAATGAGTATGCTGTAAACCCTTATTGGCTGATCGGTAATATCAGGCAGAAAGGACATGAGGATGATCTGATTGGTAATATAGATGTGAACTATCAGATACTTCCATGGCTTAAGGCATCAGCAAGGCTAAGCACGAACCTGGCATTTAACAGTTTCAAAAATACCAATGCACCCGTAATTGTGACCGACTGGGCTGCGGCTAACAGAAATGCCACTCAATATTCTAACAGAAAAGGAATTGTACTTGATGATGAGGCCAGTACATCGCGCATCAATCTTGATTATTTCTTAAGTGGCGATCATGATATTAATAAAGACTTTACTGTAAAATACCTGGTTGGTGGTAGTGTGCGTCAAAACCGGTACAAAGATGTAGCGGTAGGTGGAAATAACTTAGTGGTACCTTATTTATACAATGTTGCCGTTCGCAGCGGTGATGCGTATGTGCCCACATTTAATGGTAACGTATATCCTTCCGGTACTGTTCCTAATACTAATTACGCGTCTAATAACTACGATATCACTTCCAGATTGCTTTCGGCTTATGGTACTATTGGGTTCACTTATAAAGGCTGGGCTAATGTGGAAGTTACCGGCAGAAACGACTGGGACAGCAGGTTGCTGAAAGAGAACCGTTCTTTCTTCTATCCGGCTGCCAATGTTTCTTTGGTGCTCTCTGATGCTATCAGTGCACTTCAAAACAGCAATACCATTTCTTACTTAAAGGTAAGAGGCGCTATATCTAAATCTGGTAACGTAAATCTTAATGCTTATTCTCTCGAGGCTACTTATTCACAGCCTGCGGGATTTCCATATGGTAATACTGTTGGATTCAGTGCAAACCAAATTATACCCGCTTCAAACCTGAAGCCTGAATTTGTGAATACAAAAGAAGTTGGTGTAGAATTAGGACTTATAAAGAACAGAATCAATGTAAATGCTACCTATTTCTATCAGAATAACACTAACCAGATCTTGCAGATTTCACAATCCTGGACTACCGGTTATCCGAATGCACTAGCCAATGCTGCTGACTTTAAAAACTATGGTGTTGAAATGGAGTTGAACTTAACACCGGTAGTGAAAATAGGAAAAGGCAGAATAGACTTCAGAGCAAACGCTACTTATAATAATAATGAGGTGACGCATACACCAAACAATTTACCAGTTGTTATTGGCGGAAGTTCGGGATTTGTTCAGAATTCAGTAAGCTCACCAACTATTAATAATGTTGCGTTAGTTGGAAGCCCGGCTTTTGTTTTCCAAATGACAGATTATGCCAGGGACCCTGCAACCGGTAAAGTGATTGTAGATCCGGTTACCGGTTATCCATCCCAGGCTGCAGCATTAATTACCAAAGGCAGAACTCTACCACTTTGGGTAATGGGTTTCACTCCTTCATATTCAGTTGGTAATTTCTCCTTTACAATGACATGGGACTATAAAGGCGGACATGATTACTTCTCAGGTCTTGGCTCGGATGAAGATTTTTCAGGCATTTCTGCACGCAGTGCTGAGTATAACCGCCAGCGATTTGTATTTCCAAATTCTGTTTACTGGAACGGCAGCAAATATGTTCCAAATACTTCTATCCTGGTTCAGGATGGTAATTATGGTTTCTGGTCTCAAGACAGGAATACCCAAATTGCTACCAACTATTTTTCAAGTGCTGCTGCATGGAGATTAAGAGAAGTAAATATCTCTTATACATTACCTCAAAAATGGATTGGGGACGGTAAGTTCTTTAAGAATATTACTGTAAGCGCAGTTGGTAAGAACCTGTTGCTCTTTGTTCCAAAATCTAACCAATGGGGTGATCCTGAATTCAACTACTCTACAACAGGTAATACTTTCGGGGTAGCTAGCTCGTTCCAGGCTCCTGCATCAAGGCTATTTGGTGGCTCACTGACTGTTCAATTTTAATTAATTAAGTAAACAGATTATAAATGAAATATTTGAATAAATTTTTCCTTTTTGCTGCACTGGGGGTGGGGTTATTAATGACAAGTTGCAGTAAAAACTGGCTGGATGTAAATAGTGACCCGAACCGGGTAACAGAGACTAATGTTACACCCGACCTGATATTTCCGGCGGCTGCGGTTGGAGTAGGCGGAAGGCAGGCAAGCGGCGATTTTACGTTTCTTGACCACTGGATGGGATATTATGCGCCAAACGGTGATTTTGCCCCAAACTTGCAAGAGCAGACTTATGCTCTTGATTTCAACTTTGGAGATGCTCTGTGGCAAAGGCATTACAATGTACTATTCGATTTGTACCAGACAAAGGTCAAAAGCTTAGCACCTGGTGGAGATAGCGTATTGGCAGCAGCTTCTATGATCTTATCTGCCAAATTGTTCCAGGAATTAGTAGACTTATATGGCGATATACCTTATAGCCAGGCTTTTCAATCGACACAAACTCCTAATCCTGCTTATGATAAGGCACAGGATGTATACAAATCGCTTTTATTAAGCTTAGATACGGCTGTAGATTATATGACGAATAAAACTGCAGCTAAATCTTTTGCCGGAATAGACGTTGTTTTTAGAGGGGATCAAATCGAGTGGACAAAATTTGCAAATACACTCCGGTTAAGGTTACTTATCCGCCAATCTGAAGTTTCGGGCTTTGATCCTTCAGCAGTGATTGCCAAGATTCAAGCGACCGGTGGAGTTTTAGGTGCCGGACAATCAGCTAATGTAAATCCGGGATATGTAAATGATGTAGATAAGCAAAACCCTTATTACGCCAATTTCGGTTATACACCAACCGGCAATAAAGCCACCACATCTGATAATGCGAATACTTACATTCTTGGTATTCTGTCCTCAACTGCAGACCCACGAATTGGTCGCTTTTTCCAGCCTAATAACAGTAACTATGTAGGAGGTACATATGGAGCCAAGCAAAACGAAATACCATTAGGTGCTCAAAGCTCTTATTTTGGTCCGGGATTAATAGGAGAGGATTTAGATAAGGGGGCAGGTGCTACCCAGCCCCAATGGATAATACCTTCATTTGAAAGCTTATTTCTTTATGCAGAAGCAGTAGCACGAGGATGGATTGGGGGAGATACTGCTGCTGCTTATGAGAGTGCTGTGATAGAGTCCTTTAGGTGGCTTCACGTAACAAATGCAGATTCTGCAGCCGCTAAGTATTTACAACAGGATGATCCAAGAACTAATTGGGAGCTTGGTGCCGGTTCTACTGCGTCCTCAAAAGTGAAGTTTATTGTATATCAAAAATATATTGCCTTAACTGGTATTGATCCGCTTGAATCATACTCTGATCAAAGAAGATTGCACTTCCTGCCGGACAATGGCTATATCTCTATAAATCCTGCCAAAGTTTCCAATACGCTTCCTTTGCGTCTGTTGTATCCACAAAGTGAATACACGACCAACAGTACGAATGTAATGGCGGTGGGTACTATTGATCCGTTCAGTACAAAAATCTTCTGGGAGCCATAAATAAAATACTAGTTTAAACAATCACATATGAAATATAATTCTTTAAAATACATCTTAAGTTTCTTATCACTGATCTCTATTACTCTTTGGGGATGTTTGAAAGATGATGCATATGATAATCATGAAATCCAGTCGGTAGCCGGTAGCGGAGACCAAAAAGTGGTAGGCATTGCTTTAACTGCCACCAATACCGGCAACCATTTGCAACTGGCATTTGATAAATCTGATGTAGATACAACTTTTAATGCTATTCCTGTTACACTTGCAGGTCAGCCTGCTGCTGAAGATATTAATGTAACACTAGTTTATGATCCGGCATTACTTGGAGATTATGATGCAGCAAATGGTGCTGCTCATGAGGAAGCTCCTACAAGCCTGTACACAGTTATAAATCCTGGTGATTCTGTTAATGGTTATGTTGTAACTATACCAAAAGGATCTAATACAGGTTACCTGCAAATTAAACTCAAGCCTAATGATTTCCTGGGATTTGATTACGCCTTAGGTATGCAAATAAATAAAGTAGAACCTGCAGGCTATCTTATTGCCAGCAATTTATCTTCGGGCATTGTAGCTATTGGAGTAAAAAACGAATGGGATGGAATTTATGATTATAAAGGTTATAGTCTTAGAGCAGGTGATGCAACATTGACCGGAAATTTCTCGGACAAGCAAATGACGCTAATAACCAAGGGTGCAGTTTCGGTTGGTTTTGGAAGTCTGGCGCTTTGGGGAGATGGCAACAGTGGCATTTCTATAGGTAATCCTTTATTAACCATAGATAATAGTGGCAGTGCTCCTTTCCCTGTTACAATTACAAGTGATGGAGGCGGGAAGAATGCACCTGGTTACAACAGTCGTTATGATCCGGCAACAAAGACTTTTTATATATCTTTTACGTGGGGAGCAGGTCCGGCAGCAAGATTGTCAACAGATACTTTAACTTATCTGAAACCACGTTAACTACATTTTTAAATAGTTATATTTTAAACTTACTAAGCTTATTTCAATGAATACAATAAAGAAATCAATATTTAATAAGTCATTGATTTGTGGGATTGCTGGTGGTATGCTGCTATTGCAGGTTGCCTGTAAGAAGGATTCTACTCCACCACCTGCACCGCCGGTTGTGACTGATCAGTCTTTTACCCAAGGTTTCAATAGTAAGGACAGCCTAATAAATCAAGGCTGGGTATTAAGGAATTTAAGTGATACTTTACCTTACGATACAACGGATCAAAGTGGCGGACCCGGGCAAGGTTGGGCTATAGAGTCTGAAACTTCAAACGGGGAGAAGCCTTTTGATGGATCTGGATTATTTTACGATAGTTATTTAGCAGCAACTGACGTAAGCGGTAATATTAGTGACTGGTTGATTTCACCGAAGCTTTACTTACAAAATGGAGATAAAATTACTTTTTATACTCTGTCACATGGTTCAGTTGGGTATGGAGCAAATGGCTCTTATGGTGACAGGTTGCAACTACGTTTAAATGTTTTCAATACCTCTGATAGTATTGGTACAACCTCTACAGATGTTGGGAATTTTACCAAACCTTTGATAGATATCAATCCACTTTATAAAGTTGCACCTCCGGGAGATTATCCGTCAACATGGACAAAGTATGAGGCTACTATCTCCGGATTGAATGAGCCGGATTCAGGTCGTTTTGCACTCAGGTATTTTGTTCAACTGAATGGTGGTGCTAATGGAGATGAAATTGCACTTGATAAGCTGGAGTTTAAAAGCGCAGGTCATTAATTCTAAATGTATAAAAGAAAGACCGCCTCATTTGAGGCGGTCTTTCTTTTTGGGGAATAATATAGATATCTACATAGGGCACTGATTGAATACATAACTATAGAATAAATTGCAAATCAAGGGTCGGGATGTGATGTAGGATTTTGCTTAGCGGCCAGGTTTGTTTTGGGTGTGAATGGATTTGCATAGGCTTAGAGTGCGCTTTAGCACCGCTTATCCATGAACTATCCATGGCTTTGCCATGACTTTGCTATGGCTTTACCATGGCTTTAGTATGATTCAGCAAGAAAGTTAGCAGGGCTTGAGGTGTGCCTATGATGTCCTATTAAATAGAGGTAAGCTATTTAGTTGATCTTATAGTTGTTCAGAAGGTGCTTTTTGTCAACATAGGGAAGAGCAGGAAGTGCTATTGCCTTGTATAGCAGCCAGCTTGTAAGAATATCACCTGACTACCCCCTAAATAGTGCTCTATTTTACTTACTTCCAACCCTTGAATAGCACTTATAAAACCAATTTCAATTAGGTAACCTGAAGGGGCCTCCGGGTATAATAAACAATTAGCTCAAGTTCCAAGTCCTTCCTGCCTGCAGCTTATAAAAGCTAAGCTATCTGAATCTGGTATATGCTGTAAGTTATGGAGTATGTAGTAGAATAAATATAAAAAGTAATTGCACAGAGAATTTCGACAACCTTTTTTCCAAGCTTCAAAATAAAGTAGATCTTCTAACACTTTTATATGCACTTGTAGGTTCTGAAAAACATATAATATTATATTGCATGTCATAAAATAGGTGCATTAGGTAAGAATATACAATGTGGTAGAGGGTATTTAACGAAAAGTATGATAGTATAAAGGCAGATAATATAATAAACTAATCAATTGAAGGTAAATTAAATTCAATTTTGTAAAGATATTTTTAAATTTATAATGTGTATTATTATAAATATTTTAATGTGAATTTTTTTTTGTTTTTGATAACATATTTTAATTCTTTCTCTTTATCTTTACTTCACTTTGTGTTAAAGGTGAATATGCACATGAGAAACTTGTTCCCCTTTTAGAACATTTTAGTAGGGATATTACAAATTCCTAAATAAGCAAAAGTTAGTAGTATTTAAAACTGATATTTCTTAAAAATAGGATATCTGCTTTGCTATGTCAGAATGAAGCGAATCGCTATAGAATAGCGGATTCTAACTTTATATCTGGCTAAACCTATGTTTATTATTTAACAAACAATAGCACATGAGAAAATTTCTATTGATGTTGACAGTAACTATACTGTCTACGATGTTCGCATCTGCGCAAAACCATGCCGTTGGCGGAAGGGTTTTGGATGAGAATGGAAGCCCTATAGCAGGGGCAAGTATTATGATGAAAGGAACCACTGTTGGTACAAGCACTAACGATAGTGGATATTACAAGATTGAAGCTCGTAAGGGTGCCATTTTATTGGTGTCTGCCATAAACTACAAACCGGAAGAAGCTATTGTGGCTGGCAGCAATGTTTTAGATTTTCATCTTACTGGTGTTACGGGCATCATTGATGAGGTGATTGTAACGGCAGGAGGTATCAAAGCGTCGCGTAAGCAACAAGGCACTGCTAACACAGTAATTAAGGCGGCTACACTTACGGCTGGTAAGGCAGTGAATATTGCCGGAGGTTTGCAGGGTAAAGTGGCAGGCTTGCAAATTAATGCGACAAGTGGTGGCGTTAATCCTAATTATCGCCTGGTATTAAGAGGGCAACGTTCATTAACGGGGAATAACCAGGCATTAATAGTGTTGGATAACGTGATTGTGCCTAATACAGTTTTGGGTAATCTGAACCCGGAAGATGTTGATGAGATTACCGTTTTAAATGGTTCTGGTGCTGCAGCTTTATATGGGTCTCAGGCTTCAAACGGTGCTATCATTGTAACCACAAAAAAAGGTGTAAATGGTCTTACGCAAGTAAGAATATCCAACACAACTACCATTGAATCGGTAGCCTTTTTCCCAAAAATTCAGAAGGAATATGGCGCAGGTGGTAGTGCTTATGGCTATGATGTAAATGGTAATCCAACATGGTCTTATTTAGAGAACCAGTCTTACGGAGATCATTATGATGGTTCTTTGCGTCCTTTAGGGCCACCACTCGAAGATGGCAGCCAGGATTCTGCTTATTATTCCTATAATAGTGGACATAATAATTTCTGGCAAAAAGGTATAACTAATCAAACTGACTTTTCACTAACGAGTGGAGAGGAGAAATCGACTTTCTATTTATCTGGCCAATACGCTACAGTAACAGGAACTACGCCTGGTGATAAATATAACCGCACTACGTTGCGGGCTAATGGTACGCGTAAAATAGGAAACATGGTAAATGTAACCTACAGTACAGCATACACGCAAAACCGTTATGATATTACTACACAAACAGCGAGCATGTATGCAAATATGCTCAATATGCCATCGAACGTAGATATAACAAGATATAAGAACTGGAGAACAGATCCATTTGCAAATCCTAATGGATACTATAATCCCTGGTACCAGAATCCTTATTTTACTGCAGATAACAACAGGTCAAATCAAAGGAATGATTACCTGACAGGTAATGTGGAAGTTAAATTTACACCTTTTAAAGGACTTGATTTTATAGCAAGACAAGGTATTGCTACAAAAAATTACTCTTACAAGAATACTACAGGGGCTTTTGATTATACTTATTATGCAGAGCATACAGATGCCAGCTCAAAATCTGATATTTCCGCAGCCGTTAGTGACGGTAGTGCTTATACAACAGAATTGCTGAGCGACCTGTTTGCACAGTTTAATAAAAAAGCAAATGACTTTTCTTTTAATGTAATTGCCGGTGGACAGTGGCGTCAGGATGAGTCAAAATATATTGATATGTCTGCCAATGGACTTGTAATTCCAGATTTGTACAATATCAGTAATCGCCTTGCTACACCTAATGTGGGAGAGTCTAATTATAAAACGAGGCAAATGGGTATTTATGGTGATGTGAGAATTGGCTATAAGAATTACCTCTACTTGCATGGTACAGGACGTAATGACTGGGTTTCTATACTGGCACCTGAGAACCGGTCTTTTTTCTATCCTTCAGTTGACCTTGCCTTTATTGCCAGTGATGCCATACCATCTCTTAAAAACAGTGAGGTAATCAGTTTTTTAAAGTTTAGAGGTGGTTGGTCTAAGGTTGGTCAGGTTAATTTGGGAAATGCCGGGGATTTTGGGGCATATTATCTTGATCAAACATTCAGCCAGGCAAATGGCTATCCATACACTACTGGTGCTGGCTATACTGTAAATAATACGCTTGTGTCGCCCAGTTTAAAACCTGAGATTACAAAGGGGTATGAAGTTGGCTTTGACCTGAATCTTTTTAAAGACAGATTTATGTCTAATGTTACATGGTATGATACTAAAACCGACAACCAGACTGTAACTACAGGTGTTTCAAATGCTACTGGATTCTCTAACTTTAGAGTAAATACCGGACAAACCATGAGCCGTGGATTAGAAGTAGCTGCTCATGTAACTGCTGTAAGTACCCGTAATGTAGAATTAGTTGTTGGTGGAAATTATACCTATCTCGATAATAAAGTAAATGCTATCAGTGCAGACCTGCCAAGGCTTTCTCTTGCTACCTACGGCAACGGTTCTGGCTCTTATGCGGTAGCTGGTTACGCTTTCCCGGTTATTATGGGTAAAGATTATCAGCGCGATCCGGAAGGACAGGTAATAGTAGATGCTAAAACCGGTACTCCTTTGATTGACGAAACTATACAGGTGCTTGGAAATGCAGTTGCTAAAAACCGTGTTAGCTTTGATGCTAGTGTTACTTTGTACCGAAACTTCCATATCTCTACTTTATTTGAGTACCGGGGGGGGTATAAGGTGTATAACAGTATGGGCGGTGAGCTTGACTGGTCTGGTACAGGCTATAGAACCGCAATTTATCACAGAGATCGTTTTGTATTCCCTAATTCTGTATATGAAGACCCTGAGCATCCGGGCACATACATTAAAAATACCAGCATTACTGTTGACAATGCAAATGGAAACTCTGGCTTTTGGACAAATAATGAAAACAGGGATGTTACTACTAACTACTTAACATCAGGCGATTTTTGGAAGCTTAGAGAGCTTACCATCTCTTATGATCTACCGGTATCATTATTAAGTAAAACTAAATTCATTAAGAGGGCTACTGTTAGTCTTCAAGGGCGTAATTTATTCGTGTGGTTAGCTAAGGATAACTATTATACAGATCCTGAATATAGTGATGCCGGTAATGACAGTAACGGTATTGGTTTAACAGGTTTATCTCAAACGCCACCATCACGTTTCTATGGAGCTACTCTTTCTGTTAATTTTTAATTGAATAAGATAGCCGCAGCAAGGCTTATTCTTAAAATGTAGAGAATAATTAATTGGTCTGCTTCGGTAATAAAAAATAAGTTAAGTACATGAAAAGAATAATAGTTTTACTGGTGGGGGTGGTAACGTTAGGCACCTCATGCAAGAAGTCTTTAGATATCAACAAGAATCCAAATGCAGCAACATCTGCTACACCAGGAACAGTACTGCCACAAGCGCTTACTTATACAGCAAGTGTATCAAACATCTATAATACGTATGGTGCACAGTTGGTTGGCTATATGGCAAACGCCGGAGGCTACGGCGGATTTGGCGCTTCTGTAACTTATGATTTCGGCACAACGGACTTCCAGGGCCTTTGGTCTTCTTCTTATGATGTGTTAGAAGATTTTCAGTATATTCTTACACAGACAGATACATTACCCGATTATGGCTACTTCAATGCAGCAGCCCGGATAATGAAGGCTTATAATTTTGAGCTTCTGGTGGATACCTATAATGATGTTCCTTATACGGAGGCACTTGGAGGTTTAAGTGAGTTGACCCCAAAATATGATGATGCAAAAACCATTTATGCAAGTTTAGCAAATCAGTTGGATTCAGCTATAGCAACTATTCACACTGCAATGGATGACCAGAAAAATAACCTATCGAGCAATGTGAAAGATTTAAATGGGAACACAGATGGCATGTTTCATGGCGACATGACCAAGTGGATACAATTCGCTAATACTATCAAGTTGCGTTTGATGGTACATGCATATGGAAAAGTAAATTTTGCCAATACCAATTTTGATAAGGCTGGTTTCCTGACCACTGATGCACTGGTGAACCCGGGATATACAAGAGATAACGGCAAACAAAATCCGGAATGGGATACCTGGGTATTTAAATACAATGGAGATCCTGGAAATAAAGCCTGGATTGCATCTAAGTTTATATTAGGGTTTTATGATGGCACAAAGATACTTGACCAGGGAAGAGGGGGTGCGAGCTATTATAATTTTACTTCTACTGCATCTAATCAACTTGGTTTTGAAAGTAATGATGTGCCAAGCTGGCCTACAGGTAGCGTTTGGTACAGCGGTGTGAGCGAAGGTAGTGACAGGGGGAGCACCACTGCAGGTAACAGCATTGGCATCCTGAAAGGACCAAATATGTCTCAACCGATTATGCTGGCGGCAGAAAGTTACTTCCTGCAAGCAGAAGCTGTGCTGAAAGGAATAATTACATCTGGCCTTAGTGATGCTGATTTATTTGCAGATGGTGTTAAAGCCTCCTATGCATATATCTATCAGAATCCTGATGGTTCGTCAGAATCAGGCTGGGACCCTGAAGCTGATTACCAGTTGTACCTCAGTGATAACCCTGACAACTACTTAGTACATTATGATCTTGCAACTTCTCCGGATGAAAAGCTTGAAGCAATTATCACGCAGAAATATATTGCTTTGAATATGGTTAATAGCAATGAATCGTGGAATGAGTATCGCCGTACACATTATCCTGCTATTGTGAATGGCTCGTCGGACGCACATGAAACATTTGCTTCTTTGCAATCTATCAGCACCCGGCCTGATAAATTACCATCCAGAATATTGTACCCGGCTTCAGAATCTTCCTATAATCCGGAAAACAAACCTGGAGGTGTAGATAAATTTAATTCTTTAATATTCTGGGCATTACCATAATCTCTTATTTATAAACAACATTGAGCATGAAAAAATTAATTATTAATATACTTCCTTTACTTACGATGATCTGCAGTTTGTCATCGTGCTTGAAAGGAGATGATACCAATTTGGATACAGGCAAAACAAACAGTGTAGTTGAGTTTAAGAATACCGGTAATATTGTTTCCGGGGGTAATGCTACTTACCATAGGTTTTTAAGTGACCTCGGGGTTCTTAATCCTGGTGACTCAGCTACTTTTAATGTCAACATTCATTATGCCGGAGCCGATTATGCGCCATCTGACATTACCGTGAACTTAGAATTAGACACAGCCGCGCTTACTTCTTATAATGGAAGTGATGATGGTGATTACCATGTGCCACCTGCCAGTGTCTACAGTTTTCCTTCGAGTGTAGTAATCAAAAAAGGTACATTGGAAAGTCAAATAAAAGTTACTATCGTTGCCAGCGCAGATTTTGACTTTAGTGCAAACTATGCATTACCTATAAAGATAGCTTCGGTATCTACAGGGTTAATAGGTTCGAATTACGGGACTTGTCTTTACTCTTTTGCTGTAAGAAATAAATACGATGGTGTTTATGATATTAAAGGATATGTATTAAGGGCAGGAGATAATGTGCTGAGTGGCTATTATTCCGGATATCAAGTAAACATGATAACCGCTGGATCGAATTCGATACAGTATGATCATCATCCCTGGGCTACTGGTGCAAGCGTGGGCGGAATTGATGGATTGACATTAACTATAGATCCAAATACTAATAAAGTAAAAGTCTCCAGCGTAACCAACACAGCGGTAACAAATTTACCTAGCTATGATAGCAGATACGATCCCGATTCAAAAACATTCTTCGTTTCATACTATTGGGGAAGTGGTCCTACGAACAGAGCGGCCACTGATACTTTAATTTATGCTGGTCCAAGATAAATTTATCAGATTAAAGGTTGCTTGAATAAAGCAACCTTTTTTAATGTGCACCATGCATGAAGGCTGTCTCAAAAGGGGCAGCCTTTTTTATTGCTGTATTTGCAAGTATGTGCATCAAAGAGAATGGGTATTGCTGAGATAAACGGAAGCTTATAACAAATAAGCCCCAGCCTCCAGATTAACCATCGGGACAGGCTCTAAAGGGGAGTAAGGAGCCCCAACCCTGAAGGGAGCAAAGAAGAGATATGGAGTAGGTAGGGAATAGAGGGCGAGTTGACAGGAAGGAGGTTTGGTATAAGTTCAGTATAATTAGTGTAAGTTCAGTATAACATCAGTATAAGTCAGGTATAATTCAGGTATCGCTCAGCAGTCTCCAAGGCTGGGAGGGGAGGTTTGTGAAGGTAGAAGATGTCTGCTCAGGTAAAGAACTTTTCGGATAATTGTCGTGAGCAGTGAATACCATATCTAAACAAATTAACTGAGATAAGCGGAAAGCAGCAAACATTTAGACCTTATACCAGCTTCAAATAGGTTAGCTAATACCAGTTACCTGTTGCAAGTTGCCGGGTATGAACTGCGAGATTCGGGTAAAGCATATCAGGCTACCTAACTGAACATGGTATTATGTTAATCTACAATATACCTATCTTTACCCTTGCTTCATAAAATGTTGTTAAGGAAACTTTATAAATAAGTTATAATTTTAAATTCTTTCTTTTTATCTTTACGTCAAACCTCTTGTAAAAGATCGTCTAATGCACATGAGAAAATCATTTTATATCTATGAAAAATATCTGTTGTAGAGTTAGGCTAATTGACTGTTTCGGCATAATTAAACATAATTAAAAATAGAATTTCTTAAAGCTGGTACTTCTTACTTAGGCAATGCCTGCTTTGTTAATTATAGAATAGCGTGTAATTACTAAAAATTGTAACCATAAGCATTATTGCTTACGGCTTTTAATTATATAAACAGATAAGCACATGAGAAGAATCTTAACACTGTTGACAGTGTTGATGCTTGGCATTCTTATAGCCAACGCACAAACAACCCGCACTATTGCCGGGAGAGTAATAGACAGCACCGGAGCACCAATTGCAGGTGCAGCAGTTGCAATCAAGGGCACAAAAACAGGGGTAATCGCAGGAAATGAGGGGCGGTTTTCATTAAGTGTAAAAAATGGAGATGTGTTACGTATTACTGCGGTTAATTACACGCCATTTGAAGTGCCTGTAACTGAACAAAACACGGATTTAGAGATCACACTATCTCCATCTACAAACCAGATAGCTGAAGTGGTAGTAACCGCTTTAGGTATCAGGCGTAGCAAAAATGAATTGCCATATGCAGTTCAGAAAGTGAATGGAGAAGACGTAAGCCGACAACGATCGTCAAACTTTGTGACGAACCTGGAGGGAAAAGTTGCCGGGCTTACCATTAACCAGTCTAATACTTTAGGTGGTTCTACCAATGTAGTACTAAGAGGGTATAAATCTATCACCGGAGATAACCAGCCGCTGTATGTGGTAGATGGGGTACCCTTTAATAATGCGAATACTAACAGTACCGACCAGAGGACCGGCCGCGGTGGCTTTGACTATGGTAATGCTGTTTCGGACATTAACCCGGATGATATTGAAAGTATCAGCGTGCTGAAAGGTGCAGCAGCTAGTGCGCTGTATGGTGAAAGAGGATTTAATGGTGTAATAATGATCACTACTAAAAAGGGCAGGAAAGGTTTAGGTGTAACAATAAATGCCGGTGTTAATACAGGTTCTATTGATAAAAGCACTTTTACAAAATACCAACACGAGTATGGTGCTAATTATGGTTCTTCTGGAGGATATGGTTCGCCAGATGGCAATTTCCTTTATTTTGATGTAGATGGCGATGGCCAGCCTGACCTGGTAACACCTACTACAGAAGATGCTTCCTGGGGTGCTAAATTCGATCCTAATTTAATGGTATACCAGTG
This sequence comes from uncultured Chitinophagaceae bacterium, assembly GCA_963819045.1. GTDB lineage: Bacteria > Bacteroidota > Bacteroidia > Chitinophagales > Chitinophagaceae > Ilyomonas. Next base: position 18,066 of record CAWFUV010000036.1, on the reverse strand, counting down.
GGATGCTTTTGATAAAACTTCAGCCTATTACCACAAAGCAAGGCCCTGGTTGGCAGGAGCACACGATCCGGTTACCTTTTTTACCAATCCGTTTGGCTATAATACCAGCGTGTTTATCAATGGTGGTAGTGATAAATCTACTTTTAACTTAGGCTATACAAGAAATGATGATAAGGGTATTTTGCCTAACAGTGAAATAATCAAGAACCTAGTAAATTTCAATGCTTCGCTCAATCTTACCAGCCGGCTCACAGCATCGGCTTCTGTTAACTTCTCCAGGATTGATGGCAAAGGCAGGTATGGTACAGGTTACGACCCAAGCAATCCAGCTACTAATTTCCGGCAATGGTGGGAGACCAATGTGGATATCCAGGAACAGAAGGATGCTTATTTCAGAACCGGACAAAATACTACCTGGAACTGGAGTGATCCAAGTAATGAGCAATCGGGACTTACGGCAATATACTGGAACAATCCTTATTTTGACAGGTACGAAAACTATGAGACGGATAACCGGTCGAGATATTTTGGCAACATGAGTTTAAATTACCAGGTTACCGACTGGTTAAATTTAATGGGCAGAGTATCGCTGGACCACTATGATGAATTGCAGGAGCAGCGTTATGCAGTTGGTAGCATTGGTGTTCCGCAATATACGAGATACAACCATGCTTTTAGTGAGACCAATTACGATTTCATAGCATCCTTCAATAAGAATGTTACTGAAAAGTTGAATATCACTGCGCTACTGGGAACCAATATCCGTAAAACCAATGATCAGTCCATTTATGCATCTACTAATGGAGGCTTGATTATTCCAAAGTTGTATTCGCTTAGCAACTCTGCAAGTACTCCATTGGCACCTACTGAAGTATATTCACAGGTAGAAGTAGATGGGCTATTTGGAGATGTTACACTTACCTATAATAAAATGCTGTCTTTAGACGCTACACTCCGCAGAGATGCATCTTCTACTTTGCCAAAGGGTAACAATGTTTATTATTATCCATCTGTATCAGGCAGCTTTACATTTTCTGAGTTGATGAAGAGTTCTACCTGGCTGACTTTTGGAAAATTGCGTGCGAATTACGCAACCGTAGGTCATAGTGCTCCGGTATATAGTGTAAATGATACCTATACTATTGGCTCGCCATTCAGTGGACAGGCACTTGCTACGGCAAATTTAACTAAGAATAACCCTAACCTAGTGCCAGAGAAGAACCAGAGCTATGAATTTGGAATAGAAGCAAGTCTCTTTAAAAGCAGGGCTGGTTTTGATGTAACCTACTATAACGCAAGAACATTCAACCAGATTTTACCGGTATCTGTTTCCTCTGCAACAGGTTACTCTTCTAAATACCTCAATGCCGGTACTGTACAAAACAAGGGGGTTGAGGTATCCTTAAACGGCTCTCCAATCAAAAACAAAAATTTCTCCTGGGACATTGTAATTAACTGGGCAAGGAACAGAAATGAAGTGGTTACATTATTTGATACCGCAAAGAACCTGCAGCTCGCTAGTTTCCAGGGTGGTGTTTCTTTGAATGCAACAGTTGGTGAGCCATTCGGTGTTATCAGGGGAAGTGATTATGTATATACAAATGGTGAAAAGACGGTTAAGGCAAACGGTTATTATATGATCACCTCTACTTCCAATAATGTGATTGGCAATGCTAATCCTGATTGGACAGGATCTATATCTAATACTTTCCGTTACAAAAATGCTTCTTTAAGCTTTTTGATTGATACACGCCAGGGTGGAGACCTGTTCTCACTGGATTTGTATTATGGTTTAGCAACTGGTTTATATCCTGAAACAGCAGGTTTGAATGACTTGGGTAATCCTGTAAGAAATACGGTAGCTAATGGTGGTGGTATAATCTACCCGGGGGTAACAGCAGATGGTAAAGAAAACACCATCCGCAAAGATATCAGTACCTTATTTGGTGCATATGGTTATTACCGCAATCCTGCAAAAGCTTTCATATATGATGCAAGCTTTGTAAAGCTAAGAGAAGTAGCCCTGAGCTATTCTTTACCAGAAAATATAATAGCCAAGCTGGCACCTTTCAAAGGAATAGACCTCTCTGTTGTGGGAAGAAACCTGTGGATTATTCACAAAAACCTGCCGTACGCCGATCCTGAAGAAATCATCAGTTCCGGCAACTATGCTTTGGGCTACCAGGGTGGTGCTTATCCAACAGCAAGAACTTACACATTCAACATTAAACTTAGATTCTAAATTATTTGATAATGAAAAAGTTCATTTTCTTTTCATTGGTCATGTTTACAATGGGAGGTTGTACAAAAGATCTTACTCATTTAAATAATGACCCGAAACATCCATCAACTGTTCCATCATATACGTTGTTTACCCAGGCCCAGGTAAATATGGCAAACACGTTAGTTACGCCGGATGTAAATACAAATGTTTTTGAGCTGATTGTACAATATTGGCAACAATGTACATATACCGACGAAAGTAACTACGACTTAGGTACAAGAGCTATCCCGGATTCCTGGTGGAATGCCTGGTACAGGAGTGTGCTGAACAACCTGCAACTTGCAAAAGGCCTAGTGGCTACAGACGTAACAGATGCTGATTTGCAAAAAAATGATTTAGCACTTATTGACATCATGCAGGTATATTCTTTCTATGTTTTGGTAAATACGTATGGTAATATCCCATATACACAAGCTTTAGATGCTAGTAATCCTTTCCCAAAATATGATGATGCAAAGACAATAGAACTGGATTTGATTACAAGATTGAATAATGATATTGCAGCTTTGAATCCGTCAGCAGGCAGCTTTGGAAATGCCGACCTGATTTATAAGGGGGATATATCAAAATGGTTGAAATTTGCAAACTCCATCAAGCTTAAGATCGGTATTTTACTTTCAGATGTGGATGAAGCAACTGCTAAGACAACAGTAGAGTCTGCTGTAACGGCTGGTGTTTTCACTTCTAATGATGATAACGCAATACTATCTTATGAATCATCTCCTCCTAATACCAATCCTATTTGGGTAAACCTTGTACAGAGCGGACGTTTAGACTATGTAGCGAACAATACTATTTTAAATATTATGGTTCCTAAAAACGACCCACGTGTGCCTTACTATTTTACATACGATGCAAATGGTGGTCACTCCGGTGGTAATCCAGGGAAGGGTAGCACTTTTTCGCTTCTTTCTAAACCGGGCGGGTTAACTAAAATCCTTTACAGTGATCCTACTGATATAGGTCGTATAGCTGATCCGAATTTTCCGGGTGATATAATGGATTACTCCGAAGTAGAATTTTATCTGGCAGAAGCTGCTTCAAGAGGGTTTAATGTGCCGGGTACGGCTGAGGAGCATTATAACAGCGCAATTACAGCATCTATTATTTACTGGGGTGGCACAGCACAACAGGCTGCCGCCTATTTGGCAGAGCCAAGTGTAAACTGGGCAACTGCAGCCGGCGACTGGAAAGAAAAAATAGGGGTGCAGTCATATATTGCTTTCTATACCAGGGGATTTGACGAATGGACAGAATTCAGAAGGTTAGATCAACCTCCGCTGCAAGCTCCATCAAGTGCATTAAATGATTTCCCAATGAGGTATCAATACCCTGCTAAGGAACAAAATGTTAACGAACCTAACTTTAAAGCTGCTGCTGATGCAATTGGCGGTGATGTGGTTAAAACTAAATTGTTCTGGGATGTACATTAATAATTAAAGACATTTAGCTAAAAGGCTGCTTATTTTAAGCAGCCTTTTTATTGTATGTAGTATCTTGAACATTAATAACTAAGCACCTTGAATAACATGTTTGGCTTTTGTCTTTGTCAATTACATAAACAGTTGTGCTGTTATATCAGGATAAAATACCTGGTAGTCTCTATATGCTTTCTTATAGGGACTAACATTGCAGCAGGGCAAAAGCAAAATAATATATGGGTATTTGGAAAGTATGCAGGACTTGATTTCAATACCGTTCCACCTACAGCATTCGATTCAATGCCCATTGGATTCGACCCCTCTTACTTTAATAATACATCCTCTTTTTGCGACAGCAACGGACAACTACTGATGTACACCGATGGTGTTACTGTTTGGAATAAGTATAAAAAGCCTATAGCACGTTATTTGATGCGATGGCCCTGGTCGGGGTACTGCATGCCGCTTATAGTTCCTCACCCGGAGAGTGATTCTTTGTTTTACATTTTTGGAGTTTCGGCAGGCAGTTATGCTTACCGTTTACAGTATCTTACTGTTAATCCAAAGAGCTTTTTTGGTTATGGCAATATTATTTATCCGCAACCCTCCACACTCAGTAATTATTTTACCGTATTAAAAGAGAATGCATCGGTAATGGTGGCCGGTACAGCACATTGTAATAGAAAAGATATATGGGTAGTTACACACTCCCAAAATGCTTTTTATACCTACCTGGTATCAGGCAATGGAGTATCCTCAACACCTGTTGTCTCTGCCATTCCTCCTGGCATCGTTCCGGAAGGGAGATATGAAAAGGGTAATCTAAAATTCTCTCCCGGTGGAGAAAAGATGATTATGCCATTAATGAACACGAATGAAGTGGCTGTATTTGATTTTAATAATGCAACCGGTGTATTTAGTAATGGCTTTAAATTAAAACTGCCGGAGGGATTGATATTAGAGGATGCTGAGTTATCACCGGATGGCAGTAAACTCTACTTTGGCGGATATTCTTTACTAATTAATGATGATGCACCTGTCAATGAATTGCATTCGGTGCAACAGTGGAACCTGGATGCGGGTAGTCCGGCACAAATTGAACAGTCTGTATACAACTATACGCCCTTGCCAGACAGGGTAGCATGTACTCCGCGTATCTGTTTCAAGATAGACCGTAGTTTGCAATTGGGCCCCGATGGTAAGATATACGTAAGTATGAAACATAACGAAGGTCCCGGGCCTCAATTGGATAGAACAATAAGCGTTATTGAGGCACCCAATGCTACAGGTTCGCAGGCGGTTTACAAACCTTATTCTCTTAATGCCAAACGGCTTTACAACTATATTAAATACAATTACATAAGGTCGTTTGTTTATACTATTAAGGAGAATGGTATTCAATATAATAAAAGCACTTGCAGTGATCAGCCGGTTACATTCTCCTTAATAATTAATCGTATTGATTCTGTTTCCTGGGATTTTGGCGACCAAGCCTCCGGCTTGCTCAATTACTCGCACTCCCTTAAACCTGTTCATACCTATCCGTCTCCCGGTACTTATTCTGTAAAGGCCTTTATCTATCATCAATGTGCTACCGATACCGCTTATGCCCAGGTTGCCATTAATAAGGATAAATCAGTTCATGTTCCAGGTTTTATAAAAGATACCATAGTTTGTGAAGGCACACCGCTGAGTGTAGATGCTACTGTGCCAGGCGCTACTAATTATTTATGGAGTAGTGGTAATATAACACCGGTACAGGAAATAAAAGAAAGCGGGACCTATGAAGTAAAAGTGATAAATAGCTGTTCAATAGATGAACGGCAATTTACAGTACAGTTTCAAAAATGCGACTGTAATGTATTTGTACCAAATGCTTTTACACCTAATGGTGATGGCATAAATGATTATTTCAGGCCTGTTGTAAAATGCTTCCCGGGAAATTTCAAATTCTCAGTATATAACCGGTTGGGAAGTATTGTCTATCAAACATCAGATATCTATGCAAAAGGATGGGATGGGAAAATAAAAAGCGTAGATGCTAATACCGCAACCTATATATGGATATTATGGTACACTGATCCGAATACCCATTCCACTCAAACCAAAAATGGTACAGTAACCCTGTTGCGATAAGGCAGAATATTTTTAGTAGCACCCCTAATACCAGATTCAGATAGGCAGGCTTATAAAGAGCTGCGAGCTACGAGCCTTGAGCTTTGAGCAGGAAGAGCTTTAGCCATGAGAAAACTGAATATCATACTACCTTATTGAAAGTGGTATTATACCAGATTCAAGATGGTAGCCAGACGCCATTCCACATGTCACATCCCAAGATATCCACGGCCCGCAGAGTCCTGCGGATTACAGGCGTGTATGGCTTAAGCCGGGAGTAAGCAGGGAGTTCCTTTGGAGGAGATAGCAAGGAGAATAGGTATAAGTTCAGTATAATGTATAAGTTAGGTATAGCTCCGGATGTTCCAACCTAATATTGGAAAGTAATAGTTTATCAAAGGTTATATCCTTAAATCTTTAGTGTCTGTTATTCCAGTTTCAGGCAGTCATTTTTATGGTTGAGTAAATAATACGGGTTCCCTGGAAAAGCAGACTTTTTTTCTTTACTAACTTAATACTTTGGTAGTAAGGATAAGTACTTCTTTGTCTGATTTTGCAACTCACAAAGCTATACTGCTTTACTGCCTCTGTTCGTAGTTCTCAACTATTTCAGCATACGATTATAGCCATTATCTCTTTTTTATGATTGAAGATAATAATTGTAATAAAGCAAGTAACAAACTACTACTATGAGTGGTTGCATCTATATAGTATTTACCGGGAATGTAGTTGCATTCATTGCAATGTATATAAACAATGAGCTGTCCTTTAGGACTTAAGCCCGAACTTTTATTTCTATTACCTATTAAAAACCCTCTTTACATGAGCAAGCACATCTCGATTATTTCAATTTTACTCTTTTTTGCCTTTAATGTCTTTGCGCAGCAGCGCACTATTACCGGTAAAGTATTAGATGAAAAAGAAACTCCTGTTGCCAATGCTTCAGTGGCAGTAAAAGGCACAAACCGTGGAACAACTACTAATGAAACGGGACAATTTACTTTGTCGGTGGAAGCTACTGATACTGCTCTGGAAGTAAGTAGTGTAAATTACGTAACGCAGAGTGTGGATATAAGCTCCAGCACATCCCCTGTAATTCATCTGAGAGCTAATCCCAACTCACTTAACGAAGTAGTAGTGGTAGCCTATGGAACGCAAAAGCGGTCCGAAATTACCAGTGCTATTTCTACGATAGGGGCGGAAGCTATTAAAGCCCAGCAGGTGACAACAGTAGGCCAGGCATTACAGGGCACTGCTCCGGGAGTTATAGTAGTAAACACCAATGGACAGCCTGGTGAAAACCCGACTATCCGTATTCGCGGCGTTGCTTCTATCCTTGCCAGTGCCGACCCGCTGATTGTAGTAGACGGGGTGGTCTTTAATGGCAACCTCAATATGATCAATCCTGCCGATATTGATAATTTCTCTGTTCTGAAAGATGCTCCTGCTACTGCCTTATATGGTTCAAGAGCTGCCAACGGCGTTATATTGATCACGACCAAGGGGGGCAGAAGAAATGCAACCCCAAGCATTACCGTAAGTTCAGTGGTAGGGGTATCCAAAAGGGCGGTAAGTGATTATTCTTATCTCAACACTCAGCAGCATATGGAACTGGGCTGGGAAGGTTTGAAGAATGTATATGCAGATGCAGGTCTTCCGGATGCTGCGCAACGCGCAACACGAAATCTGATACGGGTAGGATTCCGTTACAATCCTTATGGACCAGCTTCTCCGAACCCTGTTGATACTACCGGTAAGCTGGTAGCAGGTGCCGTACCGCTGTGGAATGATAACTGGACAGATGCGCTGGAAAGAAATACTCCCCTGCGCAGAGATTTCAACCTGGGTATAAGTGGCGGCACTGAAAAATCAAAGTACTACTTTTCAGCAGGGTATTTAAACCAGGATAGTTATATAACGGAGTCGAACTACGAAAGAATATCTACCCTCTTAAACTATACTACCTATTTAAGGGATTGGCTGCAGGTAGGAGCTAAGGCGTCTATTGTATCTTCTAAGCAAAACTATCCCAACCAGGGGTCGGGCAACTATGCTGATGTGATTCAATACGAAAGAACAATGTCCTCGGTATTTCCTATCTATGCCAGGAATGACAGCGGCCAGCTCATCAAAGACATTAATGGCAATCTTATTTACGATTTCGGTAAGCCTGCTCCGGGCCGTACTGTAAATGCAAACAGACCAGTACTGCAACCTTCTAATGTGGTAGCTACCATACACCTGGATGAATGGAACTATAAACGTCTGTTTACCGATTTGAATGCGTATGCCCAGATTAACATTACAAAGGATTTATATTTCAGAAGCAATTTTGGTATCAACAGGAATTTTGAAGACCAGCTAAACTACCAAAACAGAGATTATGGTGATGCTGAATCGGTGCAGGGACGTGTTTACAGGCAGGAGGACCTTACTACCTCCTGGACATGGAATAACATGATCAATTATGAGCACCGCTTCGGCGATAACCACATATCAGCTATGGCAAGTTATGAAGCGTACAAGTACTTTTATGAAACGCTGTATGGCTCAAAAACAGGCTTCCCTTTTCCTGGGCAGGACCAGCCAAGCAATGCCGCAACAATTGAAGACTTCCAGGGCTTTACTGTTACTTCTACGCTGCTCAGCTATTTAGCCAGGGCGAAATATGACTACCAGGGAAAATACTTTGCAGAATTTACAATCAGAAGAGATGGCTCTTCCATTTTCGCACCCGACTATCGTTATGGATGGTTTCCGGCAGCAGGCGTATCCTGGGTGGCAAGTGAAGAAAAATTCCTTAAAGGTTCCAATACTTTCAATTTCTTAAAGTTACGGGCTTCTTATGGGGAATTGGGTAATAACGCACTAACTAATTATTTCCCGTATTTGACGCTTTATTCAGAGGGATCAAATTATAATGAATTGACTAATGCAGGGGTATACCTAAGTACGCTTGCTAATCCCTTGATACAATGGGAAAGACAGTTGACTGCAAATATTGGTATTGATTTCGGTCTGTTCAAAAACAAGCTGAGCGGTAGCATAGACCTGTTTGAAAAGAATTCGAAGAACTTATTGTTCAATCAGCCACTTCCTCCTTCTATTGGCTTCCCCATATTTCAAACCAATATCGGAAAACTTCAGAATAAAGGTATAGAGTTGAACCTCGACTACAGTGTTATCCACAGCAAGGATTTGAACCTGAACTTAATGTTCAACATAACTTATGTAAAGAATACAATAAAAGAATTGCTGCCTGGTCTGGATACTGCAGCTACCACCGGTGCTTTCAGAAGGGTAGTAGGCAAATCTTTGTATGAATATTATTTGCCGGTTTGGGCGGGTGTTGATCCCCAAACAGGTGGCGGGCAGTGGTGGGTGAATGAAAAAGATGCTAATGGCAACTTAACCGGTAAAAAAGTAAAGTCAAATGACTATACAGAAGCATTAAATAGCGAGGAATGGGCAGGTACTGGTTTGCCTAAATTTACCGGTGGCTTTACCACCAGGGTTGGCTACAAAGGCTTTGACCTTAATATCCTGTTCAATTATGCATTTGGCGGTAAATACTACGATAATAACTATTCTTACCTGATGCACGGTTTGTATAGCGGTTTTGGTGCTCAAATGAGTGTAGATGAATTGAGGAGATGGCAAAAGCCGGGGGATATAACTGACGTACCCAGGTTGAACCCTTCCAGCAATGACGAAGAGCAACTATCAACCCGCTTTTTATATAATGGTGATTATGTAAGACTTCGTAATGTAACACTGGGCTACACGTTTAATCCCGACAAGAGTAAAAAGGTTTTCAAGAATATAAGAGTGTATATACAGGGCGATAACCTGCTTACCTGGGATAAGCTGAAGAAAGGATCGGATCCCGAATCAGCGCTAAACGGCTATGCCGGCAGCAATGCGGTAGTGTTTAAAATCATTTCTGCTGGTGTCGACCTTAATTTTTAACCTGTTAAAGAGAAACACAATGTTGAAGCAACAATATAAAACTCCGCTTTTATTACTTTTAATAGCCTTTGCCGTTTTTCTGAGTGCTTGTAGAAAAGGCTTTCTGAATGATGTGGCGCCCACAAATTCTGCACAGCCGGAACAGGTATATGCTTCTGCCGATGCAGTACGTGCGTACTTAAATGGTATTTATAGAACGATGCGCAGCCAGTGGCAGAATAGTGACGCTAGTGCCGGTGGTAAGGAGGATGTTTGGGGATATAATTCTATAAATCTTGCGCGTGATGTAAAAGGAATGGATATCGTAATGCCTTACAATAGCTGGTATTATTTCGATTATCAGAATGACAACCGGGAGCCGACCTATCGTAGAACAATATTTACCTGGTACTTCTTTTACGAATTGATCAACCAGGTTAATACATTGATAGCTGGTGTTCAAAGCAGTAAAACTATTATTGAGGAAGATAAAACGCTCCTGATTGCAGAAGCAAGAGCATTACGTGCCAATTACTATTTTGAATTAGTAAGGGAATTTCAGTTTACTTATTTAAAGGACCCGAATGCGCCTGGCGTACCCGTTTATACAGAACCAACTGTAGATACCAGTCTCGAAGGTAAACCACGTGGTACAGTACAGGATGTGTACAATCAGATAAATGATGATATTCAGTTTGCAGTTCAGAATTTAACTCCGGACCGTAACCTGAGAAGCCAGGTAAACCTTAATGTAGCCTGGGGGCTCGCTGCCAGGATATACCTCGAGCAAGGTAAATGGGCAGATGCAGAAGCTGCTGCACAAAATGCAAGGGAGGGTTTAAGCCTGGATGCCGCCGGTTATCAAAACAATTATAATGGACTTACTTCTGATGAAGTGATCTGGGGCTTTCCTCAAACGCTCCAGAGTGGTGGACAGACGCTTTATTATGGCACACCTAGCTCTTACTTCGAACAAACCGGTAATGGATATGATGCTTTTTGGATGAGCCGTGAACTGGTTGACCATTTTACAGCAACGGATGTACGTAATACTTTCTATGTTTATGACCCCGATTCTACAGCAGCAGATTATGTAGCTACTAATAAATTTGGTACTAGTTCCGGGCAGCCAGTTGATCTGATAAGCGGGCAGACTGTAAAGTGGAAAACAATTGATTTTAATGAGTCACTAAATATGATGCGTGTTGGCGAAATGTATCTGATAGAGGCAGAAGCTAAAGCAAGGCAACGTAAAGATGCAGCAGCTGACAATGTGTTGTTTGAATTGCAAAGCAACCGCGACCCCAATGCAGTACAATCCCATAACGCCGGAGCGCCACTGATCAATGAGATCTTACTGGAAAGAAGAAAGGAGTTGTATGGTGAATTAGGCATAGATTGGTTAGATGCTAAAAGACTGCAATTGCCTGTTGATCGTACCAGATCTAACCACCCGGCTCCTAATGATTATATCATACCAGCCAATGATCCGGCTTTCAACTTGAAAATACCACAATCAGAAATCCAGGCTAATAAGGCTCTAAGCCCTGCTGATCAAAATCCATAAGGCGGTTAAACGCTCAGTTTATAACACTAAAAGAGGCTGTCTCCACAGGGGCAGCCTCTTTTAGCGTTGAAAAGGGCTCCTTAGAGCATTATTAACCAAAGCATAGACTCGAAAAGCTCCGGAGGAGCGATATATTGGTAGTAGCTGAACATATACCATTCCGGTTGGATATTAAAACTGGTATAATACCATTTTCAATTGGGGTATCACATGCTTTACCCAAAGCTCTCAGCTCATATCCGGCAACTGGCAACCTTTTAAATCTGGTATAAAACCCACCTTCCTTCCCACCTCCTTCCTATCAAAGTCATAGTAAAGCCATGGTAAAGTCATGGATAGTTCATGGGAAGCCATGGCAACCCTTGGCTCCTCCATACCAAAGGTGCATAGAAGCGTGCCTGTCGTATCTCATCTATTAACTATCATCTTAGTACCTCCTCTATACATGAGCCGTATATCCTTCGATGATCCTACGTCCATCCTTCGTCTTTTTCTGTATTGCGAGGGTAAATAACAGGTGTAATTAGCAGTCTTCAGCAGCAAAGGTAATATACAGGGCTGTAAATATACAATAGGCGCAGGTTACAGGCACCACAGCTCTGTATCATTGTTTTAAAGAAGTAGTGAGGAACAATCTCTTGTTTGCAGTACTTTTTTAGTACTGTAAGAATCAGCTAATTGTAAACTATATGTAATTTATGCAAAATATGTAAGTGTAAATACTACTGTGACTGCTAAGGAGCATTCAATTATCTCAGCTCAAATACGGATTAAAGAAAATGGCATATTATTAAAAAAAAACTTTAATAATTTAATTCTTTAATAATTTGAACTATTATCTTAGCGACCTCTTACGTTTTTAACAGATCGAGTTTAATTTTTTAAGCTTAACTGGTAATATAAACTAATATTATAAATTTATTTTATTCAATATTGACAGTATCATTTCACTACTTCCCCGGGAAATTGATTCAAGATTTTGCACTTTTTATTTTTTATCTTAAACACAATGATGCACATGAGAAAATGGATTCCTTTGATTTCAGTTTTGCTCTTTTCGGTTTGTAGTGTCTTTGCACAGCAGCGCACTATCACCGGTAAGGTGGTGGACGACAAAAACATTCCGGTGGGCAATGCTTCAGTAATCGTAAAAGGTACTGCAAAAGGTACTACTACCGATGAAGCCGGATCTTTTACATTATCAGCTTCTGCCGATGCAACTACACTGGTAGTTTCTTCGGTAAATTATGCAACGCAGGAAGTAGACATTACTTCCAATCCCAATCCAACTATCAAATTGTTACCCTCTAATAGCGCCCTCAGCGAAGTAGTAGTGGTAGCTTATGGTAGCCAAAGAAAGACGAATGTTACCGGCTCGGTAGCTACCGTTAAGAGCTGGTTATCTGGAAAACAAGCCATTTTGCTCTGTTGATAAGGCTCTGCAGGGCGCAGTAGCGGGCTTACTGTCTGCTTCTGCATCAGGTGCGCCAGGTTCGGCAACAGAATCCGCATCCGGGGTATTGGTTCTATTAATGCAAGTGCCAGTCCGCTTTGGGTAATAGATGGCGTGATTGCTACCACTGGTGATCTTACTTCCAATACTACTACGGCTAATGCGCTTAGCTCTATCAACCCTGATGATATTGAAAGCATTTCGGTTTTAAAGGATGCGGCTGCTACTTCTGTTTATGGCTCACGGGCAGCAAACGGGGTTATTATTGGTAACTACTAAAAAAGGTAAGGCTGGCAAAACAGTCTTAACAGCTTCGGCAGAAGCTGGGGCGGTAGACCTTGGCATATAAGCCAACTAATAACCCTTCATGACCACTGCAGAAAACCCAAACAGTACTTGGCCAGGCATTGATGAATGCTGGATATGCTGCCGATACTGCAGCGGCTGATTACTTGATAATGATCCATCTAACTTTGGCTTTAACGGCAAGGTAAATACCAATTGGCTGGATGTTGTTACCAGAAAGGTTCACAACAGCAATACAATCTAAGCATGAGTGGGGGCAATGAAAAAACACAGTTTTATGCTTCCGGTGGCTATTTCAGCCAGGATGGAACTACCATCGCTACCTATTTCAAAAGGTATAATGGAAGTCTATCTGTAACGCATAAAGCTTCTGATAAGATCACTTTTACTGCCGGTATCAATGGTAGCTGCCAGCGAACAGCAAATACCTTCTAACGGCGGTACTTTTGCAAACCCTGTTTTGTCTTCCTTCTTTTTGCTGCCCTGGTATGCTCCCTACAATGCTGATGGTACTCCAATTATGGTGATACTACGCCGAATTTTCAAACAACAGTGGTGTGTTTAACCCGGTTGCCCAGGCTGCCTTGAACCAGGCAACAGCTAAGCAAACCACCATGAGAGGATATGTAACTGGTGAATACAGGATTCTGGATAACCTGAAATTTACAAGCCGTTACAGCGGAGAATTGTTGGGCGTACAGGAAGATGCTTACCGTAACCCATTCTATGGTGATGGTGCTGCTTATGGTGGTGATGCATTCTCTGCTTACCGTAGAATGTTTGACTGGACATGGACCAATTTGCTGGATTATCGTTGGTCTGAACAGGGCAAAGGATTTATACCTTAATCTGCAGTTAGGTCAGGAGTCTCAGAAGTTGAATAGCTATCTTTTACAGGCGGGTGGTCAGGGCTTCCCGGGAACACTGGCTTTGAAATATTTAGCTTCAGCCTCTACACCTACTACTGCTTACGTGTTGCCTTCCGGTACCTCTACTACTTCTTATTTTAGCAGTGCCAACATCAACTATAAAGACCGTTATGTTATAAGTGGTAGTTTTAGACGAGATGGCTCATCTGTATTTGGTGCTAATCATAAATGGGGTAACTTCTATTCAGTTGGTGCCTCCTGGAATATCAATGAGGAAGCATTTTTACAAAACTCAAACATCATCAGCCTGCTGAAGCTACGCACTTCCTATGGTGAAAACGGTAATGCATTTAGGCTTTGGATATTATGCTTCTTTAGCTACTTATTCGGATATGATCCAACTACAATGGCAATCCTGGCAGCCGTCCAAACAACGTAGGTAATCCGGATTTGACCTGGGAAAAAAATAAAGCATTTGATATTGGTCTTGACTTTGGATTCTTTAAGAACCGCCTAGGGGGTACGATTGATTACTATGATCGCAATACCTCCGGTTTGTTTGCAAACATTCCATTGTCTCGCACTTCGGGCTTTTCTTCACAGTTGCAAATATAGGTGCTATGTCTAACAAAGGTTTTGAACTTAGCTCTCAATGGCAGACCTGTTGACGGCAAAAACTTTACCTGGGATATCGCATTTAATATTTCGCACAACGTAAACCGTATAACTGAGTTGTATGGCGGTCGTTCAGTAGCGAGTGGCTTTTACAATTTCACTGTAGGTCACGATCTGCAATCGTTTTACCTGCGTCAATGGGCTGGTGTAGATCCTGCTAATGGCGATCCGCTTTGGTACACCGATTCTACTCATAGAAAACAACCAATAATTATACCAGGCAACAGCCAGTTGAATCACTCTGCAGCACCTAAATATTTGGTGCATTTACAAACACCTTTACATATAAAGGAATTAGTTACTGCAGTTCAGTTTAACTACAACTTCGGCAACTATGTGCTTGATGGCTGGGGGTCTTATACTTCAGCGAAGGTATTGTACTTAGGTAGCTTTAACCAGTTGAGTAACCAGTTGAATGCATGGCAGAAAGAGGTCGATGTGACCAATACGCCTAAGGTTATCTTATGGTGGTAACAAGCATTCTTATGTGCTTCCACCCGCTTTTTATACAAAGGAGATTATATAAGATTAAGAAATGTTCAGTTTGGCTACAGCTTCCCAAAGCTTTACTTACAAAATTACATCTGTCTAACCTCAATGTGTACGTACGCGGTACTAACCTCTTAACATTTGTGAAAGATAAAAATCTTCCTTTCGATCCTGAAGCAGGTATCGACAGTGATGGCAACCTTAACGTGTTTATGCCAAAAACCGTTACAGCAGGTCTGAGAGTTAGTTTATAACAATTATTATTTCAAAAAAGCACTAATGAAACGTTTACAGATATTCTTATTAATTGGTTTGTCGGCATTGCTTATTACTTCATGTTCAAAGGATTTTATTACGCGCAATCCGGCAGATTCTATCAACCAGGGGGACGCTTTGAATGATGAGGCTTCTTTGCAAGCTGCTTTAAATGGTGTGTATTCTGCCCTTCGTCCTTCTACCTTGTTTGGCAGGGACTTGCCGGTTGTTGGTGATGTACAGGCAGATAATGCATTTATCGAAACAAAGAACTCCGGAAGGTATTTACCACAGTTTCAATATACAGTTACATTATCTGATGCTACCGCCACAGAAGTATGGGCGCAGGCATATACTGCTATCATGCGCGCCAACCGTATCATAGATGCAGATGTAATCGGAGGTAAAGTAGCTTCTATTAAAGCATCGGCTTACGCATTAAGGGCATTGATGTACTCCAGGTTGGTAACGCTGTATGCAAAATCATATACAGACGATACCAGTGCATTAGGTGTGCCTGTTGTACTGCATTACAATCCATATGATTTGCCTGCACGTAGCTCGGTAGGAACTGTTTATAATCAAATTATCAGCGATTATAAAGCTGCTTTTGAAGGTGCCGGCGATTATACCTCTTCAGTGTATTTGAGCAAATATGCAATTGAAGGATTGCTGGCTAAAGCCTACCTGTATATGGGGGATTATACGAATGCAAAAAGTGCAGCGGTGGATGTTATTAATAATGGCCCGTTTAAATTGGTTACGTCTGCCAATTACGATGCTTACTGGAGCAATCCTGCGCCTCGCACTGATGCAGAAGAAACCCTGATGGAAATAGATGCGGATGTAATTAATAACAACGGTTTTGATGATCTGGCTGGCATTTATATCAATGGTTACCAGGATATCTATGCTTCTAAGCAGGTGTATGACTTGTATAGCAATACTGATGTAAGAAAAACAGTGCTTTTGCAAGGAACTACCAAGCTGGGTACTAATGCCATCCTGGTAAATAAATATCCGAATGCTCTAAATTCAGACAGGGATAACCCGAAAGTTATGCGGCTCTCGGAAGTGTACCTCATTGCTGCCGAAGCTTCTGCAAGGTTGAGCAATGATGTTGATGCAAAAACCTATTTAAATACACTAATGGCACAGCGTGACCCATCGCTGGTATATGCTTCCGCTGGCACTCAGTTGATTAATGATATCATCACAGAAAGAAGGAAAGAACTGGCTTTTGAAGGTGATAGATTATTTGATCTTAACCGTTTGATGTTGCCTGTAGAAAGAGTGGATAACCCAGGTTCTTTACCTACGGGTGCATTATCAATCCCTTACTCGGATCCACGCCGCATTTATCCCATACCACAGGATGAGATACAGTCTAATCCAAGCTTAACAACTGAACAGAATCCAGGCTATTAATCAATTAAAATAAGTTTTATTTAAAAAGGCATTGCTTATGGCAATGCCTTTTTCCTTTATTTTGTCTCAAATAACCTAACATGTCCGAACCACAACCACAGAATCAGATAAATATAGAAATCACAGAAGAAGTAGCCGAAGGGTCTTATGCCAATCTTGCAATTATTACCCACAGCCATGCAGAGTTTGTAATAGACTTTGTAAATGTAATGCCCGGTACGCCCAAAAGTAAGGTAAAGTCGCGCATCATATTTACGCCTATGCACGCCAAGCGCTTTATGAAAGCCCTGCAGGAAAACGTAATGCGCTACGAGGAAGCACATGGCGCTATTAAAGACCTGGAGCAGATAGAGATACCACTCAACTTTGGTGGACCCACTGCACAGGCTTAATTCTTTACCTCCGAACTCACAGTCTATTCTATAGTTTAATAAAACAGGTCTTGCCATTTAACTAACTGCCGCAATCTCACCCGGTGGTTGTTAAATGGCATTGTTATTATATTAATTGCCAGGTTGCCGCTTGTAGCTTTCTACTTGCTTCTTGTCTCTTGCCGCTTATAGCTTTTCCTATTATTTCTTCTTTAGCGGCTCTAATAAATAGGAAAGTCCGTTTAGCTTTATCTCGTATATAGTAGCCAGCAAAGTACCCAGCTTGCCTTTTGGAAACCCTTTACGCTGGAACCATTCCAGGTAGGGCATAGGTAAATCACAAAGCACTACATCTTTATATTTACCAAAAGGCATTTTCATAGTCACCAGTTGTTCTAATAATTCCTTGTTAGCAGTACTATCCATGTGGTGATTTTAGTATGTGAAATTAGGAGGTATAAGTTTCTTCCACTTGTTTATTTCATCGCCAAGAGTAAAAATGAAGAGGTAGTTTATATAGACATAATTCAATCTCTGCGAAAACTCCATTTACTCCGGTTCTCAGCGGTGAAATAAAAAAGCCCCCGCACTAAGCGGAGGCTTCCAAATTTATACAAGAAAGAGAGATAATTACTTGTTAGTGTTACCTTCTTCTTTTCTCAGTCTTTCTTTGATTTCAGCCAGAGCGCCTAAGTCGCCCAGAGTGGTCTTTTCAACCTTGCTCTGGATGGTCTTCACCGCTTTCTTAGCGTTTTCTTCTTCTTTTCTGGCTTCTTTGCGCTGTGCTTCTTTTTCCTCAGCTTTAGCCTGTTCCCATATACGTGAGTGGCTCAGTACGATACGCTTTTCGTTACGGTCGAATTCAATCACCATAAAGTTAGCAGT
>CAWFUV010000035.1:0-82994 GCA_963819045.1 uncultured Chitinophagaceae bacterium | reverse complement strand
CCAGACGTTGACGGCAAAACCATACTGCCCGGGTGGTAGGCCGGGCACGATGGGGCCGTGGGCTCTTCGCTTTGTCGACCTCCCGCTCCTCCGTTCGCCCGCCGTTGCTTCTTGGCGCCGCTTGCCTTCGCGTCGACGGCCCGTGCCTGGGCGTCGGTCGAGCATCAGGAGATTGGTCGCACTGCTTACCTGCGCGCCTGCGCCGACCTGACGGCGACGGTGGCGTCCCGCGGAACGGCGGAGCGCCCGGTGCCGGCGTCAAGGCCCGCTTCGACCGGGTGTGTGGAGCGAACTTGCCGGTCCTGGCCAGGCTTTACGGCGACGCGACGGCGATCGCGGGCGACTTCCTGGGCGATCCGTCGGAGTTCCTGTCACACGCCGGCGCCTGGCGCTTCCACAGCAACAAGTCGTATTACCTGCTGGCGCTGGAGAACAGCGCCCACTTCAATCCGACGTCGACCCGATCGTGGGCCGATTACCACCAGCAGGCGATCGCCTACGCGCTGGCGGGAGCAGCCGGCGAAGGTCTGACCACCGTCGAGCAGTTCCAGCTGGCTCTGTTCGAGAGCGCCTTCGCGGATCACTACCTGCAAGACTCGTTCGCCGCCGGGCACATGGGATTCAACCGCGCCGCCTCCAGCGCGGCCGCCGCCAAGTCGTTTCACGACGCCTGGAACGCCCGCGGTCGGGTGGCGACCGATCGGGCAGGAGACTCGCTGGGTGACGTTCGGTGACGGCCGCCTCGACGACCCGGCCAACGCAGAGGGGCGGCGGCACGTGATGGATGCGGCGACCCTCTCCGTCCGCGGAGTCCTCACCGCCTTCGTGCTCGGGGCACGCGTGCCCGAGGACGAGATTGCGGTGTGGCAGATCCTCCCCTTCACCATCGAGGCGCCCGAGTTGCTGGCCGAGGTGGCGGAGATCTTCGTCCACCAAGAGGACAAGGGCGCGACCGAGAAGACCGACGAGCGCGAGCTGGTGCCGCTGCAGCTCACCATCCGCCCAGCCTACAAGGACATGGTGGCGACCGCGTCTTTCTGGTCGGTGGGCGCCTTCAACGATCCCGGCGATCCCTACCTGGCGCTGGTCGGGGGCCTCGAGCTGGCCATTCCCTTCGTGCCCGCGCAGACCTATCTGGGCGCCGGGGGAACGTTCCAGGCGCCGGAGCGAAAGCGCGCGGCGGTGATCGATACCGGCGTGCTCTTCCCGCTGGGGCTCAGCGTGGCCGGTCTGCTCAGTCATCAGCTCAACGCCACTGGCTCCTGGCTGATCGGCAACGGCTTCGCCGCCATCGTGCACGTCGAATATCAGCTGAACGTCGAGCTGGGTGACGTGCTCGTCAACCTGCACGCCGGGCTGGCCGAGATCTTCCCCCAGCCGCACACCGGCTACTACGGCGCGGTCGGCCGTGGGGTTCGTGTTCAGCGCCGCCGGCGGGGGAGCGTTTTGAACGACCCGGGGATCTTCACCCTGCTCCGCGCCGGAGGTTGGCGGGGAATCGGCAACCGGATGCGGAGCGCCAGCAGGCGGCACCAGGCGTCGGTGCTGGCCGGAGGCGTCGCTTTCTACGCGTTCTTGTCGATGTTCCCGGCCCTGGCCGCGTTGGTGTCCGTGTACGGGCTGGTCGCCGATCCCGAGGACGTCACCCGTCAGATGGACGCCTTTGCTGGCGGGCTGCCCCCCGCCATCCGGACGGCGCTGCACGACCAGATGGCGCTGCTCACCGCGCGGTCGACCGGCACCCTGAGCGTGGAGGCGGCGATCGGCATCGTGGCCGCCATCTGGGCGGCGACCAAGGGGATGAAGGCGCTCATCACCGGGCTCAGCCTGGCGTTCGGCCAGAAGAGAGACGAGGGGGTTCATTCGGCTGAACGTCACCGCCTTTCTGTTCACGGTGGGCGCGATCGTCTCGGGCGTCATCTCCATCGCATCGGTGATCGTCCTTCCCATGGTTCTTTCGTTCTTTCGGATGTCGCAGCTGGGGGAGCAGCTGATCCGCTGGGGCCGCTGGCCGATGCTGACGGTGATGGTCCTGGTGGCCCTGAGCGTCGCCTACCACTACGGGCCGGCGCACGTGCCGGCCACGCGCCGGTGGCTGTCGCCGGGATCGGTGGTGGCGACGGCCCTGTGGCTGGCGGGGTCGGCGCTGTTCTCCTGGTTCGCGTCGACTTACGCCAAGGCCGATCGGGTCGACGGTTCGCTGGGCGTCATCATCACGATCCTCACCTGGTTCTTGTTGTCGGCCTACATCGTGATCCTGGGGGCCGAGCTGGACGCTGAAATCGCCCGGGAGGTCGCCGCCCGGCGCGACTAGCGCTGAGCGCTCCAGCGGGCCTGCATCGCCCAGCTGGCGGCGACCGTGATCACCGCCAGCAGCCGCAGCGGGAGCCCGCCCGAGGCGCCGGGCGGCGCCAGAAAGAGGATCGGCGTACCAGATGGCCAGCAACCCGCCCGCCGTCGCGATGAGGCGGCGACGCGCGAAGATCGTTTGTCCCGATCCCCCGCCCGCGGCGAGCGCATCGATCACCGCGGCGAATGGAACCGCCACCACCAGGTCGACGAAGTAGTGTTGACCCATGGCCAGGGTGGCGAAGATCGTCGACACCAACCAGACCGCGCCCGCCGCCCGCGCCACCTTGCCCAGCGCTCGGGCATGCCAATAAATGAGCAGCGCCCAGGCGACGTGCAAGGAAGGCATGCAGTTACGAGGATCGCTGATGGCGGTGACATCGATGCGATGCTGCGGAGGCCCGGGGAGGACGGCCGCTCCGTAGGGAAAGCGCGTCCCGAACAGCGGACCGGGTCCCACGACCGGATAGACTTGATAAAGCGCGTATCCGACGACCGCCGCCAGGAGAAACGGCCTCAGCAGCCCGCGTTCACGTGCGCTGTGGCGTCTCTCCAGCACGAGCATCCCCGCCAACGCCACCGGAAGAAACAGATAGACTAGGCTGAGCAGCGTCAACAGCGACGGGTGGCTTGCAGCCACCCGTCCGACTGCGAAGCTCGGCTGGCCGAACGCTGCGTCCAGTCCCAGCACGATGGGATCCCAGGCCCAGGCGTGCAGTGGGAACGTCAGATCGAGGGCCAACGCCATGACCATTCCGAAGGCCGGCAGCATCACCGCCAGTTGAAACCAGCCCCGCGGTTCGCTGCCGCGGTCCGAATCGGCCGCCCGCGAACCGAGGGCCACCACGCTCGCCAGACCGGCCGCCACCAGCGCGCTCTGCTCGAACCGGACGCCTCGAAAAGAGAACAGCCCCAGCCAGGCGCGGTGTCCCATCGCAAACCCGACGGTGCCGACCAAGAAGAGCAACAGCTCCCGCAGGCGCGGACCACTCGCCAGAAGAAAGAGGATGGACGCGAACAAGGACGCAGCCTGGCTGGGATTGACGAGCGCCAGCGAATCGGGCGAGCCCCTGGCCGCGTCGACCGCCGGCATCACCAGGCCAAGCAGCGCCCATCCGGCCGTCTGCCATTCCTGTGAGCTCCACCGGCGGCCCGCGCGCGGCTCGGTCGGTATCGCGGAGTTCACGGCGCTAGACCCAAGATTGAGACCGCTGCAGTCAGCTTACTCCAACTCCCTTCTCGGCGGCCAACCTGCTCCGCTGGCCGGCGCTGCCGGCGGCTTTCGTGTTACCCTGCCACGAGCGTGACAGAGGCGACGCGGCAGGCACGCAAGGCGGGGCTCGCGGCTGCGTTCAACCTGGCGTCGCCGATGTACGCCTCCGCCGAACGTTTTCCCGAAGCCGTCGCCCTCCAGGTGGATGGCCGTGCGTTCAGCTACTTCGACCTGCGCGCACAAGTGCAGCGGGTGGCCGGCTGGCTGGCGGGCGCGTCGATGGGACCGAACCCGCGCGTGGCGATCTTCGCTCGCCGCAGCCTCGAAACCTACGTCGGTATTCTGGGGACCTTGTGAATGGCTTTATACCGAAGTAAGTATGGAATATATGAGGAGTTACCAAGGGGTAAATAGGGAGGAGATTAGGTATAACTCAGGTATAAGTTAGGTATAACTTAAGTATAAGTTAGGTATAACTCCGCCCTTTCCAATACGAAAAAGCGAAAATTTCGAGATACCATAGGACCGCTTCAATAAAACAAACGTATGACTTACTATCTAATTGAATACCGTAATAGGTTAAGTATGCAGTCTAACCCTTACTGAATTAGGACGGGAGTAATAAATAACCAGCATTGAAGTATCTAAAAATGTATAAAACATTGATCGTAAGCTGAATGGATTACCATCAATGTTATTCTTAGAGCAATGAAAAGCTCTATGCTAAGTCCTTATATTCCTGTTTAAATGGCTTTTTATGACCTTGCTATGATCTACAGATTACTTTGTGTTACTCACTAAGATGGAGGGATAAACTTCCAATAAATACGGGGCAGTTTTGAACAGCCAGTTAATACCAAGTGGCTATCAAGACGACAGAAGGAAAAGTGCCTGCAGCAATATAAAGTAAACCGTTTGAGATTTCACTTCATACAATATTCTGTAACGATAATCTTTATCTTGATAACCTTTGGGTATCCGCAAATTTGGTGGGTATAATACTATTTGCAACCGTACAAGGTTTGTAAACAGGTATGCTACCTTTTTGTAAAGATTGTATTATAAAACGATAACACTGTTAATGCCACCAAAGTCATTAGATGCCTGGCTATCTGCTTCTGGTTCGTTTAACCACTCCGTTTCGTTAATGCGGTATTTAAATTCGTGTTGAGAGTTTTTTGGCAGAGAAACTTCAGAGGCGAAGGTGCCATCTTTTTTCCTGCTCATAATAACTGCATGTTCCCAATCGCTATTCAAACCTAATATTTCTACAGTTTCAGCATTTTCAGGCTTTATTGAAAATTTCACTTTGCAGTAATCTTTGGTCTTAAAATATGTTTTTGTTACCATGGTTAAACTTGAGGTTTTTATAATCCCTTGATTCCGGAAATTGGAAAAGGTAACCCGAAGGGCGGAGAAACAGGACATATTGTACTTTGAGGTGTGCTGCGATAGTGCCTAAAATGAAGTATTGATTATACTCACAAATAAGCTTTTAAAATTATCATAGTATTCCTTCATATACCATTATTCTATGAAGTAAGATGGGAGGAGGTGAGACTTTAGCGTAACTTTCTCATGAACTATCCATGGCTTTAGTAGGGCTTTACCATGACTTTGCTATGGAGGAGGTAGGACTTTGATATCCTAATGCATACAGGTAGAGCGTAGGTTTTGCAACTATCTTTTACCTGGAGGTGTATTGCACTAACAATTAGAAAAGTAGGGAAACAGCAAACTTCTAATGTCATGCCTTCACAAATGCTTTTTGATATGAGCTGTAATTTAACCTCTTTAATTAAGACTGTTTTAATAGCAAGTTAATCAGTAGTCAGTGTTTTACATGTAGGTTTATCAGTTCTTTGCCGAAAAGAATATTACTCCTTTTGATGCATGTATACGAATTGGCTCAAAACACTTTTAATTATTTGCCCTATTATACTGACTTATTGTAATAGTAAAAGCAGTATAAAAGGCGTGACCACAACTACCCACATACAGCAACAGGCTCAGAAAATATTTGACACAACTAAATACGAGCCGAATACAATTGACACTTTTAATTACTCCGATTTACGTTATTGGAATTCTACAATGGATAGGTACGATAGTGCTTACCTTGATACTTTTTCTGTTAATGGATACCAATTTAGATTTGTAAACCCAATTACAAACGTTAGTAAAGGACTTTCCGCAGATATTATTGTGTATTTAGAAAAACAAATCCAAGATAAATGGGTTTTTACAGGTTTGATTTTAGGACCCGGTAATCATTTCGGCGATTTCTTTCATTCAAAAGATGTAAATGGAGACGGGTTTATTGACATTACTCAAAATGAGCGGTTTGTACAAGCGGTTTACTTTTATAATCCTGAAATTGCTAATTTTTATGAAGATAGTACATCTGATGATAATTATATTAATCCACATTGGATATTAATTGATACAGCAAGAAAAGTATTTTGTGATTTTCAGGATTTGAAGCAAATGTGTAGTCAAATACATTCTACCTTATACACTTTCAAAGGATTTAAGAAATACAGCTTATATGACTTGGAACTTTATAATTGCAACGAAGCAGATGACAATACTGATAAAATTACTAAGCTCATTCTGCAAAAATGTATTAATGGTAATTTGGATTCCACCACTACAGTTAATGAAAGTATTCTTACTAATCCAATTGTAGTAGCATACGATTCCAATTACTTTGATTATAAAAAGTATTGGGAGGACAGATACAAAACTTTATTAGGATACCATTAACAAGTGCCTGCCGTAAAAGTGGTTGACAACAAAAGTTGCCGAAAGGTAAAATTGTAAAACTTAGAGAATAAATCAACTCTAGTGCTGCCAATAACGCTAATTCGCCAAGCAGATAACGATAAGCATGACTTAGGTTATTTGCACTTGTGGCAACAGCCGCAATGTTCATGCTAACGTACAAAATGCTGTTGATGGAAACATCTGCGGAGAAGAAGAGCGAAGGCTTGCTCGCCTCCTTAACGTATTAGAAACGATTATCCATTCAGTTCTTCACTGCTCTGAAAGACCTCCTTTGATAAGCTAAATAGCGTTCTTTGGGTATTAGACTTTAAACATTCTCACTTTGTCTGCGCACTGGACTCTGCGAGTGCTCATCTGTATTATCCGCCACCTTTATTGTCGGGCAGGTGTGAGAGTTAATACGGCTTGGTGCATAATTTACTATTTTCGCGACTTAATTAAATTTAAACGTGATGGCCAGTAAAAAAGACAAAGCCCCGTTGCAACCTTCGAAAGGCAAAGAGATAAGTGAACCGAAAGCTAAGAAGAGTGCACAGGCCAAACCTGAAGCAGAAAAAGAAGCTCCCCAACCTGCTCAGCAAGAGGCAAAGGCTGCTACCCCTAAAGCTGCAACAAAGAAAGCTGCAAAGGCAGCTACTGCTAAGAAAGAGACACCAGCGGCTGCCGAGGCTGCAGTTCCTGTGAAAGAAGGTGCACAGGCAGAAGAACCTATAAAAAAAGCTACTAAAAAAGCAGCTACCAAAAAAGCTGCTGGTTCAAAAGAAGAACAACCAGCCGAAGCGGCACCCGCAAAGTCATCACCTGTAAGCAAGGCTGCTGCCCAACCGACACCAGAGATTAAAGCAGCCGAACCGGCAAAGCCTAAAAAACTGAAAGCAGAAAAAACAAAAACACCACAAATAGCTGTGCCGTTTGAGCCAGTAAATGAAATGCAGGGGCAGGAAGAATTGCTTCCGCCATCAACTACAGCTAATGAACCACTACTTCCGGAAACTGAGCAGCCTGAAGCATTACTGCCTGCTACAACTGAACAGCCTGAAGCTATAAATGCACAGCCTGAGACGGCACCTGCACAGGCAAATGAAGAAGTAATACAACCTACTGTAGAAAGTGTTGAAGCTACTGAAGAAGCTACCCTTACAGAAGATACTGTACCAGCAGAAAATGAAACTGAACCTGTAGATGATGCAACAGCAGAGGCTGTTTCTGCTTTGGCAGAAGTATCGCAAGAAGCGGCAGGAGTGGAGTCGCCTGATACTGAAGTTACCACTGCTCCGGACGAGCAACATGAAGATCATTCTGCAATTGCTGAAGAAAAGAACCGCGCAGTGGTTCACAAGCTTGCAGCTACCCAGGAGCATAAAAAAGAAGGTACCCATGCGATTACTTTTTATGTAAGATTCCATTCCACCCCTGGACAAAATTTATTCATTACCGCACAGCATCCCTTGTTTGGTAATGGCAACCCTGAAGCGGCATTGCCCATGCAATACCTGGATGAGCAAACATGGACAGCTACATTGCCAGTAGATGCAGGCTTTGGCAATGAGCCGGTTGTTTATAATTACCTGCTGAAAGAGCAAGATGGTAGTTATTTATACGATGCTGGCAGTGATAAAACAATTGATACTAACAGCTATACATCCGAAGAAGTAAATATTGTAGACTCCTGGAATGTAACCGGTTATTATGAAAACGCATTTTATACCGAACCATTTAAAGAAGTCTTACTAAAGAATAATTATACGCAGATCGAGTATGCTACGCCTGAAGTTTTTACGCATACTTTCAAAATAAAAGCACCATTGCTTACCCAAGGTCAGGTGCCTTTTATAGCAGGCGGCGCTGATGCTTTAGGTAATTGGAATGCAGATAGAAACCTGCAGCTGCACAAAGCGGAAAATGAGGACTTCTGGTCAATTGATGTTGACCTTACAGGAGCTGA
This sequence comes from uncultured Chitinophagaceae bacterium, assembly GCA_963819045.1. Taxonomy (GTDB): domain Bacteria; phylum Bacteroidota; class Bacteroidia; order Chitinophagales; family Chitinophagaceae; genus Ilyomonas. The sequence goes on along the minus strand of CAWFUV010000035.1, from coordinate 74,700 downwards.
CTTTCCAATTGAATATAAGTATGGGGTATATGATATAAGAGAAAATAAGATCATACAGTTTGAGAATGGAGAGAACCGCAGCTTCTACGATTTTATTGTCCCTAACAAAAAGACAATTGTAAACGATGGCTTCATCCATTTGGCTGATAATACATGGAAGGGCGCCGGTGTGGCTATCCCCGTATTTAGCCTGAAGAGCAGGCGGAGCCTGGGGGCCGGTGAATTTACAGACATCAAACTGCTGGCTGATTGGGCCAAGAGTGTAGGTATAAAGCTTATACAATTGTTGCCAGTAAATGATACTACTGCTACCAAAGCATGGCAGGATTCTTATCCGTATGCTGCTATTTCGGCTTTTGCATTGCATGCTATGTACCTCAACCTAAGTGAAGTAGTAAGTGAAGAAAACAAGCATTTCTTACGGGAATTTGAAGAAGACTGCAAGCAACTCAATGAATTGCCCTCAGTAGATTATGAAAGAGTAAATGACATTAAATGGAAAATCATTCATCACATATATCCTTTGCAAAAAGATGCGGTGTTCAATAGTGCCGATTACCAGGAGTTCTTCAATAACAATAAACACTGGCTGGTACCTTATGCTGCTTTTTGCTATTTGCGGGATAAAAACCATACGGCAGATTACAGCCGCTGGCCTGAGTCACAGGACCTATGAGGAGCAAGCCGTAACGAATTATTGCAAAACGAAGAAGTAAGCTATTGCACTGGTATGTACTATTTTGTACAATACCACTTGCACCTGCAATTGAAAGATGCAACTGACTATGCACACAGCCAGGGCGTTATTGTAAAAGGAGATATTGCTATTGGTGTTGCCCGTCACGGTGCAGATACCTGGCAGGAGCCTGAGCTTTTCCATATGGATATGCAAGCAGGAGCTCCGCCGGATGATTTTGCAGTAAAAGGACAGAACTGGGGATTTCCTACTTACAACTGGGAAAAGATGCAGGAAGATGGCTTTGACTGGTGGAAGCGCCGCTTTGAGCAGATGAGCCGTTATTTTGACGCTTTCCGAATTGACCATATCCTTGGCTTCTTCCGTATCTGGAGTATTCCCATCAACTCTATACAAGGCATCCTTGGTCGCTTTGTGCCTGCCTTGCCAGTGCATATCAGCGAGTTCCATCAGCGTAATATCTATTTCGATTACAACCGCTATACAAAGCCATTTATTAATGACCAGGTATTGAATGATCTATTTGGTGACCAACAATGGTGGATGAAAGATAATTTGCTGAACTGGAATGGTGATGGTACCTATTCGTTGAAAGATGAGGTAAGCACACAAAGACGTGTAGAAACTTATTTTGCTATACGCGAGGACAACCCCCACAACCAATGGCTGAGGAACACGTTGTATGACCTGATTGCTAATGTGATCTTGTTTGAAGAAAAAGGCAGCAACGGACAGGAGTTCCATTTCCGCTTTGGCATAGAAGACACGCTGACTTACAAGATGCTGGATGAACATACCCAACGTCAGTTGAAAGATTTGTACGTCAACTATTTCTTTGAACGGCAGGATAACTTCTGGTATCATGAAGCAATAAAGAAGTTACCTGCATTGAAGCGTGCTACTAATATGCTCATCTGCGGCGAAGACCTTGGTATGGTGCCTGCCACTGTGCCAAGAGTGATGAGTGAACTTGGCTTGTTAAGCCTGGAAGTGCAGCGTATGCCAAAAGATAATCGCCATAAGTTTACGCATGTGCATACGGCTCCTTACCTGAGTGTAGTTACACCTTCAACACACGATATGAGTACTATACGGGGTTGGTGGGAAGAAGAAAGGGAGGTTACCCAAGCATTTTATAATGAAGAATTAGGTCAGCACGGTGAAGTGCCACAACATTGCGAGCCATGGATCAATAAGATGATCGTTGATCAGCACCTGCAATCTCCAGCAATGTGGAGTATATTTCAAATGCAGGATTTAATGGGTAGCGATGGCAACCTGCGCCGCCCAAATCCTGCTGACGAGCGAATCAATGAGCCTTCCATACCAAGATATTATTGGCGATACCGCATGCACTTATCACTGGAGGATTTAATGAAGGAGAATGACTTTAATGAGGCATTGAGAGCAAGTATTGTTAATAGTGGAAGATAGTTTTTTAGCAGATTTAGTCAGGTAATCCTGTCATAGACTGCGAACTATAATCTGCGAACAGTACTTACTAGATTGCCAAACTGAAAGTTGTATTACCGGATTTATATAAAAACCGGCTGTATCAGGCAGCCGGTTTTTGTTTAGCATTTACATTGGTCAATGCAAACAACAATATTTCCTTCTCTGCACAAGGCGATAAGCCTCCTACAACGATACAAAAAGTTCTAAGTTCACTCAGCCTCAACTGAAGTTATTTGTTTGGCTCATTAAGCGCTGGAGGACGCTGCCGGTGCATTATCATTTTCTGAGCTTAAGGTACTATGGAGGCTACCCGGACAGAGCGTCCTCCAGCAGTTTGCCAGACCACTGCCCTTTATTGAATTGTTTGATTCCTTTACCGTCCCCTTGCAGCAAAGGGAATGCATTCTTGCCTTCAATCCCACCTTTGTGCCCAGGAGTGGCAAAGACACTCCCGGCGTGTACCAGTTTCGGAACGGCAGTCATTAGCTGGCAAAAAAGGGATTGGAAGCAGGCGTACCGGCTCTCTTTGATGTGAATGAGAAGATGGCTGATTATAGGAAGCCTTTAGGTAGTGAAGTGCGAGTTGTGCTATCAATAGTTTTTGGAACTACCAGGTTGCCAACGAAGCCAATTGCATAAAGAATGGTTCCTAAGGAAACCAGATACCAAACTATTCCACAGCGTAATGGAGGGATTCTTTTCATAAATAGGGTTTTAATTAGGTGATAGAATTTATTTGAACAGGTGCAAATAGAACTGCTGAAATCCCAAAGAGCAGCCTTATTCTTCCAAGCGGAATACGCTCAGAAATTTATTTCTCATCCTTCCTTTTCCCATATGCAGAAAGGAGTGTACGAACGGTAGCATTGATTTTCCGGACGGCTCACCTTTCTGGTTGTATTTGTAGAGGGCAAAGTTTTTCTATAGTAAGTAGGTAACTTTAGAATATGAAAAAGAGCAATAAGAGTAGATGACCTATCCCAGATTTTTGATTGTAGTGCTAATGTTGATGTTGGTATGTAATGTATCTGCACAACAACTTTTGGAGAGTGATTTTGATCGCTATACCAAAAAGGATGGGCTGTCTCATAATGTTGTGACCGGGCTAGTACAAGACTCTGCCGGGTTTATGTGGATTGCAACTGCCTCTGGATTATGCAGGTATAATGGAAGTGATTTTGTACAGTTTCATAGCAGTGATGACAATCTTTCTCTTAGCTCAGAAAATTTATTGGGCATGAACTGGCTTGACAAAGAACGGCTTGCCATAACTACTGCTGCGGGTTTACATATTATCAATACAAGAACAGGCGAGAGGCACAACTTATATATACCTTATCATCGCCAGCAGTACCTGTATAAATTCAATATGGTCATGCGGGTTAAGGGTGATTTGGATGGCAATATTTATATTCTTTCCCGTTCAGGCTTTTACCAGTTTGATAAAAATTATAAGCTTGTATCCCGATTTGATTATTATTCCGAAAAGGAAGTATTTACAGAGCATTTCTTCTTTGGGGAAGAAATGGTGGAACTAGACTACCGGCGTTTACTCATTATTTCAAGGTTTGGGCTATATGTATATGACAAAGAAAAAAAGCATTTCAAAAAGATGGAGGATGCTGATTGTCCATTGATGGCAGAGATCCTTCGTCAGCCTGTTTACTCATTCTTGTTTTTTCAGCAAAAGCCAGGTAGCCTTTTTGTTATGAAAGTTACCAGTGATAGTGTCATTTATATTAATACTATTGAAAATAGAAAGACTGTTTCAAAAATTCCATTCCATCCAATTGGATATGAATTTGGCTGGCGTACCAGGTTTGTACCTGATAATGATACCTGCTTTTATTTAACAAGCCATTTTTCAGGCTTTTTTAAAATGCGTTTCTATCCGGAGTCAGGGAAAGTAACACTTTACCCTGGGAAATTATTTAATACTTATCAGTGCACTTCTTTGTTAAGAGACAAAGACAATAATCTTTGGGTTGCAACCAACAAAGGATTATTCAAGCAAAACCCACAAAAAGCCATGGTGCAGGTTGCATCTTTACCTACTGCAATAGAAGAAGGTTATCCGAACATCAGGTTGGGTAATTTAACTGTATCTTCAAATACGGTTTATGTTGGTGCTATGGGATTTGGTGGGCTATTGCTATATGATGCAAAAACTTTCCTATTTAAAAAGCAAATTCTATTTAAGTTCAATCAATTAACGAATATTATTAATGCACTAGCCGATGCTGACTCGTCAACATTACTACTTGGTACAAATAGTGAAATACTTTCATTTAACAAGAGAACAGAAGGTGCAACGCTGTTGAAAGTGCCAGGATGGGGGCAGGATGACTGGACATTTGATTTATATAAAGATAGCAAAAGTGACATATGGATAGGTGGATCGGAAGGTATTTACCACTACAATCCATTTTCCAATAAGTTTTCATTATTAATTATACATCAACCATTACTAATGCTTCCGGTCATCTTTCAGGAAGATAAAACTGGTTATATATGGATGGCAAGTCATGGATTATTCAGGTATAATACTGACCTGAATAAATTAGACTTAGTGATTGATTCATTTCCTTTTATTAAAATGCCTGACAGACAGGTAAACTCGTTTATAGTAGATGATCAAAATACTTTGTGGTTCAATAGTAATAATAATGGGTTAATAGCTTATAATATCTCAAAGCATAGCTTTCTCCATTTTACCCGAAGTGATGGGCTACCCGATGATAACATTGTATCGATGATCATTATTAATAAAAAGTTGTGGCTTGCAACCTTTTCAGGTATAGCATGTATGGATCTTCAAACCAATAAGATCATAAATTTTGGACAAGAGGATGGATTTCCTGATATGCCAATAATAAAAGGCGCAAAATTCTTTTACGATAGTACTGCGCAACAGTTATATCTGGGTTTTTGGGATGCTCTGGTAAGATTTAATCCAGATAACATACTACAGAGAAAACAGCCTCCGCAGGTATTCATAGAAAGTGTGATTATCAATGGTAAAAAAAGCTATACTTTCCCTGAACAAAGCATAACTACAACGTGGCGGAACAACGAAATACGGGTAATGATCGGAAGCATCAACTTCAGGGATGGTAATAGTCAAGGCTTCGCTTACCGCATTTTAAAGGATAGCTTTACAGGCTGGCAGCAATTGGGAAGCCAGCCCTCATTTAGCATTTCTAATCTCTCTCCAGGTACATACCGCATACAGGTGAAATGTTTTTCTGTTAACAATCGCTGGACAACGCAGATACGTGAGATAACTATAGTTGTTTTGCCGCCATTCTGGATGGATAAGGGGTTCATAGCTTTGTTCACAAGTATAATCCTTTTGTTAATTTACCTGTTTGTACAGTGGAGAATAAATACTATCAGAAAACAGGAAAAGGAAAAAACGCGCATCCATAAATTAATAGCTGATGATTACAAAAACCAGTTTGAACTGGAGCAAATCAGTAATTATTTTTCATCGTCACTTGCAGGAAAAAAAACGGAAGAGGAAGTATTGTGGGATGTAACGAAAAACCTAATGGGGCAATTGGATTATGAAGATTGCATTATTTATTTATGGAATGAAGACAAGACAAAGATGGTGCAGAGAGCGGCTTATGGGCCTAAGGGTAAACCTGAGATCATTTCTACCGATGTTTTTGAGGTGATACCCGGACAAGGCATTGTAGGACATGTGATAAAAACATATCAGCCTGTATTAGTGAATGATACAAGAAAAGATAGCCGCTACCGTGTGGATGATGCATTCCGTTCAAGCGAAGTGAGTGTTCCTATTATTCATAATGATGAATTGCTTGGGGTGCTTGACTCTGAACATAGTTTACCAGATTATTACAGCGAGAGAGATATTAAAATTTTGACCACTATAGCTACACTTATCGGTAATAAGCTAAAGCAAATAGAATCAGAGCAGTCGTTGGAAGCAAAGCGAATAGAACTCGCAAGCATTAATGAACAACTTGCCGAGGCTCGGCTAACGGCATTGCAGGCACAAATGAATCCGCATTTTGTTTTTAATGCGCTTAATAGTATCAAGAGAATGATACTTGACGGAGACAATGAAAGGGCATCGCGCTACCTGAGTAAATTTGCTTTGATGATACGTATGACATTGGAACATTCAAAAGATATTTTCGTAACACTCGATGAGAATATCGAGTACCTGAAAGCATACCTGGAAATGGAGCAGTTGCGGTTTGATGATTCTTTTTCTTATACCATCCATATCAGTGAAAATATTGATCAGTCAGAAACAGCTATTCCTTCACTGATGATTCAACCACTTGTAGAAAATGCAATATGGCACGGGCTGATGCTGGCTGTTGGTGATAAAAAGATTATGATAGCGTTTACACAGCACGAAAACAAAATTATCTGTACTATAGAAGATAATGGAATAGGTATTCACCGTTCAGAAAAACTTAAAGTGATAAATAGAACGCAACACCGTTCACATGGTCTCGATAACCTGCGGAATCGAATTAAGATAATGAATGAAAAATATAATACTGAGTGCAATCTAGAAATAACAGATCTGGAAGATATCAGTAAAGACCGGAATGGTACAAGGGTAGTACTGCGCTTCAATATAGTAAATATGTAGATGAGCTAAAAGCTTTAAGGCAATGTATCTGTGGTTAAATCATTACTATGGTCTACAGTTCAAAGCTCACTATTTATTAAAACCTGTAAATACTTTTTATGAAAGCTATACTTGTAGATGACGAGCCCGATGGTATACGCACTTTAAATAAGATGCTGGAGCTTCATTGCCCCCAGGTAGATGTTATATCAACTTGCTCCAATGCAATTGTGGCGAAGCAACAAATTAAGGAGCTTCATCCGGATGTTGTTTTTCTCGATATACAAATGCCGGGGAAAAGTGGACTGGAACTGCTATCTGAATTACCTGTCAAGAACTTTGAAGTAATATTTGTTACGGCACACAATGAATATATATTACAGGCTCTTCAATATAGTGCAGCAGATTACTTGTTGAAGCCCGTTGATGAAGACCGGCTGATAGAAGCAGTGCAACGGGTAGGGAAAAAACTTGAAACTGATAGGAAAGATGAACATACTGAAGTATTGCTGCACAATCTTGGCAATGCAGGAAGCCCTTCAGAAATGCGATTGTGTTTGCCAACTCTCAAAGGCTTTATTGTATTAAAGCTGGATGAGATCATTTATTGTGAAGCTGAACGCAGTTATACCATTTTTCATTTAGAGGGAAATAGAACAGTTACGGTTTCTAAACCATTGTTTGATTACGATGTATTGCTTAAGGATACCACTTTCCTCCGTATCCATAAATCTTATCTTATCAACCTTCTCCATGTAAAGGAATATCAGCGGGGTGAAGGCGGTTTGGTGATCATGAGTGATAATGCTGAAATAGAAGTCAGCCGGCGAAAGAAAGATCAGTTCCTGATGAAAGTAAAAGAAGTCTTCAGGTATTAGGTAAACTGCAGGTTAAGATTATTTAGAATATATAAGTTGATTTTAAGGTGATGTGTATATCTCGATGCTGAGAGGATAATTGCTGGCAATAAAGCTTGATTGAGTAAGCCTGATTTACAATAGTTTTCAATCTGTAGTTTGGCTGATAATTGTGTTTAGAATACTGTGGGGTTGCTCCAGTAAACTTAGAACCATTTAGTAGAAGATGTACTTAATATGTTAATTGTACTACTAATAAATAATGGTATTAAGTGGTGAAAAGTTTTATAGTTGGCAGGGTTTTTTATTAAAAGCAATAATATTGAATTAAGGAAACCGCTATGAAAAGAAATAGTTTGAACCGGATAGAGAAAATAGATCTTAAAATACAAAACCCCTTTTGGAAACTAAAAGAAAAGAAGCCCTCCTCCGCCCTTGATATTTGTTTAAAGTGGGCACCGCTTCTCTCAATATTTGCTTTAGATGCATTTGAAGATAAGCCAACAGACAAGCTGGAAAAGCACCTGATTGATGCAGTGACCGGAATAATTATACTTAATGCTGTTGTGTTTCCCCTAAAGAACATTGCCAAGCGGATACGGCCAGACGGTAGCTTAAATTCATTTCCATCACGTCGTACAGCCACTTCCTTTTTAGGCTCCGAAATGCTGTGGCAAGAGCTTAAAGACAAGCATCCGGCATGGAGCTATGCAGGTTATATGGTAGCTGCTGGTACGGCTGCAATGCGTATATATCGTAACAAGCACTGGTTTTCTGATGTGCTCACAGGTGCTGCTTTAGGTGTATTATCTGTTAAGTTAAGTCCTATAGTAATAGATAAAATAATATATAATACTAATATTCAGCCCGCTGTTTAATAAGTACAGTTATTGTTTACGATGTAGTTTGCTCACGAATAGCACTCATAGAGAGCAGCCTCTCCGCAGGGGCTCGCAGAGTCAGTGACCTTGGGGCTGCGGAAGTCTCACATTCCAAGATCTCCACAGCTCACAAAGTCTAACAGAATCAGTGAGCTGCGGAGAACCTGCGGTCTGCGGAGAGCCGGTGACCTGCGGACACATGGGCACGGATAAAATACATTTTATTGTATGGTGCTACTGTATATTTACCCCCCTACACACTGACTGCTGCCAAAGACTACCTGTTTAACCTTTGTTTTTACTCCACATATACTAAGAAAGACGAAGGATGAAATAAGAATATACGGCTAAGATTGGGCTTGGGTATGGAGGAAGTACGACTTTAGCATGGCTTCTCATGAACTATCCATGGCTTTACCATGGCTTTACTATGACTTTGATACGGCTGAGGTACGGAGGAAGTAGGGCTTTACTACTTTAAATCATACAGGCAGACAGTAACCTGCTAATGAATATCCCTTGCTAGTTGACATCTGGTATTGTAGTAAATTGAATACAATGGTTTGTTTGTTATTTATTTAGTTAACACAATATTCTGGCTTATGGAATAAACAGATAAATTTGTAATCATTCTCCTTTGTTCTGTCATTCATCCAATTAAATTCAATAGTTATGAAAGCGATTTGGAACAACCAGGTAATTGCAGAAAGTAACGATACGGTTGTAGTAGAAGGCAATCACTATTTTCCGGCTGATTCAGTAAAGAAAGAATATCTACAGCCCTCTGATACACATTCTACCTGCCCATGGAAAGGACTTGCATCATATTATACCATACAGGCAGATGGTAAAACCAACAAGGATGCAGCATGGTTTTATCCTCAACCTAAGGAAGCTGCGAGCCAAATAAAAGACCGTATTGCATTCTGGAAAGGCGTTAAAGTAGAACCATAAACCACTCCTACAAAGCATAAGTAAAAGAAAAGTCTCCTTGTTCATCTTTCCATAGTTCTCTGTGAGTGTTATCTGTGAGTACCTATAAACATAAAACTGCTCTATGAAACAATATGATGCCATTATCATCGGTTCTGGTCAGGGCGGAACACCATTGTCCAAGAAATTAGCCAATCAAGGCTGGAAAACCGCTCTGATAGAAAGGAATTATGTGGGCGGTACTTGTATAAATGTAGGCTGTACGCCTACGAAAACCATGATCGCTTCCGCCAAAGTAGCTTACATGGTAGCGAACGCACGTAAATATGGTGTGCTCGCAAAAGCAAATGGCATTAATATTAAAACGGTGCTCTCAAGGAAAAGAGAAGTGGTGGAAAGTTTTAGAAACGGATCACAGAACAGATTGGAACAAACGGACAATTTAGACCTCCTTTTCGGAGACGCTTCTTTTACAGGTGAAAAGAAAATAAAAGTAGTATTAAATGATGGCGGTGAAGAGGAAATGACTGCTAATTATTTCTTTATTGATACAGGTACACGTCCGGCCATTCCGGGATATTGAAGGCTTGCAAGAAGCAGGTTATTTTACCTCCACTACATTAATGGAATGTGAGGATATACCTGAACACCTATTGATCATTGGTGGTGGTTATGTTGGTCTGGAGTTTGGACAAATGTATCGCCGTTTTGGCAGTAGCATTACGGTATTAGAACATGGTAATCGTTTTTTATCAAGGGAGGATGAAGATATTGCAGCCGAGGTAATGAAGTTTCTAAATGATGAAGGAATAGATATTTATACCAATGCGGACATTATAAAGCTGCAAGGAAAAGCTCCGGACATTACTGCTACAGTTAAAGTAAATGGTGAAGAAAAAACAATTTCCTGTTCACACATACTTGTATCTGCAGGGCGAATACCTAATACTGAAGAATTGAACCTGGCTGCTGCCGGTGTACGGTTAAACCAGAGAGGCTTTATTGTTGTGGATGATAAACTCCAGACTACTGCAAAGGATATTTATGCGATTGGTGATGTAAATGGTGGACCCCAATTTACACACATCTCCTACAATGATTATGTTATTTTATATCACAACCTGTTAGATGGTAAGCAGGAAAGTACAACCAACCGTTTAGTTCCTTATACAATGTTTACCGACCCACAGTTAGGACGAGTCGGCATTACCGAACAGGAGGCAAAACAGAAAGACTTACATATAAAAGTAGCTACATTGCCTATGAGTTCTGTGGCAAGAGCTATAGAGACCGGTGATACACGTGGTAAAATAAAGGCAATAGTAGATGCAGAGAAAGACACTATCTTAGGTGTGGCAGTAGTAGGACAGGAGGGGGGAGAAATTATGTCTATGTTGCAATTAGCCATGATGGGTGGTGTTACGGCAACCCAAATGAAAGAAGCAGTCTTTGCGCATCCTTTGTATGCCGAAGCACTGAATAATTTATTCATACAATTATAAACTGCAATGATAGAAGTACAGCAACTTACCAAAACCTACCAACAAACAGTTGCTGTAAGTGATGTTTCTTTTACAGTGAATGAAGGAGAAACATTAGTGCTTTTGGGCACCAGTGGTTCGGGTAAAACTACTACGTTGCGCATGATCAACCGGCTGATAGAACCTTCTTCCGGCAAGATCATTATCAATGGCAAAAACATTCTTTCACAACCGCCTGAAATATTGCGCAGGAACATTGGATACGTGTTGCAGGGGTATGGTCTGTTTCCACATTATACTGTAGCAGAGAATATTGCCATTGTACCCAAATTGCTAAAGTGGAATGAGGAGAAAATAAATAACAGGATAGATGAGTTATTACACAAACTACAGCTGCCACCTGAGCAATACCGTAATGTATATCCGTTACAGCTAAGCGGCGGACAGATGCAACGGGTTGGGCTGGCAAGAGCGTTGGCGGCTAACCCTCCGATACTCCTGATGGATGAGCCTTTTGGTGCTTTAGACCCACTCACCAGAATTGCTGTAAGAAAAGAATTCAAGGCACTGGATGAAATTAAAAAGAAAACAATCATATTAGTTACCCATGATGTGCAGGAAGCTTTTGAATTAGGGAATGTTATTGGATTGATGGATAAGGGAAAAATGCAGCAACTGGCAACACCTTCCCGGTTACTCTTTAAACCGGCAAATGATTTTGTGCAACAGTTTTTTGATCATGAGCGGTTACAGTTGGAGTTTCAGTCCAGTAATTTAAAAGCCATTTGGAATAGCCTGCCATTAGTCCCTGCTAACTCAAAAGCTAACTTATACAGCCATCAAACCCTGTGGGAGGCTATGGATGCAATTGCTAACAATAACGAGCCTGTTATTGCCTTTGATAAAGAAACAAACACTTACAAAGAAATAACATTTGCGCAGCTAAAGACATCCTTTCAAGAAAAAAAGCAATACACCTGAAATGGAAGAGCAGCAAAGCTTATGGCAGTTTATGGCGCAGCAGTCAGATAAACTTTGGCAACAGACGATCACTCATATTGGTCTTACGTTTACAGCTTTATTTATTGCTGTGTTGATTGGTCTGCCATCAGGTATTCTCATTGCCCGCAGGCAAAAGCTGGCAGGTGTGGTGCTGGGCTTTGCAGGCATACTTCAAACTATTCCATCTATAGCTCTGTTAGGATTCCTGATCCCCCTATTTGGCATTGGTGTAATGCCCGCTATCACTGCTCTTTTCTTGTATGCTTTGTTACCCATCATTCGTAATACATATACAGGCATAAAAGAAGTGAATGCTGCTGTAACAGATGCTGCCAGAGGGATGGGTATGACAAATGGACAAATATTATTGAAAGTCCAATTGCCCTTAGCCATGCCGGTTATATTAGCAGGTATTCGTACAGCAACGGTGATCAATGTAGGGGTGGCAACACTAGCTGCTTATATTGCTGCGGGTGGCTTGGGTGAGTTTATTTTTGGCGGCATTGCACTTAATAATACCAACATGATATTAGCTGGTGCTATTCCTGCTGCACTGCTGGCTATCTTGTTTGATTTCCTGCTTTCATTAGTGCAGCGGATGAATGTAAAAAAGCTTTATAAAGGAATTGTCTTCTTACCTATCTTCTTGCTACTGCTCTCCTCTTTTTACATTATCCCCGCAACAGAAAAAGGCTTATTGGCGGGCTTTGAGCCTGAGTTTATGGGGAGGGAGGATGGTTATTTAGGATTAAGATCTAAATACCATTTAAACATCCGAAATGTAGTTATCAGTGATGCTGTGATGTATAAGGCATTGTATGAGAATAAACTGGATGTAATAGGTGGCTACAGCACTGATGGCAGGCTGAAAGCATTTGACCTTGTAACTTTGCGGGATGATAAAACCATCTTTCCACCTTATTATGCTGCGCCTTTGATTCGGACAGAAGTATTGGAGAAGTATCCAGAGGTAGCCTCCACACTCAACCTGCTTGGCAGGGAAAATTAACGATAGCATTATGACGGAATTAAACTACCGGGTGGATTACCTGCATCAATTGCCCGAAAAAGTAGCAAAGGACTTTTTGGTATCAAAAGGCTTGTATAGAGAGCCGGGGAGTGGACAAAAGAAAGGGATAATACGCTTGGGTTCAAAAGTATTCCAGGAGCAGTATATTCTTATTAATATGTATCGTATACTGCTGGAAGGGTATACCAATTTACGGGTAGAAACAAAGACAGGTTTAGGCGGCACAAAGATTTGTTTTGATGCCCTGCTGAATAAAGGTTTTGATATGTACCCGGAATATACTGGCACTGGTTTGCTGGTTATTCTGAAGCCATCAAAGAAAGAAGTGGAGCAATTGATTGGCAGTAGAGATAGTGTGTACCAGTATGTAAAAAGAGCTTTTGCCCAACAATATAAGCTTACATGGCTGGAGCCAATTGGTTTTAATAATACCTATGCATTGATGATGCGGAAGAAGCAGGCTGAACAATTACACATCAAAACCATTTCAGATTTAAGGCTATATACCGATAGGAAATAAAAAGCTGCTATAGGAGTAAATTAAATATTTAATATCTGCACCTTTTTTATCTGCTCATACGTATATCAAATAGCTTACCTTCAACTTACTATGAGAGAGACCTTAGAACAAACAAGTGCGAAGAAGCATCCGTTTGGAACTATACCGTCCCTTGCGGAACAAACTCCTGTGAACAAAACGCACCTTTTGCGAAGCACCTATAAAGCTATACGGCAACACTCAGAAATAATATGTAAACCGTTGAAGACAGAAGATTATGTGGTGCAGCCGATAGCGGATGTTAGTCCGCCCAAGTGGCACCTGGGGCATACCACGTGGTTCTTTGAAACCTTTATACTTAAGCCATATTCTCAAGGCTATAAGGAATTCGATCCTGCCTTCAACTTTGTGTTCAACAGCTATTACGAGAGTGCAGGGGCAAGAGTTGTTCGGACGGACAGAGGTAACATAAGCCGTCCTGCAGTGGATGAAATTTATCAGTACCGCCGGTATGTGGATGAGGCAATAGATCATTTTCTAAGTAATGAATTATCAGATGATATCGAAGCATTAATTGTCCTTGGCATTAATCATGAACAACAGCACCAGGAATTATTATATACAGATATTAAATACATTTTAGGACATAATCCATTATTACCTGCGTATGATAATAAGGGAATTGAAACAGTTGTTACTGAAGACAATAAGGACTGGATAAGCATTAATGAGGGTGTGTATGAGATTGGCTATGAAGGAAATGGATTCTGTTTCGATAATGAACTGAAAAGGCATAAAGTGTATTTGCAAAACTATGGTATTAGCAGCCGTTTGATAACAAATGAAGAATACCTACAGTTCATCAACGCAGGTGGTTACAACAACTTTCGTTATTGGCATTCTGAAGGGTGGGAATGGGTAAAGAATAGAAAAGCAAGTGCACCTCTATATTGGCATTTCATAGATGGCGAATGTTATAATTATATGCTTAGCGGCTTGCAGAAAATAGACTTACAGCAGCCGGTTACGCACATCAACTATTTTGAAGCTACTGCATATGCTGCATGGAGAGGATTGCGCTTACCTACAGAAGCAGAATGGGAAGTAGCCGCATCACAATTCAATTGGGGGCAACGATGGGAGTGGACTGAAAGCGCATACCTCCCTTATCCCGGCTTTTCAAAAGCTGAAGGTGCAATAGGCGAATACAATGGTAAATTCATGGTGAACCAAATGGTGTTGAGGGGTGCATCTGTAGCGACACCTGAAGGTCATAGTAGAATCACTTACCGTAACTTCTTTCAAACCCATTTACAATGGCAATTCACAGGCATCCGGTTGGCACAATTGAGCTAATTGCAAAAGAACAGTTTTATAAAGATGTAATACATGGACTCTCCTCAATGCCCAGGCATTTGCAATCAAAATACTTTTATGATGCAACCGGCGACCAGTTGTTTCAGGCAATTATGCAGTTACCGGAGTATTATCTTACACGATGTGAACAGGAGATTTTTGTAAAGCAAACCAAGACCCTCGCTGCACCGTTGCTGGAACGTTTTGAAGTATTTAATGTGTTGGAGTTAGGTGCAGGTGATGCCACTAAATCCACGCACCTGTTGAGTTATTTGAAAGAGTGTGGTAAAGATTTTACCTATTTCCCGGTTGATATATCAAAAAATGTTATTCAACTACTGGAAAGGGAAATGCCTCAACGTATTCCGGGGCTAGAAGTACAAGGACTCAACGGTGATTATTTTGATATGCTAGATAAAAGTTATGATCTTTCCAGGCATAATAAGCTGGTGCTGTTTTTAGGCTCCAACATCGGCAACTTTAATGGGGGAGAAGCAGAGCGTTTTTTACATACGCTCAACTTTCATCTGAAGCCCGGAGACCTGGCGCTAATAGGTTTCGATTTAAAAAAGAATCCAAAAGATATTTTAGCTGCATACAACGACCCTTCCGGTGTCACAAAGGCATTCAATCTCAATTTACTCAAGCGAGTAAATCATGAGTTAGGCGCCAATTTCAATCTTTCCCTTTTTGATCATTATCCAACTTATAATCCTGTTACCGGCGCCTGTAAAAGTTACCTAATCAGTTTGGATAACCAGGAAGTTACCATAGGTGGAGAAATATTTTCCTTCTATAAATATGAACCTATATGGACTGAGCTTTCCCAGAAGTATGCTGAAACCGAAATAGACGAGCTGGCTGTACTAACCGGCTTTCAACCTGTAGAGAAATATTACGATAGTCAACACTGGTTTGTAGATGTATTATGGGAGAAGCTGTAGGTGGTAATCAGGATAATGATGTTACTCTTTTTTGCTAATGATATTGATTATAAAGGGTGTTACTGATGTGATCACTTACCACATTCTTTACATTAGTGTTGATTATCAATATTTAGTTCTATATTTTTAGACCCTCCTTTTTATTCTGATTTTACTGCTAATATCTCATGGGAAAAACACGGTCATTATCTGAGGTTTTTCCTGTATTGGCTAACTCTTTTTCATAATAGCTTTGGTGAGCAAAACATGAAAGAGCAAAAGATTAAAAGAGCAGATATAGTTGCATAATTGCTTTTGTGCAATACAATATTATTTAGGAATTATTTCTTTACCCTAAACCCTTTGTACCATGAAAAAACCAACAAATTTCCCAAACTATAATAAGCGGGTTATTGCTGCTGTTTTGATGATACATAGTGCCTATGCACTTACAGGATACAACTTCTTTTAAGGTTTTAAAGTTGTATAAGGGTGAAATGTAAATGCAGCACGACGATATACGAAGTTAATTTTCTAGCATTCTATTCTTTATGGTTCTTAAAAATACAGGCAAAAACGAGGTTCGTGTCTACGGACCTTTTTTTATTGATGTCGTATATACGAATACTTGCTTCAACGCCTTTGATAAATGTTGAGGTCACTTACTCCTGCTGATGATTTCTCATATATTCCTGTTCCTCTTCAGTATCGCTTTTTCCTTGCGATCTTTTTTCGTAATAATCTGCACGATTGCTGCCTGATAAACTGTGTTCGCTCATGTAACCGGGTATATCATGAAAAGCAGTATCTAATGTTTCTTTTATCGAGCCATCGTTATTGGTTATCTCACTATCTGATTGTTCTGCAGATAAAATCTGCTCCTTATAAAATTCAGTGATCTCCTCTCTGTTATCAGCAGCGGCATGTTCTTGAGTATCTGGTGTTATGTCTTTATTGTTGACAGATTCTTGTAAAGTATCTCCTTGTTCTGTGATCATTCTTTCAAAATTGAGTTGTTCTTTATTAAGTATCTAAGACTATGCCATGGCTAAAGGTGGCTACAATCCATAATGAAACTATGTTGGTAAAACTATCTCTTGATATACCTCAGACAAATCAGTATAGAATCAATTAAGAGTAGGCATGCAGGCTTTCATACTGGAAACTACTGCCTGCAGGCACTTATTCATTAATGTAGTCCATTATTATTATAATTATTCATTTGGATAGCAACGGACCATTAAAGTCCTACCTGAGCTCTGCTTCTTCCCTACCATGCGTCATGAATGGAAAAAGGTGATGAATTCTTTTCAATGCTGTGTAAAAGAGGATAGCAGGTCTGTCAGTATCGGCGTGCAGTAGTAGGTACTAAACCACCCCGCTTAAACTAGACAGGCTCCGAAGGCGCTGTGTTCTAAAGACATGACGCTGAACGTTTAGGCAAAAAGGTGGCGCTGAGTCGCCATCAGGTACGTGTAAAGAAGCTGAATGCAAATGAACCGTTGAAGACTTGTCGAAGGGAATTAGATGCTGACAAAACTGTTGGATAGATACGTCTGACAGGACAACTGCAACAGTCAACTGCTTACGGATCGCAGATCACCAAGCATAAAGCCCGCAAGATCCTTCGGAACGGCAGCAGCTTTACACAGCCTTTTACCTGGAATTTTGCTTCAAGGGCGGGACAGGCAGTGAGAGGCTTGGATGGACTGAAATCCCACTGCCTGCTCGACTAAGCCGTACCTGAACCGTTTATCCTAGGTCTTTTTCAGAATATATCAGGTAGAAAACAAGTGTGAGAAATAATATTAGCAGCAGGTCGTAGGCAAGGGAGTATATATACAGCAGACAGGAAAATGGCAACCTGTAATACATCAAAATAGTTTATTTGATTCACCCAAACAATAATCCCATCACACTTTCGCGCAATGGGATCATTATCAAAACTAACTCACAAACAATATCTATTTATTAATACGCAGAGTAATAATAGACAACTTCTCCGGCGTACTCTTAATCATAGCTGTAAGATTATAATCAGTATTACCGATCAGCTTACCCGTAATATACATGGTACCACCAAGCTCGCGCTGTGACGTAACATCAAACTGGTGAATACCATTTTCCGCAAAGAAACTCTTCAGCGTGCTGGCAGCCTGGGCTTTCTGTACACCCTTCATTTCATCGCCGGTAGGCATCTTGATATCTATGGTGTTATCAAAATACTTAATGAACTGATCTGCGCTACCTCCTTTTAGTGCAGTGATCATCTCTTCTCTGCCACTTTGAAACGTATTGAAAGACATTAAAGAAAAACCAAATAACAACAGGAGTAAAACCTTTTTCATAATTGTAAAATTATTGCATATTGCCCAATTAATCAATTAACCAATAACGTAGATTAGACCTCGTTTTAGCATACAGGTTCAAATCTATTGTTGTTTTACTGTAGTTTTAACAAATGGAAAAGAAAGTAATACTCATTATCATGGACGGCTGGGGACTGGGAAAAGTAAAAGTCGCCGATGCAATTCAGCACGCCAATGTGCCTTTTGTAACCTCGTTGTACAACAAGTATCCAAACACTACTTTGGTGACCTGTGGCGAAGCGGTAGGTTTGCCCGACGGGCAAATGGGCAATAGTGAAGTAGGTCACCTTAACCTTGGTGCTGGACGTGTTGTTTACCAGGAATTGCAGCGCATCAACGTGGCAATAAGGGATGGAGACTTTTACAAGAATGAGCAGTTGCTGGCTGCTATTCACACAGCTAAGAACAGCAACAAACCATTGCACTTATTAGGCCTGGTTAGTGATGGTGGAGTGCACTCGCACATCAATCATTTAAAAGCTATTGCCTCACTCTGCGCAACGGAAGGATTGGAGCAGGTATATATCCATGCCTTTACCGATGGTCGTGATACTGACCCGAAAAGCGGACTGGGCTTTATCTCTGAACTACAATCACACTTAGACGAGACGGTTGGTAAAATCGCTACCGTAAGCGGGCGCTATTATGCTATGGACCGTGATAAGCGCTGGGACCGTATCAAACTGGCATATGATGCCTTGGTGAATGGAGCAGGCGAAGTTTCCGATAGTGCTATACACGCTATAGAACAGTCTTATCTTAAGCAGATTACGGATGAATTTATTCTGCCGACAGTCATCACCGATGCTAGTGGACAACCCGTTGCTACTATACAGGACGGTGATGTGGCTATCTGCTTTAACTTCCGTACCGACCGCTGCCGGGAGATCACTTATGTACTCACGCAGACAGACATGCACGAGTTCAACATGCACAAGCTGAACCTGCATTATACCACCATGACAGAGTACGATAAAACATTCAAAGATGTGCATGTGATCTTCGAAACAGATAACCTCACTAATACCTTAGGTGAAGTAATTATGGGACAGGGGCTGAAGCAAATACGCATCGCTGAAACAGAAAAGTACCCACATGTCAGCTTCTTCTTTAGCGGTGGGCGTGAGGTGCCGTTTGAAGGCGAAACCCGCCTCATGGTGCCTTCCCCTAAAGTAGCTACCTATGATTTGCAGCCGGAGATGAGTGCCGCAGAATTAACGGAGAAACTGATACCGGAGATAGAGAAAGAAGAAGCCAGTTTTATTTGCCTCAATTATGCCAATACCGATATGGTAGGCCATACCGGTGTGTGGAAAGCAGTAATAAAAGCGGCAGAAACAGTAGACCGTTGTGTAGAGCGCGTAGTAACGGCTGGCTTGGCACACGGCTATACCATCCTGGTTACTGCAGACCATGGCAATGCCGATTTCATGGTGAATGAAGATGGCTCACCTAATACGCAACACTCGCTTAACCTGGTGCCGCTGTTCATTATCAGCAACGATTTTCATGGCACGGTAAAACCGGGTAAATTAGGCGATATAGCCCCTACTATTCTAAAGATCATGGACTTGCCTATACCGGCGGAAATGAAAGGGGAAGTGTTAATTTAGGAATACATTGTTCTAAGTATAGAAAAGCACGGACGAATGTTCGTGCTTTTTGTTTGGTTAAAAGGCATTCTATTATATTTTAACATAGTCAACTTATAATCATTTCAGATGTTCAGTGCCTTCTCTACCTCGTGGCGGTAATTTCTGCTGATGGGCAATTCCTATTTGCCTACTTGTAACAGTTCAGATGTAAAAGAATCTATTTTATCAATAACAACAGTAAATGTGCGGACCTTGCGAAAATAAAAAATTACCCTTGTTCGCCCTGGCATAACAGGTCATCACTTTTTTTCAACTTCGTTGTTGCTAACAACCTGTTCCTGTGAAATGGACCGGATATGTATATCTTGTTGTGGTACAGGAATCTCGATCTTATTTTCTTTGAATGAAATATCTATTGCTAAAATAATGTCGCTTTTTACCGCATCCCATTCACTTATTTTCTTCACCCAAAACGACAGTTGCATGTCAATAGAACTGCTGCCAAATTGCTTGACAATTACACCGGGTGGCGGATTTGCAAGAATTCTTTCATCCTTTGTTGGCAGATCCTTTAGTATTCGGATTGCTTTCTCCAGGTTGGTTCCGTATGCAACACCAAGGGGTATATCTACAATTCTGAAGGTATTATCATGAGTCCGGTTAATCAGGTGCTGATCTAACAATTCTCCATTTGGGATCACCACCTCGGCTCCCATTGGTGTAGAGATTATGCTGCTGCGGAAACCAATTGATTTTATTGTTCCTGATTGTCCTCCTATCTCTACTATATCGCCAACGTTCACAGGTTTTTCAAATGAAATAATGAGACCACTTACCAGGTTGTTGACGAGTGATTGAAGCCCAAAGCCCACACCAACACTTAATGCGCTAAAAATTATCGTTAGCTCGCTCATCGGTATGCCGATAGAGGCAAAGGCTAACAAGAGTCCTATGCTCACAATGGCAATGCGTATAATAAGCAACCAACTTCCAATTCCCCCTTTCCCGGTGTTGCTGTCATATACATTAGGTGTACGTGTAGCAAAAAATGAAACAGTCCTCGATGTTAGCCCTGACAGATAAAGGATCACGAAAAATTCGAAAATACTTCCAATAGTGAAGGAAAATTCTCCCATTGTCCTTTTTTGAACGATAAAGTTCTTTATTGGTTCAGCAATAAGCCTGAACGCATAAAAATTCCGGGCAAATAAAAAGAACCATCCAACGAAGAGGAGCACATAAAAAATGGGTGAGGGTTTATTGCCCATTCGTTCAAAATTGATTTTGAATAATCTTTTACCGGGGACACTGTATGCTTTTGATGCAAGGGAAAGACCTTGATTAATCAATCGCAAGGTCCAAAAAAATAATATCGCGAGCACAACATTGAAAAACCCACTTGTGAAACAGGTTTTAGCAAGATTGTAACGCCCATACATGTTACTGAATGTAGACAAAACTTGCAAAACAATAACAAACCCAATAAAGTAAAGGGCTAATTTCTCTTTTAACTCCTTCCGGCGCCCCATGAGAATTATTATTGAACCCGAAACGGCACCTGAAACAGATAATGCCAGGATGAACCACCTTTCTGGTCTTGATGCCTGGAGAATTAAATTGTCCGCACAGGCAAACAGGAAGAAAGCATACAGTACAATCCAGGCCGACATCCAATACCTCGTAACAGAATGCGTCATTATCATTGTTAAACATATGCCCGAGGTGATCCATAGCAAGGCATCGAAAATAAAAGGCGGATCGATGAAGATAAACTGGAAAAGGTTCAACACGATTACAACTGCGGATAATGCCGGATATTTCAACACCAATTCTCCCTGCATATCATTATTGAGCATGTCTTCTGTCTGCAACTTTCGTTTCAGGCTTACGAGAAAAATGGTGGTTACTATAATCAAGATTAATAACAGGATGAGTTTGCCGCTTTCATTTCCTGTATAAAAAAGGAGTAAAAGTGCCCCCTTTCTCATTGAAAAATCAATAATCTCATCAAAGTTGCGGGTAAATCGTTTGGGGTCACTCAAATTGCTGGATTCCCTGTTGAAAGTTTTACCGGAAAGCTGCTTTTGAAAGATAGCAATTTGTTCTATGCGCGTGTTTAGCTTGTTGACAAGCTGGTTCAAAGTCGGTTGCAAATCGGCTATAGTAGTCAACGTTTTTTTTAGAGCGCTGTCGTTAGGCTTGATTTCCTGGGATACAACGATCAGTTTTTTTACGTAATGCATTAAAACCGCAGAATCCGAAGAGAATTTATACAACACACTATCTTTGTAAAGCGAGTCAATCTTATTCTTAAACCCAACAAGATTCTTATGATAATTGTCTAGGGAAGATTTCCTTGCCAACGTCCTGATCAATAATTCTCTCATGAGCTTGTAAGAAGTTTCAAGATTCTGGCGTGATTGAACGGTTCCGATGTTAACAAAAACCCCGTCAATTGTAATGTTATACCAGTGCTCAATTTTGTTTAATTCAGTACTTAATCCTGTTGTATCAAGGCCATTTTCTAAATAGTTTTCCGCTTCCAGCGTTAACGTTCTTAGTTCCTCTATTATTTCATCCTGCTTTCTTGCAATGGTGCCTTCATTATATTCATTAATATTTTTTTTTTGCTCATCAGCTCCAAATTGTTTAATGGAACTAAAGAATTTATTTACAGCCGAATCGTAATTAGTCTTTAGAGAGTCTACAGGTTTCTGTTGAGTAGTGTCCAGTTGAGCAGTGTCCTGCTGCGAAAAGACAGCCGGATGTAGTAATAAAAGGTACAAGGCTAATGACAGACATTTTATTAGAAACAAGAACAGGTGTCTCTTGCTTTTATTGAATACTTCAATATTATCGAGTGATATATCTAAAGCAAATCGCATCGTAGCAATTACAGATTTTCCGGTATGGTGCGCATGGAATGTTTACTTCAAAATTCAATTAGATGTTACCCTTTTTTATACAACATCCTCGGCTCTTGAGCACATTATCTAAAGAGATCCCCAGCTCGCACGTGGTTTCAATCATGAACTAGAAAGGTTTCAAAAACATCTCAGACTATTCTGCAGGCATAACTTCAATATCGTAGATAGGTTAGTTTTCATATTGAAAATTTATTTAAATTTAATAATGAACAAAGCGATAAACTAAATTTAACTGTGAAACCTTTTGGTTTGATGGGTTAATGGATAATATTTAAATTGCTTAATAACTGCAGATACAGATGTTTTTTGTTTCTATTCCAACCTGAGTCCCGGTTGGTCTAAGAATATCAGAAGCTGGCATAAGACTGAGGGTTGGCTTTGTGTGTAAGCGTCTTAGTTGCGCAAATTTTAATAATAGAAATTAATATAGATTAGCTTGGCATATTTATTTGTGCCCCATTCTACATGCATCCTCTCTACTTATCAAAATCCTGCTTTCACATAGCTGTTATTTTTCTTTTCCTGCTCTTTACCGCCTGCAAGAAAAAAGAAAAGGAACATGATCTACCTTCTACTATATTAGCCATTCAACAAACTGGTAAACTAGCTACCGCAGAATACACACTCACCAAAATTATCCGTGCCAGCGACGACCAAACATGGTATAAAATAGGCGATCGTAAGATACTGATGAGTTGCGAGGCACACCTGAAAGCCGGTGTTGATCTGCAACGAATCAATAAGGATAATTTTACAATAGAAAATGATAGTACTATCGTCGTAATATTACCCCACGCACAGCTATTAAGTGTAGATATTCCACCCAATAAAATACAGGTGGCTTATCAGGATATTGGAGTATGGAGAGATCCTTTCTCCGCAGCAGAGCGCGAGCAATTACTGGCACAAGCCGAACGGCAAATAAAAGGACTGGCTGCCTCTCTCGGCATATTACAAACAGCAGAGACAAATGCTATTACTTACATGCAACACCTTCTGCAACAGGGTGGGTATAAACAGGTAAACGTAACATTTGAGTAAACAAACACAGCATGAAACGGATAAGAAATATATTGATCATCATCTTACTGCTGTTGATAGCAGGCTGGTTGTTTACCAAATATCAATCACTGCCTTCTTTCAGCAGTATCTTTAAACCTAAACCTGTATCTGATAGAAAACACACCTGTAGTAGTAAAGCAGATACAAGCTATTGCACAGTTGGTTACTATATCCGCCTACGAAGAACTGGTGGCAGATACCACTGTTACCGATACAAGAACCATTGATATACCGTTACTACCTGCCATTGTATTACCATCTCCCACGCGCAAGCTGGTGATTATTGGTAAATCTACCACCAACATTGGCATTGATATGCAGCAGTTGCGCGATACCGATATCAGTGGCACTAAAGATTCTATTCATATCATTTTACCTGCTGCACAGATATTGGATGTAATAGTTAATCCATCGGATGTGGAAGTATTTATAGAGGAAGGAGCATGGGATAATACGGCCATTACCAATCTTAAAAACAGGATGCGCTACTTAGCTTTATCCGATGCTATGAGCAGAGGCCTGCTGGCACAATCCGAAAGGAAAGCAATGGATATACTCACTAATTTCTTTAAAGCTGCAGGTTACAATAAGGTGGTGATACAGTTTAGAGGAAATGGAGTGAGAGTGGAGTGAAAAAGAATAACTGTATATCCATTCAGGCACTAGCTTCTCCTTCCGTCAACTCCCAATCCGCAGGATCCTGTGGACTGTCATCCCTCATCTCCCATAGCAACGGGGTACTAAAACACAATTCCTCCTTACCTTCTCCATACTAAAGCCATAGTAAAGTCATAGTAAAGCCATGGATAGTTCATGAGAAAGCCATGCAAGGCCCAGGCTTCCTCTATAGCTAATATACTCCATATTTTGCCTTATCTAACTTAATGGACTTCAAACTACTCTTTAACCAGCGCACCTGCAAACTCTTGAACTCCCCCAACTTTAAACATTATACGTTAAACATTAAACCCTATCTTACCTTTGCCTTGCATACACAATCATATTATGAACGAACAATTTGTAGGCCGTATAAAAGTGGAACTGCAGGAAATAGACGCTGCGGGGTTGTACAAAAGAGAAAGAATTATTACCAGCGAGCAAGGTCCGGAAATAGAAGTAAACGGTAAAAAGGTACTTAATTTCTGTGCTAATAATTACCTGGGTCTATCCTCTCATCCTAAAGTAATAGAAGCCGCGCATAAAGCCATAGATACACACGGCTATGGCATGAGCAGCGTGCGCTTTATTTGCGGTACACAGGATATTCACAAAGAACTGGAAGATAAGCTATCTGCCTTCTTAGGCACCGAAGATACCATTTTGTATGTCGCTGCTTTTGATGCTAATGGTGGTGTATTTGAGCCGCTTTTCAATGAAGAGGATGCCATCATCAGCGATGCGCTCAACCATGCGTCTATTATTGATGGCGTACGGTTGTGCAAGGCACAGCGTTACCGCTACGAGCACAACAGTATGGAAGATCTGGAAGACAAGCTCAGGCAAACACAACACCTTCGCAGCCGCATTATTGCTACAGATGGTTCGTTTAGTATGGATGGCACTATTGCGCAGCTGGATACAATTTGTGAACTCGCTGATAAATACAATGCAGCTGTATTGGTGGATGACTCGCACAGCACCGGCTTTTTGGGTAAGAATGGCCGCGGCACGCATGAATACCGTGGTGTGATGGGGAAGATTGATATTATTACCGGTACATTGGGTAAAGCACTCGGAGGTGCAAGCGGAGGTTTTACTTCGGGACGTAAGGAAGTAATTGAAATGCTGCGCCAGCGTAGTCGCCCGTATCTATTCTCTAATAGTGTAGCCCCAAGTATTGTAGGTGCTTCTATAGCCGTTTTAGATATGCTTACCGGGACCACTGAACTACGCGATAAACTGGAATATAACACTAAATATTTCCGCACCAAAATGACGGAAGCAGGCTTTGACATCAAACCCGGCGATCACCCCATTGTGCCCATCATGTTGTACGATGCGGTAGTAGCACAAAACTTTGCCTCTAAGTTGTTGGATGAAGGCATTTATGTTATCGGCTTCTTTTACCCGGTGGTACCAAAAGGTATGGCGCGCATCCGCGTGCAGTTGAGCGCAGCGCACGGGCAGGAACACTTAGAGAAAGCCATTGCTGCATTTACCAAAATAGGTAAGGAATTGGGTGTATTGAAGAAGGAAACAAGTAAGATTTAATATTTAATAAATGAAAGGACTTTTATTGATAAGGATTTGTGTAGGACTGTTGATAACAGGTATTTTGTTTAGCTCCTGCTCGCAAAATAATATTACTCAGGATAACGATTTAAAGAAATACTTTGATAGTAATGGCGTAACAGGCTGCTTCGGACTGTTTGACAATGCACATGAGCAGTTTACTATGTATAACCTATCCCGGTACCGGGATTCATCTTATTTACCGGCATCTGCTTTTGATATCGTAAACTCAATTATTGGCTTGCAAACAGGAGTGATCAACAATGAGAAGATGGTGATTCCATGGGATCATGTTGTAAGAAAGTTACCGAACGGGGATACTGCTGTTGCATGGAACAAAGATCTCACGATGGCAGAAGCTTTTAACGCATCTGCCGTTCCGTACTACCAGGAAGTAGCAAGGCGTATTGGTAAAGACACCATGCAGCTATGGCTCGACAGCCTGCATTATGGTACTGCCAAGATAAAGAGCCGCATTGATACCTTCTGGCTGGATAACTCCCTGAAGATAACCCCTGATGAACAATTGGGACTGGCAAAGAAGCTATACTTTAGACAACTGCCTTTTGCTCAACGCCCGCAAAGCATTGTAAAAAAAGTAATGGTTAAGGAGAGCAATGCCAATTATGAATTGAGCTATAAGACCAGCTGGGGTTTTAGAGAAAATAACAATGCCATTGGCTGGGTAGTGGGCTGGATAGAAGAGAACAGGCATATTTATTTTTTTGTATTGAATATAGAAGGTCCACACAATACAAACATGCCTACCGTTGGAGTGAATATTTTGAAAGGCATTTTGCAGCATGAAGGCTTTATGCAGGGAAAGAAGTAATGCTATGTACGATGTTAGATATGTGATGTACGAATGTCATTTACGATATACATTTACGATGTACGATTTGGAGTAGAGCATTTATGATATATTGTTAGGAGCGCTTATTTATTCCTGGTGCCCTGCTCACAACATTCTTATCACGAGCAGAACAAGCAATTGATATGTTCTTCATTAGTGCAGCGCACCATAATATTTGTAGCCAATGTTTATATTACAACCCACCGGTGCAGCGCACCGGGATATTTGCAGATGCACCGGTGTTAATATAAGTGAAAATTTATACAAGCTGTCAGTAACTTCGTATAGTTCGTTATTACAGCCGTATTTTTGAATAGATGCTAACATTTGAAAACCATACCTTCCTGCTCGGGTTGCTGGTATTGATACCAATGGCATTGCTGTTTGCAGGGGTGCTGCGCTGGAAGCGCAACACCCGTAAAGCACTCGGCGATGAGCAGTTGATTGATGCGCTTACTGCCAACTATTCTCCACGTTTATATACTCTCAAGTTTATATTGGTGGCTGTTACGCTGGCATTAGGCATTCTGGCGATGGCAAATCTGCGTAAACCAAAAGCTGGCAAAGGCGATGACAAGCGCATTGGTATAGATGTAATGATAGCACTGGATGTAAGCAAAAGCATGCTTAGTGAAGATATAAAACCATCAAGACTGGAAAAAGCAAAACAGTGCATAAGCATGCTGATAGACCAGACAGACAACAACCGCATTGGGCTGGTGTTGTTTGCCGGGCAGGCTTTTTTACAAATGCCGCTCACATCAGATATTGCTGCATCCAAGCTCTATCTTGGTAATGCCAATACTGATGCAGTAGCTATACAGGGAACTATCTTTAGCAGTGCTTTGCAAATGTGTGCAAATTCGTTAGACACCAAGGAGAAAAAGTACAAAGCAGTTGTGCTCATTTCTGACGGTGAAGACCACGACCCAAAAACGAGAGAGATATTGCAGCAGTTGTATGATAATGGCGTAGTAGTTTATACTATTGGTGTTGGCACACCAGCCGGCGCCCCTATTATTGAGACTGGAAATGTATATAAAACTGATATCAACGGGCAAACGGTCATCTCTAAATTGAATGAGGATGAACTGAAAACGATCGCGGAGAAGACCGGAGGTGCTTATTATCACTTAGACAACTCACTTGCAACAGCCAATGCAGTAGCCATGCAGCTTAACAGTATGGATAAAAAGCAACTGGAAGGCAAAGTGGGAGCTCATCAGTACACTTCGTTCTTTCCGTTCTTTATAGCTGCCATGATCTTAATTTTAATAGCAGAAGTTTTTATTCCTGAAACAAAGAAAAGATTGTTGTATGGAAAGAGGTGAAAGAGAAGCTATGAGCTGCGAGCTGCGAGCTGCGAGCCATAAGCCAAAAGCTACAAGGAACAAAGCTACAAGTAACAAGAAGTAAGCTTCCTGCCCAAAGCTCACAGCTCACGGCTCATAGCTTGCAGCTTATGACTTGTTGCTTGGGACTTTTACTCTTCAGCCTGTGCTCTTTTGCGCAGCAGGGTAATAGGGCCGTACAGGAGGGAAATGATGCTTATAAAAGCGGAGATTATAAAACGGCTGTAAAAGACTACTCCAAAGCAACTGAAACAGATAAAAAGAATACAGCCGCATGGTTTAACAAGGGTAATGCCTTGCAAAAAACAATGAACTCTGAAGAGGCTGCTGAAAGCTATGATGAGGCTATTAATAATGCTACAGATGATGACTTGCGCTCAAAGGCTTACTATAACAAGGCGTTGGCTATGCTGCAGGAAAAGAACCTGCAAGCTGCTATTGATAACTTAAAGCAATCGCTGCGGTTAGCGCCTGCTGATAATGATACACGCGAAAACCTGCAGAAAGCATTGAATGAACAGAAGAAGCAACAGCAGCAGGAACGGCAACAGCAGAATCAAAAACAGGATAATTCTAAACAACAACAGCAACAACAGCGGCAGCAGCAACAGCAACATCAATCTAAGATGATGGATAAGCAGACGATGGAACAAAAGTTCCAGGAACTGCGCAACCAGGAAAAGGAGTTGCAAAAGCAACTGCAACAGCAAAAAGCGAGTACGCAACCGCTGGAGAAGGATTGGTAGACGGGGATTTGGGGAGATTATTGGAATGAGTGGGATGTTTGAACCGGGATTGTCTGAACCGGATAATGGGATTATTGGGATGAACAGGATAATGGGAGAAGAAATGAATTCGTTATTATAAATTAAGGTACAAAAAGCCCACGGTTGAAGCCGTGGGCTTTTTGTATTAGGTGAATCTTTAAGGTAATGGTTTCTGCCGTTGTACCGGAACTTATTTTATTGTGAAGGTTTGCTTCATTATGTATTCGTTGGCGTTCCTGGCTATGGCGATGGTGTAGGTGCCTTTGTATAGTTTCCAGCCGTGTTGCAGGGGATCCCATTTTTGCAACTCGCTTGTGGGTATGCTTAGGGTTGCATCGGCGGTATTGCCTTTGCTTACCACTACTTTTTTAAAGGCTTTCAATTCTTTTACCGGCATGTCTTTTATATTGGGATATTCGATGTATGCCTGTACTACTTCGCTTGCCATCCATAGTGCCGGTATTTTGTACCTGTACTGTACATTGGATGGTGTCTTTTAAAGTATAGGTAGCTAAGGGCTGTTGCTTCCATGTATAGTTGAAACTGGTATAGCTTAAGCCATAGCCAAAGGGATATTGTACAGGTTTGGTGAAGTAGCGATAGGTTCTGCCCTGCATGTTGTAATTCTTGTAATCTGGTAAATCGCTGAGGGAGTTATAAAATGTAACGGGTAGCCTGCCTGACGGGGATACTTTGCCAAATAAGATATTGGCGAGTGCAGTGCCGCCTTCTTCGCCGGGATACCAGGCTAGTATAACAGCATCGGCGTACTGGGCGATAGAGGCTACATCAACATCGCTACCGGCAGTTACTACTGCAATGATGGGCTTTTTGGTAGCGGCTTTTAATTTTTGCAGGTATAATACGTGTGGCTTAGGCAGAGCAAGCGTAGCTTTGTCGCCACCAGATAGTGATAAGAATGCATCGCCTTCTTCGCCTTCGAGTACGGGTGTTAAGCCGATGACTGCAATGGTTATATCGCTATTACTGGCAGCCCAGATGCCGCCGAAACGGGTAGTATCGGTATAGTCGCTTCCCTGGTCGTAATTGACAGCAGTTGCAGGTCCTGCAGCTTTGGAAATGCCTTCTACAAATGTGTGCATGTTGTTATTTACACCATGATAGTTACCAAACAGCGCTTCGGTGGAAGCAGCATTGGCACCTGCTACCATTATGGATGTGTACTTATCTTTCTGCAAGGGTAATATGCCATTATTCTTCAACAATACCATACTTTCTTCTGCCATTTGCAAGGCAAGCTTTCTATGATAATCATTGTTTACACTATCGGCATCGTAACTGCTGTAAGGGTTGGTAGTAGCACTATCGTAAAAGCCTAACTTCATTTGGGTGCGCAGGTCTCCGGCAAGTGCATTATTTACATCCTCTTCGGTAAGGAGCTTTCTGTCCAGAGCAGCCTTTACATCTGTTTGCAGGATATTGCCGCACTCCAGGTTGATGCCGGCTTTGATGGCTGCGGCAGCCAATTCTGCCTTATCATTCATTACTTTATGTCCATCAATAATATCGTTTAGGGCACCACAATCGGTTACCAGTTGTCCTTTGTAGTTCCATTCTTTTTGCAGTATGGTTTGCAGCAGTGTTGGGCTGGTACAGCAAGGCTCGCCGTTTACACGGTTGTAGGCACACATTACAGAGGCTACGCCTGCATTTACCAACCTATGAAAGGCATATAAGTAGGTCTCTCTTAAGTCCTTTTCACCTATCACTGCATTAAAGCCGTGGCGCTCTGCTTCGGGGCCGCTGTGGACGGCAAAATGCTTGGCGCAGGCTGCTACTTTTAAATACTTTGCATCATTGCCCTGCATACCTGTTATATAAGCAGTACCCATAGTGGCAGTAAGGAAGGGATCTTCGCCATAGGTTTCCTGACCGCGCCCCCAACGTGGGTCGCGAAAGATGTTGATGTTGGGCGACCAGAAGGTTAAACCCATATACCACAGGTGCCGGTTCATGGCTACCGATAAGTTGTACTTGGCTCTTGCTTCGGTGGAGATTGCGGATGCCACTTCGTGTAGTAACGAATCGTTGAAGGAGGCTGCCATGCCTATAGCTTGCGGAAACACGGTTGCCTCACCGGCGCGTGCTATGCCATGCAGGCCTTCGTTCCACCAGTTGTAAGCGGGTATATCGAGCCGCTGTACGGCGGGGCTTACGTAGCCGAGCATGTCTATTTTTTCCTGTAGTGTAAGGGTGTGCAACAGACTATTTACGCGTGCATCTTCGGGTGCATTGGCATCGCGGTACAGTGGTGTTGTTTGCGCTTTGGGATGAGTGATGGTGAGCAGCAATACAGCGATTGATAGCAGGTATTTTGATAGCAGGTTCATGGGGTGAAAGTAAGGTATAGTTGGGGTGTTCACAAGTTTACGGGTTCACGAGTTTAGGTGTTAAGTTTATGTGTTCATTGGGTTTAATGTTGAGTTTAATAAGGTGCAAATAGGGAGCATGTAGGGCTTTAGCATGGCTTTGTCATGAACTATCCATGACTTTAGTAGGGCTTTGTAGGCTTTGTAGGGGTTTAGCATTACTGTATTTGCTTTATTCTTAACACTTGGGAACCTTGGTTGTAGGAGATAGTTAGAGCTTTTATTATTTAGCTTTATGGAGTTGGTAGTGAGGGAAATTGCTCTTGTGTTAGTTAACTCCTACAACTAATTACTTACAATCTTAAAAACCAATATAAATCCTGGTAGATTGACACTACTCAATAACATGGAAAGTACAGGTGGGTAGTGATGAAATTAATATTGTATTAATTATAATATATAAATAGTGGTATTTATATTTGTGCAGTACGACAATAACTTTGACCTAACTGACAAGTATAACAATTTTACTTAAGTATTTTCTTTCTCCTGTTAGTTCTAAACAGCGTGGTCAAAGGTTAAAAATGTGACGACAACCTTATTTAATGGAATCTTATGCCTGACTTTCGAACCAACAATGTCATTAACAGACTTGAGCTTCAGCGACTGACACAAAAACGATATCCTAACGGCTACAAAGGATGGAGCTTAATTAAATCGTGTCTCGGCGGAATTAAACAATAGACACATCTTGGACAAAACTGCTTAAACAATTGCATTTGGAACTATTCATACGAGAAGTGTATGGCTTGCCAGAACTGCGAGTCATTCAAATAAAAAGAAAGAACTTGACATAGAGTCATCCAAATGTTAAATCAAGACTATTTCAGTATGACTCAATTTTGCAAGAGCAATATGCAAACCTTATGCTTAGGTCGAACTAATAAAGATGTAATTATCAGACAAGCTGTTGAATTGAACTAACAAATTTGAGTATCGCTTATAACCAAGTGGTACTTTACATGAAGGCACAATTAGCAATGGCATATCATTTTAATAAGCAATTGACAAAAGCGAAGCACCTAATGAAAACGAGTTGACAGACAGAAAAGCTTTCCGTATGACTGAATAATTATAAAAAGCTTGTTGAAGTGGCAAGCGTATATTCAAGACTTTTAATATTGCAGGCTACAATAAGGTATAGCTAAGTTAAACTCACGTCATTAATAATTATAATCTTTAGATATGCACCGTGCCTACGGCACTCGGGTATGGGGGTGGTTGATTGGGTCAACGGGTTGAAACCCGTTGCTATAAGATGGGTCGAGCCTACGGCTCTGGTCAATGTAGCAATAGCTGAATGATTTTGGGAGAGTAGTGTAATGGTAGACAATTGGTAGGATGCGTAATGAAGTAAAAAACTTAAGGTAATTGATTATTGAACGTAACTACATTAAGAACAACAATCCACTCCATCTTTCGGACGGTAATAGTTATAAATCCTTTATGATATACTTGCAATAGATATTACCAAACATGCATCATTATTTTGTGTACATCATTACCAACCAAAATAAATCTGTCTTATACACCGGTGTTACCAACCACCTTGAGCAAAGGATTATTGAGCATTATTCAAACACTCTTTCACAAAAAGGATTCACCGGCAAATACAATGTGTGCTATTTATTGTACTATGAAGAACATCAATACATTGATCAGGCAATTGCAAGGGAAAAGGAAATAAAAGGATGGAACAGAGTTAAGAAGTGTACATTGATAAATACTTTGAATCCTGAATGGAAGTTCTTAAACAATGAGATATTTGATCATTGGCCCCCTGAAGGTATTTTTCATAGAGGAGAAAACCAGGATTTGTAAAAAGAACGGAGCCTTTCAATCACCCCACTCCATATTTGTCTTCCAGCCGAAGGACGGAACCAGTGCAATGCTATAAACCAAAGTTTTATTCAGAAGATGATTTATCTATAATCCACAGATCCCTCCTTCGTCGGGATGACAAAAGCATCTTTGATTGCAGCATTAAACTGCTAAATAGAGAAAGTTATCATATCCACAGGTGCTTCTTTCGTTATAATGACAAAGTATCCAGTCATTGATTATATAAATTAAATGTAAAAGCCACTCTTGGCAGGAGTGGCTTTTGGATATATATAGAAGTGAAGAATATTAAATTAAGGCGGCTTCGTGGAGCTTTCTGGCTATTGATTTATGTGTGTCTTCCAATGCTTCGGCGATGTAGTGGGCGCACAACTGTAGTGGCTGGTAATCGCTAAACTCCTGGCATAGCTGCTCGATGTTGTTTTTGTAGTTGTCGTTATCCAGTACTTCCTGTACGGCTTTTCTTAATTGGGGTACAGATGGTGTTTCTGTATTGAGATTGACACCTAAACCAAAGTAACCTATACGGGCGTTAATCTCGTTTTTGCCTTCGTGTACACCGGCTACTACGAGGGGTAGTTTGTTGGTAATGGACAATAACACGCCGCCATAGCCTCCATTGGTAACATATACATCGGCATAGGGCATTACATCGCTGAATGGGATGAAGTCTTCAATGATAATGTTATCATGCGGGTATTGCTCTCTTAGCTCTTCGGTATGGGAGCCGCCAGTGGCAACGAGCACCAGGGTATCTGTTTCGCTGAATGCTTCGAGTGCAGGCTTTATCAGCTTGTTGATGTCTTTCTCTACCGTGCCTTGGGTTACAAGGATTACCTTTTTGTATTGCTCCAGCTTTTCATTGTACCAATGCTTTGCTTTACCTTTTGAGTAGGGTAATAAAGGTCCAACGAAGTGTATATTGGGCGCTATATTTTTACGCTTATATTCAAAGCCGGGTGTGCCTATCTGCAACAGGGTGGTTGACTTCTTTATCATTATATCGAATACGCCCAGGTACCCGGTGTCAATACCATGTGCAGCGAAGGTTTTGTACATGAAGCTGTTTGCTTTGGCAAATAACACATTATCTGCTAAAAAGTGTAATATACGCTGCTTTATTTTGCCACCGAATGTAGCAGCGGGTGTTATGCCCAAGCCATATGGAGCTACATCCCTGGATGTTTGGCTTAACGGAGCAATGCTTATTGCAATTACGGGAACTTTCAATTTATCTTTAATGAAGGGAATACCAGTAAAGCAATTATCAGCAACCACCATGATCGAAGCGGAATTCATTATCATATATCGCCTTAACATCTTCATAGTATTCGGGAGCACGCATGATGAAGCAGTTGATCATATCAAAGTTCAGCTTTGCTACTTTGCCTTTTATCTTTTTTCTTTCGGGGAACGCTTCATCTATCCTTGTAATGTCTACTTCTTTTGCCTTATTGAACAGGTAGTAGGGGATGTCCAGCTTATCAAGCCTTTCAGTAAAAAACTTACTGGCATACCAGCGTACATCGCAGCCAATGGAGATGAGGTATTTAGCGAGGCCGGTAAGGGGATTGAAGTGACCATCTACCGGGAAGCAGGCAAATAAAACTTTAGTGCCGGGTGCGGGTGTCTTGTACATTGTTTTAAGGGTCAGGGCTGAGTTCATGGGTTTAAGATTGATTGATTTATATTAACGGATACGAATGTAGGATGTACGGGAAGTGGTGTCAATACCGTTTTGCATGAATTGATAATATGTGGGGGATGAATGGAGGGAAAGGGGTTTACGAGTTTACGAGGTTGAGTTGAAAGCAGTTTAAAGTATGAGGTTTAAAGTTTAATGTTAGTGAGGGCAAATAGGGGAGAGATAGTGAATTACTTAGAAGGGAATGAGGATGAAATATGGCGCAGATAGGACGCACATATGGAGGAGTTTAGGTATAACTTAGGTATAAGTTAGGTATAACTTCAGTATAAGTTAAGTATAACTCTGAATTCTACAGTTATGGGAATGTGCTTTACAGGGATTGCAGGCTGTTTGGTGAGGGTTATTGAAAAAGTCTTTGGTATCTAGAAGAATAACCGGTTTTTTAAAATTAATTAGTCTATAAATTTGGTAGACTAATAAAAGCTATTTAGTTTTGTGCTATCGAAATAAGAATATGAAGATGACTTACTCTATAATGCGATGTTGTTGTATGTGCATGTAATCCCCTGAATGCACGGGATATTCTTATTGATTGTTACCATTCCTAATTTTACATAAACTTAAATACTTAACTGCCTTACCAACGTAAGGAATAGAAGCCAGAAGTCTTATCTATCTTATTTCTTCCATTACTTAATCAAAATCAACCTTATTCGTATGAACACACTAACATTAAAAAGAGAGAATTTGCATATTGTAAGCAGTACTAATACAACATCTACAGGTAACACTTATGGTTATCAGCCTGTTACTACCGGAGAAAGTGTTCCCAACTTTTATATTCCCCGGGAGCATGCTATAACGAAGCATTTGTTACCGGGTTCGCTTTCACGTGAAGCTTTCATTACATTGCAAGATCTGCTGGATGACCAACAACCATTAGTGATTGCTTTTTTAGGGGCACCTGGCCAAGCTGCTGCTAACATACAACAGCTTGAAAAGTTGCATACTGCTGTAGCTGATCAAGGAGGTAAGTTAATTGTGCTTACCGCTATACAGCCAAAGTACCTGCGCAGGCAATTGAAACAGTCCAGTTCACTGCATCTTTTTTATGATGAAGACAATGTTGTAGCAGAATTGTTTGGCTTGTACGATGCGCAAAACCCTCTTATGGCAATGGGTATCCGGAATTGAAGAGGAAGAGCAATCTATACCTGCCTTGTATGTAATAACACCAGATGCTAAAGTTGCTTTTAGTTATGTAGATTACAGGTTTAACCTATTTACTGACCATTCATATCCATTGCAATCAGTTAGTAAAGAATTGTTTGATGTTGTGAATGAGTCATCGGTGCAGTATCATTATCAACCGGAAGCTTATAAGCTGGTATCGTAAAGTAAGGGACAAGAAACAATGGACAAGAGGGAGCTGCAAGGAAAAGGCCTTTGCCCTTTGGATAAAATATATGCCGTGGTAACTAAATGAAAATAGTATAAAATTGCCTTTTTCTAAGTTGTGTTTGATAAGAAGAGCCGCTGTTTTGCGGCTTTTTTATTGAACCACAGAGGCACTGGAGGACCAACGCCTTTGGCGTGGCAGGCACGGAGGAGCACAGAGGTTTGAACAAAGGTTTTATGCGATTAAAAAGATTACCCAGATTGGAGAAAACTTATTG
Source organism: uncultured Chitinophagaceae bacterium (assembly GCA_963819045.1). Lineage (GTDB taxonomy): Bacteria > Bacteroidota > Bacteroidia > Chitinophagales > Chitinophagaceae > Ilyomonas. The sequence goes on along the minus strand of CAWFUV010000035.1, from coordinate 38,258 downwards.
AACTGCGCCTTTCTGTATTTTAAACATTTCAATAGCCTTTAAAGGAAAACCTACTTATTTAAAAACTACTCATAATCCCTTAAATGGTAAATTTGAACTACAGAGGAAAACAGAGAGATAACGACACTTTGTGTTGCGGAGGTTGTGCTATACTCATTCCTACCAATACCTAACTATTGCCTTAACCATACTATACTATATGAAAAAAGACAGCAAGGTACCCGAAACAATTGATGAGTATATAACGGGTTTTCCTGAGGATATTCAGGAAAAACTGGAAGCATTGAGGGCAACCATCCGGAAGGCAGCTCCTGATGCGCAGGAAACTATCAGTTATGCCATGCCAACTTTTTATTTAAAGGGTAACCTTGTACATTTTGCCGCTTTCAAAAGCCATATTGGCTTTTATCCCGCGCCGTCTGGTATTGAAACGTTCAGGGAAGAGTTATCACTCTATAAAACGTCTAAGGGGGCGGCACAATTTCCTATTGATAAGCCGTTACCTTTAAACCTGGTGAGTAAAATAGTGAAGTACAGGGTAAAGCAAAACATGGGAAAAGCAACTATTAAGGGAAAAGGTCAAAAAAGTAAAAAGCCAATAATTGCCGGCAGGCTTTATTAAATATGTACAACCGGATAGGCAATGAGGGGCATAGTATTTGTCAATTTATGCGGGTAATATCCTCATACTGCAAACTATATACAGTTATTTATCGTATTATGTAAGTTGCATCATGAACTCCCCATAAAATGGTAGCAACGGAAAAATGCTGAACCATGAAACCGCTATTTCTTTTTATATTCCTATATATAAGTTCTGCCATTAGCGCGCAGCTATCATTAACAAAGTTTGTAATGGGTGAAGATACTGCCATCTGTACAAGTTCTCAACCATTGCGTACCGACACATCGGGCAGTACAATGAAGGTAACAGATGATGTAATTGGTGTAAAAATGATCGGCCGGAAAAGAAACAGCTACTGGCTTTATTTCTTCTTTGTTCCTAAGGATATCCCCGCTTCGGAAGTTACTATTTCCAGTAAACGTTATGCTTACATCAGAACGGCGCAGAATAAGTATTACCGAATACCTTACAGCGGTAAAGCTTTTACGTATGCGACCAAGACAAAGGCTAGTTTTTTTATAGATATTACAAATTATGTTTCGCGGTTGAAGGATGAAGAGATTACTGATGTCAGGTTAGAAACTTCGGTGCTATATCATGCTATTAAGCTAAAGGACACTTCTCAACAAACAATAGCCCGTATAGTAAATGCATTGATTTCTTATTAGCAATGCATTTGTATATAAGCTCAGAGGGCATGCCAGCCTCTATATTTTCTTACGAAAAACGAGAGTTTGGTAAGTAAGTTGCTTTGGCTTTCTGTACTACTTTTTATAACCTATGGATGACATACTACACACGGCTGACCCGAATGTTTGGGTCATGGACGAAGCATTTGATATACCCCAGCTTGGACGCACAAGGCGTATCTGGATATATTACCCTCAGAATTATCATGAGTCGGAAGAAAGATACCCTGTTATTTATATGCACGACGGACAAAACCTGTTTGACCAGGCTACTGCCTTTGATAAAGAATGGGAAGTGGATGAAACACTCAACAGCCTGTTTGCACGCTGCATGATTGTGGGCATAGATAACAGTGAGCACCGCATGAGGGAGTATAACTTCAACGACCATAAAGAGCATGGACCGGGTGAAGGCAGGCAGTACATGGAATTTATTGCTACTACGCTTAAGCCGTACATAGATGCGAAATTTAGAACCAAGCCCGAAAGGGAATACACACATTTAGCCGGCAGCAGTATGGGTGGATTGATATCGTTGTATGGTGCAATGCATTTCGCTGATGTATTTGGTGGTGCCGGTATTTTTTCGCCATCCTTATGGTTGGTGCCCGATGTGGTGAATGAACTGCAACCAGTAGCCACACAGAACGAAGCTTATCCACAACATTTTTACTTTTATGGCGGTGCACGGGAGGGCTGTAATATGGTGGAGAATATTGGTAAAGTGGTGGATATGCTGGCGCAATACCCGCACTACGAACTAACAATAGAAATAGATGGTAAAGGGGAGCATAGTGAAGACCACTGGCGGGAGAAGTTTGCTAATTATTATCAGTGGTTGATGGAGGAGGAAGGGGTGTTGTGAATGGTTGATTGTGAAAGGCAACAGGAGCATGGTATTTTGTTTCAGAAGGAGTTTAGATAAAAAGGAAACCTGTTACCTTTCAGAACAGGTTCCCTTTTCTGGATAATACTTTATTGCTTTATAAATTTCACTGATTGTGTCATATCACTTTGAATTACTTTCAATATGTACATGCCTTTGCTTAAGGAGGCGGCTGGTATGGTAATATTGTTGATACTAAACCCTACGGGAACTTTCTAAACACCGTATATCTCAACACTATCTCCAGCAACATCAAACCCAATCCCGCTATCAGCCACACCAGGTATTTATCAGTAAAGCGGTTATAGCTCGTTACTTCTATTTTCGACTTCTCCAGTTGATTAATGCTGGCATAGATCTTTTGCAAGGCATCTTTATCGGTAGCATGAAAGTACTGCCCTCCGGTTACCTCTGCTAAGTTTTTCAACAGGGCTTCATTGTACTCCAGTTTTTTGGTTGTTGTCATAGGGCCAAAAGGAGAATCCACTGTTTGCTGTATTTCCTTTTCGCTGCCGATACCAATGGTATATACTTTTATACCGTATGTCTTAGCCATATCACGGGCTATATCGGGCGGTATCGTTCCACCAAAGTCTACGCCATCGGTAAGCAGCACTATGATCTTAGTTTTCGTTTTATTGTTGCGCAGGCGGTCCACACTCGTGGCAAGTCCTGAACCAATAGCAGTACCTTCATCATTCAGGTACCCGCTTTGAATATTGTCAATTTGTGCAAGTACTGCATTATGATCAGTGGTTACGGGGCAAAGCGTAAAAGATATACTGCTAAAGATAGTAATGCCAATACGGTCGCCGGGGCGCTCCTGTATAAATTGGGCGGCTACTTCTTTGGCTGCTTCGAGGCGGTTGGGCAGGAAATCCTTCTCGGTCATACTGCCGCTGATGTCGAAGCACAGGATGATGTCTATGCCTTCGCCGGTGGTTTCACTTTCGGTAAAGCGCTGCTGCGGGCGTGCTAAGGCAACAATCAAACACACCAATGCCAGGCAACGCAATATAAAAGGCAGATGCAACAGGACTGTTTTGTAACTACGTGTATCCCCTACGAAATGGGTGGTAGTTACAAGCATAGAAGCTTGCTGATGCTTGTGCCGCAGGCTGTATTCATACACCAGTACCGGTAGTAGAATGAGCAGCGTGAAAACCCATGGATAAGCAAATTCAATATTTTGAAACCAGTGGTTGAGCATGTTGTTGTGTAGTAGTACGTTGCAATTGATAATGTATATATTGAACAGTTGCCTTTGCTGTATTGATGCTTTCGGTCTGTTGTGCTGCCTGCGGTGTGTACCTGGCAAACTTCACTGCATTAATAAGCCGCAGCAACTGATAAAATGCAATGCGTACATCCTGCTGCTGCAGGTGTACATTCAGTTGTTGTGTGAGTTCATCTTGTGTAAGATGCAGGGCACGTATATATAATTGCTCCTGCAGGTAGCTGCGGCATATAGTATCGAGTCGTGTGTAGAATACCGTCGGCGGTAAATTCTCCTTCTGCAGAGCTTCCAGCTTTGCAATGGTATCTTCAAAAAGAGAAGGTTTTGCTACAGGCTGTTTTGCTGCAGGCTTTACTTTCTTTCTTTTGGTTAAATAATATATGAATACCGCCATTGCAATCAGTAGTGCTGCGAAAATGGCAATGCGCAACCAATCTGTTTTTACCTCTACCTGGATGATGTCCTTCATTTCGTGATACTGCTGCAGGTTGCTTACATCTACCGTCAATACGTCTATAGCATAGGAAGCAGTACTTAAAGCAGTATTGTTGTTTTGCAGTTTCAACTGCAGTGCCGGCAGCATCCATCTGCCTGAATCAAAAGAGGTGATGGTAATATTCTGGATGTAGGTAGTAGTGCCGTCTACATCCACTGTATCAATAGGAGAGCGCTTTACTACTTCCAGATGATTAATGGTATCTGGCAGGTTGAACCATGCAACAATAGGGTTGTCTTCTGTACGGATGTCTTCTGCTTTTAACTGGAGCGTGATCTGTTCACCCAGCAATATTTTATCCCGGTCAATGGAGGCAGAGACCTGCTGGGCAGAAGCGGAAGTAAATGATAAGAAGGTACAAGATAAAAGGAACAATACACAAGATGTAAGATGCAAGGAACAAGACATAAAATACAAGATGCAAGCTCTAAGCTTTGATACATTAGCTTTTATATTCCCGCTTGTCTCTTGTCTCTTGTATCTTGAAGCTTGAAGCTTGTTTCTTGCCTCTTGTACCTTGTACCTTGTATCTTGCCTCTTTCGACTTCCCCTCATGCTCGCCTGATAAAAAATTGTTGTAACGCTTTTACATAATCCTCACCTGTAGCCAGTTGCAGCAAATCGGCACCGGCGTTGCGAAATGTGAGCTTTGCATCATCCATTATCTGGTGAAACTGCTTATTGTATTGGAATCTTGTATAAGTATCATTGGTATCCAGCCATACGGTTTTGCCGGTCTCTGCGTCGCGCACCTGTACTAATCCTACGCGCGGTAATTCCTTATCTCTTTTATCATATACCTGTATGCCTATTACATCGTGGCGGCGGGCAGTCACCCGCAGCACGTCTTTATAACCCGCATCAGCAAAATCGCTCATTATAAATACAATGCTCTTATGCCTGGTAGTATTGTTTAAGAAGCGTATTGCTTTTACAATATCGGTACTGGCAGAGTGTGGCTGAAATGTAAGCAACTCGCGCACCATGTACAGCACATGGTCGCGCCCTTGCTTGGCAGGAATAAACTTCTCTACTTTATCACTAAAGAAAATCAATCCTGCTTTATCATGATTACTTATAGCAGAGAAAGCCAGTACAGCACCTATTTCTGTGATCAGATCTCTTTTGGTCTGCCTGAAAGTACCAAACAGGCTGCTGGCGCTCACATCCACCAATAAGTACACGCTTAGTTCTCTTTCCTCTTCAAATAGCTTGCTATAGGTATGTCCCATACGTGCCGATACATTCCACTCTATAAACCTTACATCATCACCCGGCTGGTACTCGCGCACTTCTTTAAATGCCATACCCTTGCCCTTGAAAGCAGTATGGTATTCTCCGGTAAACAGGTGATTGGTGAGACGCTTACTGATGATCTCCAGCTCGCGGACCTTTTTTAGTAGTGCAGTAATGCCCGCGTCCCCTAAGGAGGAGGTTGGAACATTTGATTTGTTTTTATCATTATTAAATAAACTCATACTGTTTATTTATTGTGCAAAGAAGAAAGTTTTACAATAGTCATTAGTTGTAAGAGATCGGTGCCTTTTCTCACCTTAGGGGATGGGAGCTTGGGCTTCCTCCTATGGCACTTGCACCACTCTCAATATATCATCTACCAGGTGCTCTGTTTTAATATTTTCTGCTTCGGCTTCATAGGTAAGCCCAATACGGTGGCGCATCACATCTTTACAAATAGCTTTTACATCATCAGGTATCACAAAGCCACGGCGCTCCATAAACGCATGCGCTTTGGCAGCCAATGCCAGGTTAATACTCGCACGTGGCGAGCCGCCATAGCTGATGAGGCTTTTCATTTTACCTAAGCCATATTCATCCGGATAACGGGTAGCAAACACAATATCAATAATGTATTTCTCTATCTTCTCATCCATATAGATCTGCCTCGTAAGATCTCTGCCGGCAATGATTTGTTGCAGGGTAATAACCGGTTTTACCTGTGGGGTATTTACTCCCTGCACCTGCTGGCGTATGATAGTTTGCTCCTCTTTTCTATCAGGATACCCTACCACTACTTTCATCATAAAGCGGTCCACCTGCGCTTCGGGCAGCGGATAGGTACCTTCCTGCTCCAGCGGATTTTGCGTAGCCAGTACAAGGAAAGGCTCATCCAGCTTAAAAGTCGTTTCACCAATGGTTACCTGCCGCTCCTGCATCGCTTCCAGCAAGGCACTTTGCACTTTAGCCGGCGCACGGTTGATCTCATCTGCCAGGATAAAATTGGCGAAAATAGGCCCCTTGCGCACAGTAAACTCATTACGCTGCTGGTTGTATATCACCGTACCTACCACATCGGCAGGCAGGAGGTCGGGCGTAAATTGTATACGGCTAAACTTTGCCTGTACTGCCTGCGCCAGGGATTTGATAGTAAGTGTTTTAGCCAGTCCCGGGTACGCCTTCCAGCAGCACATGCCCGTTGCTAAGCAAGCCAATGAGCAGCCGGTCTACCATGTATTGCTGACCAACAATTACCTTTTTAAGTTCTTGCCTGAGTATATCTATAAATAATGCCTGCTGCGCAATGGATTCGTTCAGCAGGCGGATTTCTTCGCTGGTTTGCATGTACTCTTTAAAAATATTGTTGCGCGTGAAAATACAAACTATGTACTCAGCAATTTATAAAAAATGATACCAACTGTTTTGAATAGTGGAATTTAACGCGTTGTTGTGGAGCGTTAAGCTGACAGACGGTAATAATAATTTACTGATTAATGCCATTTTTAATTAACTCGCATAATATCTTTCAGAAGCTCGCCATCCGGAGCTATACCTAAGTTATACCTAACTTATACTGAACTTATACTTAAGTTATACCGAAGCTCCTCCCTATCTCCTCTATATCTGCTTAATAGTAACTCCTCATCTGCTCCCTACCTGCTCCAGGTTACCTTAAGTGCTGGGGCCTTCTCCATAACTCCCCTTTAGGGGTTGGCTGCTAAGAATTTTTTTCCTCAGGCAACATTTGCTAATCACACAGCCTCTATCATGCACAACACACAAAACAACACAACACCATCCCTTTATGAAGAAATTATTGCTTTTTGCACTCACTGTAACCGTGATTGTAGTTACTATTGTAGCCGGCTGCAACAAAATACACAGTACCCCTATCCCGCACAACATTGACCTTAGCACCAAACCCTTACCCGAAGTAAAAGCTATGCTGAATGGTAAATGGCAATTACACTACATGAAGGGTGGCTTTTGCGGTACCTGCCAATACCAGCGTCACAATGAATTCTATACTTTCAGTGATGCCGGCAGCCACATCAACTGGATAATTGATAAGACTGTTTGGGCTGATACCACCATTAACTGGTTTCAGCAGGAATGGATAAACAAGCAGATTAATGTAATAGAGTTTTTTGCTAATGACCAATACATGCACCATCTTTCGCCAGACCGTATTCAAAATGATACCTTAGTGATGTATGAGCCTGGCTATGATGGTATGAATTACTACTTTACTAAAGTGAAATAACTACCGTACTATACTTTTCAACCCGATTTGCAAATACAAAAAGCCCGAAGCGTAAGCTTCGGGCTTTTTGTTGCACTTACCTTTGTGCCATGCGGCATTTTACAAAACACGGTCAACAACTTATAGTACTATTCTGCCTTACCATTATTGCTTGCTCTAACAATAACCAAACAACTCTTTCAGATGCTGATAGCCTGAAAAACGAAAGAATTCAAAGGTCTTTACCTCCAAATACCATTTCACCTAATGGTGACACCTTGATTGTGCACAGGAAAGCCGCCGTGTTTTATGAACCCGACAGTTCACAAATAGCAAAACGCAGGCAGGCAGTTGGTGAAGATGATTTTAACGCCGGTGTTGAAGACTATGCTTATAATTTGAATGCAGCACATGATTTCCTCTATAGTACCAAACTCCCCCAACTGGATGCACAAGGCAGAAAGTTCATAAAATTCATAAGCATCAACAGATCAGAACAAACGGTACGGATTGATACCTTATCTGAACTATGGGGCATCTATTTCTTTGATCCCCGACAAAAGGCAAAGCAGATAGATATGACCATGATTGAAGAGGAGTACAAAAGTTATTTCAAATAAAGCTACAAGGCACAAGTTACAAGATACAAGAAGCGAGTAGTACAAAACAAAAACCTTACCCACTACTTTTGCATTCTATCTTTACTACAACTACTATGAATGAACAAATAGCTGCAATACGCAAAGATTATCGCCTGAAGACATTAAACGAAGAAGATGTAGCCCCTACTGCCATGCAGCAGTTCAGCCAGTGGTGGGAGGAAGCAGTAGCAAGCCTGATAGATGAAGTAAATGCCATGACACTTGCCACCGCTACGGCAGATGGTATACCATCAGCAAGGATTGTGTTACTCAAAAGCTTTGATGATACAGGCTTTACCCTTTTTACCAATTACAATAGTGCCAAAGGCAAAATGATGGAAGAAAACCCCAAGGCAGCCCTTGTGTTTTTCTGGAAAGAACTGGAGCGGCAAATACGCATTGAAGGTGATGTAGTAAAATCAGCCCCTGAAGTCAGTGACGCCTATTTCAACTCGCGCCCGGTAGGTAGCCGTATTGGAGCATGGGCATCACCGCAAAGCCAGGTAATACCGAGCAGGCATATACTTGAAGATAATGTAGAGAAATATGTAGAGCAGTTTAAAGAAGGCATCCCACGCCCGCCGTATTGGGGTGGCTATGTAGTAAAACCCGTAAGAATGGAATTCTGGCAGGGACGCAGCAACCGCCTGCACGACAGAATATTATACACCCTGCAGCAGGATAATACCTGGAAAATAGAACGGCTGGCGCCATAAATACAACATTGATAACGGGGGTAAACATTGCTTATTAAACAATGTTTACCAACCTATCATCCATCAATCTCATCTTATTGAGCTTCTTCTTTCTTTGCAACGTCTGCAGCTTTCTTAGCAGGACGGGCAGGACGGCTTTTGCCAAAAGAGCCCTTAAATGTTTTACCTTTTTTTGTTTTCTTATCTCCTCTTCCCATAGTATGTTATGTGTTTAAATAATTTTTACAAAGATGAACAATAATAGCAAGCCGTACAATAAAAAAGCAGAAGTATTCTGTACTCTGCTTTCAGGTATATTATAAAAGCCTGTGTTTAGATTCTTGCAGATAGCTCTTTACCGGCTTTAAAACGGGCAACCTTCTTCGCCTTTATTTTAATGGATTCACCGGTTTGTGGATTACGTCCGGTACGTGCCTGGCGCTTGCTAACCGAAAAAGTACCAAAACCTACGAGTGTTACTTTATCTCCGCCTTTTAAAGTTTTGATTACGGCATCTACAAAAGAGTTAAGGGCATCATTAGCCTGTATTTTAGAGATACCTGCGTCCTCAGCTATTTTGGCAACCAATTCAGCTTTGTTCATAATCGTTTTTTTATTAGATTGTAAATTAATGTGCGCAAATTTATTAGCTTTTGCGAAGCAGCAAAATAATTTTCTCCTCACCACTCATTTTAATAAAACGCTGAAAGCTTTACTACATCTGCATTCCAAAAGATCTGCCAATAGTATTGGCAAGCTGCCACAAGTACCTTCAAGCTTAAGATTTTATGCCCTCTGCATTTGTTTTACAGGCTATGTGCAACACACAACCATATCATCATCAGCCACTTAGCTTAGCTTCTGTTAACGTTTGCTGAAATCAAAATATTAATAGTATGCCTACTGGCAATGTAATTATCTTTGTCTTATTATGACCTTTGCAGAATTAATTTTTACCATATTCATTTTATACCTGCTATACAAGCTGGTGTATAATGTGATAGTGCCGGTATCAAAAGCTACCAGCGTAGTACGTGATCGCATGCAGGAAATGCAGCAGGAACAAATGCGCAACCAGCAATACTACCAGGAACAGCAGCAGAGTAGCCGGCTTTGCCGGTTCCTCGCGCAAACGCGAGGATACCACCACAACCGATGGGGAGTATATAGACTTTGAGGAAGTAAAGTAAGCCTTAGCAGGTTTTCTGTTTAATGATATTATTTGAGCGTGCTGCCTTAGGGCGGCACTTTTTGTTTGGGGATTGCGCTCACACCTGCCTGTCCGGCAGGGATCACACAGATGAGCACAGAAGAAAGGCTCCATTCTACTGATAAACAGGTACAAAACCATAAGGCAAATATGAGATTAGCTAAAGCCAATTCGAGGTTATAATAACGGGAACAGGCAGGTGTGTACGGGCCTGGTACGGGGAAGGGTGGGAGTTACTTAGAAGTTGGTATGGAGGATATAGGGAGGATATTAAGTATAAGTTAAGTATAAGTTAGGTATAACTTAAGTATAAGTTAGGTATAACTCAAGTACAGTTAGGTATAACTCAGTATATTGTCAACTAAATAAGTTTTAGCTTCAGTAAATATGTTTAAATGCTGTTTACGGTGATAAGCTATTGTCGGTGTAATCTGCTTACAGATAGTTCTTGTCTAACTTTTTTCTCTTGAAAGAAAAAAGTTACAAAAAAGTTCAAGGCACAGCCTGAATCGCTCCGCGCATCCGTGCCGGGCCAGCGCCGCCCCACTGCCGAAGGTGCAGCTTTATTACTGGTTGTATGTCCTGTTGGGCTAACATGGTGCTACTTGTTCACTGGACAGGTAATCGATAAATAGGTTAGTTGCCTTTGGCCTTAAACTTTGAACAGCGGAGGCATTACTTAGCGGAAAATTGGAAAGGTAGATACGTAGCTCATTGCAGGTTAGAGTCATTTATTGTTTTCTAGTGGAAACGATAGGTGCTTTAGGTTAAGCTTCTAATCTAGTGAAGTCTGATTTATTTAATAGCAGATCTTTATTATAAACTTATTTACTTAACAGTGTAATTAGTTCAGTGTAACTTAAATAGTTTGAGGGGCTATTCTATAGATCAAAGTATATTTAAATAGTGATTTTCCATTGGATCCTGCGGGATTCACTATCCACAGATGCTTCCTGCAGCCTGCCAAGCCGAAGGCATGGTCGGCATGACAAACTACGAATTTGATCCACAACTTAAGGAAACTTAGTTGACAGTATATTCAGTCTATTTATGTTACAGTGTACCCAGGAATAGCTTTAGTGTTCTAAGGTTGGGGAATGCTGGTATGTGCCGGCTTTTTATAGCATTGGTAATTTTAATATGTGTTTAATGCCTTGGATGGCTTATTGCTGCCTCCACTTGATTGTTACTGTATTTAGTATTAGCCTTTCTCTTTAAAATGAGCTGAAATGACTTTGGAAAACATTAAAATATGTAGTTGCCTGAAGATTCGGGATAGTATTAAACAATTTTAATGTAGTACTATTACTATGATTAATAGTTTTGTGCCTCTGATTTTCTTAAAATAGTTCTATTGAGCTAAGGAATCCAATTCTGTTATATAATCCAATATATCAACTTTAGAAGAGAGATCCAATATCAATGCTTCAGTAGTAAGCATAAAGAAAGTCAGTATAATAATTAACCAACCGTTATGCAAAATCCAATTGACCCCGTGAATCCGTTCATCCAGTACCCGCGTATTCTTCATTATTCAATGAATAAAAATCAGAGAAAATCCAATTTCCAATTCATGTTTATGAGAAAACATTTATTCTTAGTTTTTTTAATGGCACTCGTGGGTGTGAAGGGGTGGGGCCAAGCCCCAGACGTACACGGCACCTGGAGCCTTTTCATATCCGGTACCTGCGGGAGTTACCTCCATTACTGTTGAAGTATGGGGTGCTGGTGGTGGTGGTGGATCTTCTACCACAAAAGGTCAAGGAGGCGGTGGCGCCGGTGGTGGCTACATAAAGGTCATTTTGCCGGTTACGCCCTTAACAACCTATTCAGGAACTGTTGGAGCAGGTGGAACAGTAGCTGTTGGGGCTGATGGTAATAGAGGTGGCACGTCCTCGTTTATTGTTAATTCTATTACAGTATCTGCGGTTGGAGGTAATGGAGGAGTCGCAGCAGTAAAGACTACGAATTCAAGCGGGGCTGGAGGTACTGCAGTGTCATCGGGAAATCTGCCAGCTACTGGTTACTATCAGGTATCTTATTATGGAGGTGCCGGTGCAGCTGGAAGTGCTACAGGAAGTGGAGCTGGTGGTAGCAGTGCCGGATCAAGCTCTAACGGTAATAATGCGAGTGGAACAACTGCAGGAGCTGCTGTAACAGATGGCGGAGCTGGTGCTAAAGGTGTTACAACTAGCAACACTGCTGGCGCTGTCGGAGGCAATCCAGGCGGTGGTGGTTCGGGAGGTATAAATAATACTGGTGCAACAAATCATGATCAAGCAGGTGGTGTAGGTGGTAATGGACAAGTAAGGATAACAGCCTGTCCGATTTACAGTCTTACCAGTACTACTGCAACAACACCAATATGTAATAATGGTACTTCAACTTTTACTTTAAAAGATGCTACTCTTGCAGTAGGTACTTATACCGTTAACTATAACATAACTGGTGCAAATGCAGCAACAGGGTTAACAGCCACTTTGAGTGTGACCACGGCAGGGATAGGTACGTTTACAACTGGTGCATTAACTAATGCGGGAACTTCTGCTACTACTTCAACTATTACTGTTACAGGTATTACTAATAGTACAGGTTGTAGTACTAGTAATATTAGTATAAACAATACAGCAACTATTACTATAAATCCAGCTACAGCTATCACTACACAGCCGGTAGGTAATACTTATTGCCAGAATGCTACTGCTACAGCACTTTCGGTAGGAACTAATGCAGTGAGTCCTACTTACCAGTGGTTTAAAAATACTACTAACAGCACCAGCGGCGGTACACCTGTTGCTGCAAGTGCAACTTATACACCAGTGACTACTGCCGCAGGCACTTTATATTATTATGTAACTGTAACGGGTATATGTGGTGCGGCTACTTCTGCTACAGCAGCAGTGGTTGTAAACCCGACTACTGCTATCGGCCCGAACCCTTCCGGAGCAACTTATTGCCAGAATGCTGCAGCTTCTCCATTATCGGTGAGTGCAACAGGTACGGGTACATTATCTTACCGGTGGTTTAGTAATACTACTAACAGCAAGAGGGGTGGTACATTAATTGGTACTACAGCAGCACCTTTACACCTTCAACCACTATAGCAGGTACTACCTATTATTATGCAGTCGTTAACGGTACTTGTGGTACAGGACTTCAAATGCAGCAACAGTTGTTGTGAATGCTGCTACTACTATCAGCTCACCAGCCCTGACCGGTCAAACGCTGTGTCAAAATGTTGCTGCTACATGCATTGTCTGTAACTGCAACGGGTACCGGACATTAACTTACCAATGGTATAGCAATACTACCAATAATAGCAACAGCGGCAGCACATCAGTGCTGCGACTGCCAACTTATACACCAGGCACAACTACTGCAGGTACTACTTACTATTATGTAGTAGTAACAGGTAGTTGTGATCCAGTGACCACAATGTACGGGTGCTGTAGTGGTAAATCCCATACTACTATCAGCGCACAGCCACTGTAACGCAACGGTATTGCAGACGTACGGCTGTATCTTTATCTGTAACGGCAACAGGTACCGGTACATTAACGTACCAGTGGTTCAGTAATATTACCAATAGTACTACAAGTGGGGTATCTATTAGTGGAGCTACTTCCGCAACCTTTACACCTTCAACCACTACTGCAGGTACTACCTATTATTATGTAATAGTAACTGGTAGTTGCAGTACGGCTACTTCTACTACAGCAGCAGTAGTTGTGAATCAGACAACTACCATCAGCACGAACCCTGCTGGTGCGACCTATTGTCAGAATGGTACTGCAACTGCGTTATCAGTAAATGCAACCGGTACCGGTACATTAACTTACCAGTGGTATAAGAATGCAACTAACAGCACCAGCGGCGGTACACCTGTTGCTGCAAGTGCAACTTATACACCAGTGACTACTGTTACTGGTACTACTTATTACTATGTAACTGTAACGGGGACCTGTGGTGCAGCAACTTCCGCTACAGCAGCAGTGGTTGTAAACCCGACTACTGCTATCAGTACGAACACCTTCGGAGCAACTTATTGCCAGAGTGTTGCAGCTTCTCCATTATCAGTAAGTGCCACAGGTGCAGGTACCTTCGTACCAGTGGTTTAATAATACCACTAACAGCACTACAGGAGGTGCCGCAATTGTCGGTGCTACTTCGGCTACTTATACTCCACCACTATTGCTGGAGGTACTACTTATTACTATGTAGTAGTTACAGGCAGTTGCAGTACGGCTACTTCCACTACAGCAGCAGTAGTTGTGAATCAGACTACAACTATTACGCTGATCCTGCTGGTGCAACCTATTGCAAGGGTGTTGCAGCTTCCTCCTTAACAGTAAGTGGCAACCGGTACCGGTACATTAACTTACCAGTGGTATAAGAATGCAACCAATAGTACTAGCGGCGGTACACCTGTTGCTGCAAGCGCTACCTATACACCAGTGACTACTATTACTGGTACTACTTATTACTATGTAACCGTAACAGGCACTTGCGGTGCAGCTACTTCTGCTACTGCAGCATTGGTAGTGAATCCGGCAACTGTGATCAGTGCACAGCCATTGACTACACAGACTATATGTCAGAATGGTGCTGCAACAGCTTTACTGTAACGGCTACTGGTACCGGTACATTTACGTACCAATGGTTCAGCAATACTACCAACAGCACGACGGGTGGTACAGCAATTGGTACAAACAGCAGTTCTTTTACACCTTCAACTATTATTGCAGGTACTACTTATTATTATGTTGTTGTATTACAGGCACTTGCAGTACAGCTACTTCTGCCACAGCAGCAGTAATTGTGAATCAGACGACAACTATCAGCACTGATCCTGCCGGTGCAACCTATTGCAAGGGTGTTACAGCTTCCTCCTTAACAGTAAGTGCAACCGGTACCGGTACATTAACTTACCAGTGGTATAAGAATGCTACCAATAGTACTACAGGCGGTACACCTGTTGCTGCAAGCGCCACCTATACACCAGTGACTACTATTACTGGTACTACTTATTACTATGTAACCGTAACAGGCACCTGTGGTGCAGCTACTTCCGCTACAGCAGCAGTTGTTGTAAATCCAGCACCAACCATTACTGGGCAGCCTGTAGGGGCAACCTATTGCCAGAATGTTGCAGCTTCTCGCATTATCGGTAAGTGGCACCGATATTACTTCTTACCAGTGGTATAGCAATACAACCAACAGCAACAGCGGCGGTACACTTGTTGGTTCAAGTGCAACCTTTACACCACTGACTACTGCCGGAGGTACTACTTATTACTATGTAGTAGTAACAGGCAGTTGCGGTACAGTTACTTCTACTACAGCAGCAGTAGTTGTAAATCCAGCACCAACTATTACTGGTGACCCTGTTGGAGCAACCTATTGCCAGAATGTTGCATCTTCCCCCTTATCAGTAAGTGGCGCAAATATTACTTCTTACCGGTGGTTTAAAAATGCAACTAACAGCAACAGCGGCGGTACACAAGTTGCTGCAAGCGCAACTTATGCACCAGTAACTACTACCGCAGGTACTTCTTATTACTATGTAACTGTAACAGGTAATTGTGGTACAGCAACTTCCGCTACAGCAGCAGTGGTTATTAATCCGGCTCCGGCTATTACACGTCAGCCATTAGTAACTCAAACAAAGTGTCAGAGTACAGCAGCAACGGCATTATCGGTGACAGCAACAGGTACTAATCTGACTTACCAGTGGTATAACAATAGCACTACAAACAGCAATAATGGCGGTAGTCCAATAAGTGGTGCTACCTCTTTCAACTATACACCATCAACTACAACAGCAGGTACTACCTACTATTATGCAGTAGTATCTAATAGTAGTTGCGCAGTCGCAACATCTACCGCCGCAGTAATTGTAAACCCGACTACTACTATCAGCACTAATCCATCGGGTGCAACCTATTGCCAGAATAGTACTGCAATCAAGTTGTCGGTTACAGCAAGTGGTACTGGGATTACTTACCAATGGTATAGTAATACTACTAACAGCAACAGTGGTGGCACCAGGTTAAGCGGTAACGGAACTAAAACTGCTAAATACACCCCGGCTGACTTCTGCCGCCGGCACTCTTTACTATTATGCGGTGGTAACGGGTGATTGCGGTATAGTTACTCAGCAATGTATCAGGTACTGTGACTGTGAATACATTACCTACTGTAGCTGCTATCACAGGTCCATCATATGTTGGAACAGGTAAAGATATCAGCCTTCAGGATGCTACAACAGGTGGTACCTGGTCGGTTAATAATTCAGCTTTAGCTACTATCAGCAGCAATACTGCTAATCCGGTTACTGTTCATGGTGTAGCAGCAGGTGCACCAGTGGTAACTTATACTGTAACGGGTGGTAATTCATGTACCAACAGCGCAATATTTACTATTAGCGTTTATAATACATTACTGGCACATTACTATACTAACCAGAATGGTAACTACTCTAACAGTGCCATCTGGAATATTGACAGAAAAGATGGTAAGGGTGAAGTGCTTGCAGGTGAAGTACCAACCAATGATGATAATGTAACTGTTCGCGATAATGTAGCGCTTGACCAGAATTACGCTGGTACTACCAACGCTACTTTTGAAATCACCGGAGGTTCATTTACTATACAGCCAAATAAATCCTTCAGCTCAGCAGGAAGTGTGGACTTTGGTGGCATCCAGGTAACAGTGCAAAGTAATGCTACAGGTACGGGTGCAATAGGTGCTATTACCAACAGCAATGGATCTATTGCAAATGCTACCAAGGTTACCGTTGAGCGATTTATTGGAAGTAGTGAATATCCTAGTGGCAGACGTGCATGGCAGTTACTTACATCTCCTGTGACGGGTACTACCATCAATGCTTCCTGGCAGGAAGGACTTGTAAGTAATACGGGTTCGCCAATAGTAGGAGATCCAAAATATGGTACACTCATTACTGGTCGTGTACAGCGTACAGCAGGTAATGCCTTTAGTCATGGTTACGACTTCTGGAGTGCCATTGCCCAGAGTAATGCTTCGATACTGCGATACAGAGGTGCGGCTACTACAGGTGTATGGGATACCCTGCCAGGTACCGGATTGAACGGATTGAATATTGAAAGCTATCCTGCCTATTTATTATTTGTTCGTGGTAACCGTGCTGCATTAAACACAGACACTGGCTTAACTACACTGCGTGCCACGGGCACACTGAAGCAGGGTAAACAGAATATAACCCTGTACGGCAGCAGCAACCAGTCTTATACACTGATCGGCAACCCGTATGCTTCACCAATAGACTTTGATAAGATCTATACAAATAACGGAACAACTGTTATTTTACCTCGATTTACCATCTGGAACGGTAACCTGGGTACATATGGCGCTTACGAACTGGTAGTTAAGAGTGGAACTGGTTATACTATCGTTCCTTATCCTTTCAACAGCAACACACCATCTGTAAACAATAATGCACGGTACATCCCGAGCAGTGCTGGTTTCTTTGTACAGCCGGCTGGTACAAGTGATGGTAACCTGGCGATTGATGAATCGGCCAAGGCTCCTGCTCAAACAGCACTTATCAATCCATTCAGAGAGAAAGGTACTATTGATAAGTTGTTTGTGAACCTGAACCTGAAGAACAATGATACGTCTGCTATAATTACTGATGGTGTACTCGCAAGGTTCGGAGATAATTATAGCGCAGATGTGGATGTAGATGATGTAAAAAAGCAGGCAAACCTGTATGAGAACTTAGGTATCAGAAGTAAGAGCACTGACCTGATAGTGGAAGCCAGGCCTACCATCTTACAGACAGATACCTTGCAATTGAAGCTTTGGAATGTAAGTAAGAGGTCTTACCAGATACAGGTGAAAGCTGAAGATTTTGATACGCTGTCTATGATGCATGCGTGGCTGGAAGACAGCTACCTGAAGACCAAGCAAGCCATTGACCTGAACGGTGCTATTACTACGGTAGACTTTGCAGTGACAAGCGATAGTGCATCCTTTAAAAGTAACCGCTTCCGCATCGTGTTCATGAATACTGCTGTGGTGCTTCCTGTAGTTCTCAGGGATGTAAAAGCTACGGCTACAAACGGAGGCGTAAATGTAAACTGGACAGTAGAGAATGAAGTAAACATGCAGCGCTATACTGTAGAACGCTCTATAGATGGAGGCAAATCGTACACCCAGATAGCTACTTTAGCTGCAAAGAACCAGACAAGTGCAGGAGTAACAAGTTACAACAGCTTTGATGCACTGCCTAAAACAGGGGATAACCTGTACCGTATAAAGATGGAGAGCAAGGATGGAACTATTTCTTACTCCAATATTGTACTGGTAACACTCGGTGCAGATACAAAGGATGTACAAATAACTATGTATCCTAATCCTGTGGAGGATGGCAAGTTGCACCTGCAACTAAGCAATCTTACTCCTGGTATCTATTCAGTAAGCATTTATAGTGTGAATGGACAGCTTGTATATCAAAAGAAGATTACCATCTCACAAGCTAACAGCATACAGCAGGAGCTACTATTGTTAGGTAACAAACTGGCACAAGGTAGCTACCAGATCCAGATTGCAGATGCAAATGGAGTAGTGGTTAAGAAAGCTGCTGTTGTGATAGCGAGATAATATGAGTAAGCTGCAAGCCACAAGCTTCAAGCTTCAAACTACAAAGGGTTGGCAATTTGCCAACCCTTTGTAGTTTTAGAAAGCATTATAAGCTGTAGCTTGTAAATCATAAGCCTGAGATATGAGACGGTAGCTTTGAACAGAAGTATGTGTTCTATTTGATAGAAACAGATAGATACTTTGGCTGATTATTCATAATAAAGAAGATGCTATCAGATGGAATACTTCTCAATCATTTCCTGTGTTACTTTAGCGCTTCTTCCTGTTTTCGTATCAATCATTACATAATCGAACCAGCCATCACAACATAGTTTGCCGGTCATTTTATTTTTAATATCAAATGCTACACGGCAGCCTGTTTCCTGGAATTCAACAATCCCCGTGGTTACTAAGAAAGAATCTCCTAAGGTTAACGGGCGCTTATAATCCATATAGGCTGTTTTTACCACCCAGCCATAACCCTGTTGCAGGAATTCTTCCATTGGCATGCCGTAGAATTGCTGCATCTGCTCATAGCGGGCAGCCAGTACATAATCGAAGTAAATGCTGTTATGCACATGGTTAAACATATCAATGTCATCCGGTCGAACCTTCAGTTCTGTAGTAAAACAGCTGTAATGTTTCTTTTCCATTCAAAGGTTTTTGGAAAAGTAAAAAATAATTCTGAGGAGAACACTTCTAAATAGATTCAGTCAAAATATATCGCTCCTCCGGAGCTTTTCGAACGCTTGTAACTGGACTATTGGATAGCAGGTATCCTTTGTATGTTACCATACTGGAAATGGTATAAGAATCAAAGCTGCTCTTGCTCTTTGGTTAAAGCCCAAACACATCCTTTGCCAGCTTGTAAGTATTGCAATGTGCTTCCACAATATGCCTGATATCAGGAGAATAACCACCACCCATGGCTACTGCTACAGGTATACCGTATTGTTTACAAATGCTGAAAACGATTTCATCGCGCCAGTAACAATCCCTGATACTCAGCTTCATCTTGCCAAATTTATCGGTTGCCAGCACATCCACTCCGGCTACAAAACACATAAAGTCAGGCTGTTCCTTTTCGATCAGTTCGGGTAATGTCTTTTGGAGTATGCGCAGGTATTCACTGCCACTGGTGCCATCCGGCAGGCCAATATCCAGATCACTACGCTCTTTCCGGAACGGATAGTTATGTTGTCCGTGCATACTAAAGGTGAACACCCGGTCGTCGCCCTCAAAAATTGCAGCAGTGCCATTGCCCTGGTGCACATCCAGGTCGGTAATTAATATTTTATGTGCCAGTTGGTGATGGAGCAGGTAATGACTAGCTATTGCGAAGTCGTTCAAGAGGCAAAACCCTTCACCATGGCCGGCAAATGCATGATGGGTGCCACCGGCAACATTCAGCGATACACCATACTGCAATGCGTTCAATGCGCAATCAATCGTTCCTTTACTAATTCTGATCTCCCGCTCTACCAGTTCAGGACTTTGCGGAAAGCCAATTGCCCGCATTTCCCTTGCCGTTAATTGTCCTGCTTTCATCCTTTGCCAGTAATCAGCAGTATGTGTTTGTAGTATGATCTCCTCATCCAGTGGCTGGGGCGAAAACAGGTTTTCCTCAGTAATAACGCCTTCGTAAAGCAACTGACCTGGGATCAGCTCATACTTCAGCATCGGGAAGCGGTGATTCTCTGGTAACGGATGAGCATATATAGGATCGTATGCAATGGTAAGCATCCTTTATTCTGTCTTTAGTGCTTGCATCATGATTGATGTTGCAAGAATACATAAGAATTGCTTTTGGTGGATTATAAAGAGAAATGAGAAGCCGTAGGAGCAGTATTAATGATGCCGGATTCAATCTGATAGCCAGATACCGGTCCACAGGACACTGCGGATTAGGGGTATGTATAGCTTAGTACCGGAGTAGGTAGCAAGTTGATGAGGAGTTACAAAGGAGAAGAGTAGGAGGAAGTTAGGTATAAGTTAAGTATAAGTTAAGTATAACTTAGGTATAAGTTAGGTATAACTCCGGGTGTTCCAAGGTTGAGGGTGGGAATGTACGAGGTTAGATGTACGAAATTGCCTGTTGGCCAGGCAGGTGTGGGAGAATACTGTTTACGATGTTATATCAGATTCAAACAGATGAACAGATATAATCTGCGGACTGAAAGGTGCAAGTACAATAAAGGCTTTGACCTTGAGCAAAGTGTATGTTATCCTACCCAACTGAAAAATGGCATCATACAAAAACAGCAGCCGAAGCTGCTGTTTTGTTTTATCCTGAGCAAAAAGGATCAGCCATTTCTTATAGCTTAACTATCTTCAATGTTTTTCTATTAGATCCTTGTACTACTTCAACTATGTAAGTACCCGATGCAAACTCTTGTCCAAACCGATAAGTCTGATAGGTAAATCCACTCATTTCTTTAATTACTCTTCCATATACATCCATAATCCTTACAGATACTTTTTCCTTGATGTTTCCTTTGACAACCAGGTTAAAGTCACTTTCAGTCGGATTCGGATTTACAGTTGCATCCAATTCATTACCATATGTAGCAGAGCCTTCAGCAATAATGCCTAAGCATGGCGTTGAAGGTTCTGTAATGGTGATGCCGGATACGCTTGCAGTACATCCTTTTGCATCCTTTACAGTTGCAGTATAAGTACCTGGAGAAAGATTGGTGAACCTGTTGGAAGTTACAAAATGAACTTTGTCTATACTGTAAGTAAACGGAGTGATTCCTCCGGTTTTACTAATGGTAACAGTACCATTTTTAGCACCTTTACAGGTAACATTTGTTTTGCTTACAGTTGCAGTGAATGTAGTTTTTGCGACAACAATATTTGATAAGCTTTGTACACATCCCCGCGTATCTTTTACCCAGCCTTTATAAGTACCGGAGGCCAGTTTAGTAAACGTATTGGAGGAAACAAAAGTGGTACCATTCAGACTGTAAGTATAAGATGATGAACCTCCGCTTCCGGTAAGCTTTATGATACCATCACTTGCACAACTGCTCGCCGGTGTTTTTGTTGCACTAACAGTTATAGTCGAAAGCTTACTAACCACGATATTCGATAAGCTTTGTGTACAACCTCTTGTATCTTTCACCCAGCCTTTATAAGTACCTGCAGCCAGTTTGGTAAACGTACCGGAGGAAACAAAAGTAGTTCCATTCATACTGTAGGTATAAGGCGATGCACCTCCGCTTGCTGTCAGTGTTATTGCACCATCATTTGCGCAACTGCTGGCAGCCGTTTTTGTTGCACTAATGGCTATAGTAGCAAGTTTACTAACCGTGATATTTGAGAGCCTGCCAACGCAACCTCTTGCATCTTTTACATACCCGGTATAAGTACCGGCAGCTAACTTAGTAAATGTGTTAGAGGAAACAAAGGTAGTACCATTCATACTGTAGGTATAAGATGATGCACCTCCACTCGCAGTAAGCTTGATTGTGCCATCATTTGCACAACTGCTCGCAGGTGTTTTTGTTGCGCTAACAGTTAATAGTAGCAAGTTTAGTAACAACAATATTTGGCACACTGGCTTTACATCCGTTTGCATCTTTAGCCCAGCCAGTGTAAGTACTGGCAGCAAGACCCGCGAAACTGTTGTTGGTTATGTAATCAACATTATTAAGGCTGTATGTAAACGGTGAGCTTCCACCAGAAGCATTGATCGTTATTGCACCATCATTTGCACAACTGCTGGCGCTGGTTGTATTAGCACTGACAGAAGTGAAGCCCGGACTAACAGTAAGAACAGCCGCTGTGGAATTTACTGCATTGGAAGTGTTTGTCCATACAGCACGGTATTGTTTACCGTTGTCTGCTGCAGCAGCAACAAATGTAAGCGTAGCCGTAGTGGCACCGCTAATATCAGTCCAGGTAGTACCGTTTGTACTTGTTTGCCATTTTACAGTTGGAGCGGGATCGCCTGTAGCAGCTGAAGTAAAGCTGACGCTGGTTCCTGAACATACTGTTTGTGATTGCGGTTGTGTGGTGATTGATAGCGGTGTGGTACCGGAAGCGCAGCTAATAGAGACATCCTGTAAAACCGGACTTGCACTATCACCAGATGTTTGCAAATCAGCTTTATACTGAATATATCTCGAACTTTTACCCACACTATTGCCTGATGTGGTTACAGGAGCAAAAGCAGTCCAGCTACCATCAGGTACAGGTGTATCGCCTGTACGAACTGAAATACCTATGCTGGTGCCGGTTGGTATATTAGCACTCCAGCTAGCGGCTCCCCAGTCTTTACGCTCACTGCCATCAAATATGCGTGAAGTGTAAGTGCCTGAAGTGGCATAAGGAGTAACCCGCATCCAGTCTACGGATAATGTACCATCGCCTGTGTTAAAGTCACTTATTTGAATAAACATATTCTGGCTAACGGTGAAGGAAAGCGTAGCTGCAGGCGTCGTGCTGCCATCTACATACACTTCAAAGTTAGTAGCGTTCCATTGTAAGTGGTAGCGGTGAGCTGTGCCTGTTAAACCTGACCCAAGGCTTACTGAATTATTATCAGAGTTTCTCAAAGACAGCGTACCGGCAGTGTTGCCTTGTCCAATGGTTATCCAGGGAGCATTATTAAATGCCTGGTCACTGGAAAAGCCTATGTTCTGGAAGGTAGCTGCATTGAAAGTAGCTACAAAGTCAAGAGAACTACCTGGTCCAAAGCTGCTGTTGCTGTAGACATGTGTTCCGTCTACCGTAACGGAGCCGTTACTTACCGTGGTACCACTACCTCCGGCGGTGAGCACATCCGATCCCCATGCCGATGAAAGGGTAGTGCCTGAAAACTCTTCATTCAATGCTGGCTTGAGTATTACTGCTCCATCTCCTTCAAGGGATACTATAGTATTGGCATCGGTAGAGCCTGCGTTAAAGTCACCAGCAATAATATCATCAACACAAAGTGATGGTATCGTAAAGCTTAACGGTGCATTTGCTGCTACAGGTGCTGTAGTTGTATTAGCAGCAGCATCTGCTGAGGTTACACGATAATAATAAGTAACACCAGGTGTTAAACCGCTTAATGTAACAGTATGATCAGTTACCGGATTGGCATCTGTAACGTTTGAAGTTAACGAGTTCGTGTTTGTGCCATAATCTACCTTTGAATTAGCTGACTCATCTGTTTTCCAGGTAATGGTTGCAGTGCCGTCACCATGAGGTTTTGCCACAACAGTACTGATAACTGGGGCAGTATTATCTACTCCATAGGTAGCTGCATAGGTACCTGAAGAAGCAGCGAAGAATGCATATTCAATGCCTTTGATTACTTCACTTTTAGTGATACTTACTGCTGCTCCGTTCTTTTTAATGGTTGTTAACTGACCATTAGCAGCAGCAACCGGCAACATACATTGAAGATTGCGGGCACCTGTACCTGGTGTAATGGAGAAATTAAGTGTGTTGTTACTCCATGTCATTGCACCAAAAGTACTGGCGTTGCGCCCATCCAGCCAGTCCAGCATTTGCTTAGCTGTTACAACAGGGACGCCTCTTGCTTTTGCGGAAGCAACTACTGCATTAGCACCAGGGTGATTGGTATTATCGAAGTGCATATTGGTAGTAAACACACCATAATAGCCCTCCTGCCCAATAGCCTTGTCTAGCAGTTGATCACAGAATTGCGGGAATGTCTCATCCGATTCATCCGGCATTTGGGTAACTGCCTGGTAGCAATCGATAAGGGTTCCGTCTTTCTTTGCAAAGCGCATGGGCATACCCGATCCGGTGAACAGGCCAGAACGGTTCTGTATCCATGAACCAGGCCAGTAATAGTAGTTAACATCCAGTCTGATTCCATTGGCTACTTCTACCTCCGGTACCGTACTCCAGTCGCTCCATGTAATACAATGGTTTCTGTTAGTAGTAGGAACAGGTATACTCGGGAAGGCAGAGGTGAAGCCAGACATCTGGTCAGTAATGATGTTCTGATAGCTACCAGGTGTTACATTCTCACAATTCGTGTTTACATGAAGGGCTACTTCAAAGCCAAGGTCACTATATTGCTTTGCCTGTGCATTAGTGAAAGTTGAGCCTACATATAAATAGCCGGTAGAACGGATACATTCCCAGTCATCCAAAGAGCAGCCTGCGGGACTTTCCGAAATATTAATATCAAAGCGGGGCTTCATGCCTGCATCCCCATGATCATCACCGGTCATTACCACGGCTGCTTTAAAACCTTTAGGTAAGAACCAGAACTTTGGTAATGGCTTACGGTGAAGATTGCTTTTGAGGATGAGGTTAGCCAATAAGTGCTGCTGCTCATCCGCCTGCGGAATAGCGATCTTATTGAAGTCTACCCAGTCAGGGAAGAACTGGTCATCAGAGCGGATGGGGTCTATTTGTCCATCTCTTTTCTGGCCTGCCCATGCCGGGTTACCTTGTCTTGTATAAACGACTGAACGTGCCAGGTCATACGTGAAGGCAATAGCCACACCGCCATTACTACCTACATTGCGTGTTGTTACCGCAGGGTTCTGCGTAGCAGTAGCAGCATTGGAATAAAGGGTCGCTATGCTGGTGGCGCCATTAAGCGTGTACAGATCAGCAGGTCCATGGTACTGAATGGACTGGTTAACGATGCCCTTACCTGCTACTGTTGAATTATCTACCAGCAGGTATTTATCACTTAACGAACTTCCTTTACGGGTAATGCCCATCAGGGAAGCTAATTGCGCATCCGGTCTGAAGGAAATGAGTGTTCCGCCCGCGTTTGTCCAGTCGCTCAGCATCGTAACATTCGCTGCTGACAGCGGCATCTCTCCGAGTATCACTACATCGTACTGAGAAAGTACAGTGGAGGTGACCTGTGAAATATCCATGGCTTTAAACTCATTTAAGCCTTCCGCACGTAAGATCTCAACCGGGTAGCGGCTGAAAGGGTTGGAGGTACTGCTTACAACAAGGATTGGTCCGCCTGATCCTTCCGTTGGTGGTGGAGGAGGTGGCGCGCCTGTATTAAAGCTAAAGCTATAATCATTTGCCAGTGCATTGCCGGCCACATCTTTAATGCGGGGATCTGTAGTGCCTCCCTTTACCTTAACAGTATAAGTACCTGAATAAGCCAGGGCTGATGGCGTTACGGTGGCTGTATGGGTACTGCTATTATAAGTAACAGTAGAAGATACGATTACGTTTGACCCGTTACGCAGTTCAATAGCAGAAGTGTTCACGGTAGCTGCGTTCATTGCCTCGTTAAAGGTGATGTTGATAGCAGAATTAATATTCACACCACTAGCTCCATTGGAGGGAGAGGTAGAAAGAACAGTGGGTGGGGTATTGTCGGGGCCTACACTGGTATTAAATACCACATCTACCCAATAGTTACTGGATTGGAAATTGTCGGCAGGGAAGGCCGGGGTGGAGGTGTATTTATAAATACCGTTTGGTCCGTCAGTCCCGTTTGCAAGAGCAGTAAGAGGGCCGTTGACTAGTGGTTGCGTGAAGAAGGGATTAGTGGAAGGGTAATCACCCGAACTGCTAAGTATGGATGCAATATAGGTAGTGTTCGCAGTAACAGCTACCGGGTTATCCAGCGTAGCTTCCTGCCATCCGGATGCACTCTCACTGTTAAAGCTAATGCTGCCAAGCAATGTGCCCGTGCTGCTCCATAAATGTCCCGAATGGGTGCCTGTAGTGCCTGCTTCTTTATAAAAGCGGATAGCGGTAATATATCCATCCTGGCTTGCCTGGAACTTGAATCCAACCTCGATTGGCTGACCATCATTTTCCTTTGAAGTTGCAGGTGCATCCGTAGGTTGGAATACTGTGCAGGGGCAGGTTACCGATGCAGTTGTGACAGTTACTGTTTTTTGATTTGTTGAACTGCTGGTACTTTCAAGGTTGCCTATATCATCTACGCTTCTGCTTTTGATGGTAATGCTACCTGTGGTTGCAGGCGTCCAGCTATAAGTCCAGCTGCTGGTGCCTGTGGCCTGGTGCCAGGTGGTACCGCCATCTGTTGATACTTCAATGCCCGCCACTACACCTCCGCCCGCGTCTGTTGCGGTGCCCGTAATGGTCACAGCCTTCCCTCTTGGTAAGAGAACTGCCGTTGGCAGGACTTGTAATTACAGAGGTGGGTGCTGTTTTATCGGTGGAAGCAGTAGCTGCTGCCAGTCCGCTCTGTAAGGAGCCTGGCTGAACCCCCATATCCGCAAACAGGTTTACTGTTGCCTGCTGCATAGCGGTATTAGGAGTAGAACCTCCACGGTCATGCGTGCCATCAAGCCCCCACGACCATTGTACAGTACCGGCTCCAAATACAAGCGCTCCGCTGCTATGGCGGTAAAGCGATAATTTGTGGGTATGACCATTAATGGTAGTGCTGGACATGGTTATTCGTCCTGCAGGATAACTATCAAAATATTGCTCGTAATCCCACTCATACCCCAGTGTGTTTGGGGTTAAGCTGGCAGTCTGCCCGGCCCCTAATGTGGCAACACTGGTGTTTCTCCAAAAACGCAGGTTCTTATAAGTGTCAGGTACTTGTATGGTACCTATGTTGTCATACCAGCTAATTTCACCTGAAAGGGCATTTTCTGGTTTAAAGCCATCATTAGCGCCATATACAGCAGGATCGCCATCACGCCAGAGTCCTGTCCATACACCAGATGTAGGATCACATTTAGTATTACATTGATTCTCTCCTAAAGTTCCTTCCTTATAGCAAACCAGTGTACGGTAAGGAGTGCTTGTTCCGGCTGTGCTGTTTTCCCAGCGTGTTTTCCAGTAGCATTCATTACCACCAAAAAAAGCGAGGTGCACGCCGGCAGCACGGGCGTCTTCAACACTTTTGCGCTGCGGGCCAGACCAGTATTCATCGTGCCCAACAGACATATATACTTTATGGTTAAGGATTAAACTCCCGTTGCGTGCTGCGTCTACATCAGTAGTATAAGTAACGTCATAACCATTATGCTCCAGCCACCGTATCATAGGATATTCTGCATTGAACAGCCAGTCTTCAGCTGCTCCGCCGCCGCCTCCACCATCACGGGTAAGAAAAGGACGGTTATAACTCACTTTAGCGGCATGACCACCAGGGAAACTGGTGCTGCCTACATACAGGCTGTTTCCGCCATAATTATTGTACGCCTGCCAGGTAGCATCCGATGTTTGGAAAAAAAGATTGGAATGACTTGCATCATCTCTTACAATAAAAGCAATATGGCTTGCGCCTCCACTGCTTTTTTGTAGCCTGGCAATATAAAGTCCGGAAACAGCATCCGCGGGTACATCCCAATGTGCTGATTCAGCCCAATTGCCGCAATCAGTAAGCCCCGTAGATTGATCATACTGGGGATCAGGCTGAGTTTGCGTCTGCGAAAAATTAACTGGAATGGTAGCCTTAATTCTGGCGCCACTGCCACCATAATATCCTAACCGGTAAATCTTAATAGTGTAGCTGCTAACATCGGCCTTGATCTTAAAATGCACCGTTTGGCCTTTGTTTACACTTATATCAGTGGCAAACCCCTGAATGTTGGGATCTCCTGATCCGGAAATATCCCATTCAGAGGCAGGATTTCCGGACAATTGGTTTTCCGTGACAATCGTAGTTTGTGCACGGGAAGAAGTGACAAAACCAAGGATAAGAATTGCAAGAATCAGATTGACAATTCTGATTGAAAGAGTGCTTTTAAGGGCTTGAGTTCCTGGTAAGTGCATGAGTGTAGCAATACGCTTACAAACAAGCGATGAGTAAAGGGCATGTTTCATATGTGTTAGAAAATTGGTGACAGCTTGACACAGCAGTCCCTAACAGTATAATTACCGTAAATTCAATGGTCTTATATCGCTAAATCCAGTCTATTAAAAATGTATTTCCTATTTATTTGGTTCTATACCGTAGCTAAAAGCAGTTACTTCCAGGCGCAAGTATAAGGGCAATAATAGATTAGAGATTTTTGAATGTACAGGTTCTTTTATAATTCAGGTTAGGTAGCCGGGTTAAAATTTAGGTTTGAGTTAAGATTGTTTTTTACTATCTAAAGATGAGGTTTTAAGGTGAAAGGCTAAGCACTCTACTGTAAAATGTTAAAATATTACCAATATTAAGCAAAATACAATAAGTAGGGACTCCTTTTAACTTTCTTCTTTCTTATACCCTATGTAAATGTGTTGAGCAGACATTTAGTTATGATAATACTTTCTTGAAATTATGTGCTTCCGGATATAACCAGCTTAAATTTTAGTACCTTAAATATGTATTTTGTTAACCTAAGCAGTATAAATGCTAATCAAGGTTTGGAATTATGTAAAATAGAGCACAAGTTAGGGGTGGTCAGGTGATAGTCTTACAAGCTGGCTGCTATACAAGGCAATAGCACTTCCTGCTCTTACCCATGATGAGAAAACACACCTTCTAAACAAATAGTTCCCCTTATAGTAATTTTACAGGCACCTTACAGGAACATCACAGGCACACTTCAGGCCCTGCTAACCTCCTTCCTGAAACATACCAAAGCCATACCAAAGCCATACTAAAGTCATAGCAAAGTCATGGATAGGTCATGGATAAGCGGTGCTAAAACACTTTCTAAGCCTATCCAAATCCCTTCACACCCAAAACAAACCTGGCCGCTAAGCAAGATCGTACACTGTGCATCACTTCCCAAGCTTTGATTTGCATTTATACTTATGTACCCTGTTCCCCTACTATATTTTCCTGTGAAAAAAAGGAGTTTGTTGTTTAGTGATAGTGTTTCTCCAGGTGTAGCTAAGAGCGCATAAAAGTAAATTCAAATCTACTTCCTCTTTTATAATATCCTGCTTTATTAACTTTAACCAATCACACTTCTTCAGGCACTAATATCTGTACTTCCATTGCCGCAAGGTTTACTGGCAAAGCGGCTACTTCTGCTGTATCCACAAGTTGTCCGTCCTCGTAAATGTTTGCTTGTTCTATTATTTTAACTGGCTGGGGTATCACAGGCAGGTGTTCAGTATTTACATTGCTGTAAGCTACCTTCATGTTTTTGGGAGACCGGTTCAGATCAATATCCAGTAAGACCGAACCTGAAAAGGATAGCGTAGTATTTGTATTGGCAACAATCAATATTTCCCTGTCATTTAAAATGCGTGAAAAAGCAATTAGTCCACCTGCTCCGGTTGAAAACCCAAAATCCTGCCCATTTCCGGAGACTTTCCTGAAATATAGCCGTCCGTATCTAAGTGCAGGCTCACGGCGTCTTAGTTTCGACAGCAGTTGTACCTGTTTATAGAAAAAGTTATGACGGTCAAATGCAACAGGCTTTTTACCCCAAAGTGCCTCCCTTACCGATTCCAGGCTATTTAAATCCGGGTTGCCTTCTTTGTCTTTTGCGCCATTCAATCCTTGTTCAGTTCCATAATACAGGCAGGGTATTCCCTGCAGGCAAAACAGTGTAGCCACACCTAGCAATACCTGCTCTTTTGGTGTCAGTGGATGGTTAAACCGTTGGTTCTGGTCGTGATTGTCAAGAAAAGAAACAAAGTACTTACCTGCTTCTCCATGACTACTTAGTAAATTCTTTTCCTCTGTTTTACGGAGTTTAAAAATATTCTGTAGCGCTTCTGCTGCAGTATTTCCTTTGGCTATGCCGGGCAGGGTAAAGAATAGCGGAAAATCAAGTGCTGCATCTATTCCAAACCCGTCAGCCTGTGTACTGTTTCGCCCAACAAACCTTGCTATTGTTCCTTCGTCATCATATATTTCACCAAAAGTAAAGAAGTTCTTTTTTCCTATGCTTAATGCAAATTCACGCATGGCATTGCCAAATACTTCTACCATTTCAGGATCTACATATTTTACAGTATCAATGCGAAAGCCATCTATATCGAATTGCGCAATAAGATACTGGTAAATGTGAATAAGAATACTCAAAACAGGCGTTCTTCCATACAGTTCACGTAAAGGTTTCTGCTCAGGTGCATCAGCAGTATATTCTACTACCAACTGACGCATTACTCCAAAATCACCGGCAGCAAAACCATTTGGACCAGGTGTATCAGATATTTTACTACCCCTGCGCCTGAAGAAATCTTTACGATGCAAATCGCTGGGCCACACCGCATCATCTGGAGAAAGTGCTCCTGCCGGAGGAAGATTGTCAAGCCAGTCTGGTCTGGGATTACCCGAACCATCTAACCATTCAATTGGTGGTTCATCTCCCAGCGGTCCATTCAGAATAGCTTCATCGGAAAAACTGTCTGTTACAGTACCATTTAATTTATAATCAAATGCACGCGTTGCATGGTTGATAACTATATCAAGAATCACATATAGTCCGCGTGCATGTGCCTCATTCACCATATCAATTAATTCCTGCTCTGCTGTTTCGCTTGTTCCGTCAGAAGCAAATCTGCCGTCAATAGTTAAAAAGTCTTGCGTAGAATATCCCGGATAAGTATAAGCGGCACTATCAGGCACAAAGTTTTTTACAACAGGGGAAATCCATATGGCGTTGGCTCCGAGAGAAGCTATATAATCAAGTTGTTCTTGTATGCCTTTAAAAGTGCCACCCTGCCTGAAATCATATTTTGCGTCCCATTCAAGGGGTGGGATATTCAGTAAAGACTTTGGTTCGGCAGACGGATTGTTAAAGCGATCTGTCATTAAAAAGTATATCCAGCAGTCACGCCAGTCTGCAGGAGAGGGGAATGGATAAGGGATGCTCTTTTCTATACCATTCACAGTTACAGTTTTGGTAAAGCCGTTTTGGGAGGCCTCTACAACTTCCTGTACGGCATGTTTTACTTTGTTAGAGAAGATGTCTGTTTTCATCCTTTTGTATTTAAAGGGTTTAAAATAAAATTGAGCAATAGATGATCGGATAATAATTAATAGGGCTCTCGGTTATGGCTGGGCTAGTGGTTTCTGGTACAGTTGCTTATAGTATATCGGCTATCAGGAATTACCTAAAGTTAATTATAAAATAATATGCTGCAAAACTTTTAAAAGCTTCCTTTCGAACCTGATAAAGAGTCAATGACGCTAATTGCTATTCTTTGCGTGATGAAGGTTCTTTCTTTTTGCTAAAGTCCAGCTAAGTATTCAACTTGCCATTCAGCTCTCAAAACATCCCCAAAATATTCTTTCCTGATATTGGAACACTGTCGGGCTATACCTGAGTTATACTTAACTTATACCTAACTTATACTTAAGTTATACCTAACTTATACCAAATCTCCTCCCTATCTCCTTCTGATATACGCTTCATAGCCTCCTTTGATACACACTATCTGCGCCGCTTAAATCTTGCCACTTGTTCCTTGTCTCTTTTCTCCAGCTCGCTTTTACTTCATCTGTCTAAAGGATCCTGCGGGGATGTTCATCCGTGTAATCCCCTCTGTCCGCCAGGCGGCGTGAGAACCAAACCTCACTTTGGTGCACTTTATGTATCTTAACAGTCCCATTATTAAACAATAAATCAAAAACTTATGTTCGATCAAGTTCTCAACTTAGTAAAAGAGCATCTTGGTAGCAACCCTGAGGTTGCAAATGCAATTCCCGCCGATCAGGCAGATGCTGTTCACCAGGAAGTAGCAGGTCATATTACCAATGGTCTGAAAAATGAAGCAGGCGCACAAGGCGGCATTGGCGGCTTGCTTTCAAAGTTCGCTGGTGGCGTAGAATCCGGTAGTACTGTTACAAATGCTATTACCGGCGGTTTGGCTGGTAGCCTGGCAAGTAAGTTTCATTTGCCGCCTTCAGTTGTTGGAGCTATTGCAGGTGCAATTCCCGGCTTATTGCAAAAATTCTCACAAAAGGCCATGGATCCAAATGACCAAAGCGTATCGCTTGATAGTATTAAAAGTTCTTTATCAGGTTCAACTGGTGGCTTGGGCAATATGTTTGGCATGGGTAAATAGTACCATTTATTTTGCTTTTTAAAAGCAACTATTTACAAAACACAACAGCAGGTTAAGGCCAATAATAAAATTGCTGTTGTGTTTTGTATTACAATTCATCTGTTACTTTCTGCCTTTCATCCTCGCTTTCTGTTCGTAAATCCCAATTTGCTTTACTTCCGTATTTTATTGATACCATCTTTGAAAATATAAAATACTAAACCCTTTTAAAACCATGACAGCAGAAGTACTTGCCTTGCCCGTGAAAAAACGTGAACTCCACAACCACCATTTTGATTCTTCTATCTGGAACGATTTTAAATTTAGAGAAGACGACATCATTATTTCAACCTATGCCAAGTCTGGCACTACCTGGATGCAACAAATTATCTCACAACTGATCTTTAATGGCGAGACAGATTTGGATGTTGCCGGTATGTCTCCCTGGCTAGATTTACGTATACCTGAAGCCCATATTAAATTAGAACTGTTAGAAAATCAGGCACACCGCCGTTTTATCAAAACGCATTTGCCGGTAGACGCACTCGTTTTCTCAGAGAAAGCCAAATACATTTATATAGCAAGAGATGGCAGGGATGTAGTGTGGAGTTTATATAATCACCATGCGAATGGTAACGAGTTATTTTATCAGCTAATCAACGAAACTCCCGGACGTGTAGGACCCAAATTGGAAAAGCCAACAGAGGATATTGTACAATATTTCAGAGAATGGCTCGACAAAGATGGTTATCCCTTTTGGTCTTTTTGGGAGAACATGCGTAGCTGGTGGAATATTCGCCATTTGCCCAATGTAATGCTTGTACATTTTGCACAGTTGAAAGAAGACATGCCGGGTGAAATAAAGAAGATTGCCAGTTTCCTGGAAATTGACATAGATGAAGATAAATGGGCAGATATACTAAAGCATTGCAGCTTTGACTATATGAAAAAGAATTCCGGCAAGACTGTTCCTCTGGGTGGTGCGGTATGGAATGGTGGCAGTGATACTTTTATCAACAAAGGCACCAATGGCAGATGGAAGGATATGCTGACCAAAGAAGATAATGAGCGCTATGAAAGCATGGCTATGGAACAATTAGGAGTGAAAGCAGCAAGATGGCTTGCAACCGGCAAGTAAATAATATTTTAGAGAAATATAGTTAGACAAAAAGGCTCGTACTATCCACGAGCCTTTTTGTTATAGAAATAAAATGATATCAAAGATTTTCCGTACAGAAAAGTACTAATTAACTCAAGTTGCTAGTTAGTGGAATAAAGAAAGGAAAGCAAGGAATAAATAATTTTGGATTAGCACATCTAAAATCATTATACTATGCTTTCCGAGGATAAAATTATAGCACTTTACTGTATTGTGGATGACATACTTAAAGCGATGCGCCACCAGGAAGATAGAGAGTGCGGGTCAGTGATAGTGAAGTCATTACTACTGCCTTTGTAGCTGTGCTGTACTTTGGAGGTCACCTGGACAATGCCCGGCACTTCATGCAGATGCAGGGCTATGTACCTCTGATGCTGGATAAGAGCAGGTTCTGCAGACGCCTGCATCGGCTTAGTGACTTTCTATTAACCATGTTTGAGACTGTAGGCAGACAACTCAAGGACCTGGCAGGAGCTGCTACTTACCGGCTGGACTCTTTTCCGGTAGCTGTATGTGATAACATCCGCATCAGCCGCTCTAATACCAGATTCAAGTAGGTGGCACTATATTGGAGGAAGGTAAGGTATGAGAAGTGCATTAGATTATAGTGAGGTCATCACTGAGAGTATAGAGCAGTTGCAGGGGATGCTGAAAAAAGCCCATGAGCCATTGACCCGGCGCAGACTACGCTTTTTATTGCTGCTTAAGCAAAACAAAGGGATGAGCCGGGCAACAGCAGGCAAGAAATTAGGACTGTTGCCTACGGGTGCCGAAAAGATGTGGAAGCTGTACCATAAAGAGGGGATGGCCAGTTTCATGGATTATCCCTTTAAAGGCAGAAAGTCCTATTTGGATCAAGAGCAGAAGAACTGGCTGCAAGAGGAACTTAAAAAAGATAGTACCACCAGCCTCTCCAAAGCTTGCCAGATGGTAGAAGAGCATACCGGCGTACACTATGGTGCTTCAGGGATGCATTATGTCTTTAAATGTCTGGGAGTGAAGAAAAAGACGGGTCGTCCCTCGCATGTGGACCAGCAGCCAGGGCAGGCAGAAGCGTTTAAAAAAAAGACTTTCCTGAACTGAGTCAGACTTATGGCAAGGCGATCTTCTTTGAGGATGAGATGCGTAGTGGTACGCGTAGTCAGTGTAAGCGCCGGTGGACGCCCAGAGGGCACCGTCCTAAATGCAGGATGAAGCTAGGCTACGAGTATTGCTATTTGTATGCAGCACTGAATCCCTACACAGGTTCGCTGTTCAGCCTGATACTTCCGGATATGACCAAGGACAGCTTTGGTGCATTTACTGACCACTTCTCCCGTTACCTGGATGGACTCTATGGCGTGCAGCAGGAACACAGAAACAAGGTACTGCTCATAGCTGATGGGGCCGGTGCACACCTGGAAGAATTGTGCACCGATCATGGCTTTGCCTTTAAAAAGCTGCCGGCTGCCTCTCCGGAACTTAATCCCGTAGAACGCTTCTTTGAAGAGTTGAGAAAAGACCTTGCTGATCATGTTTTTGACACCATCGAACAGGTGGAAGAACACCTCATCTCCATTCTCCAGAAGTATTATCAAAACCCACAGGTTATCATGCAGCTCACCCAGTTCCCCTATATATCCCTACCTACTTGAATCTGGTATAAGATCCTGCAGGGAGAAGCATTCAGAGGCAAGCACGTTTCCATGCACCGCTACTTCTATGGAGTACGGGTAGAGGTATTGACACTCAACGGCATTCCGGTAGCGTTCTGTATGGTACCCGGCAGGGAGCATGACTCTCAGTCTTTAGGCAAGCTGCCCTTTGATGTAGCTCCGGAGAGCACCATTTACATGGATGCAGGCTATACGGATTACTTAAGTGAGGATGATCTGTTTGAAGCAGCAGGCATCTATGCCAGGGTGCAACGTAAAAGCAACAGCAAAAGGAAGGATGAGCCTTATATGAGATTCTTAAAAGAATATATGCGCAAAGAAATTGAAACAGACTTCAGCCAGATCAAAGCTAAGATGCTCCGTTGCATCCATGCCGTCACTAAAGAAGGCTTCCTGCTCAAAGTAGCCCTCTTTGTCATCGCTTATGCCTTTGACAAAATCACCTAACTAGTGCTCCATCAGCATAGTTTTTAAATTAGGATAACTTTGATGTTCTAAAATCTATAAAGATGGAACAGCCAAAGGTGGTACTGAGTGAAGCAGACAAAGCTTATCTAAAGAGCTATGTAAGTAAAGGCAATCACTCCGCCAAGCCATGCGGCGTGCCCGCATGTTCTGCAGCTGGAGCAAGGCGGTAAACAACAACAACAGATTGCCCGGGATTGCAACTGCAGTGAGGGCACGTCACTCACCTGCTAAAGCGCTACAGTGAATGCAAAGGAGTAATCAAAGAAGTGCTGGAAGAAAAAGCCCCGCAGCGGGCAGCCCACTATCATTACCCGGAGTTGGAAGCCCACATTACCGCGCTTGCCTGCTGCGGGGAAGGACCGGACGGACGCAGTTCGTGGACACTGGATCTGATTGCAGACAAGATGGTTAGCGATGGGCATGCCGTTCATCTCAGCTATGGACGGTGCGGAAAGTTTTAAAAAAAGCCAACTCAGGCCCTGGCTAAAAAGCAGTGGTGTATTGGAAAAGTAGATGGGCAGTACTTAGCCAATATGGAAAGTGTGCTGCGGCTATACGGTAAGCCACAGCAGGCAGCCACTGTCCGGTTGTGCATGGATGAACGTCCCTGCCAGCTTTTGGAGGAGGTGCTGACGCCCTTGCCGCCTGAACCGGGGATGCCCAAGCACATAGATAATGAGTATAAGCGCGAAGGCACTTGTGTGGTGCTGCTGGCCTATGATATCAACAAAGGCATCCGCTACACGCAAGTAAAACGGCGGCGTACCAAAAAGGACTATGCCCAGTTTATCGATACCATCATCCGGGAACATTATCAGGATGCCGGTAAGATAAAGCTGGTACAGGATAACTTAAATACCCACACCAAAGGCTCCTTTTATGAACACCTGAGTGTACAAAGAGCTGGTTAGTTGACAGCCTGATTGATTTTGAATATACCCCTAAACATGGCTCCTGGCTGAATATGGCAGAGATAGAGTTCTCCGCTCTTGCCAGACAGTGTCTGGACGAACGCATCGCCAGCATAGACCAAATGAAACAGACTGTTCAAGCATGGACGGACAACAGAAATCTCCACAAAGTAAAGATTCACTGAGGCTCCACCGTAGACAAAGCCAGAGAGAAAATGGCTTCCCAATATGCTTAAAGTCAATGACAAAAATTAAGTTGATAGAGCACTAGCAACTTGAGTTAAATACGCTGTCAACTGAATAAATTTACAATAAACATCTACTATCAAATAAATTAAGCTTTCCTAATAGAAGCTAAGCAAAAGAGTATTCTCCCACGTAAAACATAAATCCTCTAACCTGCAATGAGCTACGTATCTTCCTTTTGGTTTTACGCTAAGTAGGACTACGCTGTCCAAAGTTTAAGGCCAAAGGCAACCACCCTCACCTTTCTGTATCCATCAAAGCCGCACACGCACCATTATTAGCCCAACAGTACACTCAATAATAAAGCTGCACCTTGGGCAGTGGGGCCGCGCTGGCCCGCACGGATGCACGGAGCGATCTTGCCGCGCTTGATTTTTTGGTTACCTTTTTTATCAAAAAAAAAGGTAAAAACAAGAATCAAGACTGTAAGTAAGTACACCTTATAACACCTAAACTGTGTACAGCACTTAAACCAACTTACACTATCCTAACTCAATTCAGTTGACAACGTACTCAGTAGAAGACCCAGCCCATCAACTGATAACTTGCCGCAAGTGCCTATTCCTTCTGGCATCTACTCATTCAGTCATCTGTATTCTTAATAGCAACTTAGAATACAATAAAAATCAATGTAGAATCCAATAAACATAAGCTGCAACCAACGCACCAATAATAGGCGCAATAACCGGTATCCAGCTATACTCCCAGTCACTATCCCTTTTTCCCTTTTATAGGTAAAATAGCATGCATGATACGCGGACCTAAATCCCCGTGCGGATTAATAGCATAACCCGTCGGTCCGCCCAAACTCAACCCAATGCCCAATACTACTAAAGCAACCGGCAAGGCATCCAAAGCGCCTAAATCGCTTAACGGAGGAATGATGTATAACACTGCTAACATAAAAATAAAAGTGCCAATAGTCTCCGTCATAAAGTTGTACCGCCAGGTACGGATAGAAGGAGCAGTACAAAAAACCGCAAGTTTCAAATTCGCATCAGTCGTTTCATTGAAGTGCTGCCTGTAAGAAAAGCCAAACCAGGAGTGCACCGGTCATTGCACCCAAAAAGTTGCGCCAGCCAGATAAATAGGAACTTGATCCCATGCCAACCTATGTAAGCACGCAAGTGCTAATGTTACGGCAGGATTTAAATGTGCACCGCTGTCTTTGGCAGCAATCTTGCACGCCTGTAAACACTGCTATTGCCCAACCGAAAGTAATAGCTATTAAACCACCGCTGTAGCCCTTAGTTTTCATCAATACTACATTAGCAACTACGCCATCTCCCAATGTAAGTAATACAGCGGTGCCAATAAATTCACTCATAAATGGAGTCATATTTAGTTTGGTTTTATAAGCAGTTATAG
>CAWFUV010000034.1:0-276973 GCA_963819045.1 uncultured Chitinophagaceae bacterium | reverse complement strand
GAACAAAGGTTTTATAGTCTTCCAGCCCGATCGGGTCTTCATAGATCAGTGTATCTACGGTAGCAGGATACATGAATGCAAACCTGGTGGCAAGCATACCGCCCATAGAATGACCAACTACATGCACTTTGTTAATGCCTAACGTATCCAGCAGTTTCTTTGTATTAGCAGCCAGCAAAGGAAAACTATAATGGATGTTGGGCTTATCCGATTGTCCCCATCCCACCTGGTCGGGTACAATAACCCGATAGCCTTTATTGCTCAATGCTGCAATTACATCCTTCCAGTAGTAACCGTTAAAGTTTTTTCCATGCAGCAGCAATATCGCCTGTCCGTTAGGGTTTGCAGGCTGTACATCCATATAAGCCATGCGTGCAGGCTGCTGTTCTATAGTGAGATTTAAAAAATGTACAGGGTAGGCATATTGCAAAGACTGGGATAAGGCATGTGAATACAAAACAAAAACACTAATGAGTATTAATAGCTGCTTCATAGGTTATAGTTGTGCAGGATTTGGCTCAAATTGTACACCAGATTGTTGATGATGGGTGTGGAATAAAAACAAAAGTGAACTGGGGCAAGCATCCGCTTGAACCCTCTACACTGCAGCGTTCCGCTTCAAAAACTAAATTTCCTTTGTAAGCTAATGAAGCAAGAACTCCAAAGCATTTTTCCTTGATAAAATCTCCATCTTTGAATATTAATTTTAGTTTGTAATTAACACCATCTATTTTCTAAAAGGACTTTTCTAATGATCGATCACTTACAACAAACCAAACACAATCATGTGCAAATCTTATTTCAACTGGAGTGGTGGCAAAGACTCTGCATTAGCCCTGCATTATACCATACAAAATAACATAAATGTACAAAAGCTATTGACCAATGTAAATGCAGTGCATAATCGTATCTCCATGCATGGTGTGCGCAGAAGTCTACTGGAAGCACAAGCCAAAGCAATTGGCTTACCACTCGACACTATTGAACTGCCGGAGCAGCCTTCTATGACCGATTATGAGATATGCAGTAGTTGAAAAGCTAAAAGCTTTGAAAGAAGAAGGCTTTACAGGCGCTGTATTTGGTGATATATTTTTAGAGGATTTAAAGCAATACAGGGAAACCCAGTTAGCCACAATAGGCTTCAAAGCTATATTTCCACTCTGGAAAAGGAATACTGCCGAATTAATGCACGAGTTCATTGATCTTGGGTTTAAAACCATTGTGGTTTGCACCAAAGCAGAAGTGCTGGATGAAAACTTTGTGGGTAGGGTGATTGATAAAGACTTCCTGAAAGATATTCCTGCGCATGTAGATCCTTGCGGTGAGAATGGGGAGTTCCATACGTTTGTTTATGACGGACCTATCTTTCAAAAGCCGGTTGAATTTACGATTGGTGAAAAGGTTTACAGGGAGTATGTAGCACCGAAAGATGATAAGGATCAATGTTTTAGCAGTCAGCCTGAGGATTGATAATATGGGGTTTTGGTTTTGTGATTTGGTGGCTGTGTGACCTGTGACCTTTCAATCTCATCTTAAAGTTTTACTTTTATAAATACATCTACACCACCCTTAAGGCTTAATCTTGAGGAATGTCAAATATCATCAACTGTTTATTCGTGCGCCAAACAAGGTAGCCCACTTTTATGTACCCCATTTGAATAGTTTTTTAGTTCAAAAGGGATGCTGTCAGCTTCACTCTTTGCGGTATCACTTAATCCTGGAGAACGCAGGAAGTCTTATGGTTGATCACAATTGACGCTGCATTTTTCCGGATGTATAACTGGCGTATTGAAAGTATATGTAATGAATAAGCAAGAGGCACCAGCGCACCAGGTAATAAAATAAAAGGGAATTGTGCGACTATGGTATTGGCTGGCTCATTCATAAAATAACGGAAGGGAGTTGGCATGGAGAGTACAGCAATGATTAAAATGTTCAACAGTAATAAAATGCCTGTTGTATTAAACCCAATTACTATTGCATGCGAATAGGTTTTTTTCTTTAGCAATACATATCCGGCGGGTAATGCCAGAATACCGGTAAGTACATCATAATTCCTGCCTTCAAAACTCATTTGAATAGGGAGCTTGCCTGCTAAAAAGGAAAGCCAAATCAACACCTCCACAAAGATCCTGAATGACTGCATCAGTACTAACCAGTGCGCTGGTACCTGTTGTAACAGTTGTGTACCTGTTTTTGAAAAGGCAAACCACAAAACAAAGGGTAAAGGAACCAGTAATGCCAAAGCCGGACGGGGTGGCAGCTTGCTAAAATCGTTAAAGAAACCGTTGTAAGATAGGACGGTCAGTAGCACTGCCCACGTAATCATGATGAAAGTTATTCCAAGAAATAAGTTTAGCTTTTTTGATCTGCTCCAGGAGGTTTTACTTAATGCTTTGCTTAAGCCATACAGTACTATGATGGTGCAGCAAAGTGTTAGTAGTGGCCAAAGAAATCCGGGGGTGGAAAAGGTACTTTTCATAATGATTGTTTTTTGTTTACTGTATTCAAAGCAAAAGGCTGTTGTATTGCCGGTATTCGGGCAACATGTAATCACATTATTATTATATCATTATCCAGTTGGTTTAACAACCTAAGGAAAGCTCTCTTTACGCGGTATTATTGCTTGTTGCCCGTGCATTAAAAGCGGGCAGGCATTGCTATGTATTTAAATAATGATTACACAAAGTAAGTTCAGGAAAACTCCTTTACACTTAGCAAATGGCAAGAAATTTAAAATGGTCTTATTTTCTTGAATACTCTTTACGGATGCGGCTTAAGGAAGTGTCTGTTATACCAAGGTAAGAGGCAATATGCTTTAGTGCAGCATACTGAAATATTTCGGGATTTGTTTTTAATAACGTGTCGTAACGTTGTTCAGCAGTTTCGGTTATCATGGACAACATTCTTACTTTAAGGGCAGCAAATCCTTTCACTAATATTGACCGTCCAAAATCTCTGAATTCATGCAGTGAATGGAAAAGGTAATTCAACTGTTCATAGGTAATAAACCATCCGGTACAATCAACCGTTGCCTGAATGTTTTCTCTGGAGGCAGTATGGTTGAAAAAAGAAGATACTTCAAAAACTACCACGTTGGCTGAGTAAAAATTAGTAGTTACATCATTGCCTTCCGTATCATGTGCAAAGGCTCTCATAAAGCCATTTTCAAGAAAGAAGTATTCATTGCACACCTTTCCTTCTTTTAGCAGGAAGTTGTTTTTGCTGATGTCTTTTTGGGTAAACAGAACTGCAACTTCTCCGGCTGTTTTGGAAGACATGAGATTGGAGGCGAGCAGAAATTGTATTAGTTTTTGATTGGTCATGTAGTGAATAAAATTATTGCTTCTATTGAAGGAGTGGTGAGATAGTGGAAATAGTATTAATGTGAGGTGCAATAAAATTTTTAATAGAATAAAAGTAAAGTATAATTACCTTACTATAAACAACCATCTCTTTCATTCTCAGGCTAAAGATTTACTTTTATGCAATGAAAGAGTTTGCCTCGCATATATCCATTCATCCTGAGGTTCGTTTTGGTAAGCCATGTATAATAAATACACGTATAGCAGTGAATGATATTTTACAATGGCTTGCTTCGGGCATGACACACCAGCAAATTCTGGAAGATTTTCCTGCACTGAATGAGGAACACATATTAGCAGCACTCTATTTTGCAGCCAATCGCGAAGCGATGATTAAGATGATTGCTGCATAAATAGAATAACAACTATAATTTCTATACTAACAAAGACTTGGTTATAGACACAGAACAGGCAGTTATGAGACTATTGCTAGATGCAAATATTTCCTGGAGATTAACCATTAAACTAAGGCTTGAGTTTGAAGATTGTTTGCATGTAGATCATATTGGATTAAATATACCTGCAAAAGATACAGAGATATGGAATTATGCCTTAGAGCATCAACTTATTATCATAACCAACGATGTTGATTTTCTAAACCTTGCTGCAGCTTAAGGCTATCCTCCAAAAGTGGTGTTGTTGAAAACAGGCAATCAGAGTACTGCCTTTATTGAAGCCTTATTGATAAAGCATAAAGTTGAAATCAAAGCCTTGTTTGAGGCTGAAGATTATGGATTGTTGGAAATATTTTGATTTGCTAAATGTACTATTTATTGTAATGCT
Source organism: uncultured Chitinophagaceae bacterium (assembly GCA_963819045.1). Classification (GTDB taxonomy): domain Bacteria; phylum Bacteroidota; class Bacteroidia; order Chitinophagales; family Chitinophagaceae; genus Ilyomonas. Next base: position 272,825 of record CAWFUV010000034.1, on the reverse strand, counting down.
CTTTCCTTACGGCTGACTGGCTCTGTTCCTTGAGTCGCTCTAATTGTACTCTGACTTATTACAGAAGTTCTATTCGAAGTATCAATATAACGTACCTTGAAATAATAAATAATTCCAAGAATCCGACCCCTTCACCTTCCCTTAACAACCCACCCTAACCCATACTTCTTCCAAGTTTGTACCTTTGCGCCCGTTATGAAGCATTTTACGGTTCCTAATATTTATCGCAGCCAGTTGATCTCCGCTATCAAGAACAAGCGCAAGCAAGCGGACAGGCTGAAGAGAGATTTCACTCCCACCATCCTCGACTTTGGTGCGGTGCAGATACTCCTTGCCAGGCATTTCGGCTTTTGCTATGGCGTTGAGAATGCGATAGATATTGCCTTCAAGACCATTGAAGCTAATGAAGGTAAGCGCATCTTTCTGCTCAGCGAGATGATCCACAACCCCCAGGTTAATGCTGACTTAAAAGCTTTGGGTGTGCAGTTCCTGCAGGATACCTATGGCAAGCAGGTCATCTCATTTGAGGAGGTTACCGGGGATGATGTTGTTATTATCCCTGCCTTTGGTACCACGCTTGAAATACAACGCCTGCTACTGGAGAAGGGAATTCATACAGAGCAATACGATACTACCTGCCCCTTTGTAAAGAAAGTATGGAACCGCAGCGAGCAGATAGCCGAAAAAGGCTACAGCATTGTAGTACACGGCAAACCCAGGCATGAAGAAACCAGGGCTACCTTTTCGCATGCTTCGTCCAATACACCCACGGTAGTGGTAAATGATATGAAAGAGGCAATTGCCCTTGCTCAATACATCACCCACCAAAAGCCTGCAGCTGAGTTTTACACAGAGTTTGCCGGCAGGTATTCCCCCGGCTTCAATGCAGAGAAAGACTTAGAGCGCATTGGGGTAGTCAATCAAACCACTCAGTTAGCCACAGATACCCAGGCTATCGCTGATTATCTGCGAAGCGTCATGATGGAGTATTACCAACTGGACGAAACCACCATTCAAACTCATTTTGCCGAAACACGCGATACTCTGTGCTATGCTACGAACGACAACCAGAGTGCCGTAACATACATGCTGGAAACACCTGCAGACATAGCTATTGTAGTAGGTGGCTACAATAGCAGCAACACTTCTCACCTGGTAGAGCTGTGTGAGCAAAAGTTGCCCACTTATTTTATCAATGATGCTGATAAACTCTTCAGCGATAAAGAAATAAAACATTGTAACTGGCGCACAAAAGAAGAAAAGGTAGTGACCAATTATTTACCCCAGACTGAGCCTGCCAGGATACTCATTACCTCCGGTGCTAGCTGTCCTGATGCGGTAGTAGAACGTGTAATAGAAAAGCTCTTAACTTTTTACCCTGTAGAAAAAACAGTAGAAGAAATGATGGAAGAATTTGTGGGATGATAAGGCACGAATGATAAAACACGAATTAACACGAATAGGGATAAATGAATTTAATAAGGTCTATTCGTGAATTCGTGGCAAAGATAAAGCCCGTCATCAAACGGGCTTTATTATGTAACCAAAAGCAATGTCCTTAGATTAGATTGTGATACACCTTCTGTACGTCTTCATCCTGTTCCAGCTTATCCACCAGTTCCAGTACATCTTTAGCCTGTTCCTCATCCAAATGGACAGATGTAGCAGGTATGCGGGTTAGCTCTGCGCTGATAGGGGTAATACCCTTATCTTCCAGCGCCTTACTCATATGCCCAAACTCTTCATATGGCGTGCGGATGATGATATTACCTTCGGAATCTTCCCCAATTTCCTCCAGACCATAATCAATCAGGTCCAGTTCCAATTCTTCCAGGTCAACCCGTTCATTCTTAACTTTAAACTCACCCATGCGGTTAAAGAGGAAGCCTACCGATCCGCTGTTGCCCAACACACCGTCTCCCTTTTTAAAAATATTCCGCAGGTTTGCAACTGTACGTGTAGGATTGTCTGTTGCTGTTTCTACCATTACCGCCACACCATGGGGGGCATAACCTTCATATACAATCTCCTCAAAGTTCTCCATTTCCTTGCCTTGCGCGCGCTTAATAGCTGCTTCCACGCGGTCCTTCGGCATGTTTACACCCTTGGCGTTCTGCATGCAACGGCGCAGTGCAGAATTAGTAGACGGATCTGGTCCGCCGGCTTTTACCGCTATGGCTATTTCTTTCCCAATACGCGTAAATTGTTTAGCCATTTTATCCCAGCGCGCAAACATGGTGGCTTTTCTTACTTCAAATATGCGTCCCATTGGTTTATCGTTGTATAATATTTATATTAATCAAATACCTGTTCTGCCGAAGCTCACAGCTCCTTTGACTTGCAGCTTGACAGCTTACAGCTTAAAACGGCGGCTGCAAAGGTAAAACAAGCCTTTGATGCAAACAACAAACAAAACAGCCGCACCTCGGTGTGGCTGTTAAAGTCTTTTTATAGAAATACATTAATGTAATATGTCACGGGGTGGAGCGGCAGTTTCCCTAACTCTTTCCTGCTGCACTTTACTGTGATGGCGGCTATATCCAAAATAAATGGTAAAGCCAATCAGCAGCCATATAATCAATCTTGCCCAGTTTTCCCATCCTTCTGAGGCAATCATGCAAAGGCACACAATAGCACCTAATGGGCATATGATCTTGTAAGCCGGTGTTTTAAATGGCCGGTGTATTTCAGGATTGGTTCTGCGCAAAATCATTACTCCCAGCGATACCAGTACAAAAGCGAACAAGGTACCGATGCTTACCATATCACCCACAATACTATCTGGTATAAAACCGGCAAACAGTGATACAAAAACAAAGAACAGCCACTGCGACTTAAAAGGTGTGCGGTGCTTAGGGTGTAGTTTGGAAAACACTTTTGGAATCAGACCATCCGTACTCATGGTATAGAATACGCGCGTCTGTCCCAGTAGCATCACCAGTATTACAGATGAAAAGCCTGCCAAAATAGATACAGTAACCAATGAGGACAGCCAGCCATAACCCGGCATGTAGGTACGGATGGCATAAGATACTGATGCCTCACTACCTTGTGTTAAAAACTCTTTGTAAGGAGCCAGCCCGGTAAGCACATGGGAGAATAAAATGTATAATGCCGTACAAATAACCAGCGAAACCAGGATGCCCTTGGGCATATCTTTCTGTGGGTTTTTAGCTTCCTGCGCAGCAGTAGATACCGCATCAAAGCCAATAAAGGCAAAAAATACAATGCTGGCACCCCGCAGCACGCCCAGCCAGCCATGGTTAAGTGCATCAGCATAATTATGCATCTGACCTGTATTCAGCTTTACCGAACCTGCATCGGCTGGTATCATGTAGGGAGTATGATTAGCCGGATTGATAAAACGCCAGCCCAGCACAATGATCATCAGTACAATAGTTACTTTCACTATTACAATTATATTATTTACCGTGGCAGACTCCGCTGTACCGCGAATGAGTAATAGAGTAAGTAAAAAAATAATCAGAATAGCGGGAAGGTTTATAATGCCATGTACACCGGCATCAGACACCTGGAACGGTGAATGGCACCATTGAAAGGGAATCATAAAGCCAAAGAAATCCCGAAACAACTCATTCAGGTATTGCGACCAGCCAATAGCTACGGTTGCGGCACCAAGTGCATACTCCAGCACCAGATCCCAGCCTATTATCCACGCAATAAGTTCGCCCATGGTTGCATACGAATAAGTGTAAGCGCTGCCCGCGATAGGTATCATACTGGCAAACTCGGCATAACACAAACCCGCAAGCGCACAGCCGAGAGCGGCAATGGCAAACGAGATAGTTACGGCAGGACCCGCATGACCACCCGCAGCGGCAGCCGTCCTTACGAAAATACCGGCGCCAATAATAGCTCCAATGCCCAAAGCAATGAGTGAACCAACACCCAATGTTCGTTTAAGCCCATGTTCGGAGTCGTGTGCCTGGTGCATTAATGCTTTAATAGATTTCTTTGCAAAAAGACTCATAATCTACAATTATTATGTTTCAAAATATACGTTGGAAAAGTAGGTATTATTTGTTTGCTAACAGTAAATATTTGTTCTATTTCTATTAATCATTGCTTATTAAGTTTTAAATATAGTCATTCCTTTCAAAAGGATTATTGTTACAGCAGAAAAGAAGTAAGAAAGCAAGTTAAAGCACCTGTTTCCAATATAGGATAAATGAGCGTTATACCTAACTAGAGCCACCACAAATAGGTTAACAAAGTAAAATTGTGCCGGTTGTGGATTATAGACTTTATGTAAACTTGCTTGTAAGGCGCTTATAGCTTTATATTTACTAACTCTCCTGCGCACAACTAATCATTACACCTGTTTTTTATTTCCTCTTTACAGAAAAGACGTAGGATGAACGGCTTAAATATGGAGGAGATAGGGTGGAGATAGGGGGTTAGCACGGCTTTCTCATGAACTATCCATGACTTTGCCATGGCTTTGCCATGACTTTACTATGGCTTTGGTGGGGATGAAAATGGACTTTTGTATCCCTTTGCATTTAGCCTCCTGCCTGCCGGCAAAGGCTAGGGAAAGCCAGCTACCTATTGCTTCTTACTCCCTGGCTGACATTTGTTGTGGTAGCAAATTAAGCTTGTTTGGGTATAACTTTTATTCTGAATAAGATATTTACCTCGTGCCAGTGTGCCATTTATCCTTAGACACTCACCGGTTACCCGCATATATGCAACCACCTAATACATCATTTTAAAAGTGGACTAACTGACGCTATAGACAACATTCGGTTTTACATTATGGCGGCTTGACTACTAAAAATCACCATAAGTTTTTCAATTAAGCTTTTGTGCTATATTCGGCTGACGTAAAGCTAATACTGCTACAAACGCAAAGCTGGCAGATGTTGCGTGCAATTAATAGCCTTCGAAAATTCACTACAATGAATTTAGAAATAATCAATGAACCATTAAGGCTAGACCATTTATGGCTTTTCAGGGATTGCTATAAATAAAGACTATGCTGCAACTGCCTTCAAGTTAATGGACAAGATGTGGCAGACTGTTAAATCAAATAATTTAAAAAATAAAGGTCTTAATATTTGGGTTTACGAACAAGATCAAAGAGTCTTCGCAGGAGTGGAACTTAACGGCATTCTCAATCAAGATACAGGATTAGAACAAAAGAGTATTACCTTAATAAAGTATGCCTATTACAAACATATTGGCCCATATAATCTAATAAAGCAGGCAGGACTAAATATGACAGATGAATTAAAGAGCAAAGGCTACGAAACTATCTTACCGTATATTGAAATCTACGGACACTGGACAAACAACGAGGCTAAACTTGAAACTGAGTTACTGATGAGCTTAAAATGATTTATCATTAAATTGCATTCCAGGGAAATAATTTTGAAATCCAAATAAAATCCACACAACAAAAACTTACTGCCATAGCGGCTGGACGAACATCCGCTGAGCAATGAAATTCTATTTATCTTCATTTATTGATCCGGTAGTGAATTAGTATACTTTTTCTGTAACCGGTAATGTACCATAGGTAGCAGGAGTGAGTGTAGCCAAACTGCCCCCGGTACTCACAACTCATACAATTGGCAATTCTCAGTCTCTCCAATTATAATTAACCTTCCAGCCTTGCCTATTTCACCTTATATTGCGCCCCTACTGTTTTTGCATGAACAACAGGTTGACTATTTATATTTTAATTGCAATGGCTGCAGGTATTGCACTTGGCTATTGGGTGTATGTGGCCGCCAGTCCTGCATTTGCACAGTCCTTTGCCGATAATATAAAGCTGCTTACCAAAATCTTCCTCAACCTGGTGCAAATGATCATTGCACCGCTTGTGTTCAGCACTCTGGTGGTTGGCATTGCAAAGCTCGGCGATCTGAAAACCGTAGGTCGGGTAGGGGGCAAAGCATTACTGTGGTTTGTGTCGGCATCACTTGCCAGTTTGTTGCTGGGGATGGTACTTGTCAATTTTTTTCAGCCGGGTAAAGGGATTGATCTGGCGGTTGCTGATAAAGCAGGGGCAGCAGACCTGGTGGGTAAAACACAGGCATTCAGCCTTAGCAATTTTGTAGACCATGTATTTCCTAAAAGCCTGGTAGACGCAATGGCAGAAAACCAGATACTGCAGATTGTAGTGTTCTCCATTTTCTTTGGTGTTGCCACCGCTGCGCTGGGGGAGAAGGGGAAGATAGTGGTGAAAGCATTGGATGCAGTGGCGCATGTAATACTGAAAATGGTAGGCTATGTAATGAACTTTGCACCGCTTGGTGTGCTGGGTGCCATTGCAGCCGTAATAGCTTTAAAGGGGCCGGCTATATTTATTTTTTATGGTAAATATTTTCTGTACTTCGTTATAGCTATTATACTGCTTTGGGGAGTAATGATAGCTGTAGGAGCTATTATTCTAAAAGAGAAGTTACCACTCTTATTAAGACGCATAGTACAGCCATTAATTATTGCATTCAGTACTACCAGCAGTGAGGCCGTATTCCCAAAGCTTACCGAAGAATTGGAACGGTTTGGTTGTAAAGATAAGATTGTGGCATTTGTATTGCCATTGGGCTATTCATTCAATCTTGATGGCAGTATGATCTATATGACGTTTGCCAGCCTGGCTATTGCCCAGGCCTACAATATTCCGCTTGATATCGGTACACAATTTACCATGTTGCTAGTGCTCATGCTTACAAGTAAAGGGATTGCGGGAGTGCCTCGTGCTTCACTGGTGGTAGTTACTGCTACGTGCACGATGTTTAAAATTCCGGCTGAGGGTATCGCTTTGATATTGCCGATAGATCATTTTTGTGATATGTTTCGCACTGCTACCAATGTACTTGGCAATGCACTTGCAACGAGTGTGGTAAGCAAGTGGGAAGGCGAATTGTAGAATACGTACATTTGGAAAAAAGTAGCTTATGGCATATAATGAATACATAGCTCTTGACCCTGCTATTATGGTGGGAAAGCCATGTATAAAAGGCTCCAGAATAACGGTGGAGTTGATTGTAAGGAAGTTGGGCGAGGGCGCTGCAATTCCGGAGTTGTTAGAGGCTTATCCACGCTTAAAGGAAGAACATATTTATGCAGCTTTGCGGTATGCGGCAGCTGTATTGGCTAATGAAGAATTTTTAGTGTGACAAATAGAATGATTATTTTGGCTGATGAGAATATGGATCATCGAATAATTAAAGCTATAGAAGGCATTGGAATTGAAGTACAGTCAGTTTATTTTAGCAGTAGAGGTATAAGTGATACGGAAGTAATAGCCTGGGCAAAAACGCCTCCACCTAAAGTGATCCTGACAGAAGATAAAGACTTTGGTAAGCTTGTTTTCAGAAATTATATGCAAGATTTGTCTGTTATTTTCTTATGTTATCCGTATAACGAAACAGCAGCCATTATTGAAAACATACTGAGACTTTTACAATATCAACAGGAATATGTTTTTGGACATTTTACTACAGTTACAATCAATAAGATTCGTCAAGAAAGATATAACTGGCATTTTAGTCCATCTGACAAATTCCTTTTATCATAAATAATAGAACACGTCAACATGCTCAACCATTTAATAGACTGGGTTATAGAGAACGGCGGAATATATGTCATGCTGTTTATCATTTTTGCAGAGACAGGCTTATTACTTGGCTTTTTTTTGCCGGGCGATAGTTTGCTGTTTGCAGCAGGTATTTATGTAAACAAGCTATCCGCAAGCTTCTATAATGTTCATTATAGCGTAATCATTCTGTTAATCATAATTGCTTCAGTGTTGGGCAATATGGCAGGGTATTGGTTTGGCAATAAAACCGGACCTGTTTTATATGAGCGTAAAGAAACCTTACTTTTCAGGCGCAAACACCTGATACGGGCGCACGACTTTTATGAGCAGTATGGAAAAGCAACCATATTCTTAGCTAAGTTTTTACCAATCATCCGCACCTTTGCCCCTATTGTGGCGGGTGTGGTAAAGATGCCTAAAGCTACCTTTACTTTCTATAACATTTTAGGGAGTATTATATGGGTTACTGCCATGGTATTAGGTGGTCATTTTTTAGAGAACTGGGTGCTCAACAAGTATGGCTTCAGCCTGAAGGAACATATAGATGTTATAGCAATAATCATTATTTTAGTAACAACTTTACCTGTATTATTTAAATTATTTTTTGGTAAGAAAAAGGTAGCTGATACCAATGTGAAAGTAGATGCCAACGTTAAATAACTTACTGCTTTACTGCCATGATGAATGATACAATAACACTGAACCAAACGAAACAAAACAGTATACTCTCAATTCCTGTGCTCGTTGCAGCATTGGGCTACTTTGTTGATATTTACGATTTGCTTTTGTTCAGCATTATCCGCGTACCCAGTTTAAAGAATATGGGTTTAACGGATGTGCAAATAACCAGCGAAGGGGAACATATCATCAGCCTGCAAATGGTTGGCTTGTTGCTAGGCGGTATCTTTTGGGGAATACTGGGTGACAAAAGAGGTAGATTAAGTGTGCTGTTTGGCTCTATTTTATTGTATTCATTGGCTAATATAGCAAATGGCTTTGTGCATACTGCAGACCAGTATGCCTGGATACGCTTTATTGCCGGAATAGGCCTCGCTGGCGAGTTAGGTGCAGGTATTACACTTGTATCCGAATTAATTCCAAAGGAAAAACGCGGCATTGCTACCTCTTTAGTAGCTGGTGTTGGACTGCTTGGGGCTATTGTAGCCTTTTTTATAAAGCAGTATTTTGTTCAGCCGGATGGTACCGGCTGGCGTACCTGTTATTTTATTGGCGGAGGTTTAGGATTCTTATTATTAATCCTGCGCATCTCTGTGTTTGAGTCGGGTATGTACCAGCAGGTAAAGCAAACTGCTGTGCAGCGGGGCAATTTCCTGATGTTATTCAGCAGTGGTGAACGCTTCAAGCGGTATTTATTAAGTATTGCTATCGGCTTGCCTACCTGGTATGTAATAGGAGTGTTGGTAACCTTTTCTAAAGAGTTTGGTAAGGCTATGGGCATCGCTGAGCCTATAGATACAGGCAAGGCAGTGATGTATGCGTATACTGGTATTGCTCTTGGCGATGTGATTATTGGTTTCATTAGCCAGTTGCTTAAAAGCCGTAAAAAAGCATTGTACTTATTCTATGCATTAGCTATTGTATTTATGATCTTATTCTTTACCGTTCAATATAATGGCTCTGCCAGTGTCATGTATTTATTATGTGCTGCATTAGGTTTTAGTATGGGCTTCTGGGCAATATTTGTAACCATAGGCGCAGAGCAGTTTGGTACCAACCTGCGGGCAACCGCTACGACTACCATACCCAATTTTGTAAGAGGTATGTTGCCCCTGATTATAATAGTATTTGAGCAAATACGCACCTTTTTAGCCAACCAGTCGCACAATATTGAAAGTAGTTATATCACCGGTGCCTGGATAACCGGTGCAATTGTTACTGTTTTAGGTTTATTGGCAGTTATTAATATTCAGGAAACTTTTGGAAAGGATTTGAATTTTTTGGAGCATAGGTAAGAAGCTGTTTGAAAATATCTAATTGAGCCACGAAGACTGAAAGGCACAAAGGACAGCTCATAAAGTCTCGCATCCCAAGATCTCCACTGGAACCTGCGGCCTGCAGAAAGTCTGTGACCTGAGGGCAGAAAATGGTAAAAAGCGTTAAGAGTAACTTCCTTCCAATGAGTTTGAGTGTTTTAAGATCTCAAAAATTTAAATAGTTGCCAGGATGCTGTTTTAAAATGATTAGTATATGACCAGTGAGTATTGCATAGAGATATTTCAGCAAAGCATACACGATTATCATGTGCACGATAACGTAAATACACCCATAAACAACCCGCACACTACCGGCTCATTGGAGCATCTGTTGTATGCTAAGAACTGGGTGGATACTGTGCAGTGGCATCTTGAAGATAATGTACGTGATCCTGATATTGATCCTGTAACCGCTTTGCACATTAAGCGCCGTATAGATGCATCCAACCAGGAGCGCACCAATCTCGTTGAAAAGATTGATGATTGGCTATTAGATGAGTATGCAAATGTGCTGTGCCAGCCAGATGCTACAATTAATACGGAGAGTCCTGCATGGGCTATTGACCGGCTATCTATATTGGAACTAAAGATTTATCACATGCAGATAGAAGCAGAGCGCACAGATGCTACGGAGCAGCATAAACAACTTTGCTTGTATAAATTAGGTGTGTTGCTTGAGCAACGTGCCGACCTTTCTTTAGCGATCAATCAGTTGCTCAATGATATTGCTGCAGGTAATAAGAAAATGAAGGTGTACCGGCAAATGAAAATGTACAATGATTCTTCACTAAACCCGGTTTTATATAAACAAAAAAGCACGGCAGATTGAGTGCACAAAAGCACATATTAGCTTTTCGCTTTTCCTCGCTTGGTGATATTGCGATGACTGTTCCCGTGATAAGATTGTTATTGCAACAAAACCCGCAGGTGGAGCTTACATTTGTTTCGGTTGCCTTTGTAAAGCCTCTATTCAATAACATAGAACGGCTGCATTTTTATACAGCCGACACTAAGGGGAAGCATAAAGGTGTTGCTGGTTTATACCGCCTGTATAAAGAACTAAGGGATAAGTTTACAATAGATGCAGTAGCTGATCTCCATAATGTATTGCGTACACAAGTGCTCCGGGTGTTCTTCTCCGCTGCCGGTAAGAAAATAGCAGTAATAGATAAAGGCAGAGAAGAAAAGAAAAGGCTTACGCGCCGGCAAAATAAAATACTGAAGCCATTAGAGTCTACCTTTGAGCGCTATGCCAATGTATTTATGGCATTAGGCTTGCCGATAAAACTTAATATTGAGCAGGGTTTCGCTACTCCTCAGCAAAAAAGTGCTTTATTAGGCAACTATAAACAACAAGGCTACAAGCTAATAGGTATTGCACCTTTTGCACAATATGGCGAAAAGACCTATCCAGCCAGCAAGATGCAGCAGGTAATTCAATTGCTTGTAATATCTGAGCATGTACAAATCTTTTTATTTGGTGGTAAAAACGATGTTGCTGCATTACAACAGTTTACAGATATTAGTAAAGACAAGATTCAATCGCTTGCAGGTGTGATGTCTTTTACAGAAGAGTTAAATGCAATTGCTCAATTAGATTTAATGGTTAGTATGGATTCGGCTAATATGCACTTAGCATCTATGTACGGAGTGCCGGTTGTATCTATTTGGGGAGGTACACATCCTTATTTAGGCTTTTATGGATGGGGGCAGCCATTAAGCAATGCCGTTCAGGTTGAGTTGGATTGCCGGCCTTCATCGGTGTTTGGCAATAAGCGGTGTCCCCGTGGGGATGTGGCCTGCATGGAGCGCATAACTCCACTAATGATTTATAATAAAATATGTAATGTGGTTAAAATTTAATACGATAGCTATCTTATTATCTTTAACGAATTAGATAAAATAATTTTGTTTGTATATAATTAATTTACCGTAACATTGCAGATAGAAACAATAGCTGATTAATTTTAATCAATATTCGCTCAGCTCGCCAGGTTTCTTTATCAACCAATTTTATTTTTCTTTTTACCACTAGATTGATTTTTACTTGACGATTAACCTAATTTCTTACCTGAGATTTTTTTATGTACGACATTTTGCAATTAAATGATATGTTGGTTCCTGAGTTGCAGGATATAGCAGAGCAGCTAAGCATTACCAATGTAAAAAAACTTAATAAACAGGACCTGATTTATAAAATATTAGATAGTCAGGCTGTTAATGCTGTAGAAAAACCTGCGGTTGCAGAAAAGCCGAAGCGCAAGCGCACTGTAAAAGCTGCCCGTGTTACAGCAAATAATAGCGATGCTAACGATACAGTTGCCACTGCTACAGCACCAACCCCGGAAGTAGCACCCGCTGAGCAACCTTCAGCAGAAGTGCCTCAGTCACGACCTGTTCAGAAAACAGATGAACCGACACCTGCACAGGAAAGCGAAGAATCGAAAAAGCGCCGCAAACGCAAGCCAATAGCGCCCCCTATAGAGGAAGTACTGTCAAAAACAGACGACGAAATTCCACAGATATCGCCTGCTTTCTTAGCACTGTTAAATGATGATAGCAATGACAGTTTTGTAAGTGTAGATGCTGATGATGATGAGGAGGAGGAAGAAGATACAGCAGTTGAGGATGAAATAGAAGAAATAGCCCCGGTACGCCAACAGTACAAAAAGGAGCCCACCTTCAATATTGAATTTGATGGCGTAATCTTGAGTGAAGGTGTACTGGAAATGATGCCTGATGGTTATGGTTTCCTTCGCTCTTCCGACTATAACTATTTGTCTTCTCCTGATGATGTATATGTATCTCCCTCGCAGATAAAACTATTTGGTTTAAAAACAGGTGATACTGTGTCAGGTTCTGTGCGTCCGCCAAAAGAAGGTGAAAAATACTTCGCTTTATTAAAGGTTGAGAGCATCAATGGCAAGAGCCCTGATGAAGTAAGAGACCGTGTTCCATTTGACTATCTGACGCCGCTGTTCCCTTACGAAAAGCTTACCTTATTCACTTCGCCTAGTAACTATAGTACCCGAATTATAGACTTATTTACACCCATAGGTAAAGGTCAGCGTGGCTTGATTGTAGCACAACCTAAAGTAGGTAAAACCGTGTTACTGAAGGAAGTAGCTAATGCTATTGCAGCCAATCACCCTGAGTGTTACCTGATGGTGGTATTGATAGATGAGCGCCCTGAAGAAGTAACCGATATGGAACGCAGTGTAAAAGCTGAAGTAATTGCTTCTACATTCGATGAACCAGCAGAAAAACACGTTAAGGTTTCTACAATCGCTTTACAAAAGGCAAAACGCCTTGTAGAATGTGGTCATGATGTAGTAATACTGCTGGATTCTATTACCCGTTTGGCACGTGCACACAATACCGTAGCACCTGCAAGTGGTAAAGTACTAAGTGGTGGTGTGGAAGCAAATGCAATGCAAAAACCCAAGCAGTTCTTTGGAGCTGCACGTAAAATAGAACATGGTGGCTCATTGACCATCTTAGCAACTGCCCTTATTGATACCGGGAGTAAAATGGATGAAGTGATCTTTGAAGAATTCAAAGGTACCGGTAACATGGAGTTGCAACTGGATCGCCGGCTTGCTAATCGCCGTATTTTCCCGGCTATTGACTTGGTAGCTTCTTCTACGCGACGTGAGGACTTATTGCTGGATAGAGAGGTGTTGAAGCGTATGAATATTCTTCGCTTATTCATCAATGATATGAATACAGAAGAAGCCATGAATGAACTGCTTAAACGTATGCGTGGTACTAAGAGCAATGAAGAGTTTTTAGCAAGTATGAATGGATAAGTCTGAACGGGGATTCTCTGAACTGTTATTTTTGGGATTATAGGATTACCGTGATTAGGATAAATGCCTTTCAATTAATTAATAACTATAGCCTACGGTTCAAACCGTAGGCTTTGTGTTTTAATATAGAAAAGGAAAGAAGATTGAAAGCTTTACCTATGTGCTTAATACTATGCGGGATAGCGCCTTTGCAATTTATACTGTGATAATAAAACTGCAAGGTATTTGCATAAGTGATTTACAATGTATATTGCTTTGCTATGAAACAGCTTATTATCTTTTTATTTATTTTCATTTCATCCGTAACATCTGCCTATAGTCAAATTCATTTTGAGCAACTTTCATGGCAGCAGGCATTGGGCAAAGCAAGGCAGGAAAACAAAATAATTTTTATTGATGTATATGCCACCTGGTGCACCTACTGCAGGCAGATGGATGCTAATATTTTCCAATTGCCCGAAGTAGGCGACTATCATAATGAGCACTTTATTAACCTGAGGTATGATGTGTTAAAGACAGACGGTATTGCTATAAGAAATAGCTACAGATTACTGGGCTTTCCTACATTTCTTTATCTCGATCCACAAGGTATGGTACTGAAGAAGACAGTTGGGTATCAGAGTAAGGAGCTATTTTTACAAAACAGCCAGGCATCATTTTCACTCCTTACTAAACCCGTTACCGATTCGTTAGCAAAATAATAATGTGTTAAGCAGAGCCATATTTAATAAATTAATTTCCGTAATCTCCAACTTTTGCCTTACTTTTGCCGCCCGAATATTAGGATGAAAATTATTGGATGTATTAAAAAAGTATTGAGATGCCTTATTTAACAACTGAACAGAAATCAAATATTTTTGAAACTCACGGTGGAAACGCCCGGAATACGGGTTCTATCGAAGCCCAGATTGCGATGCTGACAGAGCGTATCAGCAGCATTTCGAAACACTTACAAGCAAATAAAAAAGACTTTTCTACCAATCGTGGTTTGATGCAGATGGTAGGTAAGCGTAAACGCCTGTTGGCTTATCTGCAAAAGCATAACCTACAGGGCTATCGCGCATTAATTGAAAAGTTAGGTCTTCGTAAATAAGCCATCTATGCTATAAATCATTTATTCCCAACTGGCATTATATAACAGTTGGGAATACTTTTTTATACGATAAGTGTTTGCCCGTAATTAATTTTATTAACCTTGAACTTATACTGCATTGACGTTCCCGCCTATAGTGTAGTAAGAGTTCAATTTCCCATTTTATATTATGCTGACTCAACCTAAGAGTGTATCATTTGACCTTGGCGGTGGCCGGGAGGTGTTTATAGAAACCGGTAAGTTGGCCCGTCAGGCTGATGGCGCCGTAACCGTAAGACAAGGTAAAAATATAATATTGGCTACCGTGGTGGCCAATAAGGAGCCAAAAGAAGGGCAGTCTTTTTTTCCGTTAAGTGTTGACTATCAGGAAAAATTCGCTTCTGCCGGACGTATCCCAGGTTCCTTTTTCAAACGTGAAGCGCGTTTAAACGATTACGAGGTGCTGACAAGCCGGTTAGTAGATCGTGCCTTGCGACCGCTTTTTCCCGAAGATTATTTATGCGAAGTACAGGTGTTAATTACACTTGTATCGAGCGATGAAGAAATACTACCTGATGCACTGGCTTGCTTGGCAGCTTCGGCAGCATTTGCCGTGTCGGATATTCCTATCAAAGAAATTATTTCAGAAGTTCGTTTAGCTCGTATTAATGGTGAGTTTAAGGTTAATCCAACGCGCCATGAAATGGAGAATGCCGACATGGACTTCATCATTGCAGCTACTGAAAAAAACCTGATGATGGTGGAAGGAGAAGCCAAAGAGTGCAGTGAAGAAGACCTGGTGAAAGCGCTGGGAATAGCGCATGATGCTATTCGCGTGCAGATAAAAGCACAGCAGCAATTACGCGACCTTGTAGGCATTGTTGGCAAACGCGATTATTCTAAACCGGAAGAGAATGAGGCATTGAGAGATGTAGTAAAGACTTTTGCAAAGGATAAGGTTTACCAAATAGCTAAAAGTGCATTAAGCAAGCACGAAAGAAGCGATAACTTTCATGCCATACGTGATGAACTGATTGCCTCACTTGGCGAGGAAGCCGAAGATTCGCAAAAGCAATTAGCAAAAAAGTATTTGGGCGAACTGGAGTGGGAAGTCATTCGTAATATGATTTTGGATGACCGTACGCGCCTTGATGGACGCTCACTCGACCAGGTACGCCCACTGGCTATGGAAGTAGATCCGCTGCCTACGCCACATGGCTCAGCTCTTTTCACACGTGGTGAAACTCAATCACTTACAACTGTAACATTGGGTACGCCATTAGATGAATTACTGGTAGAAAGCGCTGCAACTTCTCACGATTCTAAATTCTTCTTACATTATAATTTCCCACCATTCTCTACCGGTGAGATCAAAATGATGCGTGGACCTGGGCGTCGTGAAGTTGGACATGGTAACCTGGCCATGCGTAGCCTGAAACAAATGATGCCGGGCGGTGATTATGCTTATACCAGTACGTGTAGTGAGTGATATTTTAGAGTCAAACGGCTCTTCATCTATGGCTACTGTATGCGCTGGCTCACTGGCACTGATGGATGCAGGTGTGCCAATTGGTAAACACGTAGGTGGTGTGGCAATGGGTTTAATTACCCGTGACGATAGTAAGTATGCTATCCTCACTGATATTTTGGGAGATGAAGACCACCTCGGCGATATGGACTTCAAAGTAACCGGAACACGTGACGGTATTTGCGGTGTGCAGATGGATATTAAAGTAGATGGCTTGAGCATGGAAGTAATGCGGGAAGCATTGGAACAAGCACGCAAAGGCCGCCTGCATATCTTAGATGCTATGTACGAATGCATTGCTGCACCTCGTCCGGATGTAAAGCCACATGCACCACGTATGATAAAGTTGATTATTGACAAGGAATTCATTGGAGCGGTGATTGGACCTGGTGGTAAAGTGATCCAGGAAATTCAGAAGGAAACCGGTACAACCATCAATATTGAAGAAGTGGGCAACTTTGGTGAAGTAAGCATTTTCAGTAGTGATAAAACCGGCGTAGATAAAGCATTACAATGGATAAAAGGCATTGTAGCCGTACCCCAAGTGGATGAAGTGTATGAAGCTACCGTAAAATCTATTCAGCCATATGGTGCCTTTGTGGAATTTTTGCCTAAGAAAGAAGGTTTGCTGCATATTAGTGAAGTTTCGTGGAAGCGTTTGGAAAACCTGGAAGGCGTACTGAAAGAAGGCGATAAGATAAAAGTAAAGCTCATTGGTGTTGACAACAAGACCGGCAAGTTCAAATTAAGCCGTAAGGCGCTGATCCCTAAGCCGGACTTTAATAGTAAACCACCAAGGCAAGAAAGCAATTCTGCTAACAATCAACAAGGATAATAGTATTTATTAGTTTAAGTTAATATTGCCCCGGTGGACACACCGGGGTTTTTTGTGTAGACTGTTTTTTGTTGGATAACAAGATAAGTATGAATACATCAAATTATATAGAAGTTGTGTTTAAAGGTCTCGATACTGAGCTAAATGATATGTTAATTGCTTTACTTAGTGATTACGGATTTGAGGGTTTTGAAGAAGGTGAGCGGCAGTTAAAGGCTTATATAAGTGATAATAATTTTAATGAGCAGGAGTTCGCTGAAACAATACAGCCTTTTAAGCTGAGCTATAATGTTGATATTGTGACGTCTCAAAACTGGAATGCAGTGTGGGAGGAGCATTTTGATCCGGTAATGGTGCATGACTTTGTAGGTATTAGAGCTCATTTTCATCCGTCATTAGCTAATGAAGTGCAGCACGAAATAGTTATTACTCCTAAAATGAGTTTTGGTACCGGTCATCATGCTACTACCTATATGATGATTGAGCAAATGCAACACCTTGATTTTCACGAAAAACAAGTCCTGGACTTTGGTACAGGTACAGGTGTGCTGGCAATACTAAGTGAAAAGTTGGGCGCTGTTCATGTGCTCGCAACAGACATAGATGAATGGAGTATAGAAAATGCGAACGAAAATATAGAGCGAAATAATTGTGCCTCCATTAGTTTACAACAAGCAGATGGTGTCATACTTAATGTAAAGTATGACATAATATTAGCTAATATTAATAAAAATATTATTCTACAGAATATGCAACAATTAAATGATGCTTTGAGTGGAGAAAGCTGTTTATTGATAAGCGGCATATTGATTGATGATGAGAGGGACATATTAGCAGCAACAAGCAAGTTAGACCTAAAGCACAGAAACACAATACATACTCAGCGCTGGGCTTGCATGCTTTTTGCCCGTTAAAATTTCCTTAGGTGAAATATTAGTAAGCTTTTAAAAGATGAATTGTATATATTTGTTTGTCTCCAACTAAAAATAGCTAATGCCTGAAGCACTACTCATTATTATTGCATATTTGATTGGTTCCATTCCTACTGCAGTATGGATAAGCAAGCACTTCTTTGGCATTGATATAAGGGATTATGGCAGCGGTAACGCCGGTGCTACCAATACATACCGGGTACTTGGGTCTAAGTGGGGTACTATAGTGATGACAGTGGACATGCTTAAAGGTGTAATAGCAACTTCTCTATATATTATATTACCTTATTACATAGTTCATAGTCACGAAGTAGATAGGACTAATATTATGATTGGACTAGGGTTGGCGGCTGTACTTGGACACATTTTTCCAATCTGGGCAAATTTCAAAGGCGGTAAAGGTGTAGCTACCCTATTCGGAATGATCTTAGCAATTCAACCAATAGTAGCAGGTTCGTGTGTAGGTGTCTTTCTGATAGTATTATATCTTACTCGTTTTGTGTCGCTCAGCTCCATTTTATCAAGCATTGCTTTCGCAGTGTTTATTTTGTTTGTATTCAATGATGATGTGGCATTATACCGCGTCTTTTCGGTAGCTGTAGCACTAATGGTAATTCTTACACATCAGAAAAATATCAACCGTATTCTGAAAGGTACAGAAAGTAAAGTACCTATACTAAAATACAGAGACCGACGCCGCCAAAAAAGAATAGAAGAAGATATATAACAGCTCTATTCACAACTAACTATCTTTTTCTTACTGCTTTCTCATACTTTTCTTTCATTATTCTTGTACAACGCACAATATGCTTGTACATGGTAAAAGGGTGAAATCATTATTTATACCATTAAGGGAAATAAAAGGGTATGTATAGAAATACACACCCGGAATCCAATATCATCTTATAATACACAATGTAAATGCCAAAGTGACTTTCGTTTGGTATTCAACATCTTGCATAATAAACAGCTGTGCATTTGATCCCAGTATTGGAAAGTTATTGCAAAAGTTGGAATGTCAGGAAAAGAGTTTGTGAATTAGTTTAATAAAACAATGTTCTTGCAGGCTTAATTTATAAACTGCGGATACATGTACCTTCAAATAAGTCCGTTCATAAAAAATGAATAATAATCTGTATAAATAATTATCCCCAAAAGGACTTCTTAACTCGCTACGATTTAAATGCTGTCTTCTTTTGGGAAATATTGAAATTAGGTCTCTAATGCTACTGGTGTTGGGCTTTAATTATACTTTCTTAAAAGCGACAAAGCCCTCTTAGGAGGGCTTCGTTTAATCTTATAATGAATAAATTAATTATTTATTACAGTGTGCGTTTAATTTCTTCTTCCTCAAATGCTACAATAGTATCTCCAATGTTGATGTCTGAGAAGTTCTTGATAGTTAAACCGCACTCATAGCCTGCTGCTACATCTTTCATATCATCTTTAAAGCGTTTCAAACTACCCAGTTCGGCAAAGCTACCTTCTGTTCTTGGATATATTAATATACCATCGCGGAAGAGGCGAATTTTGCTGTCACGGCGCACCTTACCGTCGGTAACATAACAACCAGCAACAGTAGCTTTATCAAACTTATAAACTTCACGTATTTCAACAGTAGCAACTTCTTTCTCCTGTATCTTAGGTTCAAGCAAACCTTCCATAGCACTCTTCACTTCTTCTATAGCATTGTAAATGATAGAATACATTTTTATCTGCACACCTTCATTTTCTGCAAGACGATTTGCCTGAGTGCTTGGACGAACATTAAAACCTATCAGAATAGCATCTGACGCAGTAGCTAACAATACATCGCTTTCTGATATCTGACCTACTGCTTTATGTACCACATTCACAGCGATTTCTGGAGTAGAGAGCTTTTGCAGTGAATCGCTCAATGCTTCTACAGAACCATCCACATCACCTTTAATAATGATATTCAGCTCTTTGAAGTTACCCAGTGCCAAACGGCGTCCAATTTCATCCAAAGTAATATGCTTCCTTGCACGCAAACCTTGTTCCCGGCTTATCTGTGCCCGCTTGTTAGCTACTTCCTTTGCTTCAGCTTCATCCTCAAATACTTTGAACTTTTCACCAGCTTGTGGAGCTCCATTCAGACCCAGGATTTGCACGGGGGTAGAAGGTGGAGCTTCATTTGCACGTTGATTACGTTCGTTAAACATTGCTTTTACACGACCATAATGCTGACCAGAAACAATAAGGTCTCCAATCTTTAAAGTGCCATTCTGCACCAGTACAGTAGCTACATAGCCACGCCCTTTGTCAAGTGATGCTTCAATAATGCTTCCGGAAGCTTCTCTTTCTGGACTAGCTTTCAGATTAAGGATTTCAGCCTCCAGTAATATTTTTTCCAGCAGTACATCTACATTCAAACCTTTTTTAGCAGATATTTCCTGGCTCTGGTATTTACCACCCCAGTCTTCCACCAAAATATTCATTTGTGATAGCTGCTCGTATATTTTTTGCGGATTAGCGCCTTCTTTATCAATTTTGTTAACAGCAAAGATCATCGGTACACCGGCTGCCTGTGCGTGGCTGATGGCTTCTTTGGTTTGTGGCATTACTGCATCATCTGCAGCAACTACAATCACCGCAATATCTGTAACCTTGGCACCACGGGCACGCATAGCTGTAAATGCTTCGTGACCTGGGGTATCAAGGAAAGTTATGCTTTTATCGCCTGCAAGACTTACTTCGTAAGCACCAATGTGCTGTGTAATACCACCTGCTTCACCGGCTACTACATTAGCACTTCGTATATAGTCAAGCAATGAAGTTTTACCATGGTCTACGTGTCCCATTATAGTAACAATAGGGGAGCGAGGTTCCAATTCATCGTCCGTATCCACATCATCACCATCCTCTTCATCCTTCATATCATCCAAGCCTAAGAATTCAACCTCATAGCCAAATTCTCCAGCTACCAGTTCTATTACTTCAGCATCAAGACGCTGGTTGATAGACACCATTATACCGAGGCTCATACACTTGCTGATCACTTCAGCGAAGCTAACGTCCATCAGGTTAGCTAACTCACTCACCGTTACAAATTCAGTAACCTGCAGTTTGTTATCTTCACCCACGTTCATTTCTTCCGCCTCATGGCGTCTTTCACGGCGCAGCTTTGCTTTCATGCTCTTACCACGGCCACTTTGCCCGGTAAGCTTTGCCTGCGTTTCGCGTATTTTATCCTGAATTTGCTTTTGGTCAATTTCCTTGTCATCATGGCGTGGTGCAAAGCGATCATTGCGCCCATGACCATGTCCACCACCACTTGGTCTATTACCACCAGCTTGCGGCTGTCCTGGGCGTTGTGGCTGGAAGCGATTGCCGCCACTTTGCGGAGTGCCAGCTTGTCCCTGACCAACAGGGCGTCCATTTTGATTACCACTGCCATGCTGTGGACTACGCTGATTACCTGTTGTATTACCACGACCATCTCTGTTGAATGGTGGTTGATTACTGCCGCCCTGACCTCCGGCACGTGCCTGCGGATTGAAGTTTGTCTGTCCATGAGGACCACTACTGTGGCGAGGGGCTGGTGCTGCTGGGACATCTCCTTTTTTATCTACCGGGATACGCTTGCGCTTACGCTTTTCGTCCCGGTCGCGGGTGAAGTTTTTTGGACGCGTATCACTGTCAACTGGCAAAGTAATCTTGCCCAGCACTTTAGGACCTTCCAGTCTTTCTGCTTTGATATTTTCTATAACAGGTGCAGTTTCTATTTCTGCTGTTTCCATGGGCTGTAAATCTTCTTCCGGTATTTCCGGTATTGTAACAACAGGCGGCTCTGGCTCCTGCTCAACAACAGTCTCTTCTGGTACGTTGTTTGGCTGAGGGCTTTTAACTGGCTGCTGCACTTCTGACTTGGGGACTGTTTTTCTGGGACGAGTAGATGAATCTATAGCAGATAAATCAATTTTATCCACGATTTTAGGACCTTCCAACTCCGGTGCCTCTAACCGGATATGAGTAGGTGCAACTTCTGCCGCTTCCGGCTGTGGAGCAGGTTCTTCTGCTGCCGGTTGCTGCACAGGTTCAGGCTCAGGCGTTGTAACAGGAACTGGTACAACTTCAGGTGCTTCCTGGTG
Source organism: uncultured Chitinophagaceae bacterium (assembly GCA_963819045.1). Lineage (GTDB taxonomy): Bacteria > Bacteroidota > Bacteroidia > Chitinophagales > Chitinophagaceae > Ilyomonas. The sequence continues at coordinate 250,973 of CAWFUV010000034.1, read as the reverse complement.
TACTTCTTCAACTTCAGGTGTTGTTACCGCAATAGGTTGCAGTACTTCCTGTACAACAGGTGCTGGTGCAGGTAAAGCTTCCGGCTCAGGTTCCGGCTCTTCTACTTGTACTATAACCTCTGGTATTACAACTGGAGGAGGTACCGGTGTAAGAGCGGGGGCAGGCTTAAGCTCTTCTTTAGGTGCAGGTATAGGGGCAGGTGGTGGCGGGGGCGTTGCTGCCGCAGCCACTTTTTTATCTTCTCTTCTGTAACTGTATTCTTCTTCTTCCCTGCGCTTGCGCTCGCTTGCGACTTTAGGAATTTCAATCTGGTCGGCTTTATTCTTTATGGCCTTATCGCTTTGAAATTCCTGCTGCAGCGAACGATACATCGCCTCGCTCAGCTTTGCCGTTGGCTTTAGCTCATCGCGGTTAAAACCTTTGCCGGCCAAAAAATCTACTAAGGTATCCTGACCTATGTTAAATTCTTTAGCGGCTGCCAACAATCTTGGTAATTTCAGTTCTGACATTCAGTTGTTTTTAACCTTGCTCCAACTCTCTTGAATAAATAAAAGTAGATGATTTTTCCGGAGCATTTCAATCGGTTATATTTTAATTATTTTATTTAATAAATATTTTTTGCTGTTACTTCCTTAATACCTTTTTGTATAGTAGTTGTAACCCTTTGATGTTATTAAAAGCTATATATTTTTTGAATTATTTTATTTTGAGCTGATGAATTAATATTTCCTGTTTATCAGACCACCTTTCTATAACCAAAACTATCATTTTTAATAATAGTAAGATGATGCCGGTTCTATTATTTTATACAAATAGAAACCTGAAACCTATCAAGCGCTTTGCCACAATTAAGAAAGGTATTAACCTCTGTCAAACTCATCCTGCAAAACTTTGAGTACATCTGCAATAGTTTCATGCTCAAGGTCGGTGCGGCGCTCCAGTTCGGCAGCTGACAAATCGAGTACGCTGCGGGCTGTATCGCAACCTACGCGTTTCAATTCATCAATAATCCATGGTTCTATTTCATCGCTAAATTCATCCAGATCTATATCGAATTCTTCTTCCTGTCCTTCATTTTCGCGGAACACATCTATATCATAATCTGTAAGTTCCTGTGCCAGCTTGATGTTAACCCCACGACGACCAATGGCCAGCGATACCTGGTCGGCTTTTAAATAAACATCAGCCTGCTTCTTATCCGTATCCAGGTTCATATAACTGATCTTGGCTGGTGTAAGTGAACGCTGAATGAGCAACTGAACATTGCTGGTGAAGTTTATCACATCAATATTTTCGTTCTTCAGTTCGCGGACAATGCCGTGAATGCGGCTTCCTTTCATCCCTACACAGGCACCTACGGGATCAATACGGTCATCAAAGCTTTCTACGGCTACTTTAGCACGCTCGCCCGGCTCACGCACAATCTTGCGGATGGAAATAAGCCCATCAAAGATTTCCGGTACTTCTATTTCCAGCAGCTTGGCCAGAAACTCAGATGCAGTGCGGCTTACGATAATCACGGGAGTATTGTTCTTCAGGTCCACGCGACGTACGATGGCACGTACATTTTCGCCTTTCTTAAAGTAGTCCTGGGGTATTTGTTCCGACTTTGGAAGTATCAATTCATTATTCTCTTCGTCCAGCAACAGTACTTCTTTCTTCCACACCTGGTACACTTCGGCAGTAATAATTTCACCCATGCGGTCGCCATATTTCTTCACCAGTACATTTTTCTTCAGGTCACTGATGCGGCTCGCCAGTGTTTGCTTAGCCGCAAGAATAGCACGGCGTCCAAAATCATACATGTCTACTTCCTGGTACAGTTCTTCGCCCACTTCAAAGTCAGGCTCTATTTTTACCGCTTCAGAGTATTCTACTTCAGCCAGTGGGTCCATTACTTCGCCATCCTCCACAATCATGCGGCGGCGGAATATTTCCAGGTCACCCTTTTCGGCGTTTACAATTACGTCAAAATTCTCGTCACTGCCATATTTTTTGCGGAGCAATGTTTTAAACACATCTTCTACCACTTTCATCATGGTTGGACGGTCTATATTTTCAGCATCCTTAAACTCCTGGAATGCTTCTATTAAGTTTATACTAGCCATACGTTTATGTACGATTTACGATGTAAGATGTACGATATTGCGATACCAGGTATCGCTGCACACGTTCTAAAATTGTATTTGAACTGTTGTTGTTTTAATGTTATCAAATGGAATTACTACCTGCTGAGTCACTGCCTTTTTGCCTTTGCCGGTCGTTTCTTCTATAATAATGTCCTGCCCGGCTGCCTGCACCAGCTTGCCTTCTTTTTTAGTACCGTCGGTAAAAACCACTTCTACCTGCCTGCCAATATTTTTGTTGTACTGGCGGTGCATTTTCAGTGGCTCATCCACACCGGGGGATGAAACTTCTAATGAAAATTCTCCCGGCGGAAAAAGACCACTTTCGTCTATCAGCTTATACAATTGGCGGTTAAAAGATACACACTTCTCAATGGGCAAGCCATTATCGCCATCCAGGTAAACTTTAATGTTATTTGTGGGCTTTATTCTTAAGGATACTAAAAAATAATCCGGCTCGTTGCTGAGTATCTGGTTGGTCAGTTCTTCTATGCGTTGTAGCTGCTCTTCTATTGTCATATCGTTTAAGAAAAGGAGAAGGGAACGTTTTGCGTTCCCTTCTTTCATTTCATTTTTCCAGCAGCAAATTTACAACATTTATACCTTATATTCCAAATGTTTGTGCAGGCAGATAAGTTAAGGGTGATATAAAACGCCTTCATTCACAATTGACCATTCACAATTCACAACTCCGTTATCCTATATGTCGGACGCGGGTATCCAGGCTTAAAGGCCGAAATACTACTTACAGTAATTTGGCTGCCAGTTGCACTTTCAATCTCCTTTATTGTATCCTGTACCAAACTATTCAATTCCTCCGGTGTTGTTTGTACCCTGGCGTTGATCAGCACCGTTGCGGAGGGCGGATTGATGCTGATTTGCGGTTGCCCGGGCTCAGAAGTGGCAGTATAGCTGAGTTTGATACTGCCATTGATCATATACTTCAAATGCCCGATGGCATACTGCTTCAATTTGATTTTTTGGTAAATATTATTTGCCAGGACAACTGCATTGTGTATTGCTCTATTATTGCTGCTGTAAATAGTAATTTCTTCATCCAGCCACGCCAGCTTTGCCTCTCCGGCGCCATAAATATCGTAGTCAATTTGTAAAGAAGAGGAAGGAGTAGTAGATATACTATCTAATGTGTGTAGCCATTGCTGAATGCCATCATGATCATTTGCGCTAAGATACAGCAATGTTTTAGCACCATATTTTTCCTGCATCAACTGTTTTATGTTCGCCAGTTCTTCTGTATCTATCAAATCTATCTTGTTCACTACAATGATACCTGCTTCCTCTAATTGTTTAAGGTAAATGTAGCGGACGGTTTCATCGAATAGCTGATCGCCTTCAGCTAATATCATCTGTAGCAATCGTACATCTGCAAAGGTGGAGATGCTTACCTGTACATCCTTGCGCAACTGCTGTAATGGTTTCAATACGGTAGCTACAATATCAGTACAGGAGCCTACCGATTCTGCGAAGATCACATCGGGGTTGTTGTTTTCTATTAGCGACTGAATCGACATGTCCAAATCATTATAGTTGCAGCAAAAGCAGCCGTTAACTACCTGCCTGTTGGGAATGCCGAGGTTTTCAAAGAAGTTACTATCTACCAGTTTTATTCCCTGGTCATTGGTAATAACGCCTGCTTTGATATGCTGTTGCAACAGATGATAGCAGGCATGTTGAATAGCAGTGGTCTTGCCACTCCCTAAAAAGCCGCTCAGCAGGTGCACTTTCATGATAGTTGTTTTGCCAAATGTATAATAGATAAAGGTGTGAAAAAAGGAGCGGTGTAAAGATGTTTGCAGGTTGGATGCTGTATATTTACAGCCCTGCACTTACCCTATTAACCGGATTTCTACTTGGCCTTGTTTTTTATCCCTGCTATACAGAAAAGACGTAGGATATACGGCTTAGATACGGAGGAGATACGGCTTTAATACCCTTCCCACTCCTTAACTGTTCAGAGTTATACCTAACTTATACTTAACTTATACCTAAGTACCCTGTTATCGAACTAAGCTTATAAATAAGAGCTATCAAACATAAGTGCATTACAATTGAGAGCTAACCATCCCAAAACATTCACTCTAAGAAACAGCAACCACTGAGCCTGCAATAAGCTACGTATCCACCTTTCCAATCGCTGCTAAGTATGCCTTTGCTGTTTAAAGTGTAAGGCCAAAGGCAACCAACCTATTCATCAATACCTGTCAATTAACAAGTAGCACCATGTTAGCCCAACAGAACATATAACCATAATGCTGCACCTTCGGCAGTGGGGCGGCGCTGGCCAGCACGGATGCGCGGAGCGATCATGCCGTGCTTGAACTTTTTTGGTTACTTTTTTCTTTCAAGAGAAAAAAGAAAGACAAGAACTATATGTAAGAACTTGTACTTAAAACATCTGCTGTCTTCATAGCGCCCAAATAGACTTGTTCTAAACTAAAACATATTTATGTTACACAGTACTAAGTTATACCTAACTTATACTTAACTTATACCTAAGTTATACTTAACTTATACCTGATCTCCGCCTATTATACTCCTGCGAAATTCCTCTGCAACTTCCAGAGTGCCCCATATATACGCTTCATTAATCAGGTAGAGAACCCATATCCATTTTCAATCAGATAGGATAGCAACTGCACGTTGCTCGCATCTCATTTTCTGCTGCTTGCAGCTTAATTCCTTGGGGAGCTAAAAAAATCAGTTAACATTATTATCAAAAAATAATGCTTTACTAACTTTGACTATCTTTAGGAAAATTAATAAGTTAGGAATTAAACAGGCTATATTATTGTAGGGCTTGTAAATAATAATTAAAGAAGAATGCGAGATAAAAAGAAGAAGAAAAAAGGACAACCTCATAAACATCATCACCATACCGACGGTCTTTTATTAAATGGTACTCTGGAAGTTACTCGCTCAGGTATTGGCTATGTGGTCATAGCTGATGGCAGCGGCGATGTATTGGTTCGACCCTACGACTTTAGTACGGCGCTTAACGGCGATACTGTACGGGTAAAAGTGATCAAAGAAAACCCTGTTACCCGCAAAAAAGAAGGGCGGATAGCCGAAGTGGTAGAGCGCAAGCAGACCGAATTTATAGGTACACTGCAGATGGGTAAGCGCTTTGCTTTTGTGGTGCCCGATAGCGATAAGCCTATGCCTGATATGTACATCGCTTTTGATAACATCAACAATGCAAAAGATGGTGATAAAGTAAGCGTGCGGCTAACAAAATGGGATAAAGGAGAGCGCAAGCCCGAGGCAGAGGTGACAGCTATTTTAAAGCCCGAGGATGTGAACGACAGTGCCATGAAAAACCTCATTGCCGAAAGTGGCTTTCCGCTCACATTTGGCGATGATGCACTGGAAGAAGCTGCCCGTTTACCAGAGACTATTGCAGAACATGAGATAAAGTTAAGGAAAGACTTTAGGGAGATTCTCACCTTCACTATAGACCCGGTAGATGCCAGGGATTTTGATGATGCTATCTCAATCCGCACACTCAAAGGCGGTTGGTATGAGGTGGGCGTACATATTGCTGACGTAAGCCATTATGTGATCCCACAAACGGCATTGGATGAAGAAAGCTATAAGCGTGCAACTTCGGTGTACCTGCCCGATCGTGTAAACCCAATGCTGCCTGAGCATATCTCTAATGTTTTATGCTCGTTGCGCCCCCACGAGGACAAGCTTACCTTTTCGGCAGTATTCCAGATAAATATAAAAGGAGATATTAAACAGTTTTGGCTGGGCAAAACTGTGATCCATTCAGATCATCGCTTTACATACGAAGAAGTGCAGGAGATAATAGAAGGTAGCCATGGCGAGTTTAAGAAAGAGATATTACTCCTGAATGAAATAGCACAGAAATTACGTAAGGTGCGCTTTGACAACGGCGCTATCAACTTTTCTTCACAGGAAGTACGTTTTAAACTGGACGAAAAAGGGAAGCCTACAGGCATAGAAGTAAAGGAAAGTAAAGAAGCCCATCAATTGATTGAAGAGCTGATGTTATTGGCTAACAGAACTGTTGCCGAGAATGTTTCCAAAATAAAGATCAATAAGCAGCACGTTCCCTACCCTTACCGGGTGCACGCTACGCCGGATGAAGATAAATTGAAGCCGTTTATAGAGTTCGCTAAAAAGTTTGGTCATAAGTTCGATATCTCTACGCCGGACAAGATTGCCAAGAGCTTCAACACCATGTTGCAGGCAGTAGCAGGCAAGCCGGAACAGCATGTGCTGGAGCAACTGGGCATCCGCACGATGGCAAAAGCAACTTACAGCACCGAAAACATTGGCCATTATGGTTTAGGCTTTGAGAATTACTGCCACTTTACATCCCCTATACGCCGCTACCCCGATGTACTGGCGCACCGCATACTGGAAAGCTGCCTACAAAATGCGCCGGTGATTGATAAGAAGATGGAAGAGAAGTGCCGCCACTGTAGTGAGCGCGAACGTGCGGCTATGGAATGCGAGCGTGCTTCCAATAAGTACAAGCAGGTTGAGTACATGCGCGGTTTCTTAGGTGAAGAGTTTGAAGGTGTCATCAGCGGTGTTACCTCCTTTGGCTTTTTTGTGGAAACAGTAGCTCAGAAGTGCGAAGGCCTTGTAAGCATCAACAGCCTGACCGACTTTGATGATTTCAGACTAATAGAAAGCGATTATTCATTGGTTGGCTTACGCAGCGGGCGTCGGTTTGGTATGGGAGATAAAGTATGGATAAAAGTAGTAGCAGCTAATCTGGATAAGCGGCAACTTGATTACGAATGGGTATTAAAAGCAGATACAGAAGCAAAGCCACAAGCGCCAAAGCCTCAAAAGGAAACTAATAAGAGCACCCTGGAAAAGAAAGCAGCAGCTAAACCAGCAACTGTTGAGGAAGCGGAAGCACCTGTTAAAAAAGCATCTACTAAAAAAGCATCTGCTAAACAAGCTGCAACAACAAGAGCCACAATCGAAAAGGCAGCAACTACTAAGAAGGCAGCCGCGAAAAAGACTGCTGCTAAAGAAGCACCTGCTAAGAAGGATGCAACTAAGAAGACCGCGACAAAGAAGGTTGCACTTAAGAAGCCTGCAACTAAAAAAGCAAAATCGTCGAAAAGAGAGACTGATTAAATTAATTGTAAGTATCCATAATACAAAGCCGCTCCAACAATAATGTTGTGACGGCTTTTATTTTAAAGCAAAGAATAAAACTACTATTTTAACCCATTTCCAGTTGGGTACCAGGATATATACTTCACGAAGCTCATGGCTCATAGCTCGTAGCTTTTATAGACCTACCTATTTGAATCTGGTATTAGTTCCATTTGAAAAGATCTTTATCAAACCTCAATTACATATGTTTTACTTATATAATCATGTAGGGTTCTGCCTGAGATGGGGAGAAGAATGCTATCTATTAAAACAATACCTGCAACCCGTATAACGCATCTGACCACTATTTGCCCGAAACCGGCTTTTTTACCAGCTTCACCTACTACTTTGGTAAGGGACATCCATTTTCCTGGCGTGCGCCTCCAGATCCCTTCGAAAAAGAGATAGTATAGAAAAGTAACTGCACACCAGAAATAGAAAATAGGGAAATACCTGATGTTGTAATAAACTACATACCATGTATAGCTGCGGTAAGCAATATACGTAAGCAAAGAAACAGGGATGACATCAATTACGAAAGTAAGAACGCGTGTACCTACACCAACAGAATTCATTGAATTTGCTATTTTGATAAACCTTGCAAAGGTGTGCAATTTAGCATATAAGTATAGTGAATGTACGATGTGGGATATATTGGGACATACTGGTACTGTTAAGATCGTATGGGATTATTGAATAACATATACTTCTTATTGCCTTTTATGTTGGCTGTTGTACATTGCGGCTATGTTATTTTTCCGGCAACTGATGCTTACTCAATTTCGCAATTATGTCTTTGATTCCTTTTCATTCACTCAAAATGTAGTGGGCATCAGCGGCGCCAATGGTAGTGGCAAGACCAACCTGCTGGATGCTATCCATTATTTATGCTTTACCAAAAGTTACTTCCCGCGGCCGGATGTGCAGAATGTACACCAGGGTATGCAGGGCTTCCGGTTGCAGGCGGCTGTAATGCGCCAGCAGCAAGACTTTGAGTTGTTGTGCATACTGCGGGAAAACAACCGTAAAGAGTTCTTTATAGATGGAGATGCTTATAAGAAATTCTCATCGCATATTGGCCGCTTTCCATGTGTAATGATTGCGCCGGATGATGTAGAGCTTATAAGTGGTGGCAGCGAGGAAAGGAGAAAGTTTATTGATACATTGCTATCGCAACTGAATGAAGATTACTTAAAGAACCTGATTGATTACACTAAGATACTGCAGCAGCGCAATAGCTTGCTAAAAGCTGCAGCTGAGCATAATCGCCTGGATGATGCGCTTCTGGATATTTTGGATGAACAGTTGAGTGAAAGAGCTACTAATATTTACAACCGGCGTAATAATTTTATGCAGGAGTTTATTCCGGCAGTGCAAAAGGAGTATGAAAGCATAGCCGGGAGAGGGGATGAAGTACAGATAAGCTATTACAGCCAGTTGCACAACAATAGTATGCAAAGCCTGCTGCGTGAAAACCGCCCACGCGACCTGTATTTGCAACGTACAGGTGCAGGCATTCATAAGGATGATCTGGAGTTTAGTATGCAGCAGCAGGGCTTTAAGAACATTGCCTCACAGGGGCAACGTAAGAGTTTGCTATTTGCATTGAAACTGGCAGAGTTTAATATCATTAAGCAATATAAAGGTTTTGCCCCGGTGCTTTTGCTCGATGATATATTTGAAAAGCTGGATGCAGCCCGCATGCACAACTTGTTGCATAAAGTATGCGTACAGCAGCAGGCACAGGTATTCATTACTGATACGCATAAGAATCGCTTGCAGCAGGCATTTGAGGAGTTAGGGGTTGGTTTTGAGCTTGTGGAGTTATAAATTTTAAGATGACGGACGACAGATGATAGCAAGAATAAGTACCTCGGAATTTTACAGCTAACAGATTATGATTTCACGGCATACACTATTCTGAAATATATATGCTCCTGCTGATAACCTGTTTGTATAAGTTGTTAATGTGTTGTTTGTTTCATCCATTAGTGATCATTATAGAGTACTAATTTGTTTTTCTCATCTGTTGCACCTTTATAAAACAACTACTTATTTTGCTGCGGCAAAATATTTGCGGATAACCTTTACTATTCCATCAGAATAACAAGAACGGATTTATTATACACAATGGCAGAAGATTTATTAGCAACCAGGCAAATTAGATTAAGTACCGGAAGGATAAAAAAGGAAACTGTTTTTTCACCTGCACCAAACTTACCATGGATAGAAGTAGCCAGTGGACGCTCCATATTTTGTAACTGACGAAGGAAAAGACTGGACGCCTATTGGCCAGAACGATGCTATTACCTGGCCGGATTTACAAGGTATCTTCCGGCGTAAAGACATAGCAAGTGTAGAACAATATTTACAAATGCTGGCCGAGCATGGTGTTACGTGCCTGCGGCTAATGCTGGAATATTGCCATGGCGAAAACCGCTATTTAGAAAAGCCTGCAGGGAAATTTCAGCCCAATATGATTAAGCTGTGGGATGACTTATTTGCTTTATGTGAAAAGTATGGATTGCGTATCCTACTCACTCCTTATGATACCTTTTGGATGTGGATCAGATGGAAATATCACCCATATAAGAGGAGTAATGGAGGCCCCTGTGATAAACGTAATCAATGGTTACTATGTACTGAAACACGGAAAGCTATAAAGCAACGTCTGGCATTTGCTACAGAGCGATGGGGTGGCAGCGGCGCCTTATTTGCCTGGGACATATGGAATGAAATTCATCCTGCACATGCAGGTGATAGTGTAGCCTGCTTTAATGAGTTTGTAGATGACATCAGCTCTTTTCTACGGGAAACTGAATTGCGCTTGTATGGACGTGCACATCCACAAACCGTTTCTGTTTTTGGTCCGGTGTTGTATAAAGAGCCGGCTGCTGCAGAATGTATCTTCAAGCACCCATCGCTTGATTTCGCTTCCATTCACTTTTATGAAACGGGGACTATCGATCATCCCAAAAATACAGTGGATGCTGCTATCAGTACAGGACGTCTTACACGCGAAGCATTGGAACATATCAATACCAATCGTCCTTTCTTTGATAGCGAACACGGGCCTATTCATACATTCAAAGACCGTAAAAAGACATTGCCTGCACCTTTTGATGATGAATACTTCAGGCATATCCAATGGGCACATGCGGCTTCGGGTGGCGCAGGTGGTGGTATGCGCTGGCCCAACCGGCATCCCCACTCATTAACAGCCGGTATGCGGAAAGCGCAGCAAGCTTTTGCTTCTTTTCTGCCACTCATTAACTGGCAGCAGTTCCGGAGAAAGAATCTGAATAAAGATATTCAGGTGTCTAATAATGCATTTACTACTTTTGGGTGTGCTGATGATGAACAGGCTATAGTGTGGCTGTTACGTACTAATGTTATTGATAAAAAGGGTATGGTTAACCGGCTTGCGGAAGCGTTGGTGGCAGATATGAGAATACCGGGGATGAAAAGAGGACGTTATCAAATTACTGCATGGAATACTATATTGGGCTCGATAGTAAAAGTGTATGAGGTTGATTATAATAACAATGAGCCATGTTTGTGTTTAACAACACCACCCATTACTACAGACCTTGCTTTCGCAATACGGCGTGTAGCAGATTAATTAACAAATCCGGAAAAAGATATCTATCAACAGGCTAAAACCTTATTTTCGTTCCTCTATATTGCCTCCATACTGGTTGGAATATAATTTGCTGTGAATCAATATGCAGTAATAAAAACACCAATAATATTAAATTCAAGATGCTAACTATGTTTTGTTCTAACCTGTTGCCTGCACTTCCTGCCCCTGTAATTACTTGTGTAATCAATTAATCATTACTGTTCGCAAAAAGAAGGCAATAAGGGTTAATAATAAAAAGAACACTTAATACTTGGTCCATGTTTTAGAGTGCTGTAATAAAGCATAAAAACTGAATAATATAATAGAATGGTATCAGGATAAAAAATATTGAAGATGAACTTATCAACAATTAATTAATGCATTTGCTGGCTTTGTCAGCTTTATAGAAGAAGGTTCTATCTTTATAAAAATGTTAGTTACATCAGCATCTTTTTTGTAAAACCTACTAACGTAAAAACACTATCATTAATGAATAAAAAAGTCTTAATAACTGGTGGAGCGGGCTTTATAGGCTCTCACTTAGCAGATGAACTATTGGAGAGAGGTTACGAGGTAAGAGTGTTGGATAACTTATGTGAACAGGTGCATGGTAAGAATTGTGAACGTCCTGCATTTCTGAACCCTGATGTAGAATTGATAGTTGGTGATGTGCGGGATCCCAAAAAAGTAAAAGAAGCTCTGAAAGGTATTGATGCAGTGTATCACTATGCTGCTATGGTGGGAGTAGGGCAAAGCATGTATGAGATAAAAGAATACACTGATGTAAACAATGTAGGTACGGCTGTATTGCTGGAAGCATTGAGTAAGAATCCGGTTGAAAAACTGGTAGTGGCATCCAGCATGAGCATCTATGGAGAGGGTTTATATAAAGATGAAGAAGGTAATATTAAAACCGGTCTGGAACGCAAACTGGAACAGTTGAAGAAGGGTGACTGGGAGATATATGATGCAAAGGGAAATGTGCTGACTCCTTATCATACTCCGGAAACTAAAACTCCATCCCTGTCTTCTGTTTATGCGCTTTCGAAGTATGACCAGGAGCGTATGTGTTTACTTATCGGTAAAGCTTATAATATACCCACTGTTGCATTGCGATTCTTCAATGTATTTGGCACAAGACAGTCGCTTTCCAATCCGTACACAGGTGTGTTGGCTATATTCGCTTCCCGCCTGTTAAATGATAATCCTGTACTGATATTTGAAGACGGTAACCAGATGCGCGACTTCGTGCATGTTTCGGATATTGCACAGGCATCCAGACTTGCAATGGAAATACCAGAAGCAGCCGGGGAAGTATTTAATGTAGGCAGCGGCAATGCATATACTATCAATAAAATTGCCGGTAAACTTTCTGAAATACTGAATAAAGAATATATTGCCCCTGAAATATCCGGCAAGTACAGAGTCGGTGACATCAGGCATTGTTTTTCGGATATATCAAAGGCGAAAGTAATATTGGGCTATGAGCCAAAAGTATCGCTGGAAGGTGGATTGATTGAATTGGCTGAATGGCTGGAAGGACAAACAGCAGAGGATAAAGTAACCGAAGCCCGTAATGAATTAGCAGCAAGAGGACTAACCGTTTAATACACTAAATCAACTAAAATGACATTGAAATCTGCACCTGGTAATGGAGATAAATATACGTTGGTAACAGGCGGTGCCGGCTTTGTAGGGGTAAACCTTGCAGACCGGTTGCTGACGGAAGGCAATAAAGTGCTCGTATTTGATAACCTGTCGCGCGCTGGTGTAGAAAATAATTTATCCTGGCTAAAAGAGAAGCATAGTGACAATCTGCAGGTGATGATTGCAGATATCAGGGACCGTGCTGCGGTTGCAGAAGCGGTAAGCCATGCAGATCAGGTGTTTCATTTTGCAGCACAGGTAGCTGTTACTTCCAGCCTCATTGATCCGTTCTACGATTTTGAAGTAAATGCACTGGGCACGCTTAACCTCTTAGAAGCTATTCGTAATTCGGAGCATCAACCACCGGTAATATTTGCTTCTACCAACAAAGTCTATGGCGATCTTGATGATATAGGTATAGTAATGAACGGCACACGTTATTACCCGGAGAATGCTTTCTTCAGACAACATGGTATTAGTGAAAAAAGAAGCCTGGATTTTCATAGCCCCTATGGCTGTACCAAAGGTGTTGCTGACCAGTACATGCTTGATTATGCAAGGACATTCGGTTTAAAGACAGTTGTTTTTCGTATGAGTTGTATTTATGGTCCGCACCAGTTTGGTACTGAAGACCAGGGGTGGGTGGCGCATTTCTTAATACAGGCATTAAAGAACAAGCCCATTACTTTATATGGTGATGGTAAACAGGTGCGAGATATTTTGTTTGTAGAAGACCTGGTAAATGCTTACCTACTGGCAATGAAGAACATCCATAAGATATCAGGTAATGCCTTTAACATGGGCGGCGGAGTTCACAACACCATCAGCCTACTGGAATTATGTGATATGATAGGAGACATAGCCGGTAAAAAACCTGATGTGAAGTTTGACAATTGGCGCCCCAGTGATCAGAAATATTATGTATCTGACTATAGCAAATTCACTGCTATTTCCGGATGGGAGCCACAGGTAGGAACAAGGGAAGGCGTAAAACGTTTGTACAACTGGCTAAGTGAAAATGCTTTAGTACCGGCAAAGAAAAGAGAAAGTAAAAAGCATAAAGTGGGTAGCCCGGTGTAAGGAATGAGTTGATAGATGACAGTGCACAGGATCTCACAGATTCAGTGACCTCCGGATTGGTAGTTGACAGCGGGAAAAAGGGCTTTCAGCAATTTATAGCCAATAGAATGGGAAAGGAGAACCTGAACTAATCTTAACTATAAGCTTGTAAGGCATTCAACGTACTATTTTATAAAAGTGAAATGATGGTGTCTTTATAAAATCATCATTCGATAATCAGCATCTACTTACCTTTGGTTTGAAATTATAACAATAAAACACCAGTAGCACAGATGATTGCAGCGGTATTGAGTAAACCACAAACATTTATACTACAACAATCTCCTATACCCGATATACAAGGCAATGAAATAAAAATAAAAGTAGAAGGCTGCGGCATTTGCGCTTCCAGTATTCCTGTGTGGGAAGGACGTGAATGGTTCCAATATCCTTTAGGGCCAGGCTCTCCCGGTCATGAAGGCTGGGGCATTGTAGAAGAGGCAGGTGATAAAATAAGCGGCATAAATACTGGTGACCGTGTAGCTTTCCTTTCTTATCATGCCTATGCAGAATACGATATAGCCAAAGAAGGAAGCTTTGTAAAGCTGCCACCGCAATTAGCTACTATCCCATTTCCCGGTGAACCGTTGGGCTGTGCCATCAATATTTTTAATAGAAGCGATATATCCAAAGATGATACAGTAGCCATTGTTGGCATTGGCTTTTTGGGGGCTCTATTATGTCAATTAGCTAAGCACAGAGGAGCTAAAGTAATTGCTATCTCACGCCGTGAGTATTCATTAGACTTTGCCAGAAAGTATGGTGCTGATGAAGTGATTCCCCTCACCAGTACATGGGAAGTAGCTAATAAAGTAGGAGAGATTACTGGTAATACTTTTTGCAACCGAGTGATTGAAGCTACCGGTAAGCAGGAAGGAATTGATGTAGCTACCGAAATCATTGGGGAGTATGGCAAAATGATCATTGCAGGCTACCACCAGGATGGACTGCGCCAGGTGAACATGCAAAAGTGGAATTGGAAAGCCATTGATGTTATTAACGCACATGAGCGGGATGCTTCCAAATATCTTACAGGGATGCAAAGTGCGGTAGATGCCGTAAAGCAGGGCATTATAGATCCCCATTTATTATATACAGATATTCTTCCGCTGGATGCCATTTCAAAAGGTTTTGAATTGACAAAGAAGCGTCCGGATGGATTTATGAAAGCATTGATACAACTATAAACTTTTTCTATTGGAAACATTGATACATAAAAAGCCAAGGTTAGCTTTTGCTGGTGTGGGTTGGATTGGAAGAAACAGGCTGCAGGCGGCTGCTGAATAGTAACCTGGCGGATATTGCATTGATTACTGATCCTTCTCAGGCTTGCATAGATGAAGCCATTAAAATAGCGCCACAAGGCAAATCAACATCTTCATTTAAAGAAGCGATTACTGATACAGACATAGATGGGGTAGTAATTGCTACACCGAGTGCCTTCCATAAGGAGCAAGCGGTGGCTGCATTTGAACAAGGTAAAGCTGTGTTTTGTCAAAAGCCATTGGGCAGGAACCTGGAAGAAGTTACTGCCGTTGTGAATGCTGCTAAAGAGAGCAATAAGCTGTTAGGCGCCGATTTCTCATATCGTTATACAAAGGCATTTCAAGCTATTTATTCTATTATTCAATCAGGTGAGTTGGGAAAGATATTTGGGGTTGACCTTAAGTTTCATAATGCTTATGGTCCGGACAAGCCGTGGTTTTACGACTTGAATCTTTCCGGCGGCGGGTGTGTATTGGACTTAGGCATACATCTTATAGATCTTATGCTGTATGCATTGGACTTCCCCGAAGTCACTAAGGTAAGCAGTGATTTGTTTGCAAAAGGTGTTTCGGTAAATGGTAAGCAGGCTGTGGAAGATTATGCGAATGTGTCCCTTAGTCTGGCTAATGATATAACTGCACAATTAGCTTGCTCCTGGAACCTTGCAGCCGGTTGTGATGCGGTAATTGAAGCCTCTTTTTTCGGTACCAAGGGGGGCGTGGCTTTGAAGAATGTAAATGGTTCTTTTTATGACTTTATAGGACTACGTTATTGGGGGACAAAGACAGAAACTGTTTTTGTGCCACCAGATGATTGGGGCGGTAAGGCTTTAGTACACTGGATAAAACAATTGTCTAATAATGCCAGTTACAACAGTGAAGCTGATGAGTACCTAAAATCTGCCGAAGTGCTGGATAAGATATATGGAAGGATTGCATAGTCATACACCATTACGGGTTTTAATGACCACCGATACAGTTGGTGGAGTATGGTCGTATTCGGTGGAGTTGTGCAATGCATTGCTTCCGTTTGGTGTACATTTTTATCTCATTACCACCGGTGGGCATATGCAACTATCGCAAAAAAGGGATGTAGAATCTTTAAAAAATGTGACGGTATATGAGACTGACTTTCTACTGGAATGGATGGATAATCCCTGGAAAAGTATTGATGCTTCAGGAAGTTGGTTATTGCAATTGGAAGAGGAACTGCAGCCTGATCTAATTCATATCAATGGCTATGTATATGGCTCGCTTCCGTGGAAAGCTCCCGTGATTGTAGTAGCACATTCTGATGTCTATTCGTGGTTTCGCTCGGTAAAGGGGACCCTACCTCCGCCCGAATGGAGTGAGTATTATAGAAGAGTGCGTGAAGGATTGGGAGGCGCTGATTTGCTTATTGCTCCATCAAGAGCAATGATGCAATTTATTCAGGACATCTATGGAGTAAAGAGATCGGGTAAAGTGATTTATAACGGCAGAAGTAATAATACCTTTTATCCAAAGCAGAAGGAACCATATGTGTTTAGTATGGGAAGGATTTGGGATGAGGCAAAGAACATAAAGTTGCTCGTAGATGCTGCCTCAAACATTCATTATCCTATCCGATTAGCAGGTGATAACCGGTTTGAGAATAATAGTAGCTCGACTGAAGGAGCTAGTATTAGTTATCTCGGTAAGTTATCTATGCAGGAAGTGGCTGCAGAATTAGCTACGGCTTTGGTGTATGTGTTGCCTGCTAAGTATGAACCTTTTGGTTTATCAATACTGGAGGCGGCTTTATCAGGTTGTACATTGGTGCTGGGCAGGATTAACTCTTTGCAGGAAATCTGGGGGGAGAGCGCTATTTATGTAAATACAGATGATGCTGATGAACTTGCCAATAAAGTGAATGAACTCATGGAGAATGAAACATTACGAAATCACTATGCGCAAGCAGCAATAAAGCGGGCGCAGCAATATACTACAACGACTATGGCAGAGAATTATTTGCAGGTATATCGCCAGTTATCTACAACAACAACAAATAATACAACAGGAAATATTATAGGATGAAGATTGTGCTTTTTTATCATTCACTGCTCTCTGACTGGAACCACGGTAATGCGCATTTTTTACGGGGCATAGCTACAGAGTTGATTGAGAGGGGGGACGAAGTAATTATTTACGAGCCAAAGGACAGCTGGAGCTTATCAAACCTTATACAAGAGCATGGTCAAAAAGCAGTAGAGGAGTTTTATCAATATTACCCGCTGCTGAAATCTGTTCAATATGATGCAGCTAGTATTGATTTAGATATTATTTTGGAAGATGCAGATTTGGTGATTGTGCATGAATGGAATGAACATAGCCTGGTGAAAAAGATTGGAGAGAAAAGAAAAATTCGTCATTCAAATTATTGTTCCATGATACGCATCATAGAGCTATTACTGAACGGGATAGTATGAAGGCATATGATCTTTCGGCATATGATGGAGTATTGGCTTTCGGTAATATGATTAAGGATCTTTATTTAAAAGAAGGATGGACGAAGAAGGCATGGACATGGCACGAGGCTGCTGATACCAGGATATTTAAACCCATACCTGCTGATAACTATGAAGGTGATTTTGTATGGATCGGTAACTGGGGTGATGAAGAAAGAACCAAAGAGTTGTTTGAGTTTATCATTAACCCGGTAAAAGAACTACAACTAAAAGCAAAGATCTACGGTGTTCGCTATCCTGAGCATGCAAAGAATGCATTGAAGGATGCCGGCATAGAATACGGTGGTTGGCTACCCAATTTTAAAGCACCGGAAGTGTTTGCTAAGTACCGCTTTACCGCACATGTACCACGAGGACCTTATGTGCGCTTATTGCCAGGTATTCCTACTATTCGTCCGTTTGAAGCAATGGCTTGCGGCATTCCTCTGCTTTCTTCTCCGTGGAGTGATGCGGAACATCTTTTTACCCCCGGCAAAGATTTCAGATTTGTGCAGAACGGAGAAGAAATGAAAGCAGTAATACAACAAGTAATAGCCGGTGAGCCTTGGGTAAAAGAGATGACTGCACACGGCTTACAAACTATACAACAAAGACATACCTGTGCACACCGTGTAGATGAACTCTATGCGATATGCGAGGAATTAGGAGTAAATAACATAAAACAAACTATTGCCTGATATGAAGTTTGCATTCTTTGGTTCCAGTTTAGTTTCGGCATATTGGAATGGTGCCGCTACCTATTACCGTGGTATCATTCGTGCGATGCATGATAGAGGACATCAAATAACCTTTTATGAACCTGATGCATATGACCGGCAAAAGAACCGTGATATAGAAGATCCCAGTTGGGCACGCATTCATGTGTACCAGCCTACAGAAGAGGAGTTATATAAAGCATTAGAAGATGCGCTGCATGCAGATATCATCATCAAGACAAGCGGAGTAGGGGTATTTGATGAATTGTTGGAGAAGGAAGTGCTGAAGCTAAAGTTGCAAGGCAAGAACGTTATCTTCTGGGATGTCGATGCACCCGCTACATTGGACCGGGTTAACTATTCTGACAATGATTACTTCAAAGAGCTAATTCCACAGTACGATTTAATACTAACTTATGGTGGCGGTAATCCGGTAGTGAATGCTTACAAACAATTAGGGGCGCGTGCCTGTTATCCTATTTACAATGCATTAGACCCAACTACACACCATCCGGTGCCCAAGGAAGTACGCTTTGAAGCAGACCTTGCTTTCTTAGGCAACCGCCTCCCTGACCGTGAGAAGCGTGTAGAAGAGTTCTTCCTGAATGTAGCGGCACAAATGCCGGAGTGCCGGTTTATCTTAGGAGGTAATGGCTGGCATGATAAGCCAATGTCTTCCAATATCAATTACTTAGGACATGTATTTACGAAAGACCATAATGCTTTAAACTGCTCACCCAAGGCAGTGCTCAACATTAGTCGGGATAGTATGGCTAAGTATGGTTTCTCACCTGCTACCCGTGTGTTTGAGGCTGCTGGTGCAGGTGCCTGCATTATTACCGATTACTGGGTGGGTATTGATGCCTTCTTTGAACCAGAAAAAGAAATATTAGTAGCCAACAACGGTGAAGAAGTAAAGCAGATCTTATCTGCGCTCACGGAAGAAAAGGCTAATGCAATTGGGCAGGCAGCATTGAAGAAAGTTCTGGCGAAGCATACATATACGCATCGTGCATTAGAGTTAGACCACATATTACAACAGGAATTTTCCACTGCAAAAGCGGCTGTATGAAAGGTGAAAAGTTAGACATTGTTATACTGGGATTATCCATTACTTCATCGTGGGGGAATGGCCATGCAACAACCTTTAGGGGGTTAATTAGAGAATTGGATAAGAAAGGACATCGGGTGACTTTTTTGGAAAGGGATGTTCCCTGGTATGCTTCTAACCGTGACTTGCCTAATCCACCTTTTTGCAAGACCATACTCTATAGCAGTCTTGAGGAGTTAAAGGAGCAGTATGCTGATCTGATTCAACAGGCTGACCTGGTAATTGTTGGCTCTTATGTACCGGAAGGCGTTGCTGTAGGAGAGTTTGTAACGAGCATTGCAGAGGGTGTTACTGCTTTTTATGATATTGATACGCCGGTTACTTTAGCAAAGTTAGAAAGAGGTGACTTTGAATATCTGCATCCAAGCCTGATACCTAAATACCAATTGTATTTGTCCTTTACAGGAGGTCCAACCCTGCAACGAATAGAGCAGCAGTATGGCTCTCCCGCAGCAAGAGCATTCTACTGTTCATTTGATCCGGAACTATATTATCCTGAACAAATGCCTGTTAAATGGAACTTAGGATATTTAGGAACGTACAGCGATGACCGCCAGCCGCCATTGAAAAGATTGATGCTGGATGCAGCGCATCAACTAGACGATAAACATTTTGTAGTAGCCGGTCCGCAATACCCACAAAGTATTCAGTGGGGAGCTAATGTGGAAAGAATTGAGCATTTGCCACCTTCGGAACACCGTGCTTTTTACAACAGCCAGCGTTTTACTATGAATATTACCCGCGCAGATATGATCAAAGCAGGGTATTCCCCCAGTGTTCGCCTCTTTGAAGCGGCAGCTTGTGGTACGCCTATTATTTCTGATTACTGGGATGGTATTGAATCTATTTTTGAAATAGGTACCGAGATTTTGATTTCCAAATCTGCTGAGGATACGGTGTCTTATTTAACCAATATCAGAGAGGAAGAAAGGAAAGCTATAGGTGAAAAGGCAAGACAAAAAGTGTTGAACTATCATACGGCTGCACATAGGGCAAGTGAGTTGGAAATGTATTATGAGGAGGTGGTAGGTAAGAATGCTGCAATAGTGAGCCGGTAAGAGCAATGTCATTTATCATGGACACATACTACTTACTACTATAGCCATAGAAACAAAAAGCAGCCCTTCCCAGGCTGCTTTCTTATTACTATTATAAATTACAATGCTTCCATCAAATCCTGGTAATAATCCAATCCTAAATGCGTAATCAGATCTTCACCCATCAGGTGACGCAGCGTGTTTTGCAATTTGATCAATTGCTTGAAGATATCGTGCTCGGGACGGAGACCCGGAGCTGTTTGCGGCGACTTGAAGTAAAAGGATAACCATTCCTGGATGCCTGTCATACCGGCTCTTTTAGCCAGATCGCTAAACAAGGCAAGGTCCAGCACAATGGGGGCGGCTAAGATAGAATCGCGGCAAAGGAAATTGATCTTGATCTGCATGGAATAACCCAGCCATCCAAAGATGTCAATATTGTCCCAGCTTTCTTTATTATCACCGTGTGGAGGATAATAGTTGATCCTTACTTTATGGTAAATCTCACCATATAATTCCGGGTTCATATCGGGCTGCAGAATGTCTTCCAGTACGCTCAGCTTGGATACTTCTTTGGTTTTGAAGTTATCGGGATCGTCCAATACATAACCATCCCTGTTGCCTAAGATATTTGTAGAGAACCAGCCCTTGATGCCTAAGGCTCTTGCAGCTAAGCCTGGTGCAAGAATGGTCTTCATCAGTGTTTGACCGGTCTTGAAATCCTTACCGCCAATGGGTGTTCCGGTTTCCTTTGCGAGTTCTATTAAAGCCGGAATATCGCAGGTGAGATTGGGTGCGCCATTCATAAACGGAACGCCCAACTTAATAGCGGCATAAGCATAGATCATAGAAGGGGCAATAGCAGGGTCATTGTTCTGCAAGCCTTCTTCAAATGCCTCAATTGTCTGGTGTACTTCAGATGCTTCAAAATATTTTTCTGTAGAGCCACACCACACTATTACAATGCGCGAGCAATCGTTGGCTTCCTTAAAGTTTTCAATATCATCCATTAAGCATTTAGCAAGTTCTGCTTTAGTGCGTTCTTCCTTTACATGATGACCATTCAGGTTAGGAACATAACTCCTGTCAAACACTGCTTTCATTGGCTTGATAGCTTCCAGTTCTTCCCTTACTGCATGCAGCAGCATTGGCTCAAGCACTTTAGCTTTCATAGCTGCTTCAAACACATTATCACTATACACATCCCAGCCTCCAAACACAATGTCTTCGAGCTCGGCAAGAGGTACAAAATCTTTGATCTTAGGGTAGCGGTTTTCAGTTCTTTTACCCAGACGAATATTTCCCATTTGAGTTAAAGAGCCAACGGGCTGCGCCAAATCTTTCTTTACGGCATCAACACCGGCAATCAATGTAGTGGCTACTGCCCCCATTCCCGGAAGCAATATGCCCAGTTTTCCTTCTGCTTTTTCTATAGCATTCTGCATTTGGTGTTTTTTGTTTTAGTAAGTAATGACCATCAAATATAACACCCTTCTTTAGCTTCCAGTAATAATTTTATAACTATAAAATTAACACCCCCAGCCCTTAAAGGGGAGTATGGATGCCCCAACCCTAAAGGGAGTATGGCTTAAGGTGGGAGTATACAGGGAGATACCCAGGAGCAGATATAGAAGAGATACCGAGGAGATAGGGAGGATGTTAGGTATAAGTTAGGTATATGTTCAGTATAAGTTAGGTATATGTTAGGTATAGCTCCACGTATGTTCAGCATAAACATTTTCTTCTATGCATTAATTCCTCCTATATCATTTATCAACATAATCCTTGCGGTTTCTTCATATACTTCTATAATGCTTACCGATGCAGGGCTGATCTCAATACGTTGAAATAAATCAAGCGGAATACCAGCATAGTATGTAACAGCAGCTTTAATTGTATCGGCATGACTTACCACCGCTACTGTTTCATTTGGGTGCTGAATACATAATTGCTGTAATCCGGCAACCATGCGTGCCTGTGCTTCCAGCATTGATTCACCACCGGGAATACGGGTAACGCTTCTAAAAGTATTAAACAGTTGGAACTGCTTTTCATTTCTTAGTTCTTCAAAGGAGCGGTTGGTCCATTCACCAAAGTCTATCTCTATAAAGTCTTTTTGAATAATAGTCTCCAACTGATGCGCTTTTGCAACCGGCCCGGCAGTCTCAACAGCACGTTCCATAGGGCTGCTATAGATAGCTGCAAAAGGTATATTGGCGAGTCGCTCTGCAAGATGTTGTGCCTGTTTGATTCCCTGTTCATTCAAATGCACACCAGCCATTCGTCCTGTTAATTTCTTACCAGCCGTATCGGTAGCGGCATGCCTGATTAATAGAAATTTAGTCATTGGATGATTTTCTAAGTGCTGTTACTATTTTATCTTTTATATTGCCTTGCGGCTTGATGCCAGTTACCAGTTACCGGTAACCAGTTACCAGTTACGAACTGCGAAACAACAATCGTACAACAGTTGAGCGTTTACTAATAACCACTGTTTATAAGTTGTACATGGACTAACATTTGCATGATAATCGCACCAACTAAACTATGGATACAGTGCGGATGTAAAAATAGCTGGATAAAGAAGCTGATTAAATTAATTGTTTAATATGTCTTATGGTGTTTTATTTGGCTGCAACTACCTCGAATTCTGCAGCCTTAGGCGTTGAAATCTTATGGGACAGGTCGCGACCTGTCCCTACAAAAAACACGTATAATCCATTCTAAACAATCAACTCAATCAGCTTCTAAAGCATATAATAAAAATTATTTCAGAAACAAAGAGGAGAAAATTAAAACATGGCTGTCTTAAAAATAGGAGTACTCACTTTTCATCGTTGCATTAATTATGGAAGTTACTGGCAGGCGCGTTGCCTGGCAGAAGGGCTTCAGTCGGGAGGGCATAATGCATTAATTCTTGACCATGAATCACAGCGTGTAAATATAGCTGAATGGAAATGTGCCTATCGTCCCACACTGCCTACGCATGTGCCGGAGTCTGACTATCCTTTGTATCGTGAAAAGACAGAGAAGTTCTTCCGCATTTTCGAGACCTTGCCACTCTCCCCACGCTTTCCATTAAATAAGCCGGAGGAGATGGAGAACTATGATGTAGTAGTAACAGGTAGTGACGAGGTGTGGAATTTATTTCACCCATGGTATGGCAAGTGCTCCTTGTTTTACGGGGATGGTATTAAGGCAGACCGGCTTATTTCTTATGCTGCTTCTTTTGGTAACTATCCGGTTTCGTGGGGACTGGAACAAAAGTGGGCTGAGAAGCTACGGAACTTTGATGCTATCTCTGTACGTGATGCTAACTCGCAAATGATTATTAGCAATGCACTGGGTATAGATGCGCCTTTAGTATTAGATCCTTGTCTTCAGTTTCCTATTCATCCTGATGAAAGAAGCCTTACTCATTTGCCGGAAAAGTATATAGCTGTGTATGGACATAATTTCTCCTCATTCTTCATAAAAGAAATACAGCAGTTTGCAGCACTTAAAAGATTGCCCCTTATCAGCATTGGCTATCGCAACGATTGGGCGAATGAGCAATGGCTGACTGCAGACCCGCACGACTTTGCACATTTCATGGCGAATGCAGAAGCTATAGCTACCAACTTCTTTCATGGTTGTGTATTTGCCTTACGCAATAAGAGACCATTTGTGTGTGAGACCACACCTTACCGCAGCATCAAAGTGCAAGGTTTAATGGAGAAAGTAGGGGGGCAGAAACATCTTGTAACAGAAGATACACCCACATCGGTTTATACAGCTCAATTAAGCGAGCCTTTAGAGCCAGGTATTACTCAAAGAATTGCTCACTTACGCCAATCTTCCAATGCTTATCTTGACCAGGCATTGAGCATAAAACAACTTCAAATTGCATGAGTGAATTGTTGAGTCCGAAAGATATTGTACGTTCCGGTTTGTGTATCGGCTGCGGTAGTTGTGTGGCGCAATCGCAATCATCCTAATACCTCCATGCAATGGGATAAGCAGGGTTTTTTAAAGCCAGCCGGTGAAGCTGCATGGTATAGGCA
The DNA here is from genome assembly GCA_963819045.1 of uncultured Chitinophagaceae bacterium. Taxonomy (GTDB): domain Bacteria; phylum Bacteroidota; class Bacteroidia; order Chitinophagales; family Chitinophagaceae; genus Ilyomonas. The sequence goes on along the minus strand of CAWFUV010000034.1, from coordinate 226,658 downwards.
TAAATCAGAAGCTTTTACGCGGACATGCCCGTTTTCACCTGCTGCAAAGAATGAGGATTACTTAGCTGCAGAATTATTCCCTGATGCTAAAGAGCGTATGGCTACTATAGGTAGCTTTCAGAAGGCTTATGTAGGGCATGTGGCAGAAGAAGACTTCCGTATGCAGGGAAGCTCTGGCGGTATGGTTACATGGGTAGCAATGGAATTGCTACGCAAAGGCTTGATTGATGGTGTAGCACATGTAGTAGCAGTTGATGACCCGCAGGGAGAAGGAAGGTATTTTAAATACAGAATATCCCGTACCGAAGCAGAGATAAGAGAAGGAGCTAAGTCGAGGTATTATCCCATTGAGATGTCCGGGATTCTCAACACCATTCGCGAGGTGCCGGGGCGCTATGCAGTTATCGGTATTCCCTGTTTTATAAAAGCTATTAACCTGCTGCGCAAAGAAGATGCAATGTTTCGCGAACGTATTCAATATACACTCGGATTGTTTTGCGGTCATATGAAAAGCGCAAGGTTTGTAGAGAGCTTTGCCTGGCAAATGAATGTGCCGGTGAGTGATATATCTAAAAGTAGAGTATCGCTATAAAGACCCGAACCGCCCGGCTAACTGGTACAATGCGATGCTGACCTTGAAAGACGGAAGCGTAGTAAACAGAGACTGGTGGCACCTGAATGATGGTGACTGGGGGGCAGGTTACTTTATGAATTCAGCGTGCAACTATTGTGATGATGTGGTTGCCGAAACAGCCGATGTTGCCTTTGGTGATGCATGGGTAGAGCCGTATTCTTCAGATGGCAGGGGAACCAATGTAGTTATTGTCCGTTCTTCTTTTATACAGCAGCTAATAGATAAAGCCATTGAAGAAGGACGTTTGAATTTAACTGAAGTAGATGGCCAATTTGTAGAGCAAACGCAAGCTGCTGGTTTTAGACAGCGTCGTGAAGGATTAGCGTATCGTTTATCATGGGCAAAAGATGGCGTGAAGCCACGCAAGCGGGTAGCACCTGATGCAAAAACACCTGCTAAAAAACGTAAGCTCATTTACCGCATGCGTTATTTTATCACTAAATGGAGTAACACAACATTTGCAATAGCGCGTAAGTTTCAAAACCCACAGATCTATCTACAGTTTGCGCGTATGGCCACGGCGGTGTACCATAGCCTGGCTTATCATGATGGAAAATGGAGTGAGATGAAGAAGCGGTTTGGGGAATTGAAGCGGAAATAGAAGCTGCCTGTTACCGGTTGCCAGTTGCCTGATATAAGTTAGAAGTCCTGGGGTGCCATCATAGAAAGCAACCGGCTTTAACCTAAGTATTTCTTAGGCTAAAGCCGGTTGTCCTTTTCAGGTAGTCCCAAGGCTGAAGCCTTGGGTTATATGCTTTTACTCCACTTCTCCAACTCACTATATACCCTTTTTATCACTCCTTCCCAATCACCTTCTTTATCTTGTCTAAAGAGTCGCATGGTAGGATACCAGGGGCTGTCTTCTCTGTCATTCATCCAGCGCCAATCAGCTTTGGCCTGTAAGTAAGTTCCAGGACCGGTACACCTAATGCGCCTGCAAGATGCGCCGGCATCGAATCAACAGAGATCATCAGATCCAAGCCCTTAATGATGCGTGCATGCTCCATAAAAGAGCGGTCGCTTACATTAATTCCAAAGCCTTCCTGCCAGCCTGCTGCTTTTGCATCTGCCTGTAAAATGATAAGTTGAATATTAAGAATGTTTGCTAAAGGAAGTAACACTGAGACTGGGATGTTACGTTGCTCATCCCAATCACCTCCTCTCCACACCAAGCCAACCTGAAGCTTATTGGTTTTAGGTACAACATATAAAGGCTCCACATGCAGATATGGGACAGTAGCAGGTAATGTTTCTAATGTGATACGAAAGATATGTGCTAATTCCATCGTTTCCACATCTATATCATATTCTACTTCCGGTGTGCCATCGTGCAAGGGCAGGAGTTGGTCAATGCCCTCCATTGTTTCTAATAGGGGGATCAGTTTGGGCTGTGCCCATACGATCACTTCTTTTGCTATCCTCTTTACCATAGGTGCAAAACGTATAAACTGGATGGTATCACCCAATCCATGATAGCAGCGAATGAGTACCCGTTTATCGTTAAGAGAGGTGCCATTCCAGATATATTGATAATGCCGGGGCCATTGCCAGCACGGTTTGCCTGCACGGGATTGCAGCACTACATCACTGCATTTCCATGCTTCTGCAAATTCACCACGGCGCACGTAATAGTCCCATGAATTAGCGGTAGCTGCCTGAACCTCCTGACTCATACAAGCAATGTGTTGGAGCAAATTATAATGATGAAGATGTACATGAGCACTTGAAATAATTATGCATAGCGGCGCATCATTTCCACACAGAAGTCTGCAAACTCGTTTATGTTTTGGGGCGGACTGGTATGATGCGGCTGAATACCTTTTGATTCCGGAGTAAAACAAAAAGTAACAGTTAAGTCAAATTCATCCAACCGCTTCATTACATGGTCAAACCATTGGTCTGCATTAGGGCGCAACCAGTCTGCCCAGCTTAAGCCGGTACGCAATTTCTTTACACCCAAGCGGCGCAACCATTCTATTGCGCAATCAAGACGATGGTCTTCAAAGTGAAACCATTGGCAGATGCCAAACTCCGGTGTATAATCAGAGAATATTTTACTGGCAAGCTTGGGTGTGCCGTCTTCTTTTAACAAGCCTAAATAAAAATGGCGATAATAAGATGACCCTTCTGCTTCTCTGTGGCGGGTAGTAGCCTCCCATGTTTTTGGTAAGTCGTACAGGCTGTACCAGTGAACGCGATCTACTCGTCCCGATAATAATTCAGCCGTTCTCCTCAATCCAAACTCCTGTACCTCTTCAGCACCGAAAGTAGATATACCAACTTCAGTTACCCACACGGGCAAATCGGTTACGGCTTCTATTTCAGCAATCTTATTTGGCCATTCATTGATGCTCCAGTTATTCCAATCAAAGGGAAAGCCATGCACAGCAACTGCATCTAAATTATCCAATGAGCCGTAGCTTTTCAATACATTAATAAAGTGCGTGTCAATAGGAGAGATGCCGCCCAGTACCCGTGTGATGCCGGGGTTTTCTGCCTTTACTGCTTCCGCAGCCACTTTCACCATTTCTCCAAATATTCTCCATTCAGGATCAATCTCAAAAGCCCAGTGTGATTTATTGTTTGGTTCGTTCCAGAATTTTACTGCTTCAATCATAAGTTGTGTTCAATCTTTTATTATTCAGCTCATCAAGCGGGCTGCTTTGTGAATGGTGATTTGTGAATTGTCAATAGTGAACGATTAGTGTTGAATTGTAAGGGAATTTATCATTCACCATTCACAATAATCATTGTTTTGGTGGATATACCGCACGGGGCTGTCCGTCAGTGATTTTACCACGACGGCAAATATATACTTCCTGTTCGGGATGGTTGGTAATTTCAAAGCCTGCGCTACGCAACATTGCTTCCATGCAGGCAGCATTAGGTATCCACCAATTAGTAGGGTCGTGCGAGTAGCGGTTCTCTATAAAATACATTTGCGGAAAGCCTGGTTTGGTAAACATTTCTGTTTCCCCGAATTCATAGTCATATTTCAGAGGTTCAATCTCCGTGCTGCCACGCTGCATGGATTGAAAAATGAGTATGTCTTTTACTACAGTTTCATATAACAAATCCAACGCTAACAAAGGATGACGAAGATGATACAGTACGCCCATAAAGATGACCACGTCAAATTGCTCGCGCAGTGTTGCTACATCATATACCGACATGTTTCTGAATTCAATATCTGCTTCTAATACCTCTGCTGCATAGCGTGCCTGTGCAAGATATCTCTCATCCGAATCAATACCCACTACACGGGCAGCGCCACGCTTCTTCATTTCTATGGAATAAAAGCCCGCATTGCAACCAATATCCAGTACTGTTTTACCGGTTAAGTCTTTTGGAATTGCATGTGCAAAGCTTTTGAATTTTATATTTGGATAATCACCTAAAAAATGGTCAGGTGCAGTTTTCACACCGCGCAGGTCAATGTTGTGGAACCACTTACCGAGCTTCTGAATGTTTTCTTTTATGTCTTCCATTATCAGTTGGTTTTAAGCAAAAGTTGGATATTGTTTTTCACTTTGTAATAGAATAATGCCGGACTTAGCTGGTGTTTTTTACTGTTTACAAACGGCGTTTTTTTGATCAACTAATATAATGCCTGCTTTTATTGAAAAGGCAAAAGATAGCCAATGTGTTGAGAAGTTATTTACTTCTTTTTTGTTATGCTAATGGCTGATTAAATACAGGCGCAATAACTAAGATGAACATGGATTAGCGGTGTACACCTTGCCATAGAGAATTCAGTTTATACTGACAGTTTTAGAATGGCCATATTCATTACAGGATATTATATGCAGTGCAATTCTAAACTAAGTGTTTTTAAACATTTTGTATGTGATAACAGTAAAAAATCACACTTTTGAAGCTTTGCTCCCAGTTTATCTGCAATACATTTACATCCTTACTTATCCTTGCATACTACCTGCTGCCAAGATTATTGCTTATCTATGTTTTTACATCGGCTATACTGTAAAAAGACGTAGGATGTACGGCGCAGATACGGCTTAGATACGAAGAAGACATGGCTTTACCATGAACTATCCATGACTTTGCCAGGGCTTTACCATGACTTTACCATGGCTTTGGTACCGGGAAAGTACGGAGGAACTTCTCTAATCCAATCTATATTTTAGGTGTAAACTGCGATAGCTCATAGATGCCCAATGACTTCTCAATATCCGCTACTTTATTTAACATCGCTTCAAAGCCATCCTTACCAAAGATCTTGTGCTCATTGTTTTCAAATTCCTCACCAAGGCTATCATACTCATTTTTAGAAACAATCTTTCTGAAGGCAGGAAAGAGCACCGTATCTTCCCTTGCTTCGTGCGGGCGGTACATGGTGTTGAATGAAGTAAGCAGTTGAATGAGTTGTTGTGTTTCGGTATCGGTTGCAGTTTTAGAAGAAGATAGCTGTATAATCTGGTCGGTTATTCTTCTGCCTGCCTGGTGCTGCTGTAAGAGTATGTTTACTAAATCAGTAAGTTGATTCACTTTCTTAAAGCGTGGAAATAAATAGTTCTCTTCCTGCTTTTCATGATAGTCTTCTACGAACGTTCTGATAATATTGGCTGCATTGGTTAGGGCTTCTCCTGGAAAGCTTTGCTTATTGGTTAAGTGCATTCTGCAGGTATCATAAATGAGCAACACACGGTTTAATAATCCATGTTCCTGCATTAGATCTTCTGGTGGAGATACTTTTTGTCCTTCACCTTCATCCTCTTTACCTTTTTCCTTACAGCCAGGTAACATGCTGATGCCTGCAACACCTGTAAGTGTTACAATCAGGCTCTTCTTTACGAAGGCTCTTCTTTGTAAGTGTGCATCTTTATCCATTTGGTTGGTTTTGTGTTCCATGGTATATTGTTTAAGTGTTAGAGATCTATGATAAGGGTTGTTGAAACGTAATCTTTACTCTGTTAATTATTATAAAGCTACTAATAGTATCTGCCTGGTGACCTTTTTCTTAATGGCTTTCGCTATACATGGGTGCTTTATCACCTTTATTTTTTAATTACTTAGCTATTACCTCTTCTTTTTTGCTTAAGCACTTTTAATGTTTCTTCCCTTGTTTGTGTCAAATGAAACTTGGAAACTGCCACTCTCTGTGACCCATAAATACCCGAATGTCCGCTGAAATAATAAGCCGTAAAACACGCTACTGCATAATACACCACATTGTTGGAACCAAACAACTCTATACCCATCAGTGTGCAGGCAAGCGGTGTGTTAGTAGCACCCGCAAACACTGCAATAAAGCCAAGCCCTGCAAACAGGTCAACCGGCGAACCACTGATAGTAGCTAAGGTATTACCTAGTGTAGCCCCGATAAAAAACAAGGGTGTTACTTCGCCACCTTTAAATCCGGTGCTTAAGGTTATAGCAGTTAAGCAGTAGCTTCCATAGCCAGCTCCAGGCATGTGCGCCACCTGGTGTAAATGCAGATACTATGCTTACACCTCCAGTTGGATTAGTAACGCCTAAACCTAAATAATCAAATGTACCTAACAGATAACTAATGCCAATCACCAACGCAGCTCCAACCACGGGTGTTAGCCATTTGTTGTGGATGTATTTGGCGGAAGTATCTTTAATGAAATGTGATGTTTCTGCAAATAAATATCCGGCCATTCCGAATGCTACACCTGCAATAATCACTTTAAACAACAATAAAAAATCAAATGAGAAATAAGGCAGTAGTTGTTTGGTATTATGTATCTCACCTGCAAAAGCAATACTGTAACGCGTATGATGAATGCCATAAGCAGAACAGGTAATATCGGCTAATATACTGGCTATTAAACAAGGTATCAAAGCATCGTATTTTATTCTGCCAATAGCTAAAACTTCCATCGCAAAAATGGCACCTGTTATGGGTGTGCCGAATACAGCACCAAAGCCTGCTGCCATGCCACACATCAGCAATACGCGTTTGTCTCTGTGCTTTAATTTATACCATTTTGAAAAGAGCGCTGCAATGCTGCCACCCATTTGCACGGCTGTTCCTTCTCTTCCGGCAGAGCCGCCAAAGAGATGGGTAATAATGGTGGAAAATAAAACCAGTGGTGCCATGCGGAAAGGAATGCCGCCGCCAGGTTTATGTATCTCATCCATGATGAGATTGTTGCCTGCCTCTGAGTTTTTGCCATAGGTCTTATACAAAAACGTAATCAGCAATCCGGCAAAAGGAAGTAGAAAAATGAGCCATAGATGTTGCCACCTGGCAGTGGTTGCCCAATCCAGCAACCAAAGAAATAAAGCCACCAAAGAGCCGGTAGCAATGGATATAGGAACTATTAAAGCTGTCCAATACAATAAGTGCCTTGCAATCTTTACCTGTTCAAAAGAATACCTGTATTTATTCATCCTACAAATAGATTATCCTGTAATAAAATATTACTATTTGTAGGCGCCATCAGTCATGTCCCTGGCATAACGGTTGGGTCAGGAAGACACCATTTCCTGTGCGAGTGGTGCGAAGATAGGCATTCATTCTTTTTGAGCAATTTTCATCAATGATTATATTAATCATAACAACAGCCCTATCCAGCTAGCGCTTATCATACAAGCGCACTAAACTAAATAAGGCTATTGGCTATTATTTTGCTAAAAGAACAACTGCTATATAGAAGGCGTACCCCCGGTCACCTGCACGGTGGAACTGGTCATATAGCTCGAATCATCAGAAGCCAGCAATACATACGCAGGTGCCAACTCTGCCGGCTGCCCAGCCCGTTTTAGGGGGACATCTTTGCCGAAATTCTTTACTTTTTCTTCCGGCATAGTTGAAGGAATTAAGGGTGTCCAGATTGGCCCCGGTGCCACACAGTTCACACGAATACCCTTTTCTGCCCATAGTTGTCCCAGTCCTGCCGTAAAGTTTTGAATAGCACCTTTGGTAGAAGCATAAGCCAGCAGGGTAGGTGAGGGTTTATAAGCATTGATAGAGGTCGTATTGATAACCGTGCTGCCCGGTTTCATGTGAGGCTCTGCCGCTTTACACAAATGGAACATAGCAAAGATGTTTGTTCTAAAAGTGCGGTCAAGCTCTTCTGCAGATATTTCCTGTATGGATTCATGCGTCATTTGAAAAGCCGCATTATTCACCAGGATATCTATACCACCCAATTCCTGTACAGCACGGTTGATGATTTCTTTACAATGAGCCTCCTCTTGAATATCGCCGGGTACTACTACGGCTTTTCTGCCGGCCTGCTCTATCCATTTAGCGGTTTCTTTTGCATCTTCATGCTCATTTAGGTAAGCGATCAGTACATCAGCACCTTCCCGGGCAAAAGCAATAGCTACTGCACGGCCAATTCCGGAGTCTCCACCGGTAATAACCGCTTTTCTGCCGGTCAGCTTACCACAACCTTTGTAAGAGTTTTCACCATGATCAACCTTCGGAGTCATCTCAGTTTCAGTGCCAGGTGTGGGCTGCTGCTGCTGTTCAGATTGGGGCGGTTGCGGGTATTTACTTTTAGGATCCTGCACATTGCCGCCAGTGTTTTCAGTAGGTGTCATAACTATATTTTTGTTTTAGGTTATAGAAAAATTAAGGCATGAAAAACAGATACCATGCCAATAGGAGCTATTGTTAGAATAGCAAAAAGTGTAGAATGTTTTAACTAATGAGCATTGAGCTCCTTAGGTGCCGCAATTTTATTTCAGTCATCAAAACGCATTCCCTAAACACTATTGGCGGGTGAAACACCCACCCGAAGCAGCAATAATTTAGATGAGGATCAGGTGCACCGGCTGCAGCCAACAACTGCTGTAAAGAAAATGTAGGAATTAAAACAACATACTGTAAAGCTAAATCTGTACTCTTGTGAATAGTGTAAAGCTTTTTCTGTACAAGACATCCCATCTTGGAATACCCTGAGCTATACCTAACTTATACTTAAGTTATAGCTAAGTTATACCTAACTTATACCGAATATCTTCCCTATCTCCTCCTGATCAACTGCCTGCCAACTCCTTTTCTAACCCCTTGCATTCTGCCCTTAAACCTTAAATTTTACCCCTTGAAACTTGTCTCTTGCCCCTTGTATTCTTGCCTCTTGTCCCTTGGCCCCTACTTTTGCACCATGTATTCTAAGCAGGAGGCATCACAACTACGGCAGGAGTTCTGGACAGCATTTGGACAATACATGTCTCCTATACTATCCAGCGAAGGCGGGAAAACAAACTGGATAAATTATAAAACCAGTGAGAAGGATATTTATTTCCGTATGAATGCCGATAGCAAAAAAGCGTCCATCGGCATAGAGCTAACCCATAAAGATGAAGACCTCCAGGCACTGTATTTCGAACAGTTCCGGCAGTTGAAGAGCCTGCTGCACGATGCCTTGCAGGAAGAATGGACCTGGCTGCTACATACATACGATGAGCATGGTAAACGCATCAGCCGCATATATACAGAGATCAATGGCGTAAGTGTTTTCAGGAGAGAGGATTGGCCGCGATTGATCTCTTTCTTCAAACCTCGTATTAAAGCATTGGATGAGTTCTGGTCAACCGCCAGGCACGCCTTTGAAGCAATGCGGTAGGGTAACATGGCTTCAATTCCCTAATATCTTTCACCACATCAGGCTACTTAAAACCGTAGCATTATACCCCTTTTAATTGCATGGCACATCACCCTCATCCACTTAAGGCTCAAAGCCCACAGCTTTCCACTTGTAACTTTGTTTCTTGTGGTTTACAGCTTATACCTTGTTTCTTATTTCTTTTGTCTTGAAACTTGTATCTTGATACTTAAAGCTTTAGACCAACATATGGCTTGTGTTTTGCAGGTTTCTTATCAAACACATGACTTATGAAAAAGATACTTTTCCTTGCAGCAGTGCTGTTGATTGCCGGCGCTGCCTTTGCACAAAACACAGATTCCACCAGGCAGGACACATCAGGCATGCAAATGATGCACGACAGCATGATGCAGGGCGGCATGAATGATATGCATCATGGAATGGGGGGTAAAATGAAGGACTGCGTTATGATGATGAATGGTAAAGTGATGGTCATGAGAGGCGGGCAGCACATGCCGCTTACTCAGCAAATGACCTTGCCCAACGGCACCACCGTAATGCCCGATGGCACAGTAAAAATGGCTAATGGTACTACCCGCATGTTAAAGAACGATGAATGCGTGTATATGGATGGCACTATGGGTAAGATGGGGAATATGGGAAATAAAGGAAAAATGGAATCAGGTAAAGACAGTACAAAGATGTAATGCGTTCTATCAACTATGTTTAAAAAGCTGTCCTCATAGGTCAGCTTTTTTATTGTTATAACGGAATCCTTAGTTTTGGCGCAAAATCCAAACGTTGATTCATTCATCTGCTAGTCAAATTGGTACCGGCTCTATTGGCGTATTCGATTCAGGTTATGGTGGCCTTACCGTGCTGAAAGAAATTGTACAAAAGCTGCCGCAATACGATTATATATACCTGGGCGATAATTGCCGTGCACCATACGGCAGCCGTTCTTATGAAACCGTATATCATTTTACACTGCAATGCGTAAAATGGCTGTTCAGCCAGGGATGCCCACTGGTAATACTGGCTTGCAATACGGCTTCTGCCAAGGCATTACGCACTATTCAACAAAACGACTTGCCTGATATAGACCCGAATAAAAGGGTGCTGGGTGTTATACGTCCCACTTCTGAAATTATCGGGCAATACACTAAAAACAATAAGGTTGGTATTCTGGCTACTAAAGGCACAGTGCAATCACAGTCGTATGTGATTGAGATCAATAAGTTCTTTCCGAAGGTGCATGTAGAGCAGGAAGCCTGTCCTATGTGGGTACCCCTGGTAGAGAATAAAGAGCACGAAGGCCCCGGCGCTGATTATTTTATAAGGAAGAATATCAACAAATTATTGAGGAAAGACCGTAATATAGATACTATCTTGCTGGCTTGTACGCACTATCCGCTGCTCAAGAAGAAGATAGAAGAATATGTACCGGTAGATGTAACCATTTTATCTCAGGGCGAAATAGTCGCCAACAGTTTAGCCGATTACCTGAAGCGGCACCCAGAAATTGAGCAGCAATTAGCTCAGTTTGCACACCGCCACTTTTACACTACCGATGATACAGCCGACTTCGACAACCAGGCAGATACCTTCTTCGGCGAGCCTGTGAAGTCAGAACACATTGATTTATAGTGAAACAGTTAAGGCGCAAAGAACCGAAAATTTAACCTGTCAAGTTCTGGAATCGGACAGATTGGGTAATATGTTTCAAGGGCATAAATAGAAATATATTCGTGTAATTCGTACAATTCGAATAATTCGTGATTTAATATTCGTGTGTTCCTGGCAATACAACAAAAAATTATAAGTCGACACTTTTCTACTTTCCCAAAAAATTATCTACTTTCGCGCACCTTTCACCGGGCCGCAGTGATGGTGACTGTGCCTGTTGGTATAAAAATTAATTATTAAAGGCTAAGAAAAATAACTTATTATGAAACGTACATTTCAACCACATAATCGCCGTCGCAAATCGGTACATGGTTTTCGTAAGCGTATGCAAACAGCTAATGGCCGCAAAGTATTAGCGAGCCGCCGGGCGAAAGGCCGTCACAAACTCACAGTTTCTGACGAAAGGAAGTTAAAATAATACCCCTGTTTCCCGCCTGTGTGCGGGATGATATAGCGAATGTTGTCCAAGCAAAGCCTCACTTTTGTGGGGCTTTGTTATATAAATACTGTTGGGAAAAACATTTACATACAACAAAAAAGAAAAGCTGAAAAGCCGCAAGCAATTGGAGGCTTTATTCAGCAAGGGCAGAACATTCCTCCAGTTTCCGGTGAAAGTATTTTACATGCTGCCCGAAACTCCATTAAATAATATTGTAAAAGCAGGCGTTGGCGCCAGTAGCCGGCAGTTTAAAAAAGCCGTGCAGCGTAACCGCATCAAGCGCTTACTGCGTGAAGCTTACAGGCTGAATAAGCAGCCGCTACACCAGTTTTTGCAAACACATAACCGGCAGGTGGTTGTTTTTTTGTTGTATGTAGACAAACAGATGCCGCAGGATAATAGTATTCAGACTAAAATGCCGGTAGTTTTGGAGCGGCTGATGAGTGAGCTTTCCAGGCGGTTTGATAGCGAAGCATTAAGGAATAAAGATTAACCAACATACTAAATCTCCCTTTAGGGTAGGGGCATGGGCATGAAAACAATCCTGCGAATATTAAGTTATCCATTTATCCTCCTGATAAAGATATATCAGTATGCTATCTCACCACTAATTGGACCCAAATGCAGATTTACACCTACCTGTTCCAATTATGCTTTGCAGGCTTTTAAGAAATACGGACTGTTCAAAGGCTTCTGGCTTACTATCAAAAGAATAAGCCGCTGCCATCCCTGGGGCGGCAGCGGCTACGACCCGGTACCGTAAGAGAGTCCGGGAGGCTGTGAGTAATACCAGGTCGCTACCAAGTTGACAAATGACAGTTGACAGAAGGAAATAGTGCTTGCAAAAGTTCCTCCCGGACTCCAGACTCTTCCTACTGATTTGGCGACGGCGGTGCTGTTGTTACTTGTTTTAAGTGATCAATGGTTTCTCTTATTTCGCTTACCATATAAAAGCGATATACTTCCGGCTCTTTATCACCTTCCTTTTTTATAGAAGTCATTTGGTGGAACGGACCTACTATAAATGCGTCTGTGTTGTCTGTTACCTTTACAACATGGTTAGGCAGAAGGAAGTAGTTGCGGTTGGCGGCGCTTACATTACTGTCCTTTATCAGCTTTTGTAGTGAATCTAATTGCTGTTTCAGAAAGTCTTGTGTATACGTTTTAGTCTCTGTAGGTGGTGCACCATAACGCTGATAACTGCCTACTATAGTATCGGCCTTGGCGTTTATTACATAATATCCTGGGCTATCCAGATCTACAGTAGCCTTGCCTGCCTGTGAATTAATTTGCAGTGTGACCTTATCCTTTGTATCAAAGTCCACTGTTTGTTCTTCACTGCTGGTGCCGCTGGTTACGGTAATAGTTTTAGCTTCTTTATCAATGGTTGCCGTTCCTCTTGAAAAAACCAACACTCTTTTCAGGCTGCTGCCGCCTCCGCAACTCATCAACATTGTAGTGGATAGTAAAAAGAAGAATACTTTTTTCATAAGTATAAAAGAAAAATAGCCATCTCCAGATGGCTATTGCTTAATTAATTGGTTATTTTTTGGATACCGCATACAACTCGGATACTTTAGCCCAGTTGATCACATTCCAGAAGTTAGAAAGATATTCCGGACGGCGGTTTTGATATTTAAGATAATATGCATGTTCCCACACATCCACACCAAGGATAGGAGCGCCTTTTACTTCGGCTACATCCATCAGTGGATTGTCCTGGTTGGGGGTAGAAGTTACTTCCAGTTTGCCATCTCTTACAATCAGCCATGCCCAGCCACTTCCAAAGCGGGTGGTACCGGCAGCATTAAACTTCTCTTTAAAGGCATCAAAAGAGCCAAATGCGCTATTGATAGCATCGGCTAATTCGCCGGTGGGGCTACCGCCTGAATGGGGAGCCATGATCTCCCAAAAGAAAGTATGATTCCAGTGTCCACCTCCATTATTGCGTACGGCCGGAGAAATAGATCCTGCAATTCTTACAATATCTTCAAGGCTTTTGTTCTCGTGTTCGGTGCCTGCAATGGCTTTATTCAGATTATCTACATATGCCTGGTGATGTTTATCGTGGTGTATCGTCATGGTTTGTGCATCAATATACGGCTCTAGTGCGTCGGCCGGATAGGGTAACGGCGGTAATGTAAATGCCATAGTAAGTAGTGTTTTTTGAGATTAAATAATGATTAAGAGCAAAATTAGTCAATTGAGCTTGAAATGATTATGAAAAAATCATTTTGTTCCTTAATGCGAAAATGGAAGTGGTTGATTGGAAAGGAGGGTATGAAGAGGATAATTTTGTGTTATTACGGTAAACTCAAAGTTGTACTGGCTCCCAACAGGTAGCTCCTCACGGAGCCGGGTGCCTTCTATTATTATTAATCTAACCAATGCAGAGCACTAATGGAACAAATGCTCCTTAACCGAATGACATTACATTTCAGCCGCTGGTTAGGATTTATTATGTGAACTAATTATGTTCAATTATTTATGTGATTACTTCTTTTGTGCAAACTTCATCAACACTCCATTTAGCTTGATCTCAGCCTGTAAATATCTTTATTGATAAAACGCATTCTGTATGCCTGTTTGGCGGTATAGCCCAGCTTTTGTATTAGCTTATAGTTAGCAATGACACCTACTGCAGCACCAATGAAAGGAATCAATTGCGCAAGCTTGGCAATATCTATGTAGTCACGGTACTGCTGCTGAAAGGTCTGCCAGTCAAAATCATGGATATCTGCAGGTAAATTATGTAACTGGTTATCCCAGTCTTCTATTTGTACATACACTTTCTTCCGTTCTTCAGCAGAGGAGAAGGCTAATTGGAAGATATACAGCATATACAGGCGCTCTCTATAATCTTTTACATCAAAGCCATATAAAGCTGCAATATCAAACAGCATCTTTATCTTAATGCCCAGCAACAAAGGAAAATCGGCAAGGCTTGTAAAGAATCCTCCTGCACCGGTAATGCCACCTTCTGCTGCGCCGGTCCTTTTGTACGTTTCTATTTTATTATCAATCAGCACTTCGCGCTCTTCCAGTAGTTTATTCATCAGTGGCTTTGAGGTAGTATAAGTGGCGCCGAACAGTACTGCCCTTACCATGTTTTTAACGGCTACCGTAATAGCATCATGAACTTTTTGCGGTATCAGGTTGTTTATTCTTCCTTGTACTGCAGCAGCCATTTTACTGGTCAAAGAAGGTTTGCGCAACATCTTATGCTGCCAGTCTTTTAATTCTTGTATTATTTGCTGTTCGTATTGCATTATCATAAAATTACAAACCCTGTGTTGTTGTGTATCAGAATATACATGGATGGCTGCTCCCCTTGAGTAATACCTGTACGGGAGGACAGGAGTAAGCTGGGAGCTGACGAGGAGTTGATATAGAGGAAACAGGAAGGAGATCAAGTATAACTTAAGTATAAGTTAGGTATAAGTTAGGTATAAGTTAAGTATAACTCAGGTATAACTCCAGCTATTCAAAGGTTGGAAGGGTGATTTGGGTATATACGAATTACAACCATGCCAGTGGTTAAGCCTGTTTGAGAGTATTATTGCAGGGGGTATATAATTAAGGCGGACTAACCGGATAGTGAAGCGAGTTGGAATTTTGACAGATGTAAACGAAAAGTCCTTGAAGAAACAAGGGCTTTAAACTAATCTAATGTTATACTAACGTCCATAATTGTATTCTTATGGAGTTAATATGTAAATAGCTAATAGGTTGTTATGTGGCTGTTTATCAGTTAAGTAATAATTACTTACTTTCAATGTTCACCCAGGTTTAATGTAAAAATAAAGACCCCTGCAAAGGCAGAGGTGCTGTTGGATTCCGAGGGGATGTATACCCACTTTATCAAATCAAAGATGAAGCCTTAATATTATTTACCAGCCCTCTTCCATGAAGAAAACTTTCTTTTTATGTAAGTTGTTTATAACTATTCTCATTTTGTGAAGAACTACTTTGGGAAGTAAGTAATACTTTTTATAGGATTTAGGATTAAATACATTGTAACATAAATATGTTTTAGTTTAGAACAAGTCTATTGGGGTGCTATGAACACAGCAGATGTTTTAAGTACAAGTTCTTACAGATAGTTGTTGTCTAACTTTTTTCTTCTTGAAAGAAAAAAGTTACAAAAAAGTTATGAATAGAATAATGATTATTCAATGGTATTCATGAGATCGCTTCGCTAAGTTCAAGCACGGCATGATCGCTCCGCGCATTACTTCGTAAATAATGTTTTTTATTGGTCTCAGTGAGAATAGTTCGTGCAGGCCAGCGCCGCCCCATTGCCTGAGGGGCAGCTTTATTACTGGGTGGCACTGTTGGGCTAACATGGTGCTGCTTGTTTTTTGACAGGTATTTGATGAACAGGTTGGTTGCCTTTGGCCTTACACTTTGAACAGCGTAGTCTTACTTAGCAGAGATTGGAAAGGGGAATACGTAGCTCATTGCAGGTTAGATCAGTAGGATATTTAACCGAAAACCTTTATAATTTATATAACAGGATATTAAGCAGCTATTATATATTATAATTTAATCTAAATTAAATTGTACGTACATCCCTATTCCAGTTCTTTTGCACAAAAATTACCAAACCCAAGTTGTTATGAGTAAAATGGTTCGTTTATTTTTTGTGCTTGTTTTGATTACAATGTTTAGCAGTTGCGCATCTATTGTGAGCAAAAGTTCTTATCCTGTTTCATTTAGCTCTGATCCGGTGGGTACCACCATATCGGTCACCAACAGAGAGCATGTAGAGATATTTAAGGGTGTTACACCTTGTGCGGTTAAGTTGAAAGCTGGCTCCAAATTCTTTTCCAGAGAACAATATGCGATCAAGTTTTTACGTCCGGGCTTTGATGATAGAATAGTACCTATCAATTTCAAAGTTAACGGCTGGTACTTTGGTAATATCCTGTTAGGTGGCGTAATAGGCATGCTGATCGTTGACCCTGCAACAGGTGCAATGTGGAGAATAGAGCAAGATGACTTTTATCAAAAATATAGTGATGCAGACAAAAGAGTAGAAGCCACACAACCTGCATTGAACATTGTATCTGTAAAAAATGTTCCTGACTCTTTAAAGTCGCGCATGGTAAAGCTGTAGTTAAGATGACAGATGGGATATGACAGTTGACAGAAGAAAAATGTCAGGAGCTTCAAGTTAAAAGCTTGAAGTGTAAATACAAAGCAATTTAGAAATGAAGACCGCAGTAGAGATGAACTGCGGTCTTTTTATTTATAATAACTGCAACGCTTCTGATACTGTCATCTCTCCGCCATCGATTATATTTGCCACTATGTCTAAAGCCACTGCAGAAACACCGCTGATGCAGCAGCACAAAGCCATCAAACAAAAATATCCTGATGCTATATTGCTGTTCCGTGTAGGTGATTTTTACGAGACATTTGGGGAAGATGCTATCATCGCATCGAAGGTATTGGGCATTACGCTTACCAAGCGCAATAACGGTGCAGCTTCTTCCAGCGAACTGGCCGGCTTTCCGCATCATGCACTGGATACCTACCTGCACAAGCTGGTAAAAGCCGGTTACCGGGTAGCGGTGTGCGACCAACTGGAAGATCCCAAGCTAGCTAAAGGCATTGTAAAGCGTGGCGTAACCGAAATGATAACTCCGGGAACAGCCATGAACGATAAGTTGCTGGAGAATAACAGCAATAATTTCCTGGCGGCTGTACATTTTGGAGAAAGCAATATCGGGGCAGCTTTCCTGGATATTTCTACGGGAGAATTCTTCGTTGCGGAAGGGGACGCAGAATATGCAGATAAATTGCTGCAAAGCCTGCGTCCAGCGGAGGTAATATTTCAGCGCAATCTGCAAAAGCATTTCAAAGAATTGTTTGGGTTAAAGTTTTATACCTACACCCTTGAGAGCTGGATATTTGACGAAGCCTACACCTCGGAGACTTTACTCAAGCATTTTCAAACGCATTCACTTAAAGGCTTTGGCATAGAGGGCATGCGTAGCGGCATTATAGCAGCCGGTGCGGTATTGCATTATTTAAAAGAAACCGAGCATCCTAACCTGCAACACATCACCAATGTGCAGCGTATAGAAAGGGATGATTTTTTGTGGATGGATAAGTTTACCATCCGCAACCTGGAAATCTTAAGCAGCGGTGCAGAAAACAGTAATAACCTGTTGAAAGTATTGGATAATACGGTAAGTCCGATGGGTGCACGGCTTTTAAGACGATGGATCGTGCTGCCCTTAAAAGACCTTACAAAAATTAATGAGCGGTTAGTTGCAGTAGCCTATTTTATTAAAGAAGTGGATTTACGCAAGCACCTGGTTACACTAATCAAGCAGTGCGGGGATGTAGAAAGACTGGTAAGTAAGATCCCAACCAAAAAGATCAACCCACGCGAGGTAGCACACCTTGCACGTGGCTTACAATTGACCGAACAGATAAAACAACTATGCAGTGCATCAGACAATGAATACCTGCGGCGCTTAGCAGATGGGTTAAATGGCTGCCATTATATAGTAGAAAAGATATTGCGGGAGATTGCACCCGACCCGCCAGTAGCTGCAAACAAAGGCAATGTAATCAATAAAGGGATGCATGCAGAGTTGGACAGATTAAGAAACATTGCAACTACAGGCAAAGATTACCTGATCAACATTCAACAGCGGGAAGCTGAACGCACGGGAATTAATTCATTAAAGATCAGTTTCAATAATGTGTTTGGTTATTATCTTGAAGTAACCAATTCTCAAAAGAATAAGGTGCCGGCAGACTGGATACGCAAGCAAACACTTTCCAATGCGGAGCGTTTTATAACGCCGGAACTAAAAGAATATGAAGAAACCATTACCGGAGCTGAAGAAAAGATTTTAGCAATTGAATTAGAGCTATACGATAAGCTGCTGACTGAACTACAGGATTCTATAGCTCCGGTGCAGGTGAATGGCAATGTGCTCGCAACATTAGATTGTCTCTTGTGCTTTGCCAATAATGCTGTGCAGTACAATTATAAACAGCCGGAAGTAAATGAGAGCCTGGTGCTTCATTTACAGCAAAGCCGTCACCCTGTTATTGAACGCAACCTTGCAGCCGGTGAGCAATACATAGCTAATGATATAACCCTTGACCCGGAGAAAGAACAAATCATTATTCTTACCGGACCTAATATGAGTGGTAAGAGTGCTTTGCTACGGCAAACGGCATTGATCACACTGATGGCACACGCCGGCAGTTTTGTGCCTGCAGATGCAGCTATTATTCCTTTAACAGATAAGATCTTTACCAGGGTAGGGGCGAGTGATAATTTGAGTGGTGGTGAAAGCACCTTTATGGTGGAGATGAATGAGTCGGCAAGTATCATTAATAATATTTCAACCCGCAGCCTGATATTGTTAGATGAGATTGGTCGTGGCACTTCTACTTACGATGGTATTTCTATAGCCTGGAGTATTGTGGAGTATTTACATGCGTCACCATTTGTACCGAAGACCCTTTTTGCTACGCATTATCATGAGTTGAATGAGCTGGAAAACAAGCTGCCACGTGTAAAGAATTATCATATTACCAATAAGGAAGTTGGTAATAAGATCATCTTTTTGCGCAAACTAGCTCCCGGTGGCAGCACACACAGTTTTGGTATCCATGTAGCCAAAATGGCTGGTATGCCGCCGGCATTGATAGACCGGGCAAACGAGATATTAAAGCAGTTGGAGGATAAGCATGTGGAGGATGAAGACGGGAAGATGGAAAAGCAAGTAAGTCCGAAAGTGAGTAAGACAGAAGCCAATATGAAGAAGTTATCTGCTGGGCGTATGCAGCTATCTATTTTTGATGCACACAGCGAAACCTTTGAGGAAATGAGAAAGATGCTGGAGAAGATAGACATCAACCGCCTTACGCCTGTGGAAGCACTAATGAAATTAAGTGAGATAAAGGGATTGCTGAAGTAGGTTAATGATAGAATGATGTTCAGTTGTCTTATTTGTTATCAAACTCCTTGAAATTGTACTTGCCCTCACGACCCTGCTGATTGTAAAAGGTAATGCAGTGCTGTGCACTGCCGGTCATTGGTAACAATAGCATAATAGCGGTAATCACCACTGCCATCTTCTATGCTTAACTGTCCTGTAACCTTATTAGCTATGCAACACTCTGCCTGCTATATATTTACAGCCCTGCACTTTCATAGAATGCTAAATACTACTCTTTAATATTGTATTTACATCGTATATACTAAATAGGAGGGAAGGATGCACGCAGGATGCACCTTGGATATGCTGCTCAGGTAGGGAGGGATAAGGATGGGAGTAAACAAGGCGTTGCTCAGGAGTTATCAGAGAGGAGATAGTGAGGGGATTCGGTATAAGTTTAAAGGGAATAGATGCAATTCAAAAGCAAGGCAATGAAACACTTCGCTAAAAAGCTGGTATAAAACAAAAGCCCGGCGGAGCAGCCGGGCCTTTATGGTATTTATTATTTAAATCTTAAATGAGTAACCTTCCCTGTATTCTCTTTTTATAAATTGGTTGGCTTCATCGAAATTGGTCACCTTCATATTTACGGCATCCCATAGTAGTTTCTTCCTTCCGGGAAAGTTTTTACCTGATGCATCTTTTAAATTCCAGCTCCTCAAGGCAAGATTGGACATAAGTACTGTTTCGGTGAGCGGACCTGCATAATCAAAATGGGAGCTGGTCTTGCCTTTGCCATATCCGGCTATACAAGCATTTACCCATTGTGCATAGTGGCCTTCCTGTCCGCCTGGTACTCTTTCTACTGTTTGCTTTACATCACCTACTTCTTTAGTTCTTGAGGTGGGTAATAAAGTAGGATCTGCACCATAGCAGCCGCACATCATTTTTCCTTTTGTACCTTCTATGATTGCACCACCATCAGGAGTTGCCCATTGGTTCATCGGGACCCAACTCATCCGGACGTTCCGGTCGTATATTACCATCCATCCACGTTAGTTTTACATCTGGCTTACCATTCTTACCAGGAAACTTCAGCTTAATGGATGATGCCGGCGGGCAGCTTTCAGGGTGGTAAGCAGGTGTCCACATTTGTTCATAAATATCTGCCACACTGCATTCCACTTCTGATGGATAACCCAGGCCCACTACTTTAAAAGGAGGATCTATAATATGGCAACCCATATCGCCTAATGCACCGGTACCAAAGTCCCAGTAACCACGCCAGTTAAATGGAACAAAGGCTGTATGGTATTCATGAAACTGGGTAGGTCCTAACCATAGATTCCAGTCCAGTTCTGGTGGTATTGATCTTGGTTGTAGGGTAGCCGGTACCTTGTGGCCAAACCGGACGGTTGGTCCAGCAGCGGATAGTATGTGCATCTCCTATCAAGCCTGCATTATACCAATCCTGCATCTGCCGTACGCCATCGCCGGATGAACCCTGGTTGCCCATTTGGGTTACTACTTTATACTTCTGGGCCGCTTCTGTTAATGTCCTGGCTTCGTAAATATCGTGTGTCATTGGTTTTTGAACATATACGTGCTTGCCCATTTGCATGGCCATCAAAGCTGCTACTGCATGGCAATGGTCGGGGATGGAAACCGAAACAGCATCAATATTTTTGCTTTCCTTTTCCAGCATTTCCCTGAAGTCTTTATAATAGGTGGCTTTCGGGAAACTTTCTCTTGTTTTTTTGGCTGAACGGTCATCCACATCGCATAGGGCTACGATATTTGCATTGCCCGATTTGTAAAAATTAGCAATATCGCTTTGTCCTTTGCCACCTATGCCAATAGACCCGATATTCAGTTTGTCACTTGGCGCTATAAATCCTTTTCCCAACACATGGCGGGGAACAATATAAAAGCCAACACTGGCTAAAGAAGCATTGCGGATGAAACTTCTCCTGGAAGCATTTTCCGGTGTTTTGTTATTCATACGAGCATTATTTTTTATGCAATCCTGCATTTGGCTGTAATTAAACTAATTTAACTGTTGAAGCAATCCTAAAGTTAAGAACGTATATAAATCGGGTAAATTCCTTTAAGCAGGTGTGGATATGAGATGACAGATGATAGTTGAGAGATGACAGAAGGGACGATAGTGCTGTTAAGCAGGAAAATAAAAGGGCAGCAGGTGGCTGCTATCCTTGTTATTTTATCTCAGGTGCGCTATCACTAACACTCCTGGGAACATAGCTATTGCATGCACTTAGCTTTATGGAATATTCGTTTCAAAATCCAGCAAGATCTCCTGTTTGGAAGGGGTAATCATAAATGTTCCCGGAGTAGTGCCGTTTTTGAAATTGCCTGTGCTGGCGATTACCTTGTATTTCATTCCTTCAAATACTGCGTTTAGACTTTGGCTGGTAATGCTTGTAAAGGGCAGCTCTTTATGATTGGCTGTTGTAAAATAGAGATACCATTGAAGCGAGTTATTGCCAGACAGGGAAATATGTATTTCGTTTTCCGTGAACTGTATTTTAAGATTGCCGGGTACTCCCTGTAAGGGCCAGGAGATTACGAGCTTGCCTGCTGCACTATCTGATATGTGGGGTTGCCCACCACTGATATCTGTAACTTTACCATTGATGATCGCTTTAAACCTCAGTCCTGCCATCGACAGCAGTATCACTCCATAAATAACCATCTATTACCGGCAGGGTGTAAAACTCGCAATCATTGGTAGTGGCAACCTGTGTTAAGTAGCGGGATGGCAGCTTTTCATTAAACAGGTGAATATCCCGAAACCGCAGGTGATCATTTTCCCAAAGCAGGTTTGCGCGATAAAAGCGGCTGTTAAACCATACTGTTTTCTTATTACTGCCGGGTATATCCCGGCTTATGGTAACAGCAGTAGAAGGCGTTACTTTGAAATGTGATTTAAACCATTCGCCAGACTGCGCTAATGTTTCTACCCGTAGTTTGTTTTCATCACGAAGACGTTCAATTAAAGGGAACTGCCATTCCAGGCCTTGTTTCATAGCAGCCCAGGTAAAGGAGTTTTCCTGTCCTGCCTGTGTATAGGCAAAAGCCATGGAAGGTTCTGTTACCAGTGAATTGAAAAACCAGTTCACCCAGGCGGAGTCTCCACCGGCATGGGGATACACCGGTTCCAGCGTTACCACGCCCTGCCGTTCTTGCGAGAGGTTGTTATCATACTGGCGTACGGGATCGCTGCCCAGCATTCTGAATATGGGTACCGGAATCTGGTTCTCTTCATGCTGTGCTGGCATGTATGCATTCAGTTTACTGGGATAATATGCCTGGTTCCAGTAGCCGCCCCAAAGCGTATAGCCATCTGTACCATATTGATCTTTGCAGTTTGCAGAAGCCACTATACCGTATTTGCTGTACATATAAGCCAGGCTGTGGGCATCAATAAACCAGGAGGCAACCGACCTGGGATAATAGCCAAAGATCTGTTTGAAATCTTTCATGTAGGTATCAATCAACTGTTCCCGTTGCTGCGGCGTATAGCCGGTGGAGAAACCAATATTAGCCCGCCAGTCCCACGGGTATCTGCCGCGCCACTGCATGCCGGAGTGTTCTACCAGGGGTTGCGGTATCTCCCACCAGGCTCCAATTTCAAAACTGTCGCGGGGAAGTGCTTTGAGGAGTTGCTGGTAGCGCGGATCCAGGAGGGCGTCGTACTGCAGCAGGAAAGTGCCCCCAAGGTGATATGTTCTCATCAGGCTGATTTGACTAACTACCGTTTGGTATAGTACCTCTTCGGTAATGGCACTATCGCGGGGTTCGAGCAAACGGATAAAGTTGATAATGTTCACAATTTTGGGCGGCTGACTATTAGCATATACACTGACAGTAATGAAGACAAGCGTGGTAAGTATTTTTTTCATTGGTTTGCTTTGGCGGCTTGTCAAATATAAGACGCCTGCTTGTATGGTGCATAGCCTGAGTTATAATGAAGCGGTAATGTTTTTAGCCTGGCTACTGTAAATTTACAGCCTTACACGGTTCACCAAATACCTGCCTGTCTGGCGACAGTCAGACAAGGGATCATAGGGACATGCCTGCCCGACTGCATCATTCAGGCGGGGAACGGGCACATAGTATAGGTTGATCATGAGACCGTCTACTGCCAATGAATACTGTTTACCCTACTATCCTATATGCTGCAAAAAGACGTAGGATATACGGCTTTGATACGGCTCAGATACGGCGGAGGTACGGAGGAGCCCAGGCTTTAGTACTTCATTTATACCGGCAAGCAGCTACCCGGCGACGAATATCTATCCTAGCCTTACATCTGTTGCTTAGGCAGAGCAAGTTGGGAGAACTGCTTCTACTGTGAGGTGCACTGGTGGTAATGCCATTGAATAGCTTGGAAATACCATTGTATGTTATAACTTCTATTTCTTCGTAACTACCTTTTCAAATACATCATCAAATTGCACCACCTGCTGTCCTTTTGCATCTTTCGCAACACCTGATGCATACATTTTATTGCCTTCTATGCGTTCTGTCCATGTAGCAACCATTCCTTTGGCGGGGAAAGAAGCATAATCAATTTTGCTGTTGAATTTGTCGCCATACAGGATATAGGTACCACCCATTGCATTCTCAAAGTTGTTATTTGCCATACTGATGCGCATCCAATGTGTGGGTGTAATAACCTGATAACGGATATGGGTTGCATTGGTGTGGGATGCTTTATTCCCATTTGCATCGGTATAAGAGGAAGATAATTGATTCCATGTACCTACCTGAGGTCCGTTGTAAGCATTATCCGCCTTTACTCTTGAAAAATGATGATTTATAGGCACCTTACTACCATCAGACATAATCAGAGTGCCTATTTGAGTAAATATATCTCCCTGTACATTATAACTGTAGGTAAAGCCTTTCATACTGCCGAAATCAAAATTCGCGTACTGCAGGTTTTCCTTGTACTTGTTATTCTCCATAGTATAAGTGCCAGCACCGCAATAGGCAAAACTGTCTTTTACAAATACCATAAAGAAAACATGTGTGGGTGATATAATTTTTATTTCCCTGGTGCTGTCTGTGGTTTCCATCCATGTGCCTACTAAGTTGTTTGAAGTAGGAGAGTTGGTTTGAGTAAATGATGGTAAATAACAAAGAACAAGGGCGATGACAAGCAATGTGATTGTTTTCATGGTAATGGGTTTGTCTGAAAACAGGGGCTATTTTCAGTGGTGAATAATAAAGAATGTACAACCAAATATAATTATTTTCTTGATTGATTCCAGATATTCAGATTCTTCCGGTATTAGCCTTGCGCTCCTGGAAATATGGGAAATGCTTGCGATAGCAAGGGAATGATTGGATAAACTTAAGAAAGTTGCAAACCTTATATAAAATACGGCGGAGAACGTAGGAAGTAAAAGAGGCTATTAAAGGAGACATGCGGAGAAGGAGGAGAGAGGTGTTCGCAATAGTAATATTGAATAACTGTTGGTTGTTATTGTACGCGCTGAAAAGTAAGCGGGCTGTTTGTACCGTCTAATGTCAGGTATAGTGCTTCAGCGCCGTTTGGTTCCTGTCCCCTGCTATAGGTGTAACTATTATTTGCACTGAATTCGCTTTTTTCTAAATCTCTATCTTCTACTATTTGTTTACCTACCGTTCTCCGGTAATGCACCTGAGTGGCATGTGTTTTAATTGCCTTACTAACAGGGTCTATTTCTACGGTGCCTTTTGCAACAGATTGCTGGTAAGTTCTTACACCGTTGGTTACGCTACCTGCAGTGAAGTACTGCGTATAGGTACCATCGGCATTAAAGGTGAATGCAAAGGCATACTCAACTCCGTTGCCAATATACTCTACGGGATTCTGGCTCCAGTATTCTGTCATTGAAAAATGTCCGCACATCCATTTGCCTTTTACTTCTTCCGATGCGCTGGTGCGTGAACTATCCGGATTGAGTGCATATGGCTTGGAATAAGCAGCAGATGCCGACACAATGGCAACCATCAATAATAAGATAAGCTTTTTCATTGGTTTTTCGGGGTTTAGGGTTTGATTATAGTGCAAAGATTGGGTACCAATAACGCCAAAGGCAAGGTGCTTTATGATGAATTGAAGAAGGTGGTGGATGAATTGAACTCTATCGTATAGCACCTTTGGTATGTAATAAAGGGGTTAGTGTAATGAATAATGAAAATACAGTGCAACCTTAGATTGTAAAGACCATTAGTTGCAAGTGAGGGTTACTTAAGGCAAGAATGATCTTCTATAAGCCCAGGAAGCCCAATCAAGCTGCCTGCCTGGGAATTGAAGACCCCCACTGAGATGGAAGATATTGCTGCAATGAATAATGAAATTGTAAACTCAATTAGTATAAAAGGGCGGTTTAAAGGTGCAGTTTGCAAACTGGGCTTTCAACAGTAAGCCAGAGGGAAGTAGTAATAGAAAAATAAGCAATTGTTTCACAGTGCTTAACTCCTCCTATATATTAAAACTACTGTAAATTTTGGTAATAAAATGGAAGTTTATTGATATGCGGTGGACTAATACCTTAAGTGAATGGATGGAGCCTCGAAGATATGGAAGGCACAAAGGATTGCTTACGTAGCTTTGAGGTGAAAACATGCTGATATATGCCCGGTATTTTAACGTGAGTTTGGAGGGTATTTAGGATATTCACCAGCAAAATTTTGCCTTGCTCTCAATAATTGAACAAGTGGAGCTATACCTAAGTCCATTGTAATATAATAAACTAAAGTTGTAGGAGGATACACTTAAATTCCATAATCAATGGCAGCCTTTGTCATCCCGACAAAGGAGGGATCTGTGGACAGTAAATGAATCATAGTTTAAATATACATTGTAGTATGCCCTGACTGTAACCGTATTTATGTTACACTATACTTAAGTTATACCTAACTTATACTTAACTTATACTTAAGTTATACCTAATCTCCTCGATAGCAGTTCCTCATCTATTCCTATTCAACGCCCTACTTTACACCTGCCTTTCTCTCCGCCAACCCGCAGGATGCTCGCTTTACAATACCGCACACCCCCAACTTACATATTTAAGCTCCGATGTGTTAGTAAAGACTCCCCCTATGGCTTATACAAATGAATAGATTGTGCAACCAGCTTCCATTCGTCATTTATTTTTTCGAGTATCCTTATTTCATGGGAATAGGTGACCGTTCCGTCTTTTGCAGTTGAAGCCTCATCATGGCTTACCCAAGCATCATTGCCATGGATACTGAAGGTATAATTGCTATTTATAGCACTGCCTCCATTACCAACACTGGTTGCAGAAGGGTGTATTATTGTTTGGGGCGGAACATCATAACACTTGCCATCTGGTGTCGAGACCAGTATTTTGCTATAGGGCTGAATATGCCAGCAGGCTGCATGTGCCTGTATGTCGCCAGATCTCCAGGTGGCAGATTCTTTTTCTAATAGTTGTTTAATAGCTGTGGTGTCATTGGTTGTTTGGGCAATTGAGATGGAGGTTGTGAACAATGCAAGGCCTGCAATTAGTAGTTGTTTCATATTCAGTATTGTAATGAGGCACTAAAATAGCGATAGTAAGTAAATATCAATGATGTATTAATGGCAAAAAATGATTACCCTTACAATACAATTCTATCATCCTTACCTAATTATTTAAAAGCTGCTATGAAGAAATTATTGTTCTTACTATTATTAAGCACTGCAATGGTCGCACATGCACAAAAGGTTATCCCATTATATAAAGGTGCAGCCCCTGGCTCAGAAACTTGGAACTGGAATGAGCAAGAAATCCATGCGGACATTGGCGCCATTGTTTTAGATGTATCTAAACCAAGCCTGATTGCTTACCCCGCTCCAAAACCTAATGGTACAGCTATTATCCTTGCTCCTGGCGGAGGTTTCCATGCATTAGCAATGGACCTGGAAGCTACTTCAGAAGCTAAATGGTTGAACGAGAGAGGCGTTACTGCTTTTATACTAAAGTACCGTTTAATGCACGATGATTCAACTCATCCCGAAAATAACTATACCACATTGATAAGAACAGGCAATATGAAAACATTAGATTCACTCATGCTGCCGGTGGTGGCACTTGCTATGCAGGATGGATTAACAGCCGTAAAATACATTCGCCAACATGCAGCAGAATACCACATCAATCCTGGTAAGATTGGGTTTATGGGCTTTTCTGCAGGGGGAGGGGTAACTATGTCGGTTGCGTATAATGCGGATAATGAAAGCCGCCCCAATTTCATAGCTCCTATGTATGCATACGACAAAGGAATTATAGGCTCCGCAGTGCCCAAAGACACGATGCCTGCGTTTATTGCGGTAGCATCGGACGATGAAATTGGACTAGTGCCTGTCAGTTTAGACATTTACAGCAAATGGCTAGCTGCTAAACAGCCTGCAGAACTGCATGTGTACGAGCGGGGAGGTCATGGCTTTGGCATGAAAAAGCAACACCTTCCGGTGGATACATGGATAGATAGGTTTGGGGATTGGCTGCGGATGCATGGTTTGATGCAGTAATATGGCTCATTTAAACACCACTTTTCGGGAGACATGTTTTTCTCTCTTATTTTGAGGTGCGCTGATACAAACACTTTAAAGAGCAAGGGGAGGAGTGTTGTGGTAATACTTTGAAGAACGTAGTTGATGATTTAACACTTATGTTGGCATGCACTTGTTACTGCCCGCAATGTCCCTTGCTTATCGCACATCAGCTTTAGAAGGAGACATCCGGAGAAGGGAAGGATCAATTGCGGTATGATATTTTATTGCATACAGGAGTAAAAATTTTTGTTCACGTTTAAAATTCAAAAATATGTTAGGAAACAGAAGATCAAATTCAGGCTCCTTATTGTTGGCAGGTTTAGCTGCCTTTGCGTACTACAAATATTCCAAAATGACACCCGAAGAAAGGCGCAACCTGTTTGATTCATTAAAAGCAAAAGGAAAAAAGCTGGTGGACGATTATGTACCGGCTAATATAAAAGATAAGTTTATGAATCAGGGTAGTGGTGCTGCTGCTGCCAACAGCCATTTTGGTGAAGGCAGTGACTATCCCGGTTAATGTTGGGTATTTGCATAATTGCCTTGGGCTATTAGGCTAAAGGAAGACTTTGAAGAATGAGGCTGACGATGTAACACTTAACGTCTCTTGCACCTGCTGCTACCGCCCGCAATGTCCCTTGCCTATCCGCATATAAGCTTTAGAGGAAAATTTGCGGAGAAGGGGAGTCACAAGGGTTCGAAACACGTCATTGCGAATGAAATGAAGCAATCTGGGGTAATATGATCACAAAACAGCAGACTTTAGGCTCAACACAGATTGGCTCCTTTTAGCCGGAGGAGAACTAATAACAAGGTTTCGAACACTTGTGGAAGGGGAACTTCGCCGAGTTATTGAGGACAAAACAATAATTGTACATTCGAAAAAGGAGGAGTTGTTATACCAATATTTACATCAAATAAAGAGAAGCAGCATGGAATAACTGTAGTAAACAAAATGAAAGGGCACAGCAATGAGCCTGCTTTTAAAAAGAAAGCAGCTAAGGCAGAGGAGTTTTTACAAAAGCATGGACTTCCTGAAGCTATTGTAAAGAAGGCTAAGTAGTAGTTTTCGACTGGATAGACAGCAAGTCAATAAAGTTGTGAATATAAATGATAAAGGCAGGTTTCTATACCTGCCTTTATCATTACTCCGGGATGGAGACATTGCAGATAATGGGGAAGAACAACATGCTTATATTTTACTTAAAAAGGAGTAACCTTCAAGCGTTGATAATAATGTATTATATATTTGAGTCTGGATTATGTTATAGCTAAACCCTGAACATAACTGCTGCAAGGGACTTGTGAGATTTTCGTTGTACCAAAACATTTCTGTTGAATAATACATCAACCAGGGCACATGCTTTTGCAATCGTTTTTTCAGACTTACACTACACAGTTTTATTATCGCATGCTAATGAAAAGAATAAATAAATGGGCATTACTACTGCCCGCCGCAATGCTGCTATCACAAATGGCTACTGCACAGATAACTGAAACGGGGGAGGCCCAGAAAACTCAGGGCAATCTGATGCTTCATACTTTAACGGTGGCTAATAAAACAGCCCAGCAACCAGTTGCGGTGCTTTACTTTTATCGTAGCTATATGAGCAAAATAGTCGCACCGCTAAAAAAGATGTCGCTGTATGTAAATGATACGCTGATCTATGAGCTCAAAGCTAACGGTGTAGTATCTTACCCGGTGTATCATGCCGGTAAATTTAAAATCAGCGGCGACAGTAAAGACAAGACTTCCATGATTGTAAACATAAAGCCGGGCGGCGAATATTTCTTTAATTGCTGGCTGCCTACGAGTATATTCGATCCACCGATGCAGGTAGTAAATGTTCATCCCGACCTGGCAAGAAAAGAGATTGGGTTGCCTGCAAAAGTTGTAAATGAAACAGCTAATCTATCTGCAACAACTGCGCTTAAAGACAGCATTACATGGAATGATACTGCTGCTACAAGTGTACGGCTAGAAGCCCGGTTTCCTGGTGGCGCTGATGCCTGGGCCCGGTTCCTGCAGGAAAACCTAAACACGAAGCTTGGGAAAAAATACCTTTCGTTACCTAAAAATGAATACTCGGTTACACAGGTGGTGAAGGTGAGTTTCCTGGTAGATAAAAGCGGCAATGTAACAGAAGTAAAAGTAGATAACCCGGCTGAGGTGCATCCAAAATTGGCGGAAGAAGCCATGCGGGTGATCAGTAAAAGCCCCCAGTGGAAACCGGCTACCATCAATGGGCAAAAGGTGCTGTTCCTGCAAAAGCAAAGTATTGCATTTGTAGTAGATCGCGGATAAGATAGGTGAAAGTACATTCGCACCTGCTTCTTCGGCAGGAGTATTCATCAGTAATATAACAAATTTGCAAACTTCATATAAAATAAGGCTAAGCTTCGCCAGGTCTGTGAAATTGGGGAGGAGGAGAGCTTCGTTGGGTTAGGGGCATGGCAACAAAAATGGAGGGGCTTGCAACGTTTTAATCGTGTTTAGCATCATAGCATTACTACACATGATCTCATGAAACAAATATTCCTTTTTGCTTTCGCCGTTATAGGTGCGTCCATTGTTTTAACTTCCTGTAATAAAGAAAATCAACCTCCTGCAGACAATACCAAAACTTTTGTATTACCAGCTATGGGTGATGCAGTTGTTGATGCTAATAATGCATTTGCCTTTAATATCCTGCATGCTGCCTGCCTGCAGGATAATACCAATAGTAATAAGCTGATTTCGCCACTGAGTATTTATCTTGCTTTGAGTATGGTGTATAACGGTGCCAACAGTGCTACCAAAGACTCTATTGCCCACGCATTGCAACTTGCGGGTATTGATATGGATGACCTGAATGCTGTTTGCAATGCTTTGATCACTCAACTGCCGGGTGAAGACAACAGGGTGCAGCTTGCTATAGCTAATTCTATATGGTATAACCAAAGCGGTTACCAGCCATTACCTTCTTTTTTAACCACGGTGCAAGACAGCTATGTAGCTACTA
This sequence comes from uncultured Chitinophagaceae bacterium, assembly GCA_963819045.1. GTDB lineage: Bacteria > Bacteroidota > Bacteroidia > Chitinophagales > Chitinophagaceae > Ilyomonas. Next base: position 195,863 of record CAWFUV010000034.1, on the reverse strand, counting down.
TGCAGTCCTTAGATTTTAGCAATGGCTCTTCCGTCAATACCATTAACAAATGGGTGGCGGATAATACAAATAACAGGATACCAACAATCACAAATGAACTTTCTGCAGACGACATGATGTATCTTATCAATGCAATCTATTTTAACGGTGCCTGGAAGGCCCGCTTTCCTACATCCGGTACACACAACGATGCTTTTCATTTAGAGGGTGGTGGAACGAAAATGGTTCCCTTTATGAATAATAAGCTATATGCAAAATTTTATGCTGACGACCAGTTTAGCATGGTTGAACTTCCTTACGGAGGAGGCAACAGTTTTAACATGTTTGTTATGCTTCCAAAACAAGCGCAATCCATACTTACATTTGCAACACAGATGAATGAGACCCTGCTGGCAAATGCTATTGGTAAAATGGATAGTGCTGAAGTAGAGATTACATTGCCTAAATGGGAGTATTCGTATAGTATACCGGATATGAGGCCTGAATTAAGTATGCTGGGCATGGGCAATGCCTTTAAAGAAGGAGCCGACTTTTCAAATATGTACAATGCTACCCAGGTTAAGCCTTACATTACAAATGCAGCCCATAAAACTTATATTAAAGTAAATGAAGAAGGTACGGAAGCTGCGGCTGTAACCGCCGTAGGGATGGGTACTACTTCGTCTACGTCCTCCAACTACTTCAAAGCCGACCATCCTTTTTTATATACCATTATTGAGAAGCAGACGGGCATTATTTTATTTACCGGTATTGTAAATGCTCCGTAAGCAGCGGTGTCAATATAAAGCTTTAACTGGCGGTTGTTTTTTGCCTGAGGTGCGTTATGGTAAAACTTTGAAGAAAGGGATTGATGATGTAACTCCTGTGTTAGCTTGCAACATGTGCTACCACACGTAATATCCCTTACCTGCTAACCATTAGCTTTATTACGTTGTCAACTAAATAAGTTTATAATAGACCGCTACTATCAAATAAATTATGCTTATCTAATATAAGCTAACCAAAGAGATATTCTCCCCACTGGAAAACATAAATACTCCAACCTGCTATGAGCTACGTGTTTCCCTTTCGGCTTTCCCTTAAGTAAGACTACGCTGGTCAAAGTATAAGGCCAAAGGCAACCACCCTGTTCATTAGGTACCTGTCAACTAACAAGTAGTACCATGTTAGCCCAACTATGCGCGCTACCACAAAGCTGCACTTCAGGCAGTGTGGAGGCGATGGCCAGCACGAACTATTCTCACTGAGACCAATAAAAAAACATTATTCACGAAGTAACTATTCTCACTGAGACCAATAAAAATCATTATTCACGAAGTAACTATTCTCACTGAGACCAATAAAAAAACATTATTCACGAAGTAATGCGCGGAGCGATCATGCCGTGCTTGAACCCGCAACGCGGCTCATTGAGACCTATATAAATTTAATTATTCACGAAATAACTAGCGAAGCGATTTCATGAATACCATTAAAAAACATCTGTTCATTCATATTTTTTTGTTACTTTTTGCATCAAGCAAAAAGTAACAAAAAACCACTTGCTGTCAGCAAGCACACCTAAAACAATTAAACTGTATACAGCACTTGGAACAACTTATATGATCCTAAATAAATTTAGTTGACAACGTATTTAGGAGGTAACATCGCGGAGAAGGAAATTGGAATATGTTATACTTTATTTAATTCAGGCAATTTCCAGTTTGGTCTTACATAATGACAGGTATAACCATTAGGATGTTTCTGTAGATAATTCTGATGCTCCTCCTCTGCGTCCCAAAAATGAGATGCCGGAGCAACTTCGGTTAAAATGGGACCTGGCCATATTCCTGACGCATTCATTTCATTTATTAACTCCTCTGCTGTTTTCTTTTGTTCGTCATTAAGGTAAAAAATGGCTGACCGGTAAGAGGTGCCGATATCATTTCCCTGCCTGTTTTTCGTAGTAGGATTATGAATCTGGAAGAAGAACTCCAGCAGCTTGCGGTATGACAACAGTTCCGGATTGAAAGTGATGGCTATTGCTTCGGCGTGAGTATCGTGATTACGATAAGTTGCATTTTGTACGTTTCCACCGGTATAGCCAACCACCGTTGACGTTACACCCGGTAGGGCTCTTATCAGTTCTTCCACTCCCCAGAAACAACCGCCGGCTAATATTGCTTTTTCGCTTGACATGTAGTAATTGTAATTTGAGTGAAGTTAAGAAATGGACTTCAAAGCTAACATCTATTTGCTGATGCCTGTTCCTTGTGCAGGGGAAATAGAACTTCGCTGAGCTGGAAACATTGCACAGAAGGGATGCGTTTTAAGAACATAGTAGATGAGGTAACACTTAATGTAGCTTGCTTTTACCGCCCGCAATGTCCCTTGCCTATCCGCACATAAGCTTTAGCAGGAGACATTGCGGAGAAGGGAAGATCTACCGAATATAACCTTATTTAATGACAGACCTGAAAATATAAATGACCTGCTATCATCCTTTACTTTAAAGTGCTCAGGCGCTAACACCTCGAAGAAAGTGGAATGCACTCCTGAAAATTACATATAAAAACAACTTGTTGTATTCTGTAATATCTTCACTGTCATAAACTTGCTGCTGTGTCTCACAATAAGGAACGCAAAGAAAAAAACTGCTTAAACTGTAATGCTATTGTAGCCGGAAGATTTTGCCAGGTTTGCGGGCAGGAAAACATTGAAACACATGAAACGTTCGGTCATCTTGCCGGGCATCTCATCTCAGATATACTTCATTTTGACGGTATGTTTTTCAGTACGTCGAAATACCTCTTGTTTAAGCCCGGCTTTCTTACGCATGAATACGTGCGTGGCAGGCGTGCCAGCTATCTCAATCCAATAAAAATGTATGTGTTTATTTCGGCTATCTTTTTCCTGTATTTTCTTACTGTTTACAATCAGGCGAAGGTGAACGTAAACAATACGGACGAAAAGACGGTTGCCACTCTAATGCGGGAATTGCAGGAAGATAAGGCTGAAATTATAAAAGCAATGAAAGATGGAGAAACGCCATCATGGGTAAAAAGCAGGATGCCAAACGCATTGCGACAGGTCAATAATGACATTGCCTTGCTTCAAAAAGACAGTACGAAGAAGTTCCAGGTGCTGACTGATATGAATACAACCGCTGTTTTCAGCACGAGCGATTATACGTCGGAAAAAGAATATGACAGTATTCAGCAAACGATGCCGGGCAGTTTGAAAGATAACTGGATAAAGCGACAGTTTGAACATAAAAATATTGAGATAAGCAATAAGTTCAGAGCAAATAACGGCGAAATGACCGACCAGCTTTTAGAAAACTTTTTACATCATTTCCCTCAGACCTTATTTATCTCTCTTCCGCTTTTTGCACTTATTCTGCAACTATTATACATCAGGCACAAGCAGTTGTATTATGTCAATCATATTGTTTACACCGTTCATTTATATTGTGCTGTATTCGTTTTTCTCTTTGTGCTCTTATTGCTTAACCAGGTAGCTCAGCTTAGCTATTTTAGTCGTTAAAGTGGCTGGAAGGTGCTGTTTTCCTGTACATGACCTGGTACACTTACAAAGCATTGCGGAACTCATTATGGGCAAAGCCGCGGAAAGACATTGGTAAAGTGGCTTTTCTTTCAACCTCGCTGCTTTTGTTGTGTTAATGCTGCTGTTTGTCCTCTTATTTTTCTTCACCATTTTTACTATGTAATGTATAGCCTCTATTGGAAGTTATAAACTTAGTTGATTTGTGGGCATGCAGCTAATGGCATCATTTCGGTCGGTGGCTTATCGATCAATATAGGAAAATCAAAGTTTCGGGCACTTATGGTTACAAACTTCGCCAAGTCATGGGTTGTAGTAAGAGTTTGAGGAAGGTAGTTGATGATGTAACACTTAATGTAGCTTGCTTTTACCGCCCGCAATGTCCCTTGCCTATCCGCACATAAGGTGTAGCAGGAGAAATTTCGGAGAAGGGAAGATAAGAAAGGCCAAACACACGGGGCTACTTTTGGGTATACCGTAATGGCTTGCTTGACCTGGTGCTCTTTGATTACCAGCAGGGACGTGGAAGAGAAGGACCATCCGGGATGCTCAAAGATTTCTCGGGGCATTTACAAACGGATGGTTACTCGAAAAAGCGACGGCCGAAAAAGTATGCCGCTAAACAAAAGATTGCAACTCCAAAGCACATACCTGTGCCGATCAGGCGTACTACATCTACAGTTCGAATACTCGCCCAACTGGGGCGACTTGACATAGTTAAAAGGTGCATGATCCCAAAGGCTGAAAACAAGAAGAAAATAAAAAGAAAACTGCGTTGATTTTTCATTGATTGTCCTTTTAATTGTTCATTCGATTCGGGATTTTATAATAGAATACAGCTTTACTTGCGCTCAGCGGTTGAATTGTGTGAATCAGCTCGAACCTGAGCCTATTGAATATTGAAATTTTATTTTTTCACTTTTCAACATCGACAGCGCGGCAATACAACATCCTTTGCCTATTTCTACCAGCTTTTGCCGGCTATCTTCGAAATATAGTTAAAAATGCCCAATTATGCAATAGAACTCTTAAGCCGTTCAAAATCCGATATCGTATGAAAACCTATTAGGATAGTCGTAGTTCCCTGGTAAAAGGGAAGCATACGGGTAAGTCATATATTGTCTTAACTTTTACAGCTATACAATAATCTTCTTAATTCAATACTGGTACTTTACCGGGAGGATACCCCGCAACCGCCAAAGCGGTCTTCAATGTTGCACTGCTAATATTGGCATTAATTAAATTTACAACTTATTCTTTATTAAAAAAACTATAGTCCTTACTGACCTGGTTGAGGCGAAAAATCTTTGGTACAAACATTAGCATTAGCCGGGACAGATGTAAGAACAAATGAAGCTGCGGAGAATATAATTATAGTAAACAGCAACGGCTCAGACCCAAAGATGTATTATCAGGAATACCCGATCATCCCAATAACAAAATCACTGACCTACTGCCACATCGCTATAAACTATGAAACAACCAATATGTACTTTACCGTAGGCTTACACGTATCAAAGCAATATATTAGTATCCCTACATAGGGCATAAGCAGAAGTGAATACAACGTTCTGTGGGGTGTGCTATGGTAAAACTTTGAAGAATGAGGTTGATGGTGTAACACTTATTTTAGCTTGCACCTGCGCAATTGCCCGCAATGTCCCTTGCCTATCCGCGCATAAGCTTTAGAGGGAGACATTGCGGAGAAGGAGAGGATCTGGAAGAACAGGCTAGTGATTACTGACAATCATAATCGAATGTTTCTTCAAAGGAATAGGTGCCGGATGAGTTTTTGTTGGTGTTCATCCTTTTAACAGGAAGTCCCTTGTCATTATAAACGTAACTCATTTCTCTTTTTAAGCCATCAGGCATTGTATACCCTAAAGGATTGTTTTTACTAAGTGCAGTAAACAACGGTTCAGGGTCATAATTGTTCCACGCTGCATGCATTATAAAGGGCCAGTTTTTTATTCCTGCAAAAGGAGTAGGCTTATCATCGTAGCCCGATGATGTTATGGTTGTAACGGTTCTTGGGCCGGTAGTGAACTCATAACTTAATCCTGTTACATTGTCCTGATCGTTATAATAAATAGTCAGGTCATATTCATAATCACCAATGAAATAATCCGTTTGCTCACCTACTTTATAGAGTCGGTTTTTAGAGTCATAAAAAAAGAAGTAAGTGTACTGGTTAACATGTGTAATGGCACCTTCCGTTTGGGATACCTGGGCTTTAGTTGGAAATAATTCAAAGGGAAGATCGTACTTAATTAAATTACTTCCATATGGCCAATCGAGGACGTTATAACCTGCTATACTAATGTCTGACACCAGGGAAGAATCCTGCAAAACGTGATAGTGCCCTCCTATAAATTTCTTTATACTGGAAATATTTCCATCAGCACCATAAGCGTATTCATAAGTATCCTCATTGCCCGACAATGTAGATGACTCTTTTACCAGTTTGCATGCTGCGGGGGTTGAAGGCAAAGGAGCGGTCCCGGTTTTTTTGCAGCTATTCAATAGTATAATAAAAAGCAGTATTATAAACAGTGAAATGTTCTTTCTCATTTTTATTTTACTGATTAGTCGCTCCTTATACTGATATGGGTAACAGTTTTACTACAACAACGCCTTTATTAAGCAGCAAGTCAACTGCTACCAATACCAGGGATATGCAATTGTCTCTTGCCCCTGGAAAGAAATCTGCCTTATCTTTTACTTCGAGATGCGCCGGGGTAGGACTTTGAAGAACGTAGTTGATGGTGTAATACTTATTTTAGCTTGCACCTGGTGCCACAGCCGCAATGTCCCTTGCCTATCCGCGCATAAGCTTTAGAGGGAGACATTGTGGAGAAGAGAAAGTATTAAGTACATTGTCAACTAAATAACTTTACAATAGCCATCTACTATCAAATAAATCAAACCTCACTAATAGAAGCTAACCCAAACGTATCCTCCCCACAGAAAACATACATCCTCCAACCTGCAATGAGCTACGTATTCCCCTTTCCAATCGCTGCTAAGTATGCCTACACTGTTCAAAGTGTAAGGCCAAAGGCAACCAACCTGTTCATCAAATACCTGTCAGTGAACAAGTAGCACCATGTTAGCCCAACAGTGCCACACAATAATAAAGCTGCCCCTTAGGCAATGGGGCGGCGCTGGCCCGGCAAAATGCGCGGAGCGATCAGGTTTGCCTTGATTTTTTGGTTACTTTTTGATCAAGCAAAAAGTAACAAACAACCACTTGCTGTCAGCAAGCACACCTACAACAACTAAGCTGTATACAGCATTTAAAACAGGTTGCATTATCCTAAACCTATTTAGTTGACAGAGTATTAAGTATTCAATGGGATTTAATTTATTTGTAAAAAAGCAACGACATGCACCTGGACAGATATTCTGTAAGTACAGATCATCAACATAGCACTTATGAATTTCTGAGCCAGGGACCTAAAGGAACGATTAGGAAAGTGGTGTTATTTCAGCCATTAGGAAAAGCTGTTTTTAATCTTGCATTTGGAGATTGGGATGAAGTGGCGCAAGCTATAAGAGATGATATTAGAAGTAACAATGCAGATAGAGATAAGGTATTAGCTACTGTAGCTTTTGCTGTTATAGATTTCATGGAATATCGCCCCGATGCTATTCTCTTTGCTCAAGGTGCTACTCCAGCAAGAACAAGGCTTTACCAAATTGGAATTAACAATCATTGGCAAGAGATTAGTCAATTATATGAAGTGGAAGGTTTCATTAATGGTACCTGGGAACCTTTCCTTAGACACAGAAATTACGAAGCCTTTGTATTGAAGACAAAACAATAATTGTACATTTGAAGAAAGGAGAAGTCATTATGCCAACAGTTACATCAAATAAAAAGAAGCAGCATGGAATAACTGTAAAAAAGGAAATGAAAGATTACAGCAATGAGCCTGCTTTTAAAAAGAAGGCAGCTAAGGCAGAGGAGTTTTTACAAAAGCATGGACTTCCTGAAGCTTTTGTAAAGAAGAATAAATAGTGGTTTACTACAGCAGTAAAGCAATATATTGCTTTACTATATCACTTAACCCCGAAGAACGTAGTTGATGAAGTAACTCTTAATGTAGCTTATACTATTTTCAATTGGGTAGTATTATATGCACTGCCCAAAACTTACAGGTCATAACCGGCAACTGGTATCATGCTACCTATTTGAATCTGGTATTACTCCTGGTGCTACAGCCGCAATGTCCCTTGCGTATCCGCACATAAGCTTTAAAAGGAGACATTACGGAGAAGGAAGCCCCCACCTCATAAGCTGGCTAGCCCTGGCCATTCGCTGCAAATGCCTTATTGGGCGGCTATACCAGATTGAAGGCACCGCCGCTTGTACAGCCAATATCGCCATACTTTCGTCAGGCTCATCAGGCCGCTGCAAACACGGTCTTGAAGGCGTAGTCGGTGAGCCTGACGGGCCTGGCGAGAGTCCTGCCGTTCTGGTCGACCATGGTGATAGCCTCGCCCGACGTGAGCGACCGAGGACCACTCGTCGTGTAGGCGCTGATTTCGTCGAAGTAGACGACCCCGAAGCGGGCCAGCGGGGGGAACGGTTGGTTGAGAGGCCAGCTGCGAGTGACGCCCGCGTTGATGGTGACGGCAGGGGGAAACCCGGTGTCGACCGTGAAGTTGATCGTCTGCGATGTGGTCTCGTTGGCCAGGAAGTACGACGCTGTGCCGGCCTGGTTGGTCTGAAGGCACAGAGAGCCGCTGATTACATCGCCGGGGCGGACCGGCAGGTTGATCTGCCCGATACTTTGTGCCCAGATCTGGCTGGTGACGTTCTGCGCGGAGTCGACGGTCATCTCGACGTGGACGTCGAGGAAGCCGAGACCGACGAAGGTATGGAAGTGGTTGACGCCGATCGGGCTGGGGGTGAATTGCAGGTCGGGCACCGTCCAGGTGACGAACAGGGCGGTGAACGGTGCCGAGGAGCTGAAGAGCTGGTAGCCGCACGACTCGATGGGATCCGGGCCCAGAGCGGAGGCGGTGACCGCCTTCTTGGCCGCCGTTGTAGTGTCGGGCCGCGGCTCGAGATGGTCGAAGCTGCGGTAGCGGGCTGCCTGTCGCTCCCACAGCGCGGCCATCCCCGGCTGAGTCTGGGGGTCAGGCCGCAACGGCAGCCCGTGCCTCATCAAGTCCTTCTCGGTGGCTGCGAACGGGTCGAAGTCCTTCGGTGGGGGTGGGTAGAGGCGCACCTTTCTTTCGTGGGGTTGCTTTTCAGTCATGACACTCTCCTTTTTTAGTGTAAGTTATCAAATCATATACATGGAAGTGTAAATTTTATTTCACTACGATACAGAAAGTGAAAAATATTGATTTTAGTGGATTGTAGATGTTTCATCAATATTAGAGCGGAGTACCCAATCATCCCAATAACAAAATCACTGATCTCCTGCCACATCGCTATAAACTTTGAAACAACCAATATGTACTTTACTGTAGGCTTACGTAACAAAGCAATATATAAGTATCCTTACATAGTGTATAAGCAGAAGTGAATACAACGTTCTGTGGGGTGTGCTGTGGTAAAACTTTGAAGAAGAAGTAGTTGATGGTGTAACACTTATTTTAGCTTACACCTGGTGCCACAGCCGCAATGTCCCTTGCCTATCCGCACATAAGCTTTAGAAGGAGACATCAGAAGGGAGGGAACAGGATGGGAACACAATGAGTGGACAAAAGAATCAAATAAACAGCTTGTTAAAAATAACGAAGCTTTTCAAGTTTGGATTGGTCTTAACTGGCAAGTTAGTGATGAGGAATTTAGGCAAAAGCATGAAAGGCTTGAAGTTGGAACTCTTCACCTTCCTATTAGAGTTAACAACTTTAATGTAGAGCTACTTAAGAAAATGTAGTTTCTCGCTTAAATTTATGAAAATAAGAGCCTCATAGAATGATATTAGTTGATACATAGATTAATATTTTAAGATTTTAATTCAGTTATTATTAAGGTGAAAAATATCTGGTGAATTTGTTTGATCCAAACTGAGAAAATATTTGAGTTAGTAAGAAAAGAAGATGTTGTTTTATGGATTGGTTCTGGCTTTTCTTTATATGCTGGTTATCCAACAGGTATAAAGCTTACAGAAATAATATATCAATCATTATCACAGTCAGAAAGGAATGAAATCAGCAATCATCTTTCCTTGATGGATTTAACAGAGCAATACGTAAGATTAAAAGGAGATAGTAGAAATACTTTAAACCTATTGCTAAAAAAAGAACTTAATAAACCTCCATCTTCTACGAAGTGGCATGAAGTATTGGCTAATATACCTCACATTAAAACCATAATTACTACAAATTTTGATCGTTTATTTGAGCGTGCATACAAATACTGTGATTCATCCTGTGATTTCTGCAGCGGATATTGCTTATATAGATAATACCGTTGAACTTTTTAAAGTACATGGAGATATTAACCATCCAAATTCTATAATTATTACCAAATCTGATTATAGAATTATCAAAACAATACTTCAAATAATCTGTTATGGTCAAATATAAAGGGTAGGATTTCGAATAAAGCAGTGGTTTTTATTGGCTATGATTTAGAAGATGAAAACATAAAAAATTGTTCCTAGAAGAATTAAATAAGGCATTAGGCGCCAATCGTAAAGAAATGTTCTTGATAGCACCTGGTTTTAAACAACATAAGATCCAGTATTTATCCAAGTTCAATATTCAATATTTAGATTCAAAAGGTGAAGTGTTTGTTGAAAAGCTATATGCAGATATCAAAGCAAATATATTTTCAGACTTTAATAAAAAATATTTAAGTGCTGAAACATTCCGTAAGTTCTGTTATAAAAATAAACTCAAAATAGAGTTAGAAGCATTGAAGGATCGATTTGTACTAAAGTCGTTTAAAAGTTTGGAAGAAAATGCAAGTGGTTTGCTGTCAATGCAATTTCAAAACGATGTAAATTTTTTATCATCATTCAATGAATTTGTAAAAGGTAAAAAAATAGGTGAAGTAACAATTGATGGTAAGATTCTAAAGGAACTTAAATTATTGTTTAATGATATAAATGTGATTGGTGACCATCCATCAAATTATAGACTTATTTTATCCCATATGCCAGTAAAGGAAGGAACTGTCAATGTTGTGTTTAAAGATGGGGCTGAATTCGAGGATATTCAATATAAAATATTCAGGTCAAAAGAATTGTTTGAAATTGTTGCTACATATAAAAAGTGTGATTTTGAAATTCAGATCATTCTTGATGATGATAAGGAGAGTGTTACAGCTAATCTTAAGTATAATCGAAAAGGCAAACTTCAGTAACGTTAACGATGTAATTCTTGTATTCAGATTGTTTATAAAGTTTGCAAATGGTATTAGGTTTACTGTTTACCCAGACGGAAGAAATCAAGGATTTTCGTTACAAACAGATAAAATAAATATTCGGAAGGAAATGCTCGAGAGCAATCTGGATTTCTTTGAATCATTGAAAAAAGTAGAAAAATTATATAACTTACGTTTTAGTAATATTGGAGAATATACTAAAGATGATTTTAATAATGTATATAAAGCAATTCAGTTTGCTAATGGCGGCTATTATCTTCAAGACTGGGGTAAAGAATTGGAATTTGACTTAGATAAGGGTACACCTTTAGAATCATTATTAGTACTTGAAAATGGAGGGAAGTTTATAGCTTCAGTCACAGGAAAAGGAGGAGATAACTATATATAGCCATAAAATCACTTTAGGCTATCAAATCCGTGAATTTTTTGATTTATATATTTTAAATTCAGAGCAAGTGAAAAATAATGAGACTTCATTAGTAAAGGTGAAGTCAAGAAGTAATAAATTTAAAGTAAGCTATTCTGCTGTTTCTAACTCTTCAAAGTATTAACACTGATCACCTTGAATCAAAAATTCTAAACGAAATAACGATACAAAGAGAACTTACAATAAACAGTTATGACTAAAAAAGAGTTAGAATTTATCCTACAAAAGCAGGATTTTATTGTTGAAGCAAATGGTATTTCTTACAAGTTTATCAATAATAAATTGTATATTCATAATGAATGGATATGCTTTTATTTTATAGAAGAAACTGATAAAGGTTTTTATTTGCGCACTACTCGTCAAATATCATCAAGTAATCCTTTACTTTTATTGATTGATGACAGCCACTCACAAATAAGAATAACGCTTATTGATGAATACAGGAATAGTGACTTTTGCACTCTTATTTCACAATAGCTTTTATTAGCTTATTTCATTTTTATTCCTCCTCCACAATCCCCACACCCCAACCCTCCAACCCCATATTACTATCCTTAGAAACCGCAACACCCCCCAACAACTCCCTACCACCCCCAAAAGGATAACTAATAGTAACAGGCTGCGCAGAATAATTAAACAAGTAATGAATAGTCTTCCCCACTCGCATTTACCCCTTCCTTAGTAATAACAGGATAATGCAGTTCTTGCGCTGCACCCCATAAACCCGCCTTCTTCACCGCATCTGCCAGTATCTTTTCATTGAGTGAATCCGAAAGCATACAGCCAATATAAGTAGCCAGTCCTTTACCATAATTATTCTCGGTAATGGCCGCATACTTGCCCCATACCGGGTGATCGTAGTAAGCCAATACTTTAGCAGTAGTAGGGGTGATCAGTTCCATCCAGGTATTCACGGTATTGTTGTCGCTGCCTACGCGGTAAGGATCGCCTTTTAAGGATACATGCTGCGGGATGGTGAACTGGCTGTAATAGATGCCACAGGCTTCGCTGATAATGCCCGGTTGGCGGGTGGTGCGCACTTTTACATTCTGGTCGGAGAAGCCGCTCTTAAACGTATATACGATATGTCCGCCGTTCTGTACAAAACGGTTGAGCCGTTGCAGCAGGCTGTCCGGTGCGGCATATAATGCCGGTACAATAAGGAGCTTGTAATCTTCAATATTAGTGCTGGTGGGATCAACAAAATCAACACCTACATTCATGCGGTATAAGGCATCGTATAGGGGGCGGAGGATAAGGTTGTAACTGCTGCCAAAGCCAAACTGGTTGAAGGCAGTTAAGGCTTCATTGCTGAAGAGGATAGCTACACTGTTCTTCTTTTTTAAATTGACTAAATGAGGGCTCAGGCGGTCAAAATCTTTTCCAATGGTCTTGGCTTCATTGTAAGTGGGGTTAGGCTCAAAATCGTGGCTTAATAAGCCTTTCCAATAGGTTTCGGCAGAGTTATGGATGGAATGCCAGTGCCAGTACTCTACCATATTGGCGCCCGAAGCGAGGTGGCTGAATGCCTGCAGGCGTAACTGACCGGGATAAGGCACCCACTGCGGAAAGCCCTGTGCTTCGGTTTCGAGCAGGAGGTAGTTCTTGCCGCCTTTCATGCTGCGGGCTACATCGCCCCCAAAAGAGATCTCTGTACCGGTAAGTGCATCCTGTGTTGGATGGTAAATATCCACACCGGCAATATCCAATGCTTTGGCTGCAGCAAAATGATCTACTTCGGGCTGTATGCCGTAAGAAAAGCCGCGCCACTCAAAGTCGAAGTTCTGGGTGATGAACTGACCGGGATGTTTGTATTCGTTTACGATGTTGGCCTGCCACTGCAAATAATCAGTCACCAGCTTGCGCTGGAACTTTGCGAACTCTGCTTTCTCGCTTGCATTAATAGAGCCCACCATAGAAGGGAAGTCTTCCCAACTGTTGATACGGTTGCTCCAGTAGTCTAAACCAAAAGCCCTGTTGATGCTGTCTAAGGTGACAAACTTATTCTTCATGTATTGCACAAACAGCTTCTGCACTTCGGGACCTGCGGTATTATAGGCTTTGGTTTCGTTATCTATCTGATAACCGATGATGGCAGGGTGGTCTTTTACATGCTCCATGGTCTTGCGGATAATGCGCTCAGCATAGTACCGGAAGTGCGGATTGGAGATATCCATGTTCTGGCGGGCGCCATATTGGTTTTGTCCTTGCGGGGTGATGGCTAATATATCGGGATACTTGCGCACCAGCCACGTGGGCACTGCATAGGTTGGGGTGCCTATAATTACATGGATACCTGCTTTCTGCATAGCATTCAATACACGGTCTATATGCGTGAAGTCGTACACACTATCCTGCGGCTCTTCGGTGCTCCAGGTGCTCTCTGCAATACGCACCACATTGATGCCTGCATCCTTCATCATTTGGATGTCCTTATCCAGGCGGTCGTAGGGCATGTATTCATCGTAGTAAGCTACACCGTAGAGTAGCTTAGTGATATTGGTTTGTTGGGCGGTAATAGGTTGGATGAACAGGAGAGAGGTAATAACGGCAAGCAATATTCTCATGGTTTGGTAATGTTTGTTTCAATTAATTGTGATTTACTGGTTATTTCGAGTGTGGAAATGTACTGTATTTTGTAAAGTGTATATCAGATAATTTTTGATGTGTTATCCGGAGTTTTGATGGTGGACAGGCCAGGGCTTCGATAAGTAAAATATGGTTTACAAATCAATGATGCAGTGGAATATGTTTAATTAAATGCATCCTGATATCAGTTCATAATTAATGTTCCGGCCTATTACCGTGGTGCATTGATCATAGATATTCCTAGGCTGTATGTATCAGCATTGCGAAGAAATATAAGCTTCCGTTATTACTGTAATAACACAGTTGTAACGGAAACTTTTATCTTATACTATTTTCAATTAGGTAGTATTATATGCACTGCCCAAAACTTACAGCTCATAACCGGCAACTGGCAACCGGTAACTGGTATCATGCTACCTATTTGAATCTGGTATTATACCATTTCCGGCTTGGCAGCTTGATATGGATTGTAATATGCTCCACCCGAAGCTCTCAGCCTTAACTTGTCCCATTAATTTATTATTGATATGTTCCTCACACCTGCCTGGCAGGCAAGCATATACATCATTCCCACAGCCGCTCTATCATCAGCCTTATTAGTAACATCATTAGCTCCATTTACAAGCCTGTCATCCGTTTCAGGATTATCCAACAATCTCCTTTCGATCCTGCAACACCCGGATTTATACCTGACTTATACTTAAGTTATACCTAACTTATACCTAACTTATACTTAAGTTATACCTGATCTCCTCCGTGCATACTTCCTATCTCCTGCCGGGTAACTCCCTGCTTAAGCCATACCTGCTCTGTACTTCCTTTGAGGTTTAGCGCTCTACCCCTTAGTAAATGAGGGTTGCTCAGTTAAATAGCTATCTCTTTGAACCTGGAATTAAGCTGTTAATTGAGCAAGTTAAAGCTCCCGGCTCGTAGCTCGCAGCTTTGTATTAGCTTACCCATTTGAATCCGGTATTATACATTCTACTAAATACAGAGTAACATAAATAGATTTACAATAAAGATCTACTATCAAATAAAGCAAACTTCACAAATAGAAGCTAACCCAAACGTATCTATCGTCCCCGGTAAACATAAATCCTCCAACCTGCAATGAGCTACGTATTCCCCTTTCCAATCTCTGCTAAGTATGCCTCCGCTGTTCAAAGTGTAAGGCCAAAGGCAACCAACCTATTCATCAAATACCTGTCAATGAACAAGCAGCACCATGTTAGCCCAACAGTGCCACTCAGTAATAAAGCTGCCCCTTAGGCAATGGGGCGGCGCTGGCCCGGCAAAATGCGCGGAGCGATCGGGTTTGCCTTGATTTTTTGGTTACCTTTTTTATCAAGAAAAAAGGTAAAAGAAAGAACTATCTGTAAGAAATTGCACCTAAACTGCCTACCACCTAAACAGCACCCAAACAGATTTACTGAAGCTAAAACTTATTTAGTTGACACTGTACTACATACGCTGTCAACTAAATAAATGTAGGGGCCATTCTATAAAC
Source organism: uncultured Chitinophagaceae bacterium (assembly GCA_963819045.1). Lineage (GTDB taxonomy): Bacteria > Bacteroidota > Bacteroidia > Chitinophagales > Chitinophagaceae > Ilyomonas. Next base: position 180,446 of record CAWFUV010000034.1, on the reverse strand, counting down.
CATAATCCGATTCAAACAGTGATGCTCCACTGGATCCTGCGGGATCAACTATCCATAAATGCTTCTATAGCCAGCCAGGCCGAAGGCATGGTCGGGATGACAAAGGCATCTTTAATTACTGAATTAAACTATTAACAGAAAAAGATATCATATGTCGAACACCTATAGTTGGAAAGTTCACGAGTTAAAGAAAGGCTTGTTTAATCAGATAAGCCCCAAATAGAGAGCATGCAGGATTGTGGATATGGCTGCCTGCGAATTGTCCATGGCTTTAGTAAAGTGGAACGTGGATGAATATAGGTTTAAGTACTAAAGCTGTTTAGAGTATTCTCCAAAGAGATGACTCTTATTGGTTGGCCGTTTAGCGATACTTTGATACTGCTTTAGAAATCAAGAGCTTACAAAAAACCGCTAAACAGGTACGTCTATGTTCTCTTATATTTAAGAACAAAGCCGAAAATTAATTTGGATGTAGTTAATAGTTTTTGTACCTTTATATCCTGTAAATGTTGTTATTACCTATGTATCTATTTAATCATATTCTGCGCTAAATCACTACTAACCATTCAATTACCATAACCCAATTTTTACTCACTAACACAAATAACTATGATTCCATTTAAAACACCTTTAGTGGTTGTCTCTACACTTATTGTTACAACCCTGCTCTTATCGTGGACATTTCTGGAGGATTATGGCGCTACATCAACTACGTCATCTTCTTTATTAGGTAAGATAAGCCAGGGGCGGCCTTATTTGGATTTACTGAAGGTGATGGATCTTCATCACAGATTGGTCAACCCACTGTTGCAGAAGATGTACTTGTGCAAAAAATTCAGAAAGATGATAACCATATGCTGATGATGGCATATTATTCAAAAGAACACTATTCAGGCCCAGCCTTCACTATTGAGAGTGGGGGTCTCATTACCTTTAGAGATGACGGGCAGGGAGATGACCAGGTAGCCGGAGATGGATTCTATACCGCAAAAATAACGACCGATGTAAAGGCATTCAAGGACCAGGCAAAGGACATGAACAAGCAGATAAAAAAGGGCTATAATGCTATTAATTATGAAGACCGCACAAGAATTATGGACCCGAATGCTGATGAAAGCTTTGATTTACAGAAGCTTTGATTCCGGTCAGCCAACCTCCGTTTCCGGAATGACCCTTGCTTACCTGACTTTGGACCTAAAGTAAAAGGCCCGGTCTGGTCCGATCCAAAATCCAAGTCACCAGACTTTGGTGTCACTGGATCTCTTAATATATCAACATTAAACGGCTTCTCAAGCTGCTGCAGTCACTGTACACACTCACTACGCTGGACTCCATTAAACAAAACTGTATGTTTATTACCAACCTGAAAGTGGTGGAGGATTCTACACGTACCTGGAACTTCTGCACCCAAAAAGGCAATGTAAATGGTCCCTGGACCTTTGGAACATTGATGCGGGAACTGGCATCCCCAAGCCCTACCCAAAAGGCATCTGATGCTGCGGTTTCTGCTTATATAAAGAACTGGCTGAGTAACTGGGAAACCACTCAAGTGATTAATGGAGATAATGTGGCTGCACGCACGCTTATTGATAATCTTGTCCTCCTCCCCTGGCTTACCAAAAGCCAGAATGCCGGTGCTCCTGCCGGACAGTTGGATATGCGGTTTGCTCCCTTTAAGCTGATGGCTATTGTCAACAGGTTTGATAACAGGAATCCTTCGGACAAAATACCGGGCCTTTTTTAAGTGGCTTTGGAGAAGGCAGGTTTGTATTTTGTCTGGAAAGCAGTGACTGCTCCGGCCCATTACAATTTACCGTCATTTTTGAATATCGCGTCCATATACCCAGTACCAACAGTCAAAATTCCTGTTCAAATAAGCATGCATGGGCACAGCAATGGGTGAATCTGAAGAATTTCCTCTGGGCAGTGCCGCATATAACCTGGCACTGCAGAATATCACTGATCAGTTCAGCAAGTGCGGTACCAACACTTCCAGACCAAACCAAAGCTCTCTTAATGCATTACGCACCAATGAAATAGCTTTAGTTCTTCCTACCTCTATCAATCCTCAAGCGCTGGGAGTTCAGAGAGTTTACTTTGGATAATTCCGGCAATCTCGATGAAACAACTATCGGGCAAACTCCTGCAGACAAGTATAGTGCACAGGTGGCGAATGCTGATGTACAGCGCATGGTTAATTTCGTAAACCAAAATCAAACAAGTATTCTGACATATTAATGATGCTGTACCCGCTTACATGGCAGGGAGTTCCGCTTTTAGCAGGAGCTATCCCGGGTAAATGGTGCTGCTACCGGCCAGCCTCCGGCTGCTTTTCACTGGGATGGCACCGGTTCAGGCAATACCTCTACCTTTATAACAGATGATAAAACAAGATTTATTTTCTCACTTAGGGACATGTGTAGGCTGCCATGCAGGAGAAACACAAACAGCTTTCACTCATATCAATCCGGTTTTCTTTGGAAATGAAGCAAAGCTATCCGGTTTCTTATCGGGTACAGCCGGAAGCGGAGGTGCTATTGACTTTGACAATGATGCGACCAATGGTGTAATGTCTGTGAAAGATGCTGCAATGAGACCTACCACTAACCCTCTCATTAGGACTTTCAATGATATTGACAGGCGGGCAAGAGACCTGCTGAATTATGTTAATGTCCTGTGGTAGTACCCTGGCTATCAGTTCAGAGTTGCTGTCCCAGTCTACTATAGACATGGTGCACTAACCAGCACCATCAGCAAGGCTGCATATAGTAGCATTATGGATAAAACGCAAGCTTCCGTTACTGCTGTAACAACACAGTTGTAACGGAAGTTGTAGTTTTATCCATACACTACCAAATCAAATAAGTATATAACTGTTTACTTTTTCTCAACATTGCACATCTTCATTATGTATTCTGTAACAATGCTAAATTAAAAGCGCTGTTGCCTTCTGTATCTTCTTACATTTAAGAACATAACCGAAAACTATTTTTGATTTAATAAATTGTTATTGCTAATTTTAAGCATTGTAAAGGTTCCCCACCGCTTATTTAACGCATTCTGCTTTAAGCTGCCAGCGCTGCCTGCTATGTAATTATTAAAGCCTACTTTTTGCCCGATAATACCAATAACTATGAAAACTCTAAAAACACCCTTAGTATTAGCCTCAACACTAATCGTTGTAACCTTTTTTTTGTCATGGACGCTTCTTGATGATTATGGTGCAACCTCAACTACGTCATCTTCTTTATTACATAAGGATAAGCCAGATGCGGCGACATATGTCTTTACTAAAGACAATATATCTTCACCACAGCCTAATGATCCTCCTGCTGCAGAAGATGTGCTGGTACAAAGAATCCCGGGAGACAATGGGCACTTATTAATTATGGCTTATTATTCAAAAGAAAACTATTCGGGTGCTCCCTTCACTATTGAGAGTGGATTTACCATTACGTTCAGCGATGATGGAAGGGGAGATGACAAGGTAGCGGGTGATGGATTCTATACCGCAAAAATACCATCAGATGCAGCAGCTTTCAGGAACCAGGCAATTAGCATGTTACAAAAAATGAAAGCGGGGAAGTATGCACCTTTTCGTTATCTCGATCGCCAAAGGATTGTTGATCCGGACGCTGCTGAAAGTTTTAAAATTGCAAAGTTTGATGCCTATCAGCCTGTTTCTGTGTCTGGACTTACCAATGCCTTATCTGCAGACTTTAGACCATTAACAGTTCAGACATCCAAACCGGCAAGTTCTACAACAAACGGAGCTGTTGCTGCATCAACATCATTAAATGCGACTGCTGCACTTACCTCTACAACGCTGCTGGACTCCATCAAACAAAACAGTATTCTCATTACTAACCTGAAGGTGGTGGAAGATTCTACGCGAACCTGGAACTACTGTACCCAAAAAGGGAATGTGAATGGCACTTGGACCTTTGGAACATTGATGCGGGAACTGGCATCCAAAAGCCCAACCCAGAAGGCAACAGATGCTGCAGTTTCTGCCTATATAAAAAACTGGTTAAGTAATTGGGAAAGATCGCAAACTATTAACGGAGATAATGTGGCTGCCCGTACGCTTATTGATAGTCTTGTCCTTACTCCATGGCTTACCAAAAGCCAGAATGCCGGTGCTCCTGCCGGACAGTTGAATATGAAGTTTGCTCCCTTTAAGCTGATGGCTATTGTCAACAGGTTTGATAACAGGAATTCTACGGCCAATGGCGGAATTTTTAAAAGCACCTTCGGAGAAGGCAGGTTTGTATTTTGTCTGATCAGTAGCAACTGCTCAGGTCCATTACAATTTACCGTAATTTTTGAATACCGCGTCCATTTACCAAATACACTTGCTAACAATACCTGTTCAGCCAAGCACACCTGGGCACAGGAGTGGATTAATCTGAAGAATTTTACCCTGGGCAGTGCTTCGTACAACCAGGCACTACAGAAAATCACAGACCAGTTTACGAAATGTGGTACCAACACTTCCAGACCAAACCAAAGCTCTCTTAACGCATTACGGACTAATGAAATTGCATTAGTTCTTCCTACCTCTATCAATCCCAAACGCTGGGAGTTAAGGGAGTTTACGTTAGATAATTCAACCGGTAATCTCAAGGAAACCACTATCGGGCAAAATCCTGCAGACAAGTATGATGCACAGGTGGTGAATGCTGATGTACAGCGTATGGTTAATTACGTAAATCAAAATCAGACTAAGATTATTGCAGGTACCGATACTTTGCCTCTAACCTGGCAAGGAGTGCCGTTTTTAGCCGGAGCTGTCCGGGTAAATGGCACTCCTACCGGCCAACTCCCAAATGCTTTTCACTGGGATGGCACCGGTTCGGGCAATAGCTCTACCTTTATAACAAATGATAAATCAAGATATTATTTCTCCTTAGAGTCATGTGTAGGTTGCCATGCCGGAGAAACACAAACTGCTTTCACTCATATCAATCCGGTTTTCTTTGGAAGTGAAGCAAAACTATCCGGTTTCTTATCGGGTACAGCCGGAAGCGGAGGTGCTATTGACTTTGACAGTGATGCTAACAATGGTGTAATGTCTGTGAAAGATGCTGCCATGAGACCTTCCGGTAACCCTCTTATCAGGACTTTCAATGATATTGACAGGCGTGCAAGAGACCTGCTGAATTTTGTTAGTACCTCCTGTGGTAGTACGCTGGCTATCAGCTCACAGTTAATGTTCCAGCCTACTAACATGGTACATTAATTATAGGCATCAGCAAGGCTGCATGTAGTAGCATTATGAAGAAAACGTAAGCTTCCGTTACTGCTGTAACAACACAGTTGTAACAGCAGTTGTTGCCTTATTCATACCAAATTAAATAACTTTTTACCCCTTTACTTTTTATGACCATCAAACAACTTCATTATGTATTCTGTAACACTGCTAAATAAAAACACTGTTGTCTTCTGTATCTTCTTACATTTAAGAACATAACCGAAAACTATTTTTGATTTAATAAATTGTTGTTGTTAATTTTAAGTATTGTAAACGTTCCCCACCACTTATTTAACGTATTCTGCATTAAGCTGCCAGCGCTGCCAGATTTGTAATTATTTTAGCCTATTTTTTACCTGATAATACCAATGACTATGAGAACTCTAAAAACCCCCTTAGTATTAGCCTCAACACTAATTGCGGTAACTTTACTTTTATCATGGACGCTTCTGGATGATTATGATGCAACATCAGCTACCTCATCTGCTTTAGTACATAAGGATAGATTAAGAGATGCAGAGATGTCTGAATTTATCAGAGGCGATGAACTTTCAGCACAAACGGATCAGTTTCCTGCTGCAGAAGACGTCCTGGTGCAAAGAATTCCGGGAGATAACGGACACCTTTTATTAATTGCTTATTACTCAAAAGAGAATCGTTCCAAAAAGTCCTTTACTATTGAGAATGGATTCAGCATTACCTTAAGGGATGATGGAAAGGATAATGATAAAACAGCGGGAGATGGACTCTATACAGCAAAGATACCGGCAGATATAGCGGCATTCAGGAGCCAGGCAGTTGGTATGGTGCAAAAAATGAAACGGGCGACGTACATGCCTATTCGTTATCTCGATCGCCAGAGGATTGTTGATCCGGATGCTGCTGAAAGCTTTGATATGGCAAAGTTTGATGCCAATGAGCCTGTTTCTGTATCCGGTTTAACCAATGCGCTGTCAGAAGATGTAGCGCCTGCCGCTACAAGGCCCACCGCACTAGACTCCATTAAGAAAAACAGTGTACTAATTACAAACCTGTCTGTAGTGGAAGATCCTGCCCGTACCTGGAACTACTGTACCCAGCAAGGCACTGCGAACGGTCCGTGGACATTCGGTACACTGATGCGCCAATTAGCATCCAAAAGTCCTCTTCTACCTGCCAGCAATGCGCAGGTGTCAGACTTTGTAAAGAAATGGCTGAGTAGCTGGGCAAGCACACAAACTATTAACGGAGATGTAGTAGCTGCCCGCACGCTGGTTAACAATGTCATACTCAACCCCTGGCTTACTAAAAGCCGGAATGCTGGCGCACCCGCCGGACAGTTGGACATGAAGTTTGCTCCTTTTAAACTGACTGCCATTGTCAACAGGTTTGATTTAAGGAATGTCGGGCCACTTTTTGGGGTTTTTGGAACTCCCTGCGGAGAAGGCAGGTTTGTATTTTGTTTGATAAAAGATGATTGCTCCCGTCCTTTACAAATGACTGTAATTTTTGAATATGGCATCAATAAGCCAGGTATCTGTTTGAGTCAGCGCGATTGGGCACAGCAATGGGTTAATCTGAAGAATTTTCCTATAGGCAGCACTTCATACAACCAGGCACTTCAGAAAATCACAGACCAGTTTACGAAGTGTGGTACTAATATACTAAAACCAAATCAAAGCTCCCTTGACCAGTTGCGTACCAATGAAATAGCATTAGCGTCTGGTAATCCCTTACGCTGGGAGTTCAGGGAGTTCGTTTTAGACAATTTAACCGGTAATCTTAAAGAAACCACTGTAAAACAAACTGCTGCAGATAAGTACAACGCGCAGGTAGTGAATGCTGATGTACAGCGTATGGCAGCTTTCGTCAATGCAAAACAAGCAAGTATTAAGTCAGGCAAAGATACTGTGCCTTCCACATGGCAAGGTGTTTCGTTCTTAGGAGGGACTTCCCGTGTAAATGGCAATCCCACTGGTAATCCTCCGGGTATTTATCACTGGGATGGTACAGGTCCTGGTAATGCATCTACATTCATACAGGATAATGACGCAAGGTTTACCTTCTCATTACAGGCATGTTCCGGCTGTCATGCAGGAGAAACACAAACTGCCTTTACCCAGATCAATCCTGCTCCTTTTGGAAAGGTTGCTGGCTTATCAGGCTTCTTAAGTGGAGTTAAGGGAATAGGTGGAGCTATTGATTTTGATCATGATTCCGCCAACCTTTTAATGGCTGTAAAAGATCCTGCATTGAGACCGTCCACCAATCCTACTATCAGGACTTTCAATGATATTGACAGGCGTGCAAGGGATCTTAAAAGTTTTGTCAGCACTACCTGCGGTACTGTTTTATCTATGAGTTCACAGTTAATGTTCCAGCCAAGCACTATGGTGCATTAATGGGAGTGAATTCCAAGTTTAAGAAATAAGTTGTATCTTACATTTTAATACCAATAAATACTATTTTATGAATTCACCTAAACTGCAACCCCCAACGAATCCCACTCGTGTTGCATACCTGCTTATCCCTATGCTGATCATAGTTGCTTTCAGCATACCTGCCAACGCCCAGCAGCATGCGGCTGCCTTCCTGATCAATCATCAGCTCAATCCTCTGAAGAGCTGGGCGGTGGCCAGTAAAACAGAGAGCCACCCCTTCTTTGTGGATATAGACGGAGACGGAGACCTCGACTGCTTCAGCGGAGAATATACCAATGGCACTTTCTCCCACATCTACTTCTTCCGCAATGAGGGTAACAGCAGAACCCCGCTGTTCAAACCCGTAACAGGAGCTGCCAATCCTTTGGACAAAGTAGCGACCAACACCCTGTCCATTCCTTACTTCATCGATATAGACGGGGATGGTGACTACGATTGCTTCATCGGGGAAGGTAATACCGGAGCGATCCTCTACTACAAGAACACAGGTACGGCTGCCCAGCCCCTCTTTGAGAAGCAGTCAGCCGCCTTCAATCCTTTGAGCATGGTCAGGTTCAGTGCCTCCGGCGTGGCCAGCCCTGCTTTCGGGGATGTGGATGGAGATGGCGACCAGGACTGTGTGGTAGCTGACCAGGCAGGCAACCTCCACTACTACAAGAATGTGGGCAGTGCCACTCAGCCCCGCTTTGAACATGTGACCAATAGCAGTGAGAACCCTTTTGCTGCCCTTGCGCACAGCGGAGGCATCTACAACGTCTCACTGGCAGACTGGAACAGGGACGGGCTGATAGATGTGTTCATCAATACTACTTACTACCGCAATGTAGGTACAAAGAAAAGTGCTCAGTTCAGTGCAGCAGCCCAGCAGGACGGTCCGGTGCTGCAGAGTGCGGTAGCTGCCAGTGCCAAATACACTTACACACCGCTCAGAGTAGTGGACCTGGATGGAGATGGCACGCCGGAGGTGTTCCAGGGCAGCGGGAAAGGAGGGTTTATTTACCAGACGGTTGCTAACCCCAGGGCTGCTGCTGAAGTGAAGGCCACTGCTATAGAGCTGTCTCCTAATCCCAGCAGGAGTGCCTTTGGTGTGACGCTGCCTTCCACAGGTAGTGCTTCTATCATCCGCATCACGGATGTACAGGGCAAGGTGCTTTCATCTCAAACGACCAGCAGCAGTAATATAAAGGTGGGAGCTTCCCTTCAGCCGGGTGCTTACATCCTGCAAGTACTCCAGCACAATAAAGTAGTCTTCCAGCAGAAGATTATCAAAGAATAAAGAAGGCTTTCTCCGTGGGTGTTAAGGTAACATCCACGGAGAATTATATAAACTGCTTCTTTAGCATCATTATACTTATCCAATGTCCCTTTCTTTCTCTTTACACTATAAGATACTATTTGCAGACTCATACCAAAAATGAGTTGAATGCAGTATGCCTGATTAGTGAGTATCACTGCATAGTTAGTGCAACGGCTTTTCTCTTAAAATGCAAAACCAGCAGGTAATCAGGATGGGATATTCATTAGAGAATAGTGCATGTAGTGAATTGTCATGCTATTAACTGTAAACTTCTACAGAGACTCATTCCTTCTGTCAACTATCAATCATCATATGTTATCATATTGGCATCCTGGTATAAATATGGCGGAAGAACCAACAATTAAATGCTACCTATGATAGAGGCAGTCAAGTTCTGGAATGAGCCAAACAATATATCGCACTGGGATTTTCAAATTGATAAGGAATGGCGCACTTACTCCGATATGGTAAGGCTGGCGTCCCGGGCCCTAAAAGCAGAGAAACCGGAAATCATCCGGGTATTAGGCGGCATTTCACCCATTGACCCTTTATTCATCCGGCGGCTAAATGGTTTCGGTACCCTGACAGATTTAAACGCCATTGCTGTTCATGGCTTCCCTTTAGATTGGAACCATAGGCACATCAATGAATAGCCTGATAAGATCGCTGAAATTGAAGCAGTGACAGATTTGCCGGTATAGATAACAGAAGTAGGCATCTCCACTTTTGGTGCGGAAGAAATACAGGAGTTCGGACTTAAACGCACGGCTGATTTATTGATGAGACGGGTAAAACGCATTCATTGGTACACTCTATTCGACTTGCCCAAAGCCTGGACAGCCATATCCCGCCAACGTGAAGCTGAAGGTGCTTCTTATTATCGTCATTTTTACATGGGATTGCTACATGAAGACGGCACACCCAAACTGGCAGTCAAACAATTCTACGATTACACACCCGAGATGGGTATTTGTCAATGGTTCCGTTTTAAAGATTTCCGGCTGGATGCGGCTGTGGATTGGTTGAAGCGGTTAGGTGTTAAGCGATTACGTACCGGCTTAAACTGGGCTGATTATATGCGGCCTGATGCACTCAAATGGTTTGACAGAATGATGAAAGCGCTGGATACATTTGATTTAACCATCACCTTTTGTTTTACTCCTGATACTAAAGGCATCCAGCCGCATCACACCAGTCCCCCACAGCATATTGAAGAATATGCAGAATTTTGCGCAGCAATGATCCACCGCTATGCCTGATGAAAAAAGAAAGGAGGAGATTAGATTCAATGTGCATTATTACTCCATTTATAAATGTAGAAATGATATGAATTCGGAAAACGTTAGAGCATAATACCTGTTTTATCCTGTAGATGGCTTTATATGCAAAAGCGCTGATTCTCATTCTCTCTATAAGGGAGAGTCCCGGGTTATACCTAACATATACTTAAGTTATAGCTAACTTATACTTAAGTTATACTTAACTTATACCGAATCTCCTCCCTGTTTCCTCCATATTTTCTCCTCAATAACTCCATTGTTAATCAATACCAGCCTCCTTAAATCCTGGTGCCTTATATCATAAACCCTTTTCACTTGTCTCTTATATCCTTTTCGCTTGCATCTTGTATCTTGCACCTTGTCGCTTGAACCCTTGTCTCTTATATCTTATACCCTTTTCACTTGTCTCTTGTTCCTTGAATCTTGTCCTTTCAATTATATATTTTTTACCTCTTTCCTGACACCGTAGTATTTTCACCTTCGTATATTATCATTCATAAATACACTTGTGAATAAAAAAGCAATTATTATCGGTAGTGGCTTTGCCGGCTTATCGGCTGCCTGTTTTATGGCGAAGGAAGGCTGGCAGGTGCAGGTACTGGAAAAACATTCCATACCAGGCGGTCGTGCAAGGCAACTGAAGGCCAGCGGCTTCACCTTCGATATGGGGCCAAGCTGGTATTGGATGCCCGATGTATTTGAGCGCTTCTTTAATCAGTTCAATAAGACCGTAAGTGATTATTACAGCTTAACAAGATTAGATCCTTCATACCGCATTTACTTTAAAGATGGACCATTAGATATTCCTGCGGATTATGATGCATTGAAAGCACTATTCGAAAAAATAGAGCCGGGGAGCAGTAAGATGCTGGATAAATTCATGCAGGAAGCCGCCTATAAATACAAAGTAGGCATGAACAAACTGGTTTATAAGCCTGGTTTATCGGTAAAGGAATTTGCGGATATAGATTTAATAAAAGGGGTATTCAGATTAGATGTATTCAATTCCCTCAAAAGCCATGTAGCAAAACATTTCCATAATAGCAAGCTATGCGAGCTGATGGAGTTTCCGGTGCTGTTTTTAGGTGCTTTGCCACAACATATTCCTGCCTTATACAGCCTTATGAATTATGCTGATATTAAAGGCGGTACCTGGTACCCGCAAGGTGGCATGTACAGTATTGTAGAGGCAATGTGCAGCCTGGCAGAGGAGTTAGGTGTGCAGTTTTTATTCAACGAAAATGTAACGGCTATCAACATTAAAAACGGCAAAGCAACAAGCGTAAGTACTACTAATGACATCTACCATGCTGATGTAGTGATTAGTGCCGCAGACTATCACTTTACCGAGATGCAATTATTGCCTGAAGCTTACCGGAGTTATACCCAAAAATATTGGGACAGCCGTGTCATGGCGCCAGGTAGTCTGTTGTATTATGTAGGGTTAAACAAAAAGCTGCAAGGTGTTACTCATCATTCATTATACTTTGATGCCTCGTTTGAGGCCCATGGCAAAGCAATATACACGACAAAAGAATGGGCTCAGGACCCTTTGTTCTATGTAAGCGCTACATCTGTTACTGATGATACTGTAGCTCCGGCAGGTTGCGAAAACCTATTTTTACTGATACCCGAAGCAGCAGGCTTAACCGGGGATACAGAGGAGTTACGCAATTATTACTTTAATATTATTGTTCAGCGGATGGAGCAACACCTGCAACAATCTATTGCTGAAAGTGTTATATTCAAGCAGTCTTTTGCGCACAGTAACTTCATAAACGATTACAATGCTTTTAAAGGTAATGCCTACGGCCTGGCAAATACCCTCATGCAGACTGCTATTTTAAAACCGAGATGCAAAAGCCGTAAGGTACGCAACCTTTTTTATGCAGGCCAGTTAACGGTTCCCGGCCCTGGCGTACCGCCTTCTATAATAAGTGGCGAAGTTGTTGCAAGAGTAATAAACGGATAGATTAAAATAAAACTAACCCAACCTGCTTATAGCCAGAAAGTTTGTTCATTTTAAGTCCGTCTTTCATTTTTTTACGTACATACAATTATGATAGCCCTGTTTCATAAAGTAAGTGAGCAGTGCAGTAAGCTGACCACACAGGCTTACAGCACTTCTTTTGCATCGTCCATACGGCTGCTGCACAAAGATTTGCAGGTGCCTATACATAATATCTACGGTTTTGTACGCTTTGCCGATGAGATTGTAGACACCTTTCACGAGTATGATAAGATCACACTGCTCACTGAGTTTGAACGAGAAACTTATGCTGCGATTGAACGTGGTATTAGTCTCAACCCAATTCTCCACAGTTTTCAACAAACCGTACGTAAATACCACATCGCTCTTGATCTGATTGAAGCTTTCTTTAAAAGTATGGCAACAGATCTGGATAAAACAGTATATGATACTGATGGCTACAATGAGTATATCTACGGAAGTGCTGAAGTAGTAGGGCTCATGTGCCTGCATGTGTTCTGCGATGGAGATAAGAAAGGATATAACCATTTAAAGCCATATGCACAAAGCCTAGGCGCCGCTTTCCAAAAGGTGAATTTCTTACGGGACCTCCGTGCTGATTATTTACAATTAAACAGGGTCTATTTCCCCCATTGCGATTTCAACAACTTTACCCACTGCGATAAGAGGAAAATTGAAAAAGATATCCAGAAAGACTTTGATCATGCTTATAAAGGCGTTGTACAATTGCCATTCAAAGCAAGGTTTGGGGTATATGTAGCGTATAAATATTATTTGTCTTTGTTCCGGAAAATAAAGCAGTTGCAACCACAAACTGTTATGCAGCAGCGCATCCGAATTCCCGATTATTATAAAGTCATGATATTGGCAAAAGCTAGTGTACGCAGCAAGTTGAATATGATGTAGGCAATTCCACTCTCAAAGCAATGCTCTCCAACTATATCTACCCGTGAAAGGGTAGGGGAGGTACTAAGGCTTACCAGTTCAATATAAAAAAGAGCGCCCCGGAAGAGGGCGCTCTTTTTTTAATGCATATCCTTATAAATGTTTACACCATATTCAGCCAGCCGGAAGTTAGTTTTTACTTACACTGGCAATCTCGCATTCACAAATGGACCATTGACAATTCACCATTGACAATAATCAATCTATGCTGCCGGTGCATTATTCTTCTCTCTTTCTACTTTAGCTGCCTGAATCTCAGCCAGTTTCTTTTTGGTATAAGCTACTCTGGAGATAAGTACAAACAGCATTGGAACAGTAAAAATACCCAACAGTGTAGCAGCCAGCATACCGCCCAAAACTGTCCATCCGATGGTAGAACGCGCTACACCACCTGCTCCTGTAGCAAAAGCCAGCGGTAACACACCCAATATAAACGCCATAGAAGTCATAATGATCGGGCGCAAACGAACCTTAACAGCGTCTAATGTGGCAGGTATAAATGCCATACCCATATCCACTCTCTCCTTTGCAAACTCCACAATCAGAATCGCATTCTTGGCAGCCAGACCAATCAACGTAATCAAACCAATCTGCGCATAAATATTATTGCTTAGCCGTGGTATTAACACCAGGGTAAGTATAGCTCCAAACATACCTACAGGTACCGCTAGGAGTACCGAGAAAGGTACTGCGAAGCTTTCGTATAGTGCAGCAAGGAACAGGAATACAAACAGTATAGACAAGGCAAAGATGATAGAGGATGTATTACCGCTCTGCTCTTCTTGCCGGCTGAGGCCCGAGAACTCAAAGCCATAACCGGCAGGTAATACCTGTGCAGCTACTTCCTTCAAAGCCTTCAAGGCGTCTCCACTGCTGTAACCCGGCTTGGTACTTCCATTAAACTCTGCCGTGCGGAACAGGTTGAAATGGCTGATAAGTGGTGCACTCTCCGAAACTTGGTAACTTACTAAAGTACTCAATGGCATCATAGTGCCCTGAGAGTTGCGCACATAATATTGTTCCAGATTCTTGATATCTGCACGGAAAGAAGTGTCTGCCTGTGCTACTACACGAAAGTTTCTTCCGTAAGCTGTAAAGTCATTTACATAGCGGCTGCCCATCAATGTTTGTATAGTACCGTAGACATCGTTAAGCGATACACCTAGCTTTTTACATTTATCCCTGTCCACTGTTAGTCGGTAGTTAGGGGTTTGTGCAGTAAAAAAGGTAAACACCCTATCCAGTTCAGGACGCTGGTTGGCAGCCATCATAAAGCGCTTGGCCACTTCTGCAAACTGTTGTATACTATCAGTTGACTGACGCTGCTGTAACTCAAATGTAAAACCACCGGTTGCACCTAAGCCAGGTACAGAAGGCGGTGATACAACGATGATGTTGGCACCCTTTATAGATGCAAACTTCCGTTGCAAAGTAGCCATTAATCCCTGAGCTTGCAGGCTGTCTGCCTTACGCTCATCCCAGGGTTGCAATTGGCAAAATAGAGTACCACTGTTGCTTTTGGCGCCACCTGTCAGAAAGTTAAAGCCCCCTAAGGCAGCAAAGTGCTGAATGCCTTCAGTGTGATGTAAAATATTCATCACAGAGTCTATTACCGCCAGGCTGCGCGTAGTAGAGGCTGCTTCAGGCAACTCTACCGACATTATAAGACGTCCTTCATCTTCATTAGGGATAAAGCCGGTTGGTTTGCTCTGGAATAAAAAGAAAGTGCCGACAAATACACAAAGCAATAGAATCACAGCTAACCGGGCTCCTTTAATTACCCTCTTAACGCCATTAGTATATCTGTCAGTTACGTTGGCAAACCATATGTTGAATTTGTAGAAGAACTTATTTAGCCCCTTAGAGCTTTTTTCCATGTGTGACGGACGAAGTAACAGTGAACATAAAGCAGGTGTAAGCGACAAGGCCACAAAGGCCGATATTAATACCGAAATAGCAATAGTAATAGCAAACTGCTGGTACAACCTGCCCACAATACCCGGTATAAAACCCACCGGTACAAACACCGCAGCCAATATAAGCGCAATGGCTATTACCGGGCCGGATATATCCTTCATGGCTTTGTGCGTAGCTTCTTTGGCAGACATACCCTCTGTATCCATATAATGCTGCACTGCCTCCACCACCACAATGGCATCATCCACCACAATACCAATAGCCAGTACAAAGCCAAACATGGTAAGCGTATTGATGGTAAAGCCCAATGGTATAAAGAAGATAAATGTACCGATGATAGATACCGGAATTGCCAATACCGGAATCAACGTAGCACGCCAGCTTTGCAGAAAGAGAAATACCACGATTATTACTAATCCTAAAGCTTCAAGCAAAGTGGTAATTACTTCATGGATCGATACCTGTACAACCGTAACCGATTCAAACGGAACTACATAATCTACATCTTTCGGGAATGTCTTTTTCAGTTCCTCCATTTGCGCATACACTCCTTTTGCTGCATCCAAAGCGTTACTGCCTGGTGCCTGGTAAACCAGCAGGTAGGAGGCTCTTTTGCCATCAACAAAAGAGTTGCTGCTATAGTTGAATTTTCCCAACTCAACACGGGCCACATCTTTTAAATATACCAAAGAACCATCTGTAGGGTTTGTACGGATAACTACATTCCTGAACTGTTCTTCTGTACTCAGCCGGCTGTTGGTAAGTACAGTATATTCAAATGCTTGGGTGCTTGGCTGTGGCGGTGATCCCACCGAACCCGCAGCTATTTGTACGTTTTGCTCCTGTAAGGCAGCTACTACTTCATTGGTAGTCATATTTAATTGTGCCAGCTTATCTGGCTTCAGCCAGATACGCATACTAAAATCATCGGCACGGGTAAAAATATCACCCACACCTGGTACACGCTTAAGTGCATCCTGTACATAAATGTTGGCATAGTTGTCCACAAAAGGAACGCCATGCGTTCCATTAGGCGAGTACATTGCCACCAGCATCAATATGCTGGGGTTACGTTTACGTGTAACAACACCTAGTCGCGTAACATCCGAAGGCAACTGCGGTGTAGCAATACTTGCCCTGTTTTGAATATCAAGTGCCGCAATATCTGGATTAGTACCCACTTGTAGTGATACTGTAATATTTGAACGGCCGTCGTTGGTACTGGCGCTGGAAATAAAGTCCATACCAGGGGTACCGTTAATTTGGGTTTCCAATGGCGTCGTTACCGTTTGCTCTACCGTTTGCGCATCGGCACCGGTAAATGTACCAGTCACATTAATGGTAGGGGGTGAAATGTCGGGATACTGGCTGATAGGTAAATTTAAAATAGCCAATACACCAATCAATAAAATGACCAGTGATGTAACGATTGCCGTAACCGGTCTCCGGATAAAAGTATCTGCAATCATAAGTTTATATTCTTTCTTGTTCTTGAATTTTAAAAACTACACATAGTAGCTGGTGTGAGTTATTAAATGGTTTTAATCAGTCAACATGCGCTAAAAGAAGGTAATTCAATTAAATCAGTTCCATTCTTCAATCCTGATCCGTTATCTAATTTAATGCTTAAGTTCAAATCTCGGCTTCTACTTCTTTTTACCTGTTTATCCTGTAAATAACTAAACACTCACACCATAAACTACCAATATCTCCAATCTTATCTATTTCCTGCTTGTAGTATCTGCACTGGCTTTCACCACTGCTCCTTCTCTAAGCTTTTGTATACCTGTTGTTACTATTGTTTGATCAGGCTGCAGGCCTTCTTTTACTATTACTTTATCCTGAATACGCTGTCCAAGAGTTACTTTATGTTGCGATACTTTGCTGCTATCACCAACCACATAAACAAAGTATTCACCCATCTGCTCTGTCACAGCTGCATACGGAATTAAAACCTGCTGTATTCCGCTGTTGTTCTTTACCTGAACATTACAGTTCATTCCTGGGCGCAGGATATTATTTTTATTGTTAAATACAAGTCTTACCCGGATAGTTCCTGTTTGCGGGTCAACAGCGCGGTCTATTACTGATATTTGTCCAGGCACTGGATAAGCAGAGCCATCTGGCAGTGCTATTGTAAAAATTGAATCACTGGGGTTAGTACGCTGACGTTGCAGGTTTGCAAACCGTGCAATGCTTTTTTCATCCACCTGCAAGTCAACTGCCATTGGGTCATCATTGGATATAGTATTCAGTATGGTGGTGCCTGGCGAAACGGCTGCTCCAACTTTCACCAGTGATATGCCTATAGTACCCGTAATCGGTGCATAAATAGTCGAGTACCTAAGGCCGGTTCCTACTGCACTCACGTTGGCTTGCTGGGCAGCTACCTGGCTTTTTGCGGAATTCAGGTCAGCTATGGCATGTTCCAGCGTTTGGCGGGCAATAGCATCCTGCTGCGCCAGTTGCTGATAGCGGTCAGCATCCTGCTGCGCACGTGCAAGGTTGGCTTTAGCCACATTAAGGTTAGCAACGGACTGTTGATACGTACCGAGGTATTGCTGCTGGTCAATACTGTACAGCTTTTGCCCTTTGGTTATATGCTGTCCGTCTTTAAAGAATATGCCGGTAATATAACCTGTCACCTGCGGACGGATCTGTACCTCAGTAAGTGCGGTAATGGTAGCTGGATACCTATCATAGTACACTGCTGCACCTTGCTGAACATTAGTAACTCCCACTGGCACTGCCTGCGGCGCCTGCTGTGCAGCATTGTTTTTTTGTTTATCGCCACAAGCTATCATCAGCAAACTAATATTTGCAGCAAGAGCTATTTTGAGAAAATGGTATTTCATGATTGTTGCTCGTGTTGTAGTTGTATTTATAAAGAAACTTTTTATTCTTATCGATACTCTCGCTTATTAATAAGCTATAGTACCTAATGCCTGTTGCACATCCAGTTTGCTGGTAAGCACATCATACAAAGCATTAGTATAGTTTACCTGTGCAGAACGCAAATCATTTTCTGCGAGTATCACATCAAGGTAGGTTTTAATACCTGCCTTGTATTGCAATTGAATGGTATTATACACCTCTGTAGCAGTGGCTACATTTTCTTTTAATATGGAATAATTGTAATAATTAGCTTTATAGTTTGCTAATGCTTGTGTGTTTTGGGTATTAATATTATCCTTTAGTGATACATAATCATAATCTATACGCTTAAGTTGTAGCTGTGCAGTACGTATCTGGTATTTTCTTTTTAATCCTTGAAATATAGGAACTCCCAGGCTCAGGCCAATATAGGAGTTGGGAAAAGCACCTGTGTATAATTTCATGAGATCTTGGTTAAGATAAGCGATATTGTAATTGCCAAACGCAGATACAGTTGGCAGGAAGCTCCACTTATTGTATTTAAGATTGGACTGTGCCAGATTTTGTTGTGTTTGTAATAGCCGGTATTCTATACGGTCTTCATACTTTAATTGCTGCAACGTATCCAATACTGCATCTTGCTCCATTTGCAGCGAATCATAATTCAGAGTTATTGGTGAATTTTGCGGATAGCCCATCAGGAGTTTAAGATTTGCATATTCAGCAGTAAGCTGTTCTTCATAGTCTTTCTTTTGTGCCTTACTATTATTAAGTGCAATAGTTGCCCGCTTGTAATCTATTTTGTCTACGATACCCGCTTTATACTGGTTATAGGCATCCTGCAGGCTGCGGGTAAGGCGGGCAATATCATCTTCCAGCAAGGCAATCTGCTGCTGGGTTGCCAATATACCATAGAAAGCCTTGCTTACCGCAATAGTAAGATCTATTTTAGTACTGGCCGTTTGTTGTCTTGCCTGTAAACGGACTTCAGAGGCTGTGCGCGAAGCCAGCAGCACATCACGGTTGAAAATATTTTGCGTTAGTGAAAGACCTAAGGTTGAAGTATTGTGCACACCCGTTTGTATAATCTGTCTTTTACCTGTGGAGTCTGCGGCAAGTGCCATTGATGGTAGTTGAAAATAATGCTGGTAATTGCCGTTAAATGCTATTTGCGGAAACCAGTCTGCCAACCTGGTCTTCACTTCATTATTCACAATGTCTTCATCTATCAATGCCTGTCTTACCTGGGGTTGGTTGGTGAGTGCATACTGCACACAGGTTTGTATTGTGGCCTGTTGTAACAGCGAGTCACTGGTATGCTGTGCCTGTGCGCAGGTGCAATACAAAATATCAATAACCCTTGTA
Source organism: uncultured Chitinophagaceae bacterium (assembly GCA_963819045.1). Taxonomy (GTDB): domain Bacteria; phylum Bacteroidota; class Bacteroidia; order Chitinophagales; family Chitinophagaceae; genus Ilyomonas. The sequence continues at coordinate 161,104 of CAWFUV010000034.1, read as the reverse complement.
TAATAGTTCGTTTTAAATTCATATTAATTCATTGTTACAAAAATCTTGCACTATCCAAAATTGGGGTATGTTAAACGTAGGTAAAAGTAGCTTCAGCGTTTTTGAAAAGGGTAGGCAAAGGTAAAGTGTTATTTATGAATTAATCAAACGCTTGTTTAATTTTATGAAAACAAAAAAGCCATAGCATTTGCGCTATGGCTTTTTAAGCTATAATTTGGAGGTTTCTATTATTGCTTTGGCTTGCTAGCAGTACCTGAAGTACCCGAAGCTGGTTTGTTAGTAGCTCCACTGGCACCTGCACCTGCTGCACCTGGTTTGGCATCTGGATCATCACCCAGTACCAGTAATTCCTGCGGAAGTTGTGTAAGCTTCAACTCTTTTGCTACAGACACAAACAAGTTATCAATAGGGAAACCTGCTTCGTAAGTCTGTGGCTTCAGAATAATGGTGTACTTTCTGGTTGCCAATACTTTCTTATAAGCCTCGACTACCTGTTGGTACAAAGGCTGTGCTAGTTCACCTGTTTTAGCATTGGACTTCTGTTGCGCATACTGCTGCCAATACACAAGTTTGTAGCCTACCTGCTGCAACTGGTTCATTGTGTAATCTCGAACAGCCTGTGGTTTTCCTGCTGCAGAATCAGCTTTACGGGTACTATCTAAACGATGATATTCACTATTTAAAATTTGGTACTCGGTACCTAATGAATCGCGCTGGTATAATTGTACCAGGCTATCTACTCTCACGTAGCCTGGCATAGCTTGTACCATAGCATCAATATCAAATACGCCTACTTTCACCTGAGCGTTGGCTTTACCTGCAAATAATACTGCCACTATAACGAGCAGCGAAAAGAACACTTTTTTCATTTTTTGTTTCTGTTTTTATTACCGGTGAAAGGCCGGCTTCCTTTTGTTAAGATTTATTAGACTTGTATGGATTAACTCTTTATTCCTAATTGTTGCAGCACCTCATCGCTCTTATCCAGTTTCGGGTCGGCAAATATAACCGTAATTCCCTCGCTTTTATCCAGAATAAAATCGTATCCGTGTGCTGCGGCTATCTTTTGCACAGCATTATATACTTTATCCTGTATAGGCTTTACCAGCTTTTGTCTTTCCGAAAACAAATCGCCCTGGTAGCCAAAGCGCCTTTTTTGCAAATCGCGAACTTCCTTTTCCTTATTAAATATTTCGTCTTCCCTTTTCTTTTTCAATTCATCGCTCAGCATGTATTGCTCTGCGTCGTAATCTTTATACATTTTGTCTAGCTGTGCCTGGCGCTGATCTATATCCTTCTGCCATTGGTCACTAATCTGCTGCAACTTCGTATCAGCGTCTTTATATTCAGGCATTTTATCCAAAATATATTTAGTATCAATTACCGCATAGCGTTGCGCATAAGAGCTAAGGGATACAAGCATCACACTGCATAGAATAAGGATAAGCTTTTTCATAGTTTTTATTTTTTGCAATATAATTTTTATTGAATTGCTATTGCTAATATTAACTTCATTTTTCCGTCCCTTAGTCTGGCTCATAGCCCAGCATAAAGGTAAAGCGTCCTGCACTTCTAAACGATGTGTTCGTCCCAATCCTGTCTAAGCCAATACCATAGTCGAAGCCCAGCAAACCAAACATCGGCAGGTAGAAGCGCATACCTAAGCCCACTGAACGTCGCAACTGGAAAGGATTATATTCTTTAAAACTATACCATCCATTAGCCGCTTCAAAAAATGCCAAACCAAAAATAGTACTGCTGGGGTTTAGGCTCAACGGATAGCGGAGTTCCATCGTATACTTGTTGAAAATTGTAAAGTATCGTGAAGCCCCGGTCTGGTCTGGGTTTATCTTCGGATTTGAATTTTCATACACCGGGTAACCACGCTGTGATATGATATCATAACCCAACAATGCGTAGCTGTTGCTTATTCCTGCATCACCCACCTGGAAGCGCTCGAAAGGTGAAATCTCTAATTTTTCGTTATACCTGCCAAGAAAGCCATATTTAACGGCTGCTTTAAATACAAACTGCTGGTTTTTATCCGTTCCTTTTGCTTTGCCCAATGGTACATACCATTCGCCTGTAAAACGCCATTTATGATATTCAATCCACCTATAAGGATTATTATCATTAAGTAAATCCGGAACAAGATACGACCAGGGTGGCGTAAGCTGCAGACTTAGCAAAAAGTTAGAACCGCTTGTCGGGTAGATCGGTTGATTCACCGAAGTACGCTGCAATGCAAAGCGAATATTCAGGTTATTGGAATAACCACTGTCGAAAAGAGTGCCATCCTTTAAAATTAAATATTGTGATATTGCATAATTGTTGAGCTTATAGCGCGTATAACTGAGGGTAGTAGTAAAGGAGAAATAATCATCCGGCCACTTCAACTGCTTGCCAAGCCCAAGGGATATGCCTGTCGTTTTGAAGTAAGAGGAGTCACCTTTTGTCTTCACATACCTGCCATACGTAGGAGACAATGGATTGTAGTCGTAAGCATTGGAGTATTTGGTATCGTAAAAACTTACTGAGAGGGAATTACGCTTTCTGCCTCCCAGCCACGGCTCTGTAAACGATACATTATACGAGCGGTAAGCACCTCCGTTACTTTGGAAGCGGATGCTCAGCTTTTGCCCATCACCCACCGGCAACGGATCCCATGCTTCCTTATGGAAAATGTTTTTAACAGAGAAGTTATTAAATGATACACCCAATGTACCGGTAAGCCCGATGCCGCCACCAAAACCAGCGCTCAGTTCCAACTGGTCACTCGATTTTTCTTCTACCTGCCAGTTGATGTCCACCGTTCCGTCCTCAGGATTTGGGATCGGTGTAGGAGTGATCTTTTCCTGGTTGAAGAAACCGAGATTGGATATTTCACGAATGGAACGAATGATATCGCTACGGCTGTATTTTTCACCCGGCAATGTTCTTAATTCACGACGGATAACATATTCCTTAGTTTTTTCATTACCCGCTATGTGTACGTTTTTCCATGTAGCGACTGGGCCCTCAATGAGGTGTATTCTAAAGTCTATGGTGTCGTTGTAAATAGCAGTTTCTTCTGCATTTGCCTGAAAGAAGAGATAACCTTCATCACTGTACAGGTCACTCACTCCTCCACCTTCTGCCGATTGGGCTTTACCCAGCTTCTTATTTAGTAAATCGAGATTATATATATCCCCTTTCCTGATGCCCAGGATAGTCGTTAAGAGGGAGTCGTTGTATTTGGTGTTTCCTTGCCAGGTTATATTACCAAAGTAGTATTTATGTCCTTCAGAAAGTTTAATAGATACTACCAGGTTGCCTTTGCTGTTGTATTGTGCCGGGTTATCTGCCACGATCACTGCATCACGATAGCCAAGTGAGTTGTAATACTCAATGATCTTTTCCTTGTCTTCCAGGTATTTCTTTTCATTGTATTTGGCTGAAGCCATGTTGAGGCGTACATAAGGACGCAAAGCTTCTTTTGTTTTGCTGAAGCTTAAATAGCCTTTATCGCTTAGGTAATCACTAAAAGTATACTTCTTAGCATCCAGCCTGAAAGAATCTGTCGGCGGAAATAAAGTAAGGCGCATCATTTCCTTAGTGCCTTTCAGTTGCTTTTTCAGCCTGGCATCAGGAACTGTGTTTCCAAAGAAGTATATATCACTGATCTTTATCTTTTCACCCTTATTTACATTGAATACCAGTATCTGCGAGTTAACAAGCGCAGTATCGGTTTTAGGAACAATATTTACAGTTACTGCGCGGTAGCCTTTTTCAGAGTAATACTTAGTAATGGCATCTGCCGCATTACGCTTCATGGCTTCGGTAATCACCCTGCCCTTTACAAGACCACTCTTTGTTTTCAGGTCGTCTATTTCGCCTTTTCCCGCACCTTTAAACTGAAAATCAGCCAGTCTTGGGCGTTCCTGTACATGTATTTCCAAATAAATCTTATCGCCTGCCAGTTTTGTAATGTAGATTTCTACATCACTGAAATAGTTCTGCGACCAAAGCTTTTGGATAGCCTTGGCAAAATTGTCCCCGCCCGGAATAACAATTTCGTCATTAATTGAAAGTCCGGAAATAGATATCAATAAAGCCTGATCAAAATAGCGGTTTCCGGTAACTTCAATGCCTGCAATTTTATAACGCTTTTGTCCTTTCTGATTGTAAATATTCAGCAGGTCAGCATCTAAAGAAGTAACAGGCTGCCCCGTAGTATCTATGGACTTAGGCTCTGTAGTATCTACTGCCTTAGCTGTAGAGTCGGCAGCCGGAAGCTGTTGCGCACTACTTTCCTTACAAATAACTCCGGTCAATATGGCCAGCAATAATAACCTGCGCACCTGCTGCATTCTTTTGGATATTAATTAAATGATTTTTTACCATGAAAGTCAAGAGTAATTATACTCTAACAGTCATTTTGGTAATGGGGGCAAATTAGAGGGATTATTGAAAACTGTTTGTTAAATCAAAATAGGGTAAGAATTAGATAATCAAGGCATTGAAGAACAATCTTTTAGCGATAAGCTTCATAATCTGGATATCCCGTTTTTCTACCTGCTCATAATTCGCAACTTAAGGCTCAAAACCTTATCTGCTGCATGTCCTTTAAATTTTACAACCTGCTGCTACCTGTATCAACATTATCCTGAACCTTTATCCCCAGACCGTTTGTATTAAATTCGCTCCTTTTGAATAGTGTACCTTAAATCTTATTTCCTTTCTCCTGAGCTTTATTCTTATATTCCTGCTACATTTCCTCAAATCCTGTTCCTTAAACCTTGTATCTTGTAACTTGTATCTTGTAACTTGTATCTTGCTTCTTGTCTTTTACTTAACTGTTTCACTCTTTAGCTGATCACTGGTTTTACCAAAGCGTCTTTCTCGGTGCTGATAATCAAGCAGGGCTTCCACCAAATCTTTCTTCCTGAAATCTGGCCAGTGCGTATTAGTAAAATATAACTCAGCATAAGCTAACTGATACAGCAGGAAGTTGCTGATGCGGTATTCCCCACTGGTTCTTATCATTAGCTCCGGATCAGGAAATTCGCTGGTACACAAATATTGCTCCAAAGTATCCTGGTCTATACAGGCTAAATCCAGTTTGCCTTCCTGCACATCGGTGGCTATTTGTTTTACTGCCTGTACCAATTCCCATCGACTGCTGTAGCTTAGTGCCATTATAAGGTTCAGCCCCGTATTGATACTTGTTTCTTCCAGCGCCTCTTTCAGTGCTATGCGGGCACTCTCAGGCAGCATGGCAGTATCACCTATTACATGCAGGCGGATATTGTTTTTATTTAGTGTTGGTACTTCTTTACGTATGGTATCAATCAACAATTCCATTAGTCCGGTTACCTCATATAGTGGGCGGTCCCAGTTTTCAGTACTAAAGGCATACAGCGTTAAATATTCTATCCCCAGCTCTGCAGCACCTTCCACTACATTACGTACACTCTCTACGCCATGGTAATGTCCATAAAGCCTGTCCTGACCTTTTTCCTTTGCCCAGCGCCCATTTCCATCCATAATGATAGCTATATGGCGAGGTAAGCGTTGTTTATCTAATTGATTGAGCAGGTTGTCCAATTGTATAGCAATTTATTAAAAGCGTGCGAAGTTAATAAAATTAACAGGTAGGCTGCCGATAAATATATAATATTAACAATGCGAAATGATGCAAGTAGATAATATTAATAGTAGGGAGATTAATTCGGGCAGCTATATTTGTTATATCACTAGGATAAAATGACAGCCTTTTGCACTTTTACTCTCTTTGGATTGATTTAAAGTAAATGCTTATCTGAAAGAATGCTGCTTCAAAGGCGATCCTTAGCCTTATCTGCTATGTATTTTCATCATTGCACCACCCCGTATTACCGGCACTGCTTCTTATACTGGGTTTCTACCTGAATTATGCTGAAAATGGACGGAGGATGATCGGAAGAGGGATGTAGGGTAAACATAAGATCATCGAAGGATATACAACTTAGATACGGCGCAGATACGGAGTAGATACGGTTTAGGTACGAAGGAGCTAGGGCTTTAGTATCCCTTCCCACTATTGGATAGCCCGGGTTATACTTAACTTATACCTATCTTATACCTAACTTATACTTAAGTTATACCTAATCTCCCTGCCATTTACGCTTAGGTAACTCCTCATCAACTCCCTATAAACTACTACTATAACCCTGTCACGAAGCAGCTAAGACTCATATATTTTCTTACTGTCTCACTCCTTTAATCCAAATTTCCAAAGCATAGGTTTTAGCCGTTTATTTCTAAGACATGTTGTGCTAAATCTCCTTTTAGGCATCTATAACATAGCCGTGTGACTTTACAGATGTATAAAATGATTCTCGCTTTAGGTAAATTTATCGCAGCAAAATCTTCATCTCCTGGCTTTAGCGGCTTTACTGACGCCGGAAGGGTAGGAGCAAAACATCAGGAACATCATTATTCAATCTCCCTGCCCTTATTTTTGCGGCATGAAAAAAATGTTGTTCCTCTTTATTTTTCTTCCCGCAATCATTCATGCACAACAGGAAGATTCAATTTTCATCCATCGGTTATCCAATAACATTCTATCAGGCGATGCACCTTACAACGATCTGTTTTACTTAACTAAGCACATAGGAGGGAGGCTTGCCGGCTCGCCGCAAATGGTGCAGGCAGAAGCATGGGGCGCCAAAACTTTACAAAAGGCAGGTGCCGATGCTGTATTCGAACAAGCCTGCGAAGTGCCACATTGGGTACGCGGTGGCAAAGACAAAGCAACCATTTCCTTTGTAAATAAAGGAAGTACAAAATCAGCTAAAGATATTGCTGTGCTGGCGTTAGGTAATTCGGTTGGCACAGGCAGCAAGGGTATTACGGCACCACTCCTGAGAGTAAGATCTTTTGATGATTTGGAAAGTAAGAAAGATAGTGTAAAAGGTAAGATCGTATTCTATGACGTGCCTTTCGACGACACACTGGTGTTTACTTTCCAGGCATACGGAAAAAATGTTGTCTATCGTGGACAGGGAGCCAGTCGTGCAGCAAAATACGGTGCACTGGCAGTGTTGGTACGCTCTATGACCAATAGCGTAGATAATTATCCGCATACCGGTGCATTACATTACACGGATAGTCTCCCAAAAATACCTGCTGCTGCAGTAGGGCTACAAGATGTAAAATATATAGATAGCTTGTTTGATGCCGGTAAAATGGTTTCAGCCAGCATGTTTACCAACGGGAAAATGCTACCCGATACCACAGGTCACAACATTATTGGTGTTTTAAAAGGCCAGGATGACTCAGTAATTACTATTGGCGGACACTTAGATAGCTGGGATATTAATGAAGGTGCTACGGATGATGGTGCCGGCATAGTACAGACGATAGCAATACTGCGCGCCTTTAAAGCGCTCAATTATAATCCAAAGCACACCATTCATTTTGTATTATTTGCCAATGAAGAAAACGGCGCCCGTGGAGCTAAAAAGTATGCCGATGCAGCTAAAGCTGCCGGTGAAAAACATTTGTTTGCGCTGGAAAGTGATGCTGGCGGTTTTACCCCCAGAGGGTTTTCATTAACAGCTTCTAATAGTGTGATTGATAAATTAAATAGTTGGCTGCCACTCTTTAAGCCTTATGGCGTAACCGAATTTACAAACGGAGGTGCCGGTACCGATGTAGAGCCCTTAAATAATTTATTGAATACACCAGTAGCAGAGTTACGCCCCGATAGCCAGCGCTACTTCGACGTACACCATGCCCCAAATGATGTCTTAGAGAATGTTAACATCCGCGAGCTGAAATTAGGTACCATCAATATGGCCGCAATGATTTACTTGATAGATAAATATGGTTTGTAGAATAAGATTTCACCGCAGAGAGCCAAAACAGCAGAGTTTTCGCAGAGAATAAAACTCCTCTGCGAAAACTCTATTAACTCTTATTCTCTGCGGTGAAAAAGAAAGGGCTTTAAGATTTTCCCGCATCCAACAAAAAGATCGCAGGACGTTTGTGCAGTTGGGGCAATGTCCCCTTCTTCCATGTAGCAATATTTTTAGTAATAATGCTTTCACTTCCGGCCGTAATATCAACAGCAATACAAAACCTGGTCTGCGGCTGGAGTGCTTGTAATACATCCTGCACCAATGCATTGTTACGATAAGGCGTTTCTATAAATATTTGTGTACAATTTCTCTGTTGCGAGTCTGACTCCAATTCCTTCAACCTCTTTTTCCTTTCCACATTATCAATAGGCAAATAGCCGTGAAATTGAAAACATTGTCCATTCATACCACTCGCCATCACTGCCAGCAATATAGAGCTTGGTCCCACTAATGGTTTTACTACTGCACCAATGCCCTGTGCGGCTGCCACCAGTAACTGTCCGGGATCAGCTATCCCAGGGCACCCCGCCTCACTGATGATACCAATAATCTTGTCTTGTTTTAAGTAGGAAATGAATGCCTGTTGTACTTCCGCCTCAGCTTTATGTATTGTATGCCAGGTGTAGTCATCTATCACCATCTCTCGCCATATCTTCTTAAGATAACGTCTTGCAGTTCTTTCATTCTCCACAAAAAAGACAGTACAGTTTTTTACTGCATCTGCAATGTAAGCTGGAATAGCTTGCAAAGCCTGCTCATTATCATGCAGCACAGTAGGAATAAGATATACATTGCCGGGCATATTGGTGCTTTTTGTGTGGCGAAAGGTAAGCAGAGTTAAGTGTTAAAGCTAATGGCCTGCATCTCACCGTCTGTAGGAAAAACAAAAATCCCCGGTAAAACAGCCGGGGATTACAACTAAAAACACGATCATAACATACTAATCGGGCTTCTTGCCGTCTAAAAAGGTATTAAGAGTAGATAATTGCGTTTCGTTGTTATCATCTTTGTTCACTGTTACCTTACTGTAGTAGCTTTCTGCTGACGCAAGCGAACTGCCAAACAGTTCCATGTTGCGGCGCACATAAGCAGGTACATTATCAAACTCATTACTAACTTCGGGACTGCTCATATTGTAAGATAAGTTCCGCAACTTAGCCAGGCGTTCCTGTGCACGCATTCTCTTTTCATCTTCCTCATTGCTCATGCCATAGTGCGGGTGCGCTACAACTGGCGGAGTAGGTGGGGTAGATTGTGATTCTTTTATCACCAATTCCATCATTGATCCTTCATCTTCTGTTGGTTCTTGCTGTTTAGGCTGTTGCTGTCCGTTAGATGGACGCTGTACTTCAGGTTGTGGCTGAGTATAAGCTGTAGGCCTGGCAGCTTGCGGCTGCTGTACATAAGACTGTTGCTTAGGTGCTTCTGGCTGCTGTTTAGGCTGTTGAGGCTTTGCAGCTTCTGCATAAATGTTTGAAGGGCGGTGTAAGAAACTACCCGGCTGTGTGTTAGCAGCAGGTTGTGGTTGCGGCTGCTCTACAGGCTTTTCGGTATACTGCATTTGGAAAGGCAACGGTTCTTCTTCCTTCGCTTTTTGCTGCAGTGTGGGTGCAATTGGCTCTATAAAGTCAAATCGTAACACCATGCTTTCTTCCTCCTTTTCAGCCACCGGTTCCGGTTGCGCCTTCACAAAGGGTTCCGGACTGTTTTCAGAGAGCGTTGGCATCAATGGGTTGGTTGGCGTCGCAGGTTGCTGTACACCATTAGTGAACTGCTTTTTTTCTTCACCTTCCACACCCAATGTCATAATAATTTTTTCTTCTTTTGGCTCAGGTTTTTTCTGTTGCTCTATTTTAGCAAATGGATCTTTTTGCTCAAAGCCTGTAGCAATCAAAGTAATACCAATCTTGTCTTCCAGGCTACTATCATAACCCATACCTACTATCACATCAGAGAATTCGCCAGCCTGCGTACGTAGATAGTTGTTAATGATTTCCAACTCATCCATTGTACATTCATTATCACCTTCAGCACTATTGATATTGATGAGTATCCATTTAGCGCCACTAATATCATTATCATTCAACAATGGTGAATTCAGTGCTTCTTCAATTGCACGTTGGGCGCGGTTTTCACCATCAACTGCCGCATTGCCAAGGATAGCCACACCACCGTTTTTCATAACGGTGCATACGTCCGCAAAGTCCACAATGATATGACCACGGCTGTTGATAATATCAGTGATACACTTGGCAGCAGTAGCCAATACATTATCGGCTTTACCAAAAGCTTCTCTCATTTTCAGGTTGCCATATTGCATGCGCAGCTTGTCATTACTGATCACAAGCAATGTATCTACAAAAGGTTCTCAACTGCATGATACCGTTCTTCCGCCTGCTGCTATACGGCGCGGACCTTCAAAACCGAAATGGCGTAGTAACGATACCAACTGTAAGAATGCCCAGCTCTCGACATATCTTCGCAATGATCGGCGCGCCGCCTGTACCGGTTCCACCGCCCATACCTGCGGTGATAAAAGCCATTTTGGTATTCACTTCCAGTATGCGTTTGATCTCTTCAAGAGATTCTTCTGTTGCTTGTTTACCAACTTCAGGATTAGCGCCGGCGCCAAGCCCTTGTGTAAGGTGTGGCCCAAGCTGTATTTTATTCGGAATGTTGCTTTGCTCCATCGCTTTGGCATCTGTGTTACAGATGATAAAATCAACACCTTCGATATTCTGTTCAAACATGAAGTTTACTGCATTGCTTCCACCACCTCCTACACCAAGTACCTTGATGATAGAAGACTTTTGTTTGGGAAGATCAAAATGAATCATATCTTTTTTTAATTGTTGTAAATCTGTTGGTTTCTACACAATGCAGATAGTACTACATAACGTTATATATCCGTCCATTTATTTTATCATCTGGTCCTCTTCTTCCTTGAATAGGTCGATCAGGTTGTTCTTTAAACTTATCCCAGAACTTCTTTCCTCTTGCACGTTACACATCTACGAGATGCCGCAGCAGTAACAGTTTCTTTCAGCGGTGTCACTATTCTCTACGGTCAGTGTTCTTAGGCACTTCCACTTTTTTGAATTTCTCGGTAAACTCTTTGTATTTGTGATCGTAATCGCTGTATCCTTTTAATATCAAACCGATACAGGTTGCATACATTGGCTTTTTCAATTCATCTATATGATTGGCTGCCAAATGTTCATTAGGTAAGCCGATTCTTGCATTCAATCCGGTAGTGTATTCTGTAAGCTGAATCAGGTGTTTCAATTGTGAACCGCCACCGGTTAATATGATACCACCATTCAACATCCTATCCAGCCCAATCTGCTTTAAGATGATAGGTAACAAAATCTAAGTATCTCGCTCATTCTTGCCTGAATGATATTGGCGAGATTTTTCACACTGATTTCTTTTGCCGGCATGCCTTTTAAACCTGGAATAGTGATAAAGGCATTGGCTTTGGTTTCTTCGGCTAAAGCACTGCCAAACTGCACTTTCATTGCTTCCGCCTGGCCTTTTAATACACCTAATCCCATGCGGATATCATTGGTAATGTTCTCACCGCCAAAAGGTATAACAGCTGTATGTTTTAAAATGCCATCATAAAATACTGCAAGGTCGCTGGTACCACCACCAATATCAAGTATCGCAACACCGGCTTCCATATCCATCTCGCTCATTACAGCCGCAGCAGAAGCAAGCGGCTGTAATACTAAGTCCTTTACTTTTAAATGACTGCGTTCCACAGCACGGTTAATATTGCGGATAGCATTTCTATCGCCGGTGATGATATGAAAATTGGCGCCCAACCTTTACACCATTATAACCTACCGGATCTTTGATGTTTTGGAAATTATCCACATGAAAATCCTGCGGTATCACTTCAATGATCTGGTCGCCTGCAGGTATAAAAGTCTTACGCTGGTTTTCTATCAGCATTTCGATTTCCGTCTGATCGATTTCAGTATCACTGCTTTGTCTCACCATATCACCGCGGGTTTGTAGGCTCTTGATATGATGACCAGCAACACCCACATATACTTCTTTTATTTCAAGATCCGGATTGCTTTCATAGCATTTCCGATAATGCCTGTTGAATTGCTTTGATTGTTTGGTCAATATTTAGCACCTGGCCATGCTGTACGCCATTACTGTTAGCGCGTCCAAAACCTAAAATTTCCAGTTTGCCGTATTCATTTTTCCGCCCGGCTATAGCAGCTATTTTAGTGGTGCCAATATCTAGTCCAACAATTATTGGTGCTTCATTGTAGTCATATATATGTTTTTAGTTGTATCGTAAATTCATCCATGCAGCTTTACTTATACTTCGTTCTTACTTTTGTATAATCAAGGCTTACAAATTCACACAATAAATGCATTTTGGCTTTCTGATCTTAGCGGATCGATCAGGCATTTCGTACATCAATTTTCTCCGGCAACAAGGATGTTATTTATGTTGGGCACAAGGCTTTGCTTAATACCATTTTTTACCAAACAATTCATATGCAAAGACACAAATAATCTAACTAAGAATTTTACACCGTGTACATTTTGTTTTGTTTAAATTTTTTCTTCACACTATAACTATTATCCTTTAGGCAAATAGAGGTGTGATACCAGATTCAAACAGGTTGCCGGATATATGCTGCAAGACAGAGAAGCTGCAAGCAAGAAGAGCATTAACTTTGAACAAATTGCATATAATGCCCGCAAAACCCTTCGGGCAACCTAACCAAAATCTGGGATAATAAGTAAATCAATTTCAGATAGCATACATGCTTGTAAAGAAGTGTATATTAACTCTTATACTGAGAAAGATTTAATGAGAGGCATTATCAGCCAAACATTTACTTATCCATATAGATGTATCTTAACTAATATGACGTGCCCGCACGTATTAACCCTCTTTGCTGGAGACCTGTAAAAGATAGTATTAAGCAATCAGATCATTTTACTGCAGTAACAGAGCTCATGGCAGAAATCGCAGGTAAATGGTAGCAGCCTATTGGTTTCAAGGTAGTAGAGCCTGCGTCCTTCTTACCAAAGTCATGGTAAAGTCATGGTAAAGCCATAGTAAAGCCATGGATAGTTCATGTCAAAGTCCTACCTGCTCCCTATCTAAGCCGTATCAAAGCCGTATATCCCACAATGCTCTTACGTCCAATCTTTCATTAATCCCTTGCCTTGTCCAGAATATTTTAGGCAGAGAACCAGTATAAGTAGTAGCCTTTGGCAGCAAGGTAAAGGTAGAGGTATAAATATATAACAATACTTTTGGTGTCTTTAGTGGTGCCTGTAGCGCCATCCCTTCCAACACATCGTGCACCTGCCTGCGGGCAAGTCAGGTTTAACATCGTACTTAACAACTGAAATTGTCATCTTAAATCCTCATCTGGGAGAAAGCGCCTTATTCAACTTATTTAAGGGACATTGTACTGTCTCATCCCTTTTCTTCTACTTTTCATTGCAGCTTTCTTTGTCATTTGTACCGTTTGTTTTGCTGCAAGTGGGAGTTTGGTTTGTCTGGTGGTATTGTTTGGTCTAACGTTTTTATTTACAACTAATGTTTTATTTTTTAGTATAGCCAAAGAATCGGGTTGATTAGTTGATAGCACTGGCGAAATTGTCCCAGTAGACGTAGTTGTAATTGTATCTTTTACAATATCATCCCCATTACGCATTGCATCAATGAGCCGCTGCGCATCTGTAATGTCAATGGCTGGTTTGGGAGCACCTCTTTTAACAGCAACAATTTGTCCGCTGAATTCAACACTAATACTTTCATATTTCTCAAAGCCTTTTTTTGCCCATACCTGTTTGTAAAAAGCTGTCAACCTGTCAAACTTAGATTGCAGGCTATCTGCATTGCCTAAGTTAATAACCTGGTTGCCCAATACAGGAATAATTTCAAAAGTCTTGTCTGGTGTAATATTTACTTGCGAAACCTGCGCAATCCAAAAGGAATCCTGCTGTATGATTGTTGCAACCTTTTTAATATCATCCATCAATGAGCTATCTGGTTTTGATAGCTTTCTTTTAGCAGATGTAAAAGCAGTAAACATTGGGACTCGGGCTGAATAATCGTTACTCAATGGTAGTTGTAAACCACTACTATCTATATAAAAAGAAGTGCCTTGCAATGTAAAAATTCTTGCTAACGGCTCTCGCTCTAGTATATTAACATTTAGCACTTGATTGTTATCAAAAAATAATTCTGCATTGTAAATCCAGGGCTGTTCTTTTAGTGTAGATTCTAACTGTTGTAAGTGAAATTCTGAAATTGGTTTACCAATAGTTGCATCATTCTTTTTGAGCAGTTGAGTGATTTCTTTTTCATCTATAAAAACATGTCCCTTTACCCTTTCTATATTCACTTTTATATCACTGCACAATAAATGCTTTTTGTATTGCATGCCAGCCGTAAGTAAACCGCAAAGACACAAGCCCAGCAGCCACCATAAGGACGATATAATTCGTTTCTTCCACATGTTCTATTCACTCGATAAAATATTTTTTACAAGTTGTACCAGAGCATCAATATCTCCTGCGCCACACATCACCAGTAGTTTTGGTCTTTCAGTTGATACTACCTGCAACATCATTTCTTTTGATAGTATTCTCTTATTGCTAATAGTCATTGGATGAAAAATCAATTCACTTGTTACTCCCGGCATAGGCAATTCTCTTGCAGGATAAATAGGTAACAAAATCACTTCATCAGCAAGACTCAGACTTTCAGCAAATTCAGATGCAAAGTCTTTGGTCCTGCTGAAAAGGTGCGGCTGAAAAATAACTGTACATTTTTTATTACCATACAAGCTGCGCACACCGGAGATCAAAGCTCGCAACTCTTCGGGATGGTGTGCATAATCATCAATTAAAATATGCTTGTTATCTTTAATAATGTATTCAAACCTACGTTTTACACCTTTAAAGTTGGCAACTGCATTTTTTATTTTTTCATTCTCTATTTCAATGTGTTTTGCAACTGTAATGGCAGCAATGCTGTTTTCAATATTATGTAAGCCACCCATATGCAGCACCACGTCTTTAAGTTGCCAGTTTTTATGATAAACATCATACTTGTAATATCCGTTTTCTACACGGATATTGTCTGCATAAACATCTGCCTCCTTATTATTAAAACTATAGGTGTAAACTGTTGAAGCCTTTAATTCGTTGCCCCTCTTCATACCGTATTTGGCAACAATACAGCCACCCTCTTTTACTTTTTGTGAAAACTCTACAAAGGCAACTTCCATTGCTTCGGCAGTGCCATATATATCCAGGTGATCGGGGTCCATTGAGGTTATTACAGCTACATTAGGCAGCAATTTTAAAAAAGAACGGTCATATTCATCTGCCTCTACTACTACTACATTATTCGGGCTACTCCAAAAATTAGTTTGATAGTTTGCTGATATACCACCCAGGAATGCATTGCAACCGTATTCACTATCACGTAGTAAGTATGCAATCATGGTAGATATGGTCGTTTTACCATGTGTACCGGCAACACAAATATTGAAAGAATTTGCTGTTATCCATTGTAATACATCACTACGTTTTACAACGGTGTAATTATGTTCTTTATAATATACAAGTTCTTGATGACTTGATGGTATTGCTGGCGTATATACTACTGCATCGGCGTCTTTCGGTATGGAATTTACATCCTCATTATAATGAATGTCAATACCTGATGCTTCCAATTCTTGCGTAAGTGAGGTAGGGCTTCTGTCATAACCACTTACAATTACCCTACGGCTTTTAAAATAACGGGCCAATGCACTCATGCCAATGCCTCCTATTCCAATAAAATAAATATTGCGCAAATCCTCTAATGTAGGGATTGGAGCAGCAGAAGTGCTATTTATATTTGATATATTTTCTTGTTCTGTCATTTTAAATTAAAGCTTTAAATCAATCGGTCATTCAAAGTTCCTTTAAGAGATTTAGGACAAACTGTTCAATATTTTTACTGCGATTGTATCTGCGGCATCGGTTACTGCTAAAGCTGCAATATTGTGCTCCAGTATTCTTATCTTTTCATTATCAAATATCAAATTGGTAACAGTAGGAAACAGTTTGGCTTGTGCTTCATCATTTTTTACCATTAATGCGGCATTTCTATCCACCAGGTGTTTGGCATTGGCAGTCTGATGGTCCTCAGCTGCAAACGGAAAAGGAACAAAAACTACAGCTTTCTTGGCAATGCATAATTCTGCAACTGCCATAGCACCCGAGCGGGAAATCACTACATCGGCAGCAGCATACGCTTTATCCATTTCCTGTATAAAATCGTTCACCCATACAAACGATTTACTCTTACCTCTTTGTATGTATTGCTCTGCAGTGGTCTTTCCGGTTTGCCATATTAGTTGAAGGTTCAGCGATCCCAATTCGCTTACATATTCGGCTAATACTTCATTAATGCTTTTTGCACCCAAACTACCTCCAACAGCAAGAATTGTTTTTTTATCTGTTTCCAAACCAAAGTGCTGCAATGCTTCAGCTTTGGTAACTGTTGAATCCATGATAGATTTTCGTACAGGATTGCCGGTAATTACAATCTTGTCAGCTTGAAAAAACTTTTCCATACCTTCCCCCGCAACAAATATTTTGGTTGCATTTTTACCTAAAAGAATATTGCTTTTGCCTGCAAATGAATTACTCTCGTGAATAAAAGTAGGAATGCTTTTTCGTTGTGCGAAGCGCAACACCGGAAAGGATGAATACCCTCCCACACCAATCACTGCATCTGGCTTGAATCTTTTAAAAATGCTACTTACCTGCATAAAGCTTTTTACCAGTTTATACGGAAGCGAAATATTCTTAAACAAGGAGCCTCTGTCAAAGCCGGCAATATCCAGACCTTTAATATTATAACCTGCCTGCGGCACTTTCTCCATCTCCATTTTGCCTTTTGCACCTACAAACAAAAATTCTGAATCAGGTCTTGTTTGCTTAATGGCATTAGCAATAGCTATAGCCGGAAAAATATGTCCTCCTGTGCCTCCACCAGCAACTATAAAACGCAGCGGTGCACCTGTACCTGAAGAAGTACTTTGTGTGCTTATATTTGTTTTTAGATCAGCCATTAATTACTCCACCGAAATAACTTTTTATTTCTATTTTGAACATTCCAATAAGTAATACACTCACTGGTAGAAGAATCAATTTGACCTTTGTAATTATGTACTCACTTTAGTGCTTAATAGCGAGCTGCATGTAAAAATGTGTAAACAACTAAGGCATCATGCTTGCAATTAAGCTGGTCTCAACACCTGCTTTTCCTCCGTCTCCTGCGGAACTGTAGGAGGCTCTATACGTTTGCCTTCTAATTGCTCCACATTTCTTGCCACACTCAATATAATACCAATTGCTGCGCAGGTAAATAAAAACGAGCTTCCTCCCATACTTACTAATGGTAATGTAACTCCGGTAACAGGGGTAAGATTAACACCTACTGCCATATTTGCCAGTGCCTGTATAATCATTGAAAAGCTAAGACCCAGCGCAAGGAAAGCTCCAAACGCATATGGGCATCGCCTGAAAATGTTAATGCAACGAAATAAGAAAATTATGTAAATGAAAATAATAAACACACCTCCCATTAAACCATACTCTTCAATGATAATCGGGAAGATTTCATCGTTATAAGCTTGTGGCAAAAAGTTGCGCTGGCGGCTTTTGCCAGGTCCTAATCCATACAGGATGCTGCCGTTGGCAATAGCGATATTTGCCTGTTCCACCTGGTAAGGAATATCTTCATTTTTAGCATACATAAAATCCTGTACACGGCTTACCCAGGTGCTAAACCTACCCATAGATGTGAGTCCTTCTGCTACTTTACTTTTTGAGGTTTCTTTTACACCATTGGTATTTTTGCCGGTGTAGGTTAAAGCAGCAATGCCTACAATCAATAAGATAGGTATCATTGCAACACCAGCCACCAACAATAGGTGCTTTCCGTGTACCCGACCTATAAATAGTAACAATAAAGATGTTGCACCAGTTAGCAAAGCATTGGAAAGATTAGCAGGCATAATTAAACTACAGGTAATCATCACCGGAATTATTACCGGCAGGAAGCCTTGTTTAAAATCCTTTATCACATGCTGTTTGCGGCTCAACTCTCGGGAGATATACATAAACAAAGCTACTTTTGCAAAGTCACTTGTCTGAAACGTCATATTAATAACGGGCAACTTTATCCATCGGCTGCCTTCGTTTATTTCGGCGCCAAAGAACAAGGTATAAAATAAAAGTGGTACTGAAACTATATATAGTATAAGCGCTACTCGCGAGTAAAATTTATAATTAACCAGATGTAAAAAATAAACCACCAGTAACCCAACAATAATAAACGACAACTGCTTAAACAGGTACACTTCTGTATTGCCCTTGTACATTTTATATGCGAGCGAGCCTGTGGCACTATACACTACCAACACGGATGCAAGCGCCAGCAAGAGCACACTGCTCCAGATATATTTATCCCCTTTGGCCTTTCGTTGCAAATGCTTGAAAGGCTCCTGTATATAAGCTAGTTCTGACATTATTATAATGCTTTTACAGCCTCTTTAAATTGCTTACCACGGTCTTCATAGTTTTTGAACAAATCAAAAGAAGCACATGCCGGGCTTAATAGCACTACGTCGCCTTTCTCGGCTGCATTAAAAGAAGCCTGAACAGTATCATGCGCGCATGCGGTATCAACCACCGGCACTATTTTATCAAATGCTGCATGAATTTTCGTGTTGTCAACACCCAGGCAAACGATGGTCTTTACTTTCTCTCTCACAAGATCTTCAAGTATGCTGTAATCATTACCTTTATCGGTGCCTCCTAATATCAAAATCACCGGTCTGGTCATGCTTTCCAATGCAAACCAGGTACTGTTTACATTCGTTGCTTTACTATCATTGATAAACTCTACGCCACGTACTATTGCTACTGGCTCCATGCGATGCTCCAAACTTTCAAATGTTTCTACTGCCTCGCGAATTTTTTCTTTGCGTATATCCATTGTCATAGCAGCTATGCCCGCCGCCATGGTGTTGTATTGGTTGTGTTTGCCGGTTTGGGCAAAATCGTAAATGTTCATGCTTACGCGTTCTTCATTTACTTTCAGCATCATTTGGTCGCCTTTAATGTAGGCGCCTTTTTTAGGTTCTTGTTTCATGGTAAATGGCAAAAGGTTACTGGTTACTAAAATGGTTTTCAATTTGTTGGTTATTACTTCATCATCTAAATTGTAGATGAAATTGTCTTGCTCACGCTGATTTTGTACTATTTTAAACTTGCTTTCTATATATTTTTGAAAATTATAATTGTATCTGTCCAAATGGTCCTCCGTAATGTTGAGCAGCACCGCAACATCCGGTTTAAAATCCTTAATATCATCTAATTGAAAAGAACTTATTTCTGCTACATATAACGGCTTTGGATTTTCTGCCACTTGCTTGGCAAACGAGTAACCAATATTACCAACCACCGCACAATCCAATCCTGCTTTTTGGCAGATGTAATAAATTAACGAAGTAGTAGTGCTTTTTCCATTACTGCCAGTAACCGCTACAATCTTGCTGTTTCCTTTAAAACGATAAGCTAACTCTATCTCACTAATAACAGGAATTTCTTTGGCACGAATCTTTTTCACCATCTCATTCTTCTCTGGAATACCCGGACTTTTCATCACTTCATCTGCCTTCAAAATTCTTTCTTCCGTATGCCCACCTTCCTCAAACTCAATCCTATTATCAATCAGTTCCTGTTTATAATGATCTTTGATTTTACCTCCATCACTTACAAATACGTGGTAGCCCTTTTGTTTGCCAAGCAAAGCCGCACCTACGCCGCTTTCGCCAGCACCAAGCACCACTAAGTTCCAACTCCAATTGGTAGTAGTTGATGTGTCTTGCAAGTCAGTATATGTATAGATTTCAGTCATTCTTTATAGCTTATATTTTTTACATTTATTTCCTTTCAGTTGTGACGAAAGGTGAAATCAAGATGTTATCTTATCTTCAATGTAGCTATGGAAAGTAATACACACAATATTGTTACAATCCAAAAGCGCACAGCTATCTTACTCTCATGAAATCCCTTCTTTTGGTAATGATGATGTAGTGGACTCATTAAAAAAACTCTTCGACCTTCACCATATTTCTTCTTGGTGTACTTAAAATAGCTTACCTGAATCATCACGCTTAAGTTCTCAACTAAGAATACTCCGCAGAAAATAGGTATCAACAATTCCTTACGAACAATAATGGCAAGCGAAGCAATAATGCCACCTAATGCAAGGCTACCGGTATCACCCATGAACACTTGTGCCGGATATGAATTGTACCATAAAAAGCCAACACATGCACCTACAAAAGCACCAATAAAGATGGATAGCTCACCTAAGTTTGGTATGTACATTATATTGAGATAATCTGCTAACAGAAAGTTGCCACTTACATACACAAAAATCCCAATGCCTGCTCCAATAATGGCACTTACGCCCGCTGCTAATCCGTCCAATCCATCAGTCAAATTTGCACCGTTAGACACTGCTGTAATAATGAGTGTAACAATAAGAATATAAATGATCCACGTGTACTTATCTGCGTTTTTACCCATCCAACTGATAAGTTTGCTGTAGTTAAACTCATGTGTTTTTACAAATGGTATAGTTGTAATAGGTGTCTTTACTCTGGCAAAGCGTACCAGTTTGCCATCTCTTATATGCACTTCTTCATTCAATGTCCGTTCGCCAGGACGCACACCTGTTTCTACACCATTTTTCTTAATAATTTCTCTTTCTACTACCACATTGCTGTTAAAATACAGCGTTACTCCAATGATAATTCCCAAGCCTACCTGCCCTATAATCTTTGATAAGCCAGCCAATCCATCACTATCCGTTTTTTTGTAAGGTATGCCCTTTAACTGCGCTTCTTTGCGGGCTCTCAGTTTAAAGTAATCATCCATAAAACCAATAATGCCAAGCCATACAGTGCACAATATCATCAATCGGATATAAACTTTATCCAGGTCAGCAAATAACAATGTCGGTATCAATATGGAAAGCAGAATGATAATCCCTCCCATTGTTGGCGTGCCTTTCTTTTGCTGCTCGCCCTGCAATCCTAAATCACGCACAGTCTCTCCAATCTGGTTACGTTTCAGTAAATTAATTAACCGCTTGCCGTATATAGTAGCTATAGCTAATGACAGTATAATTGCCATCACTGCACGAAAAGTGATGTACTGAAATAATCCAGCACCGCTCATGTGAAACTCCTTTCCCAGCCAGCTAAACAAATAATACAGCATCGTTTATCTTAGTTATTTCAAATTTTAGTTAACAGTTTCTTGATAACAGTTGATAGCTTCACTCTCATTACTTCGTTGCTTTTTGAGTTGATGATGAAAGTGCTTTATACTATCATCTGTCAACTCACATCTGCCATCTCTTTATTTATTCAATTCTTCAAATTTTTCCTTCAATACTGCTTTGTCATCAAAAGCATATTTCACACCCTTGATGTCCTGGTACTTCTCATGTCCTTTTCCTGCTATGAGAATAATGTCTTCTTTATTAGCCATTCCAACCGCTGTATCTATTGCTTCTTTTCGGTCTAAAATAGAATGGCTCTTTCTTTTAGCAGCGCTGTTCAGGCCCTGCATCATATCATTTATAATTTCTTGCGGATCTTCGCTACGCGGATTATCGCTCGTAAGTATTACTTTGTCGCTCAATTCACATGCAACCTGGGCCATTACTGGTCTTTTAGTCTTATCTCTGTTACCGCCACAGCCCACCACTGTAATTACCTGCTCATAGCCTTTGCGTAACTTTTTAATGGTTGACAATACATTTTCCAGTGCATCTGGCGTGTGCGCATAATCAACTATGCCAATGATTTGTTTGTTGCTGATGATATAATCAAACCTACCTTCTGCACCTTGTAATGAACTTAATATGCGCAAGACTTCATCGCTATTTTCGCCAAGGCAAATGGCAGCGCCATATACGGCTAATAAGTTGTATGCATTAAACTCTCCAATCAGCCTAAAGTGTACTTCTTTATCATTTACCATCATCACCAAGCCGGTTAATGCGTTCTCCAGTATCTTACCTTTAAAGTCTGCCACATTCTTAAGGCTGTAATAATATTTGTGTGCCTGTGTGTTTTGCAACATTACTGTTCCGCGCTTATCATCGAGATTGGAAATAGCAAATGCAAAAGGAGGCAGATCATCAAAGAATTTCTTTTTTACCCTGATATATTCATCAAAGGTTTTATGATAATCCAAATGGTCGTGTGTGATATTACTAAACATGGCACCGGTAAACTTCAAACCAGTAATACGGTGCTGATGAATAGCATGGCTACTGCATTCCATAAACACATGCGTACAGCCTGCATCTACCATTTGCTTTAGCAATGCATTTAGACTAATTGCATCAGGCGTTGTATGCGTAGATGCCAACACCTGGTTGCTTATCTGATTTTGCACTGTGCTTAGCAATCCACATGTATAACCTAATTGCGTAAACAGTTTAAACAGGAGTGTAGCAATAGTAGTTTTACCGTTTGTTCCGGTTACACCTACAAGCTTCAACTTTGGTAGAAGGCTCATCATAAAAATTGTGCGCTATATAAGCAACTGCTTCGCTGCAGTTGCTTACTCTGATGTAGGTTATGTTTTCCAATAACATCAACGGCAACTCTTCACACACAACAGCAAGGGCACCCTTCTCTATAGCAGTAGAAATAAAATTATGTCCATCTGCAACACTGCCTTTCACTGCCACGAACAATGAGCCTGCACTCACTTTACGCGAGTCTATCTGCACGTCTTTCACCTCTATATTAGTAGTGCCATTTATACCTAGCAGATGTACTTTATATAATATGTTTTGCAGGTTTGCCATTTTATTTATGCCACCAAGGCCCGAAGGCACTATGTGGTGTTATTCTTTTTCTTTAAAATTTTACGTCTTTATGTCTTCGCGGCAAAAATCAATTCAATTCTATATTTACTACTTGCCCTTTATTTATTTTATTACCACTGCTAATTGATTGTGCAGTTACTCTTCCTGCTCCTTTTACTTTCAATTTCAATCCCATATTCTCACACACGTACACTGCATCTTTTAAACCCATACCTTGCAGTGAAGGCATTACATCAGTGGGTACCGCCTTATCTGAGATTGCAGGGTCACTCCATTTGTATGAACACTTATCCAATCGCTGTTTGTTGCTGATGATTCCTTAAATGGAATATGCAAAGTGCTCATTATTTGAGCTACATCACTTTTCATTCCTATATACTTATAACCGATACTGTCGCTATGTATATTTGCTGCATACTGCAGAGAATCTCCGTGCTGCACATACATATTGTACAAACGGTCAGATATTTCTTTGAAGACCGGCGCTGCCAGTTGACCACCAAAATGTATCGGTGCATACGGTTTTGTTTTGATAACCACTATACAAGTAAACTGTGGATTATCTGCCGGAAAATAGCCTACAAAGGAAGCCTGATACACACCATCATCATAACCATATTTACCATCTGCAACGTGTGCAGTACCAGTTTTACCGGCAACTTTATAAGAACAATTCTGAAACACCGGTTTGCCGGTACCAAAAGCAGTAACTGCTTCCATACATTGTTGTGCAGCTTTTACTACTGATGGTTTACAAATACTCTCTTTTAAAACTGTTGGCTCATATTGTTTGATAATAGCACCATCATTTTGTATGCTGTTTACGAGGTAAGGCTTCATCATTTTGCCGCCGTTGGCAATGGCATTATAGAGTGTCAATGTTTGAAGTGGGCTTATCTGTATGGCATAGCCGAAGCTCATGGTAATCATATCACTTAAGCCTTCGGTGTTACGTTTCATGCGAGGCATGCGAGGCTTTGATTCGCCTAATAAATCTATACCTGTTATAGTATCTAATCTGAACTGGTGCAGGTACTGCATAAATTTAGCTGGCTGCTGTGCAAATGTGTTATAAGCTATTTTACTAAAGCCTACATTGGAACTGTGTGCAAAACACTCAGCAACTGTCATAACTGGTTTAGGTGCTCTTTCTGCATCGTTTACTTCACGTACACCAACATATGCACTGCCTGCACTGCCTACTTCCACTACGTTATTGATATTCATTTTCCCTTCATTCAAAACTGCTAACAGAGTTGCAAGTTTTATAGTAGAGCCCGGCTCAGTTGCACGCATGGCATAATTGTAATCTTCCCAATAGCTTCCATCTATACTGCGACCCAGGTTTGCCATAGCTTTTATCTTGCCGGTCTTCGTTTCCATTATAATGCAGGTGCCTGTTTGTGATTCACTCTGCTGCATCATATTCATCAGAGCATTTTCGGCAATCTCCTGAATGTGTATGTTAAGCGTAGTAACTACATCCTTACCATTCTCTGGCTCTATGTCCAAAGCGTCATCCACCGGCACGCTTACACCACCTCCAATGTAGCGTACTAACCGTTTACCGGTAGTTCCTCTCAGCACACTATCATATGTTTGTTCCAATCCTATTTTCTGGGCATTTTCTCTATCTAATCCAATTGTTCTATATGCTAATATTTGGTAAGGATTGAGACGAATGCTTTTTACTTCAGGAATAAATCCGCTTTTATTTCTGCCCAGTCTTACCAGTGGAAACTGACGCAATTGCTGGTAGTCTTTAAAGCTGATCTTTTTCTTTAGTAAAAAGTACCTGGTCTTATTAGCGTAACCATTGCTCAATATCTTTTTATAAGCAGTTTCAGATCTATCTTTGAACAAACTGCTTAAACAATAGCTTAACGAATCCAGGTTTTGTCTGAATAGCTTGCCACTTTTATCTCTAAGTCCTTCAGCACCGAAGTCAATATAAATATCAAACTGCGGAATGCTGGTGCTGAGCATTTGACCATCTTCACTATAGATAGTGCCTCGCTCTGCATCCAATTCTATAATCTTTTGATGCATGCTGTCACTCATACTGCGCCAGTGGTCACCTTGTACCTGCTGTATGTAAAATGCTTTGGACATCACTATTAAACATACCACTACAATTAATATAAAACACAGGTATACCCTCCAGAGGATATCGCGCTTTACTTCTATGGTGGATGCGTTTTTCAATGTCTTCAGTTGTTGTTATCGTTTGTTTTTTGTTCTACTACAATATGCATTGGTGACTCTGCTGTTACTTTTAAGCCTAATGGTTCCGTTGCTTTTATCATTTCTGCTTCCCGGCTTTTATACATCAGGTCGCTTTTTACAGTTTTGTATTCGTACTGCAACTCTTTTAATTCTTTAGCTGTGTTATTGATATCTCTTACGGTTTTATCAGCAATATGACCATTTGCTATGTATAAAACGGCTAGTACTGATAAGAATAAAAAGAATGGTATATTGGCAGTAACCCATTTGTAATTCATCAACCGTCTGAGTGAATATTTTAGTTTTATTGCCATGATCGTTAAGTTAATTTATGCTGGTATAACTGGTTGTTTAATGTCTTTACTAATTGTTTTATTCGCCCTGTTATAAACCATTATCACTTTCTGTATCTAATTCAAAATTCAATCACTCTTTTTCCGCTATTCTCAGCTTCGCACTGCGGCTTCTGCTGTTTCTTTTCATCTCTTCCGCAGTCGGCACCATTGGTTTGCGGGTAATGATTTTAAAACCACTCTTCTTTTCTTCTGTTGTAAATGGATTTTCATCTATTACTTCTTCAAAGCTCCCCAAGCGAAAAAAAATCTTTACCAGCCGGTCTTCAATGGAATGAAAGGTGATAACTGCTACCCGTCCACCTTTTTGTAGCACCTCTGCAGACTGCTGCAGCAAATCTTTCAATGCTCCCATTTCATCATTTACTTCTATACGCAACGCCTGAAACACCTGCGCGAAGTATTTGTTGGGATTACCCTTTACCACTGGAGACAACATAGCCGTCAATGCACTCGTTGTTTTTAAAGAACTGGTTGTTCTGTATTGAACAATATGTTTGGCTAATGTTTTGGCATTCGTTACCTCGCCCCATTGCTCAAACAGTTTATGTAATTGCTGCTCACTATATGTTTGCAGTATATTCATCGCTGTTTGCTCTTGCCTTGCATCCATCCGCATGTCTAATGGCCCTTCAAACCTTGTGGAAAAACCACGCTCCGCTTCATTAAACTGGTGACTGCTTACGCCCAGATCCGCTAGCAAGCCGTTTATCTTTTCTATTTTATGCAATCGCAAAAAACGGTGCAGGTGACGGAAATTTTGCGGTATAAAAATTACCCGCTCATCCTGCGGCAGATTACGTTGTGCATCAGCATCCTGGTCAAAGGCTACCAGCTTTCCTTTGCTGCTCAGCTTTTCCAAAATGCCCCGGCTGTGCCCACCGCCGCCAAATGTTGCATCTACATAAATGCCGTCCGGATTAATATTCAATCCTTCCAACACTTCGTTGTACAAGACCGGGATGTGATAATCATTGCCGGCTGGTTGATTATGAGTAATTTTCTTCATCAGATAGTAACATTATAATCAACCATTACATTCTTAGCGGTATAGCTAAAGCTTTCGCTATACGATTCAATGAGCTGTTTATACCTGGTGGTATCCCACACTTCCAGTTTGTTTACTGCCGATGCCAGCGTAATATCTTTTTGCAAGCCTGCATATTCTTTCAATGTAGGCGGTATCAACAACCGTCCGGCAGTATCCAATTCTACTTCGCTGGCACTACCCAAAAAGAACCGACGGAATTCCCTTACTTTGGGGTCAAAATCGTTTAACTGGCTCAACTTTTCGTATATGGGCTTCCAACTTGATGACGGGTATAACCAAAGGCATCTTTCGGTTCCGCGGCATACCACAAATGTGTTTTCTCCTTCGGGCAATTGTTTTTTAAAACCGCCTGGCAGCAGAAAACGACCTTTTGGATCAAGTGTGGATTCATATTCGCCAAGGAAACCTGTCATCCGATTAAGAATTGCTATTTAATGACACAAAATAACACTTTTTACCACTCTCAACTCCATAAATAGGTGCCTGATTTTATCCACCTTATCAAAATCGGCTGAAAGGCTTATGGGCATTATGTTTGACAAGAAAATACCTGTAATGTGGTGTGAATAGGTGTGATTTTATTGTGGATAACTTATGTACGTGCTATGATGTTTCCAGAAAAAATATTGATTAAAGAATTCAATTATTATTTACCCGAAGAAAGAATTGCCATTCATCCGCTGCCTGAAAGAGATAAAAGTAAGCTGTTGGTGTATAAAAGTGGTAAAATCGGGGTGCAAATCTATAGTCAGCTAGCTGATTGTTTGCCTTCAGAGAGTCTACTGGTATTTAATAATACCAAAGTAATGGCAGTAAGACTGCTCTTTACCAAACACACCGGCAGCACAATAGAGCTATTTTGTTTAGAACCGGCAGACGACTACCCGGATGTGACCACTGCAATGCTACAAAAAGGAAGCGTACGGTGGAAGTGCTTAGTTGGCGGTGTTGAAAAAATGGAAGGAGGAAGTCCTGACATATAGTAAAGAAAATCTTGTATTAACAGCTAAAAGAATAAAACAGGAGAAGGATTATTTCATAATTGAATTTACCTGGAATGATAAAACTCTAAGTTTTGCTGATGTACTTCAATTATTTGGAACAATTCCTTTACCACCGTATCTGAACAGGAAGGCTGAAAAAGAAGATGAAGAACGCTATCAGACCATTTATGCGAGATATAATGGTTCTGTGGCGGCACCCACTGCAGGTTTACATTTTACCGATAGTTTATTTGAAAAACTACAAACAAAAGGTATTGAAAAAGATTTTGTAACACTACATGTAGGCGCGGGTACTTTCAAACCTGTAAAAACAGAAAGCATTGCTGAGCATGATATGCATGCAGAGTTTATTGAAGTAACTACAGGCTTGATTGAACACCTTATAAAGTATCTTTCAAAAACAGTAGTTGCAGTAGGCACTACTTCATTGCGCACAATAGAAAGTTTGTACTGGATGGGAGTAAAGGTGAGTGGCAACGAAAATCTTTTACCTGAAGGTATTAGTATAGCGCAATGGGAAGCCTACCATTTACCGCAAGACATTACACCCGAAGTTGCTTTGCATGCTTTACTTACCTGGATGAGGAACATGCAGATAGAGAAGTTGATTACTAAAACAAAGATCCTGATCGCGCCGGGGTATCAGTTGCGGATTGTTAAGGCATTGATTACCAACTTCCATCAGCCACAAAGTACCTTGTTACTACTGATTGCTGCTATT
This sequence comes from uncultured Chitinophagaceae bacterium, assembly GCA_963819045.1. Lineage (GTDB taxonomy): Bacteria > Bacteroidota > Bacteroidia > Chitinophagales > Chitinophagaceae > Ilyomonas. The sequence goes on along the minus strand of CAWFUV010000034.1, from coordinate 132,892 downwards.
ATTGGGGATGACTGGAAAAGGATTTACGACTATGCTTTAGCGCACGACTTTCGCTTCTTAAGTTATGGGGATGGGAGTTTGCTGTGGAAGAGAGAGGTTTAACTGTGATACCCTCGTGCGAACTTCAAAAGTGCTCAACCTTCTAAATAATTCAACTCCTTCAGGGTTAATATTTACAGTCGTTTAACTTCCCGGGTTGATAAACCCGGGCTATTCATATTGAAGCCCTGCAGGCTTCTGCCTATTTTATAAGTCTATAAGGGGTAAATTAATTAGTGCATCGAACTGGTCAAAAGTTCATTCTTTTCGAGTAATCAGGATTGCTGATAAACAGAAATAATAGTTACTTTATTATTCTCAAAGTGATAAATGATGCAATAAGATTTAAAGAGCAGTTGTCTTAAGTTCTTGTATCTATCAGGGTAGAAAGGGAAGCCGGTTTCCGGATGAACTTTCAATGCTTCAATTTTATTCCGTAATTCTACTATCGAAAGTTTTGCATAATGTACTGAATCTTTGGCAATTAGCTTTCTTATTGATTTCAGATCGGTAAAAGCAGTCTTTGTGTATTCAAGCCCTACCATTTGTCTATCTCTTTATTAACTGCCTCTTCAGATTGGATTTGCCCTTGCTGTAAATCTTCTAATCCCTTTTCAATCTTGTCCAATAGGATCAATTCTTCAATAATAACATTTATATGCGTAAACTTTTCTTCAGGCATTGCCTCAATTGCTTCTATTACCTGCTTTTTAGTAAGCATCGTTTACAACTTGCTTTTTATGCAATTTTTGCTTTTCATGCTTACTATAATAACGCAGCGTATTGCTCTTGTTCACGTCAAATATCTGCTGGCTGTATTGTTGGATATCTTCGGCTGTGATTGCCTGGTATTTACCTAACTCTTCATTCATCAGGTTTGCATTGCCAAGGAGTTCATAATAAGCAAGACTATTGGCCCGGCTCATAACCGTTATGTCTTCAAAAGCAATCATGCTCTCGGTCTTATTCTTTACCTTTTGTAACTCTGTTTCGGTTACGAGCGTAGATTTTATTTTTTCCAGTTCTTCGTCAATAGCCCTTTCTGCTTCTTCCATGGTTCTGCCTTTCACCAGCTTGCCTTCAATGGCCAGCAAGCCTGTATCTGTGCTGCCAAAATGGTGACAATCAATATTGCTGAACAATTGTTGTTCTTTTACCAATGATTGAAACAAGCGCGAAGATCCGCCGCCACCCAATATTTCAGTGATCAGTTCGGTTACATAATAGCCTTTCTCCAACCTGCTGTCCATATGCCATGTTTTGTACAAAGCGTCCAGCGGCACATCTGCGTGTACTTCTAAAGAACGTGGTGCAGTTTGCCTGGGCTCTTCAGGAATGTTGCGGATATATTTTGTACCGGCAGGAATAGGTCCAAACCATTTTTCTGCCAGGTGTTTTACTTCATCGGTAGTCACTTTTCCGCCAACAACCAATATTGCATTGGCTGGTGTATAATGTTGGAAGAAAAAGCTTTTTACATCCTCCAGCTTTGCTTTTTCTATATGCTCCAGGTTTTGACCAATCGTCATCCAGCGGTATGGGTGAACTTTGTATGCAAGCTCGCGCATTTTGTGCCATGCATCGCCATAAGGTTTATTAATATAATGCTCCTTAAATTCTTCACACACCACCTTACGCTGCACATCCAGGCTCTTTTTGGAGAAAGCAAGACTCAGCATTCGGTCGCTTTCCAGCCAGAAAGCAGTTTCAATATTTTCAGCAGGCAACTGGCAATAATAATTAGTGAGGTCGTTGGTAGTATAGGCATTGTTTTCGCCACCCGCTTTTTGCAGCGGCTCATCATAGTCCTTAATATTGATACTACCGCCAAACATCAGGTGCTCAAACAAGTGTGCAAAACCGGTTTTGTCCGGGTCTTCATCTCTCGCACCCACATCATACATTACATTCACTACCGCCATAGGGGTGGAATGATCTTCGTGCACCAATACTCTTAATCCATTATCTAAAACAAACCTGTTGAAAGCTATCATAGGAGTGCAAATGTAATTATTGCAACAATTATAATATTGTAAATTGTGGGAGGGTTCGGATGATATATTATGTACGATGTTAGATGTACGATGTACGATGTGATTGGAATTTACGATATACGGTTTACTATTTGATGGCATTCAAGATTGATGATGTAGGATTTAGGATTTGTGATATATTGGAAGGGGTTCTGCTGTATTTTTACATCTCCTGCCCACGGCCTGCTGCCAGAAATTACTGTTTACCCCTGCTATTTACCCCCGTATTTACTAAAAAGAAATAAGATGATCGAAGGATGGGCGTAGGATGAACGTAAGATGGACGTAGGATATACGGCTTAGATGTGACTTAGGTACGGCTCAGCTACTGAAGAAGCAGGGCTTAGACACCGCTTTCCCATGAACTATCCATGGCTTTGTCATGACTTTACCATGGCTTTAGTATGGCTCAGGTAAGGGATGAGGTGCCTGATACTTACAGGCAACTACCCGTTTATTGGGCTAAAGCACCCAAAGATGGGCTGTTCTCCCCGCCTTAAAAGGAGGGGCTATACAGAATGAAGGGGAATACATGAAGGTTCCTTTTTAACATAAGACATTGCTCACGCAGCCTACTTATCGTAGCTTTCGGCTCAAAGCTCATTGTTTCTTTTGTCATTCCAACGTAACAATTTCAGGCTTAGTTATTGAACGAATGTTTTTCAGTATTTTTGTTTCTCTATTTTCTATGCTGCATTATATTATGGTGCAGCATAGTTTATAACCGATAGAATTATTTAAATTTAGTTGTATGATAAAAACAGGCAATCCAGTGATCAGTATTTATACTGAAATGACACCCAATCCGGAAACGATGAAGTTTGTAGCTAATAAGCTTTTATATCCCGGTAAGAGCATAGATTTCCCGGATGAAGCAAGTGCTGCACCATCCCCGCTGGCTAAAGAACTGTTTAGCTTTCCGTTTATAAAAAGTGTATTCATTGCCAGCAATTTTGTAACACTTACCAAAACATCGGATACCGAAGACTGGCAGGATGTGATACCTTCCATCAAGCAGTTCCTGAAGGACTACCTGGAGAATGGTGGAGTTGTCATTAATGAAGATGAAGTAGCTAAAATGAAGCAGGAAGCCAGCAATACCGTTGCGGCAGACGATGATGATGTGGTAAAACGCATTAAAGAACTGCTGGATAACTATGTAAAGCCTGCTGTAGAAATGGATGGTGGAGCTATACAGTTTAAAAGCTATAACGAGGGCATTGTAAACCTGATGCTGCAGGGTAGCTGCAGTGGATGCCCCAGCAGTATGATAACGCTGAAAGCCGGTATAGAAGGAATGATGAAACGTATGATACCGGAAGTAAAAGAAGTAGTAGCTGAAGCAGAATAAGTGTTTTGTGTGAATAATTGAAAGCCCCTCTACATTTTTGCGGAGGGGCTTTTTATTTTTATCACCGCAAAGGCTCGGAGGCGCTAAGGAATACAAAGAGGAGAAAAGTGTATTTTACACGAAGCCGCTATTATAGTTGAAAGGATGACAGGGAAAGATTAAAGGCACAAGGAACCAGAAATAAGAGGCAAGATGAAGAGATAAGAAGAAGATTGAGTTAATAGTTTGGGATTTCTCTTCATACCCTATTCTGAAATGAAAATCCTTATACTGATAACCAGCGGGTATCAATACAAGTTGTTTCCCGCTCCATTGTTGTCTCACAACTCTCTTCTTCTTATATTCTTGTCCACTTGTTCCTTGTCTCTTAAATCTTCCCCCTTATCTTTGTTTTGCTAACAATTGTAAGTATGGAAATAATAAGTAATCGTAATGCAGACTGGATGCAGCTTTCGGTAAGTGAAGTAAGACAACGGGCTGAAAAAATAAAACAAGGGGGCAAAAAAGCAACCGGGAAACTAAAAGAAAGAAATAGACTCACCCCACGTGAGCGTATTGCTTATTTATGTGATAAGGACAAGCCCTTTGTTGAAATAGGGATTTTTGCCGGCTATGAAATGTACGAAGAATACGGTGGCTGCCCTGCTGGTGGTACCGTAGCTGGTGTAGGTTATGTAAGCGGCAGGCAGTGCGTAATTATGGCCAATGACCAAACTGTAAAAGCCGGCGCATGGTTTCCTATTACCGGCAAGAAAAATCTCCGCATGCAGGAGATTGCCATGGAGAATCATCTACCCATTATTTACCTGGTAGATAGTGCAGGTGTTTTCCTGCCTATGCAGGATGAAATTTTCCCTGATAAAGAACACTTCGGACGCATCTTCCGCAATAATGCGAAGATGAGTGCTATGGGTATTACCCAAATAGCGGCAGTAATGGGCTCCTGTGTGGCCGGCGGCGCCTATCTGCCTATTATGAGTGATGAAACACTGATGGTAGAAGGAGCTAGTGTTTTCCTTGCTGGACCATATTTGGTAAAAGCTGCTATAGGCGAAGATTGGATAATGAAACGCTTGGCGGTGCTACCATGCACGCCGAAATAAGCGGTACTGCCGATTATAAGTTTGAGACAGAAGAAGCATGTCTGGATTACATTAAAAGCCTGGTGAGTAAGATTGCTTTACCCACTACTGCAGGCTTTGACCGCATTGCTCCAAAAGCTCCTGCAAAAGATATCAATGAATATACAGCATCATGCACGAAAACAATGCAAAGCCTTACGATATAGTGCAGGTTATTGAGCATTTTGTAGATGCAGACAGCTTTGAACAGTATAAAGAAGACTATGGCAAAACCATTGTATGCGGCTATGCCCGTATTGATGGCTGGGCAGTAGGCATTGTAGCCAACCAGCGCATAATTGTAAAAACCAAAAAAGGCGAAATGCAGTTGGGCGGCGTGATTTACAATGACAGCGCCGATAAGGCAGCCCGCTTTATTATGAATTGCAATCAAAAGAAAATACCACTTGGTGTTTCTGCAGGATGTAACCGGCTTTATGGTAGGCACCCGCAGCGAGCAGGCGGCATTATAAAAGACGGCGCCAAAATGGTGAATGCCGTAGCCAATTCGGTTGTGCCAAAAATTACCATTGTTATTGGCAACTCTTTTGGCGCAGGCAATTATGCCATGTGCGGCAAAGCTTATGATCCCCGGTTTATTTATGCCTGGCCTACGGCAAAGATAGCCGTAATGGGAGGGGAGCAGGCCGCCAAAACATTATTGCAGATACAGGTAGCTTCTATGAAAGCAAAGGAAAAGAAATAAGCATGGAAGAAGAACAAAAGCTATTAAACGAAATTAAAAGCCGCTACGAAAAACAAACTACACCCTACTATGCAGCAGCAAGACTGTGGGTAGATGACATTATTGACCCTGCACAAACCAGGTTAGTAATCTCGGAAGGGATTGCCGCAGCGAACAACAACCCTAAAATAGAAGAATTTAAGACTGGGGTTATACAGGTATAAGTGTTAAACATCGGAGGCGCTAAGACGCAAATAATATAGTTAATGTCAGTAAGTCTTTGGTAATGCTGATATAGCAACTTCGTGAACACCTTCTGCGTTAGTAGTGAGTAACATAACTCACTTCCAGTTAATCAATGAAGTAAGCGGATGACGGAGGTTACGCCACTGCATCGCATCTACTTTAATACTGCCCACATTAATCGGACTTTCAATGCGCAGCGGAATACGGTTGGCATCGTCGCTTACCCAAATTGTCATTTTCTCCCCGCCCGAAAAGATAGAACCCTTTAGGAGCAAGGGCTTGAATTTGATGGCGCGGAACTTTCCATATTTGGTCTTCACTGTTTCTCTACCCAGGTAGCGAACGTATATATTATATACTTCATTGTCGAGGAAAAGGTTGAAAGGAACCTTGTCATCCACGTTCATACCATCAAAATTGATATTACGGGCATAATAGATTGTGCTTAATACATCCTGCACGCAGTTAGGTACATTGTAAACCCCCTTGGTAGAAACCGCCGTATTGGTTTTCTGATTAAAGGTAATGTTCTCGTACTTCGTATAGCCGCCTTCATCCACCTTGCGGATGAACTTCATGGGTTGCAGGTTAGAAGTATCAAAATAAGATTCGTAGCGGTCACGTACCTTGAATATCCAGTCATAACTGCTGTTGCTGTTACCTGTACCAACTACATGGTAAGCTGGTTTGTTGTTTAGCATTTCAACACTGGTGATAAAGTTAGCCGTGCCGGCATTTACATAAATGCCCGCCACCGAGTAAAATACGGTAAACGTAATATTCTCGCCTGCCTGGAAGGTTGAATTGTGCACGCCACAGAAATCATCGCCGGCGGAAAGCCTGCTAAGGGAGAAGGTAGTAAGTAGTAAAAGGAATATAGATCTCTTCACGCGTTATTGTTTCTATTAAATATCTTAATGCTCATTATAAAAATAGTGCCAGCCAGCGCAGGTATTATCAAATTTACAATCCAGATAAATGCTGCTGAAAAAACTATACCAGCGGTATTAGTGCTTAATAACCCAAATAGCTGGCGGCTCGCTTCTCCACGCACACCTAATTCAGCGATATTTGGCACTGCAGGCACAACTGCCAACAGTAAGAATAATACACTAACGGCAAATGCTGCCTGAACTATTGGAATATTTACGTTAAATAATTGAAAAACGATGATATATTGGATGATAAACACAGCATAACGTAAAATAGATAGCATTAAAATCTGTGTTAATTGTTGTATGGAAAAGCGCTCGAGGCTTTGTACAAAAAAGCGGTGGCGTTGGATAAAAGGTATTTTCTCAAACCACTCCGTAAACCAGGAGATCCTGAAAAAGATGACCAGAAAGAACACTAATGCTGCAAGGAGGGCATACAATAAGCCGCTTACCCAATATGCAGACAAGCCTTCTATATGCAGGATAGTGCTTTTCATGTAAAGCAAACCCGCAGCCCCGGTAATTAAGGTAACTATCAACTGACTGATACTGCCGATAAGATTCAATGGTACCGAGCGCAGGCGGTTGCCTTCATGCATATAAAGGGTACGACCAATATAATCACCTACACCATTAGGTATAAACATGGCGAAAGATAAACCAGACAGGATTGCCCGGTAAGCTCTAAAAAAGGAAACTGGTTCAATGCGCTGCATTAATACTTTCCATTTCAATGCCTCAGTGCCCCAGTTGGCACACATCAGTAAAAGCAGGTAAATAATGAGATGCTGATTTTGTCCTTTAAAAGCATTGCTGACGAGTTCTTTTATTTGAGGCAGCGAGTATTGGTTTTTTAACTTTGTATAAATGAACCCTGAAAGAATCAGGAATAATAGAGGTCCGGCTATATAATTCAGTAATATTTTATAGCGTTTGTTCAGCAACTTAAAATTTTTCAAACGTACACTAAAATATTTTACTGTATTGTTGTGTTTTGTTTTTAATACCATCGGCGCAAATGAAATCAAGAGAAGTTATATTGGCAATAGATCCTGGTACATTGCTTATGGGGTTTGCAGTTATTGCTATAAGCAATAACAAGCCGGTGCTGGTAACAATGGATGTATTAAAGTTGAGCGCAAAAAAAGACGTCTACATGCGCCTTCAACTGATTCATGATAAGGTTTCGGAACTAATAGCCGAACACAAGCCAACTACGTTTGCTATTGAAGCTCCCTTTTTTGGTAAGAATGTGCAAAGTATGCTCAAGCTGGGGCGGGCGCAGGGCGTAGCTATTGCAGCAGCTATGCAGGCTGGTATTGGGGTAACTGAATACTCTCCACGTAAAGTAAAACAATCTGTTACGGGCAACGGTAATGCCAGCAAAGAACAGGTATGGAAGATGTTGCAACAAACATTAAAGATAGAAGAACAGCCCGACTACTTTGATGCCACCGATGCATTGGCTGTAGCAGTTTGCCATTATTACCAGACATCCTCTCCACTAACTAAAGAAACAAAAAACTTCAAGGGGTGGGATGAATTTATAGCTAAGAATGCAGACCGGGTGAAGGAGTAAGTAAACCAGAGACAAGGAACAAAATAATGAGTGTTAAATTGCAACCTATTACTCTCAACTTACCACTCACAATATTCACAATTGACCATTCATCAGGCACAACCTCATTTCGTTATCCTATAACACCATCGCTTTAGCTTGCCTTCAAAGTCGAATGGGGTAGTGGCTTTAGTGATGTCTTTGATATTGGATGCTTTTATCTTCTCTGCATCTAATATAAACTTCGTAAAGTTGGTGCTGAAGTACACAATACCTTCAGTAGAAGTTGCTGCCAGTACATCATTCAATAGTTCTACGTGATCACGCTGGATGTCTAAGAAATCATTCATGCGCTTGCTGTTGCTAAAGGTGGGTGGATCCATTATCACCAGATCAAAACTGTCCGGCTTCAATGTTTTCAGATATTGTTTTACATCGGCATGTACAAAGTGATACTTGTCTTTTCCGGTGAAATGATTCAGTTTGAAGTTATCCTCTGCCCAGCCTAAGTAGGTTTTGGAGAGATCAACTGAAGTAATACTCGCTGCACTGCCTGCCGCTGCATATACCGAGAATGAGCCGGTATAGCAAAACAGGTTGAGTACGCGTTTTTCTGCTGATTGCTCGCGCACCATTTGCCGCGTTATGCGGTGGTCGAGAAATAAGCCGGTATCTACATAATCAGTAAGATTAACCAGAAACTTCAAGCCATTCTCTTCTACTGTGAAAAACGCTTGTTGTGTGTCTTTTTTCTCGTACTGCTGCTGGCTGCGGTGACTCATACGGCGGCGCTGGCGCACATAAATATGCCCTGTATCAATGGCTAAGGATTTTACTGATTACATCCAAACACTCATCTAACCAAAGCTCATGCGCATCTTCATCCATGCCATGGCGCCGCAGGTACTCGGCTACATACACTTTATCTCCGTACAACTCGATGCTGAAGGGAAACTCCGGCAAGTCATGATCGTACACGCGATAGCAGGCAATGCCTTGCCGCTGTGCCAGTTTACTACGGTGCTTGTACACCTTGAGTAAACGGTTCTCAAACATTTCTAATTTGGTGCCTTGCATAGATGAAGATAAGATCGCAAAGATAAAAGCTGCAAGCTACAAGCCTCTAACTGAAGCCTTTGATTTACAAGCAAGAGTCCCTAAAAATTTAATTAATACTTATATAAGTGTACAAAGCTGCAAGCCTTCCCGAATCCGTAGGTAGCCATAATTAGAAATTAATCTTACAAAGACGCTTAGCTCTGCTCAACTGTGTGAGCAAATTCGCAGGAGCGCAGTTTAAATTGTTTGATCAGTTTGCAAAATAAAAGCTCCGGCTCACTTAAAGTGAGCCGGAGCTTTTATTATAGGTTTGCAGCCTGTAGCCCAAGGCTTGCGGCTACAACAGCTTTATTTCAATTTACTCAGTGCTTCTTTTATTCTTTCCCATGCTTTCTCGATATTCTGCATGCTGTTGGCAAATGAGAAACGCACACAGGCAGGCTCCCCAAACGCATCTCCCATTACTGAGGATACATGCGCAGTATTGAGCAAATACATGCTGAAGTCGGCTGAGTTGGTAATGGTAGTTTCGCCGTTGCTTTTGCCATAATAAGAAGACACATCAGGGAAGATATAAAAGGCGCCCTCGGGCTCAAAGCATTTGATTCCGGGGATTTCCTTTAGCAATTCAAGTACACGGCTACGGCGGCGGGTAAACTCTTCCACCATCTCCATTGTAGGGCGCAGGTCGGTAGTGAGGGCTACCACACCAGCCTTTTGTGCAATAGAGTTAGTGCCACTGGTCAGTTGTCCCTGTATCTTTTCACAGGCTTTAGCAATTTGTGGGTTAGCAGCTATGTAGCCGATACGCCAACCAGTCATAGCAAAGCCTTTGCTTAAACCATTGATAATTACCACGCGGTCTTTCAAACCTTCAAACTGTGCAATGCTTTCGTGCTCGCCAACAAAGTTGATGTATTCATATATTTCATCGCTCAGGATGGTAATGTCGGGATGTTTACGAAATACTTCAGCCAGCCCCTCCAGTTCCTCCTTGCTATATACTGAACCACTTGGGTTGCAGGGTGAAGAAAAGAGAAACACCCTGGTTTTATCAGTAATAGTATCTTCCAGTTGCTGCGGGGTGATCTTGAAACCGCTTTCAGTAGTGGTGTGTAGTTCTACCACTTTGCCACGGGCAATCTTTACCAGTTCGCTGTAAGTTACCCAATAAGGCGTTGGAATAATTACTTCATCATCATCATCAGTGAGGGCAAGAATAGCATTCGCAAGACTTTGCTTGGCGCCTGTAGAAACTACAATGTTTTCCGGTTTATAATCAAGGTTGTTATCGCGTTTTAATTTGAAGCATACTGCTTCACGAAGATCGAGGTAGCCGGCTACAGGGGTGTAGTGGCTCCAGTTGTCTTGAATAGCTTTGATGGCAGCATCCTTAATGTGTTGCGGGGTATCAAAGTCGGGCTCGCCGAGACTAAGATCAATCACATCAATGCCTTGTGCGCGCAGTTCGCGGCCCAATTTGGCCATTTTGAGCGTCTCCGGCTCATTAAAGCGCTGCAGGAGAGAAGATAAATGCATACAATTGATTGCTTGTTTTTAAAGAAAAGCGTGCAAATGTAGTAAACAAGAGACAAGATTCAAGAAACAAGATTTAAGGAAAAAGATCCGGGATACAAGGGACAAGATACCTGAACAAGGTTCAGGGTGGAGCATTATCGGTTTCCTGTTGCCGGTTATTGGTGTGTATAGTCCAGGTAAGAAATACATAGGAAGTATATCCGGAGTTACCCAGAAGGAGATAGGGAGGAGATTAGGTGTAAGTTGGGTATATGTTAGGTATAAGTTAAGTATAAGTTAAGTATAACTCACAGAATTCCAAGAGTGGAAGGGGCTTTGAGGTGGATCAATGAATAACTTTTGAAAGTAGAAAGACTAATTAAGACCATGGAGGATGTGGTAAAAAAGCTGCAGTTGGCAATTAGAATAAAGTAATGCAATCTGATATGCTGACACAATACGATTTGCATGCGGTCTTAATTATGCAGGTCTATTTTACTTACACTGTTGCCCGGGTACAAAATTTACAAAGTGTTCTACAACAAAAAAATCCTTTGTGGAAGTGTCTGTAAGTGATGGGCGTAGTTCAAAATGCCCTTCCAGTTTTGCATATAAGGGCTCATTTTTCTGGTGTACGGCTTTGTTGTAGGTTGCTTTCATACTCATGGCGCCAGGAGATAGCGCCACCGGATAGTTATTATCTACCGCACATATATGGATATTCATGGTATCGCCATTAGCTGAAAAAACACCCTCTACCGGTATAGGCTGCTTTGGTTTAAAAGGTGTGTTGATACGGCTGAGTACGATGCGGATATTGGTGGTATCATCTGTCATACGGCCTTCGTTGTCTAATACTTTTATCACTGCAAAATTTACAACTTTAAATTGTCGTGGACCCTCACTACCGGTAAGCTTTAAAATACTGTCTGTTACAGACCATTTGCCTAGATCATAAACTACAGACTTACCTAAATATGCCTGCTCCATTATAAAACTGTTATCAGGCTTCAGATAAAGTTGTGTGGCTATGCCGGGACAGTCGGCACAGGGTAGGGTATCGAAAAAAATGCCTGCAAATTTCTTTACCTCAAAACCATTAGGTTTATTGACAGTACTGTCTGTTTCGTTGTTACTCCTTTTGTTGCTGTTGCAGGCAAAAATTATTAAACAGGTTAGCAGGAGAATATATTTCATAAACATGGGTTATCTATCAAAAATAAACACTTATATGCCCTCGGCAATTATTATGCGCTAAATAAAGACGAGATAATGGGTAGGAGAGTTCGCGCAATTTTATATGATCAGGAATAATGTTGCTCATTCTCAAATAAAAAAGAGCCATGTGAGGGATGGCTCTTTTTTATTTAGAAGATAAATTGGTACTATTAATATGCTTTTTCATCACGCATAAAAACAGAAAGGATAGTGCGTACAAATATTTTCAAATCGAGGCCCGATGACCAGTTTTCCATATACCAAATATCGTGTTCTACTCTTTTCACCATCAGTTCAACACTCTCTGTCTCCCCGCGGTAGCCATTGGCTTGTGCCCATCCGGTTATACCAGGCTTAAGAAATTGCCGTATCATATACCTTTTAATAATGGCACTGTATTGTTCAGTATGCTTAAGCATGTGCGGGCGGGGGCCAACAATGCTCATATCTCCTTTCAACACATTCCAGAACTGAGGAAACTCATCCAGGCTGGTTTTTCTTAAAAATGCGCCTATAAGCGTTATCCGTGCATCGTTTTTCGTAGCTTGTAACGAATCGCTTTGGGTGTTAACCGTCATGCTTCTAAACTTATAGCACCAGAAAGGCATATTGTCTTTACCTGAACGTTGTTGTTTAAAAAACACGGGGCCTTTAGATTGCAGCTTTATAATAACAGCCAGGATAGGAGCTAGCCAGGATAAAATAAACAGAATAGCAAAGCTGCTAATAACAACATCCATCGCTCTCTTCAGCAGGCGGTTCCTGAACCTTTGCAAGGGTTCTGACCGCAGGCTTATAACAGGCATTTTATTGAAAAAATACTCTATACGTTGCTGTGTAGGAGTCGTGAGTTTAGTATCATGTACAAAACGTACCCGTACACAATTCTGATCGGCGACTTCCATCAGCCTTTGCATAGCGGTGTCCTGATGCGGCAATATGGTGGAGTATATTTCCCGGATATCATTCTTTACAGCATAATCAATGCAGTGGTCAATACTGCCAACAATTTGTCCATTAGCATCAACAGATAAATTGAAGGGGTCATTATCGGGATGGTCAAAAAAACCTTCAAAGCTGTACGTACTGTTTCTTTGCTGTAAGATATTGGCAAGCTGTACGCCAGTATCGTTATAGCCAATAATAGCTGTTTTCCTTTGTAGTTTGGCTTTCTCAATAAAAAATTCCAGTACATTGTTTATAAAAATGCGACTAGATACTATGAGCACTGAATAAGAGCTAATAATACTAAGTAGTATTTGTTCTGATAAATTGGACTTTTTAAAAAAATGATACAATAGCACTTGTAAACTTACATTTACAATAACTGTTTTAACAGTGCGGCTGGGGATAACAGCCATTGTATCCTGGTAACCTGAGTTATAAAGCTTGCAAACGGCAGCAGAAGCTACCCAGAGGGAGTTGCAAATCAGCAGGTTTAACAATAGACCAGTAACCGGAATTTGAAATCATTATCCAACTGGTGATAAGAAAGCAACAGTTAACCAGCAGTAAGTCCATGAAAAGGAGCATGACCTTTAACAGAAATCCATAACGTTTTCCCATAACAGCCACATTTAAATTGATATTGGAGTATTATTAATGTATAAACAGGACAAATGTAGTCTTACAAATCAAGTAATGTTGAGTAGCGTATAATTTTCATATATTTTTCATTTATTGTTAATAGTTATAGAGCTATTTTCTATTAATTTATGTTATATTTAATTCTATACTATGTAACAAAACTGTATACTACAACGGTGCCGGCATTCACTTGTAACAGAGCAACGGGGCAGGTTTACTATCAAAATCAGACGTTTCAAGGGTCAGTGGCTTACTTTTTCGCTTCTATTTATAGATGGTAATTGCTAGATTACCATTACTATTCTTACTTTGCACCACTTAAAAAATGGATGTATGGAATATAGCAAAATAATTTCTGTTACCGGCTTAGGCGGTTTATATGAGTTAACAGGCAGCAAAACAGATGGCGCTATTGTACGCTCACTCGAAGATGGTAGCACAAAGTTTGTTTCATCGCGCGTGCACAACTTTTCGCATTTGGAGAGCATAGAAGTTTATACAAACCGTGAAAATGTAAACCTGGCGGATGTGTTCAGGGCTATGCAAGAAAGCAGTGAACCGCTCCCGGATGCAAAGGACGCCAATGCCATAAAAGCTTACTTTGAGCAAGTATATCCGGATATGGATTTCGATCGTGTATATGCCAGTGATATGAAGAAAATGGTGAAATGGTTTTCTATTTTACAAAAATGTAATATAGAAGTCAAGCTGAGAAATGAAGATGAGGCTGAAGCTACAGATGAAACCCAGAATGATCAGATCCAGACATCGGACGAGTCATAGAATCTATGATGTACGATGTAAGATGTAAGGCTGTAAGTAGTTGATTTAAAGTTGCGCTTTTACTTACAACTGCCCTATTTATATTCACTATTAACAAGTAACAATTAACAAGTGACAATTTGCTGTTGTCATTTATAAAAGCTACTATTATGCAACTCAATGCAGATATACAAAAGATAAAACGGCACTTCATTCCTGAAGATTTTAAACTTACCACCTGGGAAGTATTAGAGCCGTATTTTAAAGAGTTATCAGAAAGAAATATTGATAGCCGTGAAGCCTTGGAGCAGTGGCTGCAAGATACAAGCGAACTGGAGGCTGTAGTAAGTGAGGATGCCTGCTGGCGGCAAATACGCATGACTTGCGATACTACCGACAAGGCATTGGAAGAAGCCTTTACTTATTTCTGCATGGAAATACAGCCCAAACTGCAACCGTATGCGGATGCACTAAATAAGAAGCTGATTAACTCGCCTTATACGCAGGAACTTGACCAGCAAAAGTATTTTACTTACCTCCGCAATGTGCATAAAAGTATTGAGCTGTTTAGAGAGGCAAATATCCAGTTGCAGGCAGAATTGAGTGTATTGCAGCAGCAGTATGGTGTAATTACCGGCGCTATGACAGTGGAGGTAAATGGTCAGGAATATACATTGCAACAGGCTTCTAAATTCTTGGAAAGCCATGACCGCAGTCTGCGTGAGGAAGTATATAGGAAAATTGGAGACAGAAGATTACAGGATAAGGACAAGCTGAACGAACTTTATTCAAAACTGGTAGGGATACGTGATCAGGTAGCACATAATGCTGGTTTTGAGAACTACCGTGATTACAAGTTTGTAGAGATGGGCAGGTTTGACTATACGAAGGAAGATTGCTTTCAGTTCCATGAGGCTGTAAAGCTGCACGTACTGCCATTGGTAGCTCAAATCAATATTCATAAGAAAGAGAAGCTTGGCGTAGATACATTACGCCCATGGGATACTGAAGCAGAACCGGAAGGAGTGGAGCCATTGCATCCGTTTGAGTCTGGTAAAGAACTGCTGGAAAAAACAGAGCAGTGTTTTGAGGAGTTAAATCCATTCTTTGCCGGTTGTTTAAAGAAGATGAACGCGCTTGGTCACTTAGATTTAGAGAGCCGCAAAGGCAAAGCACCTGGTGGTTATAATTGTCCATTAGCAGAAAGTGGAGCACCATTTATTTTTATGAATGCTGCCGGACAAATGAGTGATGTAACTACAATGGTGCACGAAGGTGGTCATGCAGTGCATTCTTTTTTGGCACATAACCTTGAGTTGAGTGCTTTTAAAGAATACCCGATGGAGATAGCTGAAGTTGCCAGCATGGCAATGGAACTGTTTACCATGAATCACTGGGATACTTTCTTTGAAAATAAGGAGGAACTGAAGCGTGCAAAAGAGCATCAGTTAGAAAGAGTGATCTCGATATTTCCATGGATAGCCACTGTAGATAAATTCCAGCATTGGATATACGAGCATCCACAGCATACGGTAGAAGAAAGAACCGAGGCATGGATGAATATTCTGGATGAATTTTCAACGAATACGGTTGATTTCTCCGGTTTGGAAGAATACCGTAAGAATAGCTGGCAGCGCCAGTTGCACTTGTTTGAAGTGCCGTTTTATTATATTGAATATGGCATTGCACAGTTAGGGGCTATTGGTTTATGGAAGCAATACATGGAAAATCCTGAAAAGGCATTGCAGAACTATATTAATGCACTCAGCTTAGGAGGTACTAAAACATTGCCACAGCTGTATGAAGCGGCAGGTTTGAAGTTTGACTTGTCACCTGCCCATATTAAGTCTTTAATGGAGTTTGTAAAAGAAGAAATGGATAAGCTTAATTAACTAAGTGGCTGATATAAAGGATAAAGGGTTATGGATCAAGGTTCATAACCCTTTATTTTTACAGCATATTTAATGCAATCATTATGAATCTGCTTGGAAACTTGATATGGCTTATTTGTGGCGGCTTATTATCAGCATTAGGCTACGCTGTTACAGGACTTGTTTTTTGTGTTACTATCATCGGTATCCCCTTTGGCTGGCAGTGTTTTAAGATTGCCGGCTTTGTATTATGGCCATTTGGTAAAACAGTAATTGATTCAGAAAGGAGCAGTGGTTGTTTATCCTTGTTGTTCAATATAATTTGGATATGCACCGGTGGGTTATACACTGCTTTGATACACATCGTTTTCGCTTTCCTTTTATTTATTACGATTATAGGTATTCCATTCGCCCGTAAGCATTTAGAATTGGCTGCTTTAGCTTTGGCGCCTTTTGGAAAGAGTATTGTATATGAGTGATGCAAAAGCAGTCAGGCTTGAGCTACGAGCTTTGGGCAGAGGAGCTCTGCTGCCTAATTGAAAGTAGTGTAACATTTAGTACAGCAATACTGTATTTACTAAACAAAAAGGAAAACTATATGGTTTTCCTTTTTGTTTATCGTAGATGTTCAAAATTATTTATGATTGCACTATTACCCCTTCAGTATTGATCTTCGTTACGTAAGTATGATAATCTATACCTAAGCGGGTGAATACATCAGCCATTATTTGAGCAACCTGTTGTGCCGTGTTTTCTTCTTTACTAAGCATAAAGACAGAAGGTCCGCTACCTGAAATACCGCCACCTAAAGCCCCGGCTGCTTTGCATTTCTTCTTAAGTTCATCAAAACCAGGTATTAACATGCTGCGTACCGGCTCAATGATGAAATCTTCCAAAGAGCGACCAATCAGATCATAATCTTCCTTAAGGAAACCGGCTACTAATCCACCCACATTGCCCCATTGCTTGATGGCATCTTTGAGTAATACATTTTGCTTTAATATGGCGCGGGCATCGGCAGTTCTTACTTCTATTTGTGGGTGTACTACAGTTACGTATAGATTAGGTGCTGTAAGTGGAATAATATCCAGGGGGAATATAGCACGGATGAGTGTAACGCCTCCATAGATACAAGGAGCAATATTATCTGCATGTTTAACACCGCTGGCAACCTTTTCACCAAACATGGCGAATTGTATGAGCTGCTCTTTGCTGAAGCGATTGCCTAACAGATGATTGGCAGCTACAACAGCGCCTGCTGCACTGGCTGCACTGCTGCCCACACCACTGCCCGGCTTGATGCGTTTATGAATGAGTACTTCGAAGCCTATATTACTATCAACTTCTTTCAGCATTTCTATAAGTGGTGCACCGGCTGTATTTTGTGCAGGATCTTCCGGTAAAGGGTAACCATCTGCACTATGTACAATTACTTTTGGCTCATCAAGCAAGCTTACATCCATAATATCATAAGGCTCGTGCAGGCAAAGACCTAAAACATCAAATCCGCAAACCAAATTAGCAACAGTTGCAGGAGCGTGTACTCTAATGCCCCCGGCCCCTAAAGGGGAACTTTTAGCTACTAAGGTGGATGGGGAGTTATTGTCATGTTAATTGTCAGTTTTCAATTTAATCGCGCAACCCTTATTATGTCGGCAAATACCCCACTTGCCGTAACATCAGCGCCGGCGCCGGCGCCTTTTACTACTAATGGTTGTATAGGATAACGCTGGGTGTAAAACAGCACAATATTGTCCTTTCCGTATAAATGATAGAAGTCTGAATCTGCAGGTATATGTTGCAGCCCTACGGATGCTTTGCTATTCTCATAATGCGCTACAAATTTCAGCTTGCAATTGCGGCTATGTGCATCATCATATAGAGCTTTGAAGTGTGCTTCGTGTCTTAACATTTCGGCATAAAAGTCTTCTACGCTGCCCTCAAAGCAACTGGCTGGTAAAAAGCCATTGTTGGTGATATCTTCCATCTCTATTTGTTCACCTGCTTCGCGGGCAAGGATGAGTATCTTACGCATTACATCGGTGCCGCCTAAATCAAGACGGGGGTCTGGTTCTGTATAGCCTTCTTTTTGTGCCTGCCTTACTACTTCTGCAAATGGAACAGACCCGTTGTAGTGGTTGAAAACAAAGTTCAATGTGCCGGATAAAACAGCTTGTATTTTATTCACCACATCACCACTCTTTCTTAAATCGTTGAGTGTGCCTATCACAGGTAAGCCTGCACCTACATTGGTTTCAAAGAGATACAAGGCATTAAATTCATTGGCAGTTGACTTTAGCCCTCTATAGTTATCATAAGCTGACGATGCAGCAATTTTATTACATGCAACTACCGAAATACTTTTCTCTAATAACTGCTTATAAGCCTTAGCCACCTCCGCATTTGCAGTTACATCTACAAACACAGCGTTGCGCATGTTTTTATCTATAACAGTTTCTACAAACTTCTCCAGACTCATCTGTTCAGCCTGTGCCAGATCATCTTGCCATGTATTCAGGTCAATAGCGTTTCCATTATCAGCAAACAACATTTTGCGGCTGTTAGCAATACCTGTAATGCGAACCTGTATGTTAGAGTGTTCTAATAAAAACTGCTCTTGTTTCTTCAATTGACCTATCAATTTACTGCCAACATTACCAACACCAACAATGAAGATATTTAACTGCTTGTAGGTTGTAGATTCAAAGAAAGCTTCGTGCAAAACATTTACTGCTTTCTTTACATCGGCAGCAGAAATGACAGTGGAGATATTGCGCTCGGATGAGCCTTGGGCAATAGCACGAACATTAATACCATTTCTTCCCAATGCGCCAAACATACGTCCGCTGATGCCCGGATGACTTTTCATTTTATCGCCTACCAGTGCGATAATAGACAACTCTCTTTCTATCATCAATGGCTCTACCTTACCATTATTGATTTCAAACTCAAAAGCCTTATCTACAGCCTCTTTAGCCTTAGTTGCATCAGATGTATTTACTGCTACGCAAATAGAGTGTTCAGATGAGCTTTGGGTAATTAAGATGACATTCACTTTTTCATTTGCCAATGCATCAAATAATCGCCTGGAAAAGCCCGGGATACCCACCATTCCACTACCTTCCAAACTTAGCAAGGCAATGCTGTTAATGCTGGAAATACCAGTTATAATCTCTGTGCTCCCAGCCCCGCCGACTGGCGGGATGCTATTAGACTCTTGTATAAGCGTTCCCTTTTCATCGGGAGCAAAGGTGTTTTTTATATAAGTTGGAATGTTTTGCTGCATTACCGGCTGTATGGTGGGGGGATAAATCACTTTTGCCCCAAAATGCGATAACTCCATCGCTGCCTGGTAAGAAGTGCTTTCAATGGTTTTTGCATTAGCCACCCAGCGTGGGTCAGCGGTCATCATTCCGGTTACATCGGTCCATATTTCTAATGAAGATGCATTGACTGCTGCAGCAAAGATGGCTGCCGTATAATCGGAACCGCCGCGACCTAAAGTGGTGGTATGATTATTTGCATCGCTTGAGATAAAGCCCGGAGCTAAGAACAGGCTTTCTTTTGAATTGAAAACTGCATCGGAGATCAGCTTGTTTGTTTCGCTGAAGTCAACGGCAGCAAAACTAAAATTGCTATTGGTTTTAATTACTTTTCTCGAATCAATCCACTGGTGTGCAATCTGCTGTGACAGCATGTATGCCGAGATAATTTTAGAAGAGAGTAATTCGCCAAAAGAGATGATCCTGTCTTTGGTGCGCAATGATAATTCCTGCAGGCGGCACACTCCTTCGCAAATATCATCCAACTCGTTAAAATGCTGCTTAACCATACTCAGGCAGCCACTTTGGATGGTTACGGGCAAGAGTTCGCGTGCTGCATCCAGGTGTTTTACTTCCAGTTCATGCAATACTTCTTTATATGTTTCATCCGCATTTTCAGCAAGTGTTCCTGCTTTTATCAGCATATCGGTTATGCCGCCGAGTGCAGATACTACTATCACGCTTCGGCGTGACGGTTCGCTGCCGCGCTTTACTATATTTACAACTTTTCTAATATTTGCGGCATTAGCTACAGAGGAGCCGCCGAATTTTAAAACCTTCATGCCCCGGTGGGAATTTAGTTATGTAAAGAATTTATTTTATCGAATTGGGTACAGATCAGTGTCAAACTGCTGTTTTGTTGCTCACCCACTTGTTAATTCATTGTGTTGGGGATTCAACACCTGTGCGTTGCACAGCAAAACTTACAGCCTTCTACCTTTATTTCAAACAGCAATTTATGCCCGGTGGATAATATGATGATGTACAACCCCTTACAGGGTTGTAATAATAGTGATTGTAGTAGCCGTCAATGCTACAGGATTGGAAGTGATAATATAATTGAAAGAGGTCACCATTACTTAAAAGTGTGGCGAAGATAAGTGCTGCATAGTGGAAAACAATCGTTAGTAAAATAAATCTTTTGTTTAGTAAAATAGGTGTTGCCACTAATGCATAAAGGCACGAAGGAATGTACGATGTCAGATGTACGATGTACGATGTTGGGGTAGTTGAAGGTGTTTATGTTAGCTGTAAGTATGATTTACATGTGCTTTGGACAGGGTTTAGCATGGCTTTGTCATGAACTAACCATGACTTTGCCATGGCTTTACCATGACTTTACTATGGCTTTGATAGGGAGCAGGGATGCTTCGGGTAGAGCGTAGGATAGGAGTTAGTAGGGCACAAGGTGTACCTTAGGGTTACCTATGATGTCCCAATAGGCAATGTAAATAAGTTAAGCACTGTCTTTTCTTCCAGCCCTGCCTACGTGATGCAGTCAGGCAGGGGAACGTTTGATTAGGGGCTTACCAAATCAAGCGTACCTCCGGCACGCGTTTCAGCCTTCTACTCTCTTCTACCGACGAGATGTCCCGCCGGGACATGGGGAGCCTTACTTAATGGCATTGCCCTGTAAGGGTAGGTGATTTTGGAGGGAAAAGGTGGTTTTAGCAGGAACTGTTGTCAGAAGGTGAAGGTGAAATATTAAGCTTCTGCCCTCATGCTTGTCTGTCTGTCGCCAGTCGGGCAACGTGTCAGTTAGGGGGAATGAAGTAGTTATTCAGGTGTGTACTCAAAGGGGATGTTGAATCAAAGTACGGCTTTCTTCTTCAATATCAACATACTATCAAGAATACAGCTGTTTACCGAACAAATTTCTGTCTCTGCCTAAACGCTTTAAACAGTAAAGGCAGATATAAGTCATTTAGCAAAAGTTGGAATCGAAGTTGATTTATAATTATGGAGAGTGGTGTTGATTAGGTGCGGAAAATACTATTGCAATAAAGACCTGTGTGCTTTTTTAAAGAGTAGAATGAGCCGTTCATCGCAGGAAATGGGCTTTTGGTCTATGTTGTAAAATTATTTAGATAACTCTTTCTACTTTGTATCCATTCAACAGCAATAGCTCCCAAAATCTTTTATGAGAACACTATTACTTCTTTTCTTTCTCCTCATTGCAGCTATAAGTTTGCGGGCGCAGACTACTATACATGGTAAGATTGTAGACAGTGCTAACAGACCATTACCTGCCGCTACTGTTCAGTTAAACAGGGATACAGGTAATGTCAGGCTGCAGGAAACGCTTACGGATACAGCAGGCACTTTTTCTTTTACAAATGTAGACAGCGGCAAATATGTAATAACCATTTCTTATGTAGGGTATGGTAGTGCTTCTCAGGCAGTGCAGGCTGGTAAGGATACTATTATTAGTTTAGGCAATCTGCAACTAGTACATATTAGTAATAGCCTGAGTACGGTAGTGGTAATTGCTACCACGCCTGCAGTTACACAAAAAGGTGATACCGTGCAATACAGCGCCAACCAGTACAAGGTAAACCCGGATGCTACGAGTGAAGACCTTGTAAAGAAAATGCCTGGCATTTCTGTAGGCAGTGATGGATCGGTAACTGCCCATGGCGAAACGGTGAAGAAAGTATTGGTGGATGGAAAAGAATATTTTGGGGATGATGCAACTGCTACATTGAGAAACCTGCCCGCAGATGTGATAGATAAAATACAGGTGTTTGATAAACTCAGCGACCAGGCACAGCTTACCGGCTTTGATGATGGGAATTCTTCCAAAGCAATCAATATAGTTACTAAAGGTGGAATCAGTAACAGCCAGTTCGGGAAAGTGTATGCAGGATATGGTACCAATGACCGTTATTCTTTGGGGGGCAATGTGAACTTCTTTAATGGCAACCGCCGCATTGCTTTAATTGGATTAGCCAACAACATTAACCAGCAAAACTTTTCGCAACAGGATTTATTAGGTGTGTTGAGCACTGGCAGTACCCGTGGCGGGAGTGGCGGCTATGGTGGGCAAAGAGGTGGTGGAGGCGGTGGTCGTGGAGGTGGGGGAGGGAATTCCGGTAATTTCCTCACCGGAAATTCGGCAGGTATCAATACTACCAATTCCTTGGGGGTTAATTACAGTGATGTTTGGGGGAAGAAAATAAATGTAACAGGCAGTTATTTTTTCAATAACACTAAAAACATTACCGAACAGGTCACAAACCGGCAAAACCTCGTATCTGCCGACAGCAGCACATTATATAAAGAGAATTCAAGGAGCAGTAATAACAATTACAACAACCGTATCAACATGCGCATGGAGTATAAGATTGACAGCGCTAACCAGTTGATATTTACTCCAACGCTGAGTTTTCAAAACAATAAAGCGGTCAGCAATACCGATGCGGCTAATACCTTAGAATCCGGAAAGCTTTTAAATGATATTATAAACAATAACTTAACAAAATCAAACGGTTATAATTTCAGTGCAAATTTATTATATCGCCATGCCTTCAAAAAGAAGGGCAGAAGCATTACTTTGGGTATAACACCCGGCTTAACAGATAATACCGGTGACACCTACCAAAACATTTATACCGATGATACTACCGGGATCAATACCTATGATACTACACAACTATACAGAGACAGGAATTCTCATGTAAAGTCTTTAGGAGCAAATATTGCTTATTCCGAACCGGTAGGTAAAAAAGCCATGATCATGATAAACTATAATCCTTCATGGCAAAACAGTACATCTAAACAAATCAGGTATGAATATAATGGTGCCGAAGGAAAATATAGTACACTTGATACCAGCCTGAGTAACCTGTTTCATAGCGATATTGCCAACCAAAACGGAGGTATTAGTTATCGTATAGGAGACCGGAATAACAACTTTATGGTTGGGTTGAACTACCAGTACACGGATATGAATAGTGAACAAACCTACCCGGAAGGGCTAACTATCAAAAAGACATTCAGCACCTTTTTACCCAACCTGATGTTTATGAAACGGTTTTCTCCTAAAACCAGCATCCGGTTGTTTTACAGATCCAGTACGCAAACACCTTCGGTAACGCAATTGCAGAATGTATATAATGAAAGTAATCCCATTGTTTATAACAACTGGTAATCCCGACTTAAAACAGTCATATAATAATACATTAGCAGCCCGATTCAATTTTACTAACCCTGCCAAGTCAACCAGTTTATTTTTCAATGCCTTTGTTCAACAAACAAACAATTATATTTCCAATGCAGTGTATTCCGCATCGAAAGATTCATTTCTAACTAAAACACTGGTCCTGACACAAGGCTCGCAGCTAAGTAAGCCTGTAAATCTGAATGGCTACTGGAGCTATAGAACATTCTTAACGTATAGTTTTCCGGTAAAAGCTATTAAAACCAACATCAATCTGAATGGTGGTTACAGCTTTACCAAGCAGCCGGGCTTGATTAATGACCAGGAGAATACGTCTAAAAACTCGGGCTATAATGCGGGGGTTACTTTTGCCAGCAATATCAGCCAATACGTAGATTTTAATATTGGGTATAGTGCCAGTTATAATGTGGTAAAAAATACATTACAGCCCACTCTTAATGACTCCTATTATTCCGGTGCTGGTTCAGCCAGCATAAACCTGCTCAGTAAAAACGGATGGGTATTTCATACTGATCTGACCAACCAGATGTACACTGGCCTGTCAAATGGGTTTAATCAGAATTATACGCTTTGGAATGCCAGTGCCGGTAAAAAGTTCTTAAAGAACCAGCGTGGCGATCTACGATTGAGTGCGTTTGATATTCTGAAACAAAACCAGAGCATCACACGCAATGTTACGGAGACTTATATTGAAGATGTTCAGACAAATGTGTTGCAGCGATATTTCATGCTCACATTTACATATAAGATTAATAATGTAAGGTCAAAGAATGTCTCTCCGTCCCATAATGATGGGGGTGACCGCTTTACACCACGCGCACCTATGAATGACCGTAATGGAATACCGCCCGGTCCACCTCCAGGTGGTGAAGGACCAGGTGGAGGTGGTCCACCGCACGGGGGAAGCATATAGTAGATTACAGCTGACAGATAACAGTTTGTAGTTATTAGGTTGTGTGTCTAAAAGGATAACTTATTTTAGTTACGCATAACTTTTCCAAGTCTGATAGCGGTTTGGTATAATAAAAAGAAAGAGGCTGCCTTGTGGGGCAGCCTCTTTCTTTAAAGAGCAGTTGATATTATCGCGCTACTGCTATGTGTGTTCTTGTGATAATCTGATTGTCTTGCTGAAGCACTATTATGTAATTGCCAGCAGGCAATTGGCTAAAGTTGTTCAGGTTGTAAGTATGTGTACCCGCCAATTGATTGCCAAGATTCATTGTTTGTAATATGCGCCCATTCAGGTCGGCTACTCTGATGCTTGCATTACCACCCTTTGTTAGTGTGTAAGATGCCAATGCGTGGCTGCCTGCCACCGGATTAGGACTGATAGTCAAACTATTTTGATATTGTGTTTTCAAATTGTTTGATGTTATCAAATCATTAAAGCCGCTGCCGCCTGAAATATTTACTGTATAGTCTTCTGCTTCACCATAGCTAAACGTTCCACAAGGATTAGTAAGATAACCGCCGTAATGCATTTGTATGCGCATACGGGTAGCGCCGTTCTTAGCTGTTGAAGGCACTGTAAAGGTGACAGACTTTGCTGATGAACCACTTACTTTTACTACTGTCTCGCCGGCGCCATTAAGTGTGCCATCATGGTTGTAGTCAACATACACGGTCCAATATTCCGTATAAGAACCACCTGTAAAGCCTGGTGTAAGTGTAATAGTATAGGCAGAGCCTGCGGTAAGATTGGTACTTAGCGCTGTGTAATCGCGATAACCATTGTTATTACCACTGGTATTGCTGATGGAGCCTAACACCACTTTATTAATGTATTCATAACCGGTAGATCCTTTGGTTGTGCAGTACGTAATAGTGCCCGTACCTGATGTAGTAAATGTAGAGGCAGTGTAAGCCGATGTGCCATTGCTACAAACGGTAGCTACCTGGTAGTTATAAGTTGTACCTGCCGCTAAACCTGTTAAGGTATAAGAAGCAGAGGTGGTGGAGACTGTAGTGTAAGTGCTGGCAGAAGAGGTTTTGTATTGCAGATTGTACGAAGTAGCACCTGATACGGCGTTCCAGCTTATGGTGGCGCCAGATGAAGTAATGTTGGAAGCGATAAGACCTGTTGGAGCACTGCAGGTTGTTCCGCCGCCACTGCCGGCAGTACCTATGCCTACTGCATACCAGGCATTTTCTACCTGTACCACTTCGTTGGAAGTGGAGCCATAAAGGTCTGTAGCTGCATTGATGCAGGCTGTACGCCAGGCAGTATAATTGGAAGTTGGAGTAAGATACACTGTTTCTGTACGATATAAAATCTGGTCAGCCTCAGATAAACCAATGCCAGCAACAGAATAAGTGTTGCCAATATCATTTGTTCCACTGCCGCCTGTTACCAGCAGGTAAAACATAAAATTGCCTACCCCGCTATTGGTATGCACGCCATAGTTATCGCTGGAGCTGGTAGTCCAGTATTTGCCTTTATAGGTATCCGGCTGCCCATCGGCATTGGGATTGGAAAAACTGCGTATTTCCCAGTTCATGTCATTACTCAGTATCCAGCTACCGTCTGATGGCTTGGCGTAAAACTGTACCGATTTGCCCATAATATCACTCATGCTTTCATTCATAGCCCCAGGTTCTTTGCTATAGTTTAAGCCGGATGTATTTTGGGTAACACCATGCGTTAATTCATGACCGGTAACGTCAATAGCTGTTACGCCATTTCCGTTGGAAGATAAATTGCCATAAACCATTTCAGAGCCATCCCAGTACGCATTATCAGTGGTATTAGGGTCATTGACCCAGCTTGTAAGAGCATAGCCGGCATTGTCAATACTGTTCCTGTTGAAGTTGTTTTTATAAAAAGTCCAGGTAGAGGCTACTCCAAAGTGAGCGTCCAATGCCCATTTATCGGCGGTTGTGAACGACCAATTAGGGGATGAACTGGTATAGTCGGCATGTCCGGTTGTTGCATGCAGTGTAATAATACCATTGCCCTTAGTATAATCGCGCAGGCGATAGGTGGTACCATTTAAATCGCTATGAATGGTTTGTGTGCCGCTGTAGCCGGTAGCAGCCGTGCCGGTAGCATCGGTAGGCTTAATCTCCTGCTTAGTACCCGATATTTTTCCGGTTTGCGCATCTATAAAGATAAACTTACGGTCGAAGGGCTGCAGGCTGTACACATCTACTTTATAGCAAAGGCGCAGCTCGCGCGGGCTTACATCATCTTCGCTGCTAAACCATACCCTTTCAGCTACAGGAAAGTAAGTGGCTTTGGCATCGCCTTTTCTTAGTTTGATGCGGTCTTCCATAGCAGGATCTTCCCAGGCATACTTTTTTGCATTCATATATTGAATAGCTTTTTTTACTGCCGTAACACCGGCAACAGATGCTGCTGCGCGTGCATCTATTTGCGTATCAAAATCAGTAACGATAGTGCCACTCATGCCGGTAATTTTACCTCCCTTTGCATGTACAATGTACATTGTGTTTTCTATAGGTATACCTCTATAGGTTTGGTAAAAACGATAATGTACAAAGCCAAGATTGTCGGGCTCTGTGCTTTTTAAAACAAGATCAGAATTTTCATCAAGGTTGAAGGTTTGTCTTGCATTCTTTGGATTAAAAGGAACCTGATCATTTGGTGCAAGCGTTGTAAATGGTTTGGAAATACCGCGCTCGCCGGCTATCATTTTGCGTAAGTCTTTTTGTGCAAATACTAATAATCCCACTAATGTAAAGGCGGTAAGAAAGAGGAGCTTTTTTCTCATGTGATAAGATTTAAAGTGATGGTAATTGGATTTTGCAGGAGCAATTACTTTCCGGAAAATTATTAAAAAAACATTAACAAATAAGAAATTTGTAGCGTAATTTGTTTTAATTTGATATGTTTTTGAAATACAGCATTTCATACTTTATAAATTTTCAAATTGGGCGAATTGAAAGAGGTTTAAGCAACTATAACTGAATATGAGTGCATTTTGTAATTTAGGATTTAGCATGTAAATGTGTGTCAGATAGGGAGTATGTGAGGAGTTAGTACCAAGGAGATTGGGAGAAGATACCGTATAAGTTAGGTATAACTTAAGTATAAGTTAGGTATATGTTAGGTATAAGTTAGGTCAATACTCTGGTAGTTTTTTAAAAAATCAAACCAAATAGATTGATTTTCATATTGTTTGGTGTTTTACAAATGACCTTTATAAGTCCTTCAATATTAGTTTATTATGAAAAAAATTCCGAACTATTGTCAGGTATAACGCTGGCTGTTTCAGGATTTTAAAAGGTATTTTTGGGGTAAATAGTATCAAAAAATGTTATGGCTGCACACTACGGCTAATTGTGGATATTATGATAAACTAAATTTTCCGGAGGATTGAAAAAATAAAGAGGGAGACAAAAAACTTGTCTCCCTCTTTATAAACTGATTATAAGCTTCTTTACACTAAATACCCAAACAATGTATCGTTTTTATTCAGCTCTGTAAAGTGAACATTGTACTGCTTCATCTTACTGATCAAAGCACCATAATCATCTTTTGACTGCAACTCAATACCTACCAGTGCCGGCCCGGTTTCCTTATTGGTTTTCTGCATGTATTCAAAGCGGGTAATATCATCACTTGGACCTAATACCAGATTAACAAACTCCCTCAGTGCCCCAGGACGTTGAGCAAAGCGAATCAGGAAGTAGTGTTTGAGCCCTTCATATTGTAGTGAACGTTCTTTGATCTCCGGCATGCGGTCTATATCATTGTTGCTACCACTTACGATGCACACGACTGTTTTGCCTTCGATATCTTCTGAATAATCATCTAATGTGGCAATAGACATAGCTCCGGCTGGCTCTACCACAATTGCATCTTCGTTGTACAGTTTTAAAATGGTTGTACATATTTTACCTTCAGGCACAAGATGCATGTCATCAAGCACTTCTTTGCAAATGTTATAAGTGAGGTCACCAATGCGTTTAACGGCTGCACCATCTACAAAACGGTCAATGTTATCAAGTGTTACCGGATGGCCTGCTTTTAGTGCAGACAGCATGCTGGGTGCACCTTCAGGCTCTAAGCCAACAATTTTTGTATTAGGTGAATACGTTTTAAAATAAGAGCCCACGCCTGATGCCAGGCCACCGCCTCCAATTGGAACAAACACGTAATCTATCCCTTGTAAATCTTCTAATATCTCTACTGCTACAGTTGCCTGACCTTCAATAATTCTATAATCATCGAATGGCGGAATGAAGATCATGCCGTGCTCTACCGTATATTGCTTTGCAGCAATGGCGCAATCGTCAAATGTGTCACCAACCAGTTTTATTTCTACTTTATCCTCCCCAAACATCTTGGTTTGGTTGATCTTTTGTTTGGGGGTAATGCCCGGCATGAATACTACGCCTTTTACATTCAGTTTTTTACAGCTATAGGCAAAACCCTGTGCATGGTTGCCGGCACTTGCACACACCACACCCTTTGCCAGTTGCTCCGGAGGCAAACTGCTCATCATGTTGTATGCACCACGCAGTTTGTAACTGCGTACCACTTGCAGGTCTTCGCGTTTCAGGTATACTTTAGCGTTGTACCTGCGTGACAGATTATAGTTGAGCATCAATGGTGTGCGGGTAGCTACATTTTTCAAGCGCTCGGTGGCAGCAGAGAAGTTGAGAGTGGGATGTATAGCGGAAGTTGTTGTCATTACTAAGAAATGTTAATGAATATATGTTTTGATAAAATCTTTTGGATGCCAACTTTTAACTCAATAGTCTTTCATCTTATTAATGGCTTCCTGGTACCTGTTTAACAGACCGGGTGCTCTGTCAACATCCCAGGCATGATAATTATCTCTCATTAGAATCAGTGTTGCCTTTAAATTCTCCGGCTTGCGTGATTCCCACGAAAGTAGTAATTGCCCTATCTTGTCTTCTGAATTGGTAATCCGTTGCTGATTGTTGTAACAATCAGTTATAGTACTGTATGTTTCAAAGTCGATCTTTGAAAATATATCATTTTGTTTGGCAACCTGCCATGCAACATCATTTAAGTCGTGACGTAATACACCTTCTGGTGCTATAATGTTTAGATTAATTTCGCCATTGCTTATGAATTTACTGGCTATTGCAGGGTTGTTCAAAGCCGTATCTATGTTTTTCAGAACCTGTAAATGGTATTGGTACTGCTCTGCTTCCAGTTTTTTATTATCAATTAGCTCCTCTTTTAATTGATGTAGTAGCTCAGCAGTTTTTTTCTTTTCGTTTATGTTATTGATAATTTCGGTAAGAATCAGCGCAAGTAGTACACTGAACACGATCAGTAAACATTCCCCCAGGTATTCTTTCCAATTTCTTTCAACTACAACAATAGGATGTTGCTCTTTTATTTTTGTCATTTATGAAGTTCATTTTATGAGAACAACTAAATATAAACTTTATTTTTCATGGAAAGAATAGCTTGTACCTTGTATAAACGTCAAAAAGATAAAAGTGAAATGTGTAAATAATAAAGTATTTATTTTATCAAAACAGCCGCATAAAAGCGGCTGTATTAGTTATTTACTGCTGATTTTCGGGTCTTAAACTTCTTACCGTTTTACCTGCCTGCCACATTTCACTTTCACGAAGTTCACGGAGCTCTTCATTTAGCTTTTCGCGATAGTCAGGTTGGCTATTACTGTCTATGCTGCGCTGGCTTTCCTTACCAGCAGCAACGCTTTCATATAGCTCTTTGAATACAGGCTAAGTAGCATCCCTGAACCGCTTCCACCAATCTAATGCACCGCGTTGTGCAGTAGTGGAACAGTTAGCATACATCCAGTCCATACCGTTTTCAGCAACCAATGGCATTAAGCTTTGTGTTAGCTCTTCTACGGTTTCGTTAAATGCTTCGGAAGGAGAGTGGCCTTTATCACGCAATACTTCGTATTGTGCAGCAAAAATACCCTGAATAGCACCCATCAGTGTACCACGCTCGCCGGTAAGATCACTAAATACTTCTTTCTTGAAATCAGTTTCAAACAGGTAACCGCTACCTACAGCAATACCTAATGCGATAACACGGTCTCTTGCTTTACCGGTAGCATCCTGGAAAATAGCATAGCTGCTGTTTAAGCCTCTGCCTTGTAAGAACATACGGCGCAATGAAGTACCAGAACCTTTAGGAGCAACTAAAAACACATCCACATCTGTAGGAGGAATGATGCCTGTTTGCTCTTTGAAAGTGATACCAAAACCATGAGAGAAATATAGTGCTTTGCCCGGAGTTAAATGCTTTTTACAGTTGGCCACAATTCAATCTGGGCAGCATCGCTCAGCAAGTAGCAAATAATGGTCCTCGTTCTAAGGCTTCTTCAATTTCAAAAAAGTTTCGCCTGGTACAAAGCCATCAGCTAACAGCTTTATCCCATGTTTTTGAATTTTTACGCTGACCAACAATTACGTTAATGCCATTGTCTCTCTGATTTAGTGCCTGGCCCGGACCTTGCACGCCATAGCCTATTACTGCTACAGTTTCATTTTTCAGGATTTCCTGTGCTTTGCTAAGCGGGAACTCTTCGCGGGTTACTACGTTTTCTTCCGCGCCGCCGAAATTTAGTTTTGCCATTTTTGGTTTGTATTTTAGATAACTGATTTTACTGATAAAATTTATGATAATGATGTTGCTGATATTTATAACTGCTGATACTTATTTGCGAAAAGATTCATTAGTCAGTAATATCAGTCAATAATCAGTTACATCATAATAGTAGATAATCTTACATGGTAAATACCTTTTCTCTTTCGTTGAGATATTCATTTTCAGCAACACTTTCGCCTGGTTGCTGTTGTTCAAATTCCTTGAGCTTGTCATGAAACCCGCTGCTGCTTTTAATAATAGCAACCCGTGCGCTTCGTACAAATTCTATCAATCCATAAGGTTCTAAGGCTTTAATCAGGCCTCTGTTTCTTCGCGGTGACCGGAGGTTTCAAATACTGTATAATCGTTACGGATAACTACAGCACGGGCACCATTTTTGCGGAGTAATCTTTCTACTCCTACCTTCTCGGCAATTACATTGGTAGGTACTTTATACAATGCCATTTCCTGCCAAATGATTTCATCGTTGGTATTGTAATAGGC
Source organism: uncultured Chitinophagaceae bacterium (assembly GCA_963819045.1). Lineage (GTDB taxonomy): Bacteria > Bacteroidota > Bacteroidia > Chitinophagales > Chitinophagaceae > Ilyomonas. The sequence goes on along the minus strand of CAWFUV010000034.1, from coordinate 101,332 downwards.
TTTTAATACTTCTACCTGTTTTTCTATCTGGCGGCATAGCTTTTTCGTACCACTTCTTCAGTTTCGGTAATTACGATATTAAAGCGGTGTACACTGTCAATCTCCGATGGAGAAGTGTTTAAACTATCGATATTGATTTTTCTGCGGGAAAAATGATGGCAATGCGGTTAAGTAAACCAATCTGGTTTTCGGTATAAACGGTTAATGTGAATTCTTGTTTCATATGCCCCTAACCCCTAAAGGGGAATTTTTGAGCTCTCATCTATGTAAGCAGTTGAGGGCTTTGATTATAAATAGATTTTCAATTGTAAATGGCTGTTTGCCTTACGCCCCTATTGGGGTTGGGGCTTTACTTCAGTCTTATCTCACTTACGCTGCAACCTTGCGGCACCATTGGGAATACGTTATTCTCTTTGCCTACCATTACTTCCAATAAATAAGCACCCTTATGATTCAGCATTTCGCTTAATGCATCTTTCAAATCTTCACGGTCAGATATGCTTCTGCCGGGAATATTATAACCTTTTGCCACCGTCACATAATCGGGGCTTGCGATGTCTACAAATGAATATCGCTTATCATTGAAACAATTGCTGCCATTGGCGCACCATACCAAGGAAATGGTTGTTGAGAATGAATAATCTTTACATTCACTTCGCTTTGCATAATGGTACCCAGTTCCTGAATGGTCATTTGGATACCGCCATCGCCAGCAATTGCAATTACTGTCCGTTCAGGAGCACCAAACTTAGCACCAATCGCAGCCGGCAATGCAAAACCCATTGTGCCTAAACCACCGCTGAAGTAATATTGCTTCTGGTTTGATTAAATTTAGCATAACGGCAGGCTACCATCTGGTGCTGGCCAACATCGGTAACAATAATGCATTACCGCCGGTAAGTTCATTCAGCACTTTTATTACTTCGCCCATCGTCATAATTTCGGTGGATGGGTTTTGCTCTTCAAAAATAACTGCTTCTATTTCCTTCTCTGTCTAGTTCTTTGAATTGCTTGCAGCCATTCAGTATGTGTTTTTTGCTCTACCAATTCTGTAAGCATAGGCAATGTTTCTTTACAATCGCCCCAAACCGGTACAGTTGCCTTTACATTTTTATCGATCTCTGCAGGGTCAATATCCAGATGAATGACTTTGGGCTTGTTTTGCATATTTATCTAATCGTGCCGGTTACGCGGTCGTCGAAACGCATACCAATAGCAATCAACACATCACATTCGTTGGTTAATACATTCGGACCATAATTACCATGCATGCCCAGCATACCTACGTTTAACGGATGATCTGTAGGGATGGCACTTTCACCCAAAATGGTCCATGCTGCAGGAATGCCAGTTTTTTCTATAAAGGTCTGAAACTCTTTTTCGGCTCCGCCCAATATTACACCCTGTCCCCAAATAACAAATGGTTTTTGCGCTGCATTGATCAGCTTGGCTGCCTCGTTCAATATATTCTTTGCGAACAATTGGTTTGGGACGGTAGCTGCGTATATGGTCCATTTTGTTGTAACCTGTTGTACTCAAACTTTTGTAGCTGCGCGTTTTTGGTGATATCAATAACACAGGTCCTGGTCTGCCGGTTTTGGCAATATGAAATGCCTTTGCCATTACTTCCGGTATTTCGGTGGCATCTGTTACCTGGTAGTTCCATTTGGTTACCGGCGTAGTGATGTTGATCACATCTGTTTCCTGGAAAGCATCAGTACCTAACAGATGAGCAAATACCTGACCGGTAATACAAACCATTGGCGTACTGTCTATCTGTGCATCAGCCAATCCTGTTACCAGGTTGGTAGCACCCGGACCGCTGGTGGCAAATACAACACCTACTTTACCAGATGCACGTGCATAACCCTGCGCTGCATGTATACCACCTTGCTCGTGGCGAACAAGTATATGTTTCAGCTTATCATTATAATCATACAGTGCATCGTATATTGGCATAATAGCACCACCCGGATAACCAAAAATGGTTTCTACATTTTCGGCTATCAATGCTTCTAGTACAGCTTGTGAACCACTGAGGGTTGTAGTGGTTTTATTGCTTTCGGCTGCTTGTTCTTTTTGTATTGCAAGAGTTTCCATAAACTCAGTATTTTTATTTTTAAACGATTTATTATCATGACCTTTTTACTTCTTAGTTTTATACGACATTAAATGGTTGTTGTAAAAGTATTTGCATACTGCTACTGACTCGCTCAACCATTGTAATGTTGGATAGCGATACATTCAGTTCTTATTCGCCAAGTTCATAAATCGCGTTATCATATTCTTCGATTTGAATACTTACATTAATCTTCATCTGTTACACAGCCTTCTGCAGCAGTCTTTACACTTTTGGCATATTTATACAAAATGCCTTTTGTTGCTTTTAATGGCGGTTGTTTCCATGCTGCTTTACGCTTTGCAATTTCTTCATCGCTTACTTTTAAAGTAAGTGTGTTTTTAACTGCATCAATTTCAATGATGTCATTATCTTCTACCAAGCCAATCAAGCCGCCGTCATAAGCTTCGGGTGTAATATGACCTACCACAAAACCGTGTGTACCACCGCTAAATCTTCCATCTGTAATCAACGCAACAGATTTACCCAAACCCGCACCAATAATAGCGCCGGTTGGCTTCAGCATTTCAGGCATACCCGGCGCGCCTTTTGGACCAATATTGCGGATAACCACCACATCACCTGCTTGCACTTTGCCGCTCTGTATGCCCTCTATCAATCATGCTCGCCATCAAATACGCGGGCAGTGCCTTCAAAACGTTCGCCTTCTTTACCGGTAATTTTGGCAACGCTGCCGCCTTCGGCAAGATTGCCGTATAATATTTGTAAGTGACCGGTTGCTTTTAATGGGTTTTCCAACGGATGAATGATATCCTGTTTTTCAAAATCCAGATCAGGTGCATCGGCTAAGTTTTCGGCAATTGTTTTACCGGTTACAGTTAGGCAATCGCCATGCAGCATACCCTTGTCTAGCAAATATTTCATTACAGCAGGTACACCACCAATTTTATGCAGGTCTTCCATCATGTATTTACCGCTTGGCTTGAAATCTGCCAGCACAGGCATTCTGTCACTGATTGCCTGGAAATCATCTTGCGTAAGTGGTACATCCCACACTTTTTGCCATAGCTATCAGGTGCAATACTGCATTGGTGCTGCCGCCCAATACCATAATAACTGTTATAGCATTTTCAAATGCCTTGCGGGTCATGATGTCTCTTGGCTTAATATCTTTTTCCAGCAATATTTTTATGGCTTTACCAATGCTTCACATTCTTTTTGCTTTTCCTCGCTTAATGCAGGATTAGATGAGGAGTAAGGCAAACTCATACCCAAAGCTTCAATAGCACTTGCCATAGTATTGGCAGTGTACATACCACCACAAGCACCGGCGCCGGGACAAGCATTTCGAATGATGCCTTTAAAATCCGCTTCATCCAGATTGCCGGCAATTTTTTGTCCCAATGCTTCAAATGCCGATACAATTTCAATATCCTGCCCTTTATAATGCCCCGGAGCAATTGTACCGCCATATAACATAATAGAAGGACGGTTTAATCTGCCCATTGCCATTACAGAACCCGGCATATTTTTATCACAACCGGGAATAGCAGATTAATGCCATCATAATATTGCGCACCAGCATTGGTTTCAATACTATCAGCAATCACATCACGGCTTACCAAACTATAACGCATACCATCAGTACCCATGCTGATGCCATCGCTTACACCAATAGTATGAAAACGTAAACCCAGCAAACCTTCTGTCCCATTTACACTTTTACAACAGCATGTAGCCAAATCGTTGAGATGCATGTTACAGGGATTGCCATCCCAACCCATACTTGCAATGCCTACCTGTGCTTTGCCAAAATCTTCTTCTTTAAAGCCAATAGCATAATACATTGCCTGTGCGGCAGGTTGAGTTACATCCTGAGTTAAGATTCTGGAGTATTTGTTCAATGCCTGGGATTGTGCAATGGCAGCTTGCTCATCTACTGTTGGTGCGTCGTTAATATCGCTTGTATTTATTGTATCCTGGTTCATTTCTGTTTTTATATGCCTTTCTGATTTTAAATTATACTTCTTGTAATCTGTTCCAATAATCTTACTAGATCCTGTTATATAATAGTGCTCTTACTAAGCACAATGTTTTGCTTATTGATATCTGCTGGTAATTTGTTTTCAACAAAATCTCTTATCAGATCACCAATAGTAGATGTTGAATAGTTGTTTATTGGATCAATATCTTTTGTCACAAAGCCGCTCTGCAACGTCCATGTTACGGCATTACGTACCACTTGTGCTTCAGTATGCATTTCAAAATGATCCAGCATCATTGCAGCAGAAAATATAGAACCAATTGGGTTGGCAATATCTTTACCTGCTGCCTGCGGATAGCTGCCATGAATTGGCTCAAATAAAGCAGTGCCTTTGCCAACAGAAGCCGATGGAGCTAAACCCAAAGAGCCGCTCAGTACACTTGCTTCATCGCTGATGATATCACCAAACATATTTTCGGTAAGGATCACATCAAACTGTTTTGGATTGAGAATGATCTGCATCGAAGCATTATCTACAAACATGTAATCCACAGTAACATCTGCATATTGCGTAGCAATCTGCTGCACCACTTTGCGCCACAAGCGGGAGGTTTCCAACACGTTGGCTTTGTCAACCAATGTCAATTTCTTTTCTTCTTTGCTGTGCACTTTTAAAAGCAAGGTGTGCAATGCGTTCAATTTCTTCTGTTGTGTACACGCAATCGTCAGAGGCCTGTGTGCCTTCTGCATTCAATGTTTTTTTACCAAAGTAAATACCACCGGTCAGTTCACGGTAAATTACCATATCCACATCTTCCAGCGCTTTACTTTTTAGTGGTGATAAGTGATGCAATGATGGATATATAATAATAGGACGGATATTGGCAAATAATTGCAACGACTTACGCAACTTCAGCAATCCCTGCTCCGGGCGCACCTTTGCAGTCGGGTCATTATCATACTTCGGATGACCGATAGCACCAAATAAAACAGCATCTGTTTTTAAGCAGGACTCTACCGTTTCATCCGGTAAAGGATTGCCTGTTTTATCAATAGCATCGGCACCCATTAATTGGTAAGAATAAGTAAACTCATGTCCGTATTGCTCTGCAATGGCATTCAGTACCTTAATGGACTGTTGGGTCACTTCCGGACCAATGCCATCACCAAGTATTACTGTAATATTTTTTTTCATAAGCTGCTTCCCTAAAGGATTTTAAATAATGTATTATTGAATGAGTTCTTCTGTTTGTCTTTCCGCCGAATAAACCTTTTGCCTGCCCATATTCAATTCCAGCACATGATCTATACAAGACGGTATCTCATTTTCATAATGACTTACATAGATCAGTGTTTTATTCAGCCGCTCACATAAGTCGTTTACAAGATGTACAAAGCTATCTTTTTGATCATCATCCAGTCCCTGGCAAGGCTCATCCAGAATTAGCAATGGCGGATTTTTTACCAACGCTCTTGCCAGCAGCACCAACCTTTGAGTACCAGATGATAATGTGCTTAGTGGCTTTGTTTGTAACGAAGAAAGCTGTAAAAAATCCAGCCACTGCTGTACCAGTGTTTGCTGATGAGCAGTTAACTTTTTAAATAGTCCGATCGTATCAAAAAAGCCGGATGCAACTGCATTATAGCAAGTAGTGCCTTTATCAAAGAAGGCATGCAACTCCGGCGATACATATCCTGTTTTTTGTTTAATATCCCAGATACTTTCGCCACTGCCACGACGCTTATCAAACAAGTAAATTTCATTCTTATAAGCTTGCGGGTTATCTCCGTTAATAAGACTCAGCAATGTAGATTTGCCTGCACCGTTATGTCCTCGAAGCAACCATTTTTCGCCTCGCTTCACCTGCCAGTTGATATTGTGCAAAATGGTTTTACTGCCATAGCTTACTGTTGCATTTTTCATCAACACCGCATTCTCAAAATCATTTCCGTTCTCTGCCAAAGGCAATTCATTCAAATTGAATTGATGCAGATGATGATGTGCTACAATCGTGTAAAATCAAATTTTTCTTTCAACTCAAATGCTTTTAATTTACCTTCTTCCAGGTAAGCAATATGCGTAATGCAATCAGGTACTTCATGCGTATCTGTAATAATTATAATTTGCGTGCCTTTAGCCGCAACGCCATTAATAATATGATGTAGTTGTTTACGGGCACCTTTATCCAATCCAACAAACGGCGTATCTAATATTATAATTTGCGGAGGAGATAATAATCCTTTTATTAATTGAAATCTCTTGTGCTCGCCACTCGATAGTTGAATAATGGGTGCATCCTTACGGTGATACATGCCTAATTGCTGCAACCAATCTTCAATCTTTGCCTCTGCTTTGGATGATCTAGCAGCTACTTGCTGCAACTCCTGCATAACCGTTTACGCATCTGCAGCATCAAAGCTATTAAAGCGCTGTTGATAATAAAAATCAGAAACGTTGGATAAGATTTTTAAATTGATAACGCTGTTCAATCAACTGTACTTTTTGCAGTAAGGAAGAATTATTATCATAATTTATTTCAACGCTTCCTTTTGCAAACAACTGACCTGCCAATACCTTTAGCCAAAGTAGTTTTTCCGCTGCCTGAATGACCAATAATAGCAAGATGTTCATTTGGTGTTAATGCAAATGAAATATCGCTTAGCATGGCAATTCCCTGCAGCGTAACAGAAACATTGTTTAATATGATAGATGATGAAAACATACGCCTCAAACCCTAATGGGTAACCATTTTATTTTGTAATTCAAACTGTTCTATTTCGTTTCTCATGTTCAATAAATAATCAATATCATCATATCCATTCAGCAGGCAGGTTTTTTTATAACTGTTGATATCAAAGCTTTCCTGCTCACCGGTTGATAAAATTTTAATGTATTGCTCCGGTAAATTCACTTCTACTTCTGTAGTGTGGTCTTCTTCCACTGCAGTAAAGATTTTATTTAAAAATTCTTCACTTACTGTTACCGGCAACAGAAAATTATTCAAGTGCATTGTTCTTGAAAATATCAGCAAAAAAACTGCTTACTACCACATCAAAACCATAGTCCTTAATAGCCCATGCAGCATGTTCACGACTGCTGCCACAACCAAAGTTTTTAGCAGCAACTAATATTTTTCCACGGTAAGTTGGATTATTTAACGCAAAATCCTCTTTAGGCTGATTTTCATCATTGTTTTCATAACGCCAGTCACGAAACAGATTTTTGCCAAATCCTTCACGGCTTGTTGCTTTTAGAAAACGTGCAGGAATAATCTGGTCAGTATCTATATTCTCAATATGAATAGGAACAACTGTAGAAGTAATAATATTGATGCTTTTGCTCATGAGTGAAATAATTAAGAAATTAAAATCGAAACTATAATTTTTACTAAATGCTTCATTACCATTGCATAACCATAATACAACCTGTCATGCAGGGATGAAAATTAATGACATCTGTCACGTTTATTCTTTTATAGCTTTTACTCTTAATCGTACATAATCTGCATACCAGGTTCCATTCTTGTAATTGGTTGGTCGCAGTATATCCACAGCTTTCCTTATAATGTATTCTGTCTCCGTTGCTGAAACTTTTGTAAAGAAAAACGTGCAAAACTGAACTATCCAGTTCCTCATACCATCTTCACCCTGCAATACAGTTGGTCTTTTAAAATAAGCTACATCCGTGATAGTAAAGCCTGCCCGTTCAAGTAATTGCGCCTGCTCCGCAACAGAAGGGAAGTAGTTGAAACTACCGGAATCTTATCCTTAAGCCCTGCTTCTTCCATTGCAATCTTTACTGCATTATGAATGCTTTCTATGTTATGCTTACCACCCATCTCAAACACAAATCTTCCGCCTTCTTTCAGGCTGTTACTGATGCATTGCAACGCTTTCAACTGGTCATTGATCCAATGCAATGTGGCATTGGAAAACGCCGCATCAAATGGCTCGTCAAACGAAAAGTTCGTTGCGTCTTTTACAAAGAACTGTATAGCTGGAAACTGTTGCTTTGCCTTATTGATCATCTGCTCAGAAGCATCTATGCCAACGATAGTTAGCTTCTGTTTTACTCAATTCATTCGTCAATTCCCCGGTGCCGCAACCAACATCCAGAATGCGTTCGCCTGCTTTTGGTTGCAACCATCCTATAAGGTCTTCACCATACTTAAAAACAAAATTGTGTTTTGTACTATATAAGTCCGCATTCCAGTGTACTTCCGGCACTTCCTAATGTTTTATTCCCTCTTAAGAGAATTTGTACGTCCAAATTTTACATCAACTTACATTTCTAACGACTTTTCTATGCTCACCTTTAGGGGATAGGGGGTTACAACATTTCTCTCACATCTGTTACTACACCGGTTACCGCCGCCGCAGCCGCTGTCAAAGGACTTGCCAGCATCGTGCGTGCATTTGGTCCCTGTCTTCCTTCAAAGTTTCTGTTGCTGGTAGAAATGCAATATTTACCTGCAGGTATTTTATCTTCATTCATACCCAAACATGCAGAGCAGCCGGGCTGACGAAGCATAAAACCTGCTTCTTCAAATATCTTATCAATGCCTTCTTCCATTGCCTGTTTTTCTACCTGCTTGCTGCCAGGTACTACCCATACTTCCACGTTGTCTGCTTTCTTTTTTCCTTTCACAAAAGAAGCTACCATGCGCAGGTCTTCTATGCGGGCATTGGTACAACTACCAATAAATACATAATCTACTTTATGCCCTTTTAGCACTTCACCGGGCTGCAAGCCCATATAGTGAAGTGATTTTTCAAAGGATGCTTTCTCAGCTACTTCATTCAGTTCAGGTACATGACCGCTAATGCCAATGCCCATTCCCGGATTGGTACCGTAAGTAATCATTGGCTCTATATCTTCTGCCTTGATATTTAATTCTCTGTCAAATACAGCATCTTCATCGCTGTACAATGTTTTCCAGTATTCCACAGCTTTGTCCCATTCTTCCCCTTTTGGGGCAAACAGGCGTCCTTTCATGTAATTGAAAGTGGTTTCATCGGGAGCAATCATGCCACCGCGCGCACCCATTTCGATGCTCATATTGCAAATGGTCATGCGGGCTTCCATGATAAGTTGCGGATAGCTGAACCAGCATATTCTACAAAATAACCGGTAGCGCCACTGGCAGAGATTTGCGAAATGATGTATAGAATAATGTCTTTGGAAACTACGCCTTTGTTCAATTCTCCATCTACATTAATGCGCATTAGTTTAGGCTTGCTTTGCATCAGGCATTGCGTAGCCAGTACCATTTCTACTTCACTGGTGCCAATACCAAAAGCAATAGCTCCAAATGCACCATGTGTTGACGTATGGCTATCGCCGCAAACGATGGTCATGCCGGCTGGGTAATACCGAGTTCAGGACCGATGATATGAACGATGCCTTGAAAAGGATGTCCCAAGCCATATAATTCAATACCAAACTTTTCGCAATTGTCTTTTAATGTTTGTACCTGTATTCTCGAAAGTTCTTCTTGTATGGGCAGGTGCTGATTAAGGTAGGTACATTGTGGTCTGCTGTAGCTACCACTTGTTTGGGACGAAATACAGGTAAGCCTCTGTTGTTTCAGGCCTTTAAAGGCTTGCGGGCTGGTTACTTCATGAATAAAGTGTTTGTCAATATATAATACCGAAGGACCACCTTCAATGTTCTTTACCACGTGTTTTTCCCAGATCTTATCAAATAATGTATTCGCCATTTATTTTATAATATTCTTTTTAATGTCTGGACTTATCAAATTCTGGTATAACGTTTTAAATTGCATCCTCCCCAATCCTGAATCCACAAATTTCCTCTTTCACAATCTTGGAAAACACCGGGTTATACCTGAGTTATACTTAACTTATACCTAAGTTATCCCGTATCTCCTTCATATCTCCTCCTCCTCAACTCCCCCTTAACACCATATCTCCTCTCTGCTCCCTTTAGGGCTCTCCTTCTATTATTTCATCGGCTTAAGCATTTCCTTATATTCTTGTGTCTTAAGGCGCGCTTCCAGTTCTGCTTGTGGTTCCCCTATGTCACCTTTCTTCCGGTACTGAATATTTAAATCCTTATGCTTATGGTTCTCTTCCTTCTTCATTTTCTTTTTTGTTGTTTCCATAGCATTAGATTTTATTTATGTAATCCAATGATTCTCTTAAACTGCTGTGCTTCTAAATTCATTAGCCAGCTCTTTCAAATCATTGTCTTCTACTTCTTTCTTACTATCAGCTATCTCCAGAAATTGTTCGTACAGCACATCTATATCGTTTCTGTAAACTGGTATCCCAACTTATGAAAACGATGGGCCAGTGCACTACGTCCGCTACGTGCAGTTAATACAATTTTGCTAAGGTCAGCACCAACATCTTCCGGATTAATGATTTCATAGGTAGTAGCTTCTTTTAAGAAGCCATCCTGGTGGATACCGGAAGAATGTGAAAAGGCATTGGCGCCAACAATGGCTTTATTGCTTTGCACCGGCATACGCATAGTGTCAGCAACCAGCTTGCTGATAGGGTTTAATTTCTTTATGTCAATATTGGTGTAAAGCCCTAAGGATTTATGTTGCTGTATAATCATGACCACTTCTTCCAAAGCAGTATTCCCTGCACGTTCGCCTATGCCATTAATAGTACATTCTATTTGTCTTGCACCATTCATAACACCAAAAATAGAATTAGCGGTAGCCAAGTCCTAAATCATTATGGCAATGGCACGATAAAATGGCTTTGTCTACATTGGGAACATGGTTCTTCAGGTAAGCAATCTTTTCACCATATTGGTTTGGCAGGCAATAGCCGGTTGTGTCAGGAATATTTACCACCGTTGCGCCGGCAGCAATTACGGTTTCTACAAGTCTGGCTAAAAATTCATTATCTGCGCGACCTGCATCTTCGCAAAAGAACTCTACATCATCTACTAAGTTGCGGGCCAGTTTGGTAGCTTTCGCAGCCCGCTCCAAAATGTCTTCACGTGTAGTGTTGAATTTGTATTTAATATGATTATCTGAAGAGCCAATGCCTGTATGAATGCGTGGGCGAACAGCATATTTCAAAGCTTCGGCAGCGCACTCAATATCTTTCTGTACCGAACGGGTTAAGCCGCAAACGGTAGCATTTTTAATTGCTTTAGCAATCGCTTCTACTGAGGCAAAATCCCCCGGGCTGGAAATAGGAAAACCTGCTTCGATAATATCTACGCCAAGGTCTTCGAGTGCCAGCGCCAGTTCAATTTTTTCTTTTGTGTTCAGCTTACAACCGGGCACCTGTTCACCATCGCGCAGTGTGGTGTCAAAAATGAAAATCTTTTCGTTCGCCATAGATAGAAAGAGTATAAATGGTGCAAACCGTTAAGCCCATCCCTTTGTCTGCCAAAATGTTCTTAAAACGGTCGGCACCGTCAAAAATAAATTTGTGTAGTTAGCAAACAAAATAAAAATATACAGACTTTTACGCTGTACAAATAAAGGTAAAGTTACTAAAAGCCTTGATATTAAAGGATTTCAACTAAGTTAATTTACAATGCCCAACAGAAATACAGATGAGTTGTTTCAATTAATAAAGTCGCTTGATAAAGGGGAGAAGCGGTATTTTAAGCTAAACGTAAAGCGTAGTGATGGCGAGGATTTAAAAATCGTTACCCTCTTTGATGCGCTGGATAAAATGGATGAATATGACGAGGTATTATTGTTAAAGAAAAATAAAAGCATCAGTAAACAGCAGCTTTCCAATTTAAAAGCTAACCTGTATAGGCAAATACTCTCTTCCCTTCGCCTTACAAAAGACGAAGATAATATTGATATACAGCTCAATGAGCAAATGGGCTATGCGCGTATTTTGTACAATAAAGGCTTGTACCACCAAAGTCTTAAAGCGCTCAATAAAATAAAGCAGACTGCTAAAGCGGCTCATCAGCTTACCTTTCAGATGCAGGCTATTTTCTGGGAAAAAAAGATTGAAAGTCTGCATATTACTCGTAGCATGGAAAATAGGGCAGAAGCACTCGCCCATGAGTCCGAAGAACTTACATCACACTTGTCTTTACTCAATAAGTTCTCTAACCTCTCATTGCAGTTGTATAGCTGGTATATCAAAATGGGGCATGCGCGCGATGAAAAGGACGTAGCAGCCGTAAAAATGTTTTTCAAAGCAAACCTGCCCGTATATAATCTTTCGCAAATTGGCTTTTACGAAAAAATGTACCTGTATCAGTCCTATTGTTGGTACAATTTTATCCTGCAGGACTTGCTGATGTATTACCGCTATACCCAAAAATGGGTGGATTTATTCAACAAGCACCCGGAAATGATACAGGTAGAAACAGTACAGTACATCAAAGCAATGCACAACCTGCTCAGCGCTCATTTCGACCTGAATAACTACGATAAATTTGCTGCTACACTCAATCAGTTTGAACAGTTTGCCCAGTCCGCGGAAGCCGGAAGCAACGCCAACAATCGCATTCAGACCTTTGTATATTTAAATATTGCCCGCATCAATAAGCATTTCTTAAACGGCACTTTTACCGAAGGGCTGCAATTAGTGCCTTTTATAGAAGAAAAGCTGGAGGAGTACAAATTACAGTTGGATCGCCATAGAATACTGGTATTTTATTATAAAATAGCTTCCCTGTATTTTGGTAGCGGTGATAGCGCAACAGCTATTGACTATTTAAATAAGATCATCAACTTAAAGGTGGATCTGCGTACCGACCTGCAATGTTACGCCCGCCTCTTACACCTCATTGCTCATTATGAACTTGGAAATTACGATCTGTTGGAATACCTCATCAAATCGGTGTATCGCTTTATGGCAAACATGAAAAACCTGAGCGTAGTAGAGGAAGAGATTTTTAAATTCCTGCGCAAGTCTTTTACTCTTAAACCTTCCCAGGTAATACCCGCTTTTGAAGCCTTAAAAGACAAATTGGAACGTTACCAGGGAAGCCCCTTGGAAACACGCTCTTTTATGTATTTAGATATTATTTCATGGCTCGAAAGCAAAATACAGCAGGTGCCTGTCCAAAAGGTTCGCAGACAAAAATTCTTACAAGGTCGAAAAAAACATCTATATTCCTAACTGTAGAGTGGTAAGAAGGTAATAGCAGTTGCAGCTCTCTGTTAATTTTGGAGCACTCCAATAACGGTCGAAGCATTTCCGCTTGTATCTTTTACAATTGATCAATTTGAATCTGACATCACCTGTTCACGATGGCTCTCCTTGGGGTTTTCTATCTGGGCAACTCCTTTCTCCCCTTAAAAACACCCATTCCTGTCATTAAACAGCTTCGGGTTATACCTAAGTTATACTTAACTTATACCTAACTTATACCTAAGTTATACCTGATCTCCTCCGTATTTACTCCTCAGTAACGCCCCTTATACTCCCACCTTAAGCCATCCACACAAGTAATCCGCAGTTGCTATCTGGCTGCCTGGTTGAGTATGGTAAAATACCATTTTTAGTTGGTTAATATTATATGCACTGCCCACAGTTCATTTCCGGTAATCAGCAGGATCCTGTGGTCTGGCAACCGGTAACTGGTATCAGGTAACCTATTTGAATTTGAAATGATTCCCTGCTAAAGTCATATCTTCAACTGCATGTACAGCTAATACAAAATACTTGCACGCTTCAATAAAGGGTGGAGTAAGCGGCTCTGCAGCTTCTGCAGCCTTATGTACCGTATAGCTATTTATATATGTAATAGATAACCAATCATTCATTTGATAGCAAAACCGAAAAAAACTTTGCTAATCTGGAAAATTTTAATTATAAAGGTTTTTGTTTTTATCATCAGAATTTCTATTTTTGTCCACTAAAATTTTCGTTAACCATTTTCTTAAGCCTTTAAATTTCTATTTAAACATGGCAGTCAAATTAAGACTACAGAGGCACGGAAGCAAAAAACGTCCGTTCTACTTTATAGTAGTAGCCGACGCCCGTGCACCACGCGATGGTAAGTTTATCCAAAAAATTGGAACTTACAATCCACTAACAGTTCCTGCAACAATTCAGCTCGATCGTCAAAAAGCATTGGAATGGCTGCACAAAGGTGCTCAACCCACCGATACGGTGCGCCGTATCCTGTCTTTCAAAGGCGTATTGTACCTGAAACACCTGTTAAGAGGTGTAAAGCTGGAACTGTTTGATGAAGCTACCGCTATGGTAAAGTTTCAAAAATGGCATGAGGAGCATGAAGCTGCTATTCGTAAACGTTCCGATGAGCACAGAAAAACGCAGCGTGCCCGTAAGCAAACCCCTGTGGTAAGAAGAGTAGAGCAGGGTGGTCCTGCTGCAGGAAGCAACGAAGCTTAGCCTTTTGCAGTAACCTATTAAAGTCCCGAAGTCACATTCGGGACTTTTTTATTACCAATAGTTTTGAACCTAAATAAATCATTGTTTAAATATACTTTGATCTGTAGCATAGTTCTTAAACTTCTTTAGTTGACAAACTACTTAATACACTGTTACATAAATTATAAAAGTTTTCGGTTAAATATCCTACTGATCTAACCTGCAATGAGCTACGTATTCCCCTTTCCAATCTCTGCTAAGTATGCCTCCGCTGTTCAAAGTTTAAGGCCAAAGGCAAGCACCCTGTTCATTAAATACCTGTCAAATAAGCAGTAGCACCATGTTAGCCCAACAGTGCCACCCAGTAATAAAGCTGCCCCTTAGGCAATGGGGCGGCGCTGGCCTGCACGGATGCGCGGAGCGATTATGCCGTGCTTGATTTTTTTGTTTCTTTTTTTATCAAGAAAAAAAGAAAGAATAACAACTGTCTGTAAGCGATTACACCTAAAATACTTACCACTTAAACAGCATCCAATATACATTTGCTCCAAACTAAAAATACTTAGTTGACAATGTAATAACGCCTATTCTAACATCTATCAAAACTCTTCGAAAGACAATATAATGCAGCCCATATTTGCCGGTTGCTAAATCTCTAATATAACATATTCAATCTTCAATTAACAATTGACCATTAACAATTGACCATCCCAATGGCTTACTTTTGCAAAAAAGAGATAGGCCAGTTTTGAAGCATTTAGCAGCACTTAATAAATATTTTTGGAAGTATAGGGTACGTTTGAGCTTAGGCATTGCGTTCGTAGTCCTCTCCAACTTTTTTGATATCCTCAGCCCGCAGCTATCGGGCTACATTGTCAATATGGTTACGCATGCCATTAAGCAGCATCAGGGCATTCACGAAGTAATTAAATACAATGAGTCAGGTAATTACAATTTTTTAGTGCAGTGGTTTATTCAATGGATAAACAGTAAAGCCATTACCTACAGTAACATTGTTATACTATCCGGCGTTATGCTACTGATTCTGGCTCTGCTCCGCGGCTTCTTTATGTTCCTTATGCGGCAAACCATCATTGTCATGAGCCGCCATATTGAGTATGACCAAAAAAATGAAGTTTACAAGCACTACCAGCAGCTCAATACCAATTTTTACAAAACACACAGTACTGGCGATATGATGAACCGTATTGCCGAAGACGTTAGCCGCGTACGCATGTATGCCGGTCCGGCTATCATGTACACTATCAACTTAGTCACAACCATTATTTTTTGCTTGTTCTATATGTTTAAGCAAAATGCCCATCTTACGTGGCTGGTGCTATCACCTTTGCCGCTGCTGGCTATCACTATTTATGTAGTTAATAATATTATTCACAAAAAAAGCGAGATCGTACAACGTTCCCTTTCCGATCTTACTACAAATGCTCAGGAGTCTTATAGTGGTATCCGCGTGATAAAATCCTTTGGTCAGGAGAAGAATATGATGGGCTTCTTCAAGAAAAACAGTGAGGAATACCGCAAAAATACCGTTAGCCTTTCTAAGCTGGAAGCTGTTTATTTCCCCAGCATGACATTAATGATTGGCTTAAGTACATTGATTGCAATTCTTGTTGGTACCATGGAGGTATTACATGGCTTAATGCCAGGTGTAATTGTAGAATTTATATTGTATATCAATAAATTAACATTCCCCGTAAGTGCAATTGGCTGGACTGCCAGTATGGTACAAAGAGCATCTGCTTCGCAAAAGCGAATCAATGAGTTTTTACAAACACAATCGCCCATTACCGAGCCGGCGAAGCCAGTTACGCCAGCCCTCAACGGCAATATTGTTTTTGACGACGTATCCTTTACCTATCCACACACTGGTATACAGGCCCTAAAGCACTTTAGTCTGGCTATCAAAGAAGGAGAGAAGGTATTAGTTTTAGGTAAAACAGGCAGTGGTAAATCCACTATTGCACAATTATTACTACACTTTTACAATGTCGATGAAGGCAAAATCCTGTTGAATGGCGAAAACATCAAAAACATTCCACTACGCTATTTGCGTGAGCATATCAGCTACGTACCGCAGGATGTATTCTTGTTTAGTGATAATATTACTTCCAATATCAACTTTGGGTTGTCCCAGGCTGCCGAAGCAGCAGGAGTACATGAAGCAGCCAAATACGCCAGCATACACAATGAGATCAACAATCTGCCTCAGGGCTATGATACCTTAGTAGGTGAGCGTGGCGTCACCTTGAGTGGTGGGCAAAAACAACGTATCTCCATTGCACGTGCTTTAATGAAGGGCGCTCCTATCATGCTTTTTGATGACTGCCTTAGCGCAGTAGATTCCAAAACAGAACATGATATTGTAAATAATCTCCGGCAATACTTACAGAATAAAACAGCCATTATCATTACCCATCGCATCTTTACTGCCCTTGCATTCGATAAAATTATTGTTCTCCAGGATGGAAGAGTAGTAGAAAAAGGTACGCACGAACAGTTGATAAAGTTAAATGGAGAGTATGCCGAATTGTATAATTTACAGATGAACAGCGAACAGACTGCACAGGCAACTACCGAATTTCAATAAAAAATATTGTACAAAATTTTGGCGGTGTCAAAACAGCGCTATATTTGTGCAGCAAATTTTTATATAAACCAAAATATCTGAGCTGTGGCTTACGAAAATAACGACAAAAAGATGGAAAGCGTTTTTAGCAAACGCATTAGAGCCGGGAAAAGAAGAACTTATTTTTTTGATGTAAGAGCTACACGCGGCAACGATTATTACCTCACTATCACCGAGAGCCGTAAACGTTTTAATGATGACGGCTACGACAGACACAAGATTTTTTTATACAAAGAAGATTTCAATAAATTCTGTAAAGCATTGGGTGAAGCAGTGGATTATGTAAAAACAGATTTAATGCCAGACTTCGACTTTGATGCTTTCAATCATGAATATCCCGAATCTGTTTCTGAAGAAGTGAATTCTGATGTGGTAGATGGCATACCTGGTATCGCTTCAGACGTGGTAAAACCTGCCGCTACTACTTCTCATTCTACTGATGATATAGATAAGTGGTAATGAATTAGTTCTAAGTTATTAAAATTACATAAAGGCTGCCAGGGCAGCTTTTTTATTGACCTTATAGGGTGAAGTATCGCAATACTTTATATATTGTTTACAAATAGCAAAGAGCCTATTGTAATAATATACAATTGGCTCTTTGTGTAATATAATATTTTTAAATCCATTAAGGAAATATACCTAGCTCAGCATAGGAAGTACCAACCTTATTAATAGCTACTACATATGCTGCAGTGCGCATATCAGGAATACTGGGGTTAGCGTGCCAGCACTCCATAATTTCACGGGTTGCTTCTACCATTGTTTCTTCCAGTCCGCTGTGTACCAGGTCAGCCTCTGAAGGGCCATGTTCAATAAATATTTTTTCCTTGGTGTTTACTGTTCTGCCGGTAAGTTCTTCTATTTGTCCCAGAATATGTTTGTTCATATTCTCGGTAAAACGCTTTTCCATACGGCCATAGCGTACATGGCTCAGGTTCTTTAACCATTCAAAATAAGAAACAGTTACACCACCAGCATTCAGGTACATATCTGGTATTACGATAATACCCTTATTTATAAGTATTTCATCAGCATCGGGTGTAAGTGGCCCGTTTGCTGCTTCTCCAATCAGTCTGGCTTTAATGCGTGGTGCATTTTCGGCATTGATAACATTTTCAAGTGCTGCGGGAATTAAAATATCGCATTCCAGTTCCAGCGCATCAGCACTCTTTACAATATTGCTTGCACCCATAAAATTGAAAATAGAACCATTTTTTCTTCTATGCTGAAATACTTCTTCTTCATGTAGCCCATTCTCATTGTAAATAGCACCTTCATACTCAGCAATAGCCACTACTTTAGCTCCATGTTCACGGAAGAATTTAGCTGTATAGTAGCCAACATTACCTAAACCTTGTATTACTACTCGCTTGCCTTCTATGCCAACCGGCATATTTAAGCGATTCATAATTTCTGGCATGTTGCATACTTCACGCACGCCATAAAAAACTCCTAAACCGGTAGCTTCTTTACGGCCCCGTACACCGCCCTGAGTTACAGGCTTGCCAGTTACACAACCCATGCGCATCCACTTCGCCGGGGCGCATTGTTAAATAAGTATCCATTATCCAGGCCATTTCCCGTTCACCGGTGCCATAGTCGGGTGCCGGTACATCTATGCCAGGACCTATAAAATTCTTCTTTACTAATTCGGAGGTGTAACGGCGTGTGATCTTTTGTAATTCAAAAGCGTTGTAATTGCGTGGATTTATTTTAATACCACCTTTAGCCCCACCAAAAGGAACATTTACAATGGCGCATTTATACGTCATCAGTGCAGCCAGTGCCATTACTTCATCCTGGTCTACTTCTTCGCTAAAGCGGATACCACCTTTGCAAGGCGCTTTATGGTGCGAATGCTGCACGCGATAAGCTTCTATTACTTCAATTTTGCCGTTATCACGGCGGATAGGGAAATGCATCTGGTATACAGCATTGCAGACTTTGATTTGTTCCAACAAGCCCTTTTCCCATTTAGTATAACTAGCAGCTTTATCAAAGCTTCTAGTTACGTTATCAAAAAAACTATAAGACTTTTGTTTCGACATTGAACTATATTTTAGATATGTAAATCGTTAGAATTTCTTTAATAAGAATACAATGATAGTGCTATAGTTATCACATATATTGGCAAGCATACTTAATATATTTCATCCACAATCGAAAGCAAACCAAAGCATCTTATATATTAATGCTTATCGCTGTTTTTCTCCAGCCTGGATATCTTTCTGTCTAAGTTTACCAGGTATATAAACAAACCAATTACTATTACCACTACCACTGCCACTACAACATATATCTTTCCATTACTTCTCATAAAATCCGAAGGCTCTGCCTGCTGTGTAGTTACGGGCTGCGCAAAAGCAAGCAGCGTAAACATACAAGAGGATAAAGCCATTGCTATGCGCTTAAGCTTGTTCATGTATCAATAATTGTTTTTCCTGGTAAATACGAAATCTTATACGGAGGGTGGTTATCCATACACCCAATAATGTCCAGCCAATAATAGCGGGATACCAAACCAAACGCATATTAGCGTCCAGGTCTCCGGGGTTAAGACCTGGATTGCCTTCGCTGCCTTGCCCGCCGGGGTGCAGTGATTCTTTCATGCGTGGTAAGATAAAGAATAAAGGTATAGTCATGCAAAAAGCAAAGATGTTATATACTGCACCTACTTTACTCCGCTTATCTATATCGGTCATAGAGCCGCGCAGGATAAAGTAGGCAAAGTAAATAAGGATGCCTATTACTGCATATATCTGTTTAGGATCTCCACTCCATGGGGCGCCCCACTGATAATTTGCCCATATCATACCGGTGATAAAACCAAGTGTGCCAAAGAGGGTACCTGTACGTGCATACTCTAATGAATAGTAATCATATACCGGATTTTGAGAGCGCAAATACCTGATTGCATATACCACTGAAACAATGAATAACACCATCATTGCCATCCACATAGGGACATGGAAAAACAGGTTGCGTATTGACTGTTGCAGCCTATCGTCGAGCACCGGAATTTTTACAAAGAACCCTGCAATACAAGTGTAGAGTAAGAGTATAAAAGACAGCCATTTCCACCAGGGTTTGCGAATCATAGAGAAGATGTGTTTTTTACAGAAAACAACAGTTTGATTTCTGTATGCGCCGCAAAATTAGGGGAAAGGTATTATACAAACGACTGTTAGCTTTTAAAATAATGTAAAGTAGGGATGTATTGTATATTGGTAATGGTCAATTGGTAATTAAGATATTGAATATGTAATATCTGGTATTGAAGATTTGTAAATTGGGAGAAAGCAGGGCTTTAGTATGGCTTCCCATGGACTATCCATGGCTATAGCATGGCTTTGCTATGGCTTAGGTAGGGAAGAGCACAGGCCTTAATGCCACATATGGTTGTAACTAAATGGTAAATGGCATAAAGTTCCAATAGCGGTATAGTACTAAATGAGGCAACACAGTTGTGGGCTTTGGGGCTGTGTTGCAGCATTACTATAACTCCGGACCTCAGTCTTAATCCTTCCACAAAAAAGGAAACAGGATAATAGCCAATACTACTACCAGTGCATCGAAAGCTATCAGCAAGCCACACATTTGCAATAAGCCGGACTGCACAACTGAGGAGAAAGCAATTTTAGCAACTTTACTGAGCAATAATAATTGCGGAATGACAATGGGGAAGCCCATAATGGCCATCAATGCCGCCTGTTGCTGAGCCTTTGCTGCGATAGCTGCCAGAAAGGTAAATGTGAGGCTTAATCCAATACCGCCTAAACAACTAATGCCTGCAAAGCGTAAAAAGCTTTGTAAGGGATTGCCCAGAAAGAGCGTAAACATTATTAAAGTAAGCAAGCTCATAAGTAGCATCAGCAGTGAATTAAAGATGAGCTTAGCGAGGATGAACTGTCGCGAGCCTGCAATGGAATAGAAATACAGCATGCGCCCCCGGTTTTCCTGCAAGAAACTCTTAGCTACTGCATTTACGCATACAAATAATTGTACTACCCAAAATAAGGCATTCCAGACTGCATCTTCGGGGGCGCCCATTGTAAGTGTAATTACAAAAACAGTAGCGGCAACATATAAAGCAATGCCATAAAAAGTGTATTGCTGGCGTACTTCCAGCAGAATATCTTTTTTTACAAGGGTGATGATGTGGTGGTATTTATTTGTCAAAAGTGGATAGCTTAAAATTCAGAATCTATTATTTAATAATATTACACCTCTTCATAATAGCATTTACGGCAGCGTGGCTCGTACAGGTCTGTCTCGCCCAGCAACACCTGCCCTTCCTGTGCCGTTTTGCGGTAAGAATAGGAAGCAATGTTACCGCACTTCACACATATAGCATGCAGTTTGGTGATGTAATCAGCAATAGCCAGCAGCGCAGGCATTGATCCAAAGGGTCTGGCCTTATAATCCATGTCCAGACCTGCCACAATTACGCGAGCGCCTTTGACTGCGAGTTTTTCGCATACGGTTACTATTTCCGGATCAAAAAACTGAGCTTCATCTACACCTATCACATCTACATCGCTGGCATACAACAAGATAGTTTGTGAGTTTTCAATAACAGTTGAAGAAATGCTGTTGGAATCATGACTTACCACATCTGTAGCGTGATAACGGTTGTCAATAGCAGGCTTATATATTTCAATTCGTTGATTAGCAATTTTAGCCCGCCGCAAACGGCGTATCAACTCTTCTGTTTTCCCGCTGAACATCGAGCCACAAATTACTTCTATCCACCCGCGATGTGCTCCATTTATAGAGGGTTCAATAAACATTATTAAAACTTATTCGTGCAAAAAAAATCCTTACTACCTTAGCCCACAAATTAAACTACCAAAAGTATAGCATTGCATGGAAAGAGTGGGCGCTTTTATAAGCAAGCTGCAGGAGCAATATCAACAACACGCAGACAACGTAACTTTATTGGTTACTGTACAAATGTTGCTTGCTGAACTGCAACATAATGCACAGATTAATCATAAAGCTCAAAAAGTATCGGTAGTAATGCCGCATGTGCAAACTATGGCTGTAAGTCCTGAACCTCTGCCGGAAGAACAGCCTGTACCACCAACGCCTGAAATAGAGCAACCTGCAGCGCCGGATATACAACCGGAAACACAAGAGCCTGCTGAGATACCCACACAAACACCATCCGAAATGCCGCAGGAACAGCCGGATGAGGTTCCGCCTGTTGCAGAACCTTCTACAACTATATATGGTTTAAGACCCACCAATCCTGCTTTTTTTATGCAGGAGGAAGCACCTACCCTGGCACAACAACAGGATAAAAAGGAAGTGTATGAGCTAAACGCATCCGGGTATGGAGAGGAAGTAAGCCTGAACGATAAACTAAAAGCAAATAATGCACCCGAACTTGCCAGCAAGCTGCAGGACGAGCCTATCCGTGATTTGAGAAAAGCTATAAATATAAATGACCGTTATCAGTTCATCAGTGAACTGTTCCGTGGTGATGAAACCATGTATGAGCGCAGTATAAAAACCATCAACTCATTTACTGTTTACCAGGAAGCTAATTACTGGATACAGCGAGAGATGATTTATAAATTAGGATGGGATGACAATAATCCTGTAGTAAAGCACTTTAATCAATTGGTTAAGAGGCGGTTTTCCTGAATGTATTGGATCACTTTGCCGGTAGCACCTGCGTTGCCTTGTATAAACTGCTGCGAGGCGGCGCATGATTTTGCATATACTTGTTCGTTGCTGAGTAGTTCATTCAATGTATTTTCCAACTCTAGTGCATTATCCACGCTGAAAGCACCACCTGCTTCAATCAATTGACCTGCTTCGGGGAACTTATCATGCACCGGGCCAAACAATACTGGCTTTGCAAATACTGCAGGCTCTAATATATTATGAATGCCATCACCGCCAAATGCCCCGCCTACATAACAAATCGTTGCATATTTATATAAGCGGCTAAGCATACCGATGTTATCTATAATCAATGTATTACTGCCTGCTGTACCATGTGCTTTGCTTAGCTGCGAGTAGCGTATGGTATGCTTGTATAAATGTTCACATTCCTTCAACCGTTCTTCACTTATATCGTGCGGTGCAATAATAAACCGCATATCCGGATGCTGAATAACAAAATGGTCCAGTTCTTCATCATCTTCAGTCCATGTACTGCCTGCTACTACTACTTTCCTGCCCGCACAAAAAGCTTCAATCAGTAGCACCGGCTCAAAGTTTTGAGCGGTTGCTAACACACGGTCAAAACGTGTGTCGCCGCTTACGCTGGCGTTTTTAATGCCAATTGAATGTAATAATTGCAGAGTTTCGGGAGTTTGTACAAACAGATGAGTAAAGTAGCGCAACATGCGGCAGTAAAAGCCCCCGTACCATTTGAAGAAAATTTGTGACTCTCTAAACAACCCGGACACCAACAATAAAGGAATATTGCGCTTGCGTATGGCTTTTAAATAGTAATACCAGAACTCATATTTTACAAATATCACCAGTGAAGGCCGGACTGTTTTTACAAACCTTTTTGCATGGAGTGGGCCATCCATGGGCAGGTAACAGATGAAGTCTGCCGGCTTGTAATTTCTCCTTACTTCATAGCCCGAAGGAGAGAAAAAGGTAATTAATATTTTGTGTCTTGGATTCATCACTCTCAAGGCTTCTAATACCGGCCTGCCTTGTTCAAACTCGCCTAATGATGCACAATGAAACCATATTACCGGCGCTGTATTGGTCTTGAAATAGTGATATACATCTTCCATTACATCTCTTCTGCCCTGCACCCACAGTTTTGCCTTTTTATTAAAAGGTGAAAGAATACGTGCGGCAAGCGGGTATAAAGTGATAAACAGATAATAAATCGGTCTCATGCCACAATATTATACCAAATTCAATTAGGTAGCTTTACAAAAAGCTGTGCGCTATATGTTCGAAATAATCTTCAAAGCCGAACTTACTTACTTCACCACTGACAAAACTTTAATCAATAAGCTCTGGTCAGAAATCGCTTCACACTACAATAAGCGTAACAGGCATTATCATAATTTGCTTCATCTCGATCATCTGTTACAGGAACTAATTATCATAAAGGATAAATTAACCGATTGGCCCATAATTGTATTCTCCATAGCTTACCACGATATTATTTATAATGCATTGAAGAAAGATAATGAAGAAAAAAGCGCAGATATTGCTTATGAAAGGTTAGGTCTTCTACATATAACAACAGAGCGAAGATATAAGTGCAGAGAGCAAATACTAGCCACAAAAGCACATAACAAGAGCACTGATGATGATACCAATTACTTTACAGATGCTGATCTTGCAATACTTGGCAGCAGTTATTTCAATTATAAGAAATACACAGAGCAAATAAGAAAAGAATACAGGATGTACCCTGACTTAATTTACAAACCCGGAAGACAGAAAGTGTTGCATCACTTTCTCCAAATGCCTGCAATCTATAAAACAGATTATTTCATTGAAAGATATGAACAGCAGGCGGGAAACAACATCCAATATGAACTGCAAGAGCTTCAACAATAACATTACAGTTTATACTGCACCTGCAATACCGTTGACTGTGGTTGATGATCATCAAAGATTACATACCCTGTATAACATAATGTAGCTAATTGCAATACATCCTCTATAATCAGCACAGGTGCTATAACTACAATTTCAACGGTACCTTCTTAGCCGTCTTCACCGCTTCATATATCGCATCTATAATCTTTAAATCTTTCACTGCCTCTTCTCCATCCACCGGTATGATGGGTTGTTTACCATTGAATATTATCTGTGCCATTTCGTCCATCTGCACTGTTTGGTGTGTCACTATCGGCTGGTTCAGATCGCCTTTATCTGTGCGCCCCGCAATAGGTCCATAACCAGTAGCCGGATACAATTCTGCCCAGCCATTCAATCCATCCAGGAAAAAGCGGTCAAGATTATTCATACTATAGGTAGATAAGCAGGAAGCTACAGCACCACTTGGAAAACCTAACTGAAACTGGATAGTTTCATCTACCCCTTCTTTAAATTTCACCGGGTCGGTCTTTGTTTCTACGGCCGTTACCCATACCGGATCTTCACCTATCATATATCGGGATCCATTAATAGAGTAGACTCCAATATCCATCATAGAGCCACCACCCGAAAGGGCTTTATTCAGGCGCCACTGGGTCGGATCACCAATTACAAATCCCGACAGTCCTTGAAAGAAAGTGATTTTCCCAAACTCACCCGCCTTTCGCATACGCACTATTTCAAGCGTATGTGGCTCAAAATGCATGCGATAGCCTACCAGTAGCTTCACACCGGCTTTTTTACATGCATCCACCATTTCCTGACCTTCTTTGGCATTTACCGCCATAGGCTTCTCACTTATAGCATGCTTGCCAGCTTTAGCCACCCGTATTACAGCATCGTGGTGCAATGCATTTGGAGTAATTACATACACTGCATCTATATCCGGATTATTTTTTATCTGGTCATAGTTCTCGTAATTGTAACAGTTCTTTGCAGGTATGTTATACTTCTGCTGCCAGTCCGTAATTTTTGAGGGTGTACCACTAATGGCACCCACCAGTTTTGCCATTTTACAATCTCTCATAGCTTCGGCAACGCGGGTACCATAACTACCTAATCCCATAATAGCTACCCGAAGCATGGGACCATCATAAGGCACATTTTTAGTTTCCGGCGAAGCTGCAAAGCAATGCTTCATAAAGAAAAAAGCACCCGAAGACGCGGTCATTTTCTGCAGGAATTGGCGACGTGAATTCATAGTATCGGTTATTTGGTGTTTTAGATGATGTTTCAGATTAAAAGGCAACATGCTAATGAGTTATAAAAATAAGTGTATATGCATTCAATTCGCATTAAAACACAACTATTTATAGTCAAATCTTTTAAATGAATACAGTAGGTGCCCTACAGTGTTTTCTTTTTTATATTTCAAAGCTGTCGTTATGTTACGCTATAGGGTTACTAAAATGCAAACACCCTTCCTAACATCGGAACATCAGGAGTTATACTTAACTTATACCTAACTTATACCTAACTTATACTTAACTTATACCGAATCTCCTCGCCATCTCCTCCCAGCTAACTTATCACTACATCCCTATTAACTCCCTCCCAGTCTAACATCAAACTTTGAACTTATTCACTCCTGACTTGTAAACAAGTGAACACGTGAACTTCTGGATTGATGAACTCCTTACCTTAATCAATTGCTATTAAATGCAAAAGGTCTTTTCTTTCTGCTTCTTTCCTTCTACTTTTGCGCCCTGAAAAACGGAAAGACTTAAACCAATGATAAGTGTAAAAAATGTAACGCTTGCTTACGGCAAGCGCGTGTTATTTGATGAAGTAAACATCAATTTCGTACATGGTAACTGCTATGGCGTGATTGGTGCTAACGGCGCAGGTAAATCAACTTTTTTAAAGATATTAAGCGGTGACATAGAACCCAACAAAGGTGCAGTAGATATAACAACAGGCGAGCGCATGGCGGTGCTGAAGCAAAACCAGTTTGAGTTTGACAACGAAACGGTGCTCAATACCGTTCTCATGGGGCATAAGAAGATGTGGGAGGTAATGCACCAGAAAGATGCCATCTACGCCAATCCCGAAGCTACCGAAGATGACGACATGAAAGCCGGTGAACTGGAGTCCGAATTTGGTGAAATGGGTGGTTACGAAGCTGAAAGCAATGTAGGTACCCTGCTGAACAGCCTTGGTGTGAATGAGGAATACCACCAAAGCCTGATGAAAGACATACCTGCCAACCTGAAAGTGCGGGTATTACTGGCACAGGCACTATTTGGGAATCCCGATATCCTCCTGCTAGATGAGCCTACCAACGGGCTGGATATTGAAACCATTGGCTGGCTGGAAAACTTCTTAGCTGATTATCAGAATATTGTACTGGTAGTAAGCCACGACCGGCACTTCTTAGACCAGGTGTGCACCCATGTAGCCGATGTGGACCGCAGCAAGATAAAAGTGTTTACCGGCAACTACACCTTCTGGTACGAGAGTAGTCAGTTGATGGCGCGCCAGATAGGTGATAAGAATAAAAAGACAGAAGATAAGCGTCAGGCATTGCTCGACTTTATTGCACGCTTTAGCGCCAATGCATCTAAAAGTAAGCAGGCTACCAGCCGTAAAAAGGCATTGGAGAAACTGACGATTGAGGAAATTGAACCTTCTAACCGTAAATATCCGGGCATCATTTTCCAGCCACTTCGCGATGTAGGCAACCAGATATTGAATGTGGAGAAACTTGCCAGCAGCAGTGCCGATGGCAGAAAGCTGTTTGACAAAGCATCTTTTAGCATCAACAAAGGAGAGAAGATTGCATTTCTGAGTAAAGACCCGCTGGCAGTTACTAACTTCTTTGAGATCATCAATGGCAATCTGCAAGCCAGATAGCGGTAAGTATCGAATGGGGAACTACTATCACCAAGGCTTATCTGCCACTGGAAAACAGTGAGTTCTTCAAAGAAGGACTTACGCTGATGGATTGGCTGCGCCAGTTTGTACCACCACATGTTACCGATGCCGATGAGCCGTTCCTGCGTGGCTTTTTGGGCAAGATGCTTTTTAGCGGTGATGATATTATGAAGAAGACAAACGTACTGAGTGGTGGTGAAAAAGTACGTTGTATGATCAGCCGCATGATGCTGCAAAATCCTAACCTCATCATTCTCGACCAGCCTACCAACCACCTGGATCTGGAAAGCATCCAGGCTTTCAATGAAGGCTGCCAGACATTCCCCGGCATTGTGCTGCTGACAAGCCATGACCATACATTTGTACAAACAGTTGCCAACCGCATTATTGAACTAACGCCTAAAGGCATCATAGACCGGTTAATGACTTATGATGAATATGTGGCTGATGCACGCGTTCAGCAGTTAAGAGAAGAGATGTATAAATAGCCTCAATCTATTATAAGTATAAAAAAGCCTGAAGAACACTACTTCAGGCTTTTTCTTTGGTTAGTATATTTAATGTATAATAACCTATAGTAACATAAAACAAAGCAAGTTATATAGTTTTTATTCTATGTGCCTGCCCCAACAAAAGCGGTGGTCAAATCTATGTGCCTATGATCCTATGTGGTGAATGGCATCTAAACCCCTTCTTCTGCATTGGTAAATACCCGTTTTAAGCGGCAGGCTGGAAATAGAGGACACGATCAATGGGAACTTTTCTACTACCACTACGCTCGGGTCAAGACCAAAGCCTCTTTCTTCGCTAAGACTAATTTCTTTTATCCAGAAGTGCAGGCGCATGACGAGCTTTTCAAAGAAAGGTAGCTCATTATCATTCGATAAGAACTTTTCCATTACAATAAACTGGAAGTCTCCTACTACATTGTTGCGCTCCAGACTTTCGTAACGGCTGGTTACATTTACCTCCTTATTTCTCACCAGGTCTTCCACTACTTTTCTAAACATCAGGCTAAGCTTTTGCTCTACCCGGAAGCCAAGGCGGAATTCTACCCTGATGATATCATTGGGAATAATATGATCCACTACAAACTCGCAGGTGTAGGGATCGTCCAGTATATCTACATGCACAAACCAGTAAATATCTGCGCGCTTGGGCTTGCGGTTGAGGATGGAGTAAATGATCTTATGCTCTATTTCTTTTGGGTTGTTTGCACTGGTCATGTACACCAGGTGTGTAGCATACTTAGGCACTGTTTTATCATTACTCAACTCTTGGATCATAGGAATATAATGCTCCATCCGCACAAACTCTACATAGCGGTTCTTGATCTTACGACTCCTGAACCAAACATACATTACTACAAACAAACCTCCGCCTACAATCAGTGTTACAAAGCCACCATGAGGGAATTTCTCCAGATTGGCAATAAGGAAGCCTATTTCAATGGAAAGATAGACTGAAAGATACAAGTAAATCCAGACCTTCCAGGTGCGCCTGCTTACCAGGTAGTTGGCAAATAAAATGGAGGTGCTGATCATACACATGGTAATGGCGAGACCATAAGCCGCTTCCATGCGTGATGCGGTTTGAAAGTACAGCGTAATGCCACTACACCCTATGAATAATAAAGTATTAATACCCGGTATGTACGACTGTCCCTTTTCTTCCGTAGGGTAATTGATCTTCATCTTGGGCCACAGGTTCAGGCGTAAGGCTTCGCTTACAAGTGTAAATGAGCCACTGATTAATGCTTGGCTCGCAATGATAGCGGCTGACGTAGCAATAGCAATTCCGATATACAGAAAACTCTCCGGCATAATGGAGTAAAACACGCTTTTAAGCTGAATGGCAGACGGGTGAGCTGCCATGAAAGCAGTATCTGACATCAAATCTTTTTGTACAAACATTTTCCCTTTTTGCGTAAGCAACCATGCCCCTTGCCCAAAATAATTAAGTATCAGGCATATTTTTACAAACACCCAGGTAATACGAATATTGCTGCGTCCTACGTGCCCCAGGTCGGAATAGAGCGCCTCGGCACCCGTTGTACACAAAAACACAGCGCCTAGCAGCCAAAAACCACTAGGGTACTGCGTTAATAATTTAATGGCATAATGTGGTGAAAAGGCTCTGAAGATGCTCCAGTCATCACTTAAATGCATGAGCCCCAGCACAGCCAGCATCAGGAACCAAACCAGCATCATAGGTCCGAATAGCTTGCCTATTGACGAAGTCCCAAACTGTTGCAAAAAGAAGAGCGCTGCCATGATGCTCAATACAATAGCCACAATCGTAGACTGAGATATATTCTCGAATCGCGGAATGATTTCCAAACCTTCAATAGCCGATGTAACGGAGATAGGAGGGGTGATCATACCATCAGCCAGCAGCGCAGCGCCTCCTATCATTGCCGGCAGTACAAACCATTTTTTTTGTCTTCTCACAAGCGCATACAGACTGAAAATGCCTCCTTCACCTCTGTTATCTGCTTTTAAAGTAAGGATTACATATTTAACCGTCGTTTGCAATGTCAGTGTCCAGAAGATGCAGGAAAGTGAACCCAAAATCAGCAGGTCAGATATCTGGCGCCCATTGACGATTGCATTTAACACGTAGAGTGGAGATGTTCCTATGTCGCCGTAAATTATTCCTAACGCTACAACCAATCCAGCGATCGTAACCTTGTTAATGTGCTTACCCACAAGTATTTAAAGTTAATCAGAGTTCAAAGGTATAGGATAATACTTAGTTCGTGCCAAAATGATGATTTCTAGAGGATATTTTATATACTTTATAATGTGTTTTATAGCTATCAATTGTTAGTTATTCTGGCATTAAAGAAAGAAGTTTATGAACAATCTGTTATTAACTAAGTACTAAGTGTATCAGTTGATTTAGTTTATAATAATATAGAATTACAAAAGCGCACGTCATCCCGAAAAGTCCTGTGGCGCTACAGCGCTATCTTGGATCTAAAGGTTGCATTATTTAAAACTGGCTTTCCCGGAGCAACTTAAGTATCTCGGAAAAGTAAATTTTTAGCAACCAATTCCCACCTTATTACCTTAATAACAGGCGCTTACACAGTTCAACTCCCAACCTTATTACTTTATTTACCACCGTTGAATACTGAATACAATCAAACTTTACGGCAGTCATCTCGTGTACGGGACTGTAATTGTCCTAAATCTAAAGGTTACAATAGCTTAAACTAAATTTGCTGAGAGACTAAGTATCTGGAGAATATTTCAGGAATTGCATAAAAGGAGATAGGGGTGAAGGTTCAGTCTCCTTTGTATGCAACAGGGTTCAAAAGCACTGTATTCTCCCTGCCAAAGCCTTAGCAAAGTCATGGTAAAGTCATGACAAAGCCATGGATAGTTCATGGAAAGCCATCCTACTGCCCAAACTCTTCCTTACTTACGCCTTCACTTACTTAACAGATCCTAAACTATAAACAGATCTTTAACTCGTGAACCTGTAAACTGGTGAACTTGTAAACCTCCCTGAATCCTCTCTGGTTAAGCCGTACTCCCTCCGTATCTGCTACGTTCTTTATTCGTCTTTTCTGTATAAAGGGATAAACAATAGTCTTTTGCAGTCAAGTGAGATGTAGGGAGGTAAATAAACAACAGAACCCCTTCCAATATATCACAAATCCTAAATCCCATATCATCAATTTTGAATGTCATCGAATCGTAAACCGTAAATCGTATATCGTAAATTCCACTCCACACCTGCCTGGCCGATAGGCAAGGTCGTACATTTAACATCGTACATAATATAATGGCTCACAGTAATTATTCGATCAATCCCTTAAGCTTTTAATACTTTATAAAGAAATATTATTTCCCCAAATGCTTATAAACCTGCAATTTTGCCGCCATTTGATTTATGCAGGCAATTACTGAATTTTATCCGCAGCTTTCCAGGCCTCACAATGTTGTTGTTACAATGCACCAAAAGCCTGATGGTGATGCAATGGGTGCTGCTTTGGGTATGTACCATTTTCTTATACAACTGGGCCATAAGGTAACGGTGATTTCGCCTACCAACTGGGCTGATTTTTTGAAATGGATGCCCGGCTGTGATAAAGTAGTAGATTTTGAAGCCTTTCGCGAGAAGGCCAACCGAATTATAAGCACTGCCGAAGTCATTTATTGTCTCGATTTTAATGTATTGCACCGTACTAAAAACATGCAATATGCTTTGCATGAGAGTAAGGCTGTTAAAGTGTTGATTGATCATCATGAATTTCCGGAGGCCTTTGAGTTCACGTATGGTATAAGTAATCCCTACAAAAGCTCTACCTGCGAAATGGTGTACGACCTTATTGTAGAGGCAGGATATACCGCTAAAATCAACCTCGATGTAGCGGCATGTTTATATACCGGGGCAATGACTGATACCGGCTCTTTCCGTTTCCCATCCACTACCGCATCGGTACATAAGATGGTGGCACATTTCAAAGAACTGGGGCTGAATCATACCATTATTCACGAAAGTGTATACGACAATTTTTTAGAGAACCGCCTGCGCTTTATTGGTAATGCCTTGCTTAACAAATTGGATGTGTTGTATGAGTACAACACTGCAATAATGGTAATACCTAAAATTGATTTATTAAAGTTTGACATAAAAACCGGCGATACGGAAGGGCTCGTAAATTACCTGCTTTCTATACAAGGTATGAAACTCGGGGCGCTGCTGATAGACAGGGATGAAGAAAGAAGATGGAGCTTTCGCAGCAAAGGCGACTTTGATGTAAATGCTTTTGCACGGCTTCACTTTGAAGGTGGCGGTCATAAAAATGCTGCCGGTGGCAGGAGCAGCGACACGCTTGAAAATAATGTAAAACATTTTAAGGCAGTATTAAAGCAATACGAAGCACAGTTAAGTAATTATGTTTTGCCATAAACACATTTCCTAATCAATAAAAATAAAAGCACAAGGATGTAAGGTGTAACCCAGTTTTACACAGCAACAACATCCGGCATCAAAACAAAAAGTACAAATGAAACATTTAATCTCTGCAGTGGCTGCTTTGGCCCTGCTTTCCACTGCGGCCTGTAAGGTGAACTACGATAAAACTAAGTCAGGTCTTGTGTACAAAGTGGTATCTTCTAAAGGAGGAGCGCAAGTAATACCGGGACAAATAGTGAAGTTTAATGTGGAATTCAGACTATCACCCAAAGACACTGTTCTTAATACTACCTACGGTAAATTCCCCGGCTATACTCCTGTAGATACTGGTAAAAATACCGAATATTCTTTTATAGAGTTGTTCCCGAAGTTGAAAGTGGGCGATAGTGTAGAATTCACCATGAGCATTGATACACTGAAAAACCGTGGCATGATTCCTAACTACGACAGCCTTTTTACCCGCAATGGACAGATAAAGGGAAAACTGACTGTAATAGGTGCTTTTGCTACTCAGGATATAGCTAAAGCTGATATGGATAAAGAAGTAGAAAAAGAAAAATCTAAAGAAATTGCCAGCCTGCAGGAATATTTAGATAAAAAAGGCATCAAAGCACAGCGTACAAAGAATGGTGCTTTTGTAGAAATTACTACACCAGGCGATCCTAATATAAAAGCAGATTCCGGCAAGCAGGCAATGGTAATGTACAGAGGTTACCTGCAGGACGGCGGTAAAGTATTCGACACCAACATGGATACGACCAAAGGTCATACCGATCCAATTCCTGTGGTAGTGGGTGCACATCGCGTAATTGAGGGTTGGGATGAGACATTACCATATTTTAGTAAGGGCAGCAAGGGGAAAATCTATATACCTTCTACGTTAGGTTATGGTATGCGTGGCGCCGGTCAGGATATTCCTGCCAATGCCAACCTGGTATTTGATATTGAAGTGGTAGATGTAAAAGATGCACCTCCTGCACAACAGCAAAATAATCCGTTTGGTAATCTTACTCCTGAGCAAATGCAGCAGTTGCAGCAACAAATGCAGCAAAGAAGACAACAGCAGGCACAGCAGCAAGGCGCTCAGCCACAACAGGCGGCACCCGCAGCACCTGCACCTAAGAAGTAAGATGATAGTCTGTAGAAGACAGATGATAGGTGACGATGACAGATATAAAATCGCCTTGCAATGTTAGCAAGGCGATTTTGCTTTATTATTATAATCTAAAAGTTACTCTCCTCCTGTCATCTGTCATCAATGAACTGTCATTTAATAGCTCCCTTCTGTCATCTAACATCAGTCAACTCTTTTTATATGCTTCCACCAGTTGGATTGCTTCCCTAGCTTCCTTTACATCATGTACGCGTAAGATGTTGGCGCCGTTAAGCAGGGAGATGGTATTCAAAACAGTAGTGCCGTTTAGTGCTTCTGCTGCTGTAACATTTAATGTTTTCTGTATCGTTCCTTTGCGGGAAAGGCCGATGAGAATGGGCTTTTCAAGGATTTTAAATAGAGATAAATGGTGTAACAGTTGAAAGTTGTGTGCAATAGTTTTGGCAAAGCCGAAGCCTGGGTCAACAATTACATCGTGTATGCCGGCAACTTTGCAGCCATTCAATCTCTGTATGAAATAATCCAGCACTTCTTTTACAACATCTTCATAAACAGCATATTGATGCATTGTTTGGGGTGTGCCTTTCATATGCATGCAGATATAGGGAATTTGTAATGCACCAACTGTTTGCAACATATTTTCATCCAATGTACCACCACTAACATCATTTATAATTGCGGCACCTGCAGCGGCGCTTTGCCTGGCAACATCTGCATAAAAAGTATCTACCGAAATAAACGCATTTGGAAAAGCTTTGGCTACGGCTTCTATTATTGGCAAAACGCGTTCTGCCTCCACATGCTCTTCTATTAATTCGCTTCCAGGTCGGGTACTTTGTCCGCCAATATCTAAGATTGTCGCGCCTTGCTGCAGCATGGTTTCAGCCTGCTTTAAAGCTGCATCTACACTGGATTGGCGACTACCGGCAAAAAAAGAATCCGGTGTTGTATTGATAATACCCATTATAATGGGCTTATCAATTATTAGTAATCGTCCGTTACAATTGAGCGTAAACATTGGATGCTTTTACTTTATTTTGTTGTAATACCAAGCAATTTAGCCACAAAGGCATGAAGGCACAAAGAAACACTCACAAAGTCTCACATCCTAAGATCTAATAAGAGTTATGTGAGCTGTGGAGCATCTCGCAAAGTCAGTGATAGTGATCTTTAGGCAATGATGACTTTTAATTTAACGTGAGTTCGGGATGTAGTGTTGTAAGTCAATCTATGCCCCCTGCCAGCCGTATAGCTGGGAACAGGAAGATAGGGAACAGGCATGGAGTTGATAAGGAGTTGCTATAGAGTAAATATAGAAGAGATAGGAAGGAACTTTAGTATAAGTTAAGTATAACTTTAGTATAACTTCAGTATAAGTTAAGTATAACTCCGGGCGTTCCGGCATTGGTAATAAGGCAAACTCAGCTAGTGAACATCCTGTATACACTCCGAACTCACGTTAATTTAACGAGCTGTGTAATTTGTGCAATTTGTTTCCTTCGTGTTTGTAAATGAGCATTATTTGTTTTTTTCAATTTATAAAATTCGTGTAATTCGTGTAATTCGCTTATTTCGTGGTTTGTAAATTCGCACAATTCGGGTTTCAAAAAAATCTGTGTAATCTATTCACATGTCGCAAACAAATAGTCAATACGACGCAGTAGTAGCAGTCTGCAGGGATATTTTTAGTAAGAAAAACAAGAGATTACGGTACTTCGTGGCGGGTGCTGCGCACTATATCAGTTGTAGATCAGATATTTATCAAAGCCTTACGAATCCGCAACATACAGGAAGTAAAGCAGCAAATGGTGAGCGATGATATATCGGGCGAATTTAAAGGCATACTTAACTACGCAGTAATTGGCTTGATTCAGTTGCAACGCGCACCGGTAATAGAAGATTTACCACTGGATATCACAAGCAGCCTATATAATGAGCAAATACAAGTAGCTAAGGAAACCATGATTGCAAAAAACCATGATTATGGCGAAGCATGGCGCGATATGAGTCAGGAAAGTATGGTGGATTTGATATTAGTAAAGCTGTTGCGCATTAAACAGATTCTGCAAAATGATGGTAAAACACTCATTAGTGAGGGCATTGATGCCAACTATGTGGATATTATTAATTATGCAGCTTTTGCACTGATACTTATAAGCGAAGGAAAAGCATAAAAGAATCCATTTCAATAAGAAACATTTTCCGGCATGAAGACGTCAAAAACTATGAACACGGCACTACTCATTACACGGTGGGTAGTAGGTGTATTATTTATTTTTTCCGGTTTAATAAAAGCCAATGACCCGCTTGGCTTGAGCTATAAAATGCAGGAGTTTTTTGAAGCCTGGCACATGACGTACCTGAATGGCTATGCATTACCACTGGCATTGGTAATGAATGTGTTTGAAGTACTGGCTGGTGTGGCCATCATTATTGGCTGGAACTTAAGACTATTTAGTTGGCTGCTGCTTTTGCTGATTATCTTTTTTACATTTTTAACCGGGTATGCAACGTATTCAGGCAAATTCAAAAGCTGTGGGTGCTTTGGCGATTGCGTTCCACTCACACCACTACAGTCTTTTATAAAGGATGTTATACTGCTGGTGTTGATTATTATATTATTTGCTTATAGAAGGAGGATACCGCAGGTATTCAGCAATATGACTTTACCTTTTTTTATATTATTGATTACTGTAGTAGGAGTGGGCTTGTTTGAAAGTTATGTGCTTACTTATTTACCTGTTTTAGATTGTTTGCCATATCGTATGGGAAATAATTTGATAGAGCAAATGCAGCCTCCCAAAGGCAGTGTTCCCGATAGCACTCAACTGATGTTTGTATATAAAAAAAGTGGTAAAGAAGTGCGCTTTGATCAGGACCATTTTCCGGATGATTTTAATGATAACAGTTACCAGTATGTTGACCGTTATGAAAAGGTGATCAGAAGAGGCAATGACACGCCTCCAATTTCTGATTTCTCTCTCAAAACGTCAAATGGCACTGATACTACACAGGCTATTTTGCATATGCCGGTGTATATACTATTGTTTGTACAGAACTTTTCTAACTGGAACAGACAAGGAGATAATTACCAGGCTGTAGATTATGTAAGCAAGCAAAGAAATATTCCTCTGTTTGTAATAAC
This sequence comes from uncultured Chitinophagaceae bacterium, assembly GCA_963819045.1. Taxonomy (GTDB): domain Bacteria; phylum Bacteroidota; class Bacteroidia; order Chitinophagales; family Chitinophagaceae; genus Ilyomonas. The sequence continues at coordinate 64,664 of CAWFUV010000034.1, read as the reverse complement.
ACCATTGCCGGAAGTTGCAAAAGGATTGCTGCCACAAGCTAATATTTTGCAGTGTGATGCTACGGTATTAAAAACCGCTGCAAGAGTAAACGGAACCTATTATATAATGCAGGGACCAATAGTAAAGCAAAAAGAAAGCTATGTGAACAGCGAAAAGGTGATAGCGGAATTAGAAGAGAGGTGAGGTTGTGAATTGTCAATTGTAACTGGTGGATAGTGAGTACATTCAGTTTACTCTAGAAGTAATAACAGATTTTAATTATATTGAATTTTTTAACATTTACAATTGACAATTCACCATTCACAGCTCTATTGAATCACCACTTCTTTGATTATATTTTCGCCAAAGGCTTCGTTTACGCGCTGAATGATTTTGTCTTTTTGAAAAAGCAGCTCGTGCTTGAGCGGACCGATTGAGATAGTAATAAACAAGGTGGTATTGATTATCTGAATTTTATCGGTGTATTTAGCAATAGTTTTTCCCATTAGTTCGGTCCATACATTTTCTATCTGCACGGCGCGTACACCGTTTTTAAGATTACTTTTGTTGAGGAATGCCTTCATGGCATCACCTATATGATATTCAGACATATCAACAAAGGTAATATATCGCGGAATGCTTGTAGTAAATCATTTATAATTCCTAATTTTATTAAAACAAGTTCCACAAAAAAATTCTACCTTATTTTCGTTTTTCCAACTAAAAAAGTATTTGGATGAGATTATTGTTGCAACGTCCTGTTGCTGTTATTGACTTAGAGACAACAGGCCTTAATTTGTCAACTGACAAGATAGTAGAGATTGCTATCGTTAAAATAATGCCCAATGGCGAGCGATTGATCAAGCGCAGGCTGGTTAACCCCCAAATGCCCATATCGGAGAGTGCTTTTGCCATACATGGTATATCAGACAATATGGTAAAAGATGCGCCTACCTTTAAGCAGATCGCCAATGAAATAAAGCAGTTCTTAGATCCATGCGATATTGGTGGATACAACAGTAATCGCTTTGACATTCCAATGCTGGTAGAGGAGTTTTTGCGCTGCGGCTTGCAATTTAGCGTAGAGGGACGCAAGCTTATTGATGTGCAAAAGATATTTCATCTCATGGAGCAGCGCACGCTTACTGCGGCATATAAGTTTTACTGCAGCAAAGACCTCTCAGATGCTCATAGCGCAGAATCGGATGCATTAGCTACCTGGGAAGTATTAGAGGCCCAGTTGGAACGCTATCCACACATTGGCAATACGCCGGAAGCGATCTGCAAATTTTGCGGTGAAGAAGATGTGGTAGACTTTTCGCGTCGGTTTATCCGGGTGAATGGTATAGAAGTGTTCAACTTTGGCAAGCACAAAGGCAGGACTGTTATAGAAGTGCTAAAGCAGGAGCCGCAATATTATGATTGGATGATGAAGGGTGACTTCACAATGCATACCAAACAGAAACTCACCGAAATTCTCAACCGTACTTTGCTAAAAAAAGTTTAAAGAACTGTTTTTGGTTTACTGCTTGCAGAGGATATATAATTTAAATGTAATTTTCCGTCCAAACTTGTTGCCGCCGTTTTGAATAAAATAATTATCATACCCACATATAACGAAAAGGATAATATCGTTGCTATACTAAGGGTCATCTTTTCGCTACAGCAGCATTTTCACGTATTGGTAGTTGATGATGGCTCACCCGATGGAACTGCACAGATAGTGAAAGATTTATTTTCTGAGTATCCTGATTGCCTGTTTATAGAAGAACGTACAGGTAAGATGGGACTAGGCACAGCTTATATTCATGGTTTTAAATGGGCACTTAAGCGAGGCTACGAGTATATTTTTGAAATGGATGCCGATTTTTCGCATGACCCTGCAGACCTTGACAGGCTGTATAAAGCTTGTAAAAACGGTGCAGATGTAGCAGTTGGTAGCCGGTATGTACGCAATGGGCGCATAGAAAACTGGCCTCTGATACGTCATTTGTATTCACGTGGCGGTGCTATTTATACCAGGATGCTTACATGGATGCCTGTTAACGATCCTACAGCGGGCTTTGTTTGCTATAAAAGAAAAGTATTAGACACGATCAATTTTGATGAAATACAGTTTGTGGGCTACGCCTTTCAGGTAGAAATGAAATTTGCTGCATGGAAGCTGGGCTTCAAGATAGTAGAAGTACCTATTGTTTTCCGTGATCGCAAGCATGGCACCAGCAAAATGTCTAAAGGTATTTTGAAGGAAGGTATTTTGGGAGTGCTTAAAATACAATGGCAAAGTGTTTTCAAAAACTACCGGCGTAAAGTGGGAAATAAATCAGTAGAAACTCCTTCTACTACGCTACAGGTCACTTCAAATCCGGTCAATTAGTTTGAACTGGTATTTTTGGGATTGATAGGATTGTGATAAAAATATTTACTTAAAAGGTTCTGGATTTATAAAGAGTTCAGGACCTTTTTATTTGTGTTTTGATAACAAGTTTTGTTTTGATTTTGGTTTACAGACGTCTTTTAATCCAGACTCATACAATCAACATGTGGCTATTTCAGTATTATAACTTTAAGAACTAATTGAGATTATCTTTAATCTTTCTCTCTATTTTTGCCGGCTCAAAAAAACACCGTATTGAAACGCTTTTGGCAGCAATTAACACACTGGGAACTTTGGCCGTTTTATGTTATTTACATGCCATTAAGTGTACTTTGGTTATATTATTCCATTCGTGCTGGGTGGTTCTGGTTTTGTTCCAATGTAGACCCTACGATTGAATTTTCAGGTTTTGAAGGTGAAACTAAGCAGGAGATGTATGAGCAATTACCGAAGCATTTATATCCTACCACCATATATGTATCTCCGGATATGCCACTGAAGCAGATTTTGGAACAGATGAGGACCGCCGGTATTGTTTTTCCTTGTGCTGCAAAACCTGAAGTAGGTATGCAGGCACTGATGTTTAGGAAAGTTAAAAATGAGCAGCAACTTGCTAAATACCATGCACATATGCCAGCAGAATATTTAATTCAGAATATGGTGGAGTTGCCAATGGAATTTAGTGTGTTTCATATTCGCTATCCTGATGAGCAAAAAGGAAAAGTAACTGGGTTTATTTTAAAAGAATACTTGTCAGTAACAGGAGATGGATACAGCACTTTGCTCCAACTCATCAAGCGCAATGAGCGGGCATGCATGAGAGAAGAGGAAATGCGCCATCGGCATGCTTCTCACCTGAATAATGTAATACCTGCAGGTAAGAAATATCTCTTGAGTATTGCCGGCAATCACAACAGGGGTGCCCGTTTTATAAATTTAAGCCACGAAATAGATGATCAACTGTGTAGTGTATTTGATGCCATCAGTTTAGAAAATGGTTATTTCTATTATGGACGTTATGACCTCAAGTGCGCATCTGTAGCCGATTTAAAAGCAGGAAGGAATATACAGATACTGGAGTTTAACGGCACTGGCGCCGAGCCTAACCATATATATGATTGCGGTATGCCTTATAAAAAGGCATTAAATGTAATTGCAAGCCACTGGCGGGATATGTACCGTATTGGCAGAATTAACTATAAAAAAGGAATACCTTATTGGAGTTTTTGGTCGGGCAGAAGATATTTGAAAAAGGCAGCTCGTTTTTTTGCCATTCTTAAAAAAGTAGATCTTGATCTGGAGTTATAAAGATTCTGCATTCATTCGTTTAATATTGCAACTTCATTGTTTAATATGAATGTGTTATTAACCGTATTGCTCGGGTTGGTAGTGAGTTTTCTTGGTCAGTTACCGCTGGGAAATTTGAGTATTACAGCTACACAAATAGGACTGGAAGAAGGCTTTAAGAGAGCGTGGATGTATAGCATTGGTGCTGCTATTGTAGAAATGATTTATTTGCGTATAGCCCTCTCAGGCATGAACTGGGTAATAGCACACCATACTTTTTTTACTGTCCTCAACTGGCTGGCTATTGTATTGTTTCTTACATTGGGTATAGTAAGCTTTGTGGCCGCTTCTAAACAAACTAGAGATAAAAAAACAGTACTCCTGAATAATGAGATCAACCGTTTTGTACTTGGTGTAACAATGAGTGGGATTAATCCTGTGCAGATACCATTTTGGTTTACCTGGTGCATTACTTTGATCAATGCAGGACTGTTAATGCCAAACAATCTTCAATATAATATGTTCACTGCTGGTGCAGGCGCTGGTACCATTGCCGGGCTGGCGGTATATATACATGCCGGTAACTGGATAGTAAAAAAGCTAAAAGCAAGCAACAAAGGCATGAATAAATTCATGGGGGCTGTATTTATTATTACTGCCTTAATACAATTGTATAAAGTAGTAATTGAGCCAATGATAAAGTAAAGGAGCAAGATGCAAGACTCAAGTATCAAGAAGCAAGAGTATTGGATATTCATGCACTTGTATTCTTTTCTCTTGTTTTCTTGAACCTTGTTCCTTATTCCTTATCATTCTTCCGCCCATCTGTCTCTTTCATCAGGTGAGAACTTCCACGGAGCAAAATTGTTTTCAGTATTGCTGAACATGCCATTCCATTCAGTGGGGGCACTACTTTCTTCCATAATTAAATAACGACGCATTTGTACAATAATATCCAATGGACTAATAGCAACCGGGCACTCCTGTACACAGGCCTGGCAGGTAGTGCAGGCGCGCAGTTCTTCTTCGGTAATATAATCTCTTAATAATGTTTTACCATCGTCGGTAAACGTCCCATTCTTTTTGATATTTGCCCGAACCTCTTCCATACGGTCGCGTGTATCCATCATTATTTTTCGCGGATTTAGTTGTTTACCGGTGATGGTACCCGGACAAGCAGCGGCACATCTGCCACATTCAGTACAGGTATAGGCATCCTGCAAGTTGCGCCAGCTTAAATCAAAAATATCTTTTGCCCCAAACTTTTTATGCTCTGGTTCGGCGGTATCGGCGACTGGAGCGGTTTCAGGCTGCATGGCATATAACACTTCCTGTTGTATTTCAGGCATATTGCGCATCTTACCCTGAGGCTTTAGCCGCACATAATATGCATTAGGAAATGCCAACAAAATATGCAGATGTTTAGAGTAAGGCAGGTAATTCAAGAAAGTAAAAATGCCCCCAATATGCAACCACCAGCAGGTGCGCTCAGTAATCATTAAAGCCTGATTGCTGGTGTTCGTAAATAAGGGATGTAGAAAGGAAGAAAAGAAGAAATTGCCGGTAATATGCTGTCCATATTCCTCATAACCTCTTTGCTGCAATGTTGTATCGGCAGCGTTCATGGTTAAGAACAGGAGCATTAAGATTATCTCTGTTATCAAGATGATATTAGCATCACTTTTTGGCCAGCCATTCAGTTCTTTCCATTGCAGGCGTGGCACTTTAATTATATTCCTCCTTATTAAGAAAACGGCACAGGAGGTAAGCACCAGTACTGCTAACAGTTCAAAAGCATTGATGAATGTAGGATAAAAGCTACCCATCGGACGTGCAAACAAGCGATGACTGCCCAGCAATCCGTCCAAAGCAATTTCCAGTACTTCAATATTGATAATAACAAAGCCGGCATATACAATTAAGTGCAGTACTGCAACTAAAGGCTTACGGAACATTTTTTTTTGCCCCAATGCCAGCAATAATACATTTTTCCAGCGTTCTGCTTTCTGATCACTAAAATCTTCGCCCCTGCCTAGTAGAATATCGGCACGTATATCTTTCGCTTTTTTTGTAAAAAGGAAGATTGCAACTATCGTCAATACTATAAAGGCTACCTGTGCTACAATGTGCATATTCAAAGTTGTGCTGCTAAGGTAAATGAAGATGCCTGATTGTTATTACATTTGGATGGTTAAATGAATACAATGGCTGACAAAAACTATGTACTGACTTATGAAGCGGCGCAGGAAAAGCTGCACCGTATGGCGCTGGAAATAGCTGAGCTGGTGAGTGAAGATGAGGAGCCGTTGGTGCTCATCGGCATCCGGCAGAGCGGATTAGTGATAGCTGAAAAAATTGCTTTCTTTTTAGAACAATATATAAAAGTGCAGCCGAAAGCTATATCGGTGATGCTGGACAAGGACTCTCCCAAAGAAGTCACTCTGAGTGAAGAAATTGACTTTACCGGTAAGAACGTCATTTTGGTAGATGATGTAAGCAACAGCGGTCGTACGCTAATGTATGCATTAAGGCCCTTACTGGATTTTCATCCTAAGCGTGTGCTCATACTGGTGCTGGTAGAACGCATGCACAAGCAGTTCCCTATTAAGCCCGACTTTGTAGGTGTTTCGGTGGCTACCACTTTGGAAGATTATATACAGGTAGAAATTGAGAATGGTGAAGTGGTTGGAGCGTTTGTGAAGTCGGAGAGTACGGTAGAGTAGGGGCTTCTTCATTTACTTATGAGCTTAGCTTATCTATTACTGGATTAGCTTTAACTGTATTGAGGGTAACAATAATTAGTGTAATACTAGTCTTGAAAACGTAAACCGAAAAGAAAGTTCCTTTATGAACTCTTCATTATATCATAAATGCATAATTGATATAGCCTTATTTCAAAATTCCGATATGATTTGTTTCTTGTTGAGGAGTAAGTAACAAGGCAGTTTGTCAATTTTGTATTTGTGGTACTTAATTCATTCATATGAAAAGAACCGTCTTATACCTAACTGCAACTATCACTTTTCTTATTTCCTGTTCACAACATTCTCAGGAGGCTGCAGCTCAATCAACACCACGCGATACAACCATCACCGCACGCAATGGTTATTCTTCCCTATTCCTTGATAGTGCTTCTATAGAAAGATTTATTCATGGAGATGCTATGAACGACAGCCTGGCTAAGCGTTTACGTGACTTTTACACTACCCGTAATTATGAATATGCCTGGTTTTTTAATGATGGTATAGCTGACTATGCTGCTACTTTTTTGCAAATGCAAAACGACTACATTGCTTACTCCGGAGATAGTACCATTTACAATCCGAGACTACAGCAGTTAGTTGATTCTTTTCATGAAAATCCTTCATTTCATGTTCCCGGCAATAATATTTTGAATACAGAGCTAATGCTTACCTCCCAGTTCTTCCGGTATGCACGGAGAGCTTACCAGGGGAGCAACCGCCTGAATACCCAGGATTTAGGGTGGTATATACCCCGCAAAAAGATAGATCCCAGTGCATTGCTCGATTCGCTAGTAAGAAATAAAGGACAAAACTTTGCAAAGTATGAGCCAGTCAACAGGCAATATCATCTGTTAAAGGATTACTTGCTTAAATATGATACAATTAAACAAAATGGAGGTTGGCAACAAATAAACTTTGACAAAAAGTCTTATTCACCAGGTGAGTCCTCTGCAACAATTGTACTGGTGAAAAAGAGATTATTACAGGAAGGTGATCTTACGAAAAATGATACAACTGCTGTGTTTGATACCGTAATGCAAAATGCTCTTAAACGATATCAGCATCGCTATGGGTTAAAAGAAGATGGTAAACTTGGCACAGCTATCATGAATGATATGAATACTCCGCTCGATGACTATATCCAAACCATCCTTATCAATATGGAACGGATAAGATGGGTTCCTGCACAGCCCACTACAGATTATTTATTGGTAAATATACCTGAGTTCCGTTTGCATGTTTATGAAAATGGAGAGTATAAATGGAGTATGAATGCAGTGGTAGGGACAAAAGTGCACAGTACGGTAATCTTTACCGGCAATATGAAATATGTTGTCTTTAGTCCATATTGGAATGTTCCTCGCAGTATCATAAACAAAGAAATATTGCCGGCAATGAAGAGAAATAAAAACTATTTATCGTCGCATAACATGGAGTGGAATGGCGGCAATATCAGGCAGAAGCCTGGTCCTAACAACGCGTTAGGTCTGGTAAAGTTTTTATTTCCAAACGAGTACAGTATTTACCTGCACGATACACCTTCCAAAAGCTTATTTGGTGAAAGTAAAAGGGCATTCAGCCATGGATGTATCCGGTTGAGCGAGCCTAAAAAGCTTGCAGAATTCTTATTACGGAAAGAACAGAACTGGGATCCTCAAAAAATTAGACAAGCAATGAATAGTGGTAAAGAAAAATATGTAACCCTGAAACAACCGGTTCCTGTATTCATCGGTTATTTTACCTCGTGGGTTGACAGGGAGGGTAAGTTAAACTTCCGCGATGATATTTATGGTCATGATAAAAAATTGGCAGATCATTTATTTGCTAAGGCTGTTGTTAAATAGTAAGTAATAGCATTGCATACATAGTACAGCAAAACAGTTATTGACTTACTTCCTCACTATTCAAACTCCACCCTTGCAGCAATAATAATATTACAAAATGCTAAAGCAGCTATCAATGCAAATGACCATTTCAAACTGGAGGTTTGTGCTATAAAGCCAATTGTTGGCGGACCTAATAAAAAGCCCAGGAAGCCAATCGTAGAGACAGCCGCTATAGCCACGCCTGCAGACATGGTCTTGCTCTTTCCCGCCACACCATAAATCAGCGGCACAATAGAGGATACACCAAACCCCACTAATAAGAAACCAATTGTTGCAGGCACCAGCATTGGGAAAAGAATGGCAATAGCCAGGCCGGTAGTAATAAGCAAACCACTTACTTGCAGTGTTATTTTCTTACCAATCCGGTTAGTAAGCCAGTCTGCAACAAAGCGCCCGGTTGCCATCGTGCTCATAAAGGCAACGTACCCCAGCGTTTGTAAGTCTTTTGGCGCTGCCACCACTTTCTGAAAATAAACACCGCTCCAGTCAAACATAGTTCCTTCTGCCACCATGCTGCAAAAGGCAATCAATCCCAGTTTAAGTAATATAGCATCGGGTTTTGCAAAAATGGGTTGCGAAGCAGCACGGTTATCTGCAGGTAGTAATTCCCTGTAAAACAATAAAACAAGCGAAAGTGCAACAGCCGTAATAATAGCAAAATGCACCGGTGGAATAATATGCGCGGCAATGATAACAGAACCAATCAGCGCTCCTGAAAAGCCGGCAAGGCTCCATACCCCATGAAAAGAAGCCATGATAGAGCGTCCATACATGGCTTCAACGCCTACAGCTTGTGTATTCGCCGCTATATTGCACATATTCCCCCACAAACCAAACACAAACAGCACAGCGGCTAACTGCCAGCGAGTGTCAGCAAGCCCCAGGAAAATAAGTGTGATAGGATATAAAACAGCTCCAATTGTAAGGGCTAACCTACTGCCATATTTACCCACTATCCAGCCAGAAATAGGAAGGCTCGTCATTAATCCTACCGGCAATGCAAACAATACTCCGCCGAGTTCTCCGTCACTCAACTGCAGCTTCAGTTTAATGTCTGGGATGCGGCTCGCCCAGGAGGCAAAGCAAAAACCAAAGAGAAAGAAAAAAGCACTTAAAGCTATCCGGTGTATTCGTTGTATAGGTAAGCGCGCTAATATTGCTACTGCCATAGGTTAAACTCCAAAATATTATAATACTAATCCAGTTCAAAGTAAGAAAGCCTGCAATTTACACCCGGCGGCTTTCCGTCAATTATTAATAGTACGCCTTTTTTATAAGGAGTAATGCCTTCCCAGTTATCTGCCCGGTAACTAATAACTTTCTTTTCCTTCCAGTTTACTGTATTATCATGTATATGCAGACTAATAACTCTCGAGAAACAATCTTTCAAAAGGTTGCCGCCATGCATTTCAGCAAATGCTGTGCTTAATTGTTTACTGGTATAAACTTTATTGGTATCACCGGTGAGGTAATAATCAAACTCTGTGGTCTTTGTCCCTGTATCCCTTTTAAAATCATTATAAAAGAAATTCATTCCCAGCAAAGCATCATTCCCTGCACTGTCTTTTATAGCAGAAATATCAGTCAACCGAAATAGTAAAGGCCGATCAAAGTATAAGGGTTGCCTGTTAGAAAAATCAGTATTGAAGCTATAGCCGGTAGCAGCATTCGGCAAATTATTATTCTCATAAAAAGAAACTAGCTGCTTACTTGCAGGTAAATAAGCTAAACTCTCAAATCCGGCATTATCAAAGCGGTAGTTTGGCTTTTGCAATGCCATCATGTCCTTAGGGTTAAATACTACACGATACTTATTTCTTTCTTCTTTAATAATACCCTTTATCACATAGCACAAGCTATCTGTCTCTACCGTAAGGAACAATGAGTCATTAATTGCTACGGCTGCTTCAAACCCTCCGGATTTATTATACTTACCGATATTATCTTGAATGGTATGAATGATAGAGTGGAGTGAGGTATCAAATACAATAGGAGTATAACTATAAACCGAATCAGATTGATGGTTCAATACCGAGTCAATGCTCAAAGTATCAATTGCAACTATTTGGTGAGTATCCATTTCCGAAGCATGTTGCGGAATGAGCAATACATAATTCCTCCATTTTGCCAGTCCGGAAAACTCATTATCCGCTTCGGTCACATGGCAGCAAACAGGAATACGGTCTTCAGGTGCTACTGATAATTGCTGGCTAGTACTTATTAATGGTAAAACGAATACAATGAGCAGTACGATAGGTATTGATTTCATAAGAGTACAGTTGTACAAAAAAAATATTCTTTTGGCAAATAAGGCATTCTTTACACCTGGCCAACTCATAAGCAAACCAATGATATTAAATGTAAGTTGATAAGTAAGGCTAAAGCAACTTCAACACTTCATCAATTCTATGAAACTAATCTAAATAAGTACAATATCAATCCAATTATCCTATCGCGCTTACTTTTCTACCCCTCAAAATTCCTCCTCCTAATCCTGGACACTGCCGGATTATACCTAACTTATACTTAACTTATACCTAACTTATACTTAAGTTATACCTAATCTCCTTGCTGTCTCTCCGGTATTTACTCCTGGGTAGCTCCTCATCAACTCCCTGGTTACTCCATACTAAAGCGGTAGTAAAGTCATACTAAAGCCATGGATAGTTCATGAGAAAGCGATGCTAAAACTTGTCCATGCTGTATTAAAATCATACTTTCTGCCGGCATAACTTCTGGAATTCTCAAAAACATCGTACATCATACACCTTACATCGTAAATCAAAGCACATCTCACATTAACTTTGTTCCCCACAAAGTAATTTCAACTATACTTGCATACTTTTTGATTTTCTATCAATCTCTTTTTAACCATTTAATACACTCACAATGGATGCTGCTATACAGGAAAAAGTAAATACCTGGCTTAATGGTAATTATGACCAGGACACTAAAAACGCATTACAGCAACTGCAAAAAGACAATCCCGATGAACTGACCGAAGCCTTCTACCGTAACCTGGAGTTTGGTACCGGTGGTTTGCGTGGTATTATGGGCGTGGGTACCAACCGTGTAAACAAATACACTATCGGTACGGCTACGCAAGGCTTTGCCAACTATCTTAAAAAGACCTATGGTGATAAGGAAATAAAAATGGTAATAGGTCACGATAGCCGCAACAACAGCCGCTTTTTTGCCGAGACCACTGCCAATGTTTTTGCTGCCAATGGCATTAAAGTGTTCCTGTTTGAAGCGCTGCGCCCCACACCAGAGATTTCATTTGCTATCCGTTATTTGAAATGTGCCATGGCTGGCGTTATCTGTACTGCATCGCACAACCCAAAGGAATATAACGGTTATAAAGCATATGGGAATGATGGCGGGCAATTAGTTCCTCCACATGATAAGAATGTAATCAAAGAAGTAGAGGCTATTGGCAGTGTGGATGATGTAAAATTCAGTGGTGGCGAAAACAATATTACCATCATTGGCAAAGACATGGATGAGGCTTATATCAACATGGTAAAGAGCCTGAGTGTATTGCCGCATGATATACAAAGGCAGCACGATCTCAAGATTGTATATACACCTATCCATGGTACAGGTATCATGCTGGTTCCGCAGGTACTTAAAGCATTTGGCTTTACCAATGTAACTATAGTAGAAGAACAGGCAACACCCGATGGTAATTTCCCTACAGTTGTGTATCCCAATCCTGAAGAAAGCGAGGCAATGAACATTGGCTTGAAAAAGGCTCAGGAAATAGATGCGGATATCCTGTTGGGCACCGACCCTGATGCCGACCGCGTGGGGATTGGTGTAAAAGATAATAAGGGCAATTGGGTGCTGATGAATGGCAACCAGACTGCCGTGCTTGCCTGCGCTTATATGATTGAAGCGCGTAAGGCACAAGGCCTGGCAAAGCCTAATGATATGGTCATTAAGACCATTGTAACCACCGAGTTGATTGACGAGATAGCAAAGCTAAATGGTGTTGCCTGCTATAATGTGCTTACAGGCTTTAAATGGATTGCAGAGTTGATCAAGGAAAAAGAAGGCAAAGAAAACTATATTATTGGTGGTGAAGAAAGTTTTGGTTTGATGGTTGGCGACCAGTTGCGCGATAAAGATGCAGTATCTGCTGTAGCTTTCCTGTGCGAAATGACAGCTTATCTCAAAAATAAAGGAATGACACCTTTTGAAAAGCTGCTGGAATTGTACAGAAATTATGGTTTCTGGCTCGAAAGGCTTATTTCTATCACCAAAAAAGGTATGCGTGGCCAGGAAGAAATTGCTGAAATGATGCAAGGCTATCGCGATAATCCGCCAAAGGAAATCAATGGTTCACCTGTACTAGAGCTATTGGATTATCAAACGGGCAAAGGAAAGAATTTAGTAACAGGAGAGGAGTGGGATATCAAGCTACCAAAGAGCAACGTGCTCCAGTTTATATTGGCAGATGGCAGCAAGATATCAGCACGCCCATCAGGTACCGAGCCTAAAATAAAGTTCTATTTCAGCGTACATACAATTCTTGAAAACGATGAAGCATACGAAGCTACCCGCGCTAAATTAGAAGACCGTATCAATGGAATTATCACAGATATGAAGCTGAAATAAAGGCTTTCCTCTTATAAATAAACAATGCAGTACTTCAGGTACTGCATTGTTTATTTATATAAAGATAGATGAGAAATATAGAGGATTGATTGCTCCGTTTAATTTAAACGTAAACAGCGGCTTTTCTGTGTTCGGAACAAGTTGTTAGGATACTATAATCACCTCGGCTACAAACCAACACAAGAACTACCAACCAATTTTCAAATCGTACATCGTACAACTAACATCGTACATTCCATTCCTTCAGCAACTTATCTTTGCACAGCAAAAACTTATGTATCACCACTTAATACAGTAAATGAAAGAATTGATATTGGAAGCCTGGAACAACCGGGAACTTTTAAAAGAAGCCAAATACACCGATGCAGTAAGAGCAGTTATAGAAGAAGTGGATAAAGGTCGCCTGCGCACTGCCTCGCCTGCAGAAGATGGTTGGGTAGTAAACGAATGGGTAAAGCAAGGCATTCTCTTGTATTTCGGAATTCAGCAAATGCAGACTTTTAGCTTGCCACCATTTGAGTTTTATGATAAAATGATGCTCAAAAGCAACTATAAAGAATTAGGTGTTCGTGCAGTGCCGCATGCTGTTGCACGCTATGGCGCTTACATTGGAAGGAATGTGGTGCTGATGCCAAGCTACGTAAACATCGGTGCTTATGTAGATGAAGGCACTATGGTAGATACCTGGGCTACTGTAGGCAGTTGCGCACAAATAGGTAAAGGTGTACATTTGAGTGGCGGTGTAGGCATCGGTGGTGTGCTGGAGCCATTACAGGCTTCCCCGGTTATAATTGAAGATGGATGCTTTTTAGGCAGCCGCAGTATTGTGGTGGAAGGCGTGGTTGTTCAAAAAGAAGCAGTGTTGGGCGCTAATGTAGTGCTTACCCAATCCACCAAGATATTTGATGTAAGCGGTAACGAGCCTGTTGAATATCGGGGTATTGTGCCGGCAAGAAGTGTAGTGATTCCGGGTACTTATAATAAAGATTTCCCTGCAGGAAGCTTTGGGGTAAGTTGTGCTTTGATCATTGGCAAGCGCAAGCCCAGCACCGATCTGAAAACAAGCCTGAATGATGCCTTACGCGATTTCAATGTAAGTGTATAATGAATACTTTAAACCGCAGAGACACAAAGACACAGATAAGCACGTCCTTTAAATTATCTCTGCGTCTCTGCGTCTCTGCGGTTTAATTATCGGAAATTTATCTACTTTGTAACGGTTAAAACCAAGCTTCTGTATAAATGAGTGCTTCTGTATCAATCAAAACAAAAGAGTTGCAGCATTATGTGTTCGATCTTTTAGAAACGGAACTACTATCGCATTTTTATTATCACAATAAAGAGCATACCCAATATGTACTGAATGCGGCCCTGCACCTGGCAACAGCAGAACAGGTAATGTGAAGAAGATATGCCATTGCTCTTAACTGCTGCACTGCTACACGATATAGGCTTTACCGAAACAGTTAAAAACCATGAAGAAAGAAGCTGTGAAATATCCAGGAGATTGTTGCCTTCTTACGGGTTTGATGCCACTGCCATTGATACTATTTGTGAACTGATAATGGCTACCAGACTACCGCAACTGGCTCATACTCCTTTAGAACACATTTTATGCGATGCTGATTTGTACTATCTTGGTACAGACCAGTTTTTTGAATATGGCGAAAGGCTCTTTAGAGAAATGAGTGCCTTGCATTTGATTGGCTCCTGGGATGAATGGAATGAGCTACAGTTTCAATTCTTGTCTTCACACCGCTATTTTACTGCTACAGCTAATCGCTTGCTGTACGAGAAAAAGTTGGCTAATCTCTTTACGCTTAAAGCCCGTATGAGGCATTATTAATCATGAATAAAACAAAAATAGTACAGCCACCTATAAGCATAACCCTCCAGGATCTTGTGTTAATGACTATAGGCGTGATAACAGCTGGTTTTGCATTAGAAGGTTTTCTGGTGCCCAACAAGTTTTTCGATGGTGGTGTAAGTGGTATGTCTCTGCTCATTCATGAAATATACCATGTGCCTTTGCCAATTGTATTGGTGTTAGCTAATCTGCCATTTATTATCATGAGCAGCTTTGTTATTAGTAAAGAGTTTGCGGTTAAGACATTTGTATGTGTGGTGTTGATGGGGGTATGCTATTCTTATTTTCCCTACCCGGAAGTAATTGTAGATAAACCTTTGGTGTCTGTGTTTGGCGGGTTCTTTCTGGGGGTTGGTATTGGTCTTACGATCCGTGCAGGCAGCGCATTGGATGGCATAGAAGTGCTGGGTACCTATACAGGCAAAAAATCAAGCTTCTCAGTTACGGAGATTGTATTTGCTATCAATGTGATTATATTTTTAATCGCTGCATTAAAGTTTGGAATACAAACTTCATTTTACTCTATGCTTACCTATTTTACTGCTTCTAAAACAGTAGATTATGTTGTGGAGGGTATTGAAGAATATACCGGCGTTACCATTATTTCTTCTCAAAGTGAAGTAGTAAAAAACCGGTTAGTAAACGAACTTGGCAGAGGCATTACAGTGTATAAAGGCGAGCGTGGCTACCTACCCGGCAACTTTGAAGTACACGCCGATACAGACATTATCTTCACGGTAATTACCCGCCTCGAAATGCGTAAGCTGAAAAACTTATTGCACGAGATAGATCCCAAAGCATTTGTATTTGCCGCCACCATCAAGGAAGCTTCTGGAGGGATATTAAGGCGCAGGTCGAGACAACATTAGAATGGATAATAGGGGAATACTTAACTGAAGATGTATGATTGAATATTGTATATGCTTAATCCGGACTTGATACTTTGGTCTTCTCTTGTCTCTCTTGCACCTTTATTCTTGTTTCTTAATCCAATACTTCATAAATCGTAACCGGGTTTGTCTTATTTTTTAAAACCACTTCCCCAATTCTTGCGCAGCGGAACGATTCTTTAATTTGCTCATAAGCCTTTTCGGAAATAACAATCTGACCGGCTTTTGCATTAGATTGTAACCGTTGTGCTGTATTAACAACATCACCAATAACTGTATAATCAAGGCGGCGCAGGGTGGCAGAGCCGATATTACCTGATATAAGTTCACCGCTATTAATTCCAATAGATACCTTAGGTGTAAAGTGGAGGTCGGTAGCTTCCTGCGGCAGTTTATCTACCTTTGTACGTACTGCAAGACTGGTTTCAATAGCTCTGTCCAGGTGATAATCTCCACGAAAAACAGCCATAATGGCGTCACCAATAAACTTATCTACATAGCCCCTTTGTGCAATGATTTCTTTAACCATTACATCAAAGTAATTGTTGAGCATTTTAACTACTCTATCTGCCTGCTCTGTTTCAGTAATAGCAGTAAAGCCGCAAATGTCAAAGAAAGCAATCGTAGCTTCTATTGTTTCATTCACCATTAAAGAATTCTCAAACTCTTTCCTATCCATAAAGTTCAGGACTGTCTCGTCCACATACATACGCAGGATATTGTTTTCCTTAATAGCCTGGAGGGTATCTTTTAATTGCTTTACATGTTGTATTGTTTTGTTTAAGGTTACTTCAAGGTCATCAAAGTTCACCGGCTTGCATATGAAGTCAAATGCACCCCGGTTCATCGCAGTGCGTATGTTATCCATATCCCCGTAAGCAGATACAATTACAGCTTTGGTAAGCGGACTTACTTCATTGAGTTTTGTAAGGAGTGTAAGACCATCCATTTCCGGCATATTAATGTCACTGAACACTACATCAATATCGGGGTTTTCTGCTAACTTTCTCAAAGCGTCAACTCCATTTACCGCAAATACAAATTCGTACAGTTTTTCTCTTATCTGCTTTCTAAATTTT
This sequence comes from uncultured Chitinophagaceae bacterium, assembly GCA_963819045.1. Lineage (GTDB taxonomy): Bacteria > Bacteroidota > Bacteroidia > Chitinophagales > Chitinophagaceae > Ilyomonas. The sequence goes on along the minus strand of CAWFUV010000034.1, from coordinate 47,934 downwards.
TGTTTTATCAATATCTCCAGATCAGTCTCATCATCTACAACCAATATCTTTGGCATTAGTTTAAAAGGTTTAATTTTTCTTTCAGTAGAGTAAAGTCGAGTGGCTTGGTTAAAAAGTCATCTGCGCCAAGGCTTACAGCAGACTGATAATTCTCACTATCACCATATGCCGTTATCATCATTACTACAGGTGGTGGTTGCTTATGTTCCTGCTTTATCTTTTTTAGTAGCTCCAGTCCGCTCATCCCCGGCATATTTATATCTGAAAGGATCAATACTGCTTCATGTTCGTGCCGGTGAAGATAATTTAATGCTTCTTCTCCCGAATAAGCAAATACAAAGCTAACTACCTCACTACGGATTTCTTTACGGAAGCGCTGCTCAAACAACAGTCGCACATCCTGCTCATCATCTACTACCAATATTTTTTTAGTATTACTCATAGGATTTAAAAAGGCATTTATAATGTAATATAAGAAAATTTATACTGGCAAAATAATAACAAACTCCGCATATTCTCCTTCTTGTGAATGTACAGTTATTGAGCCACCATGCCCTTTGGTAATAATATCATAGCTCAATGATAAGCCTAGTCCCGTGCCTTCACCCGTGGGTTTAGTAGTAAAGAATGGCTGAAATATCTTATTTATATTCTCAGCAGGGATGCCATTCCCATTATCTCTCACACAGAGTTTTAGAGTATTGTTTTCACAACTTGTTTTTATAGAAACAACAGGCTCATAGCTGCCATTCAATTCTTTTTTCTTTTTCATTACTGCATGAAAAGCATTGGTATAAAGATTCAGTAAAACACGTCCGATTTCTTGTGGTATAATGTTTACTTTTTGTAGCGACTCATCAAAGCATGTTTGTAATGTGGCATTGAAGCTCTTGTCTTTAGCACGCAGTCCATGATAGCTCAGCCTTAGGTATTCATCAGCTAATAGATTGATATCGGTGAGTTCTTTTTGCCCATTGCTTTTACGGCTGTGTTGCAGCATGCCTTTTACAATTGAGTCAGCACGCTTGCCATGATAGTTGATCTTCTGCTGATTCTGAACAAGATCGTCTATTATTTCAATTATATGCTCGGGAAGGTCTTTTAATTTTAGTTCCTCTTTCAGTTCTTCTGCTAACTCTACACTCACCTCCGAAAAGTTATTGACGAAGTTCAACGGGTTCTGAATCTCATGTGCAATTCCTGCGGTCAGTTCGCCCAGTGACGCCATTTTTTCACTTTGTATCAATTGGTTCTGAGTGGCTTTTAATTCATTCAAAGTGTTATTTAAAGCTGCATTGGTTTCTGATAAAGAGTGGTTAGAGTTGTGTAGTTCATTTCTTGTTTTACTAAGGTCCGATACCATCTTATTAAAAGCACCGGTAAGATCACCTATTTCATCACTACTATATGCCTGCACATGTTGCGTTAAGTCTCCTTCACCTACCTTTCTTGCCGCATCGCGCAAAGCAATCACAGGCTTCGATATTTTTCGTGAAAGCAAAAGACCTATAAACAATCCTACCAAAAAGATAAAAGTGCTTACAATCAGTGATGTAGTCCGGATACTTTTTTTGGCTTGCGCAATTTCCTTGGTAGTAAATCCCAGTACAATATCTCCACTCATCATTTTATCATAAAAAGGAGCCCTTTTTATAATCATAGAATCATCGTCTGTTGGAGCCATAAGTATGGGCTTTGCATTATCGGGAAAGGTTTTGAAAACTGTTTCCTGAATACTTGGTTTCGTATGTGTTGCATCCCACACGGTATCTTTTTGTATAAGGCTTACAAACTTAAGTCCCGGGTTTCCATTTACATATTCCATGGCTGTTTGCACAGCCTGATAATTTTGATCATTTAAAGCTATCTGTACGCCCAGAGCAACTGTATTTGCAAGATTTTGTACTTCGTTATCATAGTTTCTCCGCAGATAATTACCTTGTTGTGTAGGAAAATAAATAAGGGTAAAGAAGGTAAACATCAATACAATGGAAAGGATGGTGAGCCAGATTTTCGTTTTTAAAGTAAAAACCATGCATTATTATTTGAGGAGCTAAAAAGTTTTTTTACCATCAACCAATGTTACCTGTACATCTGATGTTACATCATTCTGTTGCACAATACCTATAGCACCGGGGTTGCTGGCAACAAAGCTCTCCAGGGCAGCTTCCGAATCAAAGGATACCGGCGAGTCTGCCTTCCCTTGAAACACTAAGGCTAACCAGTATTTATTTACTTCATCACTACTCATGTTGTACAATTTATTGCTGATAACTTTCCCGGTAGCCGTATTGGGTTTCATAAGCGCAATCACTACTTTAGTACCATTGCGCCAGCGTTGCCGCTCACCCTTAAAGATAGATTTTAATTCTGCAAAATTCAAAGCCAGAGAAGCACCCTTTTGATTGCTGATAACCGTAAGAGGCACATCCTGCGATTTTACAACATGCGTTGCCAGCAATAGGAGAGCGATCATCAAATATTTCATATTTCGTTTAATTCTGTCAGGTGAATGATTAGGGTTAAAAACCAACAGCAAATTGAGCCGTTACTTTATTGATGCTGCCTTTGATCTCCGAATGCTGGTGCATATATTCGAGTTTTACGACAGTTAAAAAATTAAACTGGTAACGGATGCCCCCGGTAAATGCCGTGGTATTGTCTTTTGTAAAATACATCTCACCTTCCTGAAATGAAAGATTATCTATACGTATATAAGGAATGAGTTTTTCTAATACATGATAACCGGTATATACATAAGAAGCAAAAGAGCGTTTAGTACCTGTAGTATCAGTTTGATTCAAACCCATGGTGCTCTCAGCAAGCAATTCATATTTTTTGCCAAAATAGGCCACTGAACCAGTAAATAAATTCTGGTTCACTTTCCAGTTTACAGGATTTGGGTGATCATGCACTTCAGCCCCCTTCTGTATAACATCATGATAATAGCTTGTTCCAATGCGAAGCCCGTCTGCAGGTTTTATATACACCAGTGCGGTTACAGATTTGGGTTTGTCATTGTCCAGTACATCCGACGAGCCGAGCCCATTGCCGACCATCAGGTTATAGCCAAATTTTATGTTACCAAGATCATGGCCCTCTAAGGCAATGCCTGTAGTATGCAGCGGAATGTAACCTGCATCAAACAACAGGGGGCGAAAAATAGTAGGAAAAAAAACCCTGCCATGATGATAGGTATCGTTCCAGTAATTGATAGGAGTGTGATGCTTACCCATGAGCAGGTTGTGATTGCCTGCATAATTGTACTTAATAATTATCCTTTCAATACTTACATTATACCCCGAATGCGACATCGAATCAGGCTTGAAAACTGTTTCACCCAAAAAAGAGATCCGGTCCGTAAGCTGGGAAGTAATAAATAAATCCTGTTCTTCAAAGCCAAATGATGTTTTCTTATCCTGGTAACTGGCAGTTACATCACCAAAACCACGTATCTCGGTTCGTTGGGCTTCCGCAGTAATACAAAAGGCAAAAGCACAACTGGTAATCGCAATAAGGCGTTTTAAGGTATATAGCATAATGCAGTAGTTATAATGCGAGACAAAGTAACAACCATTTATAAACCTATTAAACAATCTTAATAGCTGATATAAAGTTTTTTATAAATTAATATAATGAAATAACTAAAACACAAAATGCTACAAATAAAGATTGTTTTTATTACGGTTCCTGCCATATCAAAAATAAGGTTCTAAAATGTATTTATTTACTCCGGTAAAAAATCATTCACCGATGTTTTACACCCTGTTCGCCGGTACCAGGCTATTATTTGCCTAAAGTCTCTTTTCCCCGGTATGTTGCCCCTATAGCTTTGTGTTATCAAAATCAAAGAATACAATGAACAACGAAGAAATAATGAAAACAAAACGTACCCGGCGCCGTGATGGCCGCGCATTTACCGGTGCTATCTTATTACTTATAGGCTTTATTCTGTTAGCTTCCAAAATGGGTGCTCCCATACCACATTGGGTGTTTAGCTGGGAAACTTTTCTTATTCTGTTGGGAGTATTTATTGGTGTCAAAAACCGCTTTCACAATCCCTTCTGGCTGGTATTGGTATTTGTAGGTGCCGCCTCACTTATTGATGATGCTTATCCTTTAATGAACCTCCGCAACTACGTATGGCCAATCGCTATAATGTTGATAGGTGTGTTATTTATAATAAAGCCGAAAAGAATAAACCGTAACCAGTTTGTGGAAACTAACTACGACTTTCCGGTTGCTGAAGGTGCAAGTCTTGAGAACAGGTTAGATATTACTGCTGTCTTCTCTGGCGTAAAAAGGAGAATATTATCTAAAACCTTTTTAGGGGGCGATATCACAGCTTTTATGGGTGGTGCCGAAATAGATCTTACCCAGGCTGATATACAAGGTACGACTGTAATGGATATAACTGCCATTTTTGGTGGCGTCAAGATTATTGTTCCTTCCGATTGGGATGTACAAAGCCATGCTACGGCTGTCTTTGGTGGTGTAGATGATAAGCGTTACACATATCCAGGGTTGCAAACTAATAAAGTACTGGTACTGGATGGTGTGGCTGCATTCGGTGGTATTGAAATAAAGAGTTATCCTTCTGCCTCACAGCCATTGTGAGTGAGGAGCTTTCATATTCACATTTCATAATTGACAATAAAAAATAACTTCCTATGAATTGGTATCTTGTAAAATTGGTATATCAGATTATCTGCGGTGATGGCATGCATACCGCACAGTTTGACGAGCAATTGCGCATTATAGAAGCAACCGATGATATGCACGCCCTTACCAAAGCACAACTGCTCGGGCATCGAGAACAGGAAACATTCTACAACAACAAAGAAAAGCTGGTACAGTGGAAATTTATTGATGTGAGTGAAATGCATAAAATAGACAGTTTCTTTGATGGTGCGGAATTAGACTCGCGCATTAACGAGCAGGATAATGCGAATAGCTACATCAATATGGTACAAATGAAAGCTTCTTATTTGCTGGCGCAGAGCAGTACTGCTTGTTTGCGTAAAAACTAACTTCCTTTTATAATACCATGCAACAAAGCAAGAAGTTCAGGCTCGTATTTGGTATCTGGTGGTGGCTGTGGTGTGAATTGCATGCATATGTCTTGTACAGTTATTATGCAGTCTTATCTATAGTAATTGTTGATAGTATAGTTACCAATGTACTTACAGCCGGTGCCTGCATGCTTGTTTACAACAACATGCGCTATTATTTTCCAAAGCAGGAAAAATACTGGTATGTACTTATTGTTAGTGCAGTACTAAGTGCTATCTGCACTGGCCTTGCTACTCTTTCTTTGCACTGGCTGTATCAGGAAAACAAAAGCTATACAGCGTTACTCTCCGCATCATGGCTTATACGGTATTGGGTTGCTTTTTTATTGATTGGTTGTATGAGTATGCTGAGCTTGCTATGGTATGCATTGCAGGAACAAAATGAAATTCAGTATAGAAAAACAGCCGCAGAACAAATGTTGAAAGATGCGGAATTGTACAGGCTAAGGCATCAGCTACAACCACATTTTTTATTCAATAGTTTAAATTCCATCAGTGCACTGACAGTGATAGATGCGGAGAAAGCAAGAGCCATGATCCAGCAGTTGTCCGATTTTTTACGTGGTACACTCAAAAGGGATGAAGTACAGTTTGTAACGCTACGCGAAGAGTTGCAGCATCTACAGTTATATCTTGAGATAGAGAAAGTGCGTTTTGGTCATCGCCTGGAAGTAAAAGTAGATTATACTAACGAAGCTGCAGAAAAAAAGCTACCTGCATTATTATTACAACCGGCTGTAGAAAATGCAATCAAGTTCGGCTTATACAACACACTCGATGAAACGGCTATTGTAATAACTGCTTGTGCAAAAGACAGTGCATTAGTAATTAGCATTTCTAATCCTTATGATGAAGAAGATGCCGGCGCTGCTACCGGCACCGGCTTTGGCTTAGAGTCTATCAGAAGAAGACTGTACCTTTTATTTGGCAGGTACGATTTACTGGAAACTATTAAAGCAGACCATACATTCACTGTAAAGTTGACCATCCCGCAACCAAACCTTTAACGAGTCTTATTATGAAAGTTATTATTATTGATGACGAACCTTTGGCAAGAAGCATTGTAAAAGAATACCTGAAAGGGCATCCCTCCTTTGAAATAACTGAAGAGTGCAATAACGGTTTTGAAGGTGTAAAAGCAATACAACAATACAATCCTGATTTGATTTTTTTAGATATACAAATGCCTAAGATTAATGGCTTTGAAATGTTAGAATTATTGGATGAACCACCAGCAGTGATCTTTACAACGGCTTTTGATGAGTATGCCATGAAAGCTTTTGAAACACATGCGGTAGATTATTTATTAAAACCATTTAGTAAAGAAAGATTTGATAAAGCAGTTCAAAAGTTTTTAAGTCAATACAATAGTACAGCTAAACAACAGCCTGGTAAAGCATTGTTAGAAACAGCAGCAGCAAGCCCGGGTCAAAGCAATAGGGTAGTGGTTAAAGATGGTAATAAGATCAAGATTATTCCCATTGCACAAATACAATACATTGAAGCGGCTGATGACTATGTAAAGCTTATCACCGCCGAAGGTGGCTTCTTGAAGAATAAGACGATGGCTTCTTTTGAGAAGTTGTTACCTGCACAGCAGTTTGTACGGATTCATCGCTCTTATATTGTGAATGTGCAACTTATCAGCCGCATAGATGCCTATGAAAAAGAAAGCCACATTATGCAATTAACTACCGGCGCTAAACTTCCCGTAAGTAAATCAGGTTATATTAAGTTGAAAGAAGTATTGGGTATCTGATTAGAAGTCAGCCGGTCTTTCTGTAAGCATATAGCGTCTTCAATGCTATGTCCCCGATATGGCATTTGGCAGGCAAAAATTAACAATAGCAAATATCAGAGTTGATGCGGCCCTGGAGGAGCGATATGTTAGTAGCAGTAAGATCACCTGGCCCTTAGAGCTCCGTAGGAGCGATACGTTTATGGAGCATCTATGCTCAAAAATTCTCTCTTCCCACTCTAAAATAGCCCTTAGTTATACTTAAGTTATACCTAAGTTATACTTAAGTTATACCTAACATATACCTAAGTTATACCTGATCTCCTCCCCATCTCTTCTCAGGTTATTCCTTAGTTACTCCCTACTAACGCTCTATCTACCTTGTATCAATCCTAACTTAATCACAACTCAGTTCAGAGTCATACTTTTTTGTTACTCTTTTCAGCAACAAAAAAGTCCCATCATAACTATATGTAATAAATACCCTGTTACATAAATTATAAAGGTTTTCGGTTAAATATCCTACTGATCTAGCCTGCAATGAGCTACGTATCCCCCTTTCCAATCTCTGCTAAGTAAGACTACGCTATTCAAAGTTTAAGGCCAAAGGCAACCAACCTGTTCATCAAATACCTGTCAAAAAACAAGCAGCACCATGTTAGCCCAACAGTGCCACCCAGTAATAAAGCTGCCCCTCAGGCAATGGGGAGGCGCTGGCCCGGCACAGATGCGCGGAGCGATCATGTTGTGCCTTGATTTTTTGGTTACCTTTTTTATCAAGAAAAAAGGTAAAAACAAGAACTATCTGTAAGAACTTGTACTTAAAACATCCGCTGTGTTCATAGCACCCCAAATAGACTTGTTCTAGACTAAAACATACTTATGTTACAATGTAATAAATCGCTTTACCACATCTTACTCATCTAAGCGGCACTAAAAATTTCCCGAACACGTATGGTGTACCATTGACCGATAGATAAAAATTCAATGGTAATCGATCATCACCCAATCACACTAAAAACAGTCAGAACAGCTTAACTTCGGCAACAATAAGAATGATTTTAAAATATTTTCGCGTAGCACTACCTAAAGCTTTTACCGGCTTTATCATTTACTTATACAAAGCAACTGTTTATGAAAAAATACCTATTTCTTTTTACCGCATTACTAGTGTTTGTGTCTTGCAAAAATACTCCGGATAAAAACACAGTTGCTGATATACAGGGCATTGATTCTTCTATAAAGCCAGGTGATAATTTTTTTATGTATGTAAATCGTAAATGGTACGATTCGGCACAAATACCTCCTTCGCAGGCAGGTGTGGGTACATACATGTTTATGAACTATCCGCAGCGCCTGCGTTTGCAAGGCATACTGGATAGTGTTGCAAAAGCCAACAATACGGCAGGAAGCATTGAACAAAAGCTCGGTGACTTTTATGCTTCAGGCATGGATACCAATACTATCAACCAGCGTGGTTATGAGCCTATCAAGCCTATACTTACACGCATTGACAGCATTAGCGATGTTGCTTCTTTGATGAAGTTTGTAGCTGATGAAGCAAAGGCATGCAATATTTCTGTATTGGCTTTTGGTGTAGGTCCGGATAATAAAAACAGCAGCATGAATATCGCGCATATTTACCAGGCAGGTATTGGATTGCCCGAAAGAGATTATTATTTTAAAACAGATGCTCCAAGCATTGCTATTCAGCAGGCTTACAAAACATATCTTGCTAAACTATTTGAACTTACAGGCAGTGATACTACAACGTGCAAGAAAAAATGCTGAACTTGTTTATAACATAGACAAACAACTGGCTTCTTCACACAGAACCAATATTGAGTTGCGCGATGTAAATGCCAACTATAATAAGATGGCTGTTGCAACACTCGTTGCACAACAACCCAACATTGGCTGGGTAAATGTGTTGGATGAATTGGGTGCTAAAACAGATTCTATTGATGTGGCACAACCTGCTTATTATAATAAGCTGAATACAGTTTTAAAAACAATTCCAGTAAACGACTGGAAAGTTTACCTGAAAGCTTATTCTATTAACAATTATGCAAATGACTTAAGCAAACCTTTTGTTGATGCCGCTTTTGAATTCAACAAAGTAATATCCGGACAAGCGGTGCAAAAAACACGTGGCGAGATGATGGCCAGTGAAGTGGATCGATATTTAGGAGAAGCACTCGGGCAATTGTATGTGAAGAAATATTTTACAGAAGATGCAAAGAAGCGCATGCTGGAGCTGGTAAATAATTTACAGAAAGCATTTGCTGCAAGGATAGATAAACTGGACTGGATGAGCGACAGCACCAAACAAAAAGCAAAAGAAAAACTGTTTGCCATCACTAAGAAGATTGGCTACCCGGATAAGTGGAGCGATTACAGCAACGTAAATATTGTAAAGGGTAAACACTTTGAGAATATAGTATCGGCTGCAGCCAACAATTACGACTTTCAACTGGCAAAATTGAATAAGCCTGTTGACAAAAGTGAATGGTTTACTACGCCTTCAACCGTTACCGCTTATTATAATCCTTATGCTAATGAAATTGTTTTCCCTGCAGGTATTTTACAGCCGCCTTATTTTGATAACAACGCTGATGATGCGCTTAATTACGGTGGTATTGGCATGGTGATCGGTCACGAAATGACGCATGCTTTTGATGACCAGGGCGCACAGTTTGATAAAGAAGGTAATGTAAAAAATTGGTGGACGAAAGATGATTATGAAAAGTTTAAAGCAAAAACACAGGACGTAATTGACCTGTACAATACGTTAACGGTGTTGGATACCGTGCATGTGAAAGGCGCTATGACAGTGGGCGAAAACACGGCAGACGTTGGCGGAGTTGCCATTGCTTATGATGCTTTTAAAATGACGAAAGAAGGACACGATACTGCGAAACTTGGCGGTTTTACACCCGATCAAAGATTCTTTATTTCTGTTGCGCACATCTGGCGGGTAAAGATGAAGGATGAATTCCTTCGCCTGTGGATTAATAATAACCCGCATTCACCTCCTATGTGGCGCGTAAATAGTCCGTTGATGAACAATCCGCATTTCTATGAAGCATTCAATGTACAGCCCGGCGAGAAAATGTATTTACCTGAAAATAAAAGAGTACAGATCTGGTAAGCAAAGAAGCGCAATAAACGATTGTTGGGCTTGTGTGCAGCCACCCCGGCTCAGCGAAGTGTTCCACCATTAGTGTTCAAAACATCGTCATTGCGAGCGCAGCGAGGCAATCTGTGCTATACCTTAAGTCATCATTATTGGACCTCTTTGATCTTCCACTGCTCACAGATTCCTGTAGAGACCTCCCGCAGCTACTATCCATCCACAGATTGCTTCTCCGCCAGCCGGTGGATCGCAATGAGGTATTGCCGGCTTGCAATACAGCAGGTTCCTAACAGTAATGCTGTTCCACTTTGTCGTCCCGGGTCTTCACCTCTCAATTCCTTGCAGCTTACCTGAGATAAAGGAGTGTATAAGATCATCCTTGCCCCTGGATTAACCCAAACCAACCACCAAAGCTTTTTTAGATCAACAAGATATCTAATGTCTATTACCTCAGTCGTACTTTATAAACCGTATTTTGTAAATAAACCAAAACGCCTGCTCCACATTTGGTATACCCCGGGTTATACTTAACATATACCTAAGTTATACTTAACATATACCTAATCTCCTCCATGTTAACTCCCCGGTTACTCCTTATTTACCCGCTATCTTCCTCTGGGGATTTCCCTTCCTGAACCTGATCTTCAAACTACTTTTTAACTTCCAACTCGTGAACTCGTGAACCTGTAAACTTGTGGATCTTCTTTATAAAAATATAGTGTCGCTATCCCTTTCTGGTTTTACTTTGCGCCCTCATTAATATAACCATTTATGCGCCTACCTGTTTATATAGCCGATGCATTTACGCACAAGTTATTCGGTGGTAATCCTGCGGCTGTTTGTCCACTCTCCGATTGGTTACCCGATGATTTGATGCAACAGATTGCAGCAGAAAATAATTTAAGTGAGACGGTGTTTTTTGTACCGAAGGAAGATGAAACGTTTGCTATCCGCTGGTTTACACCAACAATAGAAGTAGAGCTTTGCGGACATGCAACATTGGCAGCTGCACATATCATGTACACAGAACTGGGCTATAATAAAGAGGAGATCATCTTCCACTCTGCAAGTGGTAAGTTAGTTATTACTAAGGTTGGTAAAAGTTGCATCCAGCTCAACTTCCCGGTTACACCACATGAAGAAGCAATAGATATTCCTGAAGGTTTGTTCGAAGGTTTGAAGATAGATAAGGCACCTGTTTTCAAAAGCTCCATGGATTATATGGTTGTATTGCCATCTCAACAGGCTGTAGAAGCTTTGCAACCTAACTTTAGTGAGTTGGCTAAGGTGAAAGCACGGGGTGTTATCTGCACTGCGATAGGAGAGGAGAGTGATGTGGTAGCACGTTGCTTTTATCCCCAAAGTGGTATTAACGAAGATCCGGTTACCGGCTCGGCCCACACTATTATTATTCCTTACTGGGCAGAACAATTAGGTAAGAATGCACTTACCAGCATTCAACTGTCAAAGCGCAAAGGCTACCTGGATTGTGAGTTGAAAGGCGACAGAGTGTTAATCCGCGGGGAAGTGGTGACTTATCTAAAAGGTACTTTCTTTACTGAAAAGAATAAACCAATTATTGAGTAAAGAGGAATATGCAAGAAAATAAGTTAATAATTTATACCGATGGTGCTGCGAGAGGCAACCCGGGACGTGGTGGTTACGGTGTTATCTTAATGTATGGCAATAAGCTAAAAGAGTTATCAGCCGGTTACCGCCTTACAACCAATAACCGTATGGAGTTGCTGGCAGTCATTACCGCATTAGAAGCATTGAAACAAAAGCACATACCCATTACTATCTATACCGATAGCCAGTATGTAGTAAATAGTATTGAAAAGAAGTGGCTGGATAACTGGATACGGACCAACTTCAGTGGCGGCAAGAAGAACAAGGATCTATGGATGCGCTTTTATCAATTGTCTAAAGAGTTAGAGATAACTGTCAAATGGGTAAAGGGACATGCTTCCAACCCCTACAACAACCGATGTGATATATTGGCAACCACAGCAGCAGATGGCAACAATTTGCTGGTAGATGAGTGGTACGAAACACATGAAGCTTCTACCTTATAAATATAAAAGCCCGAAACACTTCGGGCTTTTTAGTACTATCTATTCTGCTTTAAGCTAGTTGCTTTGCTTTATTAGTTGCTAATCTCTGTATCAAATAATACCCGCCGAAGAATACCGCAGAGAAAAACACTGTAGCATACAAACTGTTTTCATAAAACGGTAGTCCATCATTATAACACATCGTTAAACCGGTCAAAGTCCTGGGACGTGCATATCCCGCACCTGCAGACCATACCAGGAAATTGGAGAGGATAAAATACACTGTGGGTGCCGCTATGGATGCTAATAATACATTCAGCACATTTATCTTCTTTATCAGGAAGCCTACTGTGGTAAGTAATGTAAACAGCAGATAGTTCTCCCATTGTCCTGAATAAAAGCCAGGCAATGTACTTACACCGGTATTATATAAGATCTCATACAACACATCACTTAAAAACATAGACAACAGTGGTACTGCAAAAGCCCACTTCTTATTGTTTATAAAAATGGCTCCTCCAAAGACAGCCATTGCTATTTGCGGTGCAAAGCCCCATGGGCGACCAGGAACAATACGATACAATGCGCATACAGCGGTTAAGAATATCAATGCAATGACAATGCGTTTTGTAATCTTCATACTATTATTAAATATTTAAAGTTATCTATTCAGATTCAGGCACGTAGGCCTTATACATCAAAGTATCTGCCTGTGAAGTTACAGTGAACTTTTCAATAGGCAATATGGCTACTGCCTGCCCTTTTTTAACAACTACGTTCTTACCTTCATATTCAAAGGTAGCTTCACCTTTCATCACTACCCAAATCTCTAATGAGGTAGCTTTGCTTTCTATGCTTTCTTTTGCCTTCAAACTTATTTTGTCTATACCAAAATCCGGTACGGGGCAAGGATAATTGGTTACTGAGTGGCTTACTTCTTCACCTTTCATTACATTCGGCTCTATACCTTCAAAAGCAGTATGCTTTATTAGCTCAGGCACATCTACGTGCTTGGGGGTAAGACCTCCACGCAGTACATTGTCGCTGTTTGCCATCAGTTCTACGTTTTGTCCTTCCAGGTAAGCATGCGGTATGCCTGCTCCCTGAAAGATAGCTTCCCCTTCGTGTACCTGTACAATATTGAAAAAGTAGATAGAGTAAATACCACGGTCAATATCATCAATAGTGTTGCTGTTTTCAAATAGCTTAGCCACCCACCAGCCGGGGGCTGCCCTGGTGAGTTCGCCTCTTTTCTTTCTTTCCAGTTCGCGCTGAACCAATGGCTTCAATATTTGGTTCACCTCGTCCTGATTCATCGTCATTACATGCTGGTATAAGGCTTTATAACCACCATTTTTAAATATCTCTTCCAGTCCTTTGAATTCAGGAACAGTTTGTAATACATGCAGCAATTTGTCTTCAGGCAGAAAGCCATGCAGTAGCCAGAAGTCACTTAATGCGACCATTACCTCTGGCTTATGGTTTTTATCTTTATAGTTGCGGTTAGGGGCACCCAGCACAATGCCGGCTGCTTCTTCTTCGTGAAAACCTTTAGCTGCTGCTTCTTTGGTTGGGTGAACCTGTATGCTAAGCATGTCCTTTACATCCAATATCTTAAACAAATATGGCAGTTCATTAAACTGTTGACGCACATGCGTGCTTAAGAACTCTTCGGGATAATCGTGAATCAACTGGTGGAGCGATAGCTCGCCGTTACGTGTAACCACAACTGATGACGCAGTTGGATGCGCACCCATCCAATACTCTGCAAATGGTTTGTGTTGATTGTTTTCCGTACCCAGCCAGTTAGCGATAAAATCGTAACCACCCCAGGCATATTGTTGAACTTTCCCTTTTAACAGTAATATTTTATCTTGTACCAGGCTCATAAGTTTGCAATATTAAACAACAACCAATGAACAACAAAGTTACAGGCAATAAAGGAGAAGATATGGCTGTGGATTATCTAAAAGCACAAGGTTATTCTATTCTTGACAGAAACTGGCGATTTAAGAACTGGGAAGTTGACATTATTGCCAATAAAGGTAAATTTTTGCATTTTATAGAAGTAAAAACACGCACTTCTACAGCTTACGGCAAGCCAGAGGAAAGTATCAGCAAGAGTAAGATGGAAAACCTGTTGAATGCTGCCGAAGAATACCAATATATTAATCCACAATGGAAATTTATTCAGTTTGATGTGCTTGCAATTACATTAAAGTTTAATCAACCAGCAGAGTATTATATGATTGAGGATGTGTATTTATAGATGGCAAGCCCCTGACCCCTAAAGGGAATAATAAAGGGCACTTCCGAAGATGCAGCTTTGGATTATGTTAGATGTTAGATGTACGATGTACAATGTGTTGGTGTTCTGCTGTATATTTATCACTTGCATACTACTTGCTGTCAAAAGCTATTACTTACCTCCTGTTTTTATATCCCAGCTATACTAAAAAGACGTAGGATGGACGGCTCAGATATGGCTTAGATAGGGAGGAGATACGGCTCAGATATGGAAGAGGTATTGCTCAGCCGTGGAGTAGAAAGGACTATTATACTTTAATACATACATGTTCCTGGTACCAGTGGACTGATCTCTGTTGCAGCAGTAAACTAATCTGACACATACACCCGGTATTCGAGTTGAGCTAAAATGGTGCACAGAAAGTTCAAAATAATTAAGAAATTCCTACCCTATATAATGATTTTTATTCAACTTTATACTTATATAAATTAGTATTTTATTATTCTACCCTTAATCAAATAAAACTGTATGAGGATTTTATTTCTTTTTGTTTTGATAACTGCTGTTTTTACAACGTATACCAAAGCGCAAACAATAACAGAACTAACAGATAAAAAGGATATTGCTTTTGCATGGAATGTCCGAAATTATGATGGAACAAGTGTGGATTCTCTCAGATTTGATATTTACTATCCTACCGGTGCCATTTCCAACAAAAAGTATCCTGTGCTTTTTGATTTTCATGGTGGCTCCTTTATTGGGGCTACCAAGACCAGTGTTACAGATATTTCTGACCAGTTTGCAGATAATGGTTTTGTTGTAGTAGCCCCGGATTACCGGGTAGGCTATTATCATAGTACGACTCCATGTACAGATGGGGGAGATTCTACACGTCAGCAAGAAGCCATTTATCGGGCCATGCAGGATGTAAATGCCTGCATTCGCTATATTGCCAACCATGCAAATAAGTATAACGTTGATACCAGTTGGATGTTTATAGGGGGTGCCAGCGCGGGTGCTACTTTAGCACTAAATGACGGATATATTAATGATTCTGTAGCTTCTGTTCACTATCCGAATACAGTTGCAAACTGGGGCAGGCTGCAAAACTCTGGTAACAACGAACCTTACAATTACACCATTAAAGGTATTTGCGCCCAGTGGGGTGGCATGCCTTATTATGATAGTCTTATAAACAGCAAATCTGCTATTCCTACTATCTTATACAAGGGAGGCAGAGATACTAACCTGCCAGATGGGGTAGGCTACTACGTGCATTGTTCATTGAATAGTGTGGTAAGAGCAGGATCAGGCATATACGATGTAATGACAGCTCTGAGGGTGCCATGTGTATTTCATTTACAACCTAATGCAGGGCATACCGCTTATGATGATGCTTTTTGTATTGACAATGCTTCCTGCTTTTTCAAGGCTTTAATGAATCATACACCCTACTCTGGCAAGTATCAATTTTACGACCCAAGCTGTAAATAGGCTGGCTTTTACTTATAATACCTAAACTAAAAATAGTATGAAAAAATACTTCAATTTGTTACTAACCTTTCTTTTTGTTCAGACTTCTTATTTTGCTTTTCCGCAAAATAAAGCACCCGGCATTTTGTGGCAACAAACAATTGGTGGCACCAATTCAGATGTGCTTACATCAATGGCTGTAGGAGCAGACAAGTCTATTGTATTATGTGGGTACAGTAATTCCAACGCATCCGGCAATAAATCGGCTGCTTCTTTCGGGGGCTATGATTACTGGGTAGTTAAGCTGGGCGCTAACGGCAATATATTGTGGAATAAAACTTTTGGAGGCAGTAAAGATGATTTTGCTTCTGCTATCATTTGTACATCTGATGGTGGTTACCTCCTTGGTGGTTCTTCTATCTCTGACAAGTCAGGTACCAAAACCAATAAAAGTTATGGCTTTAGTTACGATTATTGGGTGCTGAAGCTGGATGTGAATGGGAATACCATATGGGATAAAACGCTTGGCGGCTTTTATAATGATAAGCTAACTTCACTGACAGAACTGCCCAAAGCAGGCGGCTATGTAATCGGGGGCTATTCTTATTCTCAAGATAACGGCTCTAAAACAATAACAAACCTGGGTACGGAGAGTAATGCTGACTATTGGGTTATTGTACTGAACAACAGTGGCAAGGAAAGAATGCAAAACTTATTTGGCGGAGGAAGCCATGAAATAATGACCTGCGTGGCACCCGTAGGCGTAACCGGAATAAATAGTTATTACGCTGCTGGCTGGTCCTATTCTTCCAAGCGTCCAGGATACAAGTCTGAAAAGGCTTTTGGCAATAATGATTACTATATTGTCAGGTATAATACAGCAACCCAACAAACCGAATACCAGGGAGATTTCGGAGGCAAATTGTCGGATTATCTCACCTGTATGCAGCCCTTACCTGATAACTCCCTTATCATGGGCGGGTACTCCAATTCGTATAAATCCAACACTAAGAAAACCAACTTTTTTGGTGTAACTGATTTTTGGTTACTGAAGCTATTACCTAATGGTAAAAAGCAATGGGATAAAACGATTGCTGGTGCTGGAGGCGGAGACTATCTTATGTCGGTACAGCAAACAAAAGACAAGGGCTTTATTCTAGGTGGCTATTCTAACTCTAATACAGGTATTAATAAGACAGAGAATTCAAGAGGTGGTTATGACTACTGGATTGTAAAAACAGATAGTGTGGGCAAAGTGCAGTGGGACAAGACCATCGGTGGTAATGCTGATGATAAAATAACGGCTGTATATGAAGTAGATTCTAACAAGTATGTAGTTGCCGGTACTTCCGCTTCGGCACAATCAGGCGATAAAAATATGGGTGTAATTGGAACTAAGGGTACTGATTTCTGGGTGATGACCTTAGGTACTGAAACAGCAGCAGTTGTAACTTCAGGATATAACCAGTATAAACTAGAGATAGTGCCAAATCCGGTGAAAGATATATTAACAATACGGTATAATGCAGCAGTAAATGACAGGGTGGGTTTTGTAATCTATGCTGCAGATGGTAAAACCGTATTGCAATCCATCCTTACTAGTGTAAGTCAGGAAAGTACCCGCTCTTTCAATGTAGCAAATTTACCAACAGGTTCTTATTTCGCAGTATTGTATGTAGGAAATGATAAAGTCACTAAAGCATTTATTAAGGAGTAAATAGCATGTTAATGCTATACACACAACAGGCATTTACAATAAGTAAATGCCTGTTGTGTGTAATTGCTTAGAATATAATCTTTGTTATTATAACCTAATATATTTCAATGTATATTATCATCCTCCTTCATCGGCAATAATCTTTATCTATTCCTACTTACTCCAGTTTACAGTTGCAGGTTTCACATCTCTTGAGTTAGTACCGATATAAATAATAAATTCTCCGGGTTCCCAATCGTACTTCAAATTGCTGTTATAAAACTTTAAGTCATCAGTAGTAATATTAAAAGTCACTTGTCTGCTTTCATTTGGCTGCAGCATTACTTTTTGAAAGCCTTTCAACTCTTTTACTGCACGTGTTACACTTGCAGCAGGTTCAGCAATATATAATTGTACAGTTTCTTCACCCGCCATAGAACCTGTATTGGTTACCGTTACTGTCGCTTTCAAAGTTTGATTACCATTTACATGGTTTTGATCTAAACGTACATCTGAATAACTAAAAGTGGTGTAACTTAAACCATAGCCAAAAGGATATAAAGGATAATTTGTCACGTCCAGGTAATCACTCTTAAACTTGGTTGGGCCACCTTCAACATAAGGGCGGCCGGTATTTTTATGATTATAATAAATAGGGATTTGCCCAACATTACGTGGAAAAGTCATTGTTATTTTTCCTGAAGGATTATAATTTCCAAACAATACATCGGCTATTCCATTACCAGCTTCTGTCCCTCCAAACCAGGCATCCACAATAGCAGCTACATGTTCATCCTCCCAGGTTAACGTCAAAGGTCTGCCGTTCATTAGTACTAAGACGACAGGCTTGCCTGTAGCAACTAATGATTTCAATAATGTTTTTTGGCTTTCAGGCAAATCAATATTTGTCATGCTCGATGATTCACCAGTCATGTCGGCTGCCTCGCCTAATGCTGCTACAATCACATCGCTGTTCTTTGCCAGGTTTACTGCTTCATCAAGCATTTCCTGTGGTGAGCGCTGGTCTGTTGCTATCTCTTCCCCAAATGCATTGACCCTCTTTGCAAAAGCTGTATCATCCGATATATTGGCACCTTTCGCATATAGTATATTTACATCATTACCACCCACGTTCTTCATACCAGAGTCAATACTTACTGATTTTTGCCAATCACCTGAAACACTCCATGTACCTAACATATTACGTTGACTTTCTGCAAGCGGACCAATCAATGCAATGGTGCCGCTCTTCTTTAAAGGTAAAACACCATTGGTATTTTTTAGTAACACACAAGTGTGAGCAGCATATCTTCTGGCGGCTGCGCGGTTTTCGTCTGTCATGATATCCCGCATCACGCGGCTTTCATCAAGGAAACGATAAGGATTGGCAAATAAGCCCAGATCATATTTGGCTTCTAATATCCTACGACAAGCCTGATCTATTTGTTGCTGTGTTATTTTGCCTTCTTTCAACGATTCCTTTAATGTTGTGAGTAATCCTTCACTCACCATATCCATATCAAGCCCGGCATTCAATGCCATCGCAGACACAGTTTGCAAATCACCTAGCCCATGTGCTATCATTTCACTTACTGCTGTATAGTCGGATACCACAAAGCCCTTAAAGCCCCATTGCTTGCGCAGAACATCAGTAAGCAGCCATTTGTTTGCCGTAGCAGGTATACCATCAATCTCATTGAACGAACTCATAACACTGCCAACACCTGCATCTACAGCAGCTTTGTAAGGGGGCAGGTAGTATTCAAACATCTTTATCCGGCTCATGTCAACCGTATTGTAGTCACGGCCTGCTTCGGCAGCTCCATACAAAGCAAAATGTTTTACACAAGCCATCAGGTGTGTAGTACTATCATAGTTTTTCCCCTGGTACCCACGCACCATTGCAGCAGCTATTTTTCCACCGAGATATGGGTCTTCGCCACTGCCTTCAGCCACACGTCCCCAACGCGGGTCTCGGGCAATATCAACCATAGGAGAAAAAGCCCAATTAAGTCCATCAGCAGTAGCTTCTTTAGCAGCAATTGCAGCGCTTTGTTCAATTAGAGTCGTGTCCCAACTACAGGATAATCCTAATGGTATAGGAAAAATGGTACGGTGTCCATGGATAATATCTAACCCAAAGAGTAACGGAATGTGAAGTCTTGAACTTTTTACGGCAATCTCTTGCGCCTGCCGCACGGTAGAAGGGCCGGTAATACCAAATAAGCCACCGACCAGACCCTTGCGGATTTTGTCATCCACATCCTTACTTACTACCGATCCGGTAACTGCACCCCCGGGAGTAACCAGGTTAAGCTGACCTATCTTTTCATCAAGAGTCATCTTACTCATCAGATTGTTGATAAAGGAGGTTTTGTTTGCAGTATTAAAATGTTGACTGTAACCGCAAAGGAAAGAGATGCAGAGGAGTAGAAGAGTAATGAATTTTCTTTTCATTGGCAGTACAATTTTTCGCACAAAGGTATGCTGCTCTATGAAAGTTAGGCGGAATATCAGCTAGTATTAAAAAGAAAAGCTAACTGTAATTGTTTACAAGAGTGTTTTATTGAGTAAATCGGCCTCAGCTATTAGTTTATAGAAGTCCTTTTTGCTTGCTAATTCCAGCAATGCGTTTAGATGATTAGTATGGTGCATATCAGTGCCTGCAAACTGTATCATTTTTTGTTTAATGAGTTTCTCTGCAACAGCTTTTATATTTTTTCCATAATATCCTAAAAGCGAAAGCAAATTAACCTGCAGCACAGCACCAAGGTCAATAAAACGCTGGTATTTTTCAAAGTTGTTGTGATAATATGGATAACGTTCAGGATGTGCAATAATCGGCTTTAAACCTTTCATATTCAGCTCAAAAATTACCTGCTCCATATTAGGAGAAGGTGCAATATAACTCATCTCTATGAGTATGTTTTTGTCACCAATAGTAAGTAATTGATCTCCGTTCCTGATGCTATCTTCAAAATCTAAGTCTACCATATATTCTGCAGCAGCCTCAATTTGTACAGGTATATTTTGCTCCTTTAGAGCATTTCTTACTTCTTCCAATCGTGGCAAAATGGTATCCGGACTATTTGGATGAAGATCCGTAAGAATATGCGGGGTACAAATTAATTTCTGGTAGCCTAATGAATGCAACTGTTGTATGAAATGGATGGTTTCGTCCATCGTTTTTAATCCATCATCCAATGCTGGTAAAAGGTGTGAATGCATATCAGCACCAATAAAGGATAAATCTGGATTTGCTTTGGAAGTCCGGAAGAAAGAAAACATACTGCAAAATTACATAAAATGATACCTCAGAGATAGTATAAATGTCTGTTTGCTTAAGATGGGGAGGAGTAATTCAAAATCTAAGAAGTGGTGAATGGATAAGCAATGTAAATGAATTGCAGTAACTGAAATATTAAGTATTCTGTCGAATGTATCAGGTTCTGATACCAATTTCAATTAAGTAATAGTATATACATTTTGCTTAAGGTTGAAACTCTTCCTACTCGAAGTTCGCAGCCTTAACTTGTCCCATATTGTTTACTATTGATCTCCAGGAATATTGAGAGCTATACCTAACATATACTTAAGTTATAGCTAACTTATACCTAACATATACCTGACCTCCTTGGTATCTCCTCCCTATCTCCGTCGTATCTGCGCCGTATCTCCTCCGTATCTTACTTCTTGAAACTTGCCCGTTGAAACTTATCTCTTGTAAATATTCGTCAGTTTGCATGTTATAGGACAGGTTTAGGCTGGCAGCTCATAGCTCACAGCTTTTTATAAGACTTCCTATTTGAATCTGGTATAAGGTCCATGTTTCCCGTACCTCTTCTTTACCTTAGCCATACCCAAGTCCTATAAAAGTCATAGTAAAGCCATGGTAAAGTCATGGCAGAGCCATGGATAGTTCATGAGAAAGCCATGCGAAAGCCCCACCTTCTCCCTATCTCTTCTCCGTACCCAAGCGGTACCTGAGCCGTATATCCTATGTCCATCTTACACTTATCCTACATCTTTTTACAGTAAACTAGGAGGAAAAATAGTTGTAAACAGTCGTTATTGGCAGCAGATGGTGTCACGATCAGCCTATTGAAACATCACACAGGCATTGTACTACCTGTCCAATCCCCGCCTGAATGACGGTCGGGTTGCCTATGTATTGAAGCGTGTAAGAAGTAAATGTAAAGCAGATAGGCTATTCCCATACTGCTACAGTATCGTAAACTTATTTACCTGACACTATGCTTAAAGCTTTATAGCATAAAAGATTGTTAGTTGAAAGGAAAGCACCAAAAATTGTATTCATTAGGGGCGTATCAATTTAATCTTACTGTTTCCATACAGAATAGATGGTGCTGAAGATAATCTTGAAATAAAGCATGATACTTTTGTTAATGATATAATATTGGTTTAATTCCAATTTGGCAGGAAGTATATGCTGAATATAAAACTGTTCAGGTTCGGGAGTATTAGCAAGTAACTCGTTCTCTTTACGGAATTGTATAGAAGCAATATCAGTAATCCCTGGTCTTACTTTCAATACCTCTTTTTGATGAGTGCTGTATACTTCTACATACTTTCTCAATTCAGGACGTGGACCTACTAGACTCATTTCTCCTTTTAATACATTCCATAACTGAGGTAATTCATCCAGTTTATAACGGCGCAAAAATGTACCTGCTGCTTGTAATACGATCATCATGCGTTCCAATGGTAAGCGTCTGCTTTTTATCAGCATTTAAATACATCGTTCTGAACTTGTACAATTTGAAGTCTTCATCGTGAATACCAACTCGGTTTTGCAAGAAAAAAACTGGTCCTTTAGATGTCAGTTTTATCCAAATAGCAATAATTGCAAATAAAGGCGATAAGCACAACAAGCCAGCAGTTGCAATTACAACATCGAAGATGCGTGTACTATCTTTTCTCATGCAGCGCTTGATCAACTGCTTTAACTATGACTTGTATTATATACTCGCAAACTTCTTGTTTAAGCTGTGGATAAACAGGTAACGAAATCTCATTAGAATATAAAGTATAGCTCACCGGGTAATCTGCAATATTAAAACCTTGCTGCTTAAACACGGATAGCATAGGTAAAGGTTTAAAATGCACATTTAACGAAACACCTTCATTATTTGCATATTCAATTATTTTATTTCGTTGCTGTTCGTTAATTCCAGGATCCGCAGAGGATATAAATGATAAGAGCTCTCACAGTCTTGCTTATGAAACTGAGGACGGATTGCCCAATTGTATTGTTGAAAAGCAGCATCATAACTATTACACACGCGTCTTCGTTGTGCCAACACTTTTTCGTACTTTCTGAATTGTGCCAAGCCAATGGCTGCTAATACATCAGGAAGGTTTATTTTAAAACCCGGATATACCACATCATACTGCCAATCGCCAATATTTGACTTTAAGAAAGCATCTTTAGTTTGTCCATTTAATGTCCACAAGCGAAGCGTTTTATAAACTTCTGCATTATTAAAAGAATCGGGCATATTGAGACATATCATTCCTCCTTCTGCAGTAGTTAAATTTTTTACAGCATGAAAGGAAAATACCGTAGCGTCAGCAAGTGTACCAGTATGTTTATTTTTATAAATAGCACCTAAAGAATGTGCAGCATCAGCAAGGATGAAAATACGGCCAAGCTTTCGTTGTACTTCAGTTTCTGGCGTATATAGATCTTGAACAGCTTTCTTTTGCAATAAGGTATATACCGCATCATAATCGCAGGGCCAACCGGCAATATCTACCATAATGATAGCTTTCGTTTTGGTAGTAATAGTTGCCTCTATAGCATTTATATCAATAGTGAAGTCCTGCTGTACATCAACCATTTTTATCGTTGCACCTGCATGTATTGCAGCAAAGGCTGTTGCGCAATAGGTGTAAGCCGGCACGATAACTTCATCACCTTCTTTGATACCTAGCCAATGCAATAACAACTGCATACCTGCAGTAGCACTATTGACGCCTAAGGCAAATTCTGCATGGCAAAAAAGGGCTATTTTACTTTCTAATGCCTTTACCTTTGGACCAGTAGTTAGCCAGCCACTCTCAAGGGTATCCATTACTTCTACTTTTACTTCCTCATCTATAAATGGTGGTGAGAAAGGTACATTTATCATGCGCATCATTTCCATGTTTCTATATTTGGCAGTATGCTTTTTGTATTACTGAAGAATTTTATTTAAAGAGGTGAATATATTATAATCTGCTTATCATATAATATTGACATGCAAATAAATATAAATAATTAATATAACCTATTTGCTGCATATATTTTTTCAATAATTTCTACAGTCTTTAATCCCTCGTAAGCATTAGTGCTGATGGAAGCGCCATTCTGTAAAACATCCAGCACATTTTGATACACCTTGTCATGGTTGCTCATACTACCTTTATGGGCACCATAATCATTTGCCTTGTATTCCTCATGTACTATCGGTAATGTATAATCCTGAATGTTTTGATATTGAATCATGTTCAGATATTGACCGCCAATCTTTACGGTTCCTTTTTCTCCAAACAAGGTAAAAGAACCTTCCATATTTTCTTTGTAAGCATTCACTGTATAATTTAATGTTCCAATAACACCATTATGCATTTGCAAGATGACTGCACCGGTATCTTCAAATGCCATGCTTAACTGATGCGCTCTGTTTTGCAGATAGGATTGGACTTCTTTTACATCACCAAGCAACCAGTATAATATATCTATAAAGTGGCTAAACTGCGTAAATAAAGTTCCACCATCCAGTTCTTTTGTTCCGTGCCAGTTATTGCGATAATACTCGTCATTCCTGTTCCAAAAGCAATTAATTTGAAAACTTAGGATATTGCCTAATGCTTGCTGAATTAATGCTTTTTTTACTTCCACCACAGCCTTGTTGAAGCGGTTTTGCTTAACGATAAATAAGTGCTTGTTATAGTGTTCGCTTGCAGCAATCATTTTTCTACAATCTATTGAAGATATAGCCATGGGTTTTTCACATATTACATGATGACCAGCCTTTAAGCATTGTATGGTCTGCACTGCATGTAATCCATTGGGTGTGCAAATGGCAATTACATCTACATTTTGCTCATTTAACAACAATGCGTCCATGGAAGTATAAACATTTGCATTGTACTGTCTACTTAATGCTTCTGCTTTAACTAAATCAATATCACAAACTGCAAAAAGCTTAGCGAAATTGTGTATGTGTAGCGCATGCCTTTTGCCAATATTGCCACAACCTATTACAGCAAAGGATAACTCTGAAGCCATCTTATATTGAAATATCTACAATCAATTTATCAGAAATCTTGTACTTATACTTGATGAAGGCCTTGCAATTTTTTTCCTGACTATTACGCTTGGAGTAGCTATCACAAATATCAAAAGCAATGGCTGCAGTGATATTTTCAGACCATTATGAATAATAATCATACAGTATAGTGCAAAAAAATAAATAGCGTACTCTCGCTGAACAGAATTTCTTCGCAGAATCTCAGTGAATAGTATAAGATAAAACAACCAGTATGTTAAAAAGCCAGGCAAGCCATGCTCAGCTATAGCTCTTATAAACTCGTTGTGTGAACCTATTTCCTCTTCAAATAAATTCTCCTTGGTTATTACTTTATTATAGTTTGCAGTACCAATGCCGATTATTGGATGCTCGGAAAACATAATGAGCCCTGCTTGCACTAAGCGGTCTCTTCCTGAAGTGCCTTCCATTTCAAATCGTTCTGCTATTGCGCCATGAGTAGAAGAAACGAGAAACAGGTAGGTAAATATAACTACTGGCACAGCTATAATAATAAGATAATAACTTTTCAATTGTTTCCTATTCAATAATATATAGATAAATACCACTGCACCTAGAAAATACAAGCCACCTCGCGAAAAGGTGAGCGCCATAGTAATGCTGGTTAGTAGAAATAAAATGATGTCTAATACAATATGTTTCCCTTTGCTATTCATAATAGAGAAAAAAAATAAGATGCTCACAAAGCCTAAATAAGCACTTAACTGCACCGGCGCTAAACCATTACTTGCTTTTGAACTGGAATGTAAACCATATTGAATATCACCTCTGATATGTGCTACAGTTATAATTCCAACCAGGAAAATGCCTGCATATTTTATATGTTCAAAACAACGGTTAAGTAATTTAGGTGACAGATAATTGTAAGATGCCCATGTAGCGCATAATGCTAAGGCAAGAGAGCTGATAGCCAAAAACCTTGCGTATTCTGCATCTCTAGTTCTGAATACATCAAGTAACTCTAATAAGAAATATATGATCAATAAAACGAAAACCTTTGAGTGGGTTATTGTTTGCCACTTCTTTTGTCGTACCAGCAAAACTAAAAATATAAGTATATACAAATAATTGATAAACGTATACGGTATACTCAATACCGCATGACGGATAAATATTTCGGTATAAACTATATAAGGTAGTGTATTAAACAGTTTAAAAATATTGTTATCCAATGCATATTTAAAGCATACAGCACTTATCATACAGTAGATAATGGCTACTAAAGTTGCAGGTAAGACTCTGAAGCCAACTAACAAACCACAACAAAAAGCTAAGATATGTCCGAATAAATAAGAGTGCCTTAAGGGCATAGATATTCTAATGTTTAAATGAACTATTCACAAGCTGATCGAATAACTTTATAATATTCTTCAGCCCAGTTTTCAAGAGTGTGATAATAAATAAATGCTCTTCCCTTATCTATCATATTTAGGAATCGGTTTTGATTGCTGTATAGGGATAACAGAATTGCTGTTAATGTATTAACATCATCAGGTGAACATATATAACCAAATTGCCCCTTATATATATACTCGGCAGCTACACCTATATTTGAAAGAATAGGAATCAAGCCAAAAAATAATCCTTCCATTGGTACTTTGCCATAAGACTCAAAATATGGCATTTGAATTACAAAATCATTTTCTGCAAAAAGGGATGAAAGTTCCTCTCTTGTTTTCTTTCCTGCTAAAAAAACCTCATCTTTTAAATCGTACTCATTTATTTTTTGCTCATACAACTCTTTTAAATTACCATCACCAACAATAGTTAAAGAAAATGCCTTTTGCTGCTCTTTTAAAAGTCTGCAAGCTTCTATTATAGCAAGTTGATTTTTATATGGTACTAATGCACCAACAGTTATAAAACGTAAAAAGTCTTTTCCTTTACTAAATTCCATCTTTTTATTTTTAATTACTGTTGTTTGCGCGTGCCAAAAACTTTGGGTATAAGATGGACTGAAACCTTTCTGCATATATTGCGATTCTGCTACTTTATTAGTATACACCCAATAAGGTCCTTTGAATACATTTCGCAATAGCCATTTCTCTAATTGCCAGGTAATTGCTTCACCTTTATAATTATCCCATGTACCAGTGTAAGTAATAAAAGCATTTTTCTTTTTGAAATGATAATAGAAAAATGCCGGCAAGCTAATATTGTCTGGCAAGCGCATGTATATGATATCGCTTAGGTGGTCGATTTGTTTGTAAGTATTAAACCATTTAGGAAGAGTGGTAATAATTTTTATTTTATCTTTTACTGAATTACCACCTACAATAGGTAAAGGAATGAATTGAATATGCTTATTATTATATGTGGAATAAACACTACCGGCACGATAATCAGAGAAAGGGCATGCAATTGTAACTTCAGAAAAGTAGATGCTTAGTGCTTCCATCTGGTGCAGAAATATATGTACTTCTGTCCCTACCTTACCTTCATTTGTATAAAAATGAATACAATCGGATAAAATTCCCAGTCTTTTTAATTGCATGAAGAATATTATTAATCAAAGTCATAATAATGTTAACTATTGCACTTTTGCTGTAAACCTTCTGTATTCAACATTTCAATTTCCTTTTTTTGTAACATACGTTTAGCTACTTTTTTGGAAAGCCTGAATTGTATATATAACAGTGGTGCTTTAATAACACTTAATAATATACTTAATGACAGCATCTTGCTGCTCCCTTTATACTTATAAGAAACATTGGATAACAACATGCCTTTTAAAATAGCATATCGTGCAAGTGTTGCGGGGAAATATTTATAATACAAAAAGATAACACTTGGTACAGGCTTTGGTTCAAACATCTTTTTTGGACGAAAACTGTCCCAACCACTGATATCTCTTAAACCTCCGCTTTCTGCTTTTAAATGTATGCGCTGTGCCTTATGATTTGAAATGCTTCTTAAGCCATGTAAATAGGCTCTGATACCAAACTCTCCATCTCCCATACGCATGCCATTAAACTGTTCATCGAATAAACCTATTTTTTCAAACACCTCACGCTTGACCAATGCATTACCAGAATCAAACTGATCCGCCCACCGGAAGTAACTATAATTCTCTGGAACTTTTCCTCCAGCTACAGACATAGAAACACCGGCAGATATATCAGCATCAAAATAATCAATGCACTTTAAATGCTCCGCTACCCAATTTGAATGCACTCTTGAATCATCATCAAAGAAAAGCAGGTATTCAGCAGTAGTTGCAGTAATAGCTTTGTTTCGGGCAGTCCATAATTTTTGTTCTTTCTGCCGAACCAATTGGATATTGAGCTGGTATTTTTCATAAAAAGATACATTAAAGTCATCCGACTGATCTACAATAATTACTTCAACATTCTTATAAGTCTGCTTTTCAAGATCTTGTAGTACATTTTTGAGATAAGTATAACGATTGAGCGTAGGAATGATGATTGCAACTAACGGCTCTTCGGTAAAAAGTTTTGATTGAAAAGTTCCATATCCATCATAAGTTAATGGTTCTTTGAAAAGGTTAACCTTTCGTATATTGCTTGTCTTAAGAAAACTTTTTACTTCTTTTAAAGGATTTTTAAATGCTAGAAGTCTCAATACTAAAGCATACGTTGTCCATACAATTCCCCCATACTTTCTGATAAAAATATATTCATCATTTAATGTAGGCTTTTCAAGACTTTCAAGGTATTCAATATCTGCTTGAGAAGACTGAAGGAGCACACCCTTATTCCAATGCATAAATCCTGCATCTGCAAGCTGAGCACTTAAAGTTGCATATCGCTTATCAACAGCTTCATCTTCTTTGTTCAAAATGCAACAGGAGGAGAATGTTTTGCTGTAAGGCAACAAGTTAAACTGCCAACCTGGATTTAGGTATTTTATGAATGTGAATAGCAAATTCAAGCAGTTAATAATTGTTGATAAATACGCTCAAAAGTATCAGTTTGTTTCTCAAGTGTAAATGCTTCCAATATGCGTTCTCTTGCAGCTTTACCCATTGCTTTTGCTTGCTCAGGATGATTTAGTAAGTACATAATGTGCTCCGCTAATTTTTCATAGTCATAAACATTAGCCATTAAACCATTCTTTCCACACGTAATTACTTCAGGCATACCCCCACAGGTGGTAGAAACAACGGGCAATTCCATACTCATAGCTTCAAGGGCGGCATTTGCAATGCCTTCATATACACTGGGTAAAAAAAAGACATCAGCCTTTTCAAGACACTTTTTGATTTCGTGGTGCTCTTTTGTTCCAGCTAAATCAACAAAATCTTGCAATTGAAGCTGATGTATATGAAAGACCATCTCTTCATATTGAGGCCCGTTAGCTATAATTACCCATTTAAACTTTTTACCACTCTCAGCAATACGTTTCATAGCAAGTAGACCTATTAGATAATTTTTCGGGAATATAAGTCTGCCAATACTTATAATGACAGGAATCTGGTTGGTTTGATAAGGAATCACACGATTGAAATACTGAACATCAATACTCGGATAATTAACAAATGTTTTCCTTATATGTACGTATTCTTTAATGGTATTACGCATATCATCAGATACACAATGTACACTGTCTACATGCTGCATTAGTCGGGCAAAATCAGCCTTTCGTTCTTGACTAACTAATAGTTTTACTTTCTCAGCAGAGCCTCGACAGCTTACTACTTTTTTGCATTCTAACTTTCTAAGTAAAAAAATATACTCTGTACCCACACCTGAAAACTCAAAATGAATAATATCAGGCTTGAATTGACTAATAGCATGTAACCGAAATGATTGATAAAGGTATCTTTTTCTATTTTTTTGAATAATACTTTTATAGATATTAAATGGACGAGTTATGCAATACAGCAAGGCCTTTTGTATGGTAAACTCAACAACTGAAACGCATGGAGTATTTTTAAATAATTGATAAAGTAAAGCTTTGTTCTGTTTACCTGTAAACACCCGGACTGTGTGCCCCCGCATTGATAATGCCCTTACTTTATTAGAAATGAAAGTCTCGCTAAGTACAGGAAAGTTCGTAGTTATGATAGCTATACGCATCTATGTTTTAAATTACTATTCTAAGAGTCTTGGTAAATTAATCTATAATAATCTATAGAGACTATGGTTGGTATGTACATTCTCTATTAAAATATTACTTCACTATTTACTGCATATCACCTAACTAAAAATGTTTATTCCTAATCCTGGGACACATGGAGCTATACCTGACATATACTTAACTTATACCTAACTTATACCTAACTTATACCTAAGTTATACTTAATCTAAGTGCCATCTCCTCCTATATTGCTTCTTAGCAGCTCCCTATATACTCCCTGTCTGTTCCATTACATTGTATAACAAGAATAACTACAAATTATACATGCTAATAGCATTTCTTAACACATAGAAGGTAAAATGTACTTTATAGGTTTATACTGTTGGTACTTGCTACAGATGTATGCGATTAAGCTATTCTAAAATGTAACAAATACAAAGGCTAAAAACATTAAAACTTGGCGAAAGAATTGTTTGGAATCTGTGAGTTGCTGTTATTGCAATTTAATTTATCGTAGAAGCATAAGCATAATTCTTTTGAAAAAGCAAATTGAGATATCTACTGCATACTCACTAAACTTAATTGCTTTTTGAAGCCTTAAACCTTTCTATTGCTTCTTCGCAAATGCATTTAAATTTTTCGCCTATAACTCTCCAACTATAATTATGCAACAACTTATTATATCCTTCTATTCCAAGTTGGCTTTTTTTCTTATTATCTTGTAAAATATCTACTATACAAGCAGCAAGATGCTCTGGATCATCAGGTTTAAACAAGACACCATCTATTCCATTAGTAATAATAGAATCAATTGCACCAATTTTTGCACCTATCACTGTTTTTTTAAACGCCCAGGCTTCTAAGAATACCATACCAAAAGATTCACTTTTTGAAGGAAGTACCAACAGATCAATACTGTTGTAAATACTGTTCTTTTCAGTATCATCTATATTTAAGCTGAATAGTATATTGTTGCTTATTTCAGTAGGAAGTGAAGCCACTAATTGCTTCAACTCATCTGCATAATCATTATCATATCCTGCTATCAGCAGGTGGGCGTTAGATATCTGTTTACAAACCAAATGCATAGCCTTAATAAGGATATCTAAACTTTTGAACTTGGTTATTCTACCGATATATGCAATTAAAGGTTGGTCAGTAGATAGCTTCAATTGCTTGCGATACTCTGCATCAAATTTAAGTTTGTTAATGTCATGCTCTACCGCAACTCCTAAAACTTCAATGGTTTCTGGAGGTACCCCCTTGTCTATTAAAACTTCTTTCTCATAATCCGAATTAGCTAAATAAAATTCTGAATGTTTTATAGAATTCAACACGTAGTCAGCAATTTGTTGTTGTTGTTGATTAACTTCAAAATGTAATGCACCTTGATATAAAAATGGCTTTGGGTCTTTTAGTTTATGTCTTATCTGTGGATAGGTCATGTATTTATAAGCAGAGGTAGCACCAACAATTATATCAGCATCTGTATTTTCAATTGCTTTTTGTAAAGAAGCGGACCACGGTCCTGTACGTCTGATAGCTAAATAATTAGATGATTTATTAAATAATTTAATACACGCTTTCTGCGCTATTAGAAAAGGCTTGCGATGCAATCGGCGATATGCAAAACGTTTTACCCAAACACCATTAATATATTCTTCAGAAGGTTCTATTTTTTTGTAATAACTTTTCTCCGGTCCAAAATAAGAATTGGTTGTATAAACCTGCACCTCAAAACCAAAATGTTGTACACAATATTCTGCCAGATACTGAAAGAATATTTGCGTGCCACCTACAGAGGGAAAGTAATTTTTAATAACAATCAGAAGCTTCATACAAGCCTAAAATGTATGAGATTGATTAAGGTAACAATTAATAGTACCACTAATCAATTACAATTCTTTTTTAGAAATTCAAAAAGCAAAGTAGCAACCCGTTCGGTAGCTCTGTTGTCTGTATAAGTAATTACGTCTGTTAAGACTTGCTTACTGTTATTTGTAAACTTTGAAGGGGTTAACAATGCTTCGTTTATTTTGGTTATAAGCTCTTCTTTAGAATTTGCCAGTTCAATTCCTTTACCCAAAACAATAGGTTTAAAATGCTTTTGAAAATACATTTGCT
The DNA here is from genome assembly GCA_963819045.1 of uncultured Chitinophagaceae bacterium. GTDB lineage: Bacteria > Bacteroidota > Bacteroidia > Chitinophagales > Chitinophagaceae > Ilyomonas. The sequence continues at coordinate 16,019 of CAWFUV010000034.1, read as the reverse complement.
TCAATAACTTGCTAGTTCGCTTATTTTTAAGATAAGCTGGTCCAATTTGAGGTTTACTAAACATACTTCCATCTAAGGTCATTGTACTACATAAGTTAATGTGTACATCACTATACTGTAAGGTTGAGCAAAGCTTTTTTATATCATTCTCGGTAATATTCGCATGCTGCAGTTTGTCTTTACCTGTCCATGAATTATCAATAATAATATTTTCAGATGTGCCAACTGCATCTTTCCATCGTTGGATATTATCAACAGGATGGCAGCGAAATAATACTAGAGGTCTATCTTTAATTGTATTGTTATTTATTGCCTCATCTATATGCTTCAGGTAAAGAGGCTCTTCTGGAAAGAGGTCTTTGGGTCCACCTGCATACAGGATAATTTTCTTAGTATTATTGCTTTTAATTCCAACTTGGCTCTTCCATTTATCTGACGGCAGTAGCCATTCCTGTTTGTTGTAAAAATCAAACTGAGGGGCACCAACAACATGTACGGTGTTTCTTTTAATTTCAGGGTAAATATGATATAATTCTTTGAGGTTATGATTATTCCATACCATATACATGTCATATGTTACAGGTATCCAACCCCTTTTAGTAATATTATCGAAAGACAAAATGGAGGTTACCATTTTTAATTCAACCTGTTTACAGGCACGTAGAAATATATCTTCTCGACTATGAAATGGTGTGATCGTAAAAACAGCGCTTGCATGTAATGATTTTATCCAATCGACAATTTCCTGGTAATTAGTATCTGAATTTAGTAAACTGCCTTCTTCTTGAAACAGTTTTGTTGTCTTTCCTGGTATATAGAGCTTTACGATATTATACTGTTTTACAATCCATTTTAAAAGTTTAGTTCTCGGCGGAAGGTAAAGTGATAGGTATCTTTCCTGATTTCTCTTATAGTTACCTAATCTAAATTGAGCAAACCAGTAATTTATCTTTCGTCGTACATTGTTGTATTTAGCCCCTTGTTTAACCGCAGGCATAATATGAACCTCATACCCCTTTTTAGTTAATTCCTCAATTAGATCAGTTTGTTCCCATGTTAAAATAATAACAGGATCAGCAAATGCTCTTATTTTCTCCAACAATCCAGTTCTGACGATATAACGGATGGAGAAACTAAAAGATATGGTGACAAGCAGTCGGATTTTACTATTCTTCACAATTTGATATGCAATAGAAAATATCTAATGATAAATATGTTTAGTGCTTATGTACCAGTTTGTATAAATATAATTTCGGCTTGATAGCAAGAGATTGCAGTGGCATTATAAAATGAAATTTGCATATAAGGAACAAAAGCATTTTGAAGTAATACTTTGAATCATTTATGGCTAAATGTTTCAAAGCTTTTCTTATGTTATACTCAAGTATTCTTATGATGGTTTTATCTTTTGTAAATCTAAAAGCTTGCTGATTTGATATTATTCTATCTCTAAAAAAGAGTTCCTTATTGTTAGCTTTTACTAGTTCATGGATGGTTGATTTTGTATACAACTTTTGTCTGTAAACAATACAAGGGTATGTAGTATATTTCACTTTATAAATCGCCAGTAGCCTCAAGAAAAAATTAAAATCTTCTATCAAAACTCTGATATCAAACAAGCCAACTTCTTCAAAAACATTGGTACGCAACAGCATTGTTGGCGTAGCGAAAGTGATTTCCTTTTTCAAGAATTTCTTCAATATAAATCCTTCATAAAAACTATTTTCTTTATCCATTTCACAATAAACTCCCAAATCGTTACCGTACTCGTCCATTGTTAATGCATTCGCATAACACATTCCATATACTTCACCTGCTTTTTCCAATAGGTTTACCTGCTTTTCCACTCTTTCGGGAAGCATGATATCATCTGTTGCAAGAAAGGTTATGTATTCTCCTTTTGCATGATGCACAATCTCATTTAGTGTTCTGGTAATACCTCTATTGCTTTCATGCTGTATGTAAGTACAATTAACTTCATTCTCTCTAATCCATTTGGAAATAATTTGATTACAATGATCTTGTGAAAAATCGTCTATAATAATAACTTCTATATTTCTATATGTTTGTTCTAAAACTGAGTTAAGGGATTGTTCAATGTATTTTTCATAGTTATATGAAGTAATGCCAATGGTAGCTAAGGGTAAATCAGCATCTAATGGTTGATTCTTAAAATTTTTCATTTGCTAAAGTCTTACAATCAATCTAGGCTTATGGTTATTATAACACTTGCAACGTAGGAATTTTGTCAGGGCTCAACTGTAGTCTTAGAAATTTTCACCTTTAAAGTGATATGTATATAGCTCTTTGGTAAGGCGATTGGCATGTTGCAATAAAGAATGATCTTTGATAAAAGCTGTTATATCTGCTTTGTTTTGAAATAGATCATTTTTATAAACTTTTCTATAGTCTATGTGAGAAAGGTTAAAACCCCATTGCTGTTGTATACATTCAAAAACTCTTTTAGAGTCAGCAACAAGATTTTCGATGTTTATTGCTATAAAGTTATTGCTCTTAATTGACTGCATGTGTCGTAAAAGCTGCTCATTATATATGATCCACACCTTAAGGTAAGCCGATGCTTTTTCTTTATGAAGAGCTTTCAATTGTCTTCTTCTTTTATAGTGCTTCCAAACAAACAGGGATAAGGAATTGCTCTTTTTTAAAAATTTACTTTCCTGATTTTTAAAATCTCGTCTTATTAAGGAATCCACAACATCATTGAAGTTACGGTACAGCACAAAATATTTTGCACTTGGTATAAGATATCTATACTGTTCTAAAAATAGGCACGTCCTTGGCTCCTTCCACCCCCATTGTTGATTCAGATTATTTTTAAACTTGAGCAAAGATTGTATGCTTACAACACTATTCTTATCTATTTCTGTTAAAGCGGCAGTAACAAATCCAGTTGAAGGCTGATTGTTATTGGTAAGTATACTTTCATGAAGGTGCAAAAAGTCCAAATCTTCAAAATGTCCCTCTACATTACCCCTGCCAGGTCCAGCTAATTGATCACCAATCTGCAATCCACATTTATACAACCATTGTGTCGCAAGCGATGTGCCTGAACGGTGCATTCCTAAGATTATCAATATTTTATTGCTCATTTTCAAATGTCCAGTGATGAGAGACCAATAAACCCTTTTTTACTGCTGGTATTTTTCCAGTACCAAAAAAATCTCCATCAATAACGGTGAATGCTTTGTAAAGTTCTATTTCATCAAGCAGCCCACTTTCTCTTGAATATATCTGAATATGAATATTGTAGTTACCTCCAAATAGAGGGAGCTTTGGAATATTACATATTACACTTCCTGACTTGGAAATTGTATTTATTAAACCATAAGTATGTTCTGTATTACAAGTAAACAGAACTTCATCGTGTGCACCTATGATCTGCAACCTGAATAAAACAAATTGTACTGCTTCCTTTTTTACGAGATAACTTATTTCAATATTTATTTCGTCGCCAGATTTTACAGATGCTAAATGAGACATTTGTTTATCTAAAAGGCACACTTTTGAGCAAGTTATGTCTCCATTACCCTTTCTGTTTTCACTAAAAGCTAGATTATTATCAGACTTACACTTTGCATTGTTAAGGTAGAAATCAATGCATTCCTCAGTTCCACCAGCGAAAATTTTATGCCCATTCTTAAGGACTATTGCATTAGTACATAGATTGATCAATGCCGGCATATTATGACTTACAAACAGCACCGTTCTACCATCATTCTCACTCACATCTTTCATTCTGCCTAAGCATTTCTTCTGAAACTCTGTATCACCTACTGCAAGCACCTCATCTACAATTAATATTTCAGGTTCCAGGTGAGCGGCAACTGCAAATGCGAGTCGCACATACATGCCGCTGCTGTAACGTTTTACCGGTGTATCAATATATCTTTCCACGCCGGCGAAGTCAGTAATTTCATCAAACTTGGAAGTTATTTCCTTTTTAGTCATACCAAGCATAGCACCATTTAAAAAAATATTTTCTCTGCCACTCAAGTCTTGATGAAATCCGGTACCGACTTCTAATAAGGAAGCAATCCGACCTTTTATTTTTACTTGTCCCTTAGTAGGTGTTGTTACTTTAGAAAGTATTTTTAATAAAGTTGATTTCCCTGCACCGTTGCTACCGATAATACCTAATACTTCTCCCTTTTTTACTTGGAAGTTAATGTCTTGCAATGCCCATACATATTCACTCTCACTTTTTTTAGTTCTATCATTTTCTTGCCCAATTTTTAAATACGGGTCTTCTTTGCCACATATCATATGCCACCAACGGGTTACGTCATGCGACAGCGTACGCCTGCCTACTTGACCAAGCCGGTACTGCTTGGCTAAATGTTCAACTTCTATAACTATATCACTCATAGTAAAGGTGAATACTTTTTATACGGTATCCATAAAGTCTCGCTCTACTTTATTAAATAAAATAATACCTGCTAGTAAAATAACAATACTACTAGCAATGCTAAATATTAACATCGTTATTGTAAACATGCCCTCTCCAAACAGGCTAAATCGAAATCCCTCTACTATTGGTGATAAGGGATTCCATCTAATAAAACAACCATAAGGTTTATTTTGCAAATAAGCTAATGGATAGAGAATAGGTGTTACATACATTAATAATTGTACGCCGAAACTTATTAACACATACAGATCTTTGTACTTAGTGGTAAGTGATGATATTATAATACCTAATCCTAAGCTCATTACTGCTGTTATTAAGATTATAAAAGGTAGTAAGACTAAGTGTAGTCCAATTTGGAAATGGTACTTATTGCCAAGGATAAAATACATTATAAAAGTCAGTAAGAGGCAAAACTGTATACCTAATTTTATTAAATTGGAAGCAATAATTGATAAAGGAATAATTAATCTTGGAAAATGCACTTTACCGAATATACTTGCATTAGATGTAAATGTAGCAGCAGTTCCGATAAAACAAGAATAGAAGTAATTCCAAATGGACAAGCTACTGATGTAAAAAAGTGGTGCAGGTAAATTACCTGTTTTAATTCCTGCAATTCTATTGAACACAAGCCAAAACATTATTGTGGTAAGAGCTGGTTGCAAGAAATGCCATAATGGACCTAATATAGTTTGCTTATATTGAGATACAAAATCACGGCGTACAAACAATAATAATAGATCGCGGTAGCGCCATATTTCATGTAAGTGCAGGTGGAACAGATTTATTTGTGGTGATATTATCTCTGTCCACTCATCTGCTTTTTCTATTGCCTTAACTAATTCTTTTTTCTTCAGCTTCGTGGCAGGTGTTGGTTGCAAATTGTTTTTGTTTTGGTGTTTGCCAGAAATGCTTATTCTGTACAATACTTAAAAATTGCTTATCGCTGTTGCCATCACCAAAAAGTAGTTGCTTTTCAACAGTTACTTTAGAAGCTTTAACGATGGCTGCTAATATTTCTTTTTTCATATATCCGCAGTTAATAATGTCTTCATTCAGGCTTCGGCCGTTTTGCCTGGTACCTACATTTACAGTAGGCACACCATAATAGCTAGCTTCACGAATGCCAGTACTTGAGTTGCCTACAATGCATATTGCATTTTTCAAAAGCACTAAAAAATATTCAAAGCGCATGGACGGAAGGAGGCGAACATGTACATTGTCTTTTAGTTTCAACAGTTTAGATAATATAAAATCTGTCCCAAAATCATTATTGGGGTAAACTGCTATATAATTTAGTCTTGATTCACATATTGCCTCAACATACGATGTAGCATACTCTTCCATATTTTCTATCTCAGTAGTTACCGGATGAAATATAGAAATGGCATATTCATCAAATGGTATTCCGTAATAAGCCTTCACTTCTTCTAGTGATGGCAAACTATCACTCAATATCACATCCATATCCGGAGAACCAATAATGTAAACAGATTTGTTACATTCGCCCATTTGCAATAATCGCTGCTTAGCCAAAGCATTGGCAACAAAATGGGTATGGCTCAATTTAGATACTGCATGTCGTAACAGTTCATCTACGGTCCCGCTTAATTCTCCGCCTTCAATATGTGCTACCAATATATTGTTTAATGCACCAACAGTAGCGCCAGCTAATGCTTCAATTCTATCGCCATGGACAACTATCAAATCTGGTTGTATCAGTCGTACATAGTTTGCAAAACCTTCAATAGTACGCGAAAGCGTGATGTCCATCATGCTTTCCTTGTCGTGATTAATGTATTTGTAAATGTTTTGGTAACCACACTTTTCTATTTCATGTACTGTATATCCATACTTTTTATCCAGGTGCATACCTGTGGCAAACAAGTGCACATCAAACTGCCGATTGCCATTTAATATCTCAATTAGCGATTTAAGCTTACCAAAATCCGCTCGTGTGCCGGTAAGGAAAACAATTTTCTTTACTGTTGAATACTGGCCCATGTAATCTGATCGTCTATTATAATATCCCTGGTTGCTCTTTTACCTAAAACTTCTTTATAATGCTCAGCCAATATGCCACCTTTCCCCGGACGTTTTACCCATATATTTTCTTGTGTAAATAAATCCCCTGCTTTAATAGGCTTAATTGTACAAATGGTTGCAAATGCAAAATCTATAGTAACCTGCTCTTCAATTACCGGTGCTTTAATACCACCGCGCTGCTGGTGTAGTATAGCAGAACCTTCTATTAATTCTTTACATGCTTGCACATCCATGCTGCAAATAATATCTGGCCCAGGTCTGTCCATGCTGTCCGTAAAATGCCGCTCTAGTATAGAAGCACCTAGCGCAATTGCTCCAAAGCAAGCATGATTGCTCTTTGTATGGTCGCTTAAGCCAATAACTGTACTTGGAAATTCTTGTTGCAATTTTGTGATTGCACCAAGTCGTACCAAATGATCAGGAGTAGGATAGAGGTTAGTAGTATGTAACAATGCAATCGGCACCTTGTATTTCTTTAAAATAGCAACTGCTTTGCTTACGCTTTCTATTGTATTCATACCAGTGCTTAGTATCACCGGTTTGCCAAAAGAAGCTATATGTTCTACCAATGGGTAATTATTGCATTCACCACTGCCAATTTTATAAGCCGGCACATTCCATTTGTGTAGGCGATTAGCTGCAGCACGACTGAAAGGTGTCGAAATAAAAATCATTCCTTTACTTTCGACATATTGTTTCATTTCCAACTCTTCTTCTTCACTTAGTGAGCAGCGGCGCATGATTTCATAAATGCTTACATCTGCATTACCCGGAACAGTTTTTTTAGCAGCGCTGCTCATTTCATCTTCCACAATGTGTGTTTGATGTTTGATAACTTCAACACCAGCATTATGCGCAGCATCAATCATTTGCTTGGCTGTTTCTAAAGATCCTTCGTGGTTAATACCAATTTCAGCAACTACTAAAGGCTTGTAATCATAGCCAACCTTTCGTCCGGAAATTTCAATAAATGGATTCATGCTTGTAAGTTGCTAAAGAGCATTGTGCCGGTTCAATAATAATGTTATCATTTCAAAATCTATTTCTTCATCTATATCTAACGCTCTTTCGCGTGGCATTTCATATACTCTGCACACAGCCTGGCTCCAGTGCGAGTAATTGTATAGAGCGGATTTCTTTACTACAAAAGCAGCCCCAGATAAACTGAATACTTTTGGGGCATCCTGCCTGCGTACAATAGGCTCTTCGCTTTTTGCTACTATCTCTGCGTACCCCCTTTTGTTTACTTCCATCATGTTGAAATAAGGATTTTTTTCAGGCGTATAGCCTGTAATCACCACATCTGTTTCCGGATACTGCAATGCTATATTGATAGCACCATCAATATCAGCAGCCATTTTAAGCGGAACAGTTACATCCATATCCACAATATAACTTACCTCTTTGCCAAATTGTTCTTCGTACGTTTCTACTGCATGTAAAAACACTGGCCATTTGGATGCTTCATCAGTAGCTAAAGGAGCTGGACGCATAAAAGGAACTTTTGTTCCATACTCTATAGCTATACTGGCTATTTCTTCACTATCAGTAGATACAATTACATCATCTAGCATCGTACAATGACGGGCTATTTCTGTAGTGTAAGCAATCAATGGTTTACCATTCAGCAGTCGGATATTTTTGCCTGGAACTCCTTTACTTCCTCCTCTGCAACATATGGTACCAAGTATCATGGTTAGTTATTTTAAACTCTAGTTGAAATTAAGAAAGTAGTGCTTTCTAAACTTTTGACTGACAGCTTATAGCTCAAATTCTGATTTACCGCTTGAAGTATATAAAGTGCATTCTTTTTAAATTGGCTTAACATTATTTACCGGAAATTCCACTATCATCACCTGTCCTAAACTTTCTAGTTTTACATACAAGCGTTTCTTGCCACTTTTTATGATAGTGCCTGTATTCTCCATAAAAACTCCGCTAGTAATCTGCACTTTAATGTTTTCTTCCAGCGACTCCCAGGATTCTGTGGTAATCTCTACATCTTCTTCCTGTAAATAAGACTTTATCTGTTCAACTTCTTCATTCCTGATAATTGCCGGCTTACCTAAATAATGTACATAATTAATTACACCATCTGTTTCTAATACAGCTATGCGCTGCTTTTCTGTAACATGCACAAATACGTAAGACGTAAAGATAGGCTGCAGTATTGTTTTTTTTCTATCGCTCCATTGCCGTTGTACTTTTTGCAATGGGCACCAGCTTTCTATAAGCTTTTTTTGCAGCAATGTATCTATCCGTTTTTCCGCACGAGGGCGGGTGTATACTGCGTACCAGCGTTTTTCATTCTCTGCCATAGGGTTATTCTTTTACAAAGCTTCGCCACGTCAGTCACATAATAAACTAACTATGGTTAACTATCAGATTCTTATCTCATTTATAGGTTTCTATAAAACAATCTGGTTAATACATTCTTCTTTTGTATTTCACTATAACAATCGTCTTTATGGTAATAGCCATATACATATCCATAACCATAACCAAAACCCTTCATGTCAGTTATGCCATTTACCACAATGTTCAACTGCTTAAATTTATTATCTTGACGTAAATTATCAATAAACTTAAGCGTTGTTTTATAGGAATATTTTTGTCTTAAAATAAAAAGGGACAAATCCGCAATATCTTCGAGCGCATAGGTATCAGCAACCAGTCCTATAGGCGCAGAATCTATTACAATAATGTTGTAATGCTGTTGCAATTCAGTAATCACCTCTTTTAATCTTTTACCTGTCAGCAACTCGTGCGGATTCGGTGGTATATTGCCTGATGTAATAATATCTACGTTTGGCAAATGAGAAGAATGTACAACTGCTTTAGTATAATGCTGATTAGATACCAGTAAATCAGTTAGTCCGTACTGCGGTTCCAGATTCAGGTATTTTGAAAACTTAGGCTTTCTAAGGTCTAATTCCAATAGCAAGATTTTGCTTTCGGGAGTACTTAAAGTAGAAGCAAGATTTATAGATACAAAGCTTTTGCCTTCGCCGCTCATAAATGAGGTAACCAATATAGTTTTAATTTTACCATTATTGATGTATTTGAAATTAGTACAGATAAGTCGGAACTGTTCAGCAAAGATGCTACGGCTCTTTAATTGAACAATAGGCGTAGCATTTTGTTTTTCAAAAGAAAGCTCACCAATCACAGGTGCGCTGGTGCCCTCTTGTATTTCTTTTTTATCCTGAATTTTAGTATAAAAGAAATCTCCCAGCACAATCGCTATTATTGGCAGTATAAAGCCAAGGAGCAGGCTTGTCATTAAAACCTGTGATTTATTAGGTGAAGTAACACCCTGATCAAATGCTGCATCAATCACACGTGTATTGTTGATATTAGAACTTAGTGCAAGATTTGTTTCCTCTCTTTTTTGTAATAAATACAAGTATAGTTGTTCTTTTACGCTGATCTGTCGTTTAAGACTTAACAGTTCTCGTTCTTTTTCAGGTACATTGGCTAAGAGCAATTCAAAGTTAATCTTGGTTGATTGTAGTTGAGTAATTCGTGCACTGTAAGCTGATTTAATACTTTGAATATTCTTGAGAATATTACCTTTCATTTCTGTAAGATCTGTTCGAATACGTGCAAGAGAAGGATCTTTCTCAGTACTTATCTGTGCCTGATTCTGATATTCAAGTACGGTGGCATTGTATTCATCAATTAACTTTAATAAAGTTGGCTCAGTAAGTGTATTGCTCGATGGTATAATGTCAGTAAAGCTTTTTGAATTTCTTATAAATGATTCTAACGAGTTGAGCAATTCTAGCTCAGACTTTTGTGCAATGCCTAAGTTATCATAATTTATTACCTGGGTAAGGTATTCATCACCGGCGTTTGATTCATCTGTTATTTTGTTGGCACTTTTAAAACGTTCTGCCTGGATTTCTATAGTTCTCAGTTCCTGTGCAACTGTATCTATACGTTCATGTAAAAAGCTAACTGTTTTTAATCCTACAACATTTTTATCAGTAACGCCGGCTATATTAAATGTTTTAATTAAAGTGTTTAGAATATCTATACCACGATATGGGTTCTGGTCAAGTATGCTAATAGCAATTATGCCGCCCATATCACTTAGCTTTCTCACATCCAATACTCGTGATAAATCTTTAACTAATATCTGCCGGTCGAGTATGGATAAGATATAAGTAGTCTTTGCTGGCTTAATGTTCGCATTTTTGGTAAAGAAAAGTTTATAGCCGCAGAGTTCTATTATTTCACCATATGAATGATAAACAGTTTTTTCATCTTTTGTTAATGAAAATTTGGTATCATATAGTTCTAACTTGTAAGTTCCTTTTTTAGCTGTGTTGTTATTAATACCAATAATATGAACATTCAAGGGTAGCGTAGGTCCATATAATGGGGTAGATGCTATATGACCTTCAGTAGAAATCTTGATCTCAAGATTAAGTGAATCTATAATATTGCGTATTAAACCATAAGATTGCAATATATCAATTTGATTCTGCACCTCTTTAGTACCGGGCATCACACCCAACTCTTTTAATATCTTATAATCCGAAGAAGCTTCTTCCTCATCTTTTATGAGCAGGTTAGCAGTAATGAGGTGTAATTCAGGTGTATAGCGTAGGTATATTTTACCAATAAAGAAAGCTATTAGCATCGATAAAAATATCCAATGAAAATGCCTGAACAGTTTGAACAAAAACTTTTTGATATCAAACTGGTTTTTTGATATGACAATCAGATCGTTTTCATTATCTCTAATCGGGTATACCATGGCTATTTTCTAAAAATAATAACGAATAAAGCGACTAAGCTTGTTGCAGCGCTAAGTATGGTAGTTGTTCGGCTAAAGTTATCTGAAAAAAACCGTTGACTTTTTGGTTCCACATAAATCACATCATAACGTTGAATATAATAGTCGTTAGAGTTAAGAATACTCTTATCATTGAAATTTAAACTGATAATTTCCCTTTTTCCAATTCCCTCTCTTATTAGTTTTACATTATCTTTCTTTGCATAAGGTGTCATATCGCCAGCCTGTGCAATTGCTTCAAATACATTTAGTTTCTCATTAGGAGTGGTGTAGTACCCTGGTGCACGTACTTCACCTAGAATAGTGTATTTGAAATTACCAAATATTACACTTACTATCGGATCTTTCAGGTATTCTGCATAAGCAGTACGTATAATATCTCTTGCTGCATCTCGTGTTAATCCTTCTACCTTTATTTTTCCAACCTTTGGCAATTCAATATACCCGTTAATATCTACAGTGCTTTGTAAGCCGGCTGCAGTACCGGTGGTACCAATACCTGCTACGCCACCAAAAAATTGGTTGATATAAGCCACGGACTTTTCGTTTTCCCCACCTACTCTTATTGTAAGCACATCGTTTACTTGTATCAGTTGTTGTGGCGGTTGAATTTTTGCAAGTTGTATTTGCAGTGAGTCTGGTAAGTTATTAAAATAGGTTACCTTTTTAGTATTAACGCATGCCTGAGTACAAACAATGCATAAAGCAAATAAAATTAGGGTATCCCATTTTCTAAGGTTGTCGGCATGCTTCATCGGCACAAATATAGAATTCAAAGCAATTGAAAGTACTTATCTATCAAATCTTAAGGTAAAAAAAATAAAATGAAAGTAAGTATTATAACTTCTGCCTAATCTTACATTTGAAAGAGTATTAGAACAACTTTTAAAAGTTTACTTTAGAGAGTCATTGAAAGTGTTCATTCCTTTCCTTGTACTACAATTACAATTTCACCTTTAACTTCTTTCTGTTTAAAATGATCATGAACTTCCTGCAAACTACCCCTTTTATTTTCTTCATATAACTTGGTTAGCTCTCGGCTAATGCTGCACAACCGGTCTGCACCAAAATAGGTAATTAGCTCTGCCACTGTTTTTACAAGCCGCATAGGACTTTCATACAGCACTATCGTGCGTTCTTCAGTAGCCAGCCTCGTAAGCAAAGTGTGTCGTCCTTTTTTCAATGGCAAAAAGCCTTCAAACACAAACCGGTTAATAGGCAAGCCGCTATTAACTAACGCAGGTACAAAGGCAGTGGCACCTGGCAGGCACTCTACCTTAATATCATTTTTTATACATTCCCGTACTAATAAAAATGCAGGGTCTGAAATGCCGGGGGTGCCGGCATCAGTAATAAGGGCAAAGTTTTTTCCGGCTAATAGCTGATCTGTAAGATGTTGTAAGATCCTATGCTCATTGTGCTGATGATAGGGCGAAAGCGGCTTTTGTATGTTATAATGCTGTAACAACTTGGAGGAAGTTCTTGTATCCTCGCATAGGATCACGTCAGCAGCTTGCAATACTTCTATAGCACGTAAGGTAATATCTTTTAAATTGCCGAGCGGTGTGGGTACGAGGTGCAGCATTTATATTCTTTAATTCACCATCTCTATTTCATAGAACTCCATTACAGGGTTGGCGAGCAGTTTTTTTGCCGCATCTTCTGCTACATTGCGTGCATCGTCTTCTGTAGCTGCATCTACCTGTAAAGTAATATGCTTGCCAATACGCACATCCTGTACGCCATGTAAACCTAAATTTTGAAGGCTACCCATTACCGCTTTTCCCTGCGGATCCAATAAGTCTTTCAGCGGCATTACTTTTATCTGTACGTTATAATTCATGTATTGTTTCTGGTTTAAAGATCAAAGATAAAATGACATATGCAATAAAGCTGAGTGGCACTGCAAGCCAGCCGAATAAAAAGCCGCTCACAATGGCAACTGCGGCTATAATAATGAATGGCATGAATGCTTTTATAGAGGCACTTTTAAATTTCAATGCCAGCATCGGCAAGCTGGAGATCATTAGATAACTCACAATCACAATAACTGCATACCAAAACCATTGATTAATGAATAAAGAGATAATGAAAGGCTTATTGCTGTAAAACCATATTAACGGAAAAGATGCAATCAGCAAGCCCACGGCTGGTATAGGCACACCTTTAAATCCGGTATTTTGCGAACTATCTAAATTAAATCTTGCTAAACGATATGCTCCGGCACACGGAACAATAAACGCCGGTAACAACCATGCAGTGCTTACATCTAAACCGTTAGGCTGTTGTGAAAAGCTTAGCCGTAAAAACCCGTATATGATCATGCCGGGTGCTACCCCAAAGCTCACTACATCGCAAAGGGAATCGAGCTGCCCGCCCAATGCTGAAGAAGCTTTAAACAGGCGTGCTACAAAGCCATCTAAAAAATCTATTACCGCAGCGCAGCAAATGAACACCGAAGCCCAGTATATGTTTTCTGGTAAGATTACCAGGCTTTGACCAGTCTCATCGGTTGTAAAAGTGAGCCCGGCTTGTAAAACACTTACAATAGCCAGGCATCCGAAAACAAGGTTAACCAGCGTAAGAATATTAGGTACTTGCTTCATTATTTTTTCATTAACGCTTCTATTTCTTCGGCTGTTATCGGAATATTTTTCATCAGGTCCTTATTTCCGTCCTCAGTTATCCATACATTGTTTTCAATACGGATACCCATACTCTTCTTCTTCAATATAAATACCCGGCTCTACTGTAAGTAACATACCAGGTTGCAACGGTTCTGTCCTGGTGCCCAAATCATGCACATCAATACCTAAATGGTGAGAGATGCCATGATATAAGTATTTGCGATAAGCACGATTTTCTTTGTCTTCGTTCTTCACGTCTTCTTCTGTAATTAACCCAATTTTGATGAAACTGGCTCGTAGCCTCATCGCCCACCTTTTCATGTGTATTCAGTTATGGTAATACCCGGCTTAGGATCGATTTGCAATAATTATGCAGGTGCAGGCACGCATTATATACTTCCTTTTGGCGCTTGAGTGAATTTACCATTTACCGGAACGGTACGTGTGAGGTCGGCAGCATAACCACCATATGCTGCACCAAAATCCATTAATACCAATTCGCCGTCTTTACATTCCTCATTATTGAAAACATAATGCAGTGTTCTGGCGCGGTCACCGCTGGCAATAATGCTACCGTATGCTTCACCACGGGCCCGGTTGCGTAAAAACTCGTGTATTATCTCTGCTTCAATCTCATACTCCATTACCCCCGGTTTTATAAATTGCAATATCCTGCGAAATGCCTTTTCAGTTATATCAATTGCCTGTTGCACTACTTCTACCTCTTCAGGAGTTTTAATAGCACGTAATCTACGCATAATCTTTGCGCTGCGCTCAAATTGATGCAAGGGATATTGTTGTTTTATTTCCTCTATATAGCGGTAGTCCCGGGTTTGCAACGGACTGCTCTTTGCGGTCATTTTCATTGGTGGTGAGGTAAATAGTATCTGCCGAGTGGATCCATACCTGCAACAATGCTGGTAATGCATCTATCCATACCACTTTTTCAATACCTGATATAGCTTTCCCTTCTTCGGCACGCAGGCGCTTGCCATCCCATTTTTCCTTCATTTCATTAGGGCGTAGCAACACCAATACTTCACGGTATTTCTGATCTGGATTATCAGGGTACAATATCACCATCGTATCTTCCTGCTCTATGCCCGAAAGCCAATATAAATCACTGTTCTGCAAAAAGCGGTAGAGAGCATCACCATTCGATGGTATTTCATCATTGCTATTAAAAATAGCAATACTGTTCGGCTTCATTTCCTGTACAAAACGCTGCCGGTTTTTAGTAAACAATGTATTGTTGATCGGTAGATGTTTCATATTGTATATAGCAAAAGATATGGGTGTAAAAATAAGGGCTAATGAAATGTGTTTGGTGAAAAGAAAAACTATTCTTTAATGTTTACTCTTTTGAGATTTATAAAAAATAAAACGGTTATAAAAATATTATCTTCCATGGATTTCTACTTTTGTAGCTCCCGTCCAACCTCAAAAATCCTCCTTCCTAACATTGGGCACTTCAGAAGCTATACTGAAGTTATACTTAACTTATACCCAAGTTATACCTAACTTATACCTAATCTGCTCCCCATCTCCTCCTCTGTAACTCCTGATGTACTCTCATGCAATCCCATTTCTTAGCCATATAATCTAATTTATGGCTACTGGTGATATATTACCCTTTTGAACCTTGTATTAGTCATAATCGAATTCAAACACATATAAATAATAAGGGCAGCGTAGTCGCTGCCCTTATTATTTTGCCATTTGATAAACTGTTATAAAAATAAATTACTCTTTTAATTAGGTGGCCCTAAGGGATCCTGCGGACATAATATACTTTGCTCAAGACTAAAACCCTAAGCTGCCTGCTTGTATCTTGCGGCCTGCAACTTGTTCCTTGTATCTTGTAGGTTATCTTTTTCTATGCCTTCTCCTCCCAAATCTGAATCAGGTGCACCAGGGTCATCACCGCTTTTTCCATATCCTTTACACCTATCCATTCGTGCCGGCTGTGTATAGCTTGCATACCTGTAAACAAGTTTGGACACGGCAATCCCATAAAGCTAAGTCGGCTGCCATCTGTGCCGCCGCGTATTAGTTCTTTCCTGGGCTGCAGTCCTGCACGTCGTATAGCTTCTTCAGCATAAGCAATCAGTTC
>CAWFUV010000033.1:0-237698 GCA_963819045.1 uncultured Chitinophagaceae bacterium | reverse complement strand
AATACTTTACCGATTTAAGAATTACTACAGTGTTACAAAAATAAATGTACAATAAGCATCTACTATCAAATAAATCAAGCTTCGCTAATAGAAGCTAACCAAAAGAGTATTCTCCCACTGGAAAACATAAATCCTCTAACCTGCAATGAGCTACGTATCCACCTTTCGAATTTCCGCTAAGTAAGACTACGCTGTTCAAAGTTTAAGGCCAAAGGCAACCAACCTATTCATCAAATACCTGTCAATTAACAAGTAGCACCATGTTAGCCCAACAGTGCCACCCAATAATAAAGCTGCCCCTTAGGCAATGGGGAGGCGCTGGCCAGCACGGATGCGCGGAGCGATCATGCCGTGCTTGAACTTAGCGAAGCGATCTCATGAATACCATTGAATAATCATTATTCTATTCATAACTTTTTTGTTTCTTTTTGTGTGTCCTGAATGCAAGGTGGTAAAAGTGACTTTGCAATGTTGAATAGAAGATGGCAGACGGCCTGCCGCATACGTTATGCAGATAAAGTGTGCAAACCGCCCAAAGGTGCTGTATTGAAAAGATATGGTGCTGAACGTTTGGGTTAAAAGGTGTCATAAGGCATCAGGTGGGTGTAATGAAGCTGAACAGGAGTGAACCGTTTACTTAATGTGTCGAAAAACATAAGATGTTGACAAAACTGTTGGGAAAGAAAGTCTGGCAGGATAAGCTGTAACGGAGAGCTGCTTACTGGTTACAGGTCAACCGGCATAAAGACGGCAGGAGCATTACACAGGCTTTTATTCGGAACAGGAGAGGCTTCCTTGACAATGTGCTATAAATGCTGTAATGAGAGTTTCTTCAAAACAAACACCAATTTGGCAAAAGCCAATGTCGGTTATTATCGTTACCCAATCTCATCTAAGAGGAGAGAGGTGTCAGGAAGTGTCGGACGAGGTCATAGTAGTGATGAAGTATCTGTAATGGATATGGAGCGAAGGACTTCGGTTATCTGGTCTTAGTATTTTAAAACAACCGTTGTAAACAATGGAATGATGGAAAGGGAAAAGACAAAATCGTTTGCTGTAAGTAAACGGATGGTGTACAACAGCTACCTTAAAGTGGTGTCAAAGGATGGAGGTGCAGGAATAGACAATGAAAGCATTGATATGTTCAATGCCAACATGAGTAAAAATCTGTATAAAATCTACAATCGCATGGCATCAGGCAGTTATTTTCCACCGCCGGTACGAACAGTATTTATTCCAAAGAAACAAGGTGGCTTCAGACCATTAGGCATCCCGACTGTAGCTGACCGGATAGCACAAGGTGTGGTGAAAGATTATCTTGAAGCAGAAACGGACAAGATGTTTCACAACAGTTCCTTTGGCTACCGCCCGGGCAGAAGTGCGCACGATGCATTAGGTCAATGCCATGTAAACTGCCTGGGATATGCATGGGTAATAGATGTGGATATAAAAGGCTTTTTCGATAATATCAGCCATGAAAAGCTGATGGATTTGTTAAAGCAGCATACACAGCAGAAATGGGTGTTGTTATATGTGGAAAGATGGTTAAAGGCCGGAATAGAACAGGAAGATGGAACTATAGAGGCAAGAACAAAAGGTACTCCACAAGGTGGAGTGATAAGTCCTTTACTTGCTAACCTGTATCTGCATTATGCTCTTGACATTTGGATGGATGAAACTAATAAAAACAATCCCTTTGAACGCTATGCAGATGACATTGTTATCCACTGTTCAACTAAAGAAGAAGCTGAGAAGCTATTGGCAGCATTAGGAAACCGGATGAATGAATATTCGCTTACACTACATCCTGAAAAGACCAAAGTGGTGTATTGTAAAAATCATTGTAGAAAGGAAGCCCACGAACACAACAGTTTTACCTTTCTGAGTTATACATTCAGGCCAAGAACGGCGATGGATAAGTTTGACCGTAGTAAACTGATAGTACTGTTTAACGGAGCGATTAGTAATGCGGCAAAGAAATCCATCCGGCAAGCTGTCAGAAAGGTACTAAATCCCCGGTGGACAAATGTAACACTTGAAGCAAGTGCAAATATGCTGAATCCAAAAATCAGAGGATGGATAAACTATTATGGTAAGTTCTTCAAATTAAGAATGATAAGAATATTCAATTATGTGGACGGTCTGATACGAAGTTGGATTACCAACAAGTATAAGCTTACATCAAAAGCTAAAACATTGGAGGAGTTTAAAAGAATTAGAAAAGAAACGCCTTTTATGTTCTACCACTGGAAGTTTGGAATAAAACAAGATTAGATAACAAGAGCCGTATGAAGCGAGAGTTTCAAGTACGGTTCTGTGAGCGGCATGGGCTGCAATGCCCTTGCCTACTCGACTCTTTCAAGAGAAAAAAGAAAGACAAGATCTATCTGTAAGAACTTGTACTTAAAACATCTGCTGTGTTCATAGCACCCAAATAGACTTGTTCTAAACTAAAACATATTTGTGTTACAATATACTCAATACAGTGTACCATAAATAAACGGAAGTGGTAGTTGAGTGTAAATAAAGACCTTTGGATAATGATTCGGTTGGATTCCATAATCAAGCACAGCCTTTGTCATGCGGAGTTCTTAAGCTGCGGCAACTAAAATAGCGGGATGACATAGAAGAGGCGTAGCTTGCCACTGGATAAATCACTTTTTAAAGATACTTTGATGTATAACCTATCTCTTAAACTTTTTTAAGTTGCAGTATATTTTTTCTATCAACTTTCAACTGTCATCTTGTTGACCAAATACCAGGATAAAAAATGGCAGACATAACATTCCATATACTACAACCGAATGAAAATAACCTAATACAACTTATTGCAGACTGGTACTTAAGTGAATGGAATATTCCAACAACCAAAACAATAGAAAGACTACAGGCTATTACTGTAGACAATTCTCAACTACAAGTAATCATCCTACTTAATGATGTCCCCATTTCAACCGGCGGATTATATGATCATGTTGGTCTTTTAGATAAAGAACCAGGATTTAAAATATACAAAAATTGGCTGGCACTTGTTTACACAGTACCAGCCATGAGACATCAGGGGTATGGCGCTTTGATATATAATTACATTCAGGAATATGCAAAGCAACTTGGGGTAGAAGCAATGTATCTTTATACGGATACTGCAGAAAGACTGTACCAACGGCTCGGCTGGTACCCATTGGAAAGGGTACCATTAGGTGAAAGAAAGATCGTAGTAATGAAAAAGGAATTGTAAACTCGTAGCAAAGGTGTACTACTGCTTACAGAATTTTCAGCAAATAACAGTAATACACCCCTTACTCATATTCCACACCGCTGAGCTATACCTAACATATACCTAAATTATACTTAACATATACCTGAGTTATACTTAATCTTCTTTCTGCTTCCTTCATAGCAATTCCTCCGTAACTCCCTACAAACTACATAGGTACGTCCTTGAAGCCTGGATCTTGTGTCTTAATCCTTGTATCTTGTATCTTTCCCTTCATCTGGGAGAACTTATCTCGCTACAATCATTCTTTTGGTCTCAACTGTCTTTCCATCAACAATCAAAGTATATAAATAAGTACCTGCACTCAGCGTAGAAGCTTCAATGTTTACAGCTCCTTTTCCCTTACTGTTTAATGGTATTTGCTTAACAATATTGCCATTGTTATCAGTAATACTAAGCAATGCTTTAGACGTACCCGCAGGTAAATTATAACCAATGCTCGTACTATTATTTAGTGGGTTGGGAATATTCTGATCTAAAGAAGCGCTACTAAGCTTTACGGCAACATTACTCTGAGCACCAGAACTAACAGAAGCAGAACCCTGTAGTTTCTTCATTAATTGAGTTAGCTCCTCAATTTTTGCATCCTGCTCCTCTATCCTCTTAATAAATTTTGTATCCTGCTCCTGCATAGCTTTGATCAGAATAGGAATGAGCTCTTCATAGTTTACCCCTTTGATATTCATGACCTCCTTCTTAGCTGCAGTTAAAACTTTTTTATTATTTGAATCTGGACTTATTGGTTCTTCTCCTTTCCTGCCTACTTCCTGGGGTGATTCTTTTACCAGGTTAGGCAGTACCTGTTCCACATCCTGGGCTATCAAACCATAATGCGTTCCTTTCGGCAGGTTAAAGGATGCAAATCTTTCATCATTAGTACGGAACTCGTAATTCTTAGGTTTCAGTTTATTGATAATGTCCATTGCATTTCCAAAATCCGCTATGTTCTGCTTCAGGTTTTTATCACTGGAGGTAACGTAGCCACCGAACGTAAAAACACTGCCGTCGAAAACACCGGCATAACCTCCGCTAACTCCGGTAGCTGCTCTTAAGCCAAAGCCTGTAGATGAATAAAAATAACCGCCCAAATCATTTATGCTATAGCCTTTAACGCCTTGCCCGGTGATGCTGAATCCGTAAACTCCATACGTACCACCGGAGCCAAAAACGCCCAAATAACCACTGTTGCCGTAGACACCGTAATTATTAGCGCTAATGCCCGCAACACCATATTGAACCCCGGTGCCATAAACGCCATATGTGCCACCGTCACCATATATGCCATAATCTCCCACTCCCATTACACCATGGATAGAACCACTACCATAGATACCGTTAGCATTATCTGTTATTACCAGTCTATAATTGAGATTAGAATTATCACCTGTACCAATTCCTACATCACCAGTAACACCGTTAACATAAATACGGGTTTGATTATTGGTCATTAACCGCAGTGGTTTTGTATTCGTAGTCCCCAGTTTCGAACTGGTAGTTGCATTACTGTTGCCGGTTAAGTTCCAGCTTTGTGCATTTGTTGTCTGTATACTTGATAATATTATTGTTACAAACGATAGAATAAGAATTGATTTTCTTTTCATTTTAAAAGATTTAGATTGTTATTAATTGTTTTAGAACGATAGAGATTGATGTTGGTAGCTTTAAAACAAGTCGTCGTTTTAAGTGACTTTAGGTATGTTATCTCGCTATAACCATCCTCCTGGTTTCAATAGCTTTCCCATCAACAGTTAAAGTATAGGAATAAGTACCTGCACTCAGTGTAGAAGCATCAACACTTACAGCCCCTTTACCACTCCCGTTTATTGGAATTTGCTTAACAGTATTGCCATTGTTATCAATAATACTAAGCATGGCTTTAGATGTGCCTGCAGGTAAAGTATAACCTATGCTTGTACTGTTAGTAAGTGGATTAGGATTATTTTGATCTAAAGTAGCACTACTGAGTCTTACAGAACTATTGCCTTGAATACCGGAACTTACTGAAGAGGAGCCCTGAAGTTTCTTCACCAGTTGGGTTAACTCCTCAATCTTAGCATCCTGCTCCTGCATGCCCTTGATGATAATAGGGATGAGTTCCTCATAGTTTACTCCTTTGATATTCATGAACTCCTTCTGGGCTGGCTCACCCGTTTTAACCTTTACTTCATTACCTCCAGCCAATGCTTTACCTCTATTTGAATCGGGTATTATCAGTTCCTCTCCTTTATTACCTATTTCCTGGGGCGTTTCTTTTACCAGGTTAGGGAGTACTTGTTCCACATCCTGTGCTATTAATCCATAATGAGTTCCTTTCGGTAGGTTAAAAGATGCAAATCTTTCATCATTAGTACGGAATTCGTAGTTTTTAGGTTTAAGTTTGTTGATAATCCCCATTGCATTTCCAAAGTCCTGTATGTTTTGCTTTAGGTTTTTATCGCTGGAAGAATAGTAACTTCCAAATGCATACACATTACCATCAAACACACCGGCATAAAAACCATCTCTGGTTCCTGCCCTTATTCCATAACTACCAACAGAATAAAAGTTGCCTCCCAGTTTAGAACCACTAGCTCCATTTACGCCATTACCGGTAGAGCTATATCCATAAACGCCAAAAGTACCACCCATCCCATAAACACCTAAATAACCACCATTGCCGTTTACTCCAAAGCCATTGGCACTTTCGCCATCAACCCCATACTGGCCACCCGTTCCATATAAGCCATAGGTTTTACCATTACCATAAACAGCATAATCCCCTTCTCCATACACGCCATAAGTGAAGCCAGTGCCATAGATGCCGTAATTACCACCTGTTACATGCAGTTTAAAATCGGGATCGGAAATATTACCCATACCAATTCCTACATTACCAGTGGTTGCATTTACATAAACACGGGTTTGATTATTAGTTGTTAACCGCAGCGGTATTGCATTGGTAGTACCAAGTTTTGAGTTTGCAGTTGCATTACTGTTACCTGTTAAGTTCCAGCTTTGAGCACTTGCTGTTTGTGAGTTTAATAATAATAATAGTATTGCTGCAAAAGACAGTAATAAAGCTAATTTCTCTTTCATTTTAAAAGGTTTTGATTGTATGGAATTGTTGAAGAGTAGAGAAAGGAATCTTATCTTACAGTTATACCATTTCTATTAAGCGTCCGCACAAAGCATACCTTGCATATCTTTTAAATGCAAGGTTGCTTTAGTGTGCGCTTGTATAAATTTGTAAAAGAGACTATTGAGTTATCTTACTACTACCATTGTTTTTGTTTCAATGGGTTTGCCATTAACAATCAGGGAATAGTGATAAGTACCTGCACTCAGTGTAGAAGCTTCAATGTTTATAGCTCCTTTACCACTGCCGTTTAATGAGATTTGCTTAACAGTATTGCCATTATTATCAGTAATAGTAAGCATCGCTTTAGATATGCCTAGGGGTAGAGTATAACCGATGCTGGTGCTGTTGGTGAGCGGGTTTGGAACATTTTGACCTAATGAAGCACTGCTAAGGCTTACAGCACTAACAGCATCATTGCTGTGAGCACCTGAACTTACAGTAGAGCCCTGGAGTTTCTTCACCAATTGAGTTAATTCTTCCATCTTTGCACCTTGGTCATGTATTACTTTATCCTGCTCCTGCATGCCTTTGATCAGTATAGGGATGAGTTCTTCATAGTTTACCCCTTTAATATTCATGGTCTCTTTCTTAGCTTGCTCAGTCTTTATTTTCTGTTCAGTAGCTGCGGGTACCGCTTCTCCCTTATTATTTAGTTGTAGTCCTGTTAGTTTATCTTCCTTTCTTCCTATTTCCTGGGGAGTTTCTTTTACCAGGTTAGGCAGTACTTGTTCTACATCCTGGGCTATCAAACCATAATGGGTTCCCTTCGGTAGGTTAAAGGATGCAAATTTTGCATCATCCGTGCGGAACTCGTAATTCTTGGGTTTCAGTTTATTAATGATGCTCATGGCATCCCCAAAGTCCTGTATGTTCTTCTTTAGATTTTTATCACTGGAAGAAAAGTAACTTCCAAATGCATACACATTGCCATCAAATACACCGGCATAACTTCCACTAACTCCGGTACCTGCTCTTAAACCATATAAATTAGTGGAATAGAATGAACCACCGTACCCATTGTCACTATGCCCCTGCACTCCATTGCCGTTGGTAGTTTGCCCATAAGTACCATAAGTGTTGCCCTGGCCAAATACTCCATAGGTACCGCCTTGTCCATACACGCCCAGGTAACCACTTTGACCTACTACAGCAAAGTTAGTGCTGCTAACGCCAAGCACGCCGTAACCATTAGTACTATTGCCCCATACGCCATCATTAATACCATTGCCGTATGCGCCATAACTGCCACTGCCCCATAAGCCATAAGTACCAGTGCCAACTACACCGATAGCAGTAGTTGAACCATCCCCCCAGATACTACCTGTA
Organism: uncultured Chitinophagaceae bacterium; assembly: GCA_963819045.1. Lineage (GTDB taxonomy): Bacteria > Bacteroidota > Bacteroidia > Chitinophagales > Chitinophagaceae > Ilyomonas. The sequence goes on along the minus strand of CAWFUV010000033.1, from coordinate 229,977 downwards.
GAACCGCTACCAGCGCTTACATAGATTCTGTATCTTGGATCAGAAATATTGCCCACACCCACTGATATATGGCCGGTAGTAGGGTCAATATAAAGTCGGGTTTGGTTATTGGTCGTTAATGCAAGAGGTTTTGCATTGGTTGTACCCAATTTCGAAGTTGCAGTTGCATTGCTGTTGCCGGTTAAGTTCCAGCTTTGAGCATGGATTGCTTGTGATTCACACATTATGGCTGCAACAAAAGCCATAACAGCAAGAGATTGTTTTACTTTCATCTGTAAAGGTTTAAATTGTTTAAAAAGGTTTAAATTGTTTTGAAATAATTAGCTGTGCGCATTAACTATCAGCATTTTTTGTGGGCAATCCTCTTCCATCTTTTGAGACCGCATCTTTAAAAGTGATATATATCTTCTTAGCAAATGCTCTCCTTCTGTAAAAGCAGAAGGGCTTACAGGCTGCGCCAGGAGATTAAAGGTTACCAGGCTGATAGCGGAGAATAGGGCTTTAATAAATAACGTCTTCTTAAATAAATCCATAGTCAGTTGTTTTTAATTTTGATAGAATTTTATTGACACTGCAAAACAACATGCTAATAGACCGGCTGATATAAGGGATTCCCCCCATTTTAAATTACCCACCTCCTCATTTTATAATTCATGAATATGGAGCTGATCGAACGGGATGAATTTTTAGTTTCACTGGAAACAGCTTTTCAAAATATTGAAGCAGGTGAAGGACACTGCATCTTTGTAACCGGAGAAGCTGGTATTGGTAAAACCTCTCTGGTAAACGCCTTTTGTAAAAAGGTAAAAAACAGGTGTACCATCTATAAGGGAACCTGTGATGCACTGTTTGCTCCACGTCCGCTGGCCCCTGTATACGACATACTCTTACAGATTCGTAGCAACTTTCCAATTGGTGATAACAATATCACAGACCGGACTGCATTTTTTATAAACATCTTTTATGAGTTAAAAAACCGGCACGAAGCGAGCCTGATCATATTTGAGGATATACATTGGGCAGATGAAGCTACACTGGACTTTATTAAATTCCTGGCAAGGCGCATTTCCCAGTTGTGTTGTCTTTTTATTCTTACCTGCCGGGACAATGAAATTCAACCCATTCACCCTTTAAGAATTGTTTTAGGTCATCTGAATCCTGATACATTTACCCGTATGCGACTTCTACCGTTATCTAAGCAGGCAGTTGAAAAAATGGCAGCAGGTAAGGAGTACAAAGGGGAAGATGTTTACAACATTTCAGGTGGTAATCCATTCTATGTAAAAGAAATATTAGCAAGTTATAGCCCTGGTGTACCTGATAACATAAAAGATGCTATATTATCGGTATATAACCGGTTGGATGAAAAAACAAGGCAGTTATGGCAGATATTATCAGTGCTTCCAACAGGCTTTGAAATAAAATATCTTCAGGAAATAGACAGTGAGTATATAACCCCGATTCAAGAATGCCTTGATTTGAAAATAATGATCGTTAAAAATGGAGTGATTTTCTTTAAACATGAATTATACAGAAGGACGATTGAAGACGCTTTATCACCGCTTTTAAGAGCAACCCTTAATAAAGAGATTCTTGATATGTTCAAGGAAAGCTTTGTGCATGATAAACAGATCGAACGGATCATTCACCATGCAAAGAATGCAAATGAATATGAACTGGTGGTGAAGTACGCTCCTTTAGCGGCACGGCAGGCTGCATCTGCGGGCGCACATATAGAAGCATCGAAATTGTATTTATCTGCTATCGAATATTACCAGGGGAAAGATAAGGACATATTGATTGAGTTTTATGAAGGATATGCCTATGAATGTTATCTTACCAACCAGGTGAATGAAGCTATTATTTATACGGAGAAAGCATTGAATCTTTTAAAGGAAAAAAATGAGATGGAGAAGATTGGTAGTAGCATGCGTTTTTTATCCCGGCTTTGGTGGTTTAATGCAAACCGTAAAAAAGCGGAGGCTTATGCAGTGAAGCTATTAAGGTATTAGCGGACCAGCCGGTTTCAAGAGCAAAGGCAATGGCATTTAGTAATATGTCGCAGTTGGAAATGCTTTCAGATCACCCCGCTAAATGTATTTTCTGGGGAGAGCAAGCAATAGCAATGGCACAGGAATTAGCAGACGACGAAATTCTTTGCCATGCTTTAAATAACGTTGGTGATGTGCAAATGAGGATTCCGTCATCAGAGCAAAAGGGCAAAGCGCTTTTACAAAAAAGCCTGGATATCGCTTTAAAAAATTCCTTTCACGAACATGCAGCCCGTGCATATACCAATTTGGAAAGCAGTGGAAGAACAGTGAAAGATTACAAGTTTGCTAAAGTAATTTTAGAAGCAGGTATTCAGTATTGCGAAGAAAGAGACCTGGACTCCTGGACTTTATACCTGTTAGCAGATAAAGCACTCCTTAATCTTGAAATGGGATACTGGGACGAAGCATATATTGTTGCGAACAATCTTATTAATAATGAAGAGTGGTCTCCGATCCTTAAATTAGGATCTCTTGTTGTTATAGCAACTATAAAAATGCGGAGAGGCGATCCTGGCGTTCTTCCTCTTTTGACTGAGGCTCGCGAAATAGCTTTTAAAGCTAAGGAACTACAAAGGATCATACCGGTAATGGTGGCTTTGCTGGAATATGAATGGATAACTGGAAAGAACTTTATAGAAAAGGAAGCAATTGATACTACTATAGCTATGGTTGAGCAGATGGGCAATGTTTATGACAACAGTGAATTTGCCTTTTGGCTGTTAAAAGCTAGGAAACAGCAAATACATCTTAGAGAATTTTATGAAGGATATGATATGCATAACAAGGCACTGGCTTTGAAAGCTGCAAATTTATGGGAACGGTCTGCTTGCCCATACGAACGAGCGCTTGCATTATTTGAAGGAGGTGAGGCTGATAAAAAAATGGCGGTAGCAATTATTCATAATCTTGGTGCAGACGCCGTTTACGAAAAGATGAAGAATAAAATGCGGACTGCAGGTATCAAAAGCATTCCACGTGGCATAAGAGAATCCACCAGGTCTAATCCTGCAAATCTAACTGATAGGGAACTAAACGTTTTACAGTTACTAAAAGAAGGATTACTGAACAAAGAAATCGCAGAACGGCTCTTTATATCTCCTAAGACAGTTGAACATCATATCTCTGCTATATATCTCAAACTCGATGTAAACTCCCGCACAAGAGCTGTGCAGGAGGCTACCCGCCTGGGAATTATAAAGTAAGTACACCTGTGAATATAGTTACTACTAAAGTAACAAACACTTATTCTCTACCACTTGTCAACGCTCAGCTATCATCTGTCAACTTGCTGGCAGAAAGGTACTAAAGCCCTATCTCCTCCCTATTAAAGGCATAGTAAAGCCATGGATAGTTCATGACAAAGCCATGCTAAGCCCTATCTTCTCCCAATTTTTAAATGGCTGCGACTACTTTTCTCTTCTGTCATCTGCCAATCCTCAGGATCCTGTGGACTATTACCACCACTCAGCGAAGTCTTTCAATTATAAGTGTTGGAAACATATAACATTCTTCTTTTTGGTTGTTTTATGCAGCAATCGCAGATCCTACGACTCAGCGAAGTGTTCCACTTCGTTGGCTTTACTTTAAAGTTTGTAACTTCATTTAAATTCTTAAGTGCTTCTGAGAAATTAGCCTGTAATAACCGCAACCTATAGTTCCGGACGACACAGGCCCGTAAACGGGAAAGCCGATGCTTGTTCCAAATTAGTGTGAGTGCGCATTACGGCCCCGCCAAATGACGGGCAACTTTCCGCTGTATGTAATTTTAGATGATAACAGGAACGCTTCAAAAAGTTTTTTATAAATAATTGGATTTTTTGTTTCCCTTTTTATTTCCAAATCGGATTACTCTAATAGATACATCATTAATCATCTGCAAAAAATAATAAACATGCTTACTCTTAAAATTATAGAGAGTAGTTAAAAGAGGCTCTAAAAAGGAGACTCCTATTAAGATCGACATCAATTTTATACAGCTTCTAAGAAAGGAAATTATTTAGATCAAATAATTATTCAATCAAATAAAACTTAGCCATTATGAAACATTTTAAAAACAATGCAGCTAACTGCAATTATTTACTTACGGAAAGAAGTTTATTTATTAGTTTTCTTGTTGCTGCTCTCTTTTTTACAAGTTGTAAAAAAGATGAGCTTCAGTATAGTAAACAAATGGTTCAATCGGCACACTCGAACCTGAGTGCTGCTGTTAGTACCTTTACTCAATTAGGGACTCTTGAAGCTGAAAGTGCTGTTTTAAGTGGAGCAATATTTGGCTCCGGTAACCCAAACTATACAGGAAGCGGATATGCTGATTATGTAAATGCCTCAGGGGATTATATTGAATGGACCCTTAATGCTACGGAAAATGGTACATTCTCGCTACAATTTAGATATGCAAATGGTGGATCTGCTAATCGCCCTCTAAAATTACAGGTAAATGGAGCTACCATTGCTCCAACCCTTGCTTTTGCACCTACAGGCGGTTGGGCAATCTGGTCTGTTTCCTCAGCATCAGCTAATTTAGTTGCCGGAATAAACAAAGTACGATTAACCACTATAGGTTCTAATGGTCCAAACGTCGATAACCTTAGTTATAGCACTGGCAGTCTTAAACACGTTCTCTACATGGTCGACAATAGCTTAAATCACCTTATCTTCTTTAACCAGAAGGACCCTACGAAGAGCTGGAAGATAAATATTCCAAGTGGCTCACGGGACTTGCAGTTGGTGGCTAACAACAAGATACTGGTAAGCCATGGCAATGGCGCTGCAGAATACGACCGCACCACGGGCGCTAAGGGTTGGTCGGTCAGCACCTTCACCGGCGTTTCCACCGCTCAGCGCCTGGCAAATGGCCATACAATGATTGGTTGGTCCACAGCAGCCTCTGGAAGCACGCCGGCCAAAGTGGTCTTGTCTGAGGTGACCACCACAGGTACGGAAGTTGCCAGGGTGACGGTCAACAATATTACTGAGTTCCGCCTTGCCCGTCGGCTATCAAACGGTCACACATTGTTCACCGGCGATACCAAAGAGAATGCGCACTGGGAGGTATTTGAGGTCGATTCAACAGGCGCCATCGTTTGGCGGCAGACGCTTGGCGGTAAGGGATACGTTGCCAACCGCCTTTCCAACGGGCAGACCGTGGCTACGATCTGTCATACGGACGAGAAAATAACACAAATCAGTACGACTGGCAGTGTTGTTAAGTATTGGGGCGGCCATGCGGATCATCCAAACGGGGAACTGAGAACCTTTTCAGGTTATAGCGTTGTTCCCGGCAATGGCAATATTCTACAGGCCGATTGGCTGGGTGATGGCTTTATTGGTAATGGTCCCCACCTTGTGGAATTCGACGCCAGCAACCACATGGTCTGGAGCTGGAAGGATTACACTGCCGCCCGCACCATCACTAACGTTCTTGTAATCGAGTAGTCTCACGCTCTGCTTTGCCGCAATAATATATCCAGTATTGAAAAGAAGTTGATAGTTCTTTTCAATGCTGGATAAGAAATGGCAGCAGGTCTGTCGCATACGCTGTGCAGTTAGAGTATATAAACCATCCGCGGGTTAGCAGACTGTGTTCAAAAGGCATGATGCTGAACGTTCAGGCAAAAAGCACATAGGCTATGTATGGAGACATTGCGGCAAAGGGAAGAGCAAAAGCTGCAACAGAATGGATTTCCTTTATTAAGTTTACCTGTACCAACCGGATACCTTTATTTACTATCTGCCATGCTCATGATATGGTGTATGAATGGTTTGATTATCTCTAAAGATAGAAGCTGAACTTTTATGCTTGGAATCCCTGTAAAGGAAACACCCTGATGCATGCACCGGAGGGGCATGTGCATAGCTCTGCTAAGTTCTATATTTTGGGTGTGCAGGGTATTTATCCGGTTACTTCCTTTATAGAGCCGGAGGATATTAACTTGACCGGGGCTTTGAAATGAATAGTGTCTGGATGCGGTGATATGGCTACTCTGATGGCAAAGGTGCATCTGGCATAACAGCCCGCAATGTCTCTTGGCTGGCGCAGGGGGTTATGGAAGGAGACATTGGGGAGAATAGGGTATTCGTTAAAGGATAACTGTCTGCTCTACTTTTGCCGGCGGGCTGTAGATAACACTGTACTAAAGCCTCTGTTCCCACTAGGCTCCTCCGTATCTCCTCCGTACCTGCGCCGTATATCCTACTCTTGCGGAGAAGGAATGCTCCTGGCAGTATTTATATCTAAAAATATATGTCAGAAGCTATGGCACATCCTTGTCAGAAAATTTAAAATTGTTGCACAGATTGTAAAAAAGATGTTAATATTGTAATGTACTTTCCATAATAACTAACTTGATACCGCCGGCATACCCCACACTTCAATGAATGCCATTCGAGTTACTGATCTCATTAGGTTTAAGCTTTTTGTACCAAAATCTTCCTATATGAAACAGCACTTTACATTCATTGCATGCTTCTTATGCTTGCTTTTTAATGTTGCAAAAGCAACCGAAACAGAGCCCAATAATACCAAAGCGCAGGCAAATACACTTGCACTCAATGGCACTAACAATGGAAAAGCAGCCCTAAACGGTGATATGGACTGGTGGAAAGTAACCACTACCAGCGATGGAAAATTGAATATTAATTTAACTGCATTGAGTGGCAGGCCAACCTGGGTGTACCTGTACGATAACAATGGCACTATCCAGTTGAATGCTCAGTACACTAGCAGCTCAATGACGCTCAGTACCGATGGTCTTGCTGCCGGTACTTACTTTATTAAAGTCAACTGTTATTACACCACCGACTCGAGTAGCTACATTATTTCCAATACCCTTACTGTACCTGCACAAGCTAATGATGTAGAGCCAAATGCTATCAAAGCACAGGCAATTACACTGCCACTCAATGGTAATAAAACCGGTCATATCGGATATTACTATAATAATCTCAGAGATACTTTTGACTGGTATAGGGTAACTATCAATGGTGATGGTCGTTTGCGTCTCCGCATCACTTCTTACAACGGGCAAAATGTGTGGGCATACTTATATGATAATAATGGCACAACGCAATTAAATGCCGCTTATACCAGCAGCACTACAGACATTAACACAGATGGTCTTGCGCCAGGTACTTATTACATACGGGTAAATAATTATTACACGAACACTGAATTTGCACGATATAAGCTGGAGGATAGTTTATTTAAGCCTGCGCAAGCCAGTGATATAGAGCCTGATAATAACAGAGCATCTGCACTAACACTTACATTTAATGGTAGTACTACTGGCCATATTGGGTATTACTATAATAACCTGCGTGACACCTTTGACTGGTACAAAGTAACTACCAATGGTGATGGTCGTTTGCGTCTCCGCATCACTTCTTACAATGGGCAAAATGTGTGGGCATACTTATATGACAATAATGGCACAACGCAATTAAATGCCGCTTATACCAGCAGTACTACAGACATTAACACAGATGGTCTTGCAGCCGGTACTTATTACATACGGGTAAATAATTATTACACGAACACTGAATTTGCACCATACAAGCTGGAGGATAGTTTATTTAAGCCTGCGCAAGCCGGTGATTCCGAATTCAATGGCTCCAAAGCACAGGCGGTAACCTTTGCACCCAACAGTACTAAAACCGGGCATATCAACTATTACTACAATGGGCGGAGAGATAGTGCAGATTGGTACAAGCTAACCATACCTCAGGATGGTATGATCAACATTGCCATTACCTCTAATAACGGGCAAAATGTGTGGGCTTACCTGTTCGATAACAATGGCACCACACAATTAAATGCACAATATACTTCATCGTCAACAAACTTCAATACAGATGGTTTACGGGCAGGGACCTATTATATACGGGTAAATACTTATTATACTAGTGAATTTGCTCCTTATACTTTGAAAAATACGTTAATTACCTATACTAATTCCAACGATGCAGAACCGAATGGTTATTTTAATCAGGCCAGAACGGTGCCTGCTAATGGTAAGGCAACAGGGCATGTTAATTTTTATTACAATGGCTCCAGGGATGCAGAAGACCGGTGGAAGATAAACTATACCGGTACTGGCAACCTGACTTTGGTTTTCAACCAGGAAAACAGGTTGCTAAACGGAACCACAGCGCCAACCTTCTTCCAGGTGTACAAAGACACTACTGCCGCTCCCATTTTTAGCAACTATTTCAATGCTACCAGCGGTAATATCAGCTTTACAGGACTAGCGCAAGGATACTATTACATACGGGTAGTTACCTACTATTCTACAGATTATAGCTCTTATAGCTTTACTAATACATTTACTCAGGTAAATATTGCTAAAGTGAGGATTACGGGCAGTGTAATTGCACATGATTGTTCATCAACCAATAGCTTAACCATTCAATGTAGTGGTAGCCATTCCCCTTACTCTGTGCAACTTTATCGTTATGGTGTAGCTTATGGCAGTCCGAAAATAGATCCGAATACTGCTCCCTTTACCATTACAAACCTGCCGCCAGGTGTTTACAAGCTAAGAGCTTATGGTGATGGAGCCACAGGCAAAGCCTACGATAGCGCTGCAATTACCTTTGTACCGGTACCAACTACACTTACGGTTACTAACATTCAATCTACACAGGCAAAGTTGAACTGGAATGCATCAAGTTGCGTTAAGTACTACCAGGTACAATACAGAAAGCTGGGTACTACTAGCTGGGTTACTGGTAAAACAAATGGAAACACCTCCTTTCTTACCATTACAGGTTTAACCTTAAATACTAAATATGAATGGCATGTAGCACCTGCAGACAGTGCTAATAGAACTTTAGGCATGGCTCCTTATTCTGTGCTGGATACATTCGCCACAACTACAGCAAATATGTCCGAAATGCTGGCAGCGGATATGGCAACAGATAAAGGTGAAAACATTACAGTAACTGCCTATCCAAATCCTGCTGCTACCCGGTTCGTTATACAATTAAATGGCAGCAAACTTAATGGCTTGGCTACTTTATGGCTGAGAGATATGAATGGTACAGTGGTATGGAGTAAACAGCAGGTACAATTGGATGCCATTAAAGGCATGCAGGTAGATGTAAGTAAACTAGCTGCCGGCATCTATTCGCTCCAGGTTGTAACCGGAAACAACAAACTAATAGCAGTGAAGAAGGTTATAATTTCGAGATGATATTCTAAATCAGTGCTCTCACGAACAGACCTGCTTTCAAAAGCAGGTCTGTTTTATTTACAACCTCTCTCATTTCCGCAATGGTGTGTCACGAATGAAAAGAAGTAAATAGTTCTTTTCAATGCCGGATAAGAGATGACAGCAGGTCTGTCCATACGCTATGCAGTTAGAGTATATAAACCATCCGCCGGTTAGCAGACTGTGTTCAAAAGGCATGCATGGTGCTGAACGTTACAGGCAAAAAGCACATAGGCTAAGGATGGAGACATTGCGGCAAAGGGAAGAGCAAAAGCTGCAAGAGAAGGGATTTCCTTTATTACATTTCCCTGTACCAACCGGATACCTTTATTTACTCTCTGCCATGCTCATGATGTGGTGTATGAATGGTTTGATTATCTCAAAGCACAGAAGCACTATATTATTGGGTATGTCATCATGCCCAATCGAGTTGGGCATCACGGCTGAACTGTTTGCTTTATACATGCTTTATAAACAATTAAAAACTTGCCATCCAAACTGCCTGTCATCCCCGCTAAACCTATTTTGCTTCAAGTCGGTTTTACCGTTAAATCTTGATGATACTGAACAAAGAATTTACATTGCTGTTAGAAAAATCATTCTTCCAACTAAACTGAAAGCAAAATGAAACTATATACTTTAATTTTTGCTGCCTGCGTAGTAACTATTGCATTTACTGCTTGCAAAAGCAGCAAATCAGCCACTGCAGCAAATCCTGGCGAAACACAACAGGCAAAACTTGAAGCTAATAAAAAGCTGGTTGCAGAATTCTATCAATCGCTTTTTGGTGATAAGGACTCAACAGCTATAGATAAATATGCAGCTGATAATATCAAAGAACATAACCCATCCTTACAAGATGGAAAAGAATGGTTGAAGATGTCATTGCGGCCTTTTTTAGAAAATCCTAATATTGAAAAAACAAAAATTAACATAGCGCACATAGCTGCCGAAGGTGATATGGTGTGGCTGCTGGCAAAGGATGTAGCGCCCAACGGTGCAGTATTTGCAAGGGTGAATATTTACAGGGTCGAGAACGGAAAAATCACTGAAGCCTGGAAAGTGTCTGAGCAAGTACCGTCAAAATCCGAAAATACAAATACAATGTTCTGATGCATTTTGCATGATCTCTCCCTTTTCCGCATGCATCCACCAATAACCTTTCGTGTATTAGCCATAGGGCATTCTGAAAAGGAGAGAATTTCCCAGCCACACCTGCTTGGCAGGCAAGGTCGTATATTATAATTCGTATGTTGTAAATCCCTGAATTCTCCCTTCCCACTCCTGGAACAGGTGGAGTTATAGTGATCTTATAGAGAACTTACGAGAACCTCCTCCCTATCTCCCCGGTACTTACTCTATATTAAAGCTTAAGTAAAGCCTAAGTTCCTCTATACTAAAGCCATAGCAAAGTCATAGTAAAGTCATGGATAGTCCATGATAAAGCCATTGCAAAACCCTCTCAACACCCTGTCTGACCCATTTCAAACTCAGGGTACCGGCAAACTAAGGAAAAACACACCTATGTGCAGATGTATTCCACAACCCGGTAGCAAGAAATACCTCAACTTGCCAAAAAACCACAACTTTTTACTTTTCTTTTGAAAAAACACTAAAAAAAGCTTGTCTGTTTATATACATCCTGTTACCTTTGCACTCCCAATTTGAAATTTGGGAAACGGATATGTCTCAACGAATCAGAATCAAATTACAGTCTTACGATCACAACCTGGTAGATAAATCTGCTGAGAAAATCGTAAAAACAGTTCGCAGCACAGGTGCAGTAGTTACGGGTCCTATTCCTTTACCTACGCACAAAAAGATTTTTACTGTATTGCGTTCGCCACACGTAAATAAAAAAGCCGTGAGCAGTTCCAGTTAGCAACGCACAAGCGTTTGCTGGATATTTATACTTCTTCTTCAAGAACAGTAGATGCTCTGATCAAAGCTTGATTTGCCATCAGGTGTTGAAGTTGAGATTAAAGCATAACAGCAAGTCTCAGTCCGCTACAGGGAGAGGAAAGCATAAAAGTTCTTATAAATAATTTAATCATCTCTCAATCTCGCCTACAGCGGAAAAAAAGAGCTCTGAAATTAAAAGCATAATCAGTTCTAGACTCCCTTTAAGAGCTTGGGATCAAGACATATAAACAAGCCCTTCAAGGTTTGTTTACTCCGGTACTTCTCTTTCCCGCTAATAGCGGGAAAACAACAGAAAAGGTCGGTAGGAAAACGAGGATTGAATTCACGCTTCATCGGCGTGAATGTCCTCAATAACCTTAGCGGGGCATAAACCGTAAAAACGATGAAAGGTATTATTGGTAAAAAAATCGGGATGACCAGCATCTTCGAGCCAGATGGCAAGCAAACAGCCTGCACCATTATCGAAGCTGGTCCCTGTGTGGTTACACAGGTTAAAACCGTAGAATACAGACGGTTACAATGCCCTCCAGATTGCTTTCGGCGACAAGAAAGAAAAGCACACTACCAAAGCCGAAATAAATCACTTCGCAAAGGCAAATACTTCTGCCAAAAAGTTTGTAAAAGAATTCCGCAATTATTCTATTGAAAAAAATATTGGTGAAACCATTACTGTTGACATTTTCACCGAAGGTGAAAAAGTTGAAGTGGTATGGTACTACCAAAGGTAAAGGTTTCCAGGGTGTTGTTAAACGTCATGGTTTTCATGGTGTGGGTGAAGCAATCCCATGGTCAGCATGACCGTCAGCGTGCTCCGGGTTCTATCGGTAACTCATCTGATGCCTAGCCGTGTATTTAAAGGTATGCGCATGGCCGGCCGTATGGGTAGTGACCGTGTGAAGATGAAAGGCTTGAAAGTGGTAAAAATATTTCCTGAAAAGAATTATATTTTGATCAGTGGTTCTGTACCGGGCCATAACGGTTCAATTGTTTTAATTCAGAAATAATAAATTATAAGAATTAAACATGCAAGTTGACGTTTTAAATATAAAGGTGAAAAAACAGGCAGAACAGTTGAACTGCCGGAAGATATTTTCGGTATTGAGCCAAACGATCATGTGTATTTACCTTGCTGTAAAGCAATACCTGGCTGCACAGCGCCAGGGTACGCACAAAGTAAAAACCCGTGCTGAAGTACAGGGTGCCAGCCGTAAGCTGCACAAGCAAAAAGGTACCGGTGGTTCCCGTAAAGGTAATATCCGTAACCCTTTGTATAAAGGTGGTGGTACCATTTTCGGACCTAAGCCTCACGGCTACGATTTCAAGCTGAACCGTAAAGTAAAAGATCTGGCTAAGATGTCTGCGCTTTCTTACAAAGCAAAAGAAAATGCTATTGTAGTGGTGGAAGATATGAACATGGAAGCACCAAAAACAAAGACAGTTCAGCTGATGTGTTGAAAGCTTTGAATGTAGCAGGTAAGAAGACATTGTTCGTTTTGCCTGAATATAACGATAATGTGTACCTGAGCCTACGTAATATGCCTAAAGTAGAAAGCACATTGCTGAGCGATATGAATACTTACGATATTGTAAATGCTGATGTACTGGTATTTACTGAAAGTGCAGCAAAGATTTTCAGCGAAGAAGAAGCAAGCAGCAGAAACAGAAGCATAATTAGAATAACGATTTCAATCATTAAATCAATAAATGAAACTCTCTGAAGTATTAGTAAAGCCGATTCTTACTGAAAAAGTAAACAGCCAGCAGGAAAAGCTGAGCCGCTATGCTTTCAAGGTAGACAGAAAGGCCAACAAGCTGGAGATTAAGAAAGCAGTAGAAGACTTTTACGGCGTAAATGTTGAAGATGTAAATACAGCTGTTGTTCCTGGTAAAAACAAAACACGCTTTACAAAAGCTGGTTTTATCAAAGGTCGTAAAGCCTGCTTATAAAAAAGCATATGTAACAGTAGCTGAAGGCGAAACAATAGATCTGTATTCAACATTTAAGTATGATGAGTAGGTATAGGTAATTGAATATTAAGTAATAGCTAACAGACTGCAAAAGTTGATTAAGATTAAAAAGAAATAGAAAAATGGCATTAAAGAAATACAAACCGATGACAGCCGGCACCCGTTGGAGAATTGGTAATGCCTATGCAGAAATCACTACTAACGATGCCTGAAAAGAGCTTGTTGGAACCAAAGAAAAGCACTGGTGGCCGTAACGCTCAGGGCCGTCGCGCAATGCGCTACATGGGTGGTGGTAACAAGAAGATGTACCGTATCATTGATTTCAAAAGAAATAAGAAAGATATTCCTGCTACTGTAGCTATCTATTGAATATGATCCAAACCGTACTGCATTTATCGCATTGCTGCAATTATGCAGATGGTGAAAAACGATACATCCTTGCTCCACAGGGTTTGCAGGTAGGTGCTACAGTTATCAGCGGTGATGCAGTTGCTCCTGAATTGGGTAATGCACTTGCAGTTGAAAAATATGCCGTTGGGTACTATGGTTCACAATATTGAAATGCAGCCTGGCCAAGGTGGTAAACTGGCACGAAGTGCAGGTACTTCTGCACAGCTTGACGCAACAAGGAAGAAAAATATGCTGTATTGAAAATGCCTTGCGGTGAATTGAGAAAAGTATTGATCAATTGCTATGCTACTGTAGGTGTTGTTAGCTAACAGCGATCATAACCTGGAAAGCATGGGTAAAGCAGGTCGTAACCGTTGGAAAGGTATTCGTCCACGTAACCGTGGTGTTGCGATGAACCCTGTGATCACCCGATGGGTGGTGGTGAAGGTAGAGCTTCAGGTGGTCAGCCACGCAGCCGTACTGGTAAATATGCTAAAGGTCTGAAAACACGTACAAGAGGTAAAGGCAGCTGATAAGCTGATCATCCAGCGCAAGAACGGTAAGAAATTAGCTAAATAAATAAGTAGATAGTCAGAATTAAAATCAGTAATTATCAGAATTAAAATTAAATAATAACATATGGGTCGTTCAATTAAAAAAGGTCCTTACGTAGATGCTAACCTTGAAAAAAAGGTGTTGGCTATCAACGAAGGTAAGAACAAAGAAAGGTGTTATTAAAACCTGGAGCCGCCGCTCTACTATCACTCCGGATTTTGTAGGACACACGTTTGCTGTGCATAACGGCAACAATTCATCCCTGTGTATGTAACAGAATTTATGGTAGGACACAAGCTAGGTGAATTTGCACCTACCCGTAACTTCAAAGGACACTCAAGTAAAAAAAATAAGATTTAAAAGTTACAAGTTCAAGAGTCTGAAACAAGTAGTAATCATCAAACGACTGAAGCTATAAAATAAATAAAATGGAAGCAGTAGCTAAACTTAAGAAATTATCCGACATCGCCCCGCAAAATGCGCTTGCTGGCAGATGTGATCCGTGGTATGGAAGTGGAAAAAGCACTGGCTATTCTGGAACATCATTCCAAAGCATCCTGCTGTGCCTTTGGCAAAGCTGGTGTTGAGTGCTATCAGCAACTGGAGAGCAGAAGAATGAAGGTGGTAGATGCAGCAGATGCAAACCTGGTATGTGAAAACAATTTTTGTTGATGGTGGACGGTACTTGAAGCGTATGCGTCCTGCACCACAAGGCCGTGGTTACCGGGTTCGCAAGCGCAGCAACCATGTAACAATTATTGTTGACAGCAGTAAGAAGGTAAACAGCAAATGATAAAGTTAAGAATAGAAAAACTATTAAACAATTCTAAAACTTAATATCAAATTAAAATATGGGTCAAAAAACAAATCCTATTGGTAACAGGTTAGGCATCATCCGCGGATGGGAATCCAACTGGTATGGCAGCAAAAAAGATTATGCCGGCAAAGCTGATTGAAGATAATAAGATCAGGACTTACCTGAATGCACGTATCAATAAAGGCGGTATCTCCAAGATTGTTATTGAGCGTACGCTTGGGTAAACTGATCGTTACCATTCATACTTCTAAGCCAGGTATCATCATCGGTAAAGGTGGTGGTGAAGTTGACCGTATCAAAGAAGAGTTGAAGAAGCTGACCGGTAAGGAAGATGTGCAGATCAACATCCTGGAGATCCGTCGTCCTGAACTGGATGCGAATGATTGTAGGTGATACCATTGCCAGCCAGATTGAAAACCGTATCAACTTTAAACGTGCCATTAAAATGGCGATTGCTTCTGCACTGCGTATGGGTGCTGAAGGTATCAAGGTTAAAGTTGAGTGGTCGTTTGGGTGGTGCTGAAATTGCCCGTAGCGAAGAATTCAAACAAGGCCGTACGCCATTGCATACTTTCCGTATGGATATTGATTATGCCAATGTATTTGCACTAACTGTTTATGGTAAGATCGGTATCAAAGTATGGATCTGTAAAGGTGAAGTATTAGGCAAGCGAGATCTGAATCCAAACTTCGTTGGCGGTAAGAATGATAGTCAGCGGCGATAGAAGAGACAGAGGCAGAGATGGTGACGATCGTGATGACCGTGGCGATAGAAGAGATGACCGCAGAGGCGGTGGTGGTGGAGACAGAGACGGTGGCGGCGGTGGCGGTGGAGATAGACGCAGGTGGCGGTGGTGGCAAGAAGATAAGTAATCCGGTTGCATAGGATGTGAAGTATAATAAAATTCAGTAACTGGTAAGGGCAATTGACAACGATAACTAAAAATTGTAACAATGTTACAACCAAAAAGAACGAAACACAGGAAAGCGCAGAAAGGCCGGATGAAAGGTAACGCAAAACGAGGCACTACCATTGCCTTTGGTTCATTTGGCCTTGAAAGCATTGGAACCTATCTGGATAACCAACCGCCAGATCGAAGCTGCCCGTCAGGCAATGACCCGTCAATGAAACGTGAAGGAAATGTTTGGATCCGTATTTTCCCTGATAAGCCAATTACCGCAAACCGCTGAAGTGCGGATGGGTAAAGGTAAAGGTAACCCTGAATATTGGGCTGCTGTAGTAGAACCAGGACGTATCATTTTCGAATGCGATGGTGTTACCGAAGCAAGTAGCAAAAGAAGCATTGGAACTGGCTGCACAGAAACTGCCGATCAAAACAAAGTTCATTGTACGAAGAGATTATGCAGGCATAAATCAATGTATAATTAGCTAATAATTATCAAAATAATAATACAATGTCTAAAGAAAATAGATTTTAACAAAAGCTGTGAAAGATTTGAACGATGGCAGATCTGAAAGCCCGTATCAAGGAAGATGAACTGCGCTGAAGAAGCTGGAATTTGCCATGCTATTTCTCCACTGGAAAATCCGATGAGCATCCGCGATCTGCGCAAAGATATTGCACGTTTGAAAACAGAATTGAAAAAAGAACAATTAAAAGCGTAATTAGCACGCTTATCATAAGTAATACTGATATAGTTACAGCATAAAAGCTAATAACAATGGAAGAAAGAAATTTGCGTAAAACAAGAATAGGTGTTGTTACCAGCAATAAAATGGATAAAACCATTACTGTTGCTGTGGAAAGAAAAGTAAAGCACCCGATCTATGGTAAGTTCGTTAAGAAAACTACCAAGTTCCATGCTCATGATGAAAAGAATGAGTGCAGCATTGGTGATGTGGTAAGGATCATGGAAACCCGTCCGCTGAGCAAAACAAAGCGCTGGAGACTGGTGGAAGTGGTAGAGAAAGTGAAATAAGTAGTTATGCAGTTAGCGATCAGTGATTAGCATAGCGCTCTGTAATAAATAATATATAGTTAATTGTAAAGGTTGCAGCTCGCAGTAATAGCTAAAAGCTAAATAAAATGATTCAGCAAGAAAGCAGATTAAACGTAGCTGATAACAGTGGTGCAAAAGAAGTGCTGTGTATCCGTGTGTTGGGTAACAGCGGTCAGGATTATGCCAAGATCGGCGATAAGATCGTTGTTACTGTAAAAGATGCCATTGCCTGCAGGTGGTATTAAAAAAGGTACTGTTGCCAAAGCAGTTATTGTTCGTACCAAAAACAAATTGCGCCGTAAAGATGGTTCTTATATCCGCTTTGATGATAATGCAGTTGTATTGTTGAACAACTCTGACGAGCCACGCGGTACCCGTATCTTCGGACCAGTTGCCAGAGAATTGCGTGATAAAGGATATATGAAGATTATTTCACTTGGCGCCGGAAGTATTGTAAAATAGTATAGCTTTGCAGCCCGTATTAGAAAGCGGTAAATGTATTGAATAACAATAAGCAGTTAACTCATAAGCATAAATAAAATGAGTAAAGATTTAAACCAAAGTTCAACATTAAGAAAGGCGACTACGGTGGTAGTTATTACCGGTGATGATAAAGACTTGAAGAAAGCCACGTAAGGTGTTGGAAGTATATCGTTGAAAAAGGCCGTGTATTGGTTGAAGGTGTAAATATTGTTACCAAACATACAAAGCCTTCTGCGCAGAATACCAAAGGTGGTATTGTAAAGAAAGAAGCGCCTATCACATATCAGCAATGTAATGTTGTGGGATGCAAAAGCAGGTGCGCCACTAAAGTGAAACGCAGCAGTGAAGAATGGTAAATTAGTTCGTATATCTAAAAAATCAGGGGAGGTAATTAAATAATGAGTACAACAAAATATACTCCGAGATTAGCAGACAAGTACAAAAAAGAAGTTGTACCTGCTTTGATGAAGAAGTTTGGTTATAAAACTGTAATGCAGGCGCCTAAACTGGAAAAGATCTGCCTGAACCGTGGTGTTAATGGCGCGGTAACTGATAAGAAACTGGTTGATGTTGCAGTGGATGAACTGACAATGATCACCGGTCAGAAAGCAGTTGCCTACTATGTCTAAAAAAGATATTTCCAACTTTAAATTGCGTAAAGAACATGCCGATCGGTGCAAGGGTTACTTTGCGTGGCGAGAAGATGTATGAATTTCTGGATCGTTTGATTGCTGTTGCACTTGCCACGTGTACGTGACTTCAAAGGTATCAACGATAAAGTCATTTGATGGCCGTGGTAACTATACAATGGGTGTTACCGAACAGATCATCTTCCCGGAAATCGATATTGATAAAGTAAATAAGATCACTGGTATGGATATCACTTTTGTGACCACTGCACATACCAACGAAGAAGCATATGAATTGTTGAAAGAATTGGGTATGCCTTTCAAAAACATTAAAAAAGATAATCAATAAATAATCAGTACAATCATATACAAAATAAAAAATTATGGCAAAAGAATCAGTAAAAGCCAGGCAGAGAAAAAGAGAAGCAATGGTAGCTCAGTATGCTGAAAAACGTGCAGCTTTGAAAGCAGCCGGGATTATGCAGGCTTTGGATGTGCTTCCAAAGAATGCTTCTCCTGTTCGTTTGAAAAACCGTTGCCAGCTTACCGGCCGTCCAAGAGGTTATATCCGGTACTTTGGTTTGTCCAGGATAATGTTCCGCGATATGGCATTGGATGGTAAAATACCAGGTGTTAAAAAAGCAAGCTGGTAAGTATAGCGTTTAATTGGCAATGATAAATTGTCAACTGAAATCAAGATATCACAATTATACAATTTATCAATATTAAGATAATAAAATGGTAACTGATCCTATAGCAGATTTTTTGACCAGAATTCGTAATGCACAGATGGCAAATCACCGTATTGTGGAAATTCCTGCTTCCAACCTGAAAAAGCGCATGACTGAGATTCTGTACGAAAAAGGGTTATATTCTGAAATACAAATTTGAAGATGATAACAAACAAGGTTGATCAAGATCGCCTTGAAATATGATCCTCTACCAAACAGCCTGCTATCCAGTCCTGGAAAGAGTCAGCCGTCCGGGTTTGCGTCATATGCAAAACCTGCTGAATTTCAGCCGTGTAAAGAATGGTCTGGGTGTTGCTATCATTTCACTTCTAAAGGTGTGATGACAGATAAAGAAGCAAAAGCTCAGAATGTAGGTGGCGAAGTTCTTTGCTATATATATTAATTAATGCATTCAGTGATTGACAATGGTAACTGGATTATCAAGATTGAATGACAATTAAGTTTTCTATACGGTAACTGAACACGTAAGCCAGATCGTTAAATTAGAAATTCAATTTAAAATAAAATTGATTATGTCTCGTATAGGAAAAAAACCGGTTACAGTTCCACAGGGTGTAACAGTTACAGTTGGCAGCGATAATGTGGTAACAGTAAAAGGACCAAAAGGCGAATTGAAAGCAAGCATTGACAGTGATATTAAAGTAGAAGTGAAAGATGACTGATGTAAATTTACCCGTCCTACTGACCAGATCCGTCACCGTGCTATTGCATGGTTTGTACCGTTCTTTGGTTGCCAACATGGTTAAAGGTGTTACTGAAGGTTATAAAAAAGAACTTGAACTGGTGGGTGTAGGTTTCAAAGCAGCTAACCAGGTAATATGCTTGGATCTTGCTTTAGGTTATTCTCACAATATCATTTTTGAAATTCCTAAAGAATTGAAAGTAGCTACTGACACAGGAAAAAGGTCAGAACCCAAAGATCACTTTGGAAGGTATTGACAAGCAATTGATTGGGCAGGTAGCTGCTAAGATCCGCAGCCTGCGTAAGCCTGAACCATACAAAGGAAAAGGTGTTAGGTATTCTGGTGAAGTGGTTCGTCAGAAAGCTGGTAAAGCAGCTGGTAAATAAGTTTAAGTTGAAAGGTTATAAGTTCAAATATAGTTATCAATTTATCAAAAGATCAAATAATTCAACTATTTCCTGGCAGTATCAGGAAGCATAAATAGAAAACAATGAATACAAAAGTTATAAGAAGGCAAAAAATAGGTATCGCATTCGTAAGAAAGATTGCAGGTACTGCTGCAAAAGCCACGTTTCTGTTTTCGAAGCAATACTGAAATTTATGTTCAGTTGATCGATGATGAAAGTGGTAAAACACTTGCTGCTGCTTCTTCAAGAGATAAAGATATTGCTGCACAGAAAGGTACCAAAATCAGAAAAAGCAAAGCTGGTAGGTGCAGCTATTGCAAGCAAAGCAATCGAACTGGGTATTAACTAATGTGGTATTTGACCGTGGTGGTATATCTGTATCATGGCCGTGTGAAAGCAGTAGCAGAAGGTGCAAGAGAAGGCGGATTTCAATTTTAATTATGAATTATAATTCGGGTAATAGTATAATTATAATTATCATTCATAATACACAAGATGTCAAAAGTAATTTTAAACAAAGTAAAAGCCGGGTGACCTGGAACTGAAAGAAAAAGTAGTTGCTATCAACCGTGTGGTAAAAACTACAAAAGGTGGCCGTGCTTTCAGTTTTTCTGCACTGGTGGTTGTTGGTAACGAAAATGGTGTGGTTGGTCATGGTTTGGGTAAAGCAAAAGAAGTACAGGAAGCAATTACCAAAGGAATTGAAGATGCTAAGAAGAACCTGATTAAAGTTCCTGTTATGCATGGAACCATTCCTCACGACCAATTGGCTAAAGAAGGTGCTGCAAAAGTGTTGATCAAACCAGCTGCTCATGGTACCGGTGTAATTGCCGGAGGTAGCATGCGTGCTGTGTTGGAAAGCGCTGGTATTACAGACGTATTGGCAAAATGCCTTGGTTCTGCTAATCCGCATAACGTGGTAAAAGCAACTTTCAAAGCATTGGCTATGTTACGTGAGCCAATTAATGTTGCAAAAACAAGCAACATTACCTTGAAGAAAGTATTTAACGGATAAAACACAGTTCTGAATAAGGTTAGGATGTGGTAGTAAATAATTACATCAACTTTCAATATTCCTGATAAGGATTATAGATTATGAAAAAGATTAAAATAACACAGGTAAAAAGCGGTATCGACAGACCTGAGCGTCAGAAGCTAACTTTGATAGCATTGGGTTTGAACAAAATGAATGCTTCTATAGAAGTAGAAGCTACTCCGCAGATACTGGGTATGGTGGCAAAGTGAACCATCTGGTAACAGTTGAAGAATTAGGATAATCTTAAAGTAAATGTTGGAATGAAATTAAAGTACTTCAGATCATCCATTTATAACAATTATTTAATAAGCGAGGGGTGATTCCCCGTAAGTTAAAAATTAAAATAAAATGAAACTACACAAATTAAGACCTGCAAAAGGCGCAACACATAAAGAAAAACGAATTGGTCGTGGTGAAGCTATCGGTAAAGGTGGTACTTCTACAAAAGGTAACAAAGGTGGACAAAGCCGTGCTGGTTATCAAAGCAAAATGGCACATGAAGGTGGACAGATGCCTATCCAGCGCCGTATTCCAAAACGTGGGTTTAAAAATAACAATCGTATTGAATATAAAGTATTTAACCTTGGTCAGATTGATCAACTGAGTGAAAAATATGGCTTTAACAGAATTTAGCTCTTGAAAACCTGTATATCAATGGATTGATCAGTCAGACTGACAGTGTTAAGATATTAGGAAACGGAGAATTGAAAGCTAAACTTCCCTTTAAAGTGAACGCAGTCAGCGAAAAAGCAAAAGCAGCTATCGAAGCAGCCGGTGGCAGTATTGAAATTGTAAAGTAATTTTCCGATATTTGCAAGACGCATCCATTTAAGCGATGCGTCTTTTTTGTTTTAAAGATATTCACATTACAATCTACGATTCTGTGAAAAAATTTATTACAGACATTAAGAAATATCTGGAGCATTGAAGAGCTGCGTAGTAAAGATTATTGTTACGCTTGCCTTGATTTTTATTTACCGCTTTGGTACGCATATTGTGTTGCCTGGTATTGATCCTAACAGAATTGCAGGCTGCTGCAAGTCAAACACAAGGCAATGGTTTGCTTGGGTTGTTCGATGCGTTTGCAGGAGGTGGCTTTTCCCAGGCTTCCATTTTTGCATTAGGTATCATGCCTTATATCTCTGCTTCTATCTTTATGCAGTTGATGACCATCCTGGTTCCTCAGTTGCAAAAGATGCAGAAAGAAGGAGAGAGCGGCAGCAAAAAAATTAATCAATGGACACGTTATCTTACCGTAATTGTTACTGCTGTTCCAGGCATGCGCTTATGTTGCTTACTTGAAAACTCCAGGCTATGCAGAAGCATTGCTTCCTGCTTATGCACGCTTATCTTCTGGTTTCAACAATGATTGTCCTTACTGCAGGTACTTTGTTTGTAATGTGGCTGGGTGAAAAAATCACAGATAAAGGTTTGGGTAATGGTACTTCAATCATCATCATGGTAGGTATCCTTGCCCGTTTTCCACAGGCATTAGTTCAGGAGTTTGATGCAGTCAAAACAAAGGAGGCGGTGGCTTACTTGATCTTCTTTATCGAAATCGCTATTTTGATTGCCATTATCATGGGATTGATTGTACTGGTACAGGGTGTAAGAAAGATTACCTGTTAACTATGCCAAACAAATTGTTGGTAACCGCCAGTTTGGTGGAGCAAGCCAGTTCTTGCCATTAAAAGTGAACAGCGCTGGTGTAATGCCGATCATCTTTGCACAGGCAATCATGTTTCTGCCAACATTGGTTTCTTTTACCACCATTCAGGAAACCACTAAGGGTGGTATTATCAGCATTTTCAGCAATCATAGTAATCCATGGTATATGGTTATTTATGCTGTGATGGTAATTGGATTTACCTTTCTGTACACGGCACTGATCTTTAATCCAAAGCAAATTGCGAAGATTTGAAACGCAACAATGGTTTTATTCCTGGTGTAAAACCCGGCAGCCAACTGCAGATTATATTGGTGCCATTATGGATAAAATCACTTTACCGGGTGCTATCTTCTTGGCATTCGTAGGTATTTTGCCAGGCTTTGCACAGTTACTGACTGTACAACAACAGTTCAGTACTTTCTTTGGTGGTACATCGCTGCTGATCATGGTAGGTGTTATTCTGGATACTCTGCAACAGATTGAAACACAATTGCTGATGCGTCAGTACGATGGCTTGATGAAGAGCGGACGTATACAAGGAAGGCAAACAGCACCCGTTGGCGGTTATTAAACGAGAATGGAGAGTTTGTAAAAGAGAAATAAATAGTTTGATATACTAAAACCTGTTAGAGAATTTCTGACAGGTTTTTTTGTAATATACATTAATAATGAGCAGACCAAAGAATATGATTATTTACAAAACAGACGCAGAAATAGGCTTAATGCAGCAAAGTGCTCAACTGGTTAGTAAAACTTTAACCGAAGTGGCAAAAGTGCTTAAGCCTGGCATAACCACGATGGAACTAGATAAGCTATGTGATGAGTTTGTACGTGATCACAATGCCATTCCTTCATTTAAAGATTACAAAGGTAGTTATCCATTCAGCATTTGTGCATCTATCAATGATGTGGTGGTGCATGGCTTTCCGAATAATGAGCCGCTAAAAGATGGGGATATTGTCTCCATTGATTTAGGTGTAATACTTAATGGGTGGCATGGCGATCATGCTTATACATTTGTTTTAGGTGAAGTGAGCGAGGAGGCTTTAAAGCTAGTTCGGGTAACTAAAGAATCATTATACAAAGGCATTGAAAAAGCAATTGCCGGCAATCGTATTGGCGATATTTCTTACGCTATACAGGAGCATACCGAGAAGAAAAATGGATATGGTGTAGTACGTGAATTGGTTGGTCATGGTTTGGGTAGAAGCATGCATGAGGATCCTCAGATGCCTAATTATGGTAAGCGTGGCAATGGACCAAAGATGAATGAGAATATGGTGCTGGCTATTGAACCTATGATTAATATGGGGACAAGTGAAGTCTATACTGATAGTGATGGATGGACAGTGCGCACTCAAGATGGAAAACCGTCAGTTCACTTTGAACATGATGTATGTGTAAAGCGTAACAAGGCACTCATTTTATCAGATTACAGCATTATTGAAGCTGCGGAAAAGGCTAATTCCAATCTGAATACGAGTTATTACTAAGAAGTACTTTTTGCCACAAAGACTCTAAGACACAAAATAAAGAGTTTATGTCTTAGAGTCTTTGTGGCATTTTTATTTGAATGGAGAATAAGGAAAAGATATTGGTTGTTATTGGAGGCGGAGCTGCCGGTTTCTTTTGTGCAATCAATGCAGCTAAAGACAGTCCTGCTCTAAAGGTAATTGTTGTAGAGAAAAGCAGTAAGCTGCTAAGCAAAGTAAAGGTTAGCGGTGGTGGGAGGTGCAACGTAACACATCATTGTTTTGAAATAGGGGAGTTAGTTAAAAAGTATCCACGTGGGCAGCATTTCCTAAAAAAGGCTTTTCATCATTTCAATACTGTAGATACTATACAATGGTTTGAAGAGCGAGGCATTGCCCTAAAAACAGAAGCAGATGGGCGCATGTTTCCGCAAACAAATACATCGCAAACTATTATAGACTGCTTACTGAAGGAAGCGAATAAGTATGATATAGTAATAATGATGAATGCTGATGTTAAACAGCTGAGTAAAATTGCTGACTTATTCCATTTACACCTGGCAGATGGGAGACAGTTAGAGGCTGATTATGTATGTATTGCTTGCGGGGGCTTTCCTAAGCCGGAACATTTCTCCTGGCTACAGCAATTTGGGCATAGCTATTGAGCCGCCGGTTCCTTCTCTTTTTACATTCAATATGCCTGGCAATAGCATTACCGCACTCATGGGGGTGAGCGTTGAGAATGCAATTATAAAAATCACTGGTACTAAACTTTCGCAGGAAGGACCTATATTAGTTACGCATTGGGGCTTGAGTGGCCCTGCTGTTCTCAAATTATCGGCGTATGCAGCGAGAGAGTTGGCGCAGATGCAATATCATTTCTCTATACTTATTAACTGGCTGCCTCAATATAATGAACAGACCTTAAAAGAAGCGTGGCAGGGATTACGTAACCAGTTGGCAGCACAGGCAATTGGCAATAAGAACCCTTTTGGTTTGCCTGCACGCTTGTGGCAGTATTTCCTGCAGCAGGCAGATATTGATAATATTGAGACCCGCTGGGCAGCGATAACGGCTAAGGAGCAAAACAAACTCATTCAAACACTTACAGCGCAGCCATTTGAGGTAAAAGGTAAAACTACTTTCAAGGAAGAATTTGTAACCTGTGGCGGCATAAAGCTATCTGAAATAAATGCTTCTACGATGCAGAGCAGGATAGTGCCTAATCTGTTCTTTGCAGGCGAAATCATGGATGTGGATGGTATTACGGGCGGCTTTAACTTTCAGCATGCGTGGACGAGTGGGTGGATTGCGGCGAAGGCGATTGCCGGAGCTGCTATTTGAACCGCTAAGACACGAAGACGCAAAGAAATACAAGAAGAAATATACAGAGATGCTGTTACTCCTTTAGGTCTTAGCGGTTGTAATATGCTTTCGCGAAAGGAAAATTCTGCATACCTATCCGTTTATCACAAATACTTTTGCAATAAAGAGAGTTTATGCTTGAACCATGGCGTACCGGTAAGGTGATTAAGATTGAAAATACAACGTATAATACACGTCGCTACTGGATAGAAGTACAGGGTGTGGACGTGTTTAATTTTAAACCCGGACAGTTTGTAACGCTTGACTTGCCTATCTCTGATAAACGTAATAAGCGCTGGCGTAGCTATTCTATTGCTTCGCATCCTGATGGTACTAACGTAATAGAGTTGGTGATTGTACTGCTGGAAGGTGGTTTGGGAACTACTTATTTGTTCAATGAGGTTGGGGTTGGCAGTGAGTTGACCTTGCGTGGTCCGCAAGGGGTATTTATATTGCCGGAAGTATTAGACAAGGAGTTATTTTTTGTATGTACGGGTACCGGAGTGGCGCCGTTCCGTTCGATGTTGCATTACATTCATCTGCATAACATCCCTCACCAGAACATCTATCTTATTTTTGGTACGCGCTATATAAGTGATTGCTTGTACAAGGAAGAACTGGAGCAGTTGGCTTCGGAGATGGATCAAGTCTATTACCTGCCTACATTCTCGCGCGAAGACAGATCATTACAACATATACATCATGGATATGTGCACCATTTGTATGAGGAGATTGTGGTGAAGGAGAACAAGCCTGCTGCTAAGTTTTACCTATGTGGATGGAAGAATATGATTGATGAGGCAAGAGAAAAGATTGTAGCATTGGGGTATGACAGGCATGATATTCATTTGGAGTTGTATGGTTGAGAGAAAAGTTAAGGAAATAGAAAATAGTTTTACTTGAGGCGCCATAGATAGCAGTTTTGCTGATATGGCTGCTCACAGATTCCGCACAAAGCTGCCACTGGGACCAAAGTATTGCAGCAGCGTATTGGAGGCATGGCGATAAAGACGCCACAGGCTTGCGGAATGACGCGCAGCTTGCCACTTAATACATTGTCAAGTAAGTTAGTTTTAGTTTAGAACAAGTCTATTTGGGTGCTGTGAACACAGCAGATGTTTTAAGTACAAGTTCTTACAGATAGATCTAGTCTTTCTTTTTTCTCTTGATAAGAAAAAAGAAACAAAAAAGTTCAAGCACGGCATGATCGCTCCGCGCATCCGTGCAGGCTAGCGCCGCCCCATTGCCTGAGCTGCAGCATCATGGTTGTATGTTCTGTTGGGCTAACAGGGTGCTGCTTGTTATTTGACAGGTACACGATGAACAGGTTGGTTGCCTTTGGCCTTACACTTTGAACAGCGTAGGCATACTTAGCAGAGATTGGAAAGGTGGATACGTAGCTCATTGCAGGTTGGAGGATTTATGTTTACCGGTGGGGACGATACGTTTGGGCTAGATTTTATTAGAGAAGCTTTATTTATTTGATAGTAGATGGCTATTGTAAAGTTATTTAGTTGTCAGTGTACTTAAGCAATTTAGAGTTAATAGTTAGAGATCTATCTTCCTGTACAGATCTGTAGTGAAAACCCGCATCTTGATAACCAGTTGGTATAAGTTTATACATATAAAAAAGGTTCGGAACTCTTTAGCTCCGAACCTTTTGGTTTTATAATAATTATTATCATTACACAGTAATCAACCCGAACACTTTTGCTTTGATGTCTGCGATGTTGATTCTTTCCTGTTGCATGGTATCGCGGTAGCGGATGGTTACGGTGTTGTCTTCTTTGGTTTGATGATCTATGGTAATACAGAATGGTGTGCCAATTGCATCCTGGCGGCGGTAGCGTTTGCCAATGGTATCTTTTTCTTCGTAAAAGCATTTGAAATGGGGCTTGCACATATCCATGATTTCGCGGGCCATATCGGGCAAGCCATCTTTTTTGGTCAGCGGCAAAATAGCCAGCTTAATGGGGGCCAGCACAGGCGGGATGCGCAATACCACGCGGCTATCATTGCTGCCATCTTCTTTAGGTATTATTTCTTCCTCGTAGCTGTTGCATAAGATCAGCAGGAACATCCTGTCCAAACCAATAGAGGTTTCTATTACATACGGTACATAATGTTGGTTGAGCTCCGTATCGAAATACGTCATCTTCTTGCCACTAAATTTCTGATGCTGGCTTAAATCGTAATCCGTGCGTGAATGAATGCCTTCCACTTCTTTGAAACCCATCGGGAATTCATACTCGATATCACAAGCGTCATCAGCATAATGTGCCAGCTTTGCATGATCGATGAAAGCGATATTTTGCTGTGGGAATACCCAGGCCGAGATGCCATTGCTGCCGGGCTTCGCTCCAGTATTCATACCATTCCTTCTGAGTGCCGGGGCTACAGAAGAACTGCATTTCCATCTGCTCAAACTCGCGCATACGGAAGATAAACTGGCGGGCCACGATCTCATTGCGGAACGCCTTACCAATCTGCGCAATACCAAAAGGTATCTTCATGCGGGCGGACTTCTGCACGTTGAGGAAATTGACAAATATACCCTGGGCGGTTTCGGGGCGCAGGTAAATCGTATCCGCCTCTTCGGCAACGGAGCCAAGCTGTGTAGAGAACATCAGGTTAAACTGGCGCATATCTGTCCAGTTGCCGGTGCCGCTGACCGGGTCAACGATGTTGTTGTCTTCAATCAGTTGCTTTAAGCCGGCATAGTCATCTTTTGCCAGCAGTTGCTCCATATTCTTCAGTAAGGCATATTCTTCTTCTTTACGCCCTTCCATTGCCAGCTTATCGGCGTGTGCTTCTATCAGGTGATCGACGCGATAGCGCTTTTTGCTGTCTTTATTATCAATCATCGGGTCGCTGAAATTGTCTACGTGCCCGCTGGCCTTCCAGGTAGTAGGGTGCATGAAGATGGCGGCATCGATGCCCACAATATTTTCATGCAGTTGCGTCATGCTTTTCCACCAATAGTCTTTGATATTTTTCTTCAGCTCGCTGCCCCAGGGACCATAATCGTACACGGCGCTTAAGCCATCATATATTTCGCTGCTGGGAAAAATAAAACCGTATTCTTTAGCATGGGCAATGATTGCCTGCAGTTTATTTTCTTGTTGTACTACGCTCATAGGGCGGCAAAAATAATAAGAAGATTGTTTGGGTGGGGGAAATTAATATTAGGAGCTAAAATGTACGATGTTAGATGTACGATGTACGATTTTGAGGGCTTACGAGCTGAGATTGGATAGCTTAGGTGCAAGGATAAGCAGGAGCAGGCATGGAGTATCCATGACTTAGCTATGGCTTTAGTATAGAGGATATAGGGAGGAGATCCGGTGTAAGTTCAGTATAAGATCAGTATAAGTTCGGTATAAGTCAGGACTGGCAAATAGTGGGTAAGAGAGAATTTACTGATGTATGATATATGACCTTAGCTGTCGGTCAAGCAGATTGTGTGGGCGTGATTTACGAATATATAATTTACGATTTTGGTTGTGCATCATGTATCTTTTCATTGTAAGTAACTTAATGGCTGGTTGGTGTTTCATTAAGGCAAGGGTGATCTTCTACAACCCGGGGTCTCAGCTAAGCTGCAAAGGCTGGGAGTTGAAGACCCCGGGGCGACAATATGGCTTTAGTATGACTCTGCCATGGCTTTGGTATAGCGGAGATAGGGAGGAGATCCGGTGTAAGTTAAGTATAAGTTAGGTGTAAGTTAAGTATAACTTAGGTATAAGTTAGGTATAGCGCGGGGCATTTCGCGGTGAATTCATTGCTTTTTATTTAAGAGGTAACAGAGCATGTATCGCTCCTATGGAGCTTTGAAGAATGGGTGATGTCTTTTTGCTACTAACATATCGCCCCTCCGGGGCTTAGCTACTTCAATAATTAGCTGCTCAAACATCTTTAAATAAAGTCCAAATAATCATATTGTTTCTTCAATATCCTGGCATCATCTACTCCTAACCATTTGTTCAATATAGTGGCATATACACTTTTAAAATCAACCTGGTGTTTTAAGTCTCCGTCGTTTAAATCTGATAGATCGGGCAGGGTATTTATTAACCCTTTTTGTTTTAACCCACCACTTATAAAAAACATACTATTAGCAGTACCATGATCGGTACCCTGGCTGGCATTCTGGCTAACTCTTCTTCCAAACTCACTAAATGTAAATAACAGTACATCCCCAAAACGATTGTTTGCCTTCAGGTCTTTTACAAAAGCAGCTACTGCATCATCCATCTGTTTAAACAATCTTTCCTGCCGGTCTAACTGATTGAAATGTGTATCAAAGGTTCCCAGGCTCACATAATACACTTTTGTGTTGATGTCTGATAAAATGAGTGAAGCAATCGTTTTTAAGTATTTACCTAATGGGCTATTAGGATACATGCCGCTCGTGCTGTGTTGTTGTAAGTTCTCAAAAATATAATCTGTGCAACTGACAGTTTGAGCCATTGTTTTGTATAAATAATCAACAGGTATCTCCTCATGTGCCTGAACTAAACTTGTTGAACTATTCAGGTGATTGATAAAATCTTCATGTACATTGTTATGTAGTTGTTTTATGTCCTGGAATGCAATGCCATTGTTATTTTCTCCACGTAAAGCAAGACTAAGCAAATTGTCCAGTTCAAGAGCTTGTGTTGGTCGTGAACAGCCAGTGCATTCGGCATCCAGATAGCGTCCGATCCAACCGCTTGGCCAATATTGTTTGCTATCGCTGGCACTTTGCCAAATGTCCATGCTTCTGAAATGACTTCTGTCGGGGTTGGGATAGCCAACGCTATTTAGGATGCCCAGATTGCCTTCATCGTACAACGTTTTGAAATTTACAAGAGCAGGGTGTAAGCCTGCTTCATCAGTTAGTTTTAAAGCTTTTGATTTATCAATGCCTAATACAGGTCTGCTCTTATAATATATATCATTATTGATTGGGATAATGGTGTTTAAGCCATCATTGCCGCCGCTTAATTGAAGTATTACCACTACTTTATTACCTGCAGGCGACCACCGGGCAGATGGATTTTCAAAAGCCTGCAGAAACCTTGGTATCAAGGTTGCAACCGTTGCCAAGCTTCCTATTTGTAAGAACTCTCTTCTTTTAATAATCATAAAAATACTTTTATACAGGTCAGCACATTTGGTACTCGGGGGTGGACATCAGATTCAGGGTTAACTGTTTGATATAATCGTCTGCTATACTTTCTGTTATACTATTTACAATAGTATTTTTATTGAACCTTGGTTTAGGTACCTGAAGCAATAATTCCTGTAAATAATCATAAGGGTTACTGCCCGATACACTTTTCACCTTTGATATAAATGTAGTCCAGTCTACTTTAGTTCCTGTTGCAAAACCATCACTGCCATTTATATCCTTTGCCGTATCAAATTTCTCCGGTTGCCCCATTTGAATATCATCATTTTGTTTTGGCTTTATATTGAACTTCTTATTGGTCATCATTATTTCCGGAGTTTTTAATCGCAGTAGTAAAGTTGAACTGTCAATCCAGGTAGTACCACCAGGCCAGCCTGCTACGTTTGGAGGACTAAATAATACCTGACCGAGATTGCGCTGAAGTATCATCAGTACCTCTTTATTGGCAATTTCCATGGGCAACAATCTTTGGATTCCTACTATAAGCTCGACAGGCGACTTTATCTTACTGCCCATATTTGCCTCATCATAAAACCAATCAGCAGTAAATACATCCCTCATTAGCGCTTTTATGTCATAATTACTATTGAAGAACCGTTCCGCAAGCCATTTGATGTGCTTTTCATTTGGAGTTTGTTCATTTACGAAGTATCTATAAATCTTAGCTGCAATGAAGCGGGCAGTTCCTTTTTTCTCAAGAATCATTTCCAATATATCGTCACCAGTGAAGTTTCCTTTTTTACCAAAGAACACTTTTTCATTGCTATCATGATGCTGGCTTATAAAAACGAAGGCACCTTCCTTATCGGCACTCCAACCTGTGAAAGCCCTGGCAGATTCTTTTATGTCCTGTTCCGTATAATTTCCACGACCCAGGGTGAATAATTCCATTACTTCCCTTGCAAAGTTTTCATTGGGATGTTCTTTAACGTTTTGGCGATTGTTGAGGAAGGTACTCATGGCAGCACTTTTACTTACACCAATTAACAGGTCTTTAAAATTGCCAAATGCATTGGTTCGTATGATGTGCAACAGTTCTTGTTGATATAAAGGATTGAGAATAGCACAGGCAAAATGTCCATGCCAGAACAAGGCCATTTTTTCCCTGAGCTGATCGTCTGTATCAACCATTTTTTGTATCCAGGTGCTATTCAAATTCTTAAGATTGTCTTTTGCTATTTGAGCCTGCCGCTTTTTTTCAGAGGTAATTTTATTAGCAGCCTCCATATTGAGGGAGCCGTTGGCATCTTTTTGCAAAGCATCCGTATTCTGAATTTTAAAATGGATCTTTTCAACAGGCAGTAATGTTTTGCTTTCAATTGTATTATACAGATCACTGGTTGGCTGTGTAATAATATTGGGCAGATCATTGGCAGAAATACCGAAACCCGCTCTCCACAACAGGTGCTTGTTTTTATCCCTATTATTCACACATTGGAATTTGCCTTTGGACTTTAAAACAGAAGATTGGTTTAAATTTTTAAGGTTCATCAGTTTATGAGTTCACGGATTAACAGTCTTGCCTGTCGGTCAAGCAGGGTTGGGGAGCAGAAAGTTTAAGGATGGGTAGAGGAAGATAGGGAGTTGCCCAGGAGTAAATCAGGAGGAAATAGGGAGGAGATCAGGTATAAGTTAGGTATAACTTAGGTATAAGTTAAGTATAAGTTAGGTATAACTCCAGGTGTTCCCAGATCAGGAATGAGAACTGTTAGACAAAAAATCTCTATTCACCTGCCATAAAATATCATATAGAAGAGCCAGTGGACGAGGTGTAAAATAAGTATCGCATGTACCGTGGTAAAAAGTACAATTCCCCTGTTGTTGCTTACAAAAAGCCTTCCCCAGTGTGGTTTTACTAAGCCCCCTTTATAGCTTACGGAAATACAGCGTCCTTTCCCCTCTGCAACGCTTTAAAGTGTGTTTGCGAAAAAGCTAATACTCCTGCTCTTTCGGTCAACTCTTATCCTTTATGATTTATAAAGTGAGGTACGAGTGTTATAAAATAGGGTACGAGTAGGGAAAAATAGGGTGGATCACCTACTTGTTGAGGTGGAAATAAAAGTTGCTTTATGTCCTGAGATAAAAGCATTTAAGCGCAGATTAAAATAGCAAGGCAAGAATGTAATAGCAGCAATGAAATATTGATTGAAGCAATATCATAGAGACAACTATTATAAACCCAGACAAGTAATAACCAGATTAAAAATAATAGTGACTGGGCGGACGCGCCAACCACTAAAAGGGAGTAAGCCGAAAATCCCGGTCTAGAGTAGGCAAAACAATTTGAAATTAAAATATGAAAAGAACGGCCAGGAAAATTATCGGCGCCCTGATGGTGGCAGCCGCTTTGACGCTTGTGATCACAAGCTGCCAAAAAGAACAGAACACAGGTAAGTACAATGCAGGAACTGATGGCAGCTTAAGTTATGGGAATTCAGCTCTACGCTTTCCTACTTGTGCCCCAATCCCGGACAGTTTAAAAGTGCCTAAAGGAAACAGTTTGGTATTGCAGACTTTCGGCAGGGGTGTACAGATTTACCAGGTTAAGCGTAGTGCAACTGATCCAAATGTTTTTTCCTGGGTAAATATTGCACCGTCAGCAACATTATACACTAATCCCAATTTTACCAACCCTGTGATCAATCACTTTGCAGGACCAAGCTGGCAATTTATAAAAGGACCGGAGAAGGGGGAGAAGGTAGTTGCTACAAAAGTGCAGGGAATTACCAAGGATGCTACAGCCATTCAGTGGTTATTGCTGAAGGCTGTTGATTCACTCAGCACGCCGAATAACAAAATTACCTTCATTCAACGGATCTGCACTGTAGGAGGCTTAGCCCCAACAACAGGAGCCGATGAAGCACATCTTGGTGATTTGGATAGCATACCTTATACTGCTTCGTACCTTTTTTATGCAAAGTCAACGTACTGAAATACTACAAAAGCTCTGGAAGTGTAAATTTCGATTATTAATCTGTTTGTGAGATGCAAACGGGGCAAGATTGCTGTTGGCTGTTATTACACAGCCAACCTTTCAGTTTGGGAAGGCTTTTCATTCTTAGCATGATTATTTAGACTGGAAGTCAAGTCAGCGTATAATTGTAGTCATGAGTTGTTGTACAAAATGTTTTTACAAAAATATTTCCTTAAAAGTTTTGTTAATTAAAAACTCATTCTATCTTTGCCTCCGCAAAAAAACGACTATGCAACGTAATATATGTACACATATAAAAAGTAGCCGGGAATGCTTGCTACCATTCTATTCCAGCCGCGGGGCATACTTCATTTACCACTAAGTTTCATTAAGCTTATTGATTGATACATGAAGCCCCGCCGAAGATTGCGGGGCTTTTTATTTGTGCTTTTAAAAACTACAGACATGCTGAGGCAAGAGAACATATCAATCGGGTTATATGAATTAACGCATAGCTGCAATGAACAGCTAACAGATAATGCTATGCCCCGTGGAATAGTTAGCTATTTTAATGTGTTCAGAGGTAAAGTGTATCCTGATTTACGACCGTGGTGTTTTATAAGATGCTGATAATAGATTATCGGCATAGAGATAAACCCGGTCAGGCTATATAACCAGACCGGGTTTTTTATTTGGAGATGAGCTTTTTAACCAAGTGGCTATTAAGATGACAGTTGATAGATGATAGAATGTGGTACATAGTGGATGGGCTTAGCATACGAGCACTATTGAGGAGTATTTTGATTATGTCACAGCCCACAGATTGCTTCATTTCATTCGCAATGACGATGTAAAAGGAGGTATTTATGACAGCATTTGTAATAATCATAACAGGGATCATAAGAGGTATACAGGCTATAATATGGAATGTTGATAAAGATGGCAAGGCTGTAAGAAGAGTATCCAGATTACGTATCAGGAAGGCTGCAGATTTGATAACCAGCAACTTTATTGATAGTAAACAATTGTTTGTACAGGTGAATAAGGAGTTGCCAAATGTGGTGCTTATAAATGATATTGATGTAAACAAAGCTATTAAACTGATAGATGAAAAATTGGATAACATCAGAGCTGTTTATAAACACAGGCAGTTTGACTTTACAGAACAGCAGATTGTATTTAGCATGATCATTATTGTAACCAGTGATGGCAGCATTGTAGAAATCAGCAGCATCTACAACTATGTTGAATTGCTTTATACTGAAGACCAGGCATTGTGGGCTGATGCTTTGGCTAAAGAATTATCAGCTTTACGGTTGAATGTAACTGATAGATCGTCTATTGCAAGGAACGTTTGTGTAAGAGGTTTTGCAGGTCGGGAAAATTAAGAGATAAAAGTGTATTAACAACCCTTTCCCTTAAAACAAAAAGGTGTTGCGGTAATAAACAACACCTTTTACCATGGTGCTTTGGCAGAGATGGTCTATGCACCGGACTGAAAATCCGGCTAATGAGGTTCGAGTCCTCAAGGTACCGCATAAATGCTACAAGATACAAGATACAAGAAGCAAGCTGCAAGCAGAAAGTGCGAGCTATAAGCAGATATACCGGGATAATTTAATTGAAACATTATAAACTATTAAAACAAAACATTATGAAGAAGAACTACATGTTCATATCACTACGGCTGAAAACAACATTCAGCAGCGGACTACCGCTGCTACGAAAAAGCAAACGATATGAACAAACATTCTATAAACGAATCAACAGCATTATTACAGTTCCGTCTACGTACAGCACGTCATAAAAAGAGAATGCAGCATGAAGACCGGGACAAGCAATTATTAGCACTTGATAAAGAAGAAGATGAGTTGTATAAGCAACGACGCAATTTAGGTTGGATTGAGTTACATCCACCAGTAATGCGTGGCTGGAAGCGATACTTTGTATTACGTGATGATGTGGCCAAGGGTAAGCAGGCTGCTTTCTTTGAAAGTATTTTAAGTAAAATAAATACTACACAATACAGCTATCGCAAAGACTTTAAAGTAAAGAAAAGGAAATGGGGTAAAAAGGTGCATGTAGTTAAGGAACAATACCTGTTTAGTCCAACTCCGTATTATTTCAATGAAATGAAGTTTACCGAAGCCGAAAAACAATTCTTTGAAGAAAGAGTGGTAGAGGATAAGCGGACAGGGAAGCTTAACAGGATATTTGTCTTTACAGAACCCTGGCGCTTTGTATTGCGTGTACGGCCAAATATTATTACCAAAACGAGGGTTAGAGATGAAGTAATAGAAAGCCGCATTAATGAAATCAGGAATCATCTGGACCGTAATGCCTTGTGGGGACGGCTCGTTCATCTTTCAAATGGGAGCTGGTATAACCCGCATAAGGAAATAAAGGCACGGGAAAGAAATCCATTAACAAATAAACCACTGGCTACTATTTTGGACGAGTATTATGTAAAAGAGCATGATACTTGAGCAGTATTTAAAGAGTTCAATAAACAAGAAAGCAATATGGCTAAACTACATTTAACCGGCAAAGAACTAAGAGCCATTGGTTATCCCGAGGGGCCGGTAATAAGCGTGGCAATGAACGTAATGGAGAAGCAGTATAAACACAATAAGAAAGAGGCAGCATTGAATGCATTGAGGAACATTCTGGCAGAGCCGGCGATGTTTGTTGAAGATGAAGCATTAAGTCCTATTGCAAAGCTGTTGTTGCCTAAGGAGAAGACCGAAAGCGATGAAATAGCGTTGCTGAACAACGGCGTTCACTTTAATGTATTTGGGGCTGAATACATAGAGGAAGGTGCCCTGCAGCAAATGCATGCTGCAGCTAAGCTGCCTGTAAGTATTGCCGGCGCTTTGATGCCTGATGCGCATTCGTGGCTATGGCTTACCCATTGGCGGAGTGCTGGCAACAGAAAACGCCGTGATACCTTATGGCGTAGGTGTGGACATTGGCTGCCGCATGTGCCTCAGCGTGTTTGATATTGACCCGAAAGAGTTGAACAGCCGTGAAGCATACTTTACCAGAGAACTAAATGAAGCTACTTTGTTTGGTGCCGGTAAGGAGTTTTCCAAAACATCGTATGATGAAGTATTAGATAGTCCGGTGTTTAACGAAATACCTTTTGTAAAAGGCTTACAAAGCAAGGCAGAAAAGCAATTAGGTTCGTCCGGCTCGGGTAATCATTTTGTAGAGTTTGGTATAGTGGAAATACCGCATAAAGATGAAGTACTGGGATTAGAGGCTGGTAGGTATCTTGGCTTATTATCACACTCCGGCTCGCGCGGTTTGGGAGCTAATATTGCCAACCACTTTACCAAACTGGCAAAAGAAAAACGTAAGCTGCCCAAAGAAGCTTCCAACCTTGCATGGTTTGGGTTAGATGAAGAAGAGGGTATCGAATATTGGATGGCGATGAGCCTGGCGGGTGATTATGCCTCTGCCTGTCATCATGTAATACATGCAAAGATTGCAAAACAGCTTGGCAGACAGCCGCTGAAGATGGTAGAAAACCATCACAACTTTGCCTGGAAAGAACAATATGAAGGCAAAGAATTGATTGTGCATCGTAAAGGGGCTACACCAGCCGGTAAGGATGTGCTTGGCATTATTCCCGGCAGCATGACTGCGCCCGGATTTATTGTAAAAGGAATGGGGGAAGCTGCTGCCATCAACTCGGCATCGCATGGTGCGGGAAGAAAAATGAGCCGCACTGCAGCTATCAAAAGCATTACACAAAAAGCTTTGAGAGATGAGTTGCAGAAGCAGGGTGTAAAGCTGATTGGTGGTGGATTGGATGAAGCGCCTTTTGCCTATAAAAACATCTATGATGTGATGAATGCACAAAAGAACCTGGTGCAAACGGTGGGGCTGTTTTACCCAAAGATTGTGAAGATGGATGGCGCTGCGCATAAGTCTAAAAACAAGCTGCAACCTGAAAAAGGAGATACCTGTGTAGATGGCGAATAAGAGATGCCCGGTTTAGTGCCGGGCATTTTTGTATGTGATATTGCCCACGGTCTAAACGTTTTATATGCTTGCACCTTGGGGCATACTGCTTATACCAGTTCATCTGTTTGAATTTAGTATAATATCATAAACACCAATCCCCCAATCCTAAATCCCTAAATTACCTGCTTACCAACATTGGACTAATCGGAGTTATACCAAACTTATACTGAACTTACACCGAATCTCCTTCCAATCTCCTCCTCAGCAACTCTAAGGATAGTCGTATGCAAACGCCCATTTCATCGAACTTATACTATGTTCAGTGAAGTAGCATCATATGCTTTACCCTAAGTTCGCAGTTCATACCCGGCAACTGGTAACGGGTAACTGGTATTAGCTAACCTGTTTGAATCTGGTATTACCCTTACTTCCCTTTAAGGTCTGGAGGCTTCATCTGTAAGAAACCCAACCCCCCCTTCATGGGTCAGCCCTCCAATTTCTGGATTCAGTAACCAAAAATCATGATTGAGTAACTAAAGTACTGGTTTGTTACAGCAGTTATTAAACTTAAACTGTCCATACTGTATATCCTTCAAATAGGAAATTTCATTTTTCACCTCCTCATTTTAATGTTTAAAGCCCGGTATATGTCTATAAAAATTACATTAACCATCTGCGTGCTGATAACGGCTCTTTTTACATCGGCACAATCAACTGTTTCAGGTGTCATTTCAGATGAAAAAGGCATTCCTGTATCATCAGCATCTGTTATCATTAAAGGTTCAAAAAATGGAACCCAGGCTGATGAAAACGGAAGGTTTAGTATTGCTGCTGCCACCGGCAACGTATTAGTAATCTCAGCACTTAATTTTGCCACACAGGAAATTACAGTTGGTAATGAAGCCCAACTAACCGTTCATCTTAAGGCTGCAGACCAATCCCTGAATGAAGTGGTTGTAACCGCACTCGGTATCAGGAGAGAAAGAAGAGAGTTAGGAACAGCCACGCAAACTGTAAGCTCAGACCAGCTTAATAAGTCAGGAACAGGCAACCTGCTTGGTGAGATGCAGGGCAAAGCATCAGGACTTACAGTTATCAATAGCACCGGCGACCCTGGCGGAGGTACCTATATACGCTTAAGAGGTGTTACTTCCATTACAGGCAATAACCAGCCGCTATTAGTAGTAGATGGGGTACCCATAGATAATTCAGTGAACAGCTACGATCCCACCAATGCCGGTTTCCAGGCATCAGGTGCGAGTGGCAACCTTACCGGCGGTGCACAACCAACTAACCGTGGCAACGATCTTAACCCGGATGATATAGAGTCTATTAATGTACTTAAAGGCCCTGCAGCTACTGCATTGTACGGTATACAGGCTGCAAGCGGTGCTATTGTTATTACCACGAAAAAGGGGAGCGGAAAACGCGGTACACAGCATCCAGTTAAACTCATCCGTAACCATTGATAAAGTAAGCCAGTTACCAGATCTGCAGGATAGGTTCTCTCAGGGAAGCGGTGGTCAATACTTGCCGCCGGAGACTCCACCGGTAGGTCCTTCTATTTCCTGGGGCGCTGCAATAGATACACTTTTTTGGGATGGCGCTACTGGTTACCCATTTGACAGGCATGGTCATATTGTAAGTAAATCAGACCCTTCTGCCAAGATACCGGTAACACCTTATGACCGGTATGAATTTTTCCGGACCGGTGTTACCTATAATAACAATATTGCAGTATCAGGCTCCAGTGCCAATGAAAAATCAACTTATCGTTTATCGCTGGGCAATGTGAACCAGACCGGCATTATTCCTAAAAGCAGGTACTCAAAAACCACGTTCAGCTTAGCCGGGCAGTCTGCTATTACCGACAAACTATCGGCATCTGCAAGTATTTCCTATATTAATTCCGACAATAATAAAACCCAGCAGGGGTCCCAGCTTTCCGGCGTAATGCTGGGGCTGGTAAGAACCCCGGTCACTTTTGATAATTCGAATGGTTTATCCAATGCTGAAGATAACCCTGCCGCTTATATATTGCCTGATGGTACACAAAGAAACTACCGCGGTGGCGGGGGGTATGATAATCCTTACTGGGTAGTGAATAAAGATCCTTTTACATCGGGTCTGGACCGTGCATTTGGGTTTGGGCAGGTGAACTACCAGTTACTAAACTGGATGAATATTACTTACCGGCTGGGTGGTGATGTGTATAGTCAAAAAGATAAAAACGCTTACGATATTAACTCCAGCCAATTTGTTAACGGCGCTGTTTTTACTACTGATTACGCTAACCGCCAGTTCAATTCAGACTTTACTGTTAATATGCAGAAGACCTTTACCGATAAATGGTCAGGTTCTTTATTGGTAGGACATAATTATTTTACACTTAACCAGCAGAACCTCTTTGCGCAGGGAACAACTTTATTAGAGCCGGGTTTTTTAGATATGTCCAATGCTGCTTCCTACCTGTCGAGTGAAACAAAAGTAAGAAAGCGCACAATGGCGTTTTACGGGCAGGCAGAACTGAATTATAATAGGGAATTATACCTGACTATAACCGGCCGCAGGGAAACTTCATCTACGCTGCCGGAAGCCAACAATACCTTCTTCTATCCATCCGTAAGTGTAAGCTGGGTATTTACAGAAGCAGGAGGATTGAAAAACAACCGTATACTTTCTTTCGGTAAACTGAGGGCTTCGTTTGCCCAGGTTGGTAAAGATGCGCCTATATATTCACTTACTACACCTTTTACTTCCACTTCTTTTAAAGATGGCTTTACCACTGGCATACAATTTCCTATTAATGGCATAGGTGGCTACCAGATAAGCTCAGCAATAGCCACCATTGGTAATCCGGATTTAAAACCTGAAAACACTTATTCTTATGAAGTGGGCGCTGATTTGTCTTTCCTGCAGAGTAGGATAGGATTAAATGCAACAGCTTATTACAGCAAATCAACGGATGTCATTTTCCCAACGTCTGTTCCTTACTCAACAGGTTATGCAGGCAAATTGCTCAATGCCGCATCTATAAGTAATAAAGGACTTGAATTAACACTAACTACTACTCCAATTAAAGCTTCCAATGGCTTACGATGGGATGTAAACTTTAACTGGTCGCTCAACCGTAATAAAGTGCTTGCATTAGCACCCGGCATAGACCGGTTTTTTGTAGGAGGTTTTGGTGCCGGAGAAGCTGAAGTTGATGCAGTAGCTGGCCAGCCATTCGGTGTAATTTATGGCAGTACTACCCCACACTCAGTCCTTACTGACCTTAAAAGCCCATTGTTGATTTCAGACGATCCAAACAGTGATTATGGCACGCCTATAAGTGGCGGTGTTGGTCCTAGCCTGGCAATCGGAGATCCTAATCCAAAGTGGATAGGCTCTGTAATAAGTAATCTTACCTATAAAGGGTTTGCTTTTGGCTTCCAGATAGATGTGCGTCATGGCGGTGATATGTGGAATGGAACAAGGGGTGCCTTAGCGAATAAAGGCACAGCCGGGGAAACCGCCAACAGGGGTACGCCAACCGTATTTCAAGGATTGCTAGGACACCTGGACGCTAATGGTAATGTTGTACATTTTGATAAGGATGGCAATGAGGTCGCCGGGCCGGGAGAGCAAAATACTATACAAAGCTCTTATAGCCAGTCCTACTGGCAAAATGTAGGCAACAGCTTTGCTGGAGGACAGGAAACTGATATTGAAAATGGCGGCTATACCAGGGTGCGCCAGGTAAGCTTAAACTACCAGTTGCCAAACACCATTTTCGGCAGTAAACGCACTACTAATTTATCCGTTACCCTTTTTGCAAACAACCTGTTTTTATGGACAAAGTATGATGGTGTAGATCCTGAAACAAGTTTAGCCGGTCCTGTTAATGCACAAGGGTTAGATTATTTTAATAATCCCGGAACTAAGAGTTATGGTATCCGCTTAAATCTTGGACTGTAGTTACTTAAAACAAATACAATGAAATCTAATAAACTATTGCTTTTAATACTCGGCGGCTTTATTTTGATAGCTGCAGCATCTTGTAAAAAGAGCTTTTTTACTGATGTAAACAATAACCCAAATGTACCGCCAAGTGTTAGCCCCGCTTTAATTTTACCTACTGTTGAGTCTGCGCTTGGTTATACTCAGGGAGGTGATCTTTCCCGTTTTACTTCCCTTCTTATGCAGCAGATGTATGGCGCCAACAGCCAGTCGCAGGCGTACTATCAATATGGAATGAATGCCGGTACATTTGAAAATCTATGGTCAGACCTTTATACTTCAATTATGGTGAATGATGATACCCTGATGCATGAGGCTGATGCAAAGGGATACAATGCCTATAGTGGTGTTTCGAGAATTTTGATGGCTTACACACTGCAGATTTCCGTGGATGCCTGGGGTTCAATTCCTTATTCACAGGGCGCTTTCAGGCAATGCTAACCTGCATCCGGGGTATGATAATGATAAGGCCTTGTACGATACAATTACAAACCTCGTTGACAAAGCAATTGCACTCCTGAACGATCCTGATCCAGGTATACTGGTTCCGGGAGCAGAAGACTTTATATACGGTGGCGACGCAACAAAATGGATAAAGTTTGGTCATGCTATCAAAGCACGTCTATATATTCATCAAAGCAAAGGAGATGCTGCAATGGCTGCTAAAGCATTGAATGAAATCAACGAGTCATTTACCAGCAATGCAGATAATGCACAGTATGTTTTTGCTTCCGCAGAAACTGCTGCTAACCCCTGGTACCAGTTCTTTACACAGCGCCCCGGTGACGAAAGCTTTGCTGGCAGCGCTATATCTACTATGCTACAAGACTTGAATGATCCAAGGTATCCATTTTATAACATGGACAGCACAGATGCTTCCGGTAACCCCGCTGGTTATTATAACAAGATCAATTCACCGGTCGAGTTTATTACTTACGACGAGATGCTGTTTGCAAAAGCTGAAATGACCTTACGAACAAGCGGCAATATTGCTGAAGCCCAGGGATATTATCAGGCTGCCATTGAAGCAAACATGACTAAGTTAGGGGTTGACCAGGCTTCCATTAATACGTATGTAGCCGCTAATGGTACGTTGCCGACAACAAGTGCGGACAGCGCTATTGGTCAGGTAGCAGTTCAGGAATACCTTGCCTTATTTACAAATCCTGAAGTATGGACGCTCTGGCGCCGCACCGGCAAGCCGGATCTTCAGCCTGTATCGGGAAGTGCTATTCCAAGACGCTTACTATACCCACAAAGTGAAATATCGTATAACGGTGCCAATACACCTACCTCTGTAACCTTGACTTCACCAAGAATTTTCTGGGATAAATGAAAGAAACAGGGTACAAGAAACAAGGAACAAGAAGTAAGAAATAACCTGCAAGCAGAAAAAGCTTTATACTACTAAGAACTCACATTACATTATTCAAAACCCCCGATAACAGTTGGAATCAACTGCTATCGGGGGTTTTAACATCAGATCTTTTACTTATTGTAAAGAATAGATTAATTTGAGATTACTAGTTTTTCAGCC
Source organism: uncultured Chitinophagaceae bacterium (assembly GCA_963819045.1). GTDB lineage: Bacteria > Bacteroidota > Bacteroidia > Chitinophagales > Chitinophagaceae > Ilyomonas. The sequence goes on along the minus strand of CAWFUV010000033.1, from coordinate 187,009 downwards.
TTGAAAGCACCTTTTGCATTCATTATACGTACGGTATACACTCCATTACGGACAGAGGAAGGAAGAGCGATATTTAAGTGCAGGATACCTCCATTATTAATAACTACATCCTTATGATAAATAATATTACCGGTACTGCCATAAATATCCAGGCTTGCTTTCTCACTTGCCACTGCTTTACTGTCCACATATTCTATCGTTACCTGACCATGTGCAGGGTTTGGAGAGAGGGTAAGTTTTGCATTGCTGGTGATGCTGCTTGTGGCAATGTCAGCTTTAGCAATAGCACTCTTGGTAGTAGTAGGAAGCAATCCATAAATATCCAGCTTATTAGAAAAAGTAGCCAGATATACTTTACCATTGGCGATGGTTGGGCAAACAAATTTGGCAAAGTTACCTACACTATCCCGGCCTGGAACCATATTGCTGTTCCACAATTCATGGGTTACATTGGTAGCATCAAAAGCCTGTAAAATGCCTGGTACTGTTCCTTGGTTTGCGTCGCCCGTTAGCGGATGGCTGGCCCATACAATACCGGTACCCGCATTTTGCTGGTTGGAAGTAACCGAGAGCAGGGAGCCCGGCATACCTTTTGGCAGTTCAGTTTGTCCGAGGATGGCCTTTGCAGTATCGAACTTCATGGTAGTACGGTTAAAGGGCATTTGTTTCAATAGCCCGTTCTCTGCCCATACATAGATATATTCCTGCCCGTTGGGAGCCTTATAATACGTCGGTGTGCCATGGATGTTTCTGGTTCCGGTCCTGGTTGAGTTGGTATAAACATTGATCTGTTGAACTGCACCAGAGTTATTAGCAGTAATATGACCAAGATTATTGTTATTGGTAAGATATAATATACCTTGTTTACTGCCGGAAAGTGACAGGTTGGTATTGGGTATGAGCAGCACCCCGTCACTGCCATAGTCCAGATCATTTGCCTCCATATAATCGTAGTTATAAGGGGTGAAGAAATCTGCTACTTTTAAACTTCCGGATGCGGTGGACAGTTTCACAATGCTCTCACCGCGGTTAATAGGATCGTTTGGATTATTAGTTACACCCACCGTCCCATTTCCTGAGGCAATATAAATAAAGCCATTGTCGTCCACAGAAGGCGCTTGCCCGCTCATCCATATGCCCCCTTGTTTTCCGTTAGGGGTGTTGTTATAAACATATTTCTGCTGAAATGTCTTGGCATCATAGCCTACTACCCAACCATGATAGTCACCCCAATCACAATGGGATGCCCAGGCAATATATACCACCCCATTATACAGCAATAGTCCGGGGCGCTGATTTTCTCTTTGCGCGTTAAAGGTTATTTGTCCGTTTACACTTCCGGTACCGGTACCCGGTACGGTAGGATTTATCAATACCCAGTTATTGATTGTTCCTGTTAGGATATCAATGGCAAGGAGGTATTGTACAAAGGTCTTTCCATCATTAGATACACTCCTGGCTACAAGATATAAAGTCTTGGTGGTTGTGTCAATTACGGGGGTGCCCATAACACCAATACTCTTGTTATCCCTAATATCTCCACAGTTTAAGTCCGTATTTTTTAAGGGGCGGAAGCCTGATTTCGTAACGGTTCTGTACCAAAGAGGTGCATAAATGCTAGCATCATCCGCATCAAAGGCATATAGCGTATTACTCAGGGTAACTACAAAAACCACATTGCGCACCTTGCCATTAATATTAAGATTGCTTACCACCAGAGGTTGGGCATAAACCTGGTCATCTACCCTGCGGCTAATGAGCTTGCCAAAGCTGTTGGAGTTTACATTGCTTTGGGTGAGTATCTTTTCATTGGCATTCCAGCCTGTTCTTTTTAAATCATTATGCTGGGTTACTACACTAACCTGGGCTTTTACAAAAGTGGAAAAAACAGATAATGAGGCAATAAGAAAAGCAGAAGCTTTTAGTAGGTTGAATTTGTTCATAGAAAGAATTTTCAGTTTTTGGTTATGTAAATGTAATACGTTTTAGATGAATAAATTTAATTAAATTTTAAATTATAGTTTTTTTATATAGAGAATTAATATTATTTAAAGCCGCTGTATTATAAGATGTATATCAGGTTCTATTATATTTATATGTAGCGTCTAATATAAACTTATTACGCGGATACCTTTTATTCATAAGATATCTATATTTATTTAATTTATATAAATCGAATAATGTGCTTTTAGCTTTAGCGAAACTTTTAAGCAAGCTCATTTTTTAGCTAATACCATTTTGAATTAAGAAGCATACGCTACACTTTGCTCAGGATTAAAGCCCTTCCTACTCAAAGCTCACGGCCTTAACTTGTCTCATCATTTTTATTATTGAACTCCGGGACATTCAAAGCTATACCTAACTTATACTTAAGTTATAGCTAACATATACCTAAGTTATACTTAATCTCCTCCCTATCTCCGTCGTATCTGCGCCGTATCTTGCACCTTGTAACCTGCCACCTGTCTCTGCTGAATATTCGTCCGGTTATACCTTATCGACAAATTAAGGCTCACGTCTCCTGGCTCGCAGCTCTTTTTAATGCAGCCTTTATGAAGTTGGTAAAATATATATTCATCCAACAAAGCTGTAATGCGGAGGAAAGTAATACTGTTCCTTTACGATGGCGTATTTATTGTCCTGTGCCATGTGTCATTAGTCATTTTGATATCTAAGCCGTACCTCCGCCGTATCTAAGCCATACCTGAGCCGTATATCCTTCGATGATCTTACGCTCATCCTTCGTTCATCCTTCACTTATAGTACGTATTTTTTAGTATATCGGTTGCTAAATACAGGAATAAACAGTTGTCTTTGGTAACACCGGCGATTCATGATCAACCTATTAAAGGAAGAGTGATTCATCCAGGGGTTTATTCAGTGTGCCTGCTCCGCCGGAGGCGATGGGGTCAGCCCATGTGGTGAAGCATACAAGGCTGTAAATATAAGCTGGTTTTGCCAGTATTGCAGACTGGCGCAGTTTAAGGAATTGTAAAAAATAATGCTTTTCTTAACGCTTCTAATGTAATTATAAGCACTTAATGCCCATACTTCTGTAAAAAGACGTTTATTTTGCCCCAAACTTTTTGCGCAGCAAAAACAAAAAGACTTTGCCCAATGTCTAAAAGAATTATTATTACTGGCGGTGCCGGCTTTATCGGCTCGCATGTAGTCAGGCTCTTTGTAAATAAATATCCTGACTACACCATCGTTAACCTTGACGCACTCACCTATGCTGGAAACCTGGAGAACCTGAAGGATATTGAAGACAAGCCCAATTATCATTTTGAGAAAATAAACATCCTTGATGTCCCGGCAGTTAATGAGGTATTTGAAAAATATGATATAACTGATGTGATTCACCTGGCTGCTGAAAGTCATGTGGACCGCTCTATTGTAGCGCCGCTCGATTTTATATATACCAACATAGTCGGCACGGTCAACCTGCTGAACACTGCCAAAGAGTTTTGGAAGTCCGGCTATAACGGTCATCGTTTCTACCACATCTCAACAGATGAAGTGTATGGAACCTTAGGCGAAGAAGGCATGTTTACCGAAACCACCCCCTATGCTCCCAACTCACCTTACTCGGCCAGCAAAGCTTCCTCCGACCATTTTGTACGTGCTTATCACGAAACATATGGTTTGCCGGTCATCGTTACCAATTGCAGCAATAATTATGGCCCCAACCATTTTCCTGAAAAGCTCATCCCGTTATTTATAAATAATATTATCAATAAAAAGCCATTACCCGTATATGGCAAGGGCGAAAACACACGCGACTGGCTGTTTGTAAAAGACCATGCCCGTGCTATTGACCTCGTATTCCATCAGGGAAAGAATGGAGAGACCTACAACATTGGCGGTTTTAATGAATGGAAGAATCTTGACCTGGTAAAGCTGCTCTGCACCCTGATGGATGAAAAGTTGGGACGCGAACCGGGCGAAAGTGAACAGTTGATTACGTATGTAAAAGACCGCCCAGGCCACGACCTGCGCTATGCTATAGATGCTTCTAAGATCAATAGCGAATTAGGCTGGAAGCCAGGTGTGACCTTTGAAGAAGGCTTAAGCCAGACTATTGACTGGTACTTACAGAATACGGAGTGGCTCAGGCATGTAACCTCCGGCAATTACCAGCATTATTACGAAGAACAATATAGCAACAGGTAAGATAAAAGATACAAGCTGCAGGCTTTGAGTTACGGAGCATGAGCTTTTAAAATATTAAGGAACAAGAATGCAAGCTTCAGGCTGCAGGTATTTGAAAAATAAGCATAAAGAGGGCTGCAAAGGCTCTGTGCTCGCGGCCTATGGCTCGCAGCTTGTAGCCTAAAATTAACTTCATGAAAGTAGAACAAACACCACTTAAAGATTGTTATATTATTCACAACACTGTTTTTAAGGATAACCGGGGATATTTCTTTGAAAGTTTTAATCAGCAAAAGTTTGCAGAACTTACAGGTTTGAAAGTGAACTTTGTGCAGGATAATCAATCTGCTTCAGTTAAAGGGGTACTGCGTGGTCTGCATTTTCAAAGAGGCGATGCAGCACAGGCAAAACTGGTGCGCGTACTGCAAGGTAGTGTGCTGGATGTAGCCGTTGATTTACGCAAAGATTCACCTACATATGGCCAGCATTATGCCGTTAAGCTTTCTGATACATCTGATACACAGTTCTTTGTTCCGCGTGGCTTTGCACACGGCTTTTTGGTACTGAGCGATACGGCTGTCTTCTTTTATAAATGTGATAATTATTATAATAAGGAGGCTGAAGGTGGGATCATGTATAACGACCCTCAGCTTAATATTGACTGGGGCATGCCTGAAAGCGAACTGATATTATCAGAAAAAGATTTAAAGAATCCCTTACTTAAAGACATTATAGATATATACTAAACTTGTACCCCCTCATGAAAGGTATTATACTTGCCGGCGGTTCCGGCACCAGGTTGTATCCGATTACCAAAGGCATCAGCAAGCAGATAATGCCGATTTTCGACAAGCCGATGATCTACTATCCGTTATCAGTACTGATGTTGGCTGGTATCAATGAAATACTCATCATTACCACCCCCGAAGATTCAGCACAGTTTCAGCGGTTGCTGGGGAATGGCGCTGCTATTGGCTGCTCTTTTACTTATGCAGTACAGGAAAAGCCTAACGGGCTCGCGCAGGCATTTGTGATAGGGGAGGAGTTTATTGGGGATAGCAAAGTAGCTTTGGTACTGGGTGATAATATTTTCCATGGTGCAGGCTTAAGCCAATTGCTGCAATCGTTTAATGATGTAAATGGGGCTGCAATTTTTGCTTATGAAGTAAGTGACCCCGAACGTTATGGCGTGGTAGAATTCGATGAGCAGTTCAAAGCTTTGTCCATTGAAGAAAAACCGGCAAAACCTAAGAGTCGCTATGCTGTTCCAGGCTTATACTTTTATGATAATGAGGTGGTAAATATTGCAAAAAGCATCAAGCCTTCTGTACGTGGAGAATACGAGATAACGGATGTAAACCGGGCATATTTAGAACGCGGCACCCTGCATGTTGGAGTAATGAACCGTGGCTATGCGTGGCTGGATACCGGTACTTTTGACTCACTAAGCGATGCCAGCGAATATGTGCGGGTGATAGAGAAAAGACAAGGCACCAAAATTGGTTGCATCGAAGAAGTAGCTTACCGCATGGGCTTTATCAGTTACGACCAGCTAATGCAACAGGCAGAACTGTATGCTAAAAGCGGTTATGGAGCTTATTTGAAGCAGGTGGTGAAGTAAGCTCTCTCAAATGGCACTAGATGAACACGGATGAAATTACAAAGCATCTTGTAAATTATCTTTGCTTATTGGTTATGTCATTATGTTAAGCAGACCATGTCCGGGGTTGAATTATTTAGAAGGAGGGGCTTTTTAAGATGATAAGCCATTTATAACTTTTCAAGGCGCGGGTATATAGGAACATCTCGTCGGTAAAAGAAATGTAGAGAATGCAACGAGTGCCGCCGATAGGTACGCTTGATTTGGTAAGGCCGTACCTAAAGCTGCAATACAAAATATTTGAGGCTTAACTTAATCACCTATCTGTAGTGGATACTATACTATGCTCACGGCTCAAAGCTCAACGCTCACAGCTTTTTAGAAAATTGTCTAATTGAAACTGGTATTAATTGTCCAATATCAAACAATGATCTACTTTTAAATTAATTCATTCCAATATCACTTCAACATGTATAGCACGAATAAAAAGATAGTACCCTTATTCTTGCTGGCTCTTATTGGCATCCACTTGCAGGTAGCCGCACAACGGAATAACGATTTCTGGACAGCCGTGAACAGTAGTGCCTGGCAGCCAAACAAATTGGCAGGCAACCACCCGGTTTTTGTACCGCAGTCATATAAGACATTTCACCTGGCGGAGGATGCGTTCAAACGTGCACTGACTACAGTTCCTTTAGCAAAAAATATTGCCGTTAGTAAATCGTCTTTTATCATCAGTGTGCCCAATGCAAAAGGAGAGCAGGAGCACTTCAGAATAGTGGAATCGCCTGTAATGTCGGCCGCACTGGCTGCAAAATATCCACAGTTAAAATCATATGCCGGGCAAGGAATAGATGATCCTTCAGCTACTATCCGCTTTGATATTACCCCCAAAGGCTTTCATGCAATGATACTCTCCGGTACACGCAAAACCATTTACATCAATCCTGCTAGATAAAAGCACGGGTTTATACATGGTGTTTGACCGCGATAACCTGGATGAAAGCAAGAACAGTTTTGTGTGTGGTGTACAAAGTAAAGCTACAGCACAAGGACAAAATCCTGCCATAGCTAAAAATGCTGATGATAATATCTTACGCACTTATCGCTTTGCAGTGCCGGTAGGGGGGCAGTTCTCAAAGCTTTGTCTCGGCGGAACAGAAACAACCGATTCTGCAAAGAAGTTAAGTGTGTTGAGCACCCTGGTAACCGATCTTACTCGCGTTAACGGCGTTTTTGAAAGGGACTTTGATGTACATCTAAACCTTGTGGATAATGAAGACACGATTATTTTCTTGGACAGTAAGACTGATCCCTTTGATGATAATGTTAGTTCCGGCTTTGATAACGGAAAATGGAATACGCAATCTAAAAATACACTGGATAAATACATTGGCAATAGTAACTACGATTGCGGTCACCTGCTGATGGGCTTGAATACCGGTGGCAATGCAGGCTGCATTGGTTGCGTGTGCGATTCAGCTACTAAAGGCATAGCTGTTACCGGTACTGACGAAGTAAACGGAGATCCGTTTGTCGTGGACTTTTGGTCGCACGAGATTGGTCATCAGTTTGGTGCTAGTCATACATTCGATTATACGGATGAAGGGAATACCGGTTCACAAATGGAGCCAGGTAGCGGCTCAACTATCATGGGATATGCCGGCACTACCGGTGCTACCGATGTGCAGCCGCACAGTGATGATTATTTTCATGCAATCAGCATTCAAGAGATAACCGGCTATATTAAGAGTATTGACGGGCAGCCCGGACCAACACTATTGCATACAGGTAATCATACACCAACTGTTAGCGCAGGTGCCGATTTTGTTATTCCTGCCGCTACGCCATTTATACTAACGGGTAGTGCAACAGATGCAGATGCAACAGATGTGCTGAGTTATGCCTGGGAGCAATTTGATACAATGGCTCCTGGCTACGATCAATATCCTAAGCCGACTTCAACTGCAGGTCCTGTCTTCCGTTCCTTTCGTTATTCTGCTTCAAACAGCCGCACCTTACCGGTGCTGGATACGATATTGGCCGGTAAAACCACATGGAAGTGGGAAGCAGTACCTGCTGTAAGCAGAGTGCTGCACTTCAGATTTACAGTACGGGATAACCATACTGGCAGCGGCAGCAATAACAGCGATGATATGAAAGTAACTGTGGACAGCACTGCTGGTCCTTTTGTAGTAAAGGGACTTGATAGTGCTATTACGTGGAAAGGAGGCAGCCTGGTAACCATTACCTGGAATGTTGCAAACACTACTAATGCCCGTATAAAATGCAGCAACGTTAATATTGGGTTTTCTACAGATGGTGGTCACAGCTTTCCCGTAATACTGGCTGCTAACACGACTAACGATGGCAGCGAGACAGTACAGGTACCTAATAAAGCTACTGCCAAAGGACGTATCCGTATAATGGCATCTGATAATATTTTCTTTGATATTTCGGATGCTGATCTTACTGTTGTTCCTACGGTGCTGCCTGTTACCTGGTTATCTTTTACTGCCAATAAAAGCGCCAATGGTGTACTGCTTACATGGACAACTGCTAACGAAATAGACAGCCGGAAATTTGAGATAGAAAGAAGCAGCGACGGTATCCATTATACAACTATTGGTACTGTAGCTGCCGGCGCACAGCAATATAACTATTGAGGATGTACAGCCGGTTGTTGGTACTGATTATTACCGCATTAAGCAGTTGGATGATAATGGTGCTTACCATTTTTCTGCTATCGCTATAGTAGAGGTGAATAAGGCAAATGCTATTGTAAAAGTGTATCCGAATCCTGCAAAAGACGTAATAAATATAAGACTGAATCAAAGTGCTGATCAGGCAATCATAACGCTTATTAATACAGTCGGACAAACAGTTTATACAACAACTGTTTCTTCGGTAGTTGCCGGGCAACTGGTGCATGTGCCTGTGGTTAGGCTTGCTGGAGGTGTATATGTAGTGAGAATAATATGTGGTAAGGACACATTTACGCAGCATTTGCTGGTTGAATAATAAACTACAGAGATATAGGATAGCAATTATAGCGTCTTGTGGACAGAGCCATCACTTCTGAACTCTCCTCTCCTGTTGCTTCTTTGTGGTTTGATGTTTGATAAACAATACTTACATAAATGCTGAATATAGAACAGAATTTCAGGCTGTATGCCGGTAAAAGCAGTTTAGACTGTATGGACAATTCATACCAGCACTGCCACTTGTCATTAAATTATTAAAAAACACCTAAAAGTATTTTTTTTATCAATTAAAGTGTAACTTCACAAGTAAATAATAAGCACCGAAGTAAACAATCAACACAATTACCAACAGGATACTATACCAGACCATTGTTATTTTCTGCCGCTAAAACATAAAATGCTAATACTCGTATAGTGAATAATGAGACCCGTATCTTTATTTCTTAAAACAAGAATCCAATAATATAAAATACTATAAATCATGATGTTATTTATTGCCGGTTTATCTACCGATTTTGATGATGTAGATCTCAAAGAGATGTTTGAATTATATGGCGAAGTAGCTTCAGCCAGAATTATTATCGACCGCAATACCGGCAAGAGCAAAGGCTTTGGTTTTGTGGATATGCCTAACAAAGAAGAAGCAAAGGAAACAATTGCTACCCTTGATAATGTAGTGCTAGGTAAAAAGAGAATTTCAGTTAAAGAAGCAGAGCCACAGCAAAGCAGGCCATCTCCCGGTGGCTACAACAGTGCTCCGCGTAGCAACAACTTCAACAATACTCCACGTAGTGGCAGTGGCGGAAGCTATAATCCACGTGGAGGCAGCAGCAGTGATGGCTACAACGGTTCGCGTAGCAACGATCGTGGCGGTTATAACGGTGGCAGCGACCGCAATAACGACAGAGGTGGCTACAACAATAAAAGAGATAATGATGATCGCTTTAACAAGCGGTATTAATTAGCTATAGCTCATTAGGTGAAGCCTTCGCTTGTGCGAGGGCTTTTTTATTTAGATGAAATGTGTACAACTCACATGTTTATGCTATTTACTCCCCTTGTTGCTGCCTGTATTTTTACATCATTAAACAAACCCTAAAACAAAAAACATAACCAGTCATGAAAAAAACAACCCTATTCCGCGTATTAACTTTTATATTAATGATTGGCTTCCTGGCATCGTGCAGCAAGCATACTGACAAGCCTGCTAACTCTGGTGGAGGTGACAATAACGGTGGTGGTAATAATGGCGGCGGCAACAATGGTGGCGGTGGTCAAACCGGTAGCTATTATGTAAAAGCAAAGATGGATGGTACAACACTTACCTATTCCGGAACTGTAAAAGCATCCCGCTATGTGCAGGATGATGGTACACATGTTCTGCGGGTTCAAGGCATTAAAGGCAATGGTTCAACCGATGAAATGGATGCGATCATCCTCTCTGCTGCAGATGCAACGATAGGTCAGTACACAGAAGGAGATCATGAAACCTATGCTATCTTCGGCATATATGCACCACAAAACCGTGCTGATGATAATGGTGTCTATATGGCTGGCAAACAATCTGATAATGCAGCACCTTATAGCATTAACATTACCGAGATGACTGACAAGTATGTAAAAGGTACTTTCAGCGGTGCTTTCTTTGATGCTCAGGGCACAGGTTCTAATGAAAAGAAATTGACTAATGGTGAGTTTGTAGCTCCTATTGTTAATGAATAATTTAACCCCTGTTTTTAACCCTTATACCCAACTCTTTTCACCCCAATCCTTAAAACCCTTAAAGGCACTCCATTTTGGCGTGCCTTTTTATTATACCTCTTGCATTAGACAAAATAATGATAAAATGAGAAAACAGTAGCCCGGAATGCAGGAGAGTTGCTAAAGCCCTCAGATGTTCTGGAAACAACTATCAGCTTTAAAGTATAAGAGTCAGTTTAGGCGCCTGTCAGGTGTAAAGCCAGGCCCTTACCCCCGATTTCAATAGCATACATTGGCGATGTATGTATGAGTGTATAATTCACGGGCTTACGGGTTAAAAGCAGTTCGAAACCTGATGTATAGACTTCCTGTATCTATAAATGTTTCTTATCTAATTAAGTAGGATTATAAAGCATTGCTCTGGTTGTCAACGTTTGCTGTGCTTACACCTTGTGGCTTGCAGCTTATAGCAGTCATCTATTGTAATCGGGTATTGACTTTTCACAACGGCTCTCCCGTCGGCTGCTCCCGGAACAGTTCGTTCTTCTCTCCAACACCTTATTTCTCAATATACCTCAGATTGTTAGATAACTTATAACTGATCTCTTCGCCATCTCCTCCATACTGCCTTCTAAGTAACTCTCTACCTGCTCCCTATCTGAGTTGTATCTTGAATCTTGTCCCTCGATCCTTGTATCTTGTCCCTTGCATTTTACCTTTACTTCTGCATTAAGAATGCTCCTAAAACAAAGGATCCTGCAATAAGCAGGATCCTTTGTTTATAAACTGTTAGATGATTCAATACTGTTTGGAAGTATCTACTATACTTGCTTAGGGATGTACAGTTATAAACACTCCGGTATACATAATTACTTAGATAACTTAATTACTTTTTGTTCTACCTTTTTATTGCCCTGGATCAGTTCCAGTGCATAAGAGCCTGCTGCAAGGTCCTGCCCGATCTGCAGAGTGCTGTTGGTAGTGATACCTGTTTTTACATATACAACCTTGCCAGACATAGTCTACTACTCTGAGTGTCATTGGTTCACTGGTGCTGCCACCTTGTGTAGTCACATTGAAGTAATAGCTGCTGGGGTTTGGATAAGCCTTTACCGTTAGGTTAGCTGCTTCTGTATGTACATATCCTGGTCCTGTTACAGCAGTATTAGTTACCGCTGCAGCACTGGCACTCTTAGTAGCTGCGTTGAAATTGCTTCGTATCGTGTCTTCAACAGGATGATAGAAGTAAAAGGAGCCAGTGTTACGCTGTTCGTATATCTGGTACCGGTTACACTCTACATAAGTGCCATTCAGTTGTAATGGTCTTACTGGAAGTAGATGCATTATACTGAAAAAGAATGTTGCTGGGATCACTTACAGGTACTGGTGTCTTCTTGGAATGCAAGTCTTTGTTCATGGAACTCTGCCATCCTGATAAGCTGTAACAGTTCTCTTTATTATTGAACCAGTTCGTAACATTGATCTTGTCTTCATTGGAAGGGCGGCAATAGTAATTACTGTCGAATGATCCGAAATTACCCATGTCATTATCTTTAGACTGCAGGCTCAGTACATACTGCGAAGCTGATAGGGAAAACAGTTGATTACTCCTGATCGTTCCTCCTGATACACCGAAAGTTCCAACGTTATCATGCTGAAAACCGAGCTGCATGGATTTGTTGTTATAGAGTACATTACCTCTGATGTTATAGTTCTTGGTATTATGCACATATATACCGCCATCGGAACAGTAGGCTACAGTATTGTTCAATACATCAACATTCATGGAATTATCATCCAGGTAGATGCCTTCTGAAGGATAGATAGTTGGATTATGGTAGTATAGGCACCTGCTTTGGCACCTATACCATGGAGTACTATATTACCCACGATCTTTATGTTATAGATATAAGCCGCCGTTTGTCCTTTAGGTGTGTAATTACCTGTATAAATGCCACCTCCGTCATCCAGTATAGTAGAGAAAGTATCTACATAATTGTTCTGGACCAGGTCATTGCTGCCATAAAACCAGATCCCAATATATCCGCTGTTGATCACCTTGTTGTTAGTGGCGGTTAACCCTTCTGTACTGAAGAGCCCCGTAGCATACTTACCTGCGTCATCTCCCTGCAGCATGCCAGGGAAAGTACCGCTGTTGCGGATAGTACTGTTCTTTACAATAGGATTGGAATTCTGATAAAAGAGGCTTACCCCTACACTGTTGGAGTTAGTGACGGTAGTATTATCCATTACAAAGTCGTGGCGGTTGCCAATATCCACCCCATCAATGCCTGAAAACTCTATAGTGCAGTTCTTTACCTGTAAGTTGCTTAAGCTAGAATTGAATCCCCAGATAGCATACTTGTTAGCACCTCTGATGCCAATATTATTCACTACCATATTGCTGCCCTGCAAGGTCAGTAATGCGTCTTTAGCAGCTACCTGTACGGTATTGCTGTTTGGACTGCTGCTGCCAAAATACACATCTATCTTCTTTGTACTTGTGTTATAATACCACTCTCCAAACTGGTCCAGTGCCTTGATGCTGTTCTGTACAAAATAGCCAAACTTATCACTCAATCCCTTTCTAAAAGAAGGACTATAGCTGATAGAAGTACCGGAGACATTGGAGATGGTAGATCGCTCCATGGTATAGCGTGAAGTACGTACAACCAACTGAGCTCCGTTCCATGCGGAAGAAAGCGGGTTCTCATTATCCTTGATATAGTTGGATCCGTGTGATTCAAAGTTCAGGTATCCTCCGTTGCTGCTGTTAGCATTAGGGTACCTTCCCATTGCGTACTGTTTACCATTTATCACTACCATATTCACTGTTGAGCCTGTAGCTAATGCATTACTTTCATAGATGCCATTGCCTTTAGAGGTCCAGCTGCTGACAGTAACAAAACCAGTGATGACCGGCTTAGCTCCTGATCCATAAGAGGAAAAGGTGATAGGAGAAGAAGAAGTACCGGATTTGCCTATTGAAATAGCACCATAAAAGGTGTCTCCGCTTTTGAACAGGAACTGATCTCCGGGCTTAATGGTGGAGGCAATCGAGTTGAGCTTGTCAATGCTCTTCCAGGGAGTGGAAGAATTCTGTGCCTGCGATGAAGATACGGGAGTCATTACCTTGGGAACTGGAGAAATAATAATTCGTTGCATTTGAGCGGATGCCTAACAAAACGATGAGAACGGAAAATAAAGTTCTAACTTTCATGACTTTGATTTTTGGATTCACTAAGTGTTTGGGAGGATGATAAAGTGATATTGGATTTTATCATCTTGTCAAGACGAAATTAGATTAACAAACCTTTTTACATCAGAAGTCACAATTCTTAATTGATATTTATAAAAAGTGAAATGTTTATATATTTTCTTAACACGCATTAAAAAATTTAGGGAAAAACTAAGTAGCAATAAGCCATATACGGGTAAATGCCTTTTAATGTAAAAATTGATAATGGCTCCTTAATCCTCATTAAAGAATAAAGTATAACTTAATGCATATTAATAAGGGGTAATGCTGAGGTTAGTACGAGTTAATTGTTCAGAATGGATAATACGTGTTATAATGAAACATCCATTCAAATAAAGAACAGTGGTCATGGAGTCTAAGGTAAAAGTTACACCACAGTTAGCTGCTGAACAAAATACTACTTGTATCTTAAATCTTGTTTCTTGTCCATTGAACCTTGACGTTTTACCTCTACATCTGCAATAGGAATGCTCGTAAACAAAGAATCCTGCTTATTGCAGGATTCTTTGTTTATAAACTGTTAGATGATTCAATACTGATTTGGAAGTGATCGCTATCCTTGTTTGTTGATTGCAGTTATAAACACTCCGGTATACATTTATTTAGATAACTTAATGACTCTTTGTTCTACCTTTTTATTGCCCTGGATCAGTTCCAGTGCATAAGAGCCTGCTGCAAGGTTCTGCCCGATCTGAAGGGTGCTGTTGGCAGTGATGCCTGTTTTTACATATACAATCTTGCCAGACATATCTACTACTCTCAGTGTCATTGGTTCACTGGTGCTGCCACCTTGTGTAGTCACATTGAAGTAATAGCTGCTGGGGTTCGGATAAGCCTTTACCGTCAGATTAGCTGCACTGTTTACATATCCTGCTCCCTTTACAGCCGTATTGGTTACCGCAGCAGCACTGGCAGTCCTCTTAAAGGCAGCTGTGTCTGGAGTTGTGCTTGTTGTTGTATCCGTTGTCTTCAACAAAAGAATAGAAGTATAAGGAGACAATTGCACGCTGTCCGAATACCTGGTTCCATTCAGGTCTACATAAGATCCCGTTCAGTGTAACTGTCTGTGTTGGAAGTAGAAGCATTATACTGAAAAAGAACGCTGCTGGAATCCGTTACAGGTACTGGTGTCTTCTTGGTATGCCTGTCATTGTTGTAGAGTGACTGCCATCCTGATAAGCTGTAAAAGTTCTGTTTATTATTGAACCAGTTTGTAACAGTGATCTTGTCTTCATTGGAAGGGCGGCAATAGTAATTACTGTCGAATGTTCCGAAATTACCCATGTCATTATCTTTAGACTGCAAGCTCAGTACATACTGCGAAGCTGATTGGGAAAACAGTTGATTACGCCTGGTCATTCCTCCTGAGATAGAATATCCCATGTTATCATGCTGAAAGCCAATTTGCATACCCTTGTTATTGTACAGTGTATTATTAAGTAAGGTATAGCTCCTGGTATTATGCACGTAAATACCAGCATCTGCACAATAGGCTGCTGTGTTATTTAACACTTCTATATTATTCGTATTATCATCCAGGTAAATGCCTTCTGCCGGCAGATAATTGGCGTAAGTGCTATACGTTCCTGCTTTGGCGCCTATGCCATGGAGTACTATATTATTCACTACCTTTCTGTTGAAGCATACAGCAGGCACCCCTGAAGACGTATAATTACAGGTATACAGGCCACCACCATCATCCATTACTAAACAGAAAGTATCTATATAATTGTTTTGGATCAGGTTGTTGTTCCCGTAAAACGCAATACCCATATAGCCGCTGTTGATCACCTTGTTGTTAGTGGCTGTTAAACCTTCGTTGCTGAAGATTGCGGTACCTTCCTTGTTACCTTGATCCACCTTCAGCATACCAGCAAAAGTACCAGTGTTGCGGACAGTGCTGTTCTTTACAACAGGGTTGAAATTCTTATAAAAGAGGCTTATCCCCACACCATTGGAGTAAGTAACGGTAGAACTATCCATTACAAAGTCGTGGCGGTTGGCAAGTGAAACACCAACAATACCGGAGAAGTCTATACTGCAGTTCTTCACCTGTAAGTCGCTTACACCAGAATTGGTTCCCCAGATACCATACGTATTAGCACCTCTTATAGCAAGATTATTCACTACAATATGACTGTCCTCTACCTTTAATAATACGTCTTTAGTAGCTACCTGTACGGTATTGCTGTTTGGACTGCTGTTGCCAAAATACACATCTATCTTCTTTGTACTTGGATTATAATACCACTCTCCAAACTGGTCCAGTGCCTTAACGCTGTTCTGTACAAAGTAACCGTACTTATCAGTCAGTCCCTGGTGAAAGGATGTGCTGTAACTGATCGTCTTACCTGAAATATTTGAAATAGTAGATTGTTCCATATTAAAGTGGCAGGTACGTACCACTAGTTGAGCACCTATCCAGGCAGAAGATAAAGAATTCTCATTATCATTGATATACTTGTACCCGTGCGATTCAAAGGTCAGGTAACCTCCGTTGCTGCTGTTTGCATTAGGATATCTTCCCATTGCGTACTGTTTACCATTTATCAATACCATATTTACTGTGGTGCCAGCAGCTAATGCATTACTTTCATAAATACCATTGCCCTTTGAGGTCCAACTGCTAACTGTCGTAAGACCACTTATTACCGGCTTGGCTCCTGAGCCATAGGAAGAAAATACAATAGGGGCAGAAGACGTACCGGGATTCTTTGTTACAATAGCACCATAAAAGGTGTCTCCGCTTTTGAATAAGATCTGATCTCCGGGCTTTAAGCTGGAGGCAAAAGAGTTGAGCTTGTCAATGCTCTTCCAGGGAGTGGAAGAATCCTGTGCCTGGGTGGTAGTACGGGAGTCATTCCCTTTTGAGCTGGAGAAATAATAGTTGGTTGCATGGGAGCGGATGCCTAACAAAACGATGAGAACGGTGAATAAAGTTCTTACTTTCATGACTTTGATTTTTGGATTCACTAACTGTTTGGGAGGATGATAAAGTGATATTGGATTTCATCATCTTGTCAGAACGAAATTAGATTAACATGTCTTCTTAAATCAGAAGTCACAGGTTCTTAATTGATATTTATAAAAAGTAGAATGTTTATATATTTTCTTAACAGGTGTTAAAAGAATGAGGGAAAATCTATGTACAAAACCTATAAGCGGGTAAATGTCTTTTAATGGAAAATTGATTATGCCTCCTTAATCCTCACTAAAGAATAAAGTATAACTTAATGACATCAATAAAGGGAATGCAGAAGCTGGTGGATTTAATTGTTCAGAATGGATAATATCAGGATGTTCAGAGTTATACCTGAGTTATACCTGATCTCCTCGCCATCTCCTTCATACTTCCTTCTCAGTAACTCCGTGCCTGCTCCCTATCTGCGTCGTATCTATTCTTGTCCCTTATCCCTTGCATCTTGTCCCTTGTATCTTGTCCCTTGATCCTTATCCCTTGCATCTTGTACCTTTCTTGTCCCTTGTCCCTTGATCCTTGTCTCTTAAATCTTGTCCCTTTACTTCTGCAATAGGAATGCTCCTAAAACAAAGGATCCTGCTTATTGCAGGATCCTTTGTTTATAAACTGTCAGATGATTCAATACTGTTTGAGAGTGCCGCTATACTTGTTTACCGATGTACAGTTATAGGCACTCCTTCATACATACATTACTTAGACAACTTAATTACTTTTTGTTCTGCCTTATTGTTGCCCTGGATCAACTCCAGCACATAAGAGCCAACTGCAAGATTCTGCCCGATCTGAAGGGTGCTGTTGGTAGTGATACCTGTTTTTACCTGCAGCAATCTGCCGGACAGATCCAGTACTCTGAGGGTCATCCGTTCACCCGTGTTCCCACCTTGTGTAGTCACATTGAAATAATGACTGCTGGGGTTTGGATAAGCCTTTACCATCAGCCTGGCAGCTTCTGTATGTACGTAGCCTGGTCCTGCTTCAGCAGTATTGGTTACTACTTCAGCACTGGCACTCATAGTGCTTGTTAAACTGCCCGAACTCTTCAACAAAATAATAGAAGTAAAAGGAGTCAGCGTTACACTACCGGAGTAGTTGTTACCGGTCACACTTACAAAAGCACCCTGCAGCCTGATAGTAGTATCTGAAGTAGAAGCATTATACAGGAATACAATATTATTAGGATCACTTACAGGTACCGGCGTACTCTTGGAGTGCCAGTCTTTGTTCATGGTACTCTGCCATCCCGATAAATTATACCAGCTCTGATTAGTATCAAACCAGTTTGTAGTGATAATATTATTTTCATTGGAGGGGCGGCAGTAATAATTACTGTCGAATATTCCGAAACCCGTAAAATCATTATAATGGGATGACAGGTATATTACATACTCTGGAGCTGATAGGGAAAACAATTGATTATGCTTAATTAACCCTCCTGTAACAGTATCTCCATTGTAATCATTCTGAAAAGCTATTTGTCTGTACCTGTTACTAAAAAATACATTGCCGATCAGCGTGTAATTCTTGGTATTATGCACATATATTCCGGTATTTGCACAGTAGGCTGCTGTATTATTCAGCACCTGTACATTCATTACATTATCATCAAGGTAAATGCCCTCTACCGGTATATAATTGGTGTCTGCTTCGTACGTTCCTGCTTTAGCGCCTATGCCATGAAGTATTATATTGCCTATTATCTTTGAATTATACATAGGAACTGGCTGCTTTCCTTTGGGGGTGTAATTAACTGTATAAATCCCACCTCCATCGTCCAGTACGGTACAAAAGGTATCTATATAGTTGTTCCGGATAAGGTTGTTGCTCCCGCCAAAATTAATCCCAATATAGCCGCTGTTAAAAACCTTGTTGTTAGTGGCGGTTAACCCTTCGTTGCTATAAATACCTGTGCCCCACTTGTTTCCCGGACTCGGCTGCAGCATACCTGGAAAAGTACCAGTGTTGCGGATAGTGCTGTTCTTTACAACAGGGTTGTAATTTTTATAAGAGAGGCTTACCCCCACACTGTTGGAGTTGGTAATGGTAGTATTATCCATCACAAAGTCGTGGCGGTTAGCAAGTGCAATCCCATCAATGCCTGAAAACGCTATGGTGCAGTTCTTCACCTGTAAGTTGCTTACACCAGGCCAGTTTCCCCATATGCCATAAGTATTAGCACCTCTTAAAGCAAGAAAATTCAATACAATATAGCTATTTTGTATAGTCAGCAAGCTGTCTTTAGCAGATACCTGTACTGTATTGCTGTCAGGACTACTGTTGCCAAAGTATACCTCTATTTTCCTTGTATCCGGATTGTAGTACCACTCCCCAAACTTGTCCAGTGTTTTAATATCATTTTGTACGAAGTAACCGTAACGGTTATGCAACTGTCTTTCAAAGATATGGTTGTAGCTGATAGTTTTACCGGATATATTAGTAATAATAGCCTTCTCTATAGTAAAGTGCGAAGTGCGGACAACTAATTGAGCGCCTATCCAGTCTGGAGTTAAAGGATTCTGTTTATCAGTAATATACTTTTTCCCAAAAGATTCAAAGGTCAGGTACCCTCCATTCTTATTAGATGCTGTATTAGGGTATCTTCCCATTGCGTATTGCTTACCATTTATCAAAACCATATTGAGTTGAGCACCTGTAGGCAATCTGCCACTTTCATATATACCATTACCAATGTAGGTCCAGCTTGATATAGTACTAAGGCCAGTGATGAGTGGCCTTAGTCCGTTTCCATAAGCAGAAATTGTAATCGGAGCAGAAGAGGTGCCGGATTTGGCTGTCACAATAGAACCGTAAAAGGTGTCGCCCTTTTTCAACAGCACCTGGTCGCCAGGCTGCAGGTAGCGGAAAATAGAGTCCAGCTTATCAATACTCTTCCATGGAGTGGAGGGGTTCTGAGCCTGCGTAAAGGAGCGGGAATCATCGCCATCAGAAGTGGAAAAGTAATAGTTAGTTGCATTTGCACTGATGGCTGCCGTGAGTGTGAGAATAGCGAATAAAACTCTTACTCTCATTATTTTGATTTTCGGTTTAAAAGATTATTTGAATATTAATTCACATCAATGTGTATCAATGTGTATTATTAAATCACCCAACATCATAAGAACAAACCTTAACTGTAATCTGTAAGTCACAATTCAAAAACAGAATGATTACACTTGTTTTAATACACTGTAAAGTGTCAAACCAAGACCATACATTAAAGAAATTATTTAATCAATGCAGAGCTCTTCGTCATGCAGGTACTATAGCTTTAAGGCATTTAGTCATCCGGACAAGACTTGCCGAATCTGCTCTTAGCATTAGTAAACCTGATTTCCAGTGGGCCTACATATAAGCAGTATCAACAGCACATCAGGCAATTAAAACCAAGATTATAGCACGTTTGATTTCAGTATCAGAAAATAAGTAATAGGTGAAATGGTTTGATTTGGTTAAAGTTTCGGGCATAAAGTTAGCAAAAAATATACCTGCTTCCCAAAATGGGAGTAAGAAATTATTATGTTTGGAAGTTTGAGCGTAAATGAGGTTAAGTTGTACAAGATATAGGGTGCAAGGCTCAGGACACAAGGGAAAAGAAGGAAGTGCAAGTTGTGAGCCTTAACTTGTCACATAATATTTATTATAGATCTCCGGGACATTCAGAGCTATACCTGACTTATACCTAACTTATACTTAAGTTATAGCTAACATATACCTGATCTCCGTCGTATCTGCGTCGTATCTCCTCCGTATCTTGCCCCTTCAAACTTGCCTCTTGTCTCTTGTAAATATTCATCAGCTTGCATTTTATGGGACAAGTTAAGGTTGCGAGCTTCAGGCAATGGGTATGATGCCCGCAGGTCACTGACTCACTGCCCGACCGCAGGTTCCCGTGGATATCCTAAGAGGATACCCTTTGGGCCTTCCGATTAAAATGGTATTACAAAATAAGAATACCTGGTGATGACTTCATTAACAGGGCAGCAATGCTTTCAGTTTTGTAATCTCCAATACCATTACAGAGTCAATGCTTCTGCAACAGGAACACTCCTAAACAAAAGCCTCCCGCTTATGGCGGGAGGACTTTTGTTTAGGAGTGTTGATTATTTAATACTGTCTGGGATTGCATGCAATCCCTGCTTAGTGCATGTAAACACTCCGCCTTTAGTAGTAGTTTATTTAGATGTTTTAATTATCTTCTGTATTACCTTCTTGTTGCCCTGGATAAGTTCCAGTATATAAGAGCCTGCTGCAAGGTCTTGTCCAATCTGCAGAGTGCTGTTGGTAGTGATACCAGTTTTTACCTGTAACAATCTGCCGGAAAAGTCTAATACTCTAAGTGTCATCGGCTCACCCGCATTGCCTCCCTGAGCAGTTACACTGAAGTAATAGCTGCTTGGGTTTGGATAAGCTTTCACCGCCAGGGTAGCTGATTCCGGATGTACATAGCCCGGTACTGCTACCGCAGTATTAGTTACCGCTTCCGCACTGGCACTCTCATTGCTTGTTAAATTGCCCGAACCCTTCAACAGGATGATGGAAGAATAAGGTGCAAGTGTTACACTGTTTGTATATTTGGTACCAGTCAGACTTTCATAAGTACCGTTCAGTCTGATAGTCTTGCTGGAAGTAGATGCATTGTATTCAAAAAGTATGTTGTTGGTATTATTTACAGCTATAGGTGTTTTCTTGGTATGCAAGTCTTTCCTCATGGAACTCTGCCATCCCGATAAGTTATACTGGGTCGTTCTATTACCAAACCAGTTTGTATTGATGATGTTATTTTCATCAGAAGGACGACAGTAGTAATTACTGTCAAACGAGCCAAAATTGGACATGTTATTTTTAGAAGAGCTTAATTGCAGTATATCCTGTGAAGATAATTGGGAAAACAGTTGATTGCGCCTGATCAGCCCACCGGTAATTTCGTCTCCTTTATTGTCATCCTGGAGGCCAATTTGCCTTACACGGTTGTTATAAAACACATTACCTGTTAGTGTATAGTTTTTGGTATTGTGCACGTATATACCGCCATCAGAACAGTAGGCCACTGTATTGTTTAGCACCTGAACATTCATGGAATTATCATCCATATAGATGCCTTCTGAAGGATAATAGTCGGATATTGAAGTATATGCACCTTCTTTGGCCCCCATGCCATGGAGTACTATGTTGCTAATAATACTTCTGTTCAACATTGTCTTTGGCGTCTTTCCAGAACTCGTGTAATTAACTGTATAGATGCCACCCCCATCGTCCAGCACGTTACAAAAGGTATCTACATAATTGTTCTTGATCAGGTTATTGCTCCCTGCAAAATTAATCCCAATATAGCCACTGTTGATCACCTGGTTGTTAGTAGCCGTTAATCCTTCGTTGCTATAAATACCTGTAGCCCACTTGTTTCCCTCATCCGGCTGCAGCATGCCCTGGAAAGTACCACTGTTCTGAATAGTACTGTTCTTTATAACAGGGTTAGAATTCTTATAAAAGAGGCTTACTCCCACACTATTGGAGTATGTAATGCTAGTATTATCCATTACAAAGTCGTGGCGGTTGGCAAGGGAAATCCCAACAATGCCTGAAAAGTCTATACTACAGTTCGTCACCTGTAAGTCGCTTACACCAGACTGGGTTCCTGAGATACCATAAGTATTTGCACCTCTGATAGCAAGACCATCCAATACAATATGGCTGTCCTCTATTGAGAATAATACATCTTTACCAGATACCTGTACGGTATTGCTATTTGGACTGCTACTGCCAAAGTACACATCTATCTTCTTTGTACTGGGATTGTAATACCATTCCCCAAACTGGTCCAGTGCTTTGATGCTGTTCTGTACAAAATAGCCAAACTTATCAGTCAGTCCCACAGTAAAGGAAGGGCTGTAGCTGATAGTACTACCAGATACGCTGGTAATAGTAGACCTCTCTATAGTATAGCGGTTGGTACGAACAACTAGTTGTGCGCCATTCCAGCCAGATGATAAGGAGCTGTTATTATCCTTGATATACCTGGATCCGTGTGATTCAAAGGTCAGGTACCCATTGTTGCTACTGTTTGCATTAGGATACCTTCCCATTGCGTACATTTTACCATTTATCACTACTGAATTAACCTTGCTGCCTGTAGATAATGTATTGCTTTCATAGATACCATTGCCTTTAGAAGTCCAGCTGCTAACAGTAACAAAACCAGTGATGACAGGTTTGGATCCTGAGCCATAGGAGGAATAGGTGATAGGTGAAGAACTTGAACCGGATTTCTTTGTTGAAATAGAACCATAGAAAGTGTCTCCGCTTTTGAATAGGATCTGATCTCCGGACTTTAAGCTGGAGGCAATCGAGTTGAGCTTGTCAATACTCTTCCAGGGAGTGGAAGAATTTTGCGCTTGCGATGAAGAGCGTGAATCGTTACCCTGTGAACTGGAAAAATAATAGTTCGTTGCATTTGCTTTAATGCCGAACGCAAGGGTGAGAACAGTGAATAAAGTTCTTGCTTTCATTGTTTTGATTTTTGGATTAAATAATGGTGTTAATTGATTGTTGCACTAATAACAAAAGCAGTATGGCTTTTGCTAATATGTTATTCCTAAAAATGTTATTCATAAAACAAACTGGTATGGTAAATGCAAAACATACCCCTAGGACTTTTCAGTCTTATTAAAAACAGGCAAATCATTTATACATTTTTTATTACACATTACAATGTCCCTAAAGGACATTGTACTTATCCGAACATCAACCTCATGGAATTAAACTAAGATTTTAGAACGTTTAGCTTTAGTATCTTAAAACACATTTATTCAAAACGAAACGACTTGATTGGTTAAAAAACTGATTGGTTAAAACTTGCTCGCTAAGAGCAATTATTATACCCCATTTTGGGAAAAGGATTAAAAATCCATTAAAAGGTAAAACAAAGTTTAATAAAGGAAAAGCAGAGAATAGCTACTTATAAAGGATTATTGATATAATTAATTGTAGTAAATACACTTAACGTAGCAACGCATTCGGAAAGCTGGTAAGTCTGTCAGATTAATTGCAGGTTAAAAAGGAAAATGCCGTGAGGACACAAGATATATCCTGCTTACAGAGCGTAATACATTGCTAATGGAAGCGGTAGTTGATATAATATATTTATAAGAATAAAGGCAATACCTTCTATTAGCAAGAGTGGATTATACCAGCTTCAAATATGTCAAGGTCATCCAGATGCATTCTACCTTTACTTTAGGTAAGGTTCTCCTCGATTATTACTTTATTGGTTCCATTTATACAGGAGATTGACTCTGCGAAACCTCTGTTTACTCATATTCTCCGCAGTGAGAATATACCTGTCATTGAAGTCCATACACCAGCCAGGTATAATTAATAAGCTTAAATTTATGGAATGGAAATATTCAATAACGCTGTTATCATCATTACCGGTGCTGCATCCGGAATAGGGAAAGAGTTAAGCAAACAACTTGCCGCAACAGGTGCCAGACTTATCCTGTGCGATATTCAGGAAGCTAAGCTGTATGTGTTAGAAGCTCAGCTAAAGCAAACCGGAGGAACGGCTGAAGCATATATGCTTGATGTTACGGACGCTTCAGCATTTGAGCAGGCTATTCAGTACGTAGTGGATAAATATGGCGTAATTGATTATCTGTTTAACAATGCAGGAATAGCCAATACAGGTGAGATGCAGAACCTCCAGATAAAACACTGGAAAAAGGTACTTGATGTAAACTTAATGGGAGTCATTTATGGGGCATCTTTCGCTTACAGGCAAATGGTGAAGCAAAAGAAAGGGCATATTGTAAACATTGCTTCTCTTGCCGGGCTTTGTGCCATGCCGCTGGGGCTTCCTTACACTACCTCAAAGCATGGAGTAGTTGGTTTGTCACGGGGCTTACGGGAAGAAGGTAAAGCATACAATATAAAAGTTACCGTTGTTTGTCCGGGTTTTATTGAAAGTTCGATCTATGAATCTGCAGAACCGGTCAATGCCGGTACCAGTGATTCCCGTTCAATGATACCCTTTAAATTGGTGCCTGTTGATAAAGCAGTCTCCATTATTTTGAAGGGAGTTGCTAATAATAAAGCAATGATTGTATTTCCGTTTTATGGGAAACTCATTCGTTTTCTTCAAAATAATTTTCCTGCATTATTAAATGGCATTCACAAAAAAGCACTTAGTGATTTCAGGAATCTCAAATCAGCAAAGTCGGGTACAGCAATAAAATCCTCTTTGTAATATTCTTTTCAATGTTGATTTAGTGTAAAGATGATTCCCTGTAATCGCAGTACTTCATAACTATGCAGTACGGGGAATAAAGCACCACAAGAAGGGAAGATACGGTGCTGGCTACTTCTTTAAGAAGCCTAATAAGTCGGAAAAAGCCCATTCCCAAGGTCGGAACTTACTGAGCTATACCTATGTTATACTTAACTTATACCTAAGTTATACCTAACTTATACCGAATCTCCTCCCTATTAACTCCTATATAACTTCTTACTACCTCCCTATCTGCTCCTTGTCTCTTGCTACTTGCATCTTGCTCCTTGTCTCTTGCTCCTTGTCTCTTGTTTACTATATTGCGAATATGAAGATAATAGCCTTAGGTGATACCCATGGAAGAACAATATGGAAGAGTATTGTAGCAAAAGAAACATTCGATACTATCGTTTTTATCGGGGACTACTTTGATACCCATGAAGGTATCTCAGCCGGGCAGCAAAAGCACAATTTCAGGGATATTATACAATACAAAGCAGCTAACAAAGACAAAGTAGTACTCCTGGTTGGTAACCACGATCTTCATTATCTGGGCGCAGTGGGTGAACAGTACAGCGGCTACAATCGTTCCCATGCCATAGAAATTGAAGAGCTATTATTGGCTGCGCTGGGCAATGATTACTTGCAAATGTGTTATATTCATGAACACTTCCTTTTTGTGCATGCAGGTATCACTAAAACATGGTGCAGGAATACATTCGGGAAGGACCATTTTGAAAACGGTAAAGTACTGGAACAAACAATCAATAACCTGTTCATATCTCAGCCAGATAAGTTTGGTTTTAAACCAGGTAGAAACTATGATCCATACGGAGACGAAGTGGAGCAAAGTCCAGTCTGGGTAAGACCCGACAGTTTATTTATCGACCGGTTAGACAACTATACGCAAATAGTGGGTCACACAGTGCAGGAGAATCTCATTCCCTTTTCAGATGTAACACTGATTGATACCTTAGGCACTTCCGGTGAATACTTATGTATAGTGGATGGGGAAATGCAGGTAAGGAACGGTTATGGACTATAAAGATATACACCCATGTAGATAGATAATCCGCCTTTCCATAAAGAAGGATATGCTATATATTAAACCCAGTCGTTACCAGACCGGGGATTTTCATTACGAATAGGATATGTAGTAAAATCCCAAACTATCGCCTGCAATTGCTACAAGTACTAATTCCTTTTATCATCTGTCATCTTCATAGCGGCCTGGCATCAATGCCTGCTCAGTTGCCTTTGTACAGTTAGGAAATCAAGAAAGTAAATCACTTTTACTGAAAAGTTATTATTGTTATCAGAGCTTATGGTATTGCTCAGATTTTTAAGGTAGGACTGTTCTATTTTATCGGTGTCATGTTGAGTAGCATTTTTCCATACAATATTTAAAAAGCTACCTGGTGCAAACTGCCAGGAATACACCATATCAATGTTGAAGAAGTTAACATTCTGATTGGCATCGGGATGATAGTTGTCGTTTGTAAGTAGCTTGCCATTTGGCTGCAACAGGTAAAATGTTTTATTATCCACCGTACTCAAATAATGCCTTGCTCTGAAGGTAATGCCCATCTTGTTGGTGAAGCTATACTTTGCACTGAGTATGTTCTCTACCGTATTCACTTTACGTTTTGCAAAATTGATATTGTTGTTTCCTTCCACATAGGTATAACCTATATCGTTGTATTTAGGGTTCAGGTTGAGTTGTTGCGACAAACTGAATTTGTTATTGAAACGCATGTTTTGCATGAAAAATGCATTTACAGCAAAGGAATGATAGAAGTGAACACTGGTACTGGTCAACACATCTGCTGACCACGAGTATTTTTTACTTTCATTGCTTTGAAACCATGATTCAATAATTACTGCACTGCCGCGTTGGAAATACCAGCCTGTTTGTCTTGGCTCATAGAAGTCGTTTTGCATGAAATTATAACCTGCAAACATACCGAGATACCAAAGCTTTTTAGATTGCACATTAGCATTTACATTAAACGATGCCGATTGGTAGGTTTCATCAACAGGCTCGATCTTTTTGGCAAGTACACTTACCTTGCTGTTGAAGTTGAGGAAAATACGGTTGTACCAGGCTTTTGGCTCTGTCCACCTGTAACCCACCCATAAAGTATGGTTGAGATAGTTATTGTTGGTAAAATAGCCCATATCATCACTGGTGTATTTGGTATCGGTCCTTTCCTGGGATAGGTTGAAGTTGAACCTGCCGCTTGTTTTACCAACATGCAGTTCGTGGCTGAAGCCAGTCTGGGTTTTGCCATCAGATAAGTAACCATAACGGTTACTTACTGCCAGTTTGCCACCAAGGTTATAAGTATTCTTTTTATCGTTCAGCTCAAATAAACCTGCTGTTACATTGGCGTCGTAGTCGTGGCCACTGCGCCATACATTGGTGTTTACGAGCGATACGCTGGAGTTGTGTTTCAGAGTTTGGTCAAGCACCAGCACATTGTAGTTGGTGAGCGGGGCCGTTTGTTCCTTCCACTCTTCTTTGGATGCAGTATTGGTAATGGTGGCATGTTGCGGTTCGGTAATGGCGTTTAAAAATCCAATGCCTAACCCGCTTTGGGTTCTGCCCGAGATCTTGGTAGCATTAATGATCTTCGACTCTGTCGGGTTTTTAATAATTGAATCCCCACTGTTGATATTGTCAGATACATCGGAGAAATGCAGCGGTGTGCCGCCAATTCTCCTGGAATAAAACAGGTTTCCTTTGCTGAAAAGTTCGGTACCTTCGGTAAAGAAGCTGCGGTACTCATTGTATTTTACTTCAAAAGGTGTAAGGTTTAGTACCTGATTATCGCTTTGCACCTGCCCGAAGTCCGGGATCAGCATAGCATCAAGGGTAAATGCCTGATTGATACCATACTTCACGTCCATACCGCCATTCACCTGGCTGGTCCAGTTTTTTTCATCCGGTAGGTTGTATGGGTAATGGTTGGCGTACACCGAGAAATAAGGAGAGAACTGCAGGCGAAGCGGCGGTTTGATGTGCGAAACTCCCTTCCATATCCCTTCCTGTGTGAGAAATCCATTTATGTTTGGATCAATCGGGTTCCAGGTATTTTGCTGTTCTGTCTTTCTCCTTCGTCGGGTAATATTAAAGCCCCAGTCCTGCACATCCTGTTTACCAAAGCGGATGGCAGAAAAAGGGATAAATATTTCAAAGCTCCAGCCAGTGTCGGTAATCACGGCTCCGCTTTGCCACACAGCATTCCAGGTAAAATCCTCCATGTCACTGTTCTGGCTGGGTGGATTCATTTTAGCATCCCACTGCTCGCCTAAGGGAGTTACAAAATATTCAAAGCCATTCAGTTTATCGTTGTAAGTGTCGAAGATGATGCCTATATAATCGTTAGTGCCAAAGCCATCACGAGTGCCTGTTAGTTCGGTGGCAATACTGTCTTTGGTTCGCTCGTAGCAAAAGCCACCAAAATAAATGCCCTCATCGTTGTACATGAGGTAGGCCACTGTTCTGTTTGCCTTGTCTTCCGGCGCGCCAGTCTTTGGTCTGAAGTACACCAAATCCTTCATTACAGCTGCATCTTTCCAGGCTGGGTCGGTTAAGAGGCCATCTATTTTTACCTTGCCGCTTGTACGGTTGGCTTCCAATACTCTCTGCTCCTTTACCTGTGCTGTACTGGTAAGAACTGTGAGCAGGAGAAGCATAAAAGTGGCGCAAGTTGGTCTCATTATAAACTTAATACTCTGTCAACTAAAGAAGTTTAATAACTATACTATAGATCAAAATATATCTAAACAGTGATTATCTACTATCCACAGATGCCTCTTGCGTCGGCATGACAAACTCCGAATTTGATTCGCAACGTAAGGAGATTTAGTTGACAGTATACTTAATGACTTGTAAGGAACGCTCCAAAAGAGAGAATGTTACTTTAAGTGGAATAAAGATGAACTATAAACTTATTGCCCAATATTATTTTATTTAAACGGAGTGCTATTCCTGACGAATGGCGGCCGGAGGTAAAGAGTGACATTGAAATGAAAGGATGAGCAGACGGATATCATCTTCCGAAAGAAAGCGAGATTGGAATGCAGCAAAGGGCAAATTCCTTTACAGGGGACGGCCATACACAGTGTCAAAATAAGCGGTGCGGGGTGGTTTCCCATTTTCCAGATGCCAGCAGAACAGGCATAGCTTTTTATAGTTGAACATCAGCCACAAACTTACACGCAGTCCCTGCCATAGGGTAAGATGCCTTGGCAAATGGGCATTATCCAGTATAGTATTGATCTCTTTATTACTATATGGCTTGTAGTGCATTATCTTTCACTATACAAAAGTAAATATAAGCAGCAACCTTAAAAAAGATAAAAATCTGTTTGCAGGAGGGGGTGTCCACCGAACATGCAAGAGGATATTAAATTTCAGGTATGGTTAATATGTACGATGTTAGATGTACGATGTACGATGTGTTGAGATGGCGCTGAAGACACCTGGCGCCGTTAGACCACAAGTTCAGCATATGCGACCCTTTATATTTGCAGCTCTGCACGCCTCAATATATAGGCACACAGGCATATAATAATATAAAAAACGGGAGATGTTTCTATAGGTTGACCTGATGCTACCTGCCGCTAATAGCTACTGCTTATATGCTGCTTTTTACCTAAAATATACAGAAAAGACGTAAGACGCACGTAGGATATACGGCTCAGATACGGCGCAGATACGGAGGAGGTACGGCTCAGCCAGGAATGATGGTGAGGCTTTGACATGGCTTTCCATGAACTATCCATGGCTTTAGCATGACTTTGCCATGACTTTGGTAGGGAGAAAGCTGGCAGGAAGTATAGCTTTTGTGCCAGGCTGCTATCGGGAGGATAAATGACAGTTGTAATGGGCAGGAGGAGAAAAGTGCCCGCAAAGGTCTATAGGTGTTCATTGGGGTATTTCATTGCCCGCACCCGTTTAGAATCCAAGTCCTTATCCCTGAGACCACCAGGTATAGCACGATCATGTGAGAACAGGTCGTGCCCAATCCTACGGGGGCGAAAACACGGTTATAAAAAGGGGATTTTACCATGTAAGTATTACTTAATGAATTTTTAACTTGCTGGTATAAAGAGTTAGTAAATACTTTTTAAGGGTGAAGATGTAACTATTTCATTCTAAATGAAGTAAATACCAGCATTTCTACTTTATTGCACACCGTTGCTGCTCTTTGCCTTTGGATTTATGTAGAATATATTATTCACTCCCTTAAAACGAGCTTCCTTATGAATGTTGTAACAGATTTAGCCGCCCGGGCTGTTTCATTTATCAGTTTGATACTGGATACTATCCTAAAAGGTTCACTTAATCCTGATGCAGATAAAAAGATACCTGCTCCTGGTGCGGACAACAAGAAACTGGATCTTGCTGAGATATTGTCTCAAACTGATTTCAACAAAAAAATTAAGGATTATATTGATTCATGTAAGGAAAATGCTGAATACTTTGAGAAAAGAGCTATTGAGTTGGTTTGGATTAGTGAAGAGATACCCAATGGAGCAAAGGCAGTTGGCTATACAATCAAACTGGCTGTCTCACTGGTAAA
Source organism: uncultured Chitinophagaceae bacterium (assembly GCA_963819045.1). Taxonomy (GTDB): domain Bacteria; phylum Bacteroidota; class Bacteroidia; order Chitinophagales; family Chitinophagaceae; genus Ilyomonas. Next base: position 156,482 of record CAWFUV010000033.1, on the reverse strand, counting down.
ATGGATATGTAATAACGAAAAAGAGATGTGTGAAAAATTGGGCTCGAGTGATGGCTTCCCTACTCCTTATGAATGGCGAAAAGCAATCAGTGAAGTGCTTTACAATAACAGGGATCAACGGGTAACCCTCGCTACTCACTTACAGTATTTGCCTATTCAGATCATACTTGCATTAGGGGGCGGGTCTTATAGTACTCACCGACAAAGGATTTTCCAGGTTTGGAAAATGGGCCTGGATGATCAGGACGCTTTAATGACACCTGATGAGCGAAAATTGCCTGCTGCGTTGAGCGAGAATATTGATAATAAGGCTGAATCTTTACTTCGTAATGATGAAGAGCTTCTGAATAAACTGATAGAAAGTAATGCGCCTTTACCTTTTGAACTTGTATTTAAAAAAGAGCTTGAAGAAATAGGTGAAAGCCGGAAGTTGCGTTGCAAAGAAAAATGCCTGACCGGCTCTAATCATGTGAATAAGCAGAGTGCAACTTCAGCACAACCATCTGATGATCCTTTTGAAAAAGCAAAAAGAATGAATTTGATTGCATTAGCTTTTTCAGGTGGTGGTATTCGTTCTGCTACTTTCAATCTTGGCATATTGCAAGGGTTGGCAAAAAAAGGATTAATCAGCAAATGCGATTACTTGTCCACCGTTTCGGGTGGAGGATACATTGGTAGCTGGCTGGCTGCCTGGATAAAAAGGGCTGGTTCTGTAACCAAAGTAAGCGACCGACTGAATCCTGAAAAGTCACCTGATCCATTTGGGGAAGAAGTTGGTCCAATCAGATGGTTAAGGATGTTTAGTAATTATTTCACTCCGCAGGCAAGCATCATGTCTATTGACTCCTGGACAGTGGGAGTAACATGGCTTCGAAATACATTACTAAACCAGGTTATTATACTGTTACTCTTTTTGGCAACACTACTGGGAATAAAATTCTTTTATGAAATATGGAAAGTTATTATGCATTCCGCGGGAAGCACAGCTTCCGTACATCTTTATATCTGGAGCCTTATATTCATGCTTCCCGTGGCTTTGCTGGCAGGCTTTGGAATGCAGTCGTATCAAAGAGAACATTTTCCTCCGGTTGTTTTAAAGAAAGAAAAAACACGGCAGGTTAGTATTATTATTTTAGTACTTCTGCTTATAGGCACTTTTATCGTAAGTGCCTGGTTATGTTCTCTCAACCCCATTCCTTCCTATACCAAAAAGCTGCAAATACTAGAACCAACTGCTGTAGTGTGTTTTGGAGGGTTGGTTCTTGTTGCCTTGTTTGGCAGGTACGATAAATGCATGAGAACATTTGGAATTAATGCAGTAAAAGCATGGCTAAGTATATTATATACGGCTGCCCTTTCTGCTTTAATTGGTTTGCTTTGTTTGGGACTGATATGGACATTATTTGAAATAATCAAACAGAGTCCTTTAAATAACCTGTTGGATAAAGCAAAGATGAGTGACTTAGAGAAGATGGACGTAAAGAATGCTATTTTGTTTATAATAGGGTTGCCATTAATAATGGAAGTTTTTGGTGCAGTAGTGGTAATACGGATGGCACTTTTAGGCAAGTTTTTTCCCGACGAGCGCAGAGAATGGTGGGGGCGGATTGGTGCGGTGGTGCACCGGGCTGCATTTATATATATATTAGTTGCCGGCTGTTCTTTAATAGGAAATGAACTGGTATTTATACTTTTTGGAAAGTTATCAAATATAAAGGCAGCCGGAATTGCCAGTGGCTGGATAGCCCTGGTAATTTCCGCAGTAAAAGCAGCCTTTAGCTCTAAAACCTCTGGCGAAAGTGGAAAGGGATTTTTACCTGTTTTGCTTGATATAATAGCTAAAACAGGACCTTATCTGTTTGCCTTAGGTCTTTTAGTTTTTTTGCCAACACTCTTAACTCCGTTACTGAATTCTTATTTGATTAAAACATATCCAATAGTGGGCACCCTCATTCTTATACTACTGATCTCAGTAGTAACCTATAGGTTAGCCCGCCGTGTAGGTGTTAACGAGTTTTCGATGCACCACTTTTACCGTAACCGTTTAGTGAGAGCTTATTTAGGTGCTACAAGGCGAAGGGCAGACCGGCAGATGACAGCTAATCCATTTACCGGTTTTGATATGGGCGATGACGTTAAATTATCTGATTTAAAAAAACAGAATGGTTATTATGGACCATATCCTATTTTAAATACTGCACTTAACGCCTCCCAGGTCACCATCCTCGACCGGCAGGACAGGAAAGCGGAATCTTTCATTTTCTCTCCTTTATATTGCGGATTCGATTTTAGTATGACAAGGGCATCGGCAGAAGTAACCACAACAAAATCTTATGACTACGGTTATCGCCAAACCGAACATTTTGCCTACCCCGAAGGACCATCCATTGGTACTGCCATGGCAATCTCAGGAGCAGCGATAAATCCTAATCAAGGGTATCATTCTTCTGCTGCAACTGCTTTTTTGCTAACTGTATTCAACGTTCAGATGGGATGGTGGATAGGGAACCCAAGAAAAAGCACCTGGAGAGAAGCTGATCCCAGGTTTGGGCTTGGTTACATTATCCATAACCTGATGGGAAGAACTAATACAAGAAACGATTTTGTTAGCCTCTCTGATGGTGGTCACTTTGATAACATGGGGCTATATGAGCTGGTACGAAGAAAATGCTCTTTCATTATTCTTGGCGATGGAGAACAAGACACTAGTTTTACCTGCGAGGGACTGGCAAATGCCATAAGAAGGTGCCGTATTGACTTTGGAGCAGAGATAGATATTAATGTTGATGAAATAACAAACAGGGATGAGCACAATTTTTCCAAAAAGAATTATGCCATAGGCAAAATCTGGTATGCTGGTGATCCGGAGCCAGGAACATTATTATACATCAAATCTTCTATTACAGGTGATGAGCCGGTTGATATACGTGAATATTCAAAAAAGAACAAGACATTCCCCCAACAAACCACCGCAGACCAGTTCTTTGATGAGGGGCAATTTGAGAGTTATAGAAAGTTAGGACTGCATATTGCTGACATAGCTTTATCTGATCCTGAAATTGCAAAAGCATTAGATTTAAAATTATCATATGCTTATAAAAACGGGAATCTAATACAAAGCTACCGTAACCAGCTTAACAACTTTCTATATAAAACAAGAACTTTTCTTGGAGACAGGAATGGGCGTTAAACTATGAACTATGAGGTTGTAAATTCTCGTAATAACTTAGGTTGCATTATTCTTTATTTGCTTTATGACTTTGTGAAGTACAGGAATAAACATATTGCAGTTCCATACACAAACTCTTAATTTTATTGCTCTATTCATTTATTCAATCGATCTGCTTATGCCTAATGGAAACAATACAACAACTGAAAAGCCTTTAGTATTTATTGCTTCTTCTTCGGAAGGTAAGGATGTAGCGGAAGCTATATCCCAGAATTTAAATGATGTTTGCGATTGCATAATTTGGAGTAATGGCATGTTTGAAACCGGGAACTTTTACTTAGAAACACTGCTGGAAAAACTTCAAAGTTTTGACTTTGCCATAATGACAATGACAAATGATGATAAGATTGTTTTCCGGGGAAATGATTATAACTCGCCCAGGGATAATGTTTTATTTGAGCTTGGTATGTACATTGGCAGATTAGGACGCGACCGTACTTTTATTGTAATGGATAAAAGTGCGAACCTGAAAATGCCCAGTGATTTAGCGGGTCTTACAATGGGAAGTTATGTTCCACCGGGGCGACTTACCTGGAGAGATGCAGTATCCTCTGCCTGTATTGATATAAAAACTGCTATTGGAGTTGGGTGTAAAAAATGCTGCGCCACCGCAGACAGAGGAAGACAAAAATTGTTTTCCTAAGGACATTAAGATCATTGAAGATGTTGGGGCAGTTTTACAAAATCAGGTATTACCAATCATAGAAAATATAATTGCATCCGGCGAAAGCTTAACCTTTGATAACTTTGGACTCGACCTGGAAAGTGCAATAACCTGGCTGAATGTAAGAGTTAATAGTGGAGAATTTAAAGGTGTACCTGTATCTTTTAGATGCTTATTAGTAAATCCGGAAAGCCCTTATTTAAAGGACCTGATTGATGGAGAAAGTAATGTTTCATCAGACAGTGTGCATTATTCCATATCTTCTGCAAATAAGCTTGGCAATAATAAAACACTTAGCCAATTTCAACTGGAAATGCGGCAGTACGATATGCCTCCCATTGCACATGGTTTTATCATCAACGATACACATGTTTTTCTGGGGTTTACTGAAGTGGAAGACGGTAAGTTAAAAGGTGGGATAAAGCCTTACATTTACCTGAACAAGCAGGAATGCACTTCTTCTGCTATAGCACAGCACTATTTTACTTTTTTCAGGAGCTGGTTTGATGCTTATTGGAATATTTCTAAAACGGTAGTGAATGTTAAGAAATAAAGACATCAGGATCTTCGGTCACCGCGGGGCTGCTGGTATTGCCTTTGAAAATACACTGCAAAGCATTCAGAAAGGATTGGATGAGGGGGTGGATGGTATTGAAATAGATGTATGGAAAACGGCGGATGGAGAGTTAGTTGTGTTTCACGATGCTTACCTGGACAGGCTAACTGAGCGGAGCGGTTTGATACGTAGCTTAAGCAGTAATGATATCTGCTCTATCAGGCTAAAAAATGGAGATCGTATTCCAACTTTATTGGAGGTAATTCAACTAATAAAAAGAAGCGATGCTCAATTGCTGGTGGAGATAAAGGCAGAAGATGCTTTAGACTTAACCCTTGCTATGTTGAAGAAGAACTTAGAGGCTTCAGGATATATTGTAGGGTCTTTTTTTCATTCTATTATAAAGCAATGTAAGGATGTAAATCCGGAGGTACAGACTGCTATAATGTTTGAATGTGTACCATTGCAGTTTGATGAATACCTGCAACAGGTAAATCCGGATTACATTGTTACTTCTATTGAAACCTATAATCAGTATCTCCTCGATATTGTAAAAGCACAAGAGAGAAAACTACTTTTTTACACTGTAAATACAGCTCCTGAGATTGAACTGGCAATGAAGGCAGCACCTTATGGAATAATAACTAGTTGCCCTGATCTGTTCGCTGAGACAACAGACGAAAAGGAATAAGCTTTTTTAATAAAACCATCTGTATGGCATTCCAGGCATTAACAATAGAGCTTTCTTTATTACCAATCACCTCCGCTACAGCCACTACATCCACTGCCCGAGCAGCCTGAACATCCGCTGCTGCAACCGCTATCACTATGGTGGCTGCATTGTGCATGATGTCTATGGCCGGAATTACAGCTTCTAGTAGAACAGCTAATGTCGTTATCATTTCCTTGAGAAATCAATGTCATTAATGGGCCGTTTTGAAACAGGCATTTACAAACCTATTCTCTGTTTTTGGAGATTAGGGTTGTATCTCCATAATGCATAAACGAATCACCAATTTTTTCATTCACCATTACAAATTAATAATCAGTAAGTTTACGCAACAATCATTGCTTATGCCATTAGTAAAGCCCCAACTGACGTTCAGCCAGATAATTAACATGAATGTCGGATTCTTCGGCATTCAATACAGCTTCGGATTGCAGCAAACAGCCATTAATCCATTATATACCTTCTTACATGCAAGACCCGAACAATTGCCTTTACTTAATCTGGCAGGCCCCATGACCGGCTTGTTTATCCAGCCGTTGATTGGCGCCTTAAGTGATAAAACCTGGAGTCCAAGGTGGGGGAGAAGGAAGCCTTATTTCTTACTGGGAGCTATAGGCTGTAGCCTCTGCCTCTTTTTCTTTCCTTTTTGCAGTGCTTTGTGGATGGCGGTTGGATTACTATGGCTGCTGGACGCTTCCAACAATACAGCAATGGAACCTTACCGCGCATTTATAGCTGATAAGTTGCCGGTAGATCAACGGGCAGTTGGATTCTTAACCCAAAGCTTTTTTACCGGTTTGGGTATTACGCTGGCAAATGTTTCATTATTCATCTTTCAAAAAACAATTACCGGTGAAGCAACCACCTCCGCTGGCGAATCGGGTATCCCCTATTGGGTATTTGGTTCCTTCTTCGTGGGGGCAGTATGTTCTATTGGCTCGGTGTTGTGGTCGGTTTCCAAAACACCGGAGATACCACCAACGGAGGAAGAGCTAAAAGTAATGCGGGAACGGAAGGGCGGCTTATTTGAGCCGGTTCTTGAAATTATTCATGCCATTAAAGAAATGCCTGCTACCTTATGGCAGTTAGCACTGGTATATCTTTTTCAGTGGTATGCCATGTTTTGCTACTGGCAGTTTATCTCCATTAGTCTGGCAGATACCATCTGGCACACTTCCCCTGAAGGGAATAAAGCGTTGTACGAAGAAGCAGTGGGATGGACAGGCCTGGTGAATGGCTTTTATAATATAGTTACTTTCCTCTCTGCTTTTGCATTGGCCAGGCTGGCTAAGAAATATTCTGCCAAATATGTGCATGTTGTTTGCCTTGCATTAGCTTCCTTATCATTACTCATTCTACCCCATATCCAAAATAGATACCTCGTATTTGTACCCATGATCGGCTTTGGCATTGCCTGGGCAAGTATGATGGGCGTGCCTTACATTATGGTGGTGAGCAGTATTCCAAAAACAAGGTATGGCGTATATATGGGCATTGTAAATATGATGATTGTAGTACCTATGATCTTACAGACACTCTCTTTCGGGTATGTCTATAAACACTTCCTTGGCGACAATCCTGCCTATGCCATCATGTTTGCAGGTGTTTTATTGCTGCTGGCTGCATTGGCTACCTTACGTATCAAAGTGATACATACCCGGGAAGATGTGGAAGAAGAACTGGCAGAAGAAGAACTGCTGATGCCGGTAGGAGGACACTGAGAAGGAACAGGAGACAAGGTGCAAGCATTAAGCCACAAGCTTATCCTTCATCTTGTATCTTGAGTCTTGTATCTTAATCGAGCTTGTACCTTGTATCTTAAGGCTTATATCTTCCCCCTTCTACCTAACCTCTTTCCGCTACTACCGATATTTGCATTTCGTTAAAGAACTTTTCGGTTTTATAGCCGTATAATTGCCACTCTGGGTTACTGTTCTATGGTACCCTAATTGTTTTTGCACTACCCTTCCAACTTATTTATTTAATTAACTACTGTTTGCATAATGCACTCAGTAAAAAACTTTTTGTCTAATGAAGCTATCTTTTACTATTTGTTTGTTGTTTTTTACTGCACATGCAGTGCTTGCACAGGATATACCCCCGAAGCCCCGCTATGAGAATGTAACTATTACGCTAACGGGTATAATAAACGACGGACTGACCAATAAGCCAATACCCGGTGCAGTAGTGCGCATAGCTGCTGTAAATACCGGAACAGCGGGTGTAAATGCTGATAATGATTACTCTACTATCAAAATCACTGCGCAGAATGGCTCCTTCGAAATTCCCCATATCCCATTCAACACTCAATACAATATTATTGTTACAGCAATGGGGTATGGCAATGAGATCCGTACTATTAGCTTTGATGAGCCCCGCGAGGATGAGACTGGCAGAAAAAGCATGATCTCTAAACAGATAGGAACCATTAGCCTGGTGCCCGAAGCTAATAACTTACAGAGTGTAGTAGTGACTGCTGCCAGCAAGCCTGCTATGCAGTTTGGTATAGACCGGAAGATATTTGATGTAGAAAAGAATATTACCAGTAAAGGCGGTACAGCAGTAGATGTAATGAAGAATATACCCTCCCTTACAGTGGATATGGATGGCAATGTGCAAATGCGCAACAGCAGTCCTCAAATACAGATTGATGGCCGCCCTACTATACTTACCCTTGATCAAATACCCGCCGATGATATCGAAAGAGTAGAGCTGCTCACCAATCCTTCATCTAAGTACGATGCTTCAAGCGCCGGAGGTATTATCAATGTAGTTTTAAAGCAGAATAGAAAGAAAGGCTTTAACGGTATTGCATCAATTGGTGCAGGTACACCTGGTGTACGTAATGGCAACATAAGCATGAACGTGCGACAGAGAAGCTTCAATGTATTTGGTAGCGCCAACATCAACCAATCTGGCGGAACTACTAATGAAAGCACTTACAGGATAAACAAAGACAACGGTATTATAACTGATTATTTCACACAAAACTCAAGTAATACAAGACAACGTAAATTTTACTCTGTTCGCTTTGGCGCCGATTATTTCATTGACAGTAAAACAACGCTCACCTTTACACAAGGCTTTAATAATGGACGCTTTAGCAATCACGAGGATCAACACCAACAGTACCTTGATACGCTGCAGCAGCTTAATTATACCGGCTTGCGCAATACGGATGGTATAGGTAACTTCAATCGTACCAGCAGCCGCTTAAGTTTCGATAAAAGCTTTAAGTCGCCCGACCAGAAGCTGACAGCAGATGTTACATACAACCAGGGCACAAGGGGAAGTGGCTCCAACATCATTAATGATTACTACAACACCGATGGCAGTATTTACCAACCTCAATCGCATGTACGCAATGATGGTTCGGGCAGGGATAATCAATTGACCATCCAGGCTGACTATAGCAATAAAATAGCTGAAAACAAACGTGTTGAGTTTGGTATAAGAAGTTATACCAGCAATACCACTACATTGTTCGGCACGTATGCTGTAGATAATCAGGCAGAAACAAAATTGCCTTTAAGCAATAATGTTAAGTATAAAGAAACCGTAAACGCTGGCTATTTTAATTATGCCAATAAATGGAAAAGCTTTCAATACCAGTTGGGCTTACGGATGGAGTTTTCTAAGCTGGACGGGCACTTAATGGATTCTGCCTTATCGTTTGGCTACAAGTATCCTGAGAAGCTGAAGAATATTTGGGATGCGATGTTCCCAAGTATTTTCATTACTAAAAAGCTGACTGAGAATCAGGATATCCAGTTTAACTATTCAAGACGTATCAGGAGACCGGATTTCTGGGAAGTGAATCCGTTTATTAGTATCAATGATCCGCAGAATATAAGTCAGGGCAACCCTGCTCTGCATCCTGAATATACACATTCATTCGAGTTTAATTATTTCAATCAATACAAAGGTGGCAGCTTCCTGGGAGTATTGTATTTTAAAAACAATATCGGTGATATTACTGCTTACAGCGATACGATTAACTCTGATATTTATCATCAGTTAATCAATGCCGGAGTATCGCCTAATGCTATTTTAAATACCTATATAAATGCGGGTTATACCAATAGAATGGGGGCAGAATTTACAGTACAAAAGAAGTTCTTCGATAATCTGGATATTACTTATAACCTCAACTTGCAATACCGCCAAACAAGCGCCAAAGTAAATAATGTTGACCTTAGCAACTCCGGTTTTAACTGGGATACGAAGCTGATTACAAACTATAAAATAATCACACCCCGGAAGAGCTTATTCAACAACCTCGGCTTTCAGTTGATAGCTAATTACGAAGCGCCACGCGTGATTCCGCAGGGTAAAACCAAAGATCTGTTTGTGGCAGATTTTGCTATGCGCAAAGAATTTATGAAGAATAAAAAAGCAGCAATTTCTTTCAATATCAGCGATATCTTAAATACCCGCCGGTGGGGCACCATATACGATACCGAAGACTTTTACCAGGACTCTTACCGCCGCTGGGATGTACGCACTTTCCGCCTGACATTCAGCTACAAGTTTGGTAATGGTGATTTTGAGTTTCTAAAAAAGAGAGCTAATAACGGCAGCAATAATGAAGTAGGTTAAAACAACCGCTATCCACGATGCTATTCAATAAGCATCCATAATAGCTTATAAGCAATTACAACACACATTAGCGGTGCATTCATAACAGGATGAAGTGCTTGCTAATGTGTGTTTTGTTTTATAAAAAAGCAAGCTCTGATCTTCCTGCTTGTCTCTTGCCCTTTGTACCTTGTCTCTTGTATCTTGTTCTTATCTCTTGTGCCTTTTATCTTGTATCTTGTCTCTTGTCTCTTTTCTTCTTGTCTCTTGTATCTTGTATCTTGTTTCTTGTCCCTTGTCTCCTTTATCTTGTATTATCTCGTACAAATTGTTGCTGATAAGGCTCCGTTTTTCTATCTTGTTATCACCGCTAAAAACCTCCTTTATGAATCCCTTCTGGAAGCAAATTGTCATACAAACAGTACTCAAGAACAAGCAGGACCATGCAAAGGAGCCATATTCAGATTATGATTATGCAAAAGGCTTCTTTGAACTGGAAGTGCTTACCCGCAGCCTGATCAGAGATATTGTGTTTATGGTAGTTGGTGTTGGTACGGCTGCGTTTGGGCTCGAAAGCTTTTTACTGCCAAGTAATTTTATAGATGGCGGCGTTACAGGAATATCGCTACTCGCTTCCACTGTATCTGGCATACCATTGTATTGGCTGCTCGTCGCTATTAACCTCCCCTTTGTTTTTCTTGGATATAAACTGATCAATAAACAGTTCGCCATTAAAACAGCCCTGTCTATTACCGGTCTGGCTATCTGTGTGGCGACTTTTCATTTTCCCGAAGTAACGCACGATAAGTTTTTAGTAGCAGTGTTTGGCGGTTTCTTTTTAGGTGCAGGCATCGGCATGAGTATAAGAGGTGGCGCCGTACTCGATGGTACCGAAGTGCTGGCTATCTATTTAAGCCGTAAAATAGGCTCTACCGTAGGTGATGTGATTATGATTGTAAATGTGTTCATTTTTGGAGCGGCAGCTTATTTCTTATCTATCGAAAATGCTTTGTATTCGATGGTTACTTATTTAGCCGCTTCCAAAACGCTTGATTTTGTTATAGAAGGTATTGACGAATATACAGGTGTTACTATCATCTCAGTCCATCATGAAGATATAAAGCAGATGATCGTCAACACCATGGGCAGGGGAGTAACAGTGTATAGTGGTAAGCAAGGCTTTGGTAAGCGGGGTGAAAGAAGTGATATGGATATATTATACACGGTTATCACCCGTCTGGAACTCAACAAGCTGAGTACAGAGATCAGCCGCATAGATAAATACGCCTTTGTAGTAATGAGTGCCGTAAAAGACACCAAAGGCGGTATGATCAAAAAACGCCCGCTGGAGCATTAAATAATGTATTAGATAAATATGGTGATGGTATCCTGGGACTAATATGGTGAACAATGTGCATTCAGTCATGAGTACCTGCAAGTTGACTTAATAGCCAACTGGTATTACTTTTTACTTCTTATACTTCGTGCAACTTGCGGTTCACACTTTCCTTGTCACTATCTCCAGCCACCACACATAAAAAAGCTTACTCTATGTGGTTTAGTCTGCAGCTAAACTGATAGAGTAAGCAATCGTATGTGTCAAAAACGGTATTTCTAAATTATACCCCGCTTAATGCGAGGGTTGCCAGTATATTAGCTTAAGCTAAATTCCTGCTTGCAACAAGGTATTCCTGCATGGTAATTCTACCATTGCTAAGATGATTATACAACATTTCTTTGGTCATCTTAGCTTGTCTGATTTTTGAAACTACCTCTCTGTCAAAAATTAAATTTTTAATCTGGTTCATAATCTTAAATTTTAAAGTTCATCAATCAAATGTGTAACTTCTACACATTTATACCGAAATGAGTTAAAAAGTAACCCATTCTGTTTAATCGTTTAAACAAATTAGATGCCATTTAACCATGATTTAGTTGTTAAAACTTCATATCCATTCATAATGAATCACTTGTGCATTTAATTCTATTAAAAATGCCTCTGCTTCCTTCCTGAAGGACAACTTGTCAGAACACCTGAAATTTACCCACTCAACCTTCCCACCCAATCATTCACACAGCCGAACTATACCTGAGTTATACCTAACTTATACTTAACTTATACCTGAGTTATACTTAACTTATACCTAATCTTCTCCATATCTCCTTCTGGGTAACTTCTGCTATCCTTGATACTTACTCCCACCTTAAGCTATGCTTCCCTTTGGGTTCAGGGCTTTCATCTGTAAAAGCTATTCTCGTAGCTCGCGATCTTAATTTGTACCTTAATTTATACTATAGATATTAAGTATGTGTTGTTATTCAAAATGGTTTTAAAGAGAAGCCCTATACGGTAAATGTAGTCCTTCCCATCCGTTCAATATCTATGTGTGTATTCCTATGTCCTTATGCTACTATGTGGTGAATAGCCGTCAGCTTATATTTTATGGGACAAGTTAAGGCTCACAACTCATAGCTCACAGTTTTTTGCTTCTGGCTTGTAGCTTAATTTTACCTCTATGAAAAACCATTACTTTCTCTGCTTCTTACTGCTGTTTGCCTTTACTACTCTTCATGCACAAAAAACCGATAAGAAATTGCAATCCAACATTCAATCACTGCTTCGGGGCTTTCAGGGAGATGTAGGCGTATATGTGCATAATTTAGAAAAAAACAGGACAGTCGCCATTAATGCCGACAGCATTTTCCCGACTGCCAGCATGATAAAGATCCCTATTCTCACCGGTATCATGCACAAGCTGCAGGACAGCGAATTGCATTACCATCAGGAATTGATATACAGAGACTCTTTGCTGTACCCCGGAGTAGACATATTAGGCTCTTTCAAAGACACCACGCATATAGAGCTAAGCAAAGTAATAATGCTCATGCTCACTATGAGCGATAATACCGCCAGCCTCTGGTTACAGAGCCTTGCCGGTGGCGGGCAACGCATCAATGCCTGCATGGACAGCCTCGGTATGAAGAAAACCCGCGTAAATAGCCGCACACCTGGCAGGCAAAAAGACCAGCAGCAATATGGTTGGGGACAAACTACACCCCGCGAAATGGCAACCCTCATGGAAATGATTGTAAAAGGTCAGATCATCAGCAAGGCAGCCAGTGATAGAATGTTACGCTTGTTAAGCCGCAATTATTGGGACGAAGAAGCTATATCACAGGTACCCGCAGGCATATTTGTCGCCGGCAAAAACGGCGCGGTAGATGAGAGCCGCAGCGAAGTAATGTACGTCAATGGTAAGCATTGCCGCTATATCTTTTGCATTTGCACCAACAACAATAAAGACACCAGTTGGAATGAAAACAACGAAGCCTGGATACTTACCCGAAGCATATCAAAACTATTGTGGCAATACTATGGTGACAAATGAACAGTGTTGCTCTTGTATCTTATTATAGTGTGTGAGGGTTAATTACTTTCAATCCAGGTACTTTATCAAAGTCAGATATGTTGCGACTGAGGAGCGTATATCCATACACTAAACAAGTAGCAGCAATAATAGCGTCAGCGAGTTTAAGTTTATGGTTCTTTCGAACGTCTATTGTCTTGAGAATAATAGCTTCTTCAAAATTAATTACCGTCGCATCATTGATAAAACTGTTAAGTATGTGCAACTGGGCTGGAGTGGCATTTTGCCATGCCAATAGTTCTATGCGTACTATTACTGATATTTCAATTTCAATGTTATCAATGAAAGTTGCTGCAGGGGTAGGTAATTTATTATCAAGGTAATCAATAACAGCATTGGTATCCATCAAATATTTCTGTCCCATTCGTTACGTATATTTTTTACATGTTGTTGAAGTTCGCTGTATTGTTCATCAGACAGATGGAGGGTGCCCCTGTACTTGGCAGCCTTATTCTTTAAAATAGGGAGTTCCTTAGGCTCATCGGCAGCAAAAATTAGCACTTCTACTTTTTTACCTACGTAGTCTTCAGGTATATCAAGAGATAATTGCAGGTTTGTATCTTGGGGAGTTAATGTTGTTCTTATCATATCGAGTGTTTAAATATTTAATAGAGGGTGACTTTGTTATCCCTCTAAAGAAGTTAGCTTTTATGCGTACCCTTATTTTAGCAAATGTACTCATGATAAAGCTTATTTATACTGTCTTGAAATCAATGTAACATTAAACAAGAGATTAAAACAATGCTCAAAATGGGGCAAATGCAATCGTACTGAGATTACAAACAAATCCTCTATACTCCCATCTGTTAAATTTTTACCCTGCGCATAAATGAGCAAGCATGATTATTGTTTAAATGGTTTTGTACATATCAAAAGGTAATAACCTGCAGTAATTAGTGTGGCAACAAATGGGCATCTATCCGCCGATGTCCTGCTCTTTCCTTTTCCGGCGCACACTGTTGCCTGTTAAAACCTTTTGAAATGTAACTTTTTGCTTAACCTAAAAGAATATTCAATTTTATAATCTATGGCTTCAAACACTGTACTGGACGATAAGCTGCATTGGTACAAAGACGCCATCATTTATGAACTGCATATCAAAGCCTTTTGCGACGGCAACGGCGATGGCATTGGTGATTTTAAGGGCTTGCTGCAAAAGCTGGATTACCTGCAGGACCTGGGCGTAACGGCCATCTGGCTGCTGCCTTTCTATCCTTCTCCCCTGCGCGACGATGGCTACGACATTGCCGATTATTACACCATCAATCCGTCGCTACGGCAACATTGAGCAGTTTAAACCCTTTTTGAATGAAGCGCACAAGCGCAATCTGAAAGTGATTACCGAGCTGGTCATCAACCATACTTCCGATCAGCATCCCTGGTTTCAGCGGGCCCGGCAGGCGCCAAAAGGTTCGCCCGAAAGAGATTATTATGTCTGGACCGACGATCCCGACCAATACAAAGATGTGCGCATTATTTTCCAGGATTTTGAAGCCTCCAACTGGACCTGGGACCCCGTAGCGCAGCAATATTACTGGCACCGCTTTTTTCATCACCAGCCCGATCTGAACTACGATAATCCGCTGGTGCAGGAAGAAGTGTTTAAGATCATCGATTACTGGTGCGAGATGGGCGTGGATGGCTTCCGGCTGGATGCCGTGCCCTATCTGTTTGAACGCGAAGGAACCAATGGCGAAAACCTGCCCGAAACGCATGCCTTCCTGAAAAAACTGCGGAAACATATCGATGAACATTTTCCCGGCACCGTGCTTTCTGGCCGAAGCCAATATGTGGCCCGAAGATTCGGCCTCTTATTTTGGCGATGGCGATGAATGCCACATGAACTATCACTTCCCGGTAATGCCGCGCATGTTCATGTCCCTGCAGATGGAAGACCGCTATCCGATCACCGATATTTTTGACCAGACACCCGCCATTCCCGACACCTGCCAGTGGGCCATCTTCCTGCGCAACCACGATGAACTGACGCTGGAAATGGTAACCGATGAAGAGCGCGATTATATGTACAAGGTCTATGCAAAAGACCCGAAAGCCAAGAATCAACCTGGGCATCCGGCACCGGCTGGCGCCGCTGATGGACAACAACCGGAGAAGATTGAACTGATGAATTGCCTGCTGTTTTCGCTGCCCGGCACGCCGGTTATTTATTACGGCGATGAAATTGGCATGGGCGATAATTTTTATCTGGGCGACCGCGATGGCGTGCGCACACCCATGCAATGGTCGCCCGACCGGAATGCCGGCTTTTCCGACAGCCAATCCGCAGAAACTTTACTTGCCCGCTATCCTCGATCCGGAATATCATTATGAATCGGTGAATGTGGAAACGCAGCGCACGCAATACGTCGTCGCTGTTCTGGTTCATGAAGCGGATGATCAACATGCGCAAAAAGTATAAAGCCTTCGGGCGGGGCGACCTGAAATTTCTGAACGTTGAGAACCCGAAAGTACTGGCCTTTACCCGCACCTATGAAGACGAAACATTGCTGATCGTTGTCAACCTGTCCAAGTATGCCCAGCCCGCCGAAATAGATCTTATCAGGATATAAAGGATATGTGCCGGTTGAAGTATTCAGCAAAAACAGGTTCCCTGCAATGAGAGAAGGGCATCCTTATATTATTACGCTTAATCCGTATGCCTATTATTGGTTTGAGCTTGAAAAGCAGCAGGTAGAAATAGATGATGGCAGTCACTTGCCTGAATTGAATTTAGTAAGCTGGAATGCCATTACCAGCAGGGATGCACTAAGTGTTTTAGAAGAATCTATCTTACTCCCTTACCTCACCAAAACAACATGGTTTACCAGCAATGTAGCCGAAATACATCACTTAACTGTTACCAATTACGCTACTGTCCCGTTACAGGAAGATAGTGCAGTGATATTGCTGGTAGAAGTGAATTACGACAGTGGCTTGCCCGAAACCTATCAGTTAGCTATTGCTTTTGCAAAAGAACCGCTGGTAGGTAAATTAACCGTTAATAGTCCTGAGTCGTTAATAGCACAAATTAAAATAGACGGACAGGAAGGCTTCCTGTGTGATGCTCTTTATATAGAATCATTCCAGCAGGAAATGATAAAGAGATTAGCTGCTGGTACACAGCTTAAAGTGGAAGATGGTAGTATTCGTTTTTGTGCAAATGATAGCTTGCAGCAGTTTATTGCATCTCAGCCCGAAATCAAACCGCGTCTATATCCTGCCGAAGTGATTAACACAGCTATTACTTACAACAATAATTTTTTCCTTAAAATGTACCGTAAGGTAGATAAGGGAGAAAACCCGGATGTAGAACTTACCCGGTACCTTACAGAACAGGCGCACTTTCCTTATGTGCCTGCATTTGTAGGAACTATTGATTGGCAATTGGGAAGAGATACAATGACGATCGGAAAGATGCAGGCAATGGTAGAGAACCATGGAGATTATCACAGCTTTATGCTGGAGCACCTGAGTAATTTTATAGAACGCATACTGGCGCGTGACCGTGAAAAGCTAATGCAATACCCAATGCTTGGCTCACTTACCAATCCGGTAAGCTTTAGCGAGCTGCCCGAAGATTTGCAGGAGTTTTTAAGTCCACAGCAGCAGAGCAAGTAAGGCTTTTGGGTGTACGCACCGGTCAAATGCACTTAGCACTGGCTGCCGATAAAACATCAAAACCTTTTGCGCCCGAAGATTTCTCACTGCATTACCAACGGTCACTCTTTTCATCTATGCAGGCATTGGTGCGTGAGGCTACCGACAACCTGCAAAGGAACCTTGATAAGCTACCTCAGGAAGTACGGCAGGATGCCCTGGCAGTAATTGCTCGCAAGCAGGATATTTTGAACCAGTTCAGGAAGATTTATGCAAAGAAACTGGACGTTCAAAAAATCCGTATACATGGTAATTACACTATAAATCAGGTATTAATAACTGGCAAGGATGTAGCCATCAAAGATTTCAGCGGCAACCCTCGCCGGAGCTACAGTGAGAAAAGGCTGAAGCGCTCCCCCTTACGTGATGTAGCAACTATGATTCATTCGCTTTACAACGTGGCATATCAGGGATTCTTGATAAACAAGCAATTGCATAAAGGAGAAATGGAAAGCCTCAGACCATTCCTGTTGTTGTGGGTACATTATATGACCGGCTTTTTTATGAAAGCATACTTGGAAACTGTTGCCGGCAGTCAACTGGTACCACAACAAAAAGAGGAAGTAGTGCTCATGATCACACTTATCTGTTGGAAAAAGCTGTTGCCGACGTAAACAAAGAACTAATAAGCAACCCCGATTGGGTGCAAATACCACTACGTGTGATAAAAGCTATTCTAAAGTAGCTCTTTCTCAAACTCTTATTTAGTACAGTGTAACTTAAATTACTTTAAAAGTAATAGTTCCGTTTCAAGTAATAGGACGCTATTTAAAACTAAAACAAACTTAAGTTACACTGTACTTACTACATTGTTACCTAAATTATAAAAGTTTTTCCGGTTAAATATCCTACTTGTCTAACCTGCAATGAGCTACGTATCTACCTTTCGGTTTTCCCTTAAGTAAGATTTACGCTGTTCAAAGTTTAAGGCCAAAGGCAACCAACCTGTTCATCAACTGCCTGTCCATTAACAAGCAGCACCATGTTAGCCCAACAGTGCCACCCAGTAATAAAGATGCACCTTAGGCAATGGGGCGGCGCTGGCCAGCACGGATGCGCGGAGCGATCATGCCGTGCTTGATTTTTGGTTACCTTTTTTATCAAGAAAAAAGGTAAAAACAAGAACTATTTGTAAGAACTTGTACCTAAACTGCTTACCATCTAAACAGCACACAAAACAGTTTTACTGTAGCTAAAACATATTTACGTTACACTGTACTCAGTATTTATTATTTATACTACTCTGCACTGATTAGTTAAGAAGGAATTGAGAGTAGAATAAGAGCCTCGAAGAGGCTACCTGTTTATAGCAATCATCCTAAATGAATGCTACTGGGCTCCATAGGAGTCTCCTATGGAGTCAGTAGTGCCTGAGGCAATATTCTTCTATAAACAGGTAGCTTTTAACAGAACTGAATGCCTTCCTCTTATCCTTAACTAATCAATGCAGCGCACTAATAATGATAACAACCCCGGCAAACAAACTTCTGTTTGCCGGGGTTTTACTATTTTCAATTAGCCATTCCCAAGGGGACCAGTAGGCATCGTATGCTCTGCTCGAAGCCCGCAGCCTTTTATAAAGTTACCTATATGGATCTGGTATTAACTGTTCACGACAACGCCCCCTCGTGCATCCTAATTCGTATATCGTAAATTCCCTCCTTCCCAATCCTGGAACACTATTGAGCTATGCCTGAGTTATACCTAACTTATACCTAACTTATACCTAACTTATACCTAACTTATACTTAAGTTATACCAAACCTTCTTGCTATCTGCTTCATATCTCCTTCTCAGTAAACCCTTATCTACCCCATTCCCGAACCATACACACCAATAACCTGCAATCCGCTGGTCACTGACTCTGTGAAATCCTGTGGACTGATATTTACCTACCTGTTTGAAGCTTGTATTGTTATTTATTTCAAACTTCTTTTCGCCGGAAAATTTCAATTAAAATCCATTGGTGTGAAGATTACTTTAATAAAAAGTATAATTTTTGCTGAATAATTTATTACGCCTTTATTTCGTATTACTTTGAGTAAATCGCCATTTCAACATTCTATAAAACGTATGCCGGATACTGTGTCTCCTGAAACTTTGAATATACCTGTTGACGAACATAAAAAAAAGGATAATAGTCATTTTTCCAATGACATTATTCAAAGCTTACCCGTTGCTGTTTATACCTGCAATGCGGAGGGGTATATTACTGATTATAACAAAGCGGCTGCAGCCCTCTGGGGTAGAACGCCGGAAATAGGGAAAGAGCGTTGGAGTGGAGCATGGAAAATCTATACTTTGGAAGGTGAGCCACTGCAATCGTATGAGTGCCCGATAGCAGAGGTTGTAAAAGAAAAAGACTCCGTAGAAGGTGCAGAAATGGTTATTGAGCGCCCCGACGGCACTACCAAAGTTGTGAGTAGTCTACCCTATCTTTGTTTGATGCGAATGGTGCTTTGATTGGTGTCATAAATACACTGACCGATATTACAGAGCAGAAAATCAATGAAGAAAATAAAGCAAGGCTTGCTGCTATTATTGAATCTTCTCATGATGCTATTGTAAGTAAAAACCTGAACGGCATCATAAAAACCTGGAATAAAGAAGCTGAGCGCATGTTTGGCTATACTGCCTCCGAAGCTGTTGGCAGGCACATCACTTTAATTATTCCACCGGAAAGATTGAGCGAAGAGAACCTTATTATTGGTAAAATAACACGGGGAGAAAGAGTTGATCACTTTGAAACCGTACGCATGACTAAATATGGGAGAAGGATTAACATTTCACTAACTGTTTCTCCCATTAGAGATGATAAAGGCAATATTATCGGCGCATCCAAAATAGCCCGTGATATAACTGAACAAAAAGCCCTTGAAGAAAAGATGCGCTCGCACGTAAAGAGCTTGCAAATTATCAATTCATTAGCTAAATCAGTTTCAGAAACCTTAGACACGCAGACTATTCTGCAGAAAGTAACTGATGCTACCACACAATTGACTGATGCGGAGTTTGGCGCTTTCTTTTACAACGTCGTGAATGAAAAAGGCGAATCATACATGCTTTATACCTTGTCAGGAGCGCCAAGAGAAGCTTTTGATAAAATGGGCATGCCTCGCAATACTGATATTTTCAATATTACTTTCAGAGGCGAAGGCATTCTCCGATCGGATGACATAACAAAAGACCCGAGGTACGGAAAAAATGCGCCCTATGAAGGGATGCCCCCCGGTCATTTGCCTGTTGTAAGTTATCTCGCCGTTCCGGTGTTTTCTAAGGATGGCTCTGTTATAGGTGGGCTATTCTACGGACATTCAAGCCCGGCAATGTTTACAGCAGAGCATGAAGAACTTGTTTCTGGTGTTGCTGCACAGGCAGCGCTCGCACTCGAAAACGCACGCTTGTTTGAGAAAGTAGAGGCACTGAATGTAAAGAAAGACGAGTTTATCGGCTTAGCCAGTCATGAGTTAAAGACACCTGTAACCAGTGTTTCCGGTTATTTGCAAATATTAGAAAGGACTCTGAAGGATGATAACCAAAGTAAAGGGTTTGTAAAAAAAGCGGTACAGCAAATGAATAAGCTGTCATCCCTTATTGCTGACCTCCTGGATGTGTCAAAGATCAATACCGGCAAGATGCCGTTTAATTTCACTTCATTCGAGTTGGTACATCTGCTCAAAGAGGTCAGAGACATAATGCAGCATTCCAGTAGCTCACACACCCTTCTATTGGAGTGTCAGACAGATGAACTGATAGTACAGGCTGACAGGCAACGAATAGAACAGGTGATTATCAATCTTATTTCTAACGCCATCAAGTATTCACCCAATGCATCCAAAGTTGTTATCCATTGTTTAACTGCCTATGGAAAAGCAATAGTATCGGTACAAGACTTTGGCGACGGTATCCCCGAAGAGGAGCAGAAGTTGATATTTGAGCGGTTCTACCGGGTAAAGAATACGGCTTCACATATTGCAGGCTTAGGAATAGGGTTGTACATCAGCAATGAAATCATTAACCGGCACCACGGCACGTTATCTGTTACCAGCAAACCAGATGCTGGCTCTACCTTTACTTTCGAGATCCCGGTTAGCGAGTAAAAATGTAAACTGCTCGAAGCGCTTGGCTCATAGCCCAAAGCTTTTTACTGACAGCTTATATCAGTTAATCTGTTGAATCTGGTATAAAATCGTACATCTAACATCGTACATCCCTCAAAATTCCCCTGTACGGGCTGGGGGCTTTCCATACATCTTGCATTGCCCTGCAATCAACGCTTCATCTGCATCTATTTCCTTATTGACTTCTATGTTTAATGCTTGCAAAGCCTGCAGGTAAAGCGGTGCTAATACACCAGTAGCAACAAGTGTTATACTGCTGTATTCTTTATCAAAAAGCGCCTTCAGTTCACTACCAATCAGCAGTCCGCTGAGGTATTGGTAGTTTTGCTGGGGTGAATGGTAGTCGAACAACCTGGATGTCCGTACATGAAAAATACTGTTAAGCATATTGTTACCTGCTGCTTCTGTAACACCTTTTATAAAGAAAGATGCATTATCACTTGTTTGTCCGGCTTCCTCCTTTGCTACAGAAGCTGCTAAAACGCTTTTAGTAGAGAGGAGATTAAACAGTTCGCCTGTCATATAGGTTTTAAAGTCTGTGACTACACCGCTTTCTACCACCACATGCTTGGTGTGGGTGCCGGGTAAAATCAGGAGCTGCTTTTCATGCATATTATCCATATCACACCCCAGCAGTTTGGTTTCTTCGCCACGCATTACATCCTCGCTGGTTTTAGCACCGGAGATGAACAGTAGGCTGTGCTTTAAATTGGGTAAAGGTGCAATAACTTCTGTTAATACATCAGAGCCATCCAGGTGAAAAGGCAGTTCTTTATAAGGCAATTCCATCATACCAATACTGGAGGATGCCATACCTGATATTACAATGGTTGTATCTGCCAATGGCTGCTTGTATTCCTGCTCCAATGCTTGTACACCATTAGCCAATATGTTGCTATAAAAACTAAGCCTCTCTTCCTGTTGATGATTATTGATCCAATCATTATAAACAGCAGCATTACCCTGGTCCGTTTTAATGGTTGCCAATACTTCTTTTGTTTCAGCATTTACTAATCGTAAGCGGAAAGCAGAAGTACCCCAATCACAGCTAATAAATGTATTCATGTGTATGTTTTTGTTCTTACACCTGCCATATTATTTTATTAAATGAGATGATTATGAAGGAGGGATTTTCTTTTACCGCAGAGAGGCGAAGAGTACGGAGGTTTCGCGGAGAATAATCTACGAACCTCTATAAACGCTTGCTTTCATTCTGTTATTTGATTAACTTTTTCATCTGTATAGTGATAATGGCTCTGCTAAACCTCTACAACCTCTTGTACTCTGCGGTGAACTCTTCTGCACAGCAAACAAGCCCCTACCATTCCGCTACACTACCATCCTTATGGCGCCATACCGGGTTTTGCCAGTTATGTCCTATCTGAGCCATCTTTATTACCTGCTCTTCATTCACCTCAATACCCAACCCTGCGCCCGACGGTATTTTTACATACCCGTCATCATATTTGAATACAGTCTTATCAGTCAGATAATCCAGCAAATCGCTGCCAATGTTGTAGTGTATGCCGAGGCTTTGCTCTTGTATAAAAACATTATGACAGGTAGCATCTACCTGCAGGCAGGCAGCCAATGCAATAGGACCCAGCGGGCAATGCGGTGCAGCAGCTACATCAAAAGCTTCTGCCATGGAGATGATCTTCTTACATTCAGTAATACCACCAGCATGAGATAGATCAGGCTGAATAATATCAACATACCCTTCTTTCAAGAGGTTCTTAAAATGCCAGCGACTAAACATTCTTTCACCCGTAGCAATGGGTATGCTGGTATGCATGGCAATGTCTCTCAATGCCTCATTGTTTTCAGGCAACACCGGCTCTTCAATGAACATAGGATGAAAAGGCTCCAGTTCTTTTGCCAGCAGCTTTGCCATAGGCTTGTGTACGCGCCCATGGAAGTCAACGCCAATGCCAAAGGCAGGGCCACCGGCTTCTCTTACCAGGGCTACACGTTGCAGCACCTCATCTACTTTATCGTGCGAGTCTATGTACTGCATTTCATCCGTAGCATTCATTTTAATTGCTTTGAAGCCTGCTGCTACAGCCACTTTAGCAGCATTTGCCACATCTGCCGGGCGGTCGCCACCAATCCATGAATAGACTTTGATGATATCTCTTGCCTTGCCACCCATAAGTTGATGAATGGGGGCATTGAAGTACTTCCCTTTTATATCCCACAATGCCTGGTCTATACCTGCAATAGCACTCATCAGGATAGGTCCGCCGCGATAGAAGCCACCCCGGTACATCACATTCCAGTGGTCTTCTATGTTCATTGGGTCTTTGCCTACCAGGTAAGTCATTAGTTCTTCCACTGCAGTCTTTACAGTAGCAGCTTTGCCTTCAATTACAGGCTCGCCCCAGCCGGTGATACCATCACTGGTTTCTATCTTTAAAAAGAGCCAGCGTGGCGGCACCTGGTATAAAGTATAGTTGGTTATCTTCATCAGGATGCTATTGCTATTGAATGAACAGCTCCCGCGAGGCGGCGTGCTTTATCTTCCAGGTTTTGTAAGTATAATTCGTTTACTTCTTCCTTGCTGTTCACCAATGCATTGCCAATACCGAATGCTATGGCACCTGCTGCTGCATAGTCCTTAATATTGTCTACAGTGATACCACCAGTGGGCATTAGCATGTAATCATCTAATGGTGCTAAAATATT
This sequence comes from uncultured Chitinophagaceae bacterium, assembly GCA_963819045.1. Classification (GTDB taxonomy): domain Bacteria; phylum Bacteroidota; class Bacteroidia; order Chitinophagales; family Chitinophagaceae; genus Ilyomonas. Next base: position 132,834 of record CAWFUV010000033.1, on the reverse strand, counting down.
TCTTATATACGCTGCACTGGGGGCAGGAAATACTTTAATGATGTCGGCGCCACTGCGGTGTGCCTGTACAATTTCTGTAGGGGTGTAAGCGCCGGGAATACTCACCTTACCTGCATCTTTAGTAGCCGTTATCACCTCTTCAATCAACGCCGGAGAAATGATAAACTCTGCACCGGCATTAATGGCATCATTGGCTTCCTCTGCAGTTAGTACGGTACCTGCACCAATGAGTATGGTACCTTTAAACTGTTGTGATAATTCTTCTATTACCTGTAATGCATTAGGCGAATTAAGTGTGATTTCCAGGATGTTGATACCACCTCTCAGGAGTGCATTGGCGAGGTTTACTGCATCTTTAGCAGGCATGCCTCTCATAATGGCTACAATCTTATGCTCGAGTATATAGGATAATGTGGACATGGAGAAATAGAATTTACTGTGAGGTGTAAAAGTAAAGCATTGATAATTTGTAGTGAGCAGAAGTTTATTGTATTGGTGCCTGAAAGACGGCTTTGAAGCCCCTGGCCCCTAAAGAGGAGTAGAGCGCCGGTTGCCAGTTTCAGGTTACTGGAGTGTATGATTCAGGAATGGAGTATATAAGGATTTACCGAGAAGGAAATATGGAGCAGATAGCAAGAAGATTAGGTATAAGTTAAGTATAAGTTAGGTATAAGTTAAGTATAACTTAGGTATAACTCACCAGTTTTCCAGGATTGAGAAGGGAAGTTAATGAGGGTAGAAGGGGAGTACTCAAGTAAAAGATCATGGAGCGTTGCCGTGAATGGTTAATACCAGATTCAAACATATTTACTGATCTAAGCGGCAAGCACCAATGTGCAAGCACAGATAACATTTAGACCTTGTTCGAAGCATATGATCTCTGCGGGATCTCATAGAGTCAATGACCTTCGGGTTACTTAATTGAAAAGCGTAAAAGCCCTATCTAAGCCGTATATCCTTCAGAGATCTCTGCGAAGTATAGTCCATAGCAATAAAACTACATTCTACACTTGTTATTCTGTATTAGAAAAACTTTGCTTTTATAGAGTGCTGCTATTTTGCCTGTTTGTAATGACCTTCATCATTAGGAAGAAATGGATAATTTTTTGATGTGTGTTTCATTCCTCAGTTTATATAAATAACCAATCTATGGCAAAGAACGTATCAGAGCAACTGGTAGAAATGATGGTGGATGCAGGTATCAAACGGGTGTATGCAGTAGCCGGTGACAGCCTTAACTTTCTGAATGATGCAATACGGCGCGACGGAAGAATACAATGGATACATGTGCGGCATGAGGAAGCAGGCGCCTATGCAGCTTCGGCAGAAGCGCAACTGACTGGACTGGCGTGCTGTGCAGGCAGCAGCGGGCCCGGGCACGTACACCTGATCAATGGCCTGTATGATGCACACCGCTCCGGCGCACCGGTATTGGCGCTTGCCTCTACCTGTAATACCTACGAGTACGGGACCGGTTATTTCCAGGAAACAAATACCATCAAGCTGTTTGATGACTGTAGTTGTTATAACCAAGTGGCTAATACACCCAAACAGTTCTCGCGCATGGCGCAATCGGCAATACAACATGCGGTACATAAGAAAGGGGTGGCAGTACTGGGCTTACCCGGCGATTTAACCGATATGGATGCAGAAGAGGGCACTACCTCTATACGCAATTACTTTCCTAAAGTGATTATACGCCCCACGGATGAAGAGTTGCAGGCATTGGCAGACTTGCTTAACAGGCATGAGAAGGTCACTATCTTTTGCGGCATTGGGGCTGAAGAAGCACATGATGAAGTGGTGCAATTAGCTTCTGTACTAAAAGCCCCGGTGGGCTATACCTTCCGTGGAAAAATGGGCATCCAGTACGATAATCCATATGAAGTGGGAATGTCGGGCTTGCTGGGGTTGCCTGCGGCTCATCATGCCATGCATGAGGCTGATGTATTGCTGCTATTAGGAACAGATTTCCCCTACGAACAGTATATGCCCGATGATAATGTGATTGTGCAGATAGATAATAAACCGGAACGTTTAGGAAGAAGGGCTAAGCTAAATATGGGCTTGCAGGGTAATATAAAGGATACATTGAGGGCACTGTTTCCATTATTGAATGCCAAGGACGATGACCGCTTTTTGCATAAGCAATTGGAAGGCTACCAGAAGGTAAAGGAGCACTTGCATACCTATGTGGCAGATAGGGGAGTGAATGGCGCTATTCACCCGGAATATGTAGGGTTTATGATCAATAAGCTGGCAAGTGCTGATGCCATCTTTACTGTAGATACAGGCATGTGCTGCGTATGGAGCGCCCGCTATATTCAGTCTACAGGCAAGCGGTCAATGATTGGATCCTTTAACCATGGCTCTATGGCGAATGCCATGCCGCAGGCAATAGGTGCTGCATTGGCTTGCCCCGCCAGACAGGTAGTAGCTATGTGCGGTGATGGTGGACTCTCTATGTTGCTGGGGGATCTGGCAACGATCAAGCAATACAATTTGCCAATTAAGATCATGGTGTTTGACAATCATGCACTGGGTATGGTGAAGCTGGAAATGGAAGTGGCCGGCTTGCCTGATAACCAGACAGATATGGTCAATCCTGATTTTACTATGATAGCGGCAGCCATGGGCTTTAAAGGTATTACTATCTCCAGCCCTGATGATGTAGAGAAAGGACTGGCTGAGGCATTTAGCTATGATGGTCCCGTGCTGGTAAGCATTCAGACAGACCCGAATGCGTTGGCTATGCCGCCTAAAATAGAGTTTAAAATGGTGAAAGGGATGACACTTGCCATGTCTAAATTAATATTGAATGGTAAGTGGGATGAAGTGAAGGAAACTGTATCTGCTAACCTGAAGCATATAAAGGAAATCACGGATTAACGTAAGCTATAAGAAACTGGAAGACAAGTTACAGGAAACAAGAAGACAAGTTGCAAGAAACAAGAAGACAAGTTACAAGAAACAAGAAGGCAAGTTACAAGGAAGACAAGAAGGCAAGTTACAAGAGACAAGAAGGCAAGTTGCAAGGAAAAAGAAGTATGCTGTACGTTACAAACAGAAGACATAGAGCTTACTACTGAAGGATATAATGTTCCCGCATGAGGTTACAATTTGTAACTAAGCAAATCTATGACTGTAAATTTATTTCGGGTTTTCATTATGAGTACTGGGCAATTCGTTTGTAATAACAGCAGCATACAGATTCCGCACAAAGCCGTCGCTAAGTGGTAAATAATAATAAGTTCGTATTTGGCGGCATGTCGCCGTGGGCGCCACTAGTTCTGCTAAAGACGCCACAGGCTTGCGGAATGACAGCAAGCTACTTTACTATTAGTTATTTGGCACACTAAAAAAGACTGCAACAGCAGTCTTTTTTAGTGTGCGAGTATGTTTATGCATCTATTGTCCGCCATTGCCCATTCTGTTACGCATTTCGGCACGCATCCGGTCATCATGGTCGCGGATCTTTTGTATCTGGTCGTCGGTTAAGCCGGCAGATTTATATCTGGCTTCCATGTCAGTGCGCAGACTTTGCAATTTGGTTTGCTTGTCTGCACTGGAAGCAGACTGGTCCATAAATATATCGCGCATTTGTGGCTGGTATTGCATACGGATAGCCATTACCGAATCTGCCAGTGCATCGGACAGGTTAACGGAATCTTTCAGATAGGCATGCATGGCCTGCTGTCTTTGCTGACCACCGCCGCCTCCGTTTTGAGCAAACAATGTTGTAGCACTTAAGGATAGTACAATGGCTACACACAGGATGATTTTCTTCATGTTGAATTTTTGTTTTAAGGAGCAAATGGTATGCGGATAATTGTTAAAGTATCTGCACTTTCGACCAAAGGGCTAAATGTTTACGCCAATAAAAAGCTAAGATCTATGAGCTTTGAGTTTCGGGAACAGAAAATTATGTTACCGAAGGGAGAATGATATTGGTCTAACTTATTATGCTGATTATGCCACCGGAATAATACTTATACAACGCGGTAGCGAAAGTTGTATATTTAGTCATTGCTATATCCGCTTTACCCGAATAAACAATGCAGCCATGACAACTGTAACATTAAGCAAAACTGCCCCAACACTAAAAGTCACTCACCGTATAGCTTCTATTGATATTCTGAGAGGCATCGTAATGATCATTATGGCACTTGACCATACGAGGGAGTTCTTTCATCATGATTCGCTGGTTGGCAATAATCCGCTTAATTTTCAGACTACCTGGCCGTTCTTATTCTTTACACGGTGGATAACGCATTATTGCGCGCCGACCTTTGTTTTTCTGTCGGGCACTTCTGTTTTTCTGTATGCGCAGCGGGGTAAAACGAAAAAAGAAGTGGGGCGGTTCTTATTTACGCGAGGCTTATGGCTCATTATTGCTGAGGTGTTGGTAATAAATGGCTTATGGGAGTTTAACTATACTACTTTTTTAATGTTAGAAGTGTTTTACGCTATAGGCATGTCCATGGTTTGCTTGTCTCTTTTGCAGTTTTTACCTTATCGTGTTTTGCTGATGATAGGGCTATTAATTGTTTGTGGTCATAATACATTGGATGGTGTACAGGTGACGCATCCGGCGGTTGCATCGGTAATATGGTCGTTGGTGCACGCACCTAATTTGTACAAGCCTTTTCCGCATTATATGGTATTGGTAGCTTATCCTTTTTTGCCCTGGCTGGGACTGATGATCTGCGGGTATTGCCTGGGAAAATTATATACTAAGAATACGGAACCTGCTTACAGAAGAAGGTTCCTGTTAACTGCCGGCATTATAGCTATTGCTTTGTTTGTAATACTGCGGTTTATTAATGTTTATGGGGACAGGCAACATTGGTCGGTACAGCAAACATCTGTGTTTACGGTGCTTGATTTTGTAAATACTACTAAGTATCCGCCTTCGCTTTTGTACATGCTGATGACGATTGGTCCGGGATTAATTGTGCTTGCCGCCACTGAGCATATTGCAAATGCATTTACAAGGATAGTAATGGTATATGGGAGAGTGCCTTTTGTGTATTACATGCTGCATATACTGGTTTTACATTCGCTTGCGCGCATTTTTATGCTGTTTTCGGGACGGGGATCAGGGGAGGTTTTATTTCCCGGTTATCGTATGTATCCTGATGCGGGTTATCCGTTGTGGGTAGTGTACCTAGTATGGATAAGCGTGGTCATCCTTTTATACTTCCCGTGTAAATGGTATGGCAGGTACAGAGCGGCACATCCTGAGAAAATATGGTTGTCTTATTTATAACCCTTTGGACTTTGCAAGTAAAATTGTAGCCAAAGGTTATACTTATCCATCAAACGTTCCTACGGAACGAAGAGGTAGACCTGCCAACCATCTTCTACCGACGAAACGTCCCTATGGGACGAGTGGTCAGTAGAGCAGCGAATTCCATTTTTATTTATTCATTCCGGAGCAATAGCTCGTATGCGACAATTTAATTTGTACCCACCCGTCTTCTATATATTTACATCCCTACACTCACACTTGCTGCAGTACTGCTCCTCACACTGGTTTTATAGTATAAACATACTTATAATTACCTAGGATGGGTAAAGGATACCAGGCTCAGATACGGCTTAGATAGGAAGGAGCCTGGGCTTTGACATGACTTTACCATGAACCATCCATGACTTTAATATGGCTTTGATAGGGAAGAGACAGGAAGGAAGATTGGTATTCGTACCAATATCCAACAGGTGAGTTAAGGGACAAGAGGCAAGGGGTAAACTGCAAGTCTTGGGCTTTAGCTTTACGACGAGGTGATATAGGACCATGTTGCCTAATTGAAGATGGTATTATAGACCTGCCCATAGAGCAGTTATAAATTTTTAGATATGCATCGTGCCTACGGCACTCAGGAACGGGCGTGTCTCGTTTGGTCAACGGGTTAAAACCCGTTGCTACAAAATGGATCGAGCCTACGGCTCTGATCAATACAGGACCATGATATTTTATTACTCCTTTTATTCCGAATCTATAGCGGGTTTTAAGCATTTTCAATAGAATTAATGTGAATAGTACATTTATTCCAAAGGAAAATTATATTTGTAACGATTGCTTTTTCCTCAAATCATCAACTGATCAATCAACTTTAATGAACGAGCTGAAAAGAAGAACGTTTATCAAAAACACGGTGCTTGCCGGTATAAGTGCTACACTCACTCCGCAATTCTTACAAGCCGCACCGACTGCAGCACAACTACTGGATAAAAACAATACGATCACTCCATCCGCCAAAAAGAAAGTGATAGTAGCGGGTGCAGGTATCACCGGCTTGTGTTGTGGATATGAACTAATGAAAAAGGGACATGATGTAACCGTACTGGAAGCCAGCGGGCGCTACGGAGGACATGTGTTTACCGGAAGAGATGGCTTGTCGGAGGGGTTGTATGCCGACTATGGTGCAGATCATATCACTAAGCCAGGTTATGAACGCTTCTTTGATTATGTAAAAGAGTTTAACCTTACAGCCATTCCTTACCCGCATGCAGAAGGCTCGGAAGCGGCACCGGATAGCCATACACTCAAGATGATTGACGGCAAATTCTATACGACAGAGATGCTGGCAGATAAGAGTGTGCTGAAACAGTTCGGCTTTAATGAAAAAGAGATACAGTTCCTTTCGCAGAAGCCCTGGTATGCATTGCAGTCGTTGTATATTGATAAGTACACTAGTAATTTTAAAGATGCCTATCAGCCTTTTGGAGTAGGCTATGATGACCTGGATAAGATACCTGTATATGACCTTTATAAAAAAGAAGGCGCATCGGATGCGGCATTACGTTTCCTGGGCGGAAAAGGCGAGTCTGCATTGTATGCTGTGTGGAGGTTGTATATGATGAAAGACAGAGGTATTCCGCTATCAGAGGGTGATACCTATCATTTGAAAGATGGCAATGAACAATTACCCATTGCATTTGCAAAAAAGCTGGGTAACCGTTTAAAGCTGAATCATCCAATTACAGCTATAAAGCACGATGCGAATGGTGTAACGGTAACTTATAAACCTTACCGCGATACGGAAGAGCAAATGACGGCAGATTACCTGGTGAACTGTATCACACTGCCGGTGCTTAAAAATATTCCAATATCGCCGGCGCTGTCGCCCGAAAAGCAATATGTAGTAGATAACCTTAGATATTCCTCGCATCCGTTTTGTGTGTTTGAGGCGGCATCTAAATTCTGGCTGGATGATGGTTTTAAAAGCATCAATATGGAGTTTGAACATCCGGATATTTCTTCCATCTGGCAGGAAACCAATGAAGTTGACACCACCCGAATTATATTGAAAGCATATTGTCCGAGCGGGCTTTCTGCGCAACGTGTGCTGGCTGCTTTCAGAGAAGTATATCCGGGGAAAAAGGATACCATTGAACAGGCATTAACTAAAGACTGGTCGAAAGACAAGTACGCGCCTGTATGTGAAATGGAACCATTCCCTATTGGTGAGATGCATAAGTTTTGGCCACAGATCATGATGCCGGAAGGAAGAATCTATTTTGCAGGAACCTATGCCGATAATATGAGCCGTGGCATGGAGTCTTGCATCCGTTCGGCACAGCGTGTGACAGGAGAGATTGATAAAGCATAATGTATGATAGTGGATATTTACCGCAGAGAACATGAGTAAATAGAGGTTTCGCAGAGGTATTCTTAGTTTAGTGAAGCTATTCATTGAAACCTTTGTACTCTTCGCTGCTCTGAGAGAAATAATAACCTGCTATCATAATTTTACATATAAAACATAACCTAATTTAAAACAGCAGGATGGGAGTTTATGAAGAAAATACAAGTGTTTATTACACTATTAGCAATGCTGGTTTCCTCTTTATACGTAACAGCCTATTCGAGAAAATCCAATAAGACGTTTGTTGTTCTGCAACAAAATAGTGCACCGGTTGTAAAGATTGTCAATCCCAAAAACAGAGCTGTTGTAAATGGTACATCGGCGGTAAATTATACTATTGCGGTATCTGATAAAGAAGATGGAGACTCAAAGTATGATGAGATCAATGTAAAAGAAGTATTGCTTGAGGTAAAATATGTAAGTGATACAACAAAGCTTGCTGCTGCTGTAAGTGCGCCTGTTCAGAATGATGTTGCCGGTCTTGCGGCCATCAGAGCTTCCAATTGTTTCAACTGTCATAATTTCAACAATAAGTTAATTGGACCTTCTTTTAATGATATTGGTAAAAAATATGCATCCAATGCAGCAAACAATGCTTTATTGCAAAAACGCATCCTGGAAGGTTCTACTGGTGTTTGGAGCAATGTAAGTATGCCTTCGCATCCGGAACTAAACAAAGAGCAAGCTACAATTATGGTACAATGGATTTTAAAGGTTGCTGCTGATGCTAATACAGATTATTATATCGGCACCACTGGATCTTTTCAAATTCCTGCCAATAAAAAAGGGGCTTATTTATTAACTGCCAGTTATGTGGATCATGGATTGGAAAATGATAATACACAAAGGTTGAAGGGGGAGGATAGGATTGTGGTTTATGGTAAGTGAAGGATAGAGTTTCTATAAATACATTGTAACATAAATATGTTTTAGTTTAGAACAAGTTTATTTGGTTGCTATGAACACAGCAGATGTTTCAAGTACAAGTTCTTACAGATAGTTCTTGTTTTTACCTTTTTTCTTGATAAAAAAGGTAACCAAAAAATATGAATAGAATAATGATTTTCAATGGTATTCATGAAATCGCTTCGCTAAGTTCAAGCACGGCATGATCGCTCCGCGCATTACTTCGTGCATAATGTTTTTTATTGGTCTCAGTGAGAATAGTTCGTGCAGGCCAGCGCCGCCCCATTGCCCAAGGTGCAGCTTTATGGCTGGGTGGCACTGTTGGGCTAACATGGTGCTAGTGGTTAATAGACAGGTACCCGATGAACAGGTTGGATGCCTGTGGCCTTACACTTTGAACAGCGGAGGCATACTTAGCAGAGATTGGAAAGGGGAATACGTAGCTCATTGCAGGTTGGGGGATTTATGTTTTTCAGTGGTGAAGATTCTCTTTTGAGTAGCTTCTTTTAGGGAAGTTTGATTTATTTGATAGTAGATGTTAATTGTAAATGTATTTATGTTACACTGTACTAAACAGAAAAATAGCTTGCAATAAAAGCTGCCTTCGGATTCCGGACGACATAGTGCCGTATATGGGAAAGCCGCCGCTAAGTGATAGGTAATACAATCATCATGTAGGCGGCAATTCCGGAATGACGATGCGTCCTCAAACTCTTGCATCACTTTGAACTAATTTACCGTAAGCTCTTATTAAACCACGTCTGCCTGTCTTGGAATAATGAAGGCTATTAATTCATCTAATGGGATGCCTGCACGGTTACACGCATCGTTAATATCTTCTCTTGATACATTAGCTGCAAAGGATTTCTCTTTCAACCGCTTCTTTACACCTTTCACATCCATGCCTTCATAACCACCGGGGCGCATGAGTGAATAAGCATGTATCAGTCCGCTCAATTCATCAAAGGCATACAGCATTTTATCCATCTTAGTTTCCGGCTCTACACCAAAATGCAATGGACCGTGTGAGGCAATAGCATGTAAAATCTCAGGATCTACATTTCTGATCTCCAGTTCCTCAATTATTTTCTTGCAGTGCTGATCCGGCCATTGGTCCCAGTCGGCATCGTGCAGTAAGCCTGCCATTTCCCAGCGCCATTGGCCTGCTTCATCCAGCCCTTCTTTTTCCTTTGCCCAGCTACGCATGAGGGCAGCTACCTGCTTCATGTGCAGTTGTAGTCTAGGATTCAATACCCATTCATTAAATAATTGTTCTGCTTCTTCCCTGGTTAGTGTTTTTCCCTTGTTAGCTATATCGCCAAACTGGTTACGGTTAAGTAGTAAAGACATATTGAGTAATTATAAAAATAGAAAAGGCGGAAATTACAGGATTTCAGTAAAAGGATGTATAAGAACCTGGCTGGAAATAAATGGATGGGCCACGAAGGGGGAGAAGGCACAAAGGAATATAATGATGGTAAAGAATTATATGACAATTACCTTCCACATCATTAGTATTCTCATTAAAACGCTGACAGGGTTTAGAACCCTGTCAGCGTTAATATACGGCATGCTTACGCCAACACAGGTCTCTTCCTTTTTGTAAATACAACAATACTTAACGCGAGCAGTGCCCATAATAGCATTTGCCCTGTTACCATTGTCCAGCCTCCTGTTCTCCAGCAGAACAAACCGGCGGTTGTACCCAGGGCGCCACCAATGAAGTAAGAGGTCATATAGATGGTATTAATGCGGCTATGCGCCATTTCATCTAATGTATAAATACGGGCGATATTGGTTACCTGGGTTACCTGCACGCCTACATCCAGCAGCAGAACGGCAATAACAAAAGAGATAACAGATAAAGGAAAGATCATCATCATGAGTAAGCTGATAATGATGAAAAAAGAAGCCAGCAGCAATGCTTGTACGGCATTGCCTCTATCAGCCATTCTACCAATAGTGGGTGCTGCCAAAGCGCCAGCTATGGCAACAAAGCCAAATAAGCCAATTGTATCGGAATGATAGTAAAAAGGTGCACCGCTGAGGTGAAACGTAAGCGTGGTCCAGAAAGAGCAAAATAAGCCAAATACTAAGGCACCTATCAGGGACGATTGTCGCAATAAAGCAAAACGCTTTATCTGCAATATGGTGGATTGCATGAGCTGCAGGTAATTGCCCTCAAATTCTACTTTCACATTGGGCAGAAAGAAATAAATGAGTAAATCAATAATAAGCACCAATACAGCGGAGATGCCATATACATAACGCCAGCTAAGCCAGTGTGCCACGAGTCCGCTGAATACCCTGGCTGCTAAAACACCGATAAGGATACCACTGAAGATGGTGCCTAAGGTTTTTCCACGTGTGTCTTTGTTTAAGGTGGCTGCCATTGGTAAGATAATTTGTGCCGATACGGATAAAACGCCAATGAACAAGCTGGCTGCCTGTATTTGCCATGGAACGGTGGCAAATGTGGTAAGCAGCAGAAACAACACTAATGCAGATAGGAGCCCAAGCACCAGCTTTTTACGGTTAAGTTTATCACCTAACGGAATTAAGAAGAATAAGCCTAATCCATAACCTGCCTGCGAAAGAACGGCGATGCTGCCAGCCGCTTCTTCGTTCATGTTCAGCGAGGCGGCGATATCTTTTAGTATAGGCTGGTTATAGTAAATATTGGCGACTGAAACACCTGCCGCCACTGCCATTAGTAACACCTGTGCTGTTGAAAGTCTGTTGTTTTTCATAAAGGGTGCAAAGGTGCAAAAGAATTTAAATAATGATGTTACCTGATTTTGTCTGTGCTGGGATTTGTGGGATTATTGGGATGAATAGGATAGAGGAATAAGATAATGCCATTATCTATAAGCAGTTGAGATTTAGAATCTCTCTGGTATCATTTGCTGTTCAGCTAAAAGAAAGCGGTACTACGTTATTATATTATAATCGGATGGATATGATTGGTGAATTATATTGATAGCTTGAACAATCCGGTTCTTGCGGCATTGTAGCAACAACATATCGGCAGATGCCTTATCTTGCCGCCCCAATGTCTATGAGGCTATGAGAAACATATTGGTGACTGCTTTGATGTTAATGCTCGTTGCTAGTGGTTGTTCCAAATCAAATAATAAGAGCAGAAACTGTTCTACGGTCAATGTAGTAGCACCAGCTAATGAAACGGCTGCACTTAAAGCATACCTCGACAGCAGCCATATAAATGCCACAGCAGACCCACGCGGCTTTTTTTATACCATAACTGACGAAGGCTCAGGTGATCATCCCAATGTATGCTCGGGCATAGTGGTTACTTACAGTTTAAAACTAACTAATGGCTCTGAAGTAGATAAAGGCACTCAAGTGCCCTGGGATCTTTCCAATTTAATTACCGGCTGGCAGGAAGGTGTTCCGCTTATTGCAAAAGGCGGCTCTATTATGCTCTATTTGCCGCCTTCGCTTGGCTATGGCTCAGCCCAGACGGGGCGTGTACCGGCTAATTCCACTCTGGTATTTAACATTACACTTAACTCCACTTATTAACTTTGCCTAATGGCAGAAGACCTGTATATACAACAAGGTACCAAAGAAGAACAGTACCAGGCTTTGCTGCCGCAAATAAAGGCTTTAGTAGAAGGCGAAGAAGACTTAATTGCCAACCTGGCTAACATTTGCGGTGCGCTTAAAGAGCAATTTAACTGGTGGTGGACCGGCTTTTATTTAGTGAAGAAAGGAGAACTGGTGTTGGGCCCTTTTCAAGGACCTGTAGCTTGTACACGAATAAAGAAAGGTCGTGGCGTATGCGGTACGGCATGGCAGCAGGCACAAACTATTATAGTGCCCGATGTAGAACAGTTCCCGGGACATATTGCCTGCAGCAGTTTATCAAGGAGTGAAATTGTAGTGCCTGTATTTAAGGACAACGAAGTAGTTGCTATATTGGATGCCGACAGCGAACACCTCGGGCATTATGATGAAACTGATAAGCAGTACCTGGAGGAAATTGTAAAGTGGATTAACTTTTAAGTAATCAACCGCTAAGACGCTAAGGCGCGAAGTTGTTGTTAAGATAAAAGATGAGAGTTGACAGTCCACTGGATTCTGCTGAATAACAGAAGGAACGAGTACTTGCAGCAATTTTATTGTTAATAGTTACATACTTACCTGGTAAGGAGCTAAGATGCGAAATGTATGTATGATCAATGCAGAATAATTTAAGACACTCCGCATCTTAGCGCCTTCCTGGTAATCATCATCCATCCACATCCGTCACTCCGCCCGAAATAGTAAACTTCATAGCATCAGCAGATGTCGTATGTGTAAGCGGCTTTATTTTTTCCTTAGGCACTATATACGTAATGCCTGAAACTGCATAGGCGTGGGGTACATATACCACGGCATGGCCTGCTAAATCAAAACTATGGGCATCTTCATGTGTAATAAATCCTACGCGCCATACATCAGCGCCATCTACATTTACCAATACAGGCTTATCAAATCTCCTTTTATTGCCTGCAAAGGCTTCTAAAAAATCCTTTACGGACGTATAGATAAATTTTATACCTGGTGTATGCTCCAATACCTTGTCGAAAAAGGAAACTAGACGGCTTACAAAAAACAGGGAAGATATCCATCCTATAAAAATGATCAGCAGGATAAGAATGATAACGTTGATGCCTGGTATATCAACATTCTGGTGTAGGATAACGGTGTTGTTAGGAAATAATGCATAGGCAATACCGGGCAGAATACTGTCTATCGCTCTAAAGAGCCAAATGACTGCATATGCTGTCACAGCGATAGGTACAATAACAACAAGACCTTGCAAAAAGAGTTGCAAGGCCTTATTGGCTATATTAGAAAATGTTCTCTTCGGTTTCAGCTTCATAGTAATGCTTGTTAATTGCCAAAGGTAAATTGACAATGCGTTACCATTACCAACTTGCCTATGCAGGCAAGTTGCACACTAATTAATCTCCCCATATCTGTTCTTTCCCTTCCAGCCAAAGCTTTACAGCTTCGGTGGTTACCGACTTAGGCCGCTCAAGCGGGAAGCCTAATGCCCTGTCCCAGCAAAGGCTGGCAAGCACGCCCAATGCGCGGCTTACAGCAAATAGCACGGTATAAAACTCATATTCCACCAGGCCATAGTGTACCAGCAAAGCGCCGCTGTGAGCATCTACATTCGGCCAGGGGTTCTTTATCTTACCCAAGCGATTGCAAGTATGGGCGGCACAGCTTCATATATATTCCAAACTGTTTGCACCAGCGGGTCGTCGGGCATGTGCTTTTTACCAAATTCCATCTGTGCTGTGAAAGCGTGGATCGGTTTTGCGCAGCACGGCATGACCATAACCGGGCACCACTTTGCCTTCAGCTAATGTCTTCTTTACATAATCAACAATCTGCTCTTTGGTGGGCAGTTCGGTGCCCAGTTCTTCGCGCATTTCGAATATCCATTTGATCACTTCCTGGTTGGCCAATCCGTGCAGCGGGCCGGCAAGACCGTTCATACCGGCGGCATAGCTTAAGTAAGGATCGCTGAGTGCAGAGCCGACCAGGTGTGTAGTATGCGCCGATACATTGCCGCCTTCGTGGTCGGCATGGATAGTCATGTACAGTCGCATCAGTCCATAAAGCCGGCTCCTCATAGCCCAGCATATGAGCAAAGTTGCCAGCCCAGTCGAGCATTCCATTGGGTTGTATATGCTCATTGTTTTTATACTTCCGGCGGTAGATATAAGCAGCGATACGTGGCAGCCGTGCTATCAGGTCCATGGCATCATCCATTACCGGCTCCCAGTAGTCTTTTTTGCTAATGCCTTTCGCATAGGCTTTGGCAAATTGGCTTTCCGTCTGCAAGCGCCATTACACCGGTTACAAACATCGTCATGGGGTGTGTGCTGAGAGGCAAGGCATCTATGACCGCAAATACATGCGTTGGGCACATGGCTGCGGCGTTGCCAGTACAGATGTTACATGCTGTACGTCTTCTTCTGTAGGCAGTTCGCCTATCAGCATGAGGTAAAAGATCCCTTCAGGCAGGGCTCAGTGCCATCTGGGGCTTTGGGCAGTTTTTCATGCAGTTCGGGTATTGAATAGCCGCGAAAACGAATGCCTTCCTGGGCATCCAGCAGGCTGGTTTCGGTTACCAGTCCGGTAATGCCACGCATGCCCTGGTATATTTGCGCCAGCGTCACTTCACCAATCTTTTTATTACCGTGGTCTTTTAACAGTTGTTTGATGGTTGCGCTTTCAGCATCCGCTTTAGCTTTAAATCGATCTTTCAGTATTCCCATGACAAGAGTTTTAGCTTATATAATTGAAGCAAAGTGTATTAGCAGGTATGCGGGTAAAGATAAGTAAGAATAGTGAATGGAAAAGAATGAGTATAAATGATAATGAGAATAATGGTAAGATGACACTTTTTATAGGTACTATTTAAATTTATAATGTACCGGGTAGTAAATGGACAAGGTAGGTTTAATGTTTAAAGTTGGGGAGTTCATGAGTTTACAGCCCGGAGCTATCTGAACGTATACTTAACATATTATGTAAATAAAGGGTTGGGATGTGAAGTACAATCTTGCTAAGCGCCAGGTTTGTTAAAGGTTTGAATGGATTTGCATAGGCTTAGAAAGTGCTTTAGCACCGCGTGGCGCCAAAGGCGACATGGCTTATCCATGAACTATCCATGACTTTACCATGACTTTGCTATGGCTTTGGTATGCTTCAGGAGGGAAGTTGGCAGGGTCTGTGAGTGTGCCTATGATATTCCTGTAAGGTGCTTGTAAAGTCACTATAAAGGTACCTTATATAGCAGCCTGCCTGTAAGAATATAACCTTACCAGCAGTTACGGGGTGCTCTATTTTACTTAATTTCAACCCTTGATCAGCATTTATACCTAACTTATACCGAAGTTATACCGTCGAACTTATACCGAGCCTCCTTCTACTATACTTTATATATACGCCTCAGTTACCCCTACCTAAGCCATACTCCCGCCCTCTGGCGGGTTAGGCTACATCATCTGTGCTAGCCCCGGCTGCCGAACAGGTAGGTGTGGAGAACCTTAGCTCCCCCATTAGCGCCTGTCTCGATATTATAATCGGGAGGCTGTGGCTACTCTGGCAATGTTATTAAGTTAAGGATAAAATACCCATTATAGGACTTTAGTTATGGTCTTGTAAAACCTTCTCCACAGCATATTGTAGTGTATTGCCTGGTAACTCAGGTAATTGGTAAGCGAATGATTGCGCATGCTGTAAGTGCTGTGCAGCATCTTCGTGCTGCTCAAAACTATAGCACCAATGCTGCTGCATTAAATGCCTGGCTAAGTATTCCTGTTCCGTTTGCCCCGGTGTGGGTATGAGGATGCTTTTCTTTTGCAGTGCCAATATTTCCATCACAGTAGTATAACCAGAACGGCTGATAATGTATTCACTTTGTGCAAAAAGAAGCTGTAAATCCTTTGCAGGTGAATGATTGATCACTGTACAATGAGGAGGAGCAGCAGGTTTTGCAGATGCTAATGGTAATCCACGTACTAATAGTACCGGATGCTGTACTGTGTTAATGACTTGTATGAGTAAGTCTTCCAACATACTACGCTGCGGTTCGGGCCCTGACAATAAGATAAGCCATTTGTATTGTATGCTCATGTGTACGTCAGGAGCTTTCAGTCTTGACAACGGACCAATATAATGCACAGGGATGGCCGGCAAATGACCTGGATGTGACAGTGTGCCAGCAATATTAAGTGTACCTTCATAATCGGGTACCAGGCATATATCAAACCTGTTGATATAGTGATAATTTATCTTTTGTATAACTCTTTCCAGCCAACCCACCGGTGCTTTTATGCGTAATTGGTGTGTAATAAATACACAGGTTGCATCTTTATGGTACAAGCCATAGCGGTTATCAGAAAAAACGTGACTTATTTGATGAGTAGCAATAACATTTTGCAGCCAGCGATGCTCTTTATATATAGCACGGATTATTTTAGGGATCTGTTGTAAAATTTTCCATGCCATATTGCGTTTAGAACTATATCGGATGTTATAGCCATCTAATGGCAGGTATTCCACACCGGTTACTTCCTGTTGCAGCAGTTTCAAGGCCGTTGGATTGCCGGCTACATAAACATGGCATTGTGCTTGTTTTAAAGTTTGTATCAGTGGTACACAGCGGGTTGCATGGCCAAGTCCCCAATCAAGCGGCGCTACCAGTACTTTGAACGGCAATTGTTGTTTTTGTAACAATGGAGATAGTTTAATTTGCGAATTTTATAAAATAGATGTATATATTTGAAAGTATGAAAAGAAAAATTGCCGCAGGTTTCGTATTATTGCTGATGGTTGGTACTATGGTAAGCTCTTGTAGTTCTGGTAGATATACTTTTAATGGTAAAAAGAGCAAGAACTGTGGCTGTCCCGCCCACCGGGGAATAGTAGGATAACAATTATAACTATTTATAATGCTGTAAACTTCTGATAAGTAATGAGAACGCCACATCACGACTTGTTGGTACTTACAGGGGAGAAGACAATGAATGAACAAGAACTGGAATTGCAGGTCCGGTTTCTAAACGATTTGCTTTACAATTTTGTAGAAAAGACGAACGCTTTCTGCACCGCTAATGAAATTTTAGATGTGAACAAATGCAGAATTGTTCAAAAGCCACATCTCGTACAGCAGATCATCAGTAACGATGTGTTGCCTCCTTTTGTATTTATCATTAGCAAGAATTAACCGGTTATTTGAGCAATATAATAGTATAATATAATGCTTAAAGTAAACATGTAACTCTCCACTGCTGCAAAGACGGAGAGTTTTATTATTTATATAAAGAGGTGAATGAGTTAATTATTTGAGCCACAAGGTCACTGACTCTCCGCAGACTGCAGGACCTCCACAATTCACAGACTCTGCAAGCAGTGGAGATCCTGGAATGCAAACTAAATGAGCGTATAAATGAGTTTTAATTTGTAAAATCTAATCAGCATTTAACTGCTCCAATGCTTGTTGCAGCTTGCCCAACATTTCATCTATTTCTTTTTCACTGCAGGTGCCTACACTTAAACGGTACCATGGCGATTGCTGTCCGGCACCAAAAGCATAAAACGGTACTACTGCCAGCTTCGCTTCGCTTAGTATAAAATCTGTCACATCGGCCTGGGTAGTGAGCAGTTTACCACTCTTTGTTGTTTTGCCAGCCAGGTTTAATTGTATAGTTAAATAAATAGCTGCCTGCGGCACAATGGCATCTACCGGAAAGCCTTTTCCTTTTAGCTCCATAAAACCATTATAAATATTACGCAATCTTTCTTCAATCCCTTTTTTAAAAGGAGCTAAATATTCATCAACGGCTTTAGTGTTGATAAGAAATTGAGCTGTAGCATGTTGTTCCGCCATAGGCGCCCACGCGCCAATATGGGAAATAAAAGCTTTCATTTTAGCAATTATTGGTGCAGGACCAAAAGACCAGCCTACCCGCACACCGGTTGCTGCAAATACTTTAGAGATACCATCCACAAAAATGGTATAGTCGCGCATAGCAGGTACCAGCGAAACAGGGTTATAATGTTTAGTGTTGCCAAACGTAAGCATGCCGTACATCTGGTCGAACATCACATACAATTTCTTTTCTCCCTCACCACGGCGGCTGTTTTCTGCTACTACCAGGTGGCAAATGCTTTCTAATTCTTCTTTGCTTAGCGTGGTGCCGGTAGGGTTTTGCGGCGTGCATAGGCAAAGCAGTGCAGCACCCTTAAGGTGTGGCGCAATATCATTTGCCGTAGGCATAAAGTTATTTTCCGGGGTAGCTTCTATAGCTATATGCTGCCCGCAGTGGAGGTGTGTGTAATGGTTATTATTCCATGAGGGCACGGCATAAATAACCTTATCGCTCGGGTCAACTACTGTTCTGAATAAAGTATATATCAGAGGACGCCCGCCACAGGATATCTGTATTTCATTTTCATTATACTCCAGTCCTTGCCTTTCTTTTATAAAAGCAGCAACGGCTTGCCTGAGTTCCAATATACCCTCTCCCGGAGGATAGTTAGTGTAACGCTCTTTGTAAGCTTCTATTATCAATTGCTCCAGCAGTGCCGGAATAGGAAATATATGAGAATCGAAGTCTCCGATGGTATAGTTGTAAATGGTTTCGCCATTGCGGATACGTGCACTGATCTGGTTGCCAAGACGAACAATCTCCGAGCCCGTCATACTGTCTGCCATGCTGCTTAGCTTAATCATAAGTTGCTGTGTGAATGAGCTGCAAAAATACTGGATCAGGATGTAACAGACCGACTATAATGGCAGGTAAGTATTTTAACACACGCACGGCCAAGATGGTTTTGTAACAAGCACCTGCTTTGTGCACGAAGAAAAACCGGGCATCACCAGGTAGCCTGATAGCCGTTACCAGTATCCAGTTACCGTAAATGAGCTGTGGACTTAGAGCTAGCGTATACCATGCTATTAAACTGTAAATGGTAAGATGCCAGATTCAAATAGGTAAGGTATATCAGAGAAGCTCCTATCCTCCGGTTATAATATCTGGACAGGCTCTAAAGGGGAGCAGGGCAGAGGCCCTAGCTTTTAACGGGGAGTTGCTGAGGAGTAAATAGGAAGGAGATAGGGAGGAGATACGGTATAAGTTAGGTATAACTTCAGTATAACTTAAGTATAAGTCAGGTATAACTCCGGTGTTCTAATACCATTTTCAGTTGTATAGCCCTAATGTCACTGACTCTCCGTAATGTCCTGGAATGTGAGATCCTGGAGACTGATAGCTGCCTGCCTATTTGAATCTGGTATTAACCATATATGTCCGGGTTAATATAACTAGTACAGCTATGCAAAGTGTGTTGATACAAGCCGTTGGTTTGCGCACACTGCAACGGCTGGCGCAAATAGCATTATAAAATATCAACATTGATAATGAACCGGGTAAATGCAAATAAAAAGTGGAAAGGTGTAATATATATTGCTAACAAAATCAATTTTTATATCGTATAAAAATAACTTTTTACAGTTGGATGCTCTTTTGAAGTTAAGTAAAATTTAAAGGGTGTTAATTGTATTTTAAGTATAAAAACTCTAAAATTTTCGTTGCGCAATAAAATTTCCCAAAAATTGTTACTAAGTTTACTTCCTAATCTAATAACAAACAATAATCTGATATCAAACATGAATCCAATTATTATATTATTAAAAATTTATTATAATAAGGTAATCAATTTAATGGTGGAAGTTTTAAATGCAGCATGAATAAAGACTATGTTTCCGGATGCATCATAATAATGTTTCCGGAAAATAGAAGGTACAAATATTTGATTAAAAAGTTGTGTTCTTCTTTATTCCTGTTATTAAATAATGAGGACTGCAGCCACCGCTATAAAAAGAGTCCATATCGCTTACAGGTTGTAACTACATAGTTTCCTGCATTCATTATGTCTTCAACATCCTACTGCACCTGTATAAAGGCATTATCCGATAAAGTAAAATTCAATTACAGGTAAAACTTCATTTTCAATATCAGCAGGCAAACAGCTAAAAATGCAAGACTGCTCTATATAACTCAATATCCAATTTTATGAAACACTTTGTTTCCTTTTTATCGTTTACCTTAATTTTTATCGCTGCTGCAAACGCACAAATGAACATCGGCAGCAATACAGCGCCACACGGCAGCGCCATGCTGCAGGTTTCGGGTAATACCAAAGGGTTTTTGCCGCCGCGCATGAGCCGCGACAGTATGTACCTGATTGCCAACCCGGCTACTGGTCTTCTTGTGTTTAACACAACCGATTCTTTGCTTTTTCTGCGGCGCGATACCGGCTGGATAGCAATAGCAGCCAGTGCCAACGGATGGTCAACTACCGGCAACAGCGGCACAACCAGCGGAATCAATTTCCTGGGTACAACGGATAATAAAAGCCTCTACTTCCGTACAAATAACACGCAGCGCCTTTTGATAGACAGCTTAGGAAAGGTAGGTATTGGCACAACTTCACCAACTACTGCATTGCATGTAGTTGGTACCAATCCGTTAACGCTCACCGGCGTACAGACAGGCACCAGTACCACAGCCGATAGCGTACTTACAATAACAAACGGTTTGGTAAGAAAACTGCCATTGGTAAGCTTTGGCTCCGGCTCGGTTACCTCTGTTTCAGTTACAAGTGCAAATGGATTGAGTGGCACAGTGGCTAATCCTTTTACAACGCCAGCTATTACATTAAGCACTACAGTAACAGGTATGGTAAAAGGCAACGGCACAGCTTTATCTGCCGCTACAGCAGGAACTGATTATGCGCCAGGTACTGCAGGCAATGCCACAGGTATTGTAAAATCAACCACAGGCACCGGAGCTTTAACAACAGCAACAGCAGCAGACTTCCCAATACTGAATCAAAATACTACCGGCAATGCAGCCACTGTTACTACCAATGCAAACTTAACAGGCGATGTAACCAGCGTAGGCAATGCTTCTACTATTGCTGCAGGGGTGGTTACCAATAGCAAGCTTGCTACGATGGCGGCTAATACTTTTAAGGCGAATAATACTGGTTCAACAGCCGTACCATCAGATATTACCGGCACACAGGCAACTGCTATGTTAAATGTATTTACATCAACAACCAAAGGATTAGTGCCAGTAAGCGGCGGCGGTACAGCGAATTTTTTAAGAGCTGACGGTACATTTGCAGTACCACCAGGAACCAATACCAATACAGGAACGGTAACATCAGTATCCGGTACAAATGGTGTTACGGTTGCTACAGGAACTACTACGCCGGTTATTGGCTTAGGCGCTATTACGCCAACAAGCGTAGCTGCAACAGGTACAGTAGCCGGTTCAAATTTATCCGGCACCAACACTGGTGATGAAACACAGGCAACTATTAAAACAAAATTAGGTGCCGCATCTTCCACTACTGACGGTTATCTGACAACTACAGACTGGAATATTTTTAACAGCAAAGCCTCCACATCTAATGTAATATCATCCCTTAACGGACTGACTGCAACCTCACAAACATTTGCAACTCCGGGTACAGCAGGTACTGCGCCGGCATGGAGCTCTTTAAATTCAACACATACATTAAATATTCCGCTTGCCTCTGCAGCAAATGTTACTGCAGGGTTATTATCAAATGCAGATTACAATAGTTTTAATAGTAGAGCAGGAAGCATTACCCTAAATACTTCGGGTGTCATTTTCCCAGCCACAAATCCTTTCACTATAACATCGGGAGGCGCTGCAACGGGATCACTGACTTTAAATACGCAAGCGGCAAAAAGTTTTTTAGCCGGGCCTAAAACAGGCTCAAACGCCCAGCCTGCATTCAGAGCAATAGATACTCTTGACTTACCTTATGCTTCTACCACGGGTCATGGAGCAGTACAGGTAGGCAACGGATTGTCAGTAAGTCCCTCAGGAGTTTTAAGTGTCACTAACCCCAGTGGAGGTGGCACTGTAACGACAATATCGGTAACTCCGTCTAATGGTGTCACTGGCACTGTAACCAATCCTACCACCACTCCTGCAATCTCCCTTTCATTAGGTGCCATTACGCCAACAAGCGTAGCTGCAACAGGTACAGTAGCCGGTTCAAATTTATCCGGCACCAACACTGGTGATCAGACAATAACACTAACAGGTGACGTTACAGGCAGCGGTACAGGAACTTTTCCGGCTACTATAGCTGCTAATGCAGTTACTTATAGCAAACTGCAGGCTGCAAGCGCCACCAGCAAACTGTTAGGAAGCTCAAGCACTACTACTGCAGTGCAGGAGTTAACCATAGGATCGGGATTAAGCATATCAGGTACAACACTTACTGCTAACACACAAACCGCAACAGGTGTAGCAGGCGGAGACTTAACAGGGTCATATCCTAATCCCACTTTAATTACAACGGGTGTTGCTGCCAATACATATGGTAATGCTACAGGTACTTCTTATCCATATCTTACAGTAGATGCAAAAGGCCGCGTAACTGCCGCTACTTCCACGCCTATCACTTTTCCTGTCACAACCGTTAATGGAAGCACTGGTGCTGTTTCTCTTGGAATAAGTAATCTCAACGATGCCACTATTACAACTCCTGCAAACAACCAGTTATTACAATACAACGGAACCAAGTGGGTTAACACAACTCCAACTTATATATCCAGTGCCATCACTAATCTTAACGGTCTTGCCACTGCTTCTCAAACATTTGCTGTCGGTACAGCAGCAGGCACCGGAAACAGTTTTAATATTGCATCCAGTGGTACTGTACATACGTTCAATTTGCCTGATGCGTCGGCAACAGTCAGAGGCGTAATAACAACAGGCGCACAGACTATCGCAGGAGCTAAAACCTTTAGCGGTAATACAAGCATTAGCGGGACTTTAGCAGTTGCAGGAGCCTCAACATTAACAGGATCTGTTACCGCCTCTACACTTGGCAGCGGTGCTTCTACGGATAGTATTGTAACAGCTAATGCAAGCGGATTACTAAGAAGAAGAACCTTATCGGACCTAACAGGCGGCACCTGGTCAACCACCGGCAACAGCGGCACCACCGCCGGAACCAATTTCCTGGGTACAACGGATAATAAAAACCTCTACTTCCGTACAAACAACACGCAACGTCTTTTGATAGACAGCTTAGGAAATGTAGGCATTGGCACCAGTCCTGTTTTCCCGCAGCCCCTAACCAGTTCAAGCTCCTGGTAGATGCCGACACGACCAATTCTTACAACCTGATCGGTGGTGCAGGCAACGTTAATAGTTATCTCCAGTTAAACATCCAGAACGAAACTCCCGGCAGCGCAGCCAGCTCAGACCTGGTAGCTACGGCTGACAATGGAAATGAATCAAGCAATTTCATTGATATGGGTATTAATTCAAGTAAGTTCACGGGTACAGGCGCCATAGGTGGTCCGGGCACAGCTTACCTGTATAGTACCGGGAACAATTTAGCCATTGGTAATGGAACGCCTAATAAAAGTATTGTCTTTTTTACCGGGGGCCTTACAGATGCGGATTACACAGAACGTTTCAGGCTTGATTCTACCGGCCGGGTTGGCATTGGAACGAGCAAACCAACATCCGATTTATCTATTTTCCAGAGCACAGGAACCGGCGGTTCAAGAGGTATTGCATTAACAGGTAATTCTATCGGCGGTACAAATACCGGAGACCGGTTTCTTATTGAGCCTGGGTTATAACCAACCCGGCAACAAGCAGCTTTGGCTTGGCGACCCAGATTTTGCCGGTAATACAAGCGGAACTTTTGTAAGATATATTTCTTCCGGCGGCTATTCTTACTTTGATGGTATTGACGGAACCAATACAGTAAGAATGCCAATCGGCGTAGGTTATGGTGGAGATGCGGCTTCTGGCGTGATACTGGGTGCCGATGAGAATGCAACACATCCAGGTTCTTATATCTGGGCTAACGGCAATATGACGATTGGTAGTACTTACCGCGCTAACGCAGCACCTGCCAATGGTTTGCTGGTGCAGGGTAATGTGGGCATTGGTGTAACCGCACCAACTGCTGCTTTGCACCTGAAAGCCGGCACCGCAACGGCAAATACGGCTCCTTTGAAATTAACCTCCGGTGCTAATATGACAACGCCGGAAGCTGGTGCCGTAGAGTTTGATGGAACGAATTATTATGCAACTTCCGGCACTACCCGTTATACATTGGCTAAGACGCTTACAGCAACGGCTGCGCTAACTTTTAGTGCTGCTGCCGCTAACGCATCAAGCACTGCACGCCACTTTTACAGTAACTGGTGCAGCTGTAGGAGATGTAGTTATCTTGGGAATTCCTGTCGCTAATGGCGCGGCAGCCGGAACATACACTGCTTATGTATCTGCGGCTAACACGGTGCAGGTAAAGTTTATCAATAATACCACAGCAACAGTAACACCACGCAGCAGGAAATACCTTCCGTGTTTCCATTTTAAAATATTAAACAAACTTATTTCATCACCCGGCGCACTGGCGGCGGAGAGCCGGGTGGTGATTATATCTTCTATCTTAATCCGCCTTTATTTATAAAATAGTAATAGTTTCTTATGGCAATAGATTACAAAGTTGTGGCGAAAGGGCAGCCTGTTTTTAGTGAAGAGAAACAATACATTTTCCTGTTAACAGGTAAAGCAACAATATCATGAAAAGATTATTTATTGCAGCAGCATTACCGGCTATTATCTGCTCCTCTTCTTTAGCGCAAAACTATATAAGCGGCACTGTTAGCTTGTATGGAAGCAATACTGCCAGCGGCACCACTACGGTAGCGCCCGGTGC
This sequence comes from uncultured Chitinophagaceae bacterium, assembly GCA_963819045.1. Classification (GTDB taxonomy): domain Bacteria; phylum Bacteroidota; class Bacteroidia; order Chitinophagales; family Chitinophagaceae; genus Ilyomonas. Next base: position 107,950 of record CAWFUV010000033.1, on the reverse strand, counting down.
AGCTTTCCATTTAAATAATAACACGTTTTACGAACAAGCCGATTTTATCAACCTGGGCGATTCTACAGCCATCAACGGCAACAATGGCAGGCTTGCGCTTAACGGCTCTGCTGCGCAAAAGATTACCGGGAGGTTTAATATAGGCGCTTTACAGCTCCTGAATGCTGCCGGCGCCTCTATTAACACCACGGCTTCGCCCACCATGATCACGATACTTGATTCGGTAAGTTTCGGCAATATCAGCAATGCGAATTTTAATGCCGGTGACAGCCTGCTTACGCTTCGGTCAACAGCATTAAAAACAGCGCGCATTGCCGATCTTACGCACAGTGATGTATATAGCGGCAATACCATAACGGGTAAAATAGAAAGTGAGCGATACCTGCAAAACAAGCGTGCCTGGCGGCTGCTTTGCCCGCCTACAACAGCCGATAGTTTGGGAAGCCAAACCATAAAAGATGCATGGCAGGAAGGTGCTACGGCTACCCGCGGGCAGATTGTAAACCCGAAACCAGGTTACGGCACGGTTATTACCCGCCCAGGCAGCAATCCGGCTGCAGCTACCGGCTACGATGACGGGCTTCAATCTTCTTCGGGTTATTCACTGCGCATGTACACCAGCAATGGCTTGCTTACACAGCCTGTTAATACCAATCTTACGCACTTCAGTGCCCATGCAGCTTATCTCGTTGAAGTAAGAGGCGACCGCTCTGTGCCTCCCGAAGAACAAACGGCTGCTTATCAAACTCCTCCTACCGCTACCAACTTACGCAGCAAAGGCGCTTTGCGCAACGGTACGGTTACCGATACCGTAACCAACCAGTGCCGGCAGCTTTGCAGGGGTTGCCAACCCGTATGCCAGTACGGTAGATTTTAGTAAGCTGATACATAGCGGCATAGCAAATGGCTATTATGTGTGGGACCCTACCATTAGTACGCTTGGCGCATGGCTATATATTGATGGTGATGATAACTACACAGCTACGCCAAAGGTGCCGCCGAATATAGGGGCTTATACAAATGCTGCTACTAATTCACTGATACAAAGCGGGCAGGCAATATTGGTAAAACCAATTGCCGCAGCAGGGTACATTACCTTTAAAGAAAGTAGCAAGGAAGCGGCGAGCCGCGCCGATGTATTTCGCATAATGCCGCGACCTTCTTTAACTATCAGTTTGTATGGATATAAGGACAGTTCAAGCTACATTTTTACCGATGGCACAACGGCTGTGTTTGATGCCTCGTTTAGTAAAGCTGCAGTGCCAGGTGAAGACGTTTATAAGCCGGGCAATATAACCGAAAATCTTTCTTTTTATACCAAAGGAAGCTTTTTACTGAAAGAAAAATGGCCGCTGCCTGCTATTGCCGATACGCTGCCTCTGCAGCTATGGAAAACCAGTGCGAAAAAGTATCGTTTTATTGCCGAAGCTTCTCACATGGATGCCTTGCAGCAGGCGTACCTGGTAGATAAATACCTGCAAACATCTACCGCACTGAATATGGCTGCTTCGCTTACCTACGATTTTGAAATAAATAACGATGCTGCATCAAAAGCAACTGACCGGTTTTTGATTGTATTTAAAACGGGCACTGTACTACCGGTTATGTTTACCCAAATAAAAGCCTCGCAGCAAAACGATGGTATTGTGGTACAATGGGATGTGCAGAATGAAAGAGGCATTGCGCAGTATGAAGTAGAAAAATCTGCCAATGCAAGAACCTTTACCAAGCTTGGCACAGTTGCTGCGAAAAGTGGAAATGCAACAATGCTTACTTACACCTGGTTTGATGTGCAGCCTTATAATGGCGATAATTACTACCGTATAAAAAGTGTTGGAGTTAACGGCGAGATCAAATATACCGGCATTGCAAAGTGTACGGTTGAAACTGGTCCGATGACTGTAACAGTATATCCAAACCCAGTTAAGCACGGAAAAATACAATTGCAGTTTAAGAATGCTCCTGCCGGAAAATACCTCTTAACGCTCTTTGGCAGCGATGGCAAAGAAATATATGTACAGTCGGTTGTTCACGCAGGCGGCACTGCTACCTACACACTACCGACACTTCCACTGGCGCAGGGTATTTATCATTTACAAGTAGCAAACACCATTAATAAAGATAAGCGAGACCTGCCGATATTGATTTCGGAATAATAATATAGTAAAGAACTTAAAAGATTGATTTATGAAGAAGCTACTATTGTTATGTATGTTAATAGCCGCCTGTTTAATAACGGTGCCTTGTGTACTTTATGCACAAGACGAAGAAGATTTTCCCGACGATCCGGGTGAAACAGATGTACCTTTTGATGGTGGCACAAGCCTGCTGATTATTGCAGGCTTAGCTTATGGAATAAAGAATAGGATTAATGAAAAAAAAGGGAAGAATAATCAGGAGGAAAAATAGTTTCACCAATTGAGGAGCTCATTTTTATAACGTACATGCAACTCACGTTTTGGATTGTATGCTTACGACAATAAGGCTTTAGCGCAAAAAAGCTTCAGAATAAATGCGCCAAAGGCATACGTACAGGTAATAATGAAAATACTTTTATTAGTGCGGTTGTGGCAGGTATTCACCTACGGAAAAGGTAGGGTAAAACTTCCAGAAGTAATAGATGAGCATGCTAAACAGCGGGGCGATAATGCTAACTACAAGCCCAAGATGTAAATTATCTCTTTTAAGTATCAATGTGTAAGACTTCTTTCAAGTTTTTCTTTTAATTTAAGTGGACCGGATAAGCTGCTTTAGTCAAAAGTTGGTTGTTGTTTGGCTAAACCAGATAGATTCTTTCCTGACGATCCCCGGCATAAATGCCAAGGCAATAATGAATTACCCTATCATTACCCCTGAAACTTTGAAATGCACCCAACACAGATGACACGGAATGGCATGCACGGATGGGCTTAGGGATCCTATTGTATGATGTAATTTGAGATAAGTACGGCGTATAGTATTTACCGGCACGTCCAACAAATCCTTTAAGAATCTACCGCTGTTAAATACATTGTAAGAAAAGTGAGCGTGGAGCAATTGTGTATGCGGTGCGAATACATTTTCGTTTCTTTGCCGCCGCATCAAAATAGGAGTCAATATGTTATACCGTTCTAAAGCACCGCTGCGCATTGGCTTTGCCGGTGGCGGTACCGATGTAAGTCCGTACAGCGATATGTATGGCGGTGCTATACTTAATGCTACTATTTCTCTGTATGCCCACAGCAGCATTGAACTAACTGCGGAGCAAAATATTGTTATTGAAGCGCTTGATCGTGGTGAAACAGCAACCTACGACCTGCAAACGCCATTACCTATTGATGGGCACCTGGACCTGGCAAAAGGTATTATTAACCGAATCAGTAAAGATTACCAGTTACCACAGCAGGGGTTCCGTTTGTCCACTTATGTAGATGCCGCAGCCGGTTCAGGCTTAGGGACTTCTTCTACTTTGATGGTTTCCATCTTAGGTGCTTTTGCAGAGTATCTGAAGCTGCCGCTTGGCGACTATGATATGGCACACTATGCCTACGAAATAGAACGCCTGGATTTAGGGTTAGCCGGTGGCAAGCAGGACCAGTATGCTGCTACTTTTGGTGGCGTCAACTTTATGGAGTTCCTATGCGATGATAATGTGATTGTGAATCCATTGCGCATCCGTAATGAGTATTTGCATGAATTGGAAAACAATCTTGTTTTATATTATACTTCTACCAGCCGCGAATCGGCAAAGATCATTGCCGAGCAGCAAAAGAATGTAAACGAGAAAAACGAAAAGTCGATAGAAGCCATGCACCACTTAAAGGAACAGGCAGTACTGATGAAGGAGGCATTGCTAAAAGGCAAGCTGAATGAAATAGGGGCTATCCTGGATTATGGCTTTCAGGAGAAAAGAAAAATGGCCGCCAACATCAGCAACCCTGCTTTGGAAGAAATATATGATATTGCCAAAGGAGCCGGAGCTTCAGGGGGTAAAATATCAGGTGCGGGCGGTGGAGGCTTTATGTTCTTTTATTGTCCCGGTAATAAGCGGTATGCAGTAGAGAAAGCATTATGTAAACATGGCGGACAGGTATTTAAATTTTCGTTCACCAAACACGGGCAAATAAGCTGGACAATCAAATAAAGGCGCAAGAGACAAGACACAAGAATTAAGGAACAAGAAACAAGACGGCAAACTAAAAGCCGGGAGCTTTGGACTACGCATATCTTATTACTGAGCTGGAAACAGTATAATTCAGAGCAGCAGACTGTAACTAAAAAAGAATATTATCACTATGATACCATTCATACAACAGCGCATTGAGGAATCAATTGAAACAAAAAAGAAGCTACTGGCTAATGAGCAGTTGCTGCAAACAATAGAAAAAGTAAGTGCAGCCACATTGCAGGCACTTAAAGCAGGTAACAAGGTACTCTTTTGCGGAAATGGTGGCAGCGCAGCCGATGCACAGCATTTGGCTGCTGAGTTTAGCGGCAGGTTCTACATTAACCGTAAAGCATTGCCTGCTGAGGCATTGCATTGCAATACCTCTTACCTTACAGCAGTTGCTAACGATTACAGCTTTGATGTTATTTATTCACGGATCATTGAGGGAATAGGTAATAAGGGAGATGTATTAATAGGGTTATCTACCTCCGGTAATTCTAAGAATATTATAGAAGCCTTCAGGTCTGCCAAAGAAGCTGGCATGATCACGATTGCTTTTACCGGAGAAACAGGCGGTGCTATGAAAGAGAAAGTGGATTATTTAATTAATATTCCATCTGCCAATACTCCACGCATCCAGGAGTCGCATATTATGGTAGGTCATATTATTTGCGAGTGGGTGGAGCAGGAGTATTTTCAGCAATAAGCCTGATCTATATAATTTATGAAAGCAGCTACCCAAAAAGTAGTTGCTTTTTTATTTGGGGTAAAAATCCATATTCTTAATATTGGTGCAACCGGAGCTGTACTCCTGCCCGACTTCTGTCTGACCGTTGCCAGAAAGGTAAGATGCCAGTCAGGCGGGGAACTTATACCAGATTTAAATAGGTAGACAGAGAAGCCCCCAGCCCCTAAAGGGGAGTATGAATGCCCCAGCCCTAAAGTGGGTATGGCTTAAGGGAGCAGAATGTAGTGACTATACCAGGAAGGGATACCGGGCAGATAGGGAGGAGATTAGGTATAAGTTAGGTATAAATGCTAATCAAGGGTTGGAATTTTGTAAAATAGAGCATCAGGCAGGGGGTGGTCAGGTGATATTCTTACAAACTGGCTGCTATACAAGGCAATAGCACTTCCGGCTCTTCCCCATGTTGACAAAAAGCACCTTCTGAACAACTATAAGATCAACTAAATAGCTTACCTCTATTTATAGGGACATCACCGGCACACCTCAAGCCCTGCTAACTTACTTGCTGAAACATACTAAAGCCATGGTAAAGCCATAGCAAAGTCCTGGCAAAGCCATGGATAGTTCATGGATAAGCCATATCCTAAAGCACTCCCAATGCCTATGCAAATCCATTCACACCCAAAACAAACCTGGCCGATAAGCAAAATCATACATCACTTCCCAACCCTTGATTTGCATTATAAGTTAGGTACAACTCAGGCATAGCCCGGCTAGCCAATATTGGAAAAGGAAGTTCAGGAGGGTAGAAGGAGTACCATAAATCATTGAGCTGCCCGGAGTAACTTTTTAAGTTAAAAGAAAATTATTCCTTTATATAACTTTCTTATTTGTAATTTCACTGTACAAAACCAGCTATATGAAGAATACTTCTTAGTATCGCTGCTTACCCCACTGATGCCACGCCAATCATTTATTTATAGCTACCCCGCTGTATAGTTATGCAGTTTTGGGGTGATAGACCGAATACTGTTTTGAATTACTAAACATTCAACATTTCCATTTATGAAGAAGCCTTTACACCTTTTGCTGGCAGCCTTTTCCTTCATAATGCTCCAGCAGCAATCATTTGCACAAGCCACTCTGATTTCCAACAACGCCTACATTAACACCGGGTTTGTATTGCCAGCTACCAACAGGCCCCTATTACTGGACACAGCTGGCGGTATATGGACCACCAATGGCACTACTATTACTAAAGTAACTACTGCAGTCACGCACCAGGATACAGCAGGTGCTGCCTTTTACAACAACAAAATTTATTTTGCCGGCGCAGACGCAACGACAAAAGATGTAGAATTGTGGGCTACTGATGGTACCACTGCCGGTACACAGCTTATTGCAAATATTAATCCTGCCGGATCCTCAACACCAGACCAGTTTTTTGTATTTAATAATACCTTATTCTTTACCGCCAATGATGGCTCCCATGGCAGAGAACTTTGGAAGAGTAATGGTGCAGTTGGCAATGCAACTTTACTTGGAGATATTAATGCTGGTACGGCAGATGGTATTAGCCAGGATGTATCTTTCTTTCAAAATGGCAATACTATTTTCATTCCCGCAACTTCAGGAGCTGATACGGGTTTATGGAAAATAGATCCTTCCGAAACGCCAACACTGGTGAAAAATATCAAAGGTGTTTTTTCTCTTGACTTTGGCAACTGTGCTGCCCAGGGTAGTAAAACGGTGTTTACTGTAAGAACCGGAGATTTCCTTACAGGTACTACTCAACTTTGGGTAACGGATGGCACTGGTAACGGAACGCAATTGCTAAAAGACTTTGGGGCAGGTTCTGGTTTATTCTCATCACTCCAACTTACTCCATTTAATGGAGTATTGTTTTTTGATGGTTTTCAATCAAACGATATAGAGTTATGGACAACAGATGGTACGGCTGCTAATACAAAACTTTTTAAAGATTTAGATCCAAGTGGTTCTTCATTTCCGACTCCTTTGTTTTCTGCGCTTATTAATGGCAAAATGTATTTTTCAGCTAGTACAGTAGCCAACGGAAGAGAACTATGGGTATCCGATGGCACCCCTGGTGGCACTACGTTTTTTAAAGATATCAATACCAAAAACAGCGGTAAAGATGATGCCTCCCCGGCGTTTTTAACCAATTTTGCAGCATTTGCCAGACAGACAAGTAGCGGTATTGTAAATTTTAGTTACCAACAGGCTAATTCTAACCCGTTCAATGGTAAGTGGTATTTTATAGCAGACGATGGAACACACGGGCAGGAATTATGGTCAACTGATGGCACATCAAATGGCACTCAAATGGTAAAAGATGTTAATGTTGGTGCTGGCGATGGTGCGGCAGTTAGTGGAGCTTATTATACTACTACTGGCATTTATTATATAGGTAATAACGGCACTAGTGGCGAAGAGCCTTTTGTAACCGATGGTACTGCTAATGGTACCACGCTGGTAGCTGATATTAATCCAGCCTCAGGCTTAGGTTCAAACCCGAACTATCTCTTCTTCTTCAACAACCAGATTTATTTGTCTGCTGACAACGGGGACAATAGTAACACTAACTTTGAGAATCCTGATTTGTACAAAATCAACCAGGCAGTAGTATTGCCTGTTAAACTGCTCAACTTTACTGTGGCTGTACGCAATGGCGGGGTTGCAGTTAACTGGGCTACTGTAAATGAAGTAAACACCAGGAGCTTTGTAGTAGAGCGTAGCACCGATGGGGTTCACTTCAGCGCTTTGGGTACGGTGGCTGCAGCAGGAAGCAGCAACACTTCCCACCAATACCAGTTTACCGATGCTAATGCACTGCGGGCTGATGCTTCTACCTTATACTACCGGCTGCGTATGGTGGACAAAGATGGCAAATACTCTTATACTGCTATATTGCCGGTACAACTGCAGGGCGGTATGTTCAGGATTACGTTGTCGCCAAACCCGGTACGCAACCAATTGACTGTTTCTTTCTCTACCGGCAATGCAAAAGCTGTTACTTTGAGAGTAACTGATGCTAATGGTAAAGTGGTTTATCAGCAGCAGTTCCAAACCAATGGCGTGGCTTCCATGCAGCAATATATCAATGTATCCAACTATGCTGCAGGCTCTTACTTTGTACAATTAGTTACTGATAAGGAAACAAAGACCGCACAATTTGTGAAACAATAAACTGCATTCCTGTTCTTCTAATACAAAAGGGGCGGATAAGTAGTTATCCGCCTTTTTTGTATTTAACGCTGGCAGGGTTCTAACCCTGCCAGCGTTTGGGTAAACCAGGCATTATCAATTTCATCAGTACACACTTGTTAAGTTTGTATGTCCTTATGGGTATTATCAGCTATCCAATTTATTCAACTTCGTCCACTGCATCAGTTTTATCTGGAATTCCAACACCCTTTGGCAGGAGTTTTGAACCGGGAAGGATTGCTTTGTAAACAACTAATATTCATCTTTTAATGCCCGCAACGTTATCTCAGCAAATAGTTTATCTTTTTTTATTAGCTATCCCTATCGCCTGTATTGCATGGACGGTAACACATGAGGAAGTTTTTAGGGAGCCCAGGGATTTTTGTGTAAAAAGAAGTAAAGATGAGCAATCGCTGGTGAAGCGAAAGTTCTTCTATTTGTTTACCTGTGAGTACTGCTTTAGTCATTATGTAACGATCTTCTTTCTGATCATTACCGGTTACCAGTTATTGTTTGATGATTGGAGGGGATACTTAATTGCCGGTTTTTCATTAGTATGGATTGCGAATGTGTATATGAGTTTGTTTGGTTTGATAAGGACAGATTTAAAGAAAGAAAAGATAGATGCGAATCTGAAGGAGGAAGAGTTGAATAAAGTGAATGGAGATAAATGAAGAAAGGAAAACGACTATTTAGAATATCTTTTGTAAAACGCTGACAGGATGCTGAGCACTGTCAGCATTACTTCTTAGAATATATGAAATACAATAAAGCTCATGAGATAGGCAAGGCTCGTCATGTAGGCAAACTGGATGGCCGGTAATTTCCAGCTACGGGTTTCACGCTTAGTAATGGCCAATGTGCTCATGCACTGCATGGCGAGCACATAAAACACCATGAGTGAGAGGGCTGTGGGCAGTGTATATACCTTGCTGCCATCGGCACGGGTGGCATTTTGCATCTTCTGTTTCAGGGTGGCATTGTCGCTCTCATCCACACTGTAGAGGGTAGCCATGGTGCCTACAAATACCTCACGGGCGGCAAATGAGGTAATAAGGGCAATACCGATTTTCCAGTCGAAGCCTAATGGTGCAATAACAGGCTCGATGCTTCTGCCGGCAATACCCGCAAATGAGTTTTGGAGCCTTTCCGTTTTATGCGCTCTGTTGATGGTTGCCCTGGCTTCCGGGGTGGTAGCCTGTTGTTCCAGTTTTGTGTACTTAGCATTTACGGCATCCATGCGGCGCGAAGGACCATAGCTACTCAGGAACCACAACAATAAGCTGATGATAATGATAACGCGACCGGCATCTCTAACGAATATCTTAGCCTTTTCTATCATGGTAATGCCTACATTCTTCCAGCGGGGGGCACGATATACGGGTAGCTCCAGGATGAAGAAGCTTTTTTCCTGTATCTTGATCGCCCACTTCATTACATAGCTAACAATTAGTGCCATTACAATACCGAGTAGATATAAGCTCATCATTACCATGCCTTGCCCGCTCAGGAAGCCGAAATAGTAATGATTGGGGATAACCAGGGCAATGAGTATAGTGTAAACCGGCAACCTTGCACTGCAACTCATTAAAGGGGTAACCATAATGGTAAGCAGGCGTTCCTTCCGGTTCTCAATATTGCGCGCACTCATGATGGCTGGCACTGCGCAGGCAAAACCACTGATCATAGGCATAACGCTTTTACCGTTCAAGCCCACTTTCCGCATGATCCGGTCGCTAAGGAACGAGATACGCGCCATGTAGCCGGTATCTTCAAGGATGGTTATCAGCCCGAATAATATCATGATCTGCGGAATAAACACCAAAATGCCACTTAAGCCGGCAAGTACGCCATTGGTGAGCAGGTTGCTCCACCAGGCTTGCGGCAGTAGATCGCTGAGCCAGCTATTAAGCTTGGTAAAGCTCCAGTCTATGAAATCCATTGGGTACTGTGCCAGCCAGAAGATACTCTGGAACAGTAAAAAGAGAACGGCAAATAAAATGGTGTACCCCCATATGCGATGAAGAAGAATATTGTCCAGGTGCTCCGTAAATAGTTTCTTCTGCAAGGGGTCGGGCTCTACTACGCTCTGCTGCATGATCTGCCGGATGCGTGAATAGCGCTGTACAATTTCATCTGCCTGCGTCTTGACCGGATTGAAGTGGTTGGTCACTTCTACATGCTCAATCGCTTTTTGGGTTAGATCGTCCAGCGGAAAGTTCTCGTGGTTGATCAGGTAATGTACGGCGGCATAATCACTGAGATGGGGTACTAATTTCTTAACGCCATCTACGGCAAAGGATGCCAGTTCTTTATTAGGAATAAAATCAAAGGCGGGGGCTTGGTATTGTTGCCTTGCTGTTTGCAATAATGCCTTCTTTACCTGCGGAATACCCTTGTTTTTTCGGGGATTGATTGGAATAACGGGTACGCCTAACTCTCTCTCCAACTCTTCAATATCTATTTCATACCCTTTTTTTCGGGCAATATCCATCATGGTTAATGCCACCACTACGGGATATTTTAAATCAATGATCTGGCTGCAAAAGAGGAGATTGCGCTTGAGGTTGCTGGCATCTGCAATAAGCATAATGACATCAGGATGGATGTCTTTATCCGCATTCATCAGCACCTTATACGCCACCCACTCATCGGCACGACGAGGGTAAAGGCTGTAAGTTCCAGGGAGGTCAATAATTTTAGCGGTTGTTGAATCATCCAACTGGCAGGAGCCGGTTTTCTTATCCACTGTAACGCCGGGAAAGTTGCCAACCTTCTGATTAAGACCTGTTAATGCGTTAAAAAGAGATGATTTGCCGGAATTGGGGTTGCCTACAAGGGCTATGTTCAATTGTTTTGCTGCCAAGCCAGTTACTCCTTTATTTCAAACGGCAAAAATAGCCGTCGACAAGTATTATGGGTTGCGAGATTGGGAACATTGATGGTGGAAGATGTTAAAAAGTGTTTATGTAATAAATACTTTTAGTTAAGGTATTAGTTAACCTAACTGTAAAAGCTGTTTTAATTTAGTGTTCAACTCATTAGATTCTACTGTATCAATGGCTCCAATTTTACCTAAAGCAAGATGCTTATCCAAGGTTGCTATTTTGTTTGTCCGGATTAATGAAGACTTCTTTATTCCATTAGAAGCCTTTGGCTGTATCAATATATCAGTAGATTCCTGATACTGCAATTGAGAAGTTATAAAACGAACTACAAGGTCAAGTTTGTTTACCGCCAATATAACAGCAGGTCTTAATTTATTTCCTGTGAGGTCAGTGAAAGGAAAAGGAATCAGAACAATATCACCCTTCTGCATTAGAATGTCTCTTTGATGTCGCTGGGTGAATAAAGTTCTTCTTCATCATTAAGAAAAGAGAAAGCCTTGCTTTCCTTCTGAAGGATTTGCATACCTTGTTGCATAACCAAGTCTTCATATTTTCTTAGCATAAAGTCGGCAAAATCGGAAATCTCTTGTACTTTTTCCTCTGGAAGAATTTGCATTGCTTGAACAGTCTTTTGTATTATTACTTCTCTTGTCATTGTATATTTTTAGCAGCTTCAAATTTACTTACTTTAACGTGAGTTCGGAGGATATTTAGGATTTTCACAGGCTGAGTTTGCCTTATTCCCAATAAGAGCACTGTTGAGTTATACTTAACTTATACCTAACTTATACCTAAGTTATACTTAACTTATACCGAATCTCCTCCCTATCTCCTCAATAGCAACTCCTCCTCTGCTCCCTGCCTGCTCCTATGCAACCTCCATTACTTTGCACCTGCCTTTCTCCCCTTCAGGGGCTGGGAGCATAAATTGGGCTTACAACAATACACCCCCAAATTCTCATTATTTAAGCTTAAACGCTATAACAAAGAATAATCTTACCGGTTCATCTCTTTTAAAAGGCACAGCTTTTGAGCCAAAAAACTATTAAGCTCTTTTATTAAAATGAAATACTACCACTATGAGAAGCACTGCCCAGATCAAAACGCACCCTATCCACCCCATGCTTGTTGTATTCCCTATTGCTTTTTTTACAGGCACTTTATTGTTTGATATACTCGTATTATTAAGCGATAGATATGCTTTGCCCTTTAGAGTAACTGCGTTTTACATGGGCATTGCCGGTATTCTTGGGGCTGTTCTGGCGGCAACTGCTGGCTTCATAGATTATTTGTACACCGTGCCGCCTGAAAGCTCCGCTAAAAAGCGTGCTACCACACACGGACTATTGAATACCGCTGCTTTGGTACTCTTCTTAATTGCCTGGATCTTAAAACATAATGAGGATAATTCTTATTTGCTTATCACTGGGTTGGAACTGGTTGGCTTTGTGATCATGTGCTATTCCGGGTGGATGGGGGGAACATTGGTGTACCGCAACCAGATAGGGGTTGATCCCCGCTATGCCAATGCTGGTAAATGGAAGGAAGAGCGCATCAATACCACGGACAAAGAAATAGCAGTGGCTAATGAAGATGAGCTAAAGCCGGACCAAATGAAGCTGCTGCATATTAATGGAAAGCGGATTGTGTTAGCTAAAACAGAAAATAACTATGTTGCTTTTCACGACCGCTGCAGCCATAAGGGAGGCTCCCTTGCCGGCGGTGCCATGATTTGCGGAACGGTACAGTGCCCCTGGCATGGCTCTCAGTTTGACTGTACAACCGGAGAAGTGAAAGCTGGACCGGCTAAAGATAAAATTGCCACCTATTCTGTCATTGAAAAAGGTGGCAAAGTGTATATTAGTTTATAGCAGATGATTATCGCTTGCCAGAGTTTAATAGACCTTCCGGTACTTTTAGCTCACCTGTCCTAACGTCTATCAAGCCGTTCTTTTCGTCCTCAATATCAGTAGCCTGTGTATATACGTCGCCTGCTATTTTGCGTTTGCGTAACTCCTGTTTATAGAGCTTTATTTGTGTAGCCCGGTCATCGTTCTCTTTTGGTCCGCCATAATCGGCAAAGCCAAAGCCTCCCCATTCACTCACTATGATAGGTATCTGGTTCCGGTAAAAGAATGGGTCGCCTACTACTAATGGAAATGCTGCGACATCATTCAATTCTCCGTCTACTAATTTGTCTAGCATTTCACGCCAGCGGTCAATATCCGGCGTATATAAATGTGCGGTGAGCAAATCACTTATTTAATCGTCCTTCGCAGGAAACATGCTGCCAGCCATCATTGTCCACTACCATGAACTGCGGATGGGCAATTTGCATATAGTGGTAGGTATCTATGATGTATTTGCTGTGTTTCTTCGTTGGTGGCAATGTCTTGTGCGCCCCAGTCTTCATTGTATAAGCTCCAGATAATAACCGAAGGATGCGTTTCAATCAGCGCCAGCATTCGTAATAATTCCGCAAAGTGGTTGGCACGGCTTGTCTTATTGGAGCGGTGCGGGCTTGGCACTTCTACCCAGAGTAACATACCCATTTTATCGGCAAGATTGTAAATGCGTGGGTCAACACCTGCAATGTGTATGCGCACGAGGTTACAGCCCAGATTCTTCATTGCCTGCATGTGCTGCTTTATCTCTTCATAGCTGGAAGTGCCTGGCTGATACAGGATACCATCAAGATAAACCGCTTGTTGTTCAGATAAACACAACAGCCACGGGCTTCAACTTTGCGTAAACCAAAATGCGCTTCAATTTCGGCAGCTATAACCTTCCGCATCTATCAATTGGGCTACCAAATGTACAAGATGTGGCTGCTCGGGCGACCATAATTCCGCATCCGGCACTTCTATCAACAACGCGCTGTTGCTTTTCTGCCCCGCCTCCAACATGAAGGGGAAAATCGTGAAGCTAACAATGCGGCTCATTACTTTGTCTGTTTGCGTTTGAATATCTTTAATCTTAATAGTGTACGTCGCCGGGATCTGAATGCGCGTAGTGAGATTAAAGCGCACCAAGTTGTCTTCTACAACGCTAACACACCCAACGCGGCCTCGAGCCGGTTTCGTTCTACCTGCTCCAGCCAAATGCTGCGCACCGCACCGGTATAAGTCTGATACCAGATGCCACCACGCTTATATACATGGATTCCTGTTTGCCGCGTGGAATGTCGGCGTCCATGGTATCTGGCAATGCGCACGGTAAGGCGGTTAACAGGCCGCAGATTGTGCTCTCATTCAGTTCATAAGAAAAAGAAGTGTATTCACCTAGATGCACTTCTTCGCCTTCAATGGTTCTTAATGGAATTCCATTAAGCCATACCTGTGTTTCATAACCACAAGCGCCAAATGTCAACTGCAGCATTGTTTTTTGCTTGTTGCCATTCTGATCGGGTAATGGGAAGTCGCGCTCGTACCAGGCTACCACTTTATCTTTCCAAAACTCGGTTTGCTGCTGTTCTTTACCCTGCGACATGTGCTCTTCCACACTACCTGGCCAGTGTGCCTTTTGCGTATAATCGTGCCCGAGGAACCAGCCATCTGTAATACCTGCATCTTCCGTATCCAATGCAAAGTTCCATTCACCATCCAGTATGATGGGGGTGTTGTGCCGCAATACAGCACGGGGTAATGGATTAATAAAATGTATATCTTCTGACGCTTCTTCCCTGCTCTTGGTAAGGCTAAGATTAGTATGTAATACTTCCATAAGAGTGATGAATAGTGAACGATTAAAGTGGCACAACAGCAGTTAAGATATTATGCACATAGATAAGTTATTTAGCAAACATCATGCAGAGGAACGGAAGAACTGGTAATAATATTATCTGGTAGCTATTTACTTCATACCTAATTTATCCAATACTATTTTAGCCATTTTATAAAAAGCTTCGTGGCTGTAACCGGCAATATGTGGAGTAATAATAACATTGGGCTTGTGAAGTAAGCCATTGCAATTGTTCGGTTTCTACAGCAGTATAAGTACCAAGCTTCTCATTCTCCAAAACATCTAATCCTGCTGCTGCTATTTTGCCGTTTTGTAAAGCACGGATAAGCGCTGCTGTATCTGTTACTTTACCCCTGCAGGCGGTTAGAAAATAAGGTTGTCTTTGCAAAGCATTAAAGAAATCGTCATTGGCATAATGATGTGTTTCGTCGGTAAGGGGAAGGTTAAGACTTACTACATCAGCATAGCGGGCAATTTGTTCAACCTCTGATTCGCGGATATAACCACGTGCAAAGCCATGCTTGTATTTATCGTGCGCCAGCACCGTAACGCCAAATGGCTCCAGTAGTTTGGCGAAGGCAGCACCGGTATTGCCAAATCCGATAATGCCCACTGTTCTGCCAATTAGTTCGGTACCGCGGTTGGCATCGCGTATCCATTCGCCACGTTTTACTTCCTCGTAGCTGCTGCATATTTTGTTCATTAGGCTTAACAATAACCCCAGGCTATGCTCTGCTACGGCATTGCGGTTGCCCTCAGGACTGCTCACGCAGGTAATACCTTTGCTTTCGGCATAGGGGACATCTATCAGTTCCATGCCGCTGCCGAGGCGCCCAATCCATTTCAGCTTTGCAGCATTATCCAGTATTGCTTTATCTACCTTAATTCTTGTAGTAATGATCAATCCATCAATATCTTGGATGCTTTGCAGTACTTCGTCATGGGTAATAGCAGGCTTATACTCAACTTCATACCCATTCTCCTGTAACCTGCTGATCAGATGGTCGTGTACTTTGGCGGTGACTAATGCTTTCTTCATTATGTAAAATTATTTATTGCCACAAAGACGCTAAGGCACAAAGAATTGCTGGAATTATCATTCGTGTCTTTGTGCCTTCGTGACATTATCTCATTTGAAAAGTTAACTGTGCAAAATCGTGAATACTTAGTTGTTCTGCGCGTTTATTAAATATATCCTGCTGTAAAGTGGCATCATCAAATAAGGCACGGGTGGCATTGCGTAAGGTTTTACGCCGTTGGTTAAAAGCGGCTTTTACCAATGTGGTAAATGCCTTTTCACTTTTTACAGGTAATACCTCCTCTTTCCTGGTAAGCTTTATTACTCCACTCATTACTTTAGGCGGCGGATTAAATGAGCCGGGTGGCACATCAAATAAGTATTCTACATGGTAATAAGCCTGTATCAGTACGCTTATTATACCGTATACTTTATTGCCCGGTGCGGCAGCTACACGTTGTGCTACTTCCTTCTGAAACATCCCAATGATAACCGGCACCTGCTCTTTCCATTCTAATATTTTAAATAATATCTGGGATGAAATATTGTATGGAAAGTTGCCGATAACAGTAAAGGTGCCTTCAAATGGTGCACTTATTTTCAGGAAGTCTTCCTGGATGATCTTGCCTTTGATATCCGGGTAAGTGGCTTGCAGGTAAGCAGCTTTTTCGGCATCTATTTCTACTGCTTTGAATTGGATACCGGGCAGTTGCAACAGGTATTTTGTAATTGCGCCTCCGCCAGGCCCAACCTCTGCCAATTGCGAAAAAGTAGTCTGCTGTAGCGCAGCAATGATCTCTCTGCAAATAGTATCATCCTTAAGGAAGTGCTGTCCAAGTGATTTTTTAAGCGTGTATTGCTGCATGAATAGCTGCAAAATTACTATTTAAGGCTATAATGTAGGCAGAAGCCTGAAAGGCTTCAATATGAATAGCCCAGGGTGAAACTCGTGGAAAATAGGCGATCAGGTGTGCCTCAACTCTGAAGAGTTGAATTATTTAGAAGGCTGAACTTCTTTAATTTTAAAAGTAATTTATTACTAAGTACCCTGATACATAAATTTTAAAAGTTTTCGGTTAAATATCCTACTGATCCAACCTGCAATGAGCTACGTATCCCCCTTTCCAATCTCTGCTAAGTAAGACTACGCTGTTCAAAGTGTAAGGCCAAAGGCAACCAACCTGTTCATCAACTACCTGTCAATTAACAAGCAGCACCATGTTAGCCCAACAGAGCCACTCAGTAATAAAGCTGCACCTTAGGCAATGGGGCGGCGCTGGCCTGCACGGATGCGCGGAGCGATCATGCCGTGCTTGAACTTTTTTGTTTCTTTTTTCTTTCAAGAGAAAAAAGAAAGACAAGAACTATCTGTTAGCAAGCTCACCTACAACACCTTAGAAGTATACAGCATTTAAAACAGGTTGCACTATCCTAAATGTATTTAGTTGACCCTGTACTTATGATGGCGCAAATCTAACATAACATGTCTGGTCTAACTTAATGACATTGGGCTAAAGCAATGGGATAAATATACTAATACTGTCCCCACTTACAAACTTATAGTTCGCAACATTCAGCTAAGTGCTTGCATCTGCAAGTTAGTAGGATTAATGCAGCAAATCGCAGGGCTTTAACCCGGTGTGCTTTTTAAATGCGGCGGAGAAATGGGAAATAGAGGAGTAGCCTAATAATACCGATACATCGGTCACGCTTAAGCCTTTTTCATATAATAAATACTTGGCGTGCTCCATGCGTTGCTGCTGGTAAAAGTCGAATATGGTAGTGCCAAATACTTCTTTAAAGCCCTTCTTTAAATAGCATTCATTAATGGCTACTTTACGGCTTAATTCTTTAATGGTGATTGGCTCGCCAATGCGCTGCAACAATATTTCGCGGGCAAGATAAATGCGTTCCCGTCCGCTTTCGTCTGCGAGGAAGCGGCAGGTAAAGCCTTCTTCTTTTTCATCTACAAGGCATTCAATACTATAGAGCAGCATTTCGTGTACTTTGGCATTGACAAATACATTTTCCATAGCACCCGCATAGCCATGACTGAGCAGTGCTTCCAGTACTGCATGCTTGCGGCTGCACAGCGGAAATAGCTTAGTAAACGATTGCGGATGTTGAAAAGCCAACACCTCATCTTTGCGGTTAGTCAGCTTTACGTTGTGTACAAACTGTTTTAAAAAAGTAGAGGTGAAATGGAAAGTAAATACATCAACAATCTCCGGCTCGCCTGGCTGGCTGGTTTGCTCCATCACATAACGGTTGTTGGAAGTGCAAAAGCATAACTCCAGGTGGTTTTCCTCGGGGCGCTGTTTATTAATATGATAAACCAGCATGCCCATATTATCCGCCATCCAGGGCTGCTGTGTATAAAAGCGGGTAATAGTATAATGAATAGAACCGGGAATATTCTGCTCTTTTTCGTAGAACATATCCAATAGTGGCTGGGTTGCACTTTTGTAAGCCACTTTTAGTATGTCTGTAACTTGTGTCATAACAAGAGCAAAAATATAGGAAGAAAAGGGGAACTGCTAAGTTTAAAGTATTACACAAGGAGTATTGACAATTGAATGACACTGTTGGCTTTGTGAATAAGGGGAGTTACTTAATTGAATAATGTACGATGTTGGGCTGTTCCTGCCTGCCTTTGCCTATTATGCCTTACCCAAATTTAGACGCATGCCGGTTAGTTTTGAACCATACGCCCCCTCAGCAGAACTTCTTTTCTCTGAGCCTGAGCGCTTCATCAGCATATCCATTAAACAACCCTCTGCGTTCAACCGGGATAAGGTAAGTTGTACCTTATATAGCAGCACCATAGAGCTCCTCCGGCCTTACTATGGAGGTAACATAGTGGTAACTGGAAGTAGCTATGGAGTATTATCAGTATAACTTAAGTATAAGTTAGGTATAAGTTAAGTATAAGTTAGGTATAACTCAGGTATAACTCCACGCATTCCGGCATTGGGAAGGGGCAACTGGCAGACAGGCATTTACGGCAGCTCCTATGCAACCGCCTGTATTGATAAACTGATCAATAATGTAAATTTGGGTAAGGCATAGCTGCCTTTGCCCACTGCCAGGCTACATGTATCCGCGGTACCAAAGCCCTGCCTCCTTCCTACCAAAATCATGATAAAGCCATTGCAAAGCCATTGATAGTTCATGGTAAGCCATAGTAAATCCCGGCTTCCCCTTATCAAAAGGATATTTAAGTCTGCCTGTCATTACTCATCTGTTAACCATCATCCTGGTACCTCCTCCATATCTAAGCAGTACCTGAGCCGTCCATTCTATGCTCTTCTTAAATCTTTGCAGTAAAGCTGGGGTAAAGTATAGGTATAATTATAACTATAAGTATTCCATGAACAGAAAGGAGTTTGGGACAGCAAAAGAGGCTGTATTGGTAATCAGCAAAAAGCCGCTATCAAATTTTGCACCCGTCTGTACTGCTGGTTAAGCAAGGTTAACTCCTGCTGGTGAAATGGCAAATAAACTTCAGATTGGATTGATACATGTCAATTAATGGAATAAGTTTTTTTATTGATATTATGGAAATTATGCTGCTATTCACCTGATGTTTCATTTACTTACACCTTTATTTGTAAAAAAAGTTACTCTCCTGTCTAAATAGCATCATATTATTATAATAATATATTTAAAAATTAAAAATGGCTTAAAAAGAGGGAAATATTTAAGAAAGGTCACTTTCTTTTTAAAAAATTAAAAAAGATATACTACCTTAACATTCAATTAACCGGGACTAACTGCTTATTTAATGTCGGACAGAAGTGTACAATACCAAAAAAGGATACTTAAACAGCTATATTTTGGCTCGGAACTTTCCTGTCTGGAGATCAGCCTGCTCATAGGCAAAAGCATCCCCCTAACTACCAAAATGCTAACTGACCTTATAAAAAAGGGGGTGGTATCCGAAACCGGGTTTGCACAATCTACAGGAGGGCGAAGACCCTTGATGTATTCCTTGAAGCCCGAAGTATTGTACGTGGTGGCAGTAGCTATGGACCAGCTTATTACCCGCATAGCTATTTTGGATTTGCATAACAAGATAGTTGCTGAGGAGCGTATTGAATTGCCGCTGGCAAAGAATGAAGCTGCACGCTCATTATTGACGCAGCACATCAGCAGTGTCATTGAACGTTCAGGCATACATCCGGATATGTTTGTTGGTGTAGGCATAGGCATGCCGGGCTTTATAGATGTAAAAAAGGGGATCAACTACTCGTACCTGGATAATGAAGGCAAAAATATAGCACATTACATCAGCAATGTTATGCAACTGCCGGTGCTGATAGATAACGATTCAACCCTTTTAGCCTTGGCAGAACTGCGCTTTGGAGCGGCACGCAATACAAAGAATACATTGATTATTAACATAGGCTGGGGCATTGGTATGGGCCTGGTGCTTAATGGCGAGTTGTATCGGGGTAATAATGGCTTTGCGGGCGAGTTTAGTCATACACCATTGTATTCTACCAATACCGAATTGTGCGTATGTGGCAAAGTAGGTTGTTTAGAGACAGAAGCATCGCTGCTGGCAATGATTAATAAGGCGCGGCAGGAGTTGGCAGCAGGCAGGCCGTCCATGCTGAAGGGCATAACTGAACACGCATCGCTGGAGCAAGTACTGGAAAGTATCATCACAGCAGCCAGGCAAGGGGATAAGTTTTCTGTAGAGCTATTGTTGAACTCAGGCTATGCTATTGGGCGCGGCATCGCAGCCCTGATACACATACTTAATCCTGAAATGATAGTGCTAAGCGGGCGCGGTGCTGCTGCAGGCAAAATATGGCAGGCCCCCATACAGCAGGCGTTACATGAATATTGTATTCCAAGGTTAGCATCTGATACTGCAATTGAGATATCAAAGCTTGGCTATGAGGCAGAACTGATAGGTGCCGCTGCATTGGTAATGGAGCATTATGAAAAGCTGAACAGTAAAAAGGAAATAGTTGCTGAAGCAGAATAGGTAGACTACTAAAGCTGCAAATAAAGATTTGCGAGCTTCGGGCAGGGATCCTGTGCTACCTGATCGAAGTGGAATAAATATTAAAAGTGGTAAGAAGTTATATTGATTACGCATGGTGGAAATACCTATGTGATAATGCAAGCAGCAAAGCTTAAAAGCTACTTGTCTGCATAAATAAGCTTGTGAACCTTCCTTTATTTCCTCATTTTAAAACTTAAACTAACAATGAAAAGAATTCAGCTCCTTTTGATTTTACTGTTGTTTGCTTCAGGTGCGGCGTTGGCACAAACGCGCGTGCTTACCGGAACAGTAAGAGACTCGTCCGGGAATACCCCGATGGCAGATGTAACCGTAAAAGTAAAGGGTAAGAACAATGCTGCTATAACAGGTAGTGATGGCTCTTTTACCTTAAATGTACCAACTACCAGTACTGTGCTCGAGATATCCTTTGTAGGGTATGCTGCTCAGGACGTGAATGTTGCCGGTGATCAAAACAATCTGGTAGATTCTGCTTGGGCGCAGTCAGGCTACATTAAATGAAGTAGTGGTGACTGCATTAGGTATTTCGCGGCAGGCAAAGTCGCTGGTATATGCTACGCAATCGGTAAAGACTTCTGAGCTAACGGGTGTGCGGGATCCTAATAACCTGATCAATTCACTGCAGGGTAAAGTAGCCAATGCTGTTATTTCACAAGGTTCCGGTGGGCCGGGCAGCGGTGCAAGAATTGTATTACGCGGTAACCGTTCTATCCAGGGAACCAATAATGCACTGATTGTAGTGGATGGGGTGCCCATTAATAATCCTACTTACAGTACAGCAGGCAATGACTTTGGATCTGTGCAAGGCTCTGATGGGGCTTCTAACATCAATCCTGATGACATTGAATCAGTTACCGTTTTAAGAGGAGCATCAGGTGCAGCATTATATGGTAGCCAGGCTGGTAATGGTGTATTAGTAATTACTACTAAAAAAGGGAGAAAAGATAATAATGTAGGTGTAAATATTACTTCCGGATTTGCAGTAGAGAGCCCTTTTGCCTTACCTAACTTTCAGAATGAATATGGACAAGGAAATGGAGGAAAACTGGATTCATCAGTAGGTGATAGCTGGGGAGCTAAAATGACGGGGCAAACCTATACGAACCATCTTGGACAACAACGTACGTACTCGCCTCAACCTGATAATGTAAGAGACTTTTTTAGAAATGGGTCAAGCTTTAATAACTACGTGGGGATTTCCGGAGGAAATGAAAAAACACAAACCTACTTCTCTTATACTAATAACGCTATACAAGGCATCGTTCCAAAAAACGACTTGATGCGTCATAATATCAATCTGCGTGTTAGTACTCAGATAATGAAGAATTTGACTGCTGATGCAAAAATTACTTATATCAATCAACGCATTGATAACAGGCCAAGAACAGGAGAAGAGAATTCGCCGGTGATTGATATATACCAGACTCCCAGAAGTGTAAGCCTGGACGACGTAAAACAATATGAGCAACTTAACAGTGTGGGTGTGCCAGAACCTGCTCCCTGGCCCTCTACGCTTTCTTCTATTTATCAGAACCCTTATTGGATGATCAACAGGACTGCATTGAATGAGCATAGAGACCGTGTGATGGGATTTTTATCGTTGAAGTACCAATTTACAAGCTGGCTGAGCATTTCTGCGCGGGCAAATATTGATAAGATAATAGATAATATTGAAGAAGAATACTCACAAAGTACATTATTATGGGCTACACAGGCTGGGGGTAAATATTCCAAGGCAAACATCAATACCACGCAGCAGTGGTACGATGTAATTGTAAGCGGAAACAATACCCTCTCCAAAGATTTCAAGATCAACTATAATGTAGGAGGTATATTTCAGGATATTAATTATAACCAGGACACAAACCATTGCTGATGGCTTGAATGTAGCAAATAAGTTCAGTCTTAATTTCGGAACTAATCTTATCTTCTAATGCTTTTGCGGGAGGACACCAGATACAATCAGCTTTCGGCCAGGCAACGGTGGCCTGGAGAGATGCTATTTTTCTTGATGCCAGC
This sequence comes from uncultured Chitinophagaceae bacterium, assembly GCA_963819045.1. GTDB lineage: Bacteria > Bacteroidota > Bacteroidia > Chitinophagales > Chitinophagaceae > Ilyomonas. Next base: position 85,189 of record CAWFUV010000033.1, on the reverse strand, counting down.
TTAAGGAATGATTGGGATTCCCGCCTGCCCCCGCCTTATTCTTTTGCATATTATTCCGCCGGATTGAGTGGCGTAATTTCAGATCTTGTAACCCTGCCAAAGGCTATTTCCTTTTTGAAGGTGAATGCAAACTATTCTCAGGTAGGAAATGGCGGACAGGAACAAGTTCGCTTCAGTACTTATACTTATAGCCAGGGGGCAGGTAATGGCTTAATAAGCAGAGGGTCAACACTGCCAATTCCTGGCCTGAAACCTGAAATTGTAAAGAGCTTTGAAGCAGGTCTTGAAGCCAGGTTTATGAGTGATCGCCTTGGAGTTAGCTTTAATTATTATAAAAGTAATTCTATTAACCAATTGTTGCAGATTGGCTTACCTGTAGGTACAGGATATTCAAGCCAATACATCAATGCGGGTAATATTGAAAATCATGGATTGGAATTAGTTGTAAATGGTACGCCTGTTCAGACAAAGAACTTCTCCTGGGATCTAACGCTGAATGCTTCTTTAAACCGTAATAAGATCAAAAGTATCAGTCCTGATTTAAGTATCGTTTATTTAGGTGGTGGTTACGGACGTGCAGCAACTCCTGTAGTACAAGTTGGTGGCAGCTATGGTGATTTGTTATCTTTTAGATGGGCAACTGATGCCAAAGGTCAATACCTGGTAAATTCTGCCGGCAAGCCTGTAAGCACAGCCGCTCAGGAATATATTGGTAATTTTAATCCTAAAGAAAATCTGGGCTTCACAAACTCGTTTAACTATAAAGGCTTTACGTTAAGAATACTCTTAGACGGACGCATTGGTGGTACATTAGTTTCTGGTACCGAGATGAACCTTGCATTTAGTGGCATTACAGCAGGTACCGAAAAGTACCGGGAAGGTGGCTGGAACTTAGGTGGGATCGATACCAGTGGCAACGGCGGTTCGGCAAGTATTACAGCACAAGACTTCTGGCAAACTGCTTCGGGTAAAAGATATGGTATAGGTCAGTTTTTTGCCTATGATGCTACCAGCTTCCGTGTAAGAGAAGCATCTCTGGGATATAACATACCTGTACCAAAGAATACCTTTATTAAAGCAGCCAGCCTGTCGCTGGTTGCCCGCAACCTGTTCTGGATATATCGTGGTAAATCTATCCTCGACATTCCGGGATTGGGTAAACGTACCATGCCATTTGACCCGGATATGAGCTTAGGTAACGGTAACTATCAAGGTGTAGAGTATGGAACACTTCCTTCAACACGCAGTGTTGGTGTAAACCTGAGACTTTCTTTATAATAAATAACCATTTCTAATATAATTATTATGAATACTAACAAGCGATTTTTTAGTTTATCCATAAACTTCGCTTTTCTTGTTGCCTTGCTCTCGCTGGCAGGCTGTACAAAAAAGTTTGACGAGATCAATACTAATCCGAATGCGATTTCTACTATTGATGCCGCACAGATACCTTTTCTGTTTTCTGAAGCTGAATCGGTAGGAACTGTTAATCAGGGTAGCTATCAGGTAGCACAAAATCTTTTTGCTGATCAGTATGCACAGTATTTCGCGTGCGATGCTACCTATTTTCCATCTGATCGCCTGGTAATACGGCAAGACTGGGTAGGGGCTGCATTTAACCCTATTTATACCAATGTAGCACCACAGTTACAGATTATTTTTGACAAAACAGATTCATTATCAGCCGAGCATGCTTTAGCTAGCATTATGTGGGTATATGCTTTTCATAAAGTAACTGATTATTGGGGACCTATTCCTTATTTCAGTGTTGGTATAGCAGCATCATCGGTACCTTATGATCCGCAGGACAAAATTTATGATGACTTCTTCAAACGTTTAACGGAAGCAGTAGCAGTATTGCAACCGCATACTTCAGAAACACCCTATGGAGGCAGTTATGATCTGATATACGGCGGCGATGTAAAAAAGTGGATAAAATTTGCCAACACTCTTCGTCTGCGCCTTGCGCTTAGAATATCTAAGGTAGATCCTGCACGAGCTAAAACAGAAGCTGAAGCAGCGTATGCAGGTGGGATAATGGACAACCAGCCCCGTTGATGATGCTTTAATTCAAAGAAGCTTGAAAGGAGGCGATGGTAATGGATTGTCTATCATGTCCGACTGGAATGAATTTCGTATGAGTGCCTCCATGGAGTCTGTTTTGAAAGGCTATAATGATCCCCGCATTAGTACATACTTTATACCTACAGTAAAGACCGGTACTTATGAAGGATTGAGAAACGGGCTTACTGCTACACAGCTTACTGAGAGCATGAATAAGCGCTGATGCAAATTCGCATGTGGGACCACGCTGGGCTTCTCCTTCAGCAGGTGGTATTTCTACGTATTTAGCAACATCGCAAAATGTAATGTGTGCTGCAGAAGCCTATTTCCTTCGTGCAGAAGGTGCATTGAATGGCTGGAATATGGGTGGTACTGCCAAAGATTTATATGAAGCTGGTATAAGAGCCTCTATGCATCAGTGGGGATATAGTGATGAGGCGGCTATTACCGCCTACATCAATAGCACAGCTACACCTGTTGCACCTCAGGATTATTTAAACTCGCCTCCAATGACCAACATACCGGTTGCGTTTGATGCCACAAACGAAGCTACACAACGCGAGCAGATCGCTACCCAAAAATGGCTGGCACTCTTTCCGGATGGCATGGAAGCATGGGCAGATTACAGAAGAAATCACCTCCTTAAACTATATCCTGTAGCAAACTCTGATAATCCGGATATTACTAATACTACTACGCAATGGATAAGAAGAATTCCATTCTTACTATCAGAGACGCAAAATAACGCGAAAGCAGTAACAGATGCAGTGAACTTGCTGGGTGGTCCTGATAAAGTAACTACACCACTCTGGTGGGATAAAAATTAATACCTTATTTTTTTTATTTTTAAGGGCAGGATGTTAAGTCCTGCCCTTTTTGTTGAAGTATAAAACTGCATTATGAGAAAGTTGTTTTTGGGTATTGTGATTATTGCACTGTTTGCTGCCTGCCGGCAAAATCATACGCTGTTTACCAAACTATCCGCTGATGAAACAGGTATCAACTTTGCCAATATTATCCAGGAAGGTGATCTTCAGTTCAATATCTTATCATACCCATACTTCTATAATGGCGGGGGCGTAGCAGTGGGCGATATCAACAATGATGGCTTGCCCGATATTGTTTTTACCGGCAATATGGTCAACAACCGGCTATACCTCAATAAAGGCAATTTTAAATTTGAAGATATTACCCTGCCATCGCATATAGCCGATAACAAAGGCTGGAGTACTGGTGTAACGATGGCTGATGTAAACGGCGACGGCTGGCTGGATATTTACATTTGTCGAAGCGGTTTGCCTTCTTCTACTTTCAGGAGAAACCTGCTCTTCATAAACAACCACGACCTCACTTTCACCGAAAGTGCTGCGAAATATGGCTTGGCAGATATGGGCTATTCTACCCAGGCTTCTTTTTTTGATTATGATAAGGATGGCGATTTAGATATGATGCTTATCAACCAGTCGCAGCCTGAGTATTCCAAGGGGCGCACCGATTATGTAGGCGTTCGCACCAGGCCTGCTGATTCTTTATTTGCCAATAAACTCTTCCGGAACGACAATGGGCATTTTATCGATGTATCTAAACAAGCCGGTATTTTTTCAACAGTGTTAAGCTTTAGCCTCGGCATCAGTACCGCCGACATCAATGAAGATGGCTGGCCGGACATCTATATCTCCAACGATTTCAAAGAGCCGGATTATTTATTCATCAACAATCATGATGGTACTTTTAAAGACAGCCTTGCACAAAAGATAGATCATACTTCATTGTATGGGATGGGTATAGACATAGCCGACTACAACAACGACCAGTTGCCTGATATTGTACAAATGGATATGCTGCCCGAGGGTAATGCTGCGCAAAAGATGCACTTGGGTGCTGATAACTGGGATAAGTTTCAGTATCTCTTTACCAATGGCATGCCTTACCAGTACATGAAGAACAGCCTGCAAAAGAACAATGGTGACGGCACATTCAGCGAGATAGGACAGCTATCCGGTATTTCCAATACCGACTGGAGCTGGAGCGCCTTCTTCGCAGACTTTGACAACGATGGTTTTAAGGATTTATTTGTCTCTAATGGCTATAAGCGCGATAATACCAATATGCAGTTCCTTGCATATTCCATGAACGAAGCCAACCAAATGCAGCAGGGGAAACCTCTGGATGTAAATGACTATATATCCCACATGCCCGCTATTTTAGAGCCCAATTATATATACAGGAATGTAGGTAATGACAGCTTCCTGAATAAAATAACAGATTGGGGCTTTGAAGAAAAGACATTATCCAACGGAGCCATCTACGCCGATTTGGATAACGATGGCGACCTGGATATTATAACCAATGATGTAGATAACCCTGCCGGCATATACAAAAATAACACTGATGTTTCTAACAACTATTTTCTGCGCCTGCAACTAAAAGGCATCCAACAAAACATCAGTGCTATTGGCGCCAAAGTATTGGTGTACACAAAAGGCAGCACGCAGTATTACGAGCAGGTGCCTGTAAGAGGTTACCAATCCTGTATTAACGACGCAATCCATGTTGGATTGGGCAGCAATGCCACAGTTGATTCTCTAAGGATCATTTGGCCGGATGATAAAACACAACTGCTGACCAACATTAAAGCGAATCAGACCGTACAGCTAACTATCACAGATGCAAAAGAAACATACTCTTACCAAAAAGCAGCACCAACTCCTTTTTTTGTAACAGACAGTACTTTGCAGTACACCCATATTGAAAACCCGGTAAATGATTTTACAAGGCAATTCTTACTCCCATATTTCTATTCTCACAACGGACCCTGCATGGCAAGTGCCGATGTAAATGGCGATGGATTAACAGACCTTTATATAGGTGGCTCCAAAGGCAATGCGGGTGCTTTATTTATACAGGGCAACAACCATCAGTATCATACATCTGCACAGCCTGCTATTGCGGCCGATGCGGTGAGCGAAGATATGGATGCAGTATTCTTTGATGCAAATAACGATGGCAGGCCAGACCTGTACATTGCTTCCGGCGGATATGATGATTACGAAGAAAACTCACCATTGCTGCAGGACCGTTTATACCTGAATGATGGTAAAGGCAATTTTACAAAAAGCAGCAATGCACTGCCGCAAAACTTTGGCAGTAAGAGTTGTGTGCGCCCTTATGATATAGATGGGGATGGAGACATGGACTTATTTGTTGGAGGCAAGGTAGTGCCGGGCAAATGGCCTCAATGGTGCAAAAGCAGTATTTATATCAATGACGGGCATGGAAAATTTACCGATGAAACGGACAAATGGAATACTGTACTAAGCAATATAGGTATAGTAACGGGTGCCACGTGGGCTGATATAAACGGAGATAAAATAAAAGACCTAATTGTAGTAGGAGAGTGGATGGCGCCCACCATATTTGAAAATGATCATAAAGCTTTAAAGCTATCTCCTTTAAATAAACAATTGGCTAACCAAAAAGGCTGGTGGAATACGATTATTGCGGATGATTTTGATAAGGATGGTCGTGTAGATATTTGCGTTGGAAATTATGGCTTGAATACGCAGCTAAAAGCCAGTGAGAAAGAGCCCGTACAATTGTATGCGACCGATATTGATAACAATGGCTCAATAGATCCGCTGATGATTTGTTATATAAAAGACACCGCTTATCCTTTTGTATCCATGGACGACATTAATGGGCAGGTGCCTGCATTAAGAAAGAAGTTCCTGAATTATACCAATTTTACTGCTGCTACAATAAGAGATATTCTCCCGGAAAGTAAGATGAGCAATGCAAAACCGCAGGAAGCGTTTACCATGCAAACCACGCTTTTTAAAAATACCCCCAATGGCTTTGTGCCGCAGGCTTTACCTATAGAAGCCCAGTATTCACCGGTATATGCTATGCAAAGCATGGATGTAAATAGGGATGGATTTGATGATTTGCTCCTGTTTGGCAATAATAGCTACAACCGCATCAAACTAACACGTGCTGATGCCAATCATGGAATGGTATTACTGAATGACGGAAAGGGCACACTTTTCTTATGTACAGCCCTTAAAAGCGGGCATTCACGTGTTGGGTGATGTACGCAGCACTGCTATAGTGGATAAAACATTATTCATTGGCGTAAATAATAGTGCGGTAAAAGTGTACAAGTTGAAATAAGCAGTTAGGTATCGCAGAATTATTATCTTATACCAAATGGTTATCAAGATGAGGGTTTTCACTACAGAGCAGTACAGGAAGATAAATCTCTAACTATTAACTCTAAATCGCTTAAGTGGCAATCCCTTCTGTCATCTATCATCTGTCAACTTGATAGCAGCTTGGTACTTAAGCCTATGTTCTTCCCCGTCTTGTCCATACTATAGCCATAGCAAAGTCATACTAAAGCCATGGATAGTTCATGGAAAGCGGTGCTAAAACCCTACTCACAAATACACATCCTTCTAATTTAAATCCGCACATTATTTTTGTTTATCTATTCACCAATTATTGCAAACACATTACAACTATATCATTACCGGTGCGGGCTGTGCAGGCTTAAGCCTGCTGATGCACATGATGCAGCATGATTTTTTTACAGACAAACAAATATTACTCATTGACAAAGATGTAAAGCAAAGCAACGACAGAACATGGTGCTTTTGGGAAACTGGACCTGGCTTATTTGAACCCATTGTGTATCATCACTGGCAGCAGCTTGATTTTTATAGTAACACTTTGTCCATACGGTTTGATATCAATCCATACTCCTACAAAATGATCCGCGGCATTGACTTTTATAACCATGTCTTACAGCATGCCAATCATTTTACCAATATACATTTTATACAGGAGCAAGTAACCAATATCCGCAACCAGGATGCAACTGTCATAGTAAGTACCAGCATCAATGAATACACCGCAGATTATGTGTTCAACAGCATTATTTTTCAGCCTCAGCTATTAAAATCGCCCGGCAGCCTGTTGCAGCATTTTAAAGGCTGGCTGATTGAAACACCCACCCCTGTTTTCAATGAAAGCATGGCCACCTTCATGGACTTTAGAATAAAGAGCACCCCCTCTAATACGTTTGTGTATGTATTGCCTGTAAGCAACAACAGAGCATTGGTCGAATACACCGTTTTCTCACCTGCCTTATTGGATAAAGGAGAATATGAAGCCGGTTTAAAGCAATATATACAACAATACCTTAAACTGCCATCTTACGAAATAATAGATGAAGAATTTGGCGTGATACCTATGAGTACTTATACATTCAGCAAAGGCGAAGGCAGAATGGTGAATATAGGCACTGCAGGCGGACAAACCAAGAGTAGCAGTGGATACACTTTTACATTTATACAAAAGCAGGTTGCAACGATAGTACAGTTGTTGATGCAGGCACAAACGCCACTTGTTAACGAAACCCTATTTGATAAGCGCTTCCGGCTGTACGACGAAACGCTCTTAAACATATTGTACCATCAAAAGTCGTATGCATCCGATGTATTTTCAGTACTGTTCAAAAAGAACAAGCCTCAGCAGGTATTGAAGTTTCTGGATAATGAAACCTCGCTTGCCGAGGAGCTAAAAATTATGAATACAGTGCCGAAAACTATCTTTATACCCGCTGCCTTGCGGCAGTTATTCGGTTAAAGCCAATATATTTGAAATATGATGAAAAACAAGGTTATTCTCTCAGCAATAGTGCTTTGTTGCTTTTTAGTACTCTGCAGCTTTACATTGCTATCCCTGCGCCCTGTAGATAGCAATAATGCAGTCACTTTTATTATCAAAAACTTTGGTTTAGATACAAAAGGGGAATTCAAAGGATTAAAAGGCAATATTCAGTGGAACGAAGAGAACCCGTCTGCTAGTGTCTTCAATGTTTCTGTAAATGCAAATACCATTAATACGAGTATAGATTCAAGAGATAAAGAGTTGAAAGATGAAACCTATTTTGATGCCGGCAAATATCCACTTATAGCTTTTGTAAGTAATGGCATTAAGCCGGGCAACGGTAACTATACAGCCACGGGAAACCTAACTATTAAAGGTGTAACAAAGGCTGTTTCTTTCCCTTTTACTGCCACTAAAACAGCTAATGGTTACCTTTTTAGCGGTAGCTTTACCATTAACCGCCTGGATTTTGGTGTAGGCAAAAGCAGCATGGTACTAAGTGATGATGTAGACATTACATTGAAAGTACAGGCAGTCCAATAGAAATATTATATCATTTTAAGTCGGGTAGTATCATATGCTCTGCCCAAAGCTCACTGCTCACATATAAGGTAACCGGCAACCGATAAACTATTTGAATCTGGTATAATATATCTTTACTCTATGTATCAAACCCCCGCCTGAATGACGCAGTCGGGCAGGTATGTACCTTTCTCTATGTGGTGAATGGAAGCTTATTCCCTTTTGTCATCTATCATCTGTCATCTTTATCTTGCATTACGCGCAATCCAGCTCTACGGTAAAAGTACTACCCTTGCCCAATTCACTTTCGGCATAGATAATTCCTTTGTGGTTAAGAATGATGTTTTGTGTATTGGTAAGTCCTAAGCCCGAACCTTTCGCTTTGCTGGTAAAATAAGGCTCAAAAATGCGGGACATCTGTTCCTCATCTATGCCAATCCCATTATCCTGAATGCGGACAATGCATTTACCTTTATGTTTTCCGGAAATAATGGTCAATACTCCTTTGCCATTCTCCATTGCTTCCACTGCGTTCATCATTAAATTAAGAAAAGCAATTTTCATTTTATCTGTATCTACATTTACATCCTGTAGAGTATTGTCGTATTCCTTATTTACTTTGATGTGTTTAAGCTCTATGCGGTCTTTTGCCAGGTCCAGCGACTCATCCAGAATATTGTTCAGGGATGCCTGACTGAATGTAAGCTGAGCAAATTTGGTTGAGTTTAATAAATCTGTTATTAGCTGATTGATACGTATCGAATTGCGGTTTATCATACCGAGCAGCAACTCCGTTTCCTCAGTGCGAGGCACCTCTTCCTGCAACTGCTCAGTAGCAAGTCCGATATTGGTAAGTGGATTGCGCACTTCGTGTGCGATGGTACGTGCAATACGGCCTGTGGCTGCAAACTTTTCTATACTGCGCAGCCGGTTTATTTCCTCATTCTTTTCGTGCAGTTCTTTTATGCGTTCTTCCAGTTGGCTGCGGTAAACTTCGGCTTGTTTATCAGCCCCATGCTTGGCAGCGCTTTCTATATTAAAAATATAAATGGAATAGCCCGCCAGCAACACTGCAATAATAAGCGAAGTGATATTGATGATCTGTACCGTAGTAATGTAATTTCCCAATTGCTTAATGCGGGTCTGCATGGTCTGGTTCTCAAAATCCTGAATATTCTTTACTGCTCCTACAATCCTGTCCATCAGTTGCTTATTGTCATATTCAAATTGCCTGATGCTGTCCGTTATTGTAAAATTATGTTGCTTAAAGCTGGTGAGTGCTTCTTCTGTTTTAATATATTCTTTCTTTATACTGTCGCGCAATTGCATCAATTTGTTAAACTGCTGCCGGTTCGTTGTATTAGCAAACTTTTCGTCTTTTAGCAGATTCGTTAATGTGTTGTAAGCCGAATCAACTATTCTGCTACTGTTTTGATATGGATCCAGAAAGGCAGAGTCACCTGTAATAAAGTGACCTCTGGAGCCGCGCTGCGCATCTCTTATACCCGACAGCAGATAATCGAAATTGCTGAGGAGGTTATTGGTATAATTAACCAATAGTGACTGCTCACGAAGCTTCTCTGCGGTATAAAAAGTAAGGATATAAGAAAAAAATAAAAGAATAAATGCAGTCATATAGCCTGCACGTATTCTTTTATCAGTATCTATTTTCATGGGTTATCGCTTATTGCTTTTGTATAATTTAATGTATGATAATGTATCTATATTGTTACACACGCTAAATTCGGGCACAAGTTACGCTTACTCCCTCCTATATTGCTGTTGTTATCATACATCTATAACAAACAAAGCTTGTTTTCATAGCTAAACCAGGAATGAGAATCTTGCTTCTTTGTTTTTACTTATCAAAAACAATAGCCCTGCATATTATCTGCGTGAGCGGCTGAATAGCCAAATGATTAATACAACAACTATCACTACGATGATGATACCTGACCACATACCGGCTTTAAAAATACCACCAATGGCTTCGCAACTGCTAAATGCCACTGCAATAAGAACGAGCAACGATAATAAGGAATACTTCTTCATAACATGTATTTTTTTTGATTAGTAATATTTTCTTTTAGAAGCTGATTGAGTTAATTGTTTAGAATGGATGATGCGTGTTTTTTATAGGGACAGGTCGGGACCTGTCCCGTAGGATTTCAACGCCTAAAGCTTTAAAATATAATGCAGTTGCAGCCAGATAAAACACCATCAGATATATCAAATAATTAACTCAATCAGCTTTTTAATACCCAAACGCATACCGATCCCGGCTTTACAAGAAACTCGCCCCATCCATTCTCATCAATGGTTACCTCTTTATCATACTTTTTCAGCCAGTCAACAAACACTTTCCCTGCAAATTGTTTTCCCATTTCCATTTTCTTAAATCCTTCTTTACTGTTAGAGATAAGCACTGCACAGCCGGAATTTGGATATTCTTCTGTACCCTCTCTCGTCCATCCGATACAGGTAGGGAAATCAAAATAATCCCGTTGCTCACCATAGGCAAATAGTTTGCGGGCAAGCAGCAAGCCTTCCAGGTCGGCACACTTCTCCAGCCATATTTCGTGTACATTATCATCGCGACCTTTGTCTTTGTAATGTCCACCATACAAGTCTGGATAAAATATGCACGGGTAGCCGTCTTTGCGTAATAATATCAATGCATACGCAATACCTTTAAACCAGGGCTTTGTAGGAGCTTCGAGTGCCTGTAATGGCTGGGTATCATGGTTATCTACTACGGTAACTGCTTGTAAAGGGCGTTCTTTAACGAGTGTATCATTAAATATAGTGGTAAGGTCATATTTATTGCCTGCCCTGGAAGCGTCATATAAATTGTGGTGCAGCGATGCATCAAACACGGTCATCCGGTTACTGATAGCATCTAAATATTTGAGGAGTAATGGTAAATTACCCGGCGCCCAGTATTCGCCAACAGCAAACATATTCGGGTCTATCTCTGCCCGTACATAGTCGAGCCATTCATTATAGAACTGTGGCGCCACATGCTTTACTGCATCCAGCCGCATACCATCAAATGGTATAACATCATGGAACCATTTAACCCATCTTTTCAACTCCTCACGCACTGCTGGGTTACGGAATTCAATATCAGAAAACATGAGGTAATCGAAGTTGCCGTTCTCCTCATCTATCACATCTTCCCAGCCATCTCCATATTCATTCTGAATGCTGAAGATGCCGTTTTCATCCAAATCTGCAGCATAGTCTACACCGCTAAAGCACTGGTGGTCCCACACGAAGTTGGAGTATTTGCCTTTACGTCCCGGAAATACAAACTTGGTGTAAGCATCTATTTCAAACACGTCACTTATAAACTCATTCCGGTTTTCCGGATTTACCCTTCTTACTTTTACCCTTTCTTTTTGAGAAGCGCCACCCATGTGGTTAACAACTACATCTACATAAATATGTAAGCCTTTCTCTTTCGCTGTCTTCACGGCATTTATCAATTGCTCTTTCGTTCCATATTTAGTACGCACCGAGCCCTTTTGATCAAACTCCCCAAGATCATAAATGTCATAGGAATCATAGCCGCTTGCATTGGGTCCATCTACGCCTTTATGTGCAGGTGGCAGCCATACTGCTGTAATACCCAAAGAAGCTAAATATTCCGCCTGATCTGCTAAATGATTCCATAGGCTGCCGTCAGCAGGCGTGTACCAATGAAAAAATTGCATCAATGTTCCGTTCATCATCATTTTTCTGATTAGTGTTTATTAAAAGTTATTTAGGGTTAATAAGATTGCATACAATCCATCTATACCATTTCAATCACGTAGTGCAGCATTCCTGCTCAAAGCTCATAACCTGAAGCTTTAAGCTTTTAGAAGGCAGCCTCGCACCGACTAACGCCAGTAGTGCAGATGTCCCATCATTATTCAAAACCCCCTTCACACTATTGGAGCACTCCGGGTTATACCTAACTTATACTTAAGTTATACCTAACATATACCTAAGTTATACCTGATCTCCTCCCTGTATCGTCCTATGTAACTCCCCGGTAGTTCCCTATCTCTTCCGTATCTGCCCTGTAAACAATCAACTATGCATTGCTGCAAGTATTTTGTCCCTCTGTCATCTATCATCCGTCATCTTAATACCCACCTCGTATTACTTGCATCAATAGACGTATAGCATACATGTAAACTTTATGCCATCATTATTACATTTCTTAAAATGCTTGTTATTACTGCATTACAGCAAGGAGGATCTGTATTGCAGGACAGAATGGTATAATAAAATGAGGAATAACTTACACAACCTATTGAAATAAGGTAAGTTACAATTCGCAATAACTCTATTATGCAGCTTCTAATATTTTCATCAGGAGCTTCTCTTCTAAAGCAAGGTCTGCTTTATTATCATTCTGTTCAATACTGTCGAGATTGTCTATATACTTTTTCAGTTCCTTGCTTTCGTATAAAGAAATAACCAGCGGGTGTACATAATATTTTTTGCAAACCGTTCTTGTATTGCCCAGGTGCTTTGATACAACATCCAACGCTTCCACTATTTTCTTCTTTGTTTCTGTGGCAGTATCAAAAAAGCCCAGCTCTTTAAAAGTAATAAGCGCCTGCACCGTGCCTGCCCAGGTGCGAAAATCTTTTGCCGTAAAATCACCACCGCTCGCTTGCTTAATATAGCTATTTACCATGCCTGAGTCTATACTTTTTCTATTGCCTTCCGGATCGTAATATTGGAACAGTTCTTTGCCTGGTATATCACGGCACTGCTTTACTATACGCGCTAGTTTTTTACTTCTTAGATCAATATCGTGATCAACACCCTTCTTACCTCTGAAGGTAAAGCGCAGGCTGGCACCTTCTACTTGTACATGCTTGTCTTTAAGTGTGGTTAATCCAAAGGAGCCATATAGTTTCTCATACATGTTATTTCCAACGCGTATGTGCGTGCGCTCCATCAGGCTTACTACTGTTGCCAGTACTTTTTCTAATGGCAAGCCGGGCAGGTCTAAATCTTTCTCCAACTGCAATCTGATGTTGGGCAACACCTTTCCAAACTCAAGCAACCGGTAAAACTTAGTATGATTACGCAGTGCATTCCATAAAGGATGATAGCGGTATTGCTTCCGTTTAAGTTTATCCAGCCCCGTGGCTTGTAAATGTCCATTTGGCAAAGCACATATCCATACATTCTCCCAGGCGGGTGGAATAATTAAGCTTTTAATACGCTTTACTTCTTCCTCATCTTTTACAGGCTGATTGTTTAACAGGTAAGTGAAAGAATTCCCTTTTTTAACGCGGGTAATGCCGGCAGCAGTATCGCTCACGTAAATAAGGTTAACTGCTTCTGCCGCTTTCTCCGCATCATGTAGTATTGCCTTGATTTTTCTTTTCGGCAACCTGATGATCTGCTCCACTGTTGTTTCCATACAGCATTATAATGCAGTTTTTATTCCAGCCCTTTAGTTGAGTCCGCCGGTAGCTTAAAACATATACGATTTATGAATAATAGTATTTGGTTGGGAACGAATAGTACCATTTTGGTAAAAAATATACTGCTCTTTTTGTTCCTTTCTCAGAGAATTGTCAATTTATTATTAAAAAGTAAGGCTCAAAGCAGCGTATTATAATACAATTGTATCTATTTCTTGAGGAAAAACTTCCACAAAGCGTAGCAAGCCAATGTGTTGTATAAAGGCAGATCTAAAAGTGATACTAAATCTGCGTTAAAGTGGTACACCATTTGAATTTCATATAGTATAAAACAATTTTTATGCACAACAACGATACTACACTCGCTTTCTTAAAAGAGAAAATTGAAGACATCAGGATAGCATTATTTAAAGCAGAAATCAATTCGGAGTTACAGTTGCCTAATAATATCATAAGCACCTTAAAAGTAGATGACACTGGGTATATCTGGTTTTACACGTCATGCAACGGCAACTATGCGACACAGGTTGACAAAGAGTTTTTTGCATACCTCGACTACTATCAAAAAGGGAGAGATTCGCGTTTACGGGTTAGTGGAAGAGCATGCCTAATTGAAGGCTGTGGTTCAGACGTTGATAAGACAGAAAACTCGAACCTGATACTATTGAAGATGAAAATTATGCAGGCAGAATATTTTGGAAATGATATAGAGAAACAACTATCATGGATGGAAAGGATAAAGACAACTTTTACAGGGTTATTAGCAGGGCCGTCACCTATAAAGAAATATTTGTTCTCCTAAGAATTCAGAGGAGTGTCGTTGAGGCATATATAAATTGTTGTTTTGCATAAATACAATACAAACCCCGCAGTTATATAATTGCGGGGTTTACTATTTTAAGCTCACAGCTTGCTTACTTGTTCCTTGTATCTTGAATCTTGCTCCTTATCTCATACTACACATATTTCGATACTCCAGGTATAGCTACAGCATAGTAGCCGTTTGCATCAGGTACTACCGGTGGTGTTGCATCCCACGCATATACTTTAGGGTGCAGATCAAGACCTGAGTTAATAGCTTTATCCCATTCAACCAATTGCCCGCTGTAAGTAGCAAGCCTTCCTAATATTGAGGTCATGGTACTCTTTGCACCATACTCCGCATTGGCAAATTTGTATTCGCCTTTTGCTACTGCTTCAAACAGTTCATCATGCTCTGTTTGATATGGATTCGGTTCACCCTTCTTATCAAACTGGTATAGTACTTTGCCTTTGCCATCAACAATATTAGCCTCATCGCATTGTATTCTTCCTTTGGTACCTACAATCAGTTCATCCACTTTGCTCATGGTACCTGGTATATGACGGCACTGGCTGTTGAGCTTGAGCCATCAGAGAACTCAAACTCTACAAAGTGATGGTCAAATATTTCTCCGTTGTCTTTTCCTTTACGTACCTGCCTGCCGCCCATGCCTTGTGCACGTACCGGGTAGGCATCTTTAAACCAGCATACCGCATCAAATTGTGTATGTGCTGCTCGGTAATATGGTCGCCGCACAGCCATACAAAGTAGTACCAGTTGCGCATCTGGTATTCCATTTCGGTTTGACCCGGCTTTGCGCGGGCGCACCCATACGCCATCATTGTTCCACCATGCCTGCATAGAAGTAATATCGCCAATCATGTCTTTGCGCTTGATATAATTCTCTGTACGAGTTCTGATAGCGGCGCTGCAAGCCTACTACCACATTTAGTTTCTTTTGTTTTGCTATAGCGGCTGTTGCCAGTACTTTTTGAATGCCTGCAGGATCAGTGGCTACCGGCTTTTCCATAAACACATGCTTATTTTGGTTGATGGCTTCTTCAAAATGAATAGGGCGGAAACCGGGCGGTGTTGCAAGGATTACTACATCAGCCAGTGGAATCGCTTTTTTATATGCATCAAAGCCTACAAATTTTCTTTCTTCCGGTACATCTATCCTGCTCTTTAGGCTGGTTGGCTTACCGGAAGGATCGGTAATATCATCAGAAGTAAGGTTGTTATAGCAAGTATCCAGGTTGTCTCTGAAGGCATCTGCCAGTGCTACCAGCTTTATATTTTGCTTGGTGAGCAAGGCCTGCGTAGCAGCACCGGTACCACGGCCGCCACAGCCAATCAATACTATTTTAATGGCATCATCGCTACCGGAGAAATAATTGGCTTTTGAAAGGATAGGAGCCGCCATCAAGCCGCCGGCTACCAGTCCTGCTTGTTTTACAAATTCTCTCGTGTAGAGCCTGTTTTTGGAAAGCATCGTTGTTCATCGTATAGATTTTTATTGAGTGGAGGAATTTATTTGCCAAGATACTGTTTAAAAAACTTATTTACCTCTTCTGCTGTTGGTTGCTGCAGCGGGCGGATAATGCGGAAGCCGGTAAATGGCGCATCGGTGATCCACCATTTGCTGCGAGGTATCTGCGGGTCGCGCCGGTTCCATACCGGGTCTGATGGAAGGCGCGCTGCAACGCGCAGGTCTGCTGGATCATCGCTATAGCTGCCACCACGCAATGTTTTTGGGTATTTAGCCGTATTGGCAGGTACCATTGGGTTGGTGGTATTATCAGTTAAGTTCTTCAGATAGTTTTCATCATAATGGTCGAGTGTCCACTCACTTACATTGCCCAGCATATCATATAATCCCCAGGCATTAGGTGTTTTTTGCCCAACCTTCTGAAATTTACCATCACTGTTCTTACTATACCATGCATATTTATCCAAAGCCGTGGAATCATTCCCAAAAAACCAGGTAGAAGTACTACCTGCACGGCAGGCATATTCCCACTCCGCTTCGGTAGGCAGGCGGTAAAAAATCCCTGTTTTATCGTACAGCCAGCGGCAATACATCAGTGCTGCATACTGTGACAGACTATTGACCGGGTAGCCACCTTCTTTACCCATGCCCAGACTAAAGTCTATATATTGCGGACTTGGGCGTGTTACAGCATCAACAGGCGAGCTTTGACTGGTAGTTTCGTCTTTAAAGAATACGTCAAATTCATCACGTGTTACCTCATAGGCACCCATCCAGAACGGTGATACTGTTACAGTACGCTGTGGAGTTTCATCGGCTTTTTTGTTCCTCTCTCTATCGCTGCTGCCCATGGTAAAAGAGCCACCTTGTACAGGAACCATTTTGCATTGCAGCGAACTGCCCGGTATAGTTTGCTCGTATGTTTTAAAAGTATCCGGAGTTTGCTGCGCTGTTGCATGCAAAAAACAAAAGCTGCTAAAGAGGATCATTAAAGAATTTCTCACCAATCAGTATTTTATAACAAGCATTAGAATATTGTAATAAAATTAAACAGGCTGTTATTTAATTAGCTGCATTGAGATAATTCGCAAAGCCTTTGGTAAAATAGAACAAGGGCTTACCCTCCTGTGTGGTAGCAATCAGCAGTTGCGCGTGCATGCTGGCGGCAAGTTTTTTTGCGTCGTTAATGGGTAATATACTGCATGCTGTTGCCAGCCAATCTGCTGTAGCTCCATCCTTTGCAATCACGGTTACATTGCGTTGTGATGTAACCCCATAGCCGGTCAGCGGGTCGGTAATATGCGAATATTTTTTCCCATTATGCTCCATGTATTGGTACACATCGCCTGAAGTAGCCACTGCCATATTGTGCAGTACCATTCTTTTAGGCAATAAGTCTTCCTCTGTTTCCGGCACATTAATGCCGATGGTCCATCCTTTGGCAGCGGGTGGCGCACCGCTTGTGGCAATATCTCCGCCTGCATCTACCAGTGCCTGTGTAATACCGTTCTGTTTCAGAAAGTCAATCACCTGCTGCGCAGTGTACCCTTTGGCTATGCCGCCTACGTCCAGCTGCATCCCTCCCTTTGTAAGCAATACTGTTTTAGTAGCAGTATCAATATGCAGGTATTTAAACCCGGTAAGCAGCATTGTCTTTTTAATGGTTGAATCCTCCGGAAAAACCTGTGTTTTTCTTGCCTGCCGCCATAGTTTTATGAGTGGTCCAATGGTTATATCGAATGTACCACTGCTTTTTTCATAAGCTTCTTTGCTGCGTAACAGTATATCCAGCATAGGTGGCGAAACAGGCACAGGTGTGGTGTATTTACCTGCTGTTGCGGAGATCTGGCTTAGCTCGCTATTGGGCAGATAATCGCTGAATATATTATTGAGGGAATCTATAAGCCGGAAACACTGTGCCGCAAGTATATTGGCTTTTGCAGAATCATCAGCATAAAAGATAATATTGAATGGGGAGCCCATCTCAGGTTGTGTGAAAGAGAACCGTTTTAGTTGTGCGGAACAGCAAGTGAATATTAATAACAGTACTGTAAAGAGTATGGCGAAACGGTGTAGCAACAGGTAAAAGTTTGTTGTAAAAATGTGGGATTTATAATTATAAAGTGCAAAAGCTTTGCAAAGTAATTTGGGGAAATTGCCACGAAGACACAAAGGCACAAAGAGAATGTACGATGATCTGCAAGATTAAAAACAGGCTGGCAGAGAAGCTCCAGCCCTAAAGGAGAGCATAGGGAGTTGCCTGTTACCAGTTGCTGGTTACCAGTATACATGGCTTAGAGTGGGAGGAGATATGGAGGAGATCAGGTATAACTTAAGTATAAGTTAAGTATAAGATAGGTATAAGTTAAGTATAACTCTGGTATAGCTCTGCACATATAATCTCTGCATAGAGAAAAATACAGTATTAAAACACGCATTTACCGAAATTAATATTAGGATTAAATAAATATTAAAATAAGTCCTTATCTTTGCAGTGCCAAAACAACATTGTTATTATTTATTATACCTCTAAAAAACTAAACTGTGAAACCCTATTTAATCACTTTAGCAGCCAGCTTTGTAAGCCCTCAGATAGTTGCCTATTATCTATACAGTACTATTATTCAACAAACAGATTAGCGCTTTAACTTTTCTAAATTAGTTCTTAGCTGCATGCAAAGTCATATGGCTTTACTGCTGTATTGTATGTGATCTATTCCCTACGTGCTCACGTCTTATTATTCTTTTT
Source organism: uncultured Chitinophagaceae bacterium (assembly GCA_963819045.1). GTDB lineage: Bacteria > Bacteroidota > Bacteroidia > Chitinophagales > Chitinophagaceae > Ilyomonas. The sequence goes on along the minus strand of CAWFUV010000033.1, from coordinate 66,458 downwards.
ATAATTAAAAACCAAAACAAATGAACAAAACAATTTTACGCAACCAGCTTTTGCTGCTCTTAGTGCTCTCATTTTCTTACACTATTACTTCTGCACAGACACTACATCCTAAACCTACCATCTGCATTGATAAGGTAAGCAGTATTACTGAAGGAAATAGTGGACAAACACAACTGAAGTTTACTGTAAGTCTCAGTGACACCACGTGCCAGGTAGTAAAAGTATGTTATGGTACCCGCAATGGCAGTGCCACAGCACCAGAGGATTATGTGGCTACTAGTGGCACGCTCACTTTTGCACCAGGAACTAAATACCAGAAAGTAACTGTACTGGTTAATGGAGATACGCAGCTGTGAAGGAGACGAGACCTTTACGGTACTGTTGAGCGATGCGGTGAATGCTACCATCAAAGAGGGTATAGGCACAGGTACCATCATCAATGATGATGTAAACTGCAATACGGATACCAGCAGTATAGTCAATACCAATCCTTATGGCCGTGCCATAGTGATTGCTCCTAACCCGGTAGGCAGTATAGCAAACCTGTATGTGAATGGCTTTAGCGGGAATATCATTATTCAGTTGCTCTCTCTGCATGGTAACGTACTGAAGACCTTCCGTGGCCATGGTGTTCGTATCACTAAGCAGTTCAGTGTGGCAGAGCTATCTAATGGTGCTTACTACCTGTCGGTAACAGATGAACAGGGACATCAACAATCCGTGAAGATGATAGTGGCGCACTGATGAAGTAAGTGATAGCATAAAAACAACAGCCCGGCAGTAACCAGCCGGGCTGTTGTTTTTATACTATCTTCAGCAGGTAATATTAAATATGCTTTTGTGAAGCTTTGGGCTATCTGTACTACAAGGCTAAAAGGAGAAATCTTTCTCTTACAGAATAAAATCCTTTGTACTTAGAAATTAACCATTATCTTTATTTTGAAATTAACAATTCTCATTATAACACCTTAGTAACATTCCTGACTGTTATTTTCAACATATCTCATTAAAATATACCTATGAGACAGTTCGCTAATGTTTCCTGGACCTGTAGCACCCGGCTTTATATTGCTAATTTTCTACGTGGCATTATACTTATTGACTATTGTCCTGTCTCTTCCAAACTCAAAATCTTATCTTTAAAAACAGCGCTATGAAACTATATATTACTTCTCTCAACAGCCAGCTAATCATTTGGCAGCAACAGTATGATTAAGTGGTGCCGCTGCACATACGGGTCAGATAGCACTTTAAGGTTTGCTACTTTGCCTGGAGTGTCATATAACACCAGTCTGCTTTCACTGCTTTGTACTAGCTTTTTCCCCACTTGCAAACCCTCACTATCTCTCTTTTTACCAAAACAAGGAAATATAACAACTACAACTCCATACCGGAAAGCCCTGATAAACTATGAATATTAAAACACTGGTCAGACAGCTCATGCTGCTGCTATTTTTCTCATTCTTTTACGTCATTTCATCTGCCCAGGCTCCAGCAGTTAAGCAGTGGGACAAAACCTATGGCGGAAATGATGATGATGAACCTTATTCGCTTAAGCAGACCACTGATGGAGGCTATATACTGGGAGGATACTCCTCTTCCAATATAAGTGGCAATAAAACAGAGAACAGTAAAGGCGCCTATGACTATTGGATAGTAAAGATGGATGGCAGTGGCAATAAGCAGTGGGATAAGACCTATGGTGGAAGCGATGAAGATTATCTTGTTTCGCTTCAGCAAACCACGGACGGAGGATACATCTTAGGAGGTTATTCCCTATCTAATAGCAGCGGTGATAAAACGGCGAACAGTAAAGGTAATTATGACTACTGGATAGTAAAGGTAGATGGCAATGGTAACAAACAGTGGGACAAAACCTTTGGAGGGAATGATGCCGATTATCTCGTTTCGCTTCAGCAGACCTCTGATGGAGGTTATATCCTGGCTGGTTATTCCCTATCTAATAGCAGCGGTGATAAAACGGAGAACGATAAAGGTAATTACGACTACTGGGTAGTAAAGGTAGATGGCAGTGGCAATAAGCAGTGGGACAAGACCTTTGGAGGAAGCGGTGATGATGCACTCCGGTCACTTCAGCAAACCACAGACGGAGGATATATTGCAGGAGGCTTTTCTACATTCAGGCAGCAGCGGCGATAAAGCCGACAATAGTAAAGGCGGCTATGACTACTGGATAGTAAAGATGGATGGCAGTGGTAATAAGCAGTGGGATGAGACCTTAGGCGGAAATGATGATGATTTTCTCTATTCACTTCAGCAAACTTCTGACGGAGGATATATTTTAGGAGGATTTTCCTATTCCAATAGCAGTGGGGATAAAACAGGCGACAGCAAGGGCGAGGATGACTACTGGATAGTAAAGGTGGATGCCAGTGGTAATAAGCAGTGGGACAAAACTTACGGCGGAAATGATGAAGACGAACTCTGGTCGCTTCAGCCGACTTCCGATGGAGGTTACATCCTGGCTGGCTATTCCCGTTCTAATAACAGCGGTGATAAAACAGAAAACAGTAAAGGCGGTTACGACAATTGGATACTAAAATTGAATGGCAGTGGCGATAAGCAGTGGGATGAGACCTTAGGTGGCAGCGATGATGATTTTCTTTATTCACTTCAGCAAACCTCTGATGGCGGATACATGGTAGGCGGCTATTCCTTTTCTAATAGCAGCGGGGATAAAACGGAGAACTTCAGAGGAAGTACTGCTGCTCCTGACTACTGGAGTATAAAGCTATGTACTCCTATAACTTACTATAAGGATTCTGATGGGGATGGTTACGGCAACGTGGCTGTAAGCACCCAATCGTGCACTCAGCCCGACAATTACGTAAGCAACAGTCTGGACTGCAACGACAACAATGCTGCTGTTAATCCGAATACCGTGTGGTACCATGATGCAGATGGAGATGGTTATGGTAATGCTGCCGATACTGTACACTCCTGCACCCCGCCTGATCATTATGTGGCAGATGGCACTGACTGTGATGATAATAATAGTGCTATCAATTCAAACATTGCATGGTACCATGATGTAGACGGAGATGGCTTTGGTAATCCATCGGATACTATTCACTCGTGCACCCAGCGGAACGGGTATGTAAGCAACAATCAGGACTGTGACGACAACAGTGCTGCTGTTAATCCCAACACTGTATGGTATCATGATGCAGACGGAGACGGCTTTGGTAATTTAACCGACACTATCCACTCCTGCACTCAACAGAGCGGGTATGTAAGCAACAGCACCGACTGCGATGACAACAATGCTGCCATCAACTCAAATACGGCATGGGTGATAGATAAGGATGGAGATAATTATTACACCGGCAATCCGGTAACTCAGTGTGCCTCTCCCGGTACAGGTTACGTGATCAAGACTGCTCAACTGCTTTCGGGGGACTGCGATGATGGTAATGCTGCTGTTAATCCTGCTACGGTGTGGTACCATGATGTAGACAGAGATGGTTATGGTAATGCGGCTGATACGGTACACCGTTGCACCCAGCCAAGTGGTTACGTAAGTAACAACACTGACTGCAACGACGGTAATGCTGCTATCAACCCAACTACGGTGTGGGTTTTGGATAAAGACGGAGATAAATATTATACCGGTAATCCTGTAACCCAATGTACTTCTCCCGGAACAGGTTATGTGATTAAAACTGCTCAAATACTCTCTGGTGACTGCAACGACAGTAATGCCGCTGTTAATCCTGCTACAATGTGGGTAATGGATAAAGATGGAGATCATTACTATACCGGCAATTCTGTGACTCAGTGTACATCTCCCGGAACAGGGTACGCGATCAAGACGGCCCAGTATTTTTCAGGGGACTGTAATGATAATAATGCTGCCAGCAATCCTGCTACTGTATGGTACCATGATAAAGATGGAGACGGCTTTGGTAATTTAACTGACACCATCCATTCCTGCACACAACGGAGCGGATATGTAAGTAACAGCACCGATTGCAATGACAACAATGCTGCCATCAACCCGACTACAGTGTGGGTGATGGATAAGGACGGTGATCATTATTATACCGGTAATTCTGTAACTCAGTGCGCATCTCCCGGAACAGGGTATGTGATTAAAACATCACAGCTCCGTTCGGGCGACTGCAATGACAATGACGGAACTATTTACCCCGGCGCACCCGAACTGTGTGATGGCAAAGACAACAACTGCAATGGAACCATTGATGAGAACTGTCCGGTACTTAAACTTTCAATCAATAATGTAAGTATGAATGAAGGCAACAGCGGACAAACAAGGATGACTTTTAAAGTAAGTCTCAACAGTACTGCCTCCCGCACCATTACAGTAAATTATGCTACCACAGACGGAACTGCTAAATCATCGAGTGATTATGTAGCCACCAGTGGTAAACTCACCTTTACGCCGGGTACTCAAAGCATATCCATTACCGTATTGATCAACGGAGACAGAACGCGTGAATCGAACGAGACTTTCAGTGTAAAGTTGAGCAATGCGGTTAATGCTACCATACAGACCAGCACAGGAACAGGTACAATCGTTAATGACGATTAGAGCCCTGCAGGTGGCAGTGCTACCTTGATTCACAAAGATGAAAAGAGGCAAGACGCTGTTGCTATGATTTTACTTACCTGCCGGTTCAATTTAATAATGGCAGCCTGATTGGAATTACTATAAATCTCTGTATTCATTATAATGATCCTTTAACCTGAAATAAAGAAATGAGAGTAAGAACATTATTTACCATTCTCGCACTCACTTTAGGCATTAGTGCAAATGCAGCTAACTATTACTTTTCTACGGCTGACGGTAATGATTCCCGCTCTGCCCAGCAGGCGCAGGATCCCTCCACTCCCTGGCAAAGTATGAACAAGCTCAACTCCTTTTTCCCATCCCTTCAGCCGGGAGATAGCGTTTTGCTTAAATCGGGAGACACCTTCTTCGGCTCTGTTCAGTCATCCCAAAGCGGCACCTCTTCTGCTCCCATAACTATTTCATCCTATGGATCAGGAGCCAAGCCTGTCATCACTGGTCTTACTGCAGTAACAAGCTGGACCAATCTCGGCAATGGGATATATGAAAGTAATGTACTACCGGCAGGTACAAAGCTTAATATGCTATTGATTGATGGCACCCAATATGCCATGGGCAGGTATCCTAATGCATCGGATAAAAATGGAGGGTACCTGACCTTTCAATCCTTTGGGAGTGACTGGATCAGAGATAACAGGAGTATTTTAACTCCTAAATGGAAAGGTGCTCAGTTAGTTGTACGCACCTCACACTTTACAATAGAGAGGACTACCATTACCAAAACCTCCGGTAATACCATCAGCTACAGTCCTTCCTTTGTGATGGACCTGCTAAGCAATTTTGGCTATTTTGTGCAAAACAGCATTAAAACACTGGACCAGTTTGGAGAATGGTACTACAATCCAACAACCAGTAAGGTAGATGTTTTCTTTGGCAGCAGCAATCCTTCCGACCGTAATGTACAGGTAGCTGCTAAAGACAGATTACTAACCCTGCAGGGAAGCAATATTATAGTGGATAATATTGCTTTAAGAGGTGCTAATTCCTTTGGAATGTATGGAGACTGGCCTGGGGTAAGCAACTTTCAGGTAAAGAACTGCAGTATAGACTTATCGGGTATTGATGGGATTGAGTTTGCCAACCGCCGCGACTTTGTGATGGATAATACTATTATTACTAACTCTAATGCTGTGGGAGTAAGCCTCAATTATATGGATTTCAACCCTGTTATAAGGAATTGTACTTTCCGGAATAATGGTATAATCCCGGGCATGCTGCAACCGGATTTCGGAAACAGGTATGGTATTGGCATCTACAGCCAGCAAGGATTAACCGCAACTAACAACAAGGTTTTCAATAGTGGGTATATAGGAATCATGTTTGAAGGAGACAACAACCTCATCCAGAACAATTATGTGGATACCTTTTGTACCGTAATGGATGATGGAGGTGGGCTTTATACAGGTAATTACACGCCCAAAGGAAAAAAGCCAACCCCGCTTTATAATTTAAAGATAATAAGCAATATAGTACTCCATGGCTTTGCCGCTAAGCCTGGAACATACGAGTCAGACCCCAATTATGTACCGGCAGAAGGCATTTACCTGGACGATAACTGTATGAACGTACAGGTGCTGAATAATACAGTAGCCTATTGTGCAAATACCGGAATATACGTGCATAATACCAAGGATTACACGCTAAAGGGCAATATACTATTTGATAATAAATACAGGCAGATAGCTTTTCAGAATGATGATAAGGGAGATACCCTTACCGGAGGGGTAATTAAGAATAATCAGTTGTTTTCCAAATCAGCTTCGGAGTATATAATATACATGGCATCCGGTTATAATGATTTTGCCGGTTTCGGAACATTCGACAGTAATTACTACTGCCGTCCCTTCAATGAAAACAATATTATCTACACTAACTGGTTTCATAATAAACAGACCTTGTATAACTTATCAGGATGGCAGAGTGCTTACAACCAGGACGGGCATACCAGTAAAACGCCGGTGCCTGTAAGCGATCCCGGCAACATTCTTTTTCAGTATAATACATCTACTTCAGATATGACTTTTCAATTGAATGGCACTTATGTGAGTGTGACCGGTGACAGCTACTCCGGCAGTGTAACGCTGGCTCCTTTTACTTCCATCATTCTGATGAAGACTTCGGGTAGTTTAACAAGCCGTGCGAGTGCTGCATCCGCAACCAACGCTGCGGCGAAAGGACCAGGCTATATAAATACAGAGCCAGCTAAGCTGGCCATAAAAGCTTATCCAAACCCCGGCAGCAGCTACTTCAATGTGACTATTCACGGTGGAAGTACCAGCGAATTAATGACGCTCAAAGTATTGGATATGTCCGGCAGGGTGCTGTGGGTAAAAACAGGCATTACTGCCAACAGCACCCTTCAGATGGGGCAAGACCTGGCGCCAGGATCTTATGTGCTGGAGTTGGTTCAGGGTAATAAAAACGTAGAACAGAAGGTCATTAAACTATCTAAGTAATGCTAGCCGGAATGTATATAGTGAACACGCTCCAACAGTATTGGATAGTTGAAGGATATACGGCTTAGATACGGCGCAGGTCAGGAGGTGCGGAGGAAGTAGTGATTTTAGTACTCCGCTGCTCCATGACTTTGCTATGGCTTAAGTATAGGGGAGGTAAGACTTCTGTACCAATTTCAATTAAGTAGTCTGCAAGATCTCCCAGGGAGTCAGTGACCTGAGGGCTTACGATACACTTTGCTCAGGGGCAAAGCCTTTACTGTACTTGCACCTTATGGCTTGAAGCTTTGATCAGTTAATCTATCTGAATCTGGTTCAACATCGTAAATAGCATTCCCCGCAACCTAACCGGCAGGCAAGGTCGTACATCAAAAACCTTCTCCCCAACCTTAGAACACCCGGAGTTATACCTAACTTATACCTAACTTATACTTAAGTTATACTTAACATATACCTGATCTCCTCCCTATGTCCTCCTGGTGAACCTTTCAGTAATCCCCAATCTACCCCCTTGAATCCTGTAAATTTCTACTGGTATCTGGTAACCGGCAACCGGCTTCTTGTCCCTTGCTTCTTGCCAATTGTTGCTTACCTCCTCAATCTATAACAATCGTTTTAACAGCACATGTTGCTGCAAACATTAATTTTGCGCAATCTTTAAAAATGAGCAACACACTTTCTTCCAACGAATCTATACCGTCCCAAAAGAAAAAGATCATTGTATTGGGTAGCGGCCCCAATCGCATTGGCCAGGGTATTGAGTTTGATTATTGCTGCGTACATGGCTTGCTGGCAATCAAAGAATGCGGCTACGAATCCATCATGATCAATTGTAATCCCGAGACCGTATCCACCGATTTTGATATGGCAGACAAGCTATATTTCGAGCCGGTTTACTGGGAACACCTGTGGGAAATCATCGAGCTGGAAAAGCCCGAAGGCGTGATTGTGCAGTTGGGCGGACAAACCGCACTGAAGCTTGCCAAACGCCTGCATGAGAATGGTATCAGGATCATTGGTACTTCTTTCGACAATATGGACATTGCCGAAGACCGTGGCCGCTTCAGCGATCTGCTGAAAGAACTCGATATCCCATATCCTGAATATGGCACCGCCTATACTGCCGACGAAGCTATTGAAGTTGCCAACAAAGTAGGCTATCCTGTACTGGTGCGCCCGAGTTATGTATTGGGTGGTCAGCGTATGCGTATCGTTATCAATGATGATGAGGTAGAAAAAGCAGTTATAAGCTTGTTAAAGCACATTCCCAACAACAAAATCCTCATCGACCATTTCCTCGACCGTTGCCAGGAAGCAGAAATAGATGCCATTTTCGACGGCGAAGACTTCCATGTAATGGGCGTTATGGAGCACATTGAGCCTGCCGGCATCCATAGTGGCGATAGCAATGCGGTACTGCCTGCTTTCAACCTTACTCCGCTCGTGATTACTACCATGGAGTATTATGCCGAAAAGATTGCCCGGGCGTTGAATATCTGCGGTTTAATCAATATCCAGTTTGCTATAAAGGATGGTAAGGTGTATGTGATAGAAGCCAATCCTCGCGCCAGCCGTACTACCCCGTTTATAGCCAAAGCTTACCAGATCCCATATCTGAACATCGCTACCAAAGTAATGCTGGGCGCAGCTAAGCTGAAGGATTTTACAATAGAAAAGAAGCTGAATGGCTTTGCCATTAAAGAGCCGGTATTTAGCTTTAATAAATTCCCTAATGTAAACAAAGAGCTAGGTCCTGAAATGAAGAGTACCGGCGAAGCCATCCGCTTTATCAAAGACCTTCGCGATCCCTATTTCCGCACCCTCTACAAAGAGCGCAGCATGCACTTAAGTAAATAGGTATTTTTTATTATAAACAAAACCCTGCTGTTTTTTACCAAATAAAACAGCAGGGTTTTTTATTTCAATAAAATCCATACATTGAGCCCTCTATATATTTAAGGATTTAAACCATGACAAACGTATTGCTTCGGGCTACAGCTTTTAGCTTTTTATTTGCCGCTTTCATTTCCTGCAAAAACAATCAAACCGCTGAGCCTGACTATACAGGCTGGGCAATGTTCAACGGCAACTACACTGCTAACAAATACTCCACCCTTGCACAAATTGATACCAGCAATGTACAGCAACTGCAAATTGCCTGGACATACCATACTAATGATATGGATACGGCAGCACACTCGCAGATACAATGCAATCCCATCATTATAAATGGCATTATGTACTGCACTTCACCAGCCCTTAAGCTGTGCGCAGTGAATGCATCTACCGGCAAAGAAGTATGGGCATTCAAACCTTTTGAACAGGTAGAAGGGGATGCTGCTGCAAAGGCAGGTCACTTCAATCTTAATAACAATCGTGGTGTTGCCTACTGGACAGACGGCAAGGGGGATGAACGCATTTTCTATACAGCAGGTCCTTATATGCACGCTGTTAATGCTAAAACCGGCAAGCTGATTCCTGGCTTTGGTACCGGCGGCAAAATAGACCTGCACGATAGCCTGGGAGACGCATTCAAAAACCTGTTTGTTACTGCCACTACTCCGCCTACCATATACAAAGACCTCCTGATCACTGGCACCCGCGTTTCGGAAGCTATGGATGCAGCCCCCGGTCATATCCGTGCTTATGATGTGCGCACGGGCAAGGTGAGGTGGGTATTTCATACGATACCACATCCGGGCGAAAGAGGCTACGAAACCTGGGAGAACAAAGATGCCTGGAAGCTGAGCGGTGGCGCCAACAACTGGATGGGCATGACCGTAGACCAGAGTACCGGCATCATTTACATTCCACTTGGCTCGGTAGCCATGGATTTTTATGGCGGTAAGCGCCCCGGCAACGACCTCTTTGGTGATTGCCTGCTGGCACTCGACGCTGCCACCGGGCAGTATAAATGGCACTTCCAATACCTTCACCACGATACCTGGGATTATGACCCGTCTTCTGCGCCCGTGCTCCTTACAGTACACCATGGTGGCAAAGACATAGATGCAGTAGCGCAAACTATGAAGTATGGTTTTGTTTACCTGTTTAACCGCGCTACGGGACAGCCTCTTTTCCCGGTAGTAGAAACACCGGTAGATACTGCTACTGAATTAATAAATGAAAAGCTTTCACCCACACAGCCTATCCCGCAAAAGCCAGCTCCTTTTGTTCGCCAGTCACTTACTGAAAAAGACCTCAATCCTTATCTGTCTAAGGAAGAGTATGAGGATGTAAAGAAGCGGTTGGCTACTTACCATACAGGTAAGATGTTTACACCGCAGTCCAAAGAAGGGACGATCATTTTCCCTGGCTTTGATGGCGGCGCAGAGTGGGGCGGACCTGCAGTAGACCCGGAGACAAACATTTTGTATGTAAATGCCAATGAAATGGCCTGGGTACAGCAAATGCTGGATATTTCTCAAAAGGTGGTGGCTAATGAAAATTACTTACAGGCAGGGGCGCGCCTTTACAAGCTTAACTGTATGGCATGCCATGGCGCCGAACGAAAAGGTGGTGGTAATTACCCTTCAATTGTCAATGTAAAAGCAAAGTATGACCCTGCAGCATTTATTTCCTTTATCAATGCGGGCAGACGCATGATGCCTTCGTTCCAATACCTTGGAGAGGCAGATAAAGAAGCTATCCGTTCTTTTGTGCTGGACTATAAGCCCGACCAGCAAAAGCCTTATGTAGCGAAGACCAGCCCGGAAGATGAGTTCAGGGCATTACCCTATAACATTGCGGGCTATAATAAATTCTTAAGTAAAAGCGGCTTACCGGCTATTGCACCACCATGGGGTACCATTACAGCTATTAATTTAAATACCGGTGAGCATGTTTGGAAAACGGTATTTGGTAACGATGAACGTTTTGCAGGTAAAACCAATCAGCCTACCGGCACAGAAAACTATGGCGGTGCTGTGGTTACCAAAGGTGGCGTATTATTTATTGGCGCTTCCCGGGATGGTATGTTCCGGGCATATAACAAGCGTACCGGGCAATTGCTGTGGCAGATAAAACTGCCTAATGCCAACTTTGCCACACCAGCTACTTACGAACTAAATGGCAAGCAATATATTGTGCTGGCTTGTGGTGGTGGCAAACTTGGCACCACTTCCGGCGACTCGTATGTGGCATTTGCACTGCCGGATAATAAGGTTGCAGCCGCCCGGTAGTAGTTCTGTAAGCAGTCTAATAAATCGGAAAGTAAAATATGATTGATTCTAATAGCTGATACCAAGTAGCTATCCGGTTGACAAAGGACATAGAACAGACGCCATAGCTATAACTTGTGGCGCTTACGGAGCCATAAATATTATAAATATCAAAGCAACTCATAAACTGGCTAATACTACCGTCAGTTGATAGTCTTTGTAGTGCAGGTATCAGGCAGGTTGTTCATAGTAAATAACCGTTACTTCCATTAAGAAAACAATAGGAATATTCGGTCAAAAGTGTTTGTTGACCTATTCATAGGCTATACTATACTTTAAGTAGTCCATCGTAGAATCGAAATACAGAGTGAAATGAGTTAAAACATCTGAACAGCTACAGTTTCTAAATATACAAAAAATTTAAACCTGTAACTAATATATAGATAAGAACTTATTTTCTTAAGGCAAATGCTGAGCCGAATATTGTTTTATTGTTTTATATTCGGAAACCTAAATTGCTTCCCATGCCTTCCCTTAAAAGTTACACCTTTAGTAACCTGCTTGCTGATTTTTATTTCTTCTAATCTTTATGCACAAACAGATGAGCAGCTTAAGGCTTTACAAGCTCTGAATGATGCAAGAGGTGATACAGCAAAGATTAATGCCTATATAGACCTGCATAATGCCTATTTTATGAGTAACCCTGATAAAAGCTATTATTATGCGCAGCAGATTGTAGCAATAGGCAAGCAAATGAATTCGGCGGTATATATATTGAAGGGATACCTGGGAATGGCACGTTGTGAAAGGAAGAAAAGAAATTACAAAGTGATTTTCACAATTGATTCGCTTGCCCTTAAATATGCAATACATATGGTAATTTAGATTTTATCTATTCTCAACAGATACAATTTATTCATGACTATTTAGATGCTAAGAGATATAATGATGCTTTCAGGTGGTTTAAAACCACTGAAGCCACTGCTGAGCAATTGAATAAACCTAAAGCACTGGCAGAGTTAAATAAATCAATAGGCTACTATTATAGAGAAGCAAACCAGCATAAAAAAGCCATACCTTACTACAGAAAAGCTATTGCAGGTTTCGAACAGGTAAATGATGAATATAATGTAGCGGACACCAAGACGTTTCTTGCACAATCATTGTCAGAATTGGGTAGATACGATAGTACTGCTGATTTGCTTTTCGATGCACTGGCAATCTATACAAAAAGAAACAGCCTGTCGAAGAATGGGAATGATAAATGAATTGTTAGGGGATGCTTTACTGGCAAACGGTGATGCAGATAAAGGTATTGAGCACTACCTTGAAGCAAAAAGATTATATGCTATATCTAATAATTCAGTAGAGGAAGGATTGTCTTTGCCTTATCTGGCAAGGGCTTATATGGTTAAAAAGGATTATGCTACGGCTAAAAAATATATTGATACTGCGCAATTCTTATTTGATAAAATGGATTATGAAATTGGTAAAATAAAGGTGCAAACGCTTTTAGGGCAATATTATTCAGAAACAGGCGAGCCATTAAAAGCAGAGTCTTATTTCATAACGGCTGCTAATCTACTTAAAGGCAAAGATTATCCAGAGCTGAAAACGGAAAATGAAAAGTACTGGTCGCAGCATAAGTACCGTATAAAACAATTTAAAGCTGCTGATTCGTTACTATATACTTATACCGCCCGCGAAGCGGAAAGTAAAGAGCCCGAAGTAATAGCCAGAGAACTAAAGATGATAAAGGAGAAGAACAAAAATCTTGATAGCAATTCTTTAAAAATGTTATCTCTGCTTTACATACCTGGTGGTGCAGAGTTACTAAAGAAAGAGTTGAAGAACCGAAGTCTTACTGAAGCTTTACATGCAGATAACCTGATGAATTTAAGTCCTTTTTCTTATGCTACTGCTGCTTATGATAGCTCCTTAATGATATCCTATAACAGGCAACTTCTTGATCTTGAAACCAAGTATAAAACCAAGCAAATAAATGACAGCTTGCGTATTGCCAACCAAAATATACTACTGGCAAACTCGGAGCTGCAAAACAAGAATGTCTTACTGGCTACATCGGCGGTAATTGCACTCCTGCTGTCTGCAGGCTTTTGGTTACAATACAAAAATCGTAAAACAGCAGAACGTGATAAAGCAAAAATCGAACTGATTGCAAGGTGAAATCAACCACCGCATTACGAACAATTTAGCTATTGTAAAACGCTTTGCTGAAATAGCCGATAAAGCCGATAAAAAGAATCTCCCGCTTGCTTCGTTGCAAAGCAGGATAGATGCCATTGAGTTACTGCATAAAAATTTATATCAGTCAGGCAAGGCTGGGGTTATTCCACTACAACAATACCTGAATGGCCTCGCAGAAGCTATACAAGCCACTTTTGTGGATAGCGACAAGCAAATAAACATTATAATAGATGCCCCGCTTACCATTGACATGCAAACTGCAGAGAAGTTAGGACTGATCATTAATTAGCTAATGACTAATAGCTTCAAATTATGCCTTTAAAGAAAAGGCGACCGGCGAAATAACTGTTACAGCAAAAGAGCTGAGCAAGCGGCACTTTACACTCCGGTATACAGACAATGGTGCCGGCTTTGCCAGAGAAAGTGTATCTAAAGGATACGGCAGTAAGTTGGTAGAAGGGCTTGCACGTGAACTAAATGCGCCTTTTGATTACCAGGCAATCAATGGTGTTGTTTTTTCAATGACAATATGACCTTATATAAAAGTATCTTATATGATGGAACCTAAAAAGGTATTGCTGGTAGAAGATGAGTTTGTCCTGTACGAGCAATTGGAAGAGTTCTTTAAGGAAAAAGGGTTTGTAATTGCAGGTGACAATGGTGTAAGTAAAGCGCTTACCACCTACGAGGAGGCAATTGAAACATTACATAATGAAGAACCTGACCTTGCTATATTGGATATAAAGATCAGGGGTAAAAAGGATGGTCTTGAACTGGGGGCTTATATCAAACAGCATTTCAATATTCCAATTATTTTTTTATCGGCACATGACAATTATGAAAACCTGGAGCGGGCTAAATCAATCATGGCCGATGGTTTTGTAGTAAAGCTGGATAAACCTGTGAATAAAAAACAACTGTGGGCAAGCATTTCGATGGTAATGCCGCAAATAGAAAATAATCGCAAGCGCCGTGAAACAGGCAGGTTTATGAAAGTAAAAGAAATAGATTTATCGCAGTTAGAAAAGCGGATTAGTTCTATACATCAACAGCCTGCTGACCCGGTAGAGCTAAAGACCTTTGTAAAATGGGATGAAATAAAAATGATTGTTTCTTCCAATAAAATTACTAAAAATACCATATTGCTTTATACGCTTCACCATAACAAGGGCTATTTTTACCGTAGCACACTGGATGAAATTGAAGCTTTACTGCCTCACTATTTTGTCCGTTTCAACAGCGGAGCGATTATCAATATTCATACTATCACTGCCGAAGGGAAAACAGTCGGATGTTTATTACCTGGGAGATATCCGTGTGGAGATTAGTGATACTTACAAAGAAGCTGCATATTCCAAACTGAAGTTTTACTCAGTTATAAGTTTTAGAATTTATCCTGTGACATAGCGCCAGAATATCCCAATATTATTTCTCAATATCATTAAGTACATCATCTTAGTGGCAGAAAATGCAAACTTGAAAAAACCACTAATATGAAACCCTTCATTGTTCTTTTCACCTTTATCATTTACTTAAGCTGTTCTGTCAGCCAGCACTAGCACAAACAAAGTCAGCTACTAAGTCAGCATCCTCGAAATCTACAACTGCAATTGTAAAAAAAACAGTAGTACCGGCAGCATCCGATAACAAACAGGAAGACAATTATCAGCCTGTAGTTGCTGAGCCGGCTAAAGATATTGTAGCAATTTACCCGTTTACTACTGCCCGTGGTTATGATTACGATTATGCACAAATTGTGGGTAATGCTATTGAAGCCGGTTTTGTGAAGTCTAACAGGTTTACTGTAGTGGAGAGAAGCCGGTTTGGACAAATCACTAGCGAGGAACGCTTTGAGGAAGTAAACACTTCACAGATTTTAAAGGTGGCTTCTAAATTAGGAGCAAAGTTTATTGTTACAGGTCATATCACGGGTGTCAGTACTGGTGAAACACATGATTACCAGAGAAAATTTACCGGTTATCAAACAAGTATAAGCGTGGCTTTCAAAATCATTGATGTAGAGACCAGCCAGATAAAGGTAACAGAATCCTTAAACCTAAGCGGTACAAGCGGCAGTACGGCAAGTTCTATTGGTAGTGCTTATGCAAGTATAGATGCAGTTACTACGGCGGATTATTGCGTCTTACTTTCCGCAGCGATTCCCTTTTATGTCAATTGTTTCTAAGGAAGAAAAAAAGAAAGAAACCATACTTACAGCTTTTAAGATATGGGGAGGATCGGATAACGGGCTTAAGGTGGGCGATATGGTAGATGTATATATGCTTTCGGAAATCATGAATCCAACAACTCAAAAGATGGTTACTGAAAAACAGTTTGTTGGAGCTGCACAAGTAACACAAATAAACAGCGGATCAACTGCTACCTGCGAAGTATGGAAGACCAGAAAGTATGGAAAAGCAATGCTGGATTTAATGTCTTCTACTCCAGACAAAGTGGCTATTCAATATACAGGAGGTGCTAAACCTGCAAGCTTTTGGGAGAGTTTGTAGCTGATTTAGCGCGAGTTCAAAATGTTCATAGTTGCTAGCCAATCTATCAGATAAATAGCCCTCTAAAGGGGTTAGATAGGAAGTACATGAGGAGTAAATCAGGAAGGAGATAGGGAGGAGATTAGGTATAAGTTAGGTATAACTTAAGTATAAGTTAAGTATAAGTTAGGTATAACTCAGGTATAGCCCGGCTATCCCAGGATTGGGGAAGGCAAACTCAGTGAGTGCAAACCAATTAATAAAGTCTTCTTACAAATTGAATCATTCTTTAAATCATAAAAACAAACAACATGAAAACGACCGTACTTCTTTTTTGTGCAGCTTTTCTTACATGCACTGCACAACAGGTAAGCGCAAAAATCTGGCGTGTAAACAACAATTCTAATTATGATGGCTCTTCAAAGTGGGGGACAACTTTGGCGGTATCACCAGTAAGCCCGTATTTAAACAATTAAGTGATGCAAACAATTCCAATCTTGTATCTGCAACCACCGGAGATACGGTACATTTAGAAGGTTCAAACATTCAGTATAATGACACCGGTATCAACAAAAAGTTAGTCATTATAGGACCGGGATATTTCCTAAATGAAAATCCAAACGTATCTAATGATGCATTATCCGCTTCGATTGACTGGATAGATTTTAATGATGGTTCAGCTGGTTCACAATTATTGGGTGTTTACGTATCAGGTGGATATGGTATAAGTATTAATACTAGCAATATTCTAATTAAAAGATGCAGAATAGACTATAGTATTACTTTACATTCACGATATTGCGGATATGTCTATTCTTCAAAACTACTTTAGTAATGTGAGCGATAACACAAGCAGTGCAATAAACCCTTCAGGATATCACTTTCCCTCGCATTTTATTTTTGACAACAACATTTGTAAGAAAACTTTGTTATTAGTTAGTAACAGTACAACTTATACTGCACAAGAAGTAAACAACAATACCTTTGACTGCCCGGCTATTAGCGGCAGTCCATCTATCCAGTTAAATACTGCTTCTTTTAAGAATAATATCCTAAAGACATCCTCTGCAACAGCCAAAGTTAATACCAACAATACCAACAATGTAAGCTATTGTGTAAGCTCATCCAGTACAGGGCAGTTTGGAACAGCCAATAATAATATAGTTGTTACAAACATCAGCAGCATATTCGTAACACCAGGTACTTCGGATGGTGCCTACCAGTTAAAGAGTGGCTCTGTAGCCAGCAACAATGGCTCCGATAAAACAGACCGAGGTGCATTTGGCGGCATAATAACCAATCGTTATACTTTATCCGGACTGCCGCCTGTTCCGGTTATCTATCAGTTTACTACAGGCGTAGCCTCACCATCAGCAGGATTACCTGTAACTATCAAGGCAAGAACTATAAAATAAACAATATGAAAACATGCATTCTAACGCTTGTTTTAGCGTGTGCGGTCTTGTTTTCGCTATCGCAAACTATAACGCAGGCTGAATACTTTATTGATAACGATCAAGGTATTGGTAAGAATACCAAGACTTACCGTAGCGTTGGCTGCCGATAGCAGTTTTACTTTCAACGTTAATCTTACAGGCGTAACACCTGGTTATCACAAGTTGTACATACGTATCAAAGCAAGTAATAACAAGTGGAGTCTGTCGGCAAGAAAATCTATAGAAGTGTTTCCTTCACAAGGATACCCTGTTATTGCCAAAGCTGAGTACTTTTTCGATACCGATCCTGGTGTCGGCAATGCAAGGAGTATCACCATCAGTCCAACAGATACGGCGGTCACTAAAACATTTACAGCATCTGCCAGCGGTCTATCTCCCGGTTATCATAAGCTATACATTCGAGCGCAAGACAGTACCGGAAGGTGGTCAATAAGTGCAAGAAGAAATATAGAAGTAATACAAAGCCTGGATACCGCCAAAATTATAGCAGCAGAATACTTCTTCTCCAGTGACCAAGGTTTTGGAAGGGCAACGGCAAAGATTTTTACCAGCCCTCTTGCTAACGGGACTTTTACATTTAATATTCCCTACAGCAATATTCCATCCCGTGCAGATACATTATTCGTACGGGTAAAGGATAATGTGGTAAAATGGTCATTTACAAAACCTCTCCGTTTTTCCGGTGCGCCAACGTTAGCACCGGTTAGCAATAACAATCTGTTAATAACAAATGCGAACAAGACTGCTTCCACCCGGTTTGATGCTTCTATCAATCCGAATCCGGTAACAGGCAATATGCTTATCCTTTATTTGCTGCATACAAAGCAAGCTGCTATTCAATTAGCTGTTTATGGCATGGATGGTAAGAAGTTATTGGTGCAACAGTTTGAAGTAACAGGAAGTGCCAGAAGACAAATAAGTACAAGTAATTTACCGGCGGGGACTTATTTGCTTCATCTTAGTGATGGAGAAGAAATACGTATTATAAAGTTTATAAAAGAGTAATTGCTTGTCTTTATTTAAATAGATTAACCCACCCGTTCTTCCAGGTATTAAAATAGTACATAGGGGAGAACGGGTGAGTATCATTTTCAACCTCATCTTCATTTGATTTCCTGTACCAGGTATAGCAAATAAGGGTTGCAAAGCGATGATATAAATTAGTAAAAGAAATATTGTTACCTGTACATTGTAAAGCGCTGAAAAGAAATCTGATCTTATCAGCGTTTTTATAAAAATGTTGTTTGCCGTACTGTTTTGGTGCATGATTTATGGGAAAATCATTTTTAGCATATCACTTTTCCATATTTTGTAAGCCAAATCCGCACAAATGAAAAAAACGCTTTTGTTCCTTCTTTCCATTTTCATCAGCGCATCTGTCTTTAGTCAAACCACTTCCGACAGTATTGTGCTCAACCAGGTTGGCTATTATCCTCATGCGCCTAAGATAGCCGTAGTAAAGGGTAATACTGCTGCTGATATGTTTTATATAATTAATAATGTAAAAAATGATACCGCTTACAAGGATACGCTAAGCCCGCTAATGCATTCCTCCAATTCCTCTACCATAACACGTATCGCTGATTTTAGTGAGTTTACAAAGCCGGGTAATTATTACATCTATATTCCGGACGTTGGCAGTTCATATACGTTTAGCATTAGTAAAAACGCTAATCAATCAGCGGCAAAAGCAGCGCTAAAAGGTTTCTACTATATCCGTTCCAACATGCCATTGGAAGAGCAATACGCAGGCAAATGGGCACGTCCTGCAGGGCATCCCGATACGGCAGTGTTAGTGCATTCTTCAGCAGTCTCAGCAGCACGCCCGGAGGGCACAGTCATTTCAACACCCGGTGGCTGGTATGATGCAGGCGATTACAATAAATACATTGTCAACAGCGGCATTACAATGGGCACATTATTTTCGGCATATGAAGACTTCTCTTCTTACTTCGATACCTTAAATACCAATATCCCCGAAAGCAAGGATAAAGTACCGGATGTATTGAATGAAGCCATTTATAACCTTAGGTGGATGCTTACGATGCAGGATCCAAATGATGGCGGCGTTTATCATAAATGTACCAATGCTGCCTTTGACGGGATGGTGATGCCGGGTGTTACTAAACTGCCTCGCTATGTAGTGCAAAAAGGCACGGCTGCCACGCTCGATTTTGCAGCAGTTACGGCACAGGCTGGCCGCATTTTACAAAAGTACAGGCAACAGTTGCCAGGGCTGGCAGACAGTTGCTCAAGAGCCTCGCAAAAAGCATGGCAATGGGCCTTAAAACATCCGGATGCAGTGTACAATCAAAGCGCCAACAATAAGTTGTACAAGCCTGCTATTACCACTGGTGACTATGGTGACAATAACTTTAAGGATGAATGGTTTTGGGCTGCCTGTGAGTTATATGCAACTACAAACAATGAGCAATATTGGCAAACCATCGTTAACACAAATCAAAACAAAGTTACTCTTCCATCATGGGGTAATGTATATACTTTAGGGGTTTATACTTTGATCAGAACAAAGCCGGCCAGGCATCAGAAGGAGGTAGAAGATATGTCGAAGCAAGTGGTTGCATTGGCTAAAGAACTACTTCAGAAAAAAGACAGCAATGCTTTCAAAACAGTTATTGGAGGCTCTGTAAAAGATTTTAACTGGGGCAGTAACTCCAATGCAGCTAACCAGGGCATTGTGCTTATTAATGCATATGTTATTACAAAAGATAAAAAGTATACAGACGGAGCTTTAAGCAACCTTGATTACATCTTAGGACGCAATGCAACCGGCTATTCTTTTCTTACAGGCATAGGTTCGCATAGCACCATGCATCCACATCATCGCCCCTCGGTGGCTGATAATATTGTTGAACCGGTTCCTGGTTTATTGGCCGGCGGCCCCAATCCGGGCAGACAGGATAACTGTAGCGGCTATCAGCACTTTGAGCCAGAAACTACTTACTTAGACGATGCTTGTTCGTATGCAAGCAATGAGATCGCTATCAACTGGAATGCGCCACTGGTATATCTTGCCAATGCTGTAGAGGCTTTGCAGAAGAAGGTGGGATATTAAAATAAGATGCAAGCCACAAGCTACAAGATGCAAGCAGGGCGAGTTATGAATTGTGGGCTTTGGGATTACATTTTATCCTTCCTGATTGGAAATAGAATGAATACATTTTGTATTTAAAGTTGTACAACTACTTTGCACGTTATTATTACTCTTGTTTTATGAAAACTTTATTATTTGCTCTCTTGTTTTGCTCTTGTTGCATTATTACCTCTGCGCAACAAGGCAGGTTCTTTACTACCTCGGGTAAAAATATTATGGATGTAAATGGTAAGCCATTCCTTATCAAGGGGACGAACCTTGGCAATTGGTTGGTGCCCGAGGGCTACATGTTTGGCTTTACCAATACCAACTCACCAGGGCTTATCAATGAAGCATTCAGTGAGTTAATTGGTCCGGCTGCAACTGCTGCATTCTGGAAGAAATATTTAAGTGTATATGTTACTCAACAAGATATTCATTACCTCCGTTCCCTGGGGATGAATTCACTGCGCGTACCATTCAATTATCGCTTGTTTACTAAGGAAGATTATATGGGCGCCAATGATGAGAACCATGGTTTCCAGATCTTGGATAGTTTGGTAAAATGGTGCCGTGCCGAAAACATGTATCTCATATTGGACATGCACTGTGCACCCGGCGGACAAACCGGTGATAATATAGATGACGGCTATGGTTATCCCTATTTGTTTGAGGATACTGCAAGCCAGAGCCTAACCATCAGTATATGGAAAAGAATTGCGGCGCATTACAGCAATGAACCTGTTATTATGGGTTATGACTTACTGAATGAGCCCATTGCTACCTATTTCGATGCTGCTCATTTCAATCCATTATTAGAGCCGTTGTATAAGGAAATTGCAGCCGCCATCAGGCAGGTAGATAAGAATCATATCTTGTTTTTAGGTGGTGCCCAATGGGATTCTGATTTCAACCCGTTCAACAAACCATTTGATGATAAGCTGGTATATACTTTTCACAAGTATTGGACTGCGCCCACCAAAGCAGTGATACAACAATACCTTGATTTCAGAGATAAATACAATGTACCTATATACATTGGCGAAACCGGAGAAAATACCAACGGATGGATTGATTCTTTTAGAGTAGTATTGGAAAAAGAAAACGTTGGCTGGCATTTTTGGCCATATAAGCATATGAAAAGTGAGCGCTGCATTGTTACCTTTGAAGAGCCTGCGATGTACGATTCGATCATCGCATATACAAAGAAAGACCGGAGCTCCTTTGAAAAAATAAGACAGGCACAGCCAAAGGATAAAGCGGCAATACAGAAAGTCCTTTATGATTTTCTAACCAACTGCCAATTTAAAAGCTGCCAGCCAAATAATGGATATATCGGAGCCTTAGGCTTGAAAGTAGAATAAAAAAAGAACCTGCTTAGAGTGTTTTGTGAAGCTCTAAACAGGTTCAGCTTTTAAAAATTACCTCAGAAACTTATTATAGTATTGAGTTCCTTCTGGACAGCACAGGCCTTTTGGAAAGGTTCTGGGTTTTGCGGTTTCTTTGAATATTCCACAAATCGGCTGCACTAAAAGTTTTATCGTGAGTAGCAATGTTTGCTACAGTTTCTTTTACTTCAGTAGTCAGGTTTACCAGTTCTGCTGCGTCCATGCTAATAATGGAACGTGTTGAATTGTTGTTCATACAATTTACATTTTTAATGTTAACTAATAACACATACAGCAAGCGCGTTAAATGCAATTGATGGAATCAAATCTCTGCAGAAGATTGATTAAGGGTTGTTATCGAGTGTACCGCGGGTTTAACTTGTTTCAATCCTTATTTTTTGAATTGCGATGCAAATGTACAATCGTTTGCACAAACTACCAAATAGTGCATGTTTAAACGGTTAAACAAATAGGCGAGCGGTGCCAGATTAGTGCAAATGGTACGATAAATGATAATGTAATGATGGATTATAAACAATAAAAAAAGATTAATGAGGATTGCTTTTCATGGTGCGGCGCGCACTGTTACCGGCTCTAAACACTTAGTTACACTAAAAAAAGGCACGCAATTGCTGCTGGATTGTGGAATGTTTCAGGGGTTAGGCGATGAAATAACTGATAGTTGGAACAGCAATTTTGGTTTTGAGGCCGATAAGGTGAACTATTTATTACTTTCTCATGCACATATAGACCATTCGGGATTGATTCCAAAATTGGTTAAAGAAGGCTTTAAGGGGAAAATCATTTGCACAGCAGCTACACGCGATTTGGCAATGCTGCTGCTGCAAGATTCGGCTGATATTCAGAAAAACGAAACCAGGTGCAGCGACATCGTGGAAACACGGAGGAAGTATCTGAACCACTGTATACGCTGGAGGATGTGGCAAAAACTGCTGAACTGTTTCGAGACTATTCATTTTGAAGAGTGGATACAATTGGAAGAAGGAATAGAGATATACTACACAAACACAGGGCATATTATTGGCAGTGCGGCAATCACCTTAAGGGTAACGGAGGAAGAACAAACAAAAACACTTCACTTTAGCGGTGATGTGGGCAGGTACAGAGATGTGCTGTTGTGCCCGCCGCAATGTTTTCCGCAGTCAGATTTTATAATTATTGAAAGCACCTACGGCAACAGCGTGCATGAGAGCCAGTTTAGTACTACCGACCAACTGATGAAATGGATAAAGCATACCTGTGTGGAAAAAGGCGGCAAGCTGATAATACCTGCCTTTAGCGTGGGACGTACACAGGAACTGCTGTATTTTTTAAACCAGTTAAGTCTTGAAAAACGATTGCCTGAGATACCTGTAGTGGTAGACAGCCCGCTGAGTTATGAAACTACCAGGGTTGTAAAAAAATATCCCGACCTGTTTAATGAACGCCTGCAAAAAGTGCTGGAGATAGATGATGATCCATTCGATTTTCCCGGTTTGCGCTTTACCCAGCATGTAGAGGAAAGTAAGCAGTTAGAGCACTATCACGACCCATGTATTATTATTTCAGCCAGCGGCATGGCAGATGCAGGACGCATACGACACCATATTAAGAACAACATAGAGTTTGAACGTAATACCATTTTGTTGGTAGGTTATTGCAGTCCGGGTACACTTGGCGGCCAGTTAATGCGTGGCGACAAACAGGTAAAGATAAACGGGCAGGAGTATAATGTACATGCTGAAGTAGGTATGATGCGCAGCATGAGTGCACACGGCGATGCCGATGATCTCACACGCTATTTATCCTGCCAGGACCCATCTATGGTTACCAACCTGTTCCTGGTACATGGCGAATACGAGGTGCAGCAGGACTTTCAGAAGAAACTACTGCTGAAAGGATATGAGCATGTGACCATTCCGGATATGCATTCGGTATGTGGACTTAACGAAGTAATTGCAGAAACTATATAAATAATTTTAAAATAGATTTGCATGATTAGTGTTTGGCTGTTACTTTTGCACTCCCAAAACAAAACGGAGCGTTGGTCAAGGGGTTAAGACACCTCCCTTTCACGGAGGAATCACGGGTTCGATTCCCGTACGCTCTACCAGGGAAAAGGTTTTAAGTTGCAAGTCCCGGTCTTTTAAAGGCTGGGACTTTTTGTTTTAAGTGATGATTACAGTATATGTAATAGAAAGCATAACTGATGCGACCTGGTACACAGGGATGGCAATAGATGCATCCTCAAGATTGAAGGATCACAATGCTGGTAAAAACAGGTTTACCAAGGGGCATAAGCCATGGAAGATTATTTATACAGAAAGTCATCCTGTAAAACCTCCTACTTATAGATCCAGGTGTAAATGGCAAAGTGAATATATTGACATCCTGTCAGCTATACTACGTCTGGTACTGCGTTTGTTATTCCGCATATACATTTGTCATTAGGCAAAGTCATGCTTTTGGCAAAAGTTATTTATCAATATCAATAGAAAATAAAAACACTGATATGCAAAAAGGGCAGATACGCGTGCAAACGGAAAACATTTTTCCGATCATTAAAAAGTTCCTGTACAGCGATCATGAAATTTTTCTTCGTGAGCTGGTGAGTAATGCTGTTGATGCCTCACAAAAGCTGAAGACGTTATCTTCTATTGGCGAAGCAAAGGGAGAACTTGGTGAGCTGCGGATAGACGTAGAATTAGATGCTAAAGAGAAAACAATAAGCATCATCTGACCGTGGCGTTGGTATGACCAGGGAAGAAGTGGATAAATACCTCAACCAGGTGGCTTTTAGTGGTGCAGAGGAGTTCTTGAATAAGTATAAAGATGCCAATATAATCGGGCATTTTGGTCTTGGCTTTTACAGCGCCTTTATGGTAAGTGAAAGCGTGGAGGTATTTACGCAAAGCTATAACGAAGAAGCTCCAAGCGTTTACTGGAGCTGCGATGGAAGTCCTGAATTTGAACTGTATGAAGTGGAAAAAAGAGACCGCGGCACCAAGATCATCCTGCATGTTAACGAAGAAAGTAATGAGTTTTTAGAGGCGTACAGAATAAAGGGCATTCTTGAAAAGTTCTGCCGGTTTTTACCTGTGCCTATTTACTTCACTGAAGTAGGAAGAGAAAGCAGGAAGAAGAGCAAAAGCCTATTAATAATACTAACCCTATCTGGACTAAAAAGCCCTCTGAACTAACTACTGAAGATTATCAGAATTTCTATCAGGAACTGTATCCATTTGGTGAAACGCCGCTGTTCTGGATCCATCTGAATGTGGATTATCCTTTTAACCTAACCGGTATTCTGTATTTCCCTAAGATCAAACAGAGCTATGAGATACAGAAAGATAAAATACAATTGTACAGCAACCAGGTATTTGTAACGGATGAAGTAAAAGATATTGTACCTGAATTTCTGATGTTGCTGCATGGTGTGATAGATAGCCCGGATATTCCATTGAACGTAAGCCGCAGTTATTTGCAGGGTGATCCGAATGTAAAGAAGATCAATGCGCATATCACAAAGAAAGTAGCTGATAAACTGGATGAAATATTCCGGAATGACCGTCCTTCTTTTGAAGAGAAATGGGAAAGCCTTGGCTTGTTTGTGAAGTATGGTATGATGACCGATGACAAGTTCCTGGAAAAAGCAAATAAGTTCCTGATCATGGAAGATGCGAAAGGATAATAAGTTTTATACTCTCGAAGAATATAAAATGGCAACGGAAACCCTGCAGAAAAATAAAGAAGGCAAGCAGGTGATCTTATATACTACCGACCCTGTACAGCAGGATGCTTATATACAAGCCTGCCAGGCAAAAGGGTATATAGTGGTGAAAATGGAAACACTGGTAGATGCTGCTTTTATCAACAAGATGGAGATGAAGTGGGAGAATGTACACTTTGTGCGCGTGGATGCTGATATTGTGACAACCTGATCGACAAACAGGAAAAGCAATGAAAGTGTATTGAGCAAGGAAGAAGCAGAACAGTTAAAGCAGTTGTTCAGTTTTGAACTGCCACAATTGCACGCACTGTAGAAGTAAAAGGCTTAAGCCCTGATACTGCACCTGTAGTGGCTACACGTCCGGAATTTATGCGCCGTATGAAAGATATGGGCGCAATGGGTGGCGGTATGGCTTCCTTTTATGCAAATATGCCTGATGAGGTAACGCTTACAGTAAATGGTAACCATCCGATCTATCAAACTTTACTGAAGGAAAGTGATGTGACCAGGAAGGAAAAGCAGATACGTACTTTGGCAGATCTTGCTTTGCTTTCGCAGGGATTATTGAAGGGTAATGATTTAACTAACTTCATTAACCGTAATGTAGAGTTGATGCAGCAGGGCGAGAAGAGTACAGTGAGTGCGGAAGTATAAGAAAAGGATAGTATTACTGAATAAGAAAGCCGCTTTTAGGAGCGGCTTTCTTATTGTAGGGATGGATTTAAATCCCCTCCCAGGTGCTACAAATCTATCGCCCCTCTAAAGCTTTTAAAACTTAAAAAGCACTTATTTCATTACTGAATTATATCCTTTCTACCTTGCCGCTGCCTGATACGTGAGTGCTGACACTTGCATTGCCGGTATAGTAAATATGCCCGCTACCACTAATTTGTGCATCGAGCGATTTGGAAGCATTCACGCGTAAACTGCCGCTGCCAGATATATGGGCATTTACATTCTGACTTGCTACATGTTCGCAATCTACACTGCCACTACCACTTTGAGATACGTCTAAATCGTTATTTAGTTCACCTTCCATTTTTAGCGAGCCACTGCCTGAGATGCTGATAGACATGCCAACGAATTTATTGAACTTAAGGTTAATAGAACCACTACCTGACTGTGCAACATCGGTAGGCTGGGTGCTGGTAAAGTTGCCGGTGCCTGTTATTTCTCCGCTGCCACTTTGTGCAAGCCCATTGATAGTAGTCATGCTTACATGTACCCTCAAGGGTACCTGGGGTTTAACACTAATACGTTCTTTTACTTTAATGGTTAGCTCACCATCCTTTACAATTGTTTCTATATAAGGTAGTATGTTTTCATCCCCTTCGATCTGGATGGTATTGCTGGTTCCATATACAATCTCTACTTTCATTGGTCCGCCGGAAGATAAAGACGTGTAGCCACTGGCTTCGCGGGTTTCGGTTTTGGCTATACCATTGCCTTTAATTACATCCCAAATAGCATATGATCGCATGCTGGCTGCAAGACAAAGCAGCAGTAATAGTTGTTTCATGGTATTGATTTTTTTGAATATGGAACGTAAAAGATGACTAAAGGTTACAACATTGGTGTATAGCATGGCTACAAAGACACAAAGGCACGAAGAATGTACGATGTACGACGTTAGATGTACGATGTGAAAGGAAGGCTATTTACGATTTTAGATTTACGACGTATGATTTATGATGTAATTACATAGGGGATATGGTTTGGAACACCACGAGCTATACCTAACTTATACCTAAGTTATACTTAACTTATACCTAACTTATACCGGATCTACTCCCTATCTCCGCCGTACCTGCGCCCTATTAACTCCTCATGAATGCCCTACCTGCTCACGCCAGCTTGCATGCTGGAGCTAATTGGTTGGCTAACACTTTACACATTAAACTCACATTAACTTAACTACATTACTCTATAAGAGAGAAACAGGAAGGAGAAATGGTGATTTTCAAGGTAGAGTTAGAGGAATCGTGAAGGTAGTTAAACAAATGTCGCAGTTCTTTGATGCTGTATTCTCTGATTGGATGAAGTGATTACACTGCTATTACTCTTTATCATCTTACCAATAAGAACATAACTGACAAAAGCTTTATTTTGCTTGTAAACTACTTTATTGCAAGCGTTACTGTTTATAATATATTTAATTCTCTTTGGCTGGCTTATTACCCGTATTCCTTTTTATAAAAATGCACCTATTAACAGGTGGATGCTTATTGCCATCTTTTTATTGAAAATACTGTGCGGCTTTGTATACGCCTGGTTTTATGCACAACCACAAAACATTCAGTTGGCTGATACCTGGAATTATTATCACTCCAGCTTAGGAGAAACAGATTGGCTCTTGCAGGATCCGGTTGCGTTTGTGAAAGACTTATTCCATCACAGTTATAATAGTAGCGGTAACTTATTTAATAATAAAACCTCTTACTGGAATGATTTAAAAAGCAATTCTATTATTAAGCTGATTGCAGTAATAAATGTATTTACCGGTAAAAGTTATTATGTCAATATTATTTTCTTCAACTTTCTATATCTGTTTGGACCCGTAGCATTGTACAGGTTGGCAACTGCTTATTATAAGCAACAAAAGATATTGCTTTTCCTTTTTGTATTTCTGCTGCCTTCTTTTTTGTTTTGGTGTAGTGGAATACACAAGGATGGACTTATTTTTTCTGCCATGATGTTGGCGGTGTACAGTACATACAAACAGTTAGAGCAGGGTAGAATATTGGTTGTCCATTGCCTCTTGATACTGCTTTATTTTATAGTATTATTTGCTCTGCGGAATTTTGTGTTATTGCTCTTAATACCTGCATTAGCAGCATGGATTTTAAGCGAAAAGTACCCTTCCGGAAAGGGATGGATATTCATTGGTATTTATCTTTTTTGCATTTCTTTCTTTTTTACAGCAAAATACATTCACCCTGCACTTGACTTCCCCGCATATGTAGTGGAAAAGCAAGCAGAGTTTAAGGAACTTCCAGGAAAGTCAAGAGTAGCATTGCCATTATTAACACCTTCACTGACCGGTTTTGCTGCTTTTTTCCCTTATGCTGTAGATATGGCTTTTTTGCAACCACACTGGACGGATATAAGAAATTTGTTTTATCTCGCTGCTGCTGCTGAAAATTCTTTGCTGCTACTGCTAATCATATTAAGTACCATTACAGCTATCCGTTACAAGAAATTACTGCCTTTTACGCTCTTTATCGCTTTTTTTAGTTGCTCATTATTATTGCTTTGTGGCTATACTGTTACGTTTTCCGGAGCAGTAGTGCGGTACAAAAGTATTGCTGTTCCATTGCTGGGAACTGCCGTTTGCATGCTGCTTCCTGTAGTTAACGGAAGGCTGCATAATATATTAATAAAATAATTATTTGTATTTTTTTAAGTGATTCCTGTTTCTTTTGTGATACATTTGGACAATTTTATAAATCATAGCATTCATTTATACCAAGGCTGCATGAGTTATTGAATCTCGTAATTACTATTAAAAACCATTTTTTAATTTATGTCGTTAAGATTTCAGGCTATTAATGATCTTACCAGCGCTGCTGAGAAGCCTCAAGAGAGTTCTGCTAAAATCACCGCTATTTTTGGTGAGAATGTGTTCACATTAAAAAAAGCCCGTGAGTTTTTGAGCGATGATGCTTACAAAAGCTTAGCCGGAAGCATAAGGGGCGGTAAGAAAATTGACCGTTTCATGGCAAACCAGATTGCCAACGGTTTGCGCAGCCTGGGCCGAAGGTAAAGGCGTTACGCACTTTACACACTGGTTTCAGCCACTTACCGGTACTACTGCTGAAAAACATGATTCTTTCTTTACTATAAAAAGCGATGGTACTGCCATTGAAGAATTTGATGGCGCCGCCCTGATTCAACAGGAGCCGGATGCTTCTTCTTTCCCAAGCGGTGGTATTGCGTGCTACTTTTGAAGCCCGTGGTTATACTGCCTGGGATCCTTCTTCTCCTGCTTTTATTATGGAAATTGGCAGTGGTAAAACGCTTTGCATCCCTACCATATTTGTTTCTTATACCGGTGAATCCCTTGATTATAAAGCGCCTTTGCTAAAAGCATTGGATGCTTTGAATAAAGCTGCTGTTGATGTTTGCCAATTATTTTGATAAAAATGTAACCAAGGTAACTGCAACACTTAGGCTGGGAGCAGGAATATTTTGTGATAGATGCAGGCCTTGGCTAATGCACGTCCTGACCTGGTTCAGTGCTGGCCGCACTGTATTTGGTGCATGCTCCTGCAAAAGGGCAGCAATTGGAAGATCATTATTTTGGCTCTATACCTGAAAGAGTATATGCCTTCATGCGCGATTTTGAAAACGAAGCTTATAAGCTGGGTATTCCATTGCGCACACGCCATAATGAAGTAGCACCTGCACAGTTTGAGTGTGCTCCTATCTTTGAAGAAGTGAATATTGCAGTTGATCATAACACGCTGTTGATGGATGTTATGAACAGCGTGGCCAAGCGTCATAACTTGAAGGTGTTGCTGCATGAAAAACCTTTTGCAGGTATCAACGGTAGCGGTAAACACAATAACTGGAGCATGGCTACAGATACCGGTGTTAACCTGTTGGCTCCCGGTAAAACACCAAAGACCAACCTGATGTTCCTTACCTTCTTTGTGAATACCATCAAGGCGGTTCATGATTATGCTGATCTGTTACGAGCTTCTATTGCATCAGCGCCGTAACGATCACCGCCTGGGTGCCAACGAAGCACCTCCGGCAATCATCTCTGTATTCGTTGGTCAATATCTTGCTGAAGTATTGAACTGAGGTAGAAACACGTGTAGGTGATAAGTTTGATGAGCAGGATGAAGCCATTCTGAAGCTGGATATGCATAACAGCATTCCTGAACTGATGCTGGATAATACCGACCGTAACCGTACTTCTCCTTTTGCCTTTACCGGTAATAAATTTGAATTCCGCGCGGTAGGTTCTTCTGCCAACTGTGCTAATGCCAATGACTGTACTGAACACCATCGTGGCCGAAACACTGAAAAACTTTAAAGAAGAAGTGGATGGCCTGATTGAAAAAGGCGATAAGAAAGAAATTGCTATCATGCACAGTGATTCAGAAGTATATTGTAGAAAGCAAGAAGGTATTGTTTGAAGGCGATGGCTATAGCGAAGAGTGGGCACAGGAAGCTGAAAAACGTGGCTTGCCAAATGTAAAAACTACACCACTTGCACTGGATGCATATGTAACCGATAAAGCGAAGCATCTGTTTGAAAGCAATAATGTGTATAACCATGCTGAACTGGAAGCACGCCACGAGATAGTGCTGGAAAAATATATTAAGAAAGTACAGATAGAAGCCCGTATTATGGGTGATCTGGCAGTGAACCATATCATTCCACCGGCTGTGACCTATCAGAACAAGCTGGCACATAATATTGCTGCTTTAAAAGCTGCCGGACTGGAGGAAAGTGCTTACTGCAGCCAGTACAGACATTTTGAAAGAGATCTCTGAGCATGTACAGGTTGTATATACTAAGGTAAACGAAATGGTAGAAGCACGTAAAGTGGCTAATAACATGACTGATACCCGCGAGAAAGCTATTGCTTATTGCGATGATGTGAAGGGTAAATTCTTTGATGAAATCCGTTATCATATAGATAAACTGGAGCACCTGGTAGATGATGAGAGCTGGACGCTGCCTAAGTATCGTGAAATGCTTTTCTTGAGATAAGAGCTTGATATTTATTATTTGAAAAGGGCTGCATTATATAATGCAGCCCTTTTGTTTGTAGGAATATAATACCGGATTCAAATAGGTTAGCTAATACCAGTTACCAGTTGCCAGTCCACAGGATCCTGTGGATAGCCAGGTATGAACTGCGTACTTCGGGTAAAGCATATTATGCCCGCAGAATCCTTCGGACTACCTAACTGAACATGGTATTATGTTGTAAGCTTTGCCGTTAAGATTCAACTACCTGCAGACAATTAAAAAAGGTGTTTTTCTAATGCATATTTAACCAGATCGGCATTTGTTTTCAGGTTCATTTTCTCAAGAATCCTTGAGCGATAGGTACTGATAGTATTGGGGCTTAATGATAATTCAACCGCTATATCTGAAACCGATTTCCCTACTGCTATTTGTTTGAACACTTCCAATTCGCGGTCTGAAAGTAATTCATGCGAAGGTTTATCTATATCAGTCTGATATTCTTCAAGTAGTTTTTCGGCAATTGCTGGTGTAATATACTTTCTTCCATTTAAGGTGGCGTCAATAGCTTTGGTTAGTTCATTATGAATAGAAGTTTTGCTTAAATAACCTGCCGCGCCCGCTTTCAATACTCTAAGTGCATATTGATCTTCAGGATACATGCTCATAATAAGTACAGGCAATTTGGGAACCGCATGTTTAATTTGCTTAAGCGCATCCAATCCGCTACGGCCCGGCATGCTCAAATCGCAAATCACCAAATCCCAATCCTCAAACATTGCTTTTTTTATCAACTCATCTGCATCATGTGCCTCCCCTATCTGAGCAGAAGGATATTCTTCCAGAATCAATTGCTTAAGTCCTTTTATTACAATGGCGTGATCATCGGCAATTAAAATCCTAACCATGACTAATTTATTTTTTCAGTTAATGGCATTGTTACGGTTATTGTTGTCCCCTTCCCCGGATTGCTTTCAATGCTATAGTGCCCTCCCATCATCTCACACCGTTCTTTCATACCCAGCATGCCGAGTGTATTCTTTTTTGCAACCTCTTGCTTGTCAAAACCTTTGCCATTATCCTTTATGCGTAAAATAAGATGTTTGCCTTCTTTAACAAGTTTAACATATACATGGCTGGCTTCTGAATGCTTTACTATATTGGTTAAAGACTCCTGGAATATACGGAACAAGCCTGTTTTTGTTGAATCGGTTAGTTCTATTCCTTTTTTAAGCTCATTGAAAGAGGTTTTGATACCTGAGTGCTTTTCAAATTCTTTCAGATGGTATTCCATAGCGGAATCCAATCCTAAATCCAGCAATTGAGGACGTAGCTCGTATAAAATTCTTCTTACCGATTGAACACAACCACCCAATATGTCCATGAGGTCCTGCAGCTTTTCTTTTACCGCATCACTTGTATTACCAACTTTTTTATTTAACCACGAAATACCCATTTGCAGGACAGTTAAGTGCTGCCCCAGCTCATCATGAATTTCCCGTGCAATACGTGTTCGCTCCTCTTCTCTTATATCCTGCAAATGCTCGGATAAAGAGCGGATCTGACGATAAGATCTATTCAATTTATCTTCTGCCTCCTTCCTTTCTGTAACATCGTAACCTAAAGTTAGTATGGTGATCACATTACCTTCTTTATCTCTTAAAGCTGAATTATACCATTCGCAATAAATGACCTTTCCATCCTTTGTGTAATTGCGGTTGAGGTTTATATTCCTGTCACCAGGTCCATGTATTAATTCATTCATAACTTTATCTACCTGCGGCTGGTCCCCTTCATAAACCATAATAAAATCAGCATCAAACATACTCTTACCTAATACTTCTACTGCTTTCCATCCAAACATTTTCTCAGCCTGCCCGGACCACCGGGTAATGCACAAATCCTTACCCCATTCAATTACAGCAAGGGGGGTGTTCTCTACATGATATGATAAACGCTGATAAGCAAGCCGTAATTCCTCTTCTGCTCTTTTACGTTCTGAAATATCAACACTTATGCTTAATAAGCAAAGTTTGCCCTGATATTCAATAGTACGGGAAATAAAGTAAAGAGTTGCCTTACTTCCATCCAACCTGCGAGCGTTAAATTCTCCTGAAACATAACCAGTAGAAAAGCCTTGTTGTATAAGTTCTTTTACAGTTGTCTGGCCTTCCCATTTAAAAATTGTATCCGCCGCCATGGCAATATTCCGTACTTCCTCAGAAGTATAACCCAGGGTTTTTTCAATCTGTTTGTTCCAAAGTAAAAGATTAAAGCTTTCGTCGAACAATACTACAAAACCAGGCACACTATCTATTATTGTTTCTAAAAGCTGTTTTTCATTTACAAGTTGTGCTTCTATTCTTTTACGTTCCTCAATTTCTTTCTTTAAATCCTCAACAGCTTTCCTCAATTCATCAGTCTGTTCAGTTACCAATGCATCTAATTCTTTGTTCTCTCTTACGAGTTCTGCCTTTTTCTTTTTTAATTCAGGTACTTCCAAAATCTCCCAATGGCCTTGTCTCCTGGATATAACACACTCGTGTGCATGCGCTACATCTAATACAATTCTGCCATCGGAGCGTGTTAGCTGATAAGTGCATAATGCAATCATTTGCCGGCTGTGCAACAAATGATTAAGCTCATTCTCATATTCCATGAAGTCATCCCAGTTGTTCTTATCAAGCCATGTTTCATTTCCATTTGCCCGCATACCATCATAGCCTTTTGACAATGCATCCTGAAGTTTTTGCAACATTACATGATTGACAAGATTTGCATCAAACTTACCTGAGTTGGCATACCAATCTTTGCAAGGGAATATTTCAATACTTTTCTTCTCTATGTAATCTGTAAGGTTTGGAACAGCTTTCTGCAAGGCATTGAAAGCATCCTGCTCTGTAAGGGGTTCACAGAGAATCCAAAGGCAGTATTCATTGCTTTCCAATCCTGCTTTAAAAAAGGGAACAAGCAGTGCTAATAAATCTTCCTTTGTATCGTAAAACTGACAGAAATGTGTTCCCCAGGGAATATCGCCCAAAACGTCAATACCACTGTTTCTTAATTCTTCAGGCATTTTATTAGCGTTTAATTTTATTGTAGTAACAGCTTGCAGGATAATCTACAGGATCATAAGCTCCATGTTTAAAGTTACTATATATTTTACAATAGAAGTGATATCAGAAAAGTCCCGGCCGTTGATTATTCACCGGGACAGGTTGTAAAGGGGGAGTAAGACAGACAGGAAGGAGATAGAGAGCTAATGAGGAGTTGATATAGAGGAAATAGGGAGGAGATTAGGTATAAGTTAGGTATATGATAGGTATAAGTTAAGTATAAGTTAGGTATAGCACAGCAGTATTCAGGATGGGAAGGAGGGAATTTACAATATACGAATTACGATGTACGAGGGGGAGGTTGTCGTGAACAATTAATACCTGATTCAAACAGTTCAACTGATAAAAGCGGCAAGCCATAAGATGCAAGCACAGGTAATATTCAGACCTTGAGCAAAGCATATATTCTTCGCAGGTCACAGACTCCTTGGGAGATCCTTCGCGCCTGGGAGATCTCAGTGCGTCTCCGCAGGATATTGGGATGCGGCCTCCGGGCTACTTAATTACAAAGCCTGTAATAACAAACTCTTCAACCTAACCTCACAATTTATTTTGATTATATCAGACAATAGGTTAGCTTAGTGGAGCATAAACCTGATTTGAAATATAAGAGAAAGACTGACTCAGACTGGCCATTACATCCTGCTTCATCAAATCAATCTATACATTAACTCTTAATACATTAACCCCACACTTATGGACACGCACACCATTATTCCCCTTGTTCAGCAAAAGATAGGCATAACTAACGATGGCATTGCCGGCCCTGTTACCTGGAAAGCATTATACAAAAACATCTTTAATCAAGATGCCGGCACTAAAGACATGCTATCGGTTATAAGAGCGGTACAAAAAGAGGTGGGCACCGCCGCTGATGGTGTGCCCGGAACGCACACCTGGCAAGCCATTTTCAATCATCTTTTTACTACAACAGCCGCACCACAGAAAGCAGCCTCTACAGACACGAGCGAAGTGGACGACCGCAGCGAAAAATGTATTGCTTCTTTAGTGCCCGAAATTCAGGATACGGCACGTACACTCGTACACAAGGCTGCAGAAGCGGGCATTACTATTAAAATCATTTCTGGTACGCGTACGTTTGAGGAACAAGATGAATTGTTTGCACAAGGACGTACCAAGCCCGGCAAAATAGTTACAAACGCCAGAGGAGGCTTTTCCAATCACAATTTTGGACTGGCTTTCGACGTCGGCATTTTTGAAGGAGGTAATTACATAGAAGAATCTCCCAGGTACAAAACGGTAGGGCAGTTGGGTAAAAGCTTAGGTTTCGCATGGGGCGGCGACTGGAAAAGCATACAGGATGAACCCCATTTTGAGTTGCGGCCTACATGGGCAGAAGACCTCTCAGAAAAAGATATGCTGGCAGAATTGAGAAGAAGGAAAGATGACAACGAATCTTTCCTCGCATAACTCCTTTAGAATAATATTAAAGGCTGCAATTGCAGCCTTTAATATTCAGGGTATCCTAATTGCATCTTAATAATGCAATATTAACCTATGACGAATGAACAGGATTTTAACAAGCGTAAACAAAAGCTAATTAATAGTTACATGGAGTACATCACTAATTTAAATAGTTTGAAATTTGCTGACCTTAGCGACTTAGAACAATTTAGGGAAATGTCACACTTACATTCCAAATCTGCTTCGGCGAGTATGGCATTTTCTGAATACCTTAGAACCTATTTTAGTGGGAAAAATACCTGAATTTCAAACTGAAACATTACCCACGAATTAGTTAATCCTACTCATCCACGTATAAGGGCTATATATATTTCGCCAACAAAGTCATGCAATCCGTGCAATTCGCTTAATTCGTGTCTCTTACACTGCTTTGTCTAATTCTATACGGAAAGTAGTGCCTTTGCCTAATTCACTGTTCTTAATGAAGATTGTGCCCTTATGGTATTGCTCAATAATGCGCTTGGTAAGTGTCAATCCCAACCCCCAGCCCCTTTTTTTGGTAGTAAAGCCAGGCTTGAAAACATTCTTAAGGTTGACTTTGCTGATGCCTTTGCCGGTATCAGTTACTTCTATAATATTTTGAGTGGCGTTGTTAAACAAGTTAACTGTAAGAGTGCCTTTGCCATCCATTGCATCCAATCCATTTTTCAGCAGGTTTTCAATCACCCAATCAAACAGGGGAGGAGAGATCATAGCTGGTATGTCTTCTTTCCCATTTGCATTAAGTACAAACAGCACTCTGCCACCGGCACGCTTGCGCATATAATCTACCATGTACTGCACCTGCTCCACCAGGTTGCGCATTTCCAGCTTGGGAGTGCTGCCTATTTTACCAAAACGGTCGGTGATCAGCAGCAGGCGGTTTACATCTTTCTCAATCTCCGGTACTATATAGCTGGCGCCTTCTATTTCTTTCAGCATCTCTACCCATCCCTGCAGGCTGGTAACCGGGGTGCCTAACTGGTGTGCCGTTTCTTTTGCCATACCCGCCCATAGCTGGTTCTGGGTGCTGCGATAACTGCTGCGTTGCGCAATGATAACCACCGTTATAAACAAACCTGTGATCAATAACTGCACAATAGGATAATACCGCACTTCCTGCTGCAGGCGGCTCTCGCCGTAATAGTAGCGGTTAGCAATATAAGGCGTATCTGAAAGCTTCAAAATAATAGGCCGGCGCTCGGCTTTATATTGGCGCAGCTTGCCTTTGAGGTAAGAGGCGTCCTTTACTACTTTGATACTGTCTAAATTACGATAGTTGGTAATGCTGTC
Source organism: uncultured Chitinophagaceae bacterium (assembly GCA_963819045.1). GTDB lineage: Bacteria > Bacteroidota > Bacteroidia > Chitinophagales > Chitinophagaceae > Ilyomonas. The sequence goes on along the minus strand of CAWFUV010000033.1, from coordinate 29,287 downwards.
CTTTTCATCCGTTTCAATAATAGGGATATCTACATTCTCCTGGATGATCTTAATAGCAAGCGGGGGTATGGTTTCGCTTTCTGAATTCATAATGGTGCGCTGCGCTTCTACCCAGTTTTCCACCCCCTTTGTTTCATCCTTTGCAATTTTTTGGGACAGGTAGCGCGAGTAAATAATACTTCCTGATACAATGATGATGGCTATAGCAGCCAATATATTCCGTATGTTGAGCCATCTAAGCATGCGTTAAAAATAGATAATTGATAGTGATTCTAAATATCTCTTCACCACATAGGATCATAGAAACATAGGTTTGACACATAGTTTCATTAAATGTCGAGAGCTACGATCTGTGAGCATTGTGCAGATTAGATTACCAAAGTAGGAAAGGTATATTACCCATGTGAACCGCTGTGTTTCAAGCCTATATTGTTAGTCATACATTTAAATACATAATTGAATATTTTGTATTTCTGCTTTGTAACGGTAAACTTGTACTCTTAAGTACATGGAGGGATTTTTAAAGGATGGCAATTCTAATATTGTATGATACAGTTTACCAACTTTCAAAAGCAATATGGCGAATACAAGGTATTAGATATGGATGCCTTGCAAATAAAAGCCGGTATTTATTGGCTTAAAGGCATAAACGGAAGCGGGAAGTCAACCCTGCTGCGGTGCCTGGCTGGCTTAATACCATTCGAGGGAGTTATTAGCATAAATGACATCAACATAAAGAAGAATAAAAGGCTGCACCGGCAAATGGTAAACTATAGCGAAGCTGAGCCATTGTATCCGGATTTCCTAAACGGCAGAGAGCTGATTGATTTTTATGTATCTGCAAAAGGGGGCGACAAAAGCCGGTGCATGCAATATGCAGAACAGTTGCAACTGCACGATGCCTTGCAAAAACAAACCGGCTCCTACTCCAGCGGCATGTTGAAAAAGCTATCCCTGATACTTGCTTTTACCGGCATGCCTAAATGGATACTGCTTGATGAACCACTAATTACTTTGGACACCAGTGCTGTACAGGTAATTCTACAATTGATAGAACAGGCTTACAACCAGGGCATTTCATTTTTACTTACCTCCCACCAGGATGTAGCATTTCCTGATCATTCGTTGCCTTTGCAAACACTCTACATAAAAGATAAAACCATTACTACCCTGCCATGAAGCCCATCCTTCATATACTTTTAAGAGTGTGGGTACAACAGTTTTACCAGCGGAATGCAGGTTTCTTCCTGTTTCTTTTTGTGGTACTGTTTGGGGTGGTGCAATACCCATTGGACTATCATTTCAAGTCTTATGGAGGGTATTGTAAGCTCTTATATAACATTATTTATAGCTGTTATTATTTGGATATTGTATGCGGGTAAATGTGGGGCTTTAGTACTTAAATCTATTGCCAAAGAAAAGGTATGGCTGTATGAATTACAGGCAATTGATACAAAACGGCTATTGTTCTCCTTAGTTGTTGTACAGACAATGTTGTATTTGCCAGCTACTGTGTATATACTCATTTACAATTGGTGTGGGCGTATATATCAAGCAATACCTTGCTGCTGTTATTCTTACACTATTTCTAATACTCATACATATCGTAAGTGTTGCATTGTACTACCAATCTTTATTTGGTAATGATGTACAAATACAGTTATTAAATAAGCCTCTTTTTACTTATCGATTTCCCAAAGGCTTCTTCTCTTTATTACTTTGGTATAACTTCTATAAAGGCAAGCTAAAAACAGTAGCTGTAAAGTTTTTCTCCTTTCTGCTACTATTTATTCCTTTGGTATGGAATAGCGACCACATTGAGTTGAGTGACTTTGTAATATTCTTTCAAATGAGCATTGCCGCCCATGCTGTGATTGTGTATGATAGTGTGCATTTCCTGGAGAAAGAATTTAGGGTACTGCGTAATATGCCTTTACCGTTGTATAAAATGCTGCTGCTCTTTGTAGTTACTTACATCGTACTACTGCTTCCGGAAATCTTTTTTCTATACTATTATGGTTATAAAGTCCATTTGGGAGTAAGTATCTCTTCATTGCTGTTGTATTTCATAGGGCAGCTATTACTTTTCACTGCCTTAGCATACGAAAAGCACCAGAAAATAGAAAGCTATCTCCTGTATATTGGTTTGATAACAGCGTTTTCGCTCATGCTTACTCCTCTTAAGAGCTTTGGATGGATTGGAGGTGCTTTGGTGGTAATTGCTTTTAGTTTATTCTCCAGCAACTACTACCAGTATGAGCCGGAGTATGAGACGAGTATTAATACCAACTCAGGCAGCAAAAAATAACCCCGCAACTTTGTATGCAGAGAACATAAATGAGAGCTATTTATAAAGTGCAACTAAAATTTATATGCATCTAATAATTCCCCTTTAGGAGTTAGGGGCACCTTACTGCAAATGTGGCTTGTATTTATCAGTTCTTACTTCCGCTCCTAATTCGTGCAGGATATTGTATAAACCAAAGTTGGTGCGGTTGATATAAATAAAGTGCTTTACACCGCGTGCCTGTTTAAACTCGGGCATCCTGGCTATCTGGTCGCCATAGTCGTAGAGCCTGTCAAAGTATTCATCCTTACTGAAGTCGAATGTTTCGCTGGCATATGGCCTGGCGAATAGTTCAATCATCTCCTTGTATGCCTTGTAGTAAAACTCTACCTGCTGCGGGGTATCGGTGCTCCATATCATTTCCAGCTTACGGAAGGCATCTATTGTTTTTGCTTTATCCGCCAACACATTTGCTGATACTAAAGAAAAGAACGGATAGTAGAAATCATCCGGTAGTTGCTTGATGCAGCCAAAGTCTATAATAGCCAGCTTTTCATCCGGGGTAATGAGGAAGTTGCCGGGATGCGGGTCTGCATGCACTTTACGAAGCTCGTGCTGCTGAAAGTTGTAGAAATCCCACATAGCCTGCCCTATTTTGTTGCGCAGTTCCTGTGAGGGATTCGTTTGCAAGAACTCTTTCAGGTGCAAGCCATTGATCCAGTCCATGGTAATGATGCGGTGCCCTGAAAGCTCGGGATAGTAGGTCGGGAATACTACATTCTCCAGGCTACTGCAAGCCTGCGATATTTCGATGGAGCGATTTACTTCCAGTTCATAGTCTGTTTCTTCCAGCAAGCGTTCTTCTACCTCTTTTACATAAATAGTAAACTCCTTTTCACTCATGCCCAGCAAGCGGAAAGCAATGGGCTTTACCATCTTGATATCAGAGGATATACTATCGCCTACACCCGGATACTGAATCTTTACAGCTAATTCTTTACCATTCAGTACTGCCTTATGCACCTGCCCGATAGAGGCGGCGTTCTCCGACTTTAAGTTGAACTTATCAAATATCTGGTCGGGCGATTTACCAAACAGCTTAGTGAACGTACGCACGATGAGCGGACCTGATAAAGGCGGTGCGTTGTATTGCGACATGGAGAACTTATCTATATAAGCGCGCGGCAGCACGTTTTTATCCATGCTGAGCATTTGCGCAATCTTCAATGCGCTACCTTTTAGCTCGCTTAAGGAGTTGTATATATCTGCCGCGTTGTCTTCGTTCAGTTCATCGCGGCTTAGCTCGGGGTTGAATAGTTTTTTGGAATAGTGTTTTATATAATTACCACCTATCTGAATACCTGTCTTTACAAATTTTGCACTGCGTGCTACCTTTGTTACAGGTATGCTTTGCTGTTCTTTCATATTGTTTATTAAAACCTCATCCTTTCTTTAAACCGGCTGTTGCGTGTTATAAATTTTCCGTAATCAATGATATTATCTAATGGCGAGCGCTGGAAAAGATCGAAGGTTACGTTCACACCACGCTCAATAGCTTCATCTGTCTTTTCAAAACTGGCACTGCTGTCATTTACCCAGAAGTTGAGTATAATGCCAAACTGCACCCACAAAGCATCTTTGTATCTCTTGGAAAGGAAACGGCGGTCTGCCAGTTCTTTGCTTTCCAGACCAGACTGGATAATATTTTCGGCGAAAGTTTCAAAGATGGTTTTTACATCATCCAATACCTGGGGCGTAGATAAACCCGTACGTGATTTTCGAAGGCTGTATACCACAAAGCTGCGCCGGGTTTTAAGCAGTTCTATATAAGCATAGAAGAAGGCTAATATCTTCTCGCGCGAAGTATAATTTATCCATACTTCCTGCTGTTGTATTTCGGTAATTGCCCTGGTAGTAAGGTCTACCCAGATGGCTTTTTCTACCGCAATAAAAGACGAATAGAAAGCGTAAAACTCCTGCTCGGTAATGCCCAAATGCTTGGCAAAAACATAAACCGATTTAGGCTCCTCATTGTTGGTGAGAACATAATCTATATATGCATCCTGGATCTGTGCTGCTGTAGCCATAGTGAGGTGTTTATTATTAAGTAAAGAAGTAAACTGTTTGCATGTTTAATGCCATAGCGAAACAGCATATAAAGTTACTTGAGAATGATGGTTGTACGCATCCCTGCATTGTTAAATTTTAAGTGATGAGTGGATGGTCCCTTATAGTTGCTGAATATGGAAAATGTAACAGTCCAACACAAGATATACGCAAACGGATGCACCGTTAGATTGTACCAGACTTAAAAAATGCGTCTGGTATTCTGCACTTTATGGTATTGTTTAAATATTAGCTGCAGTTTTCAAGTAATCGTCAATCCTTTTCTTTTGTCTTAAATGATGGCGCAAATGCATTTCGGCAAACTGCAACCAATCCTGAGCATTGAAATAATGCAATCCAAAGTGTTTGGTTTTCCCTTTAAACGGACTTGCTGAAATAAGAGCGACTACAACCGTAAACTCATCCTTTAAATGCATTAACCCTGTTATTAACTGCTCCTTACTATGGGGTTGTGTAGTTAATGCGTTGGAAGGGGGGCCTTCAATTATTGTATCCGGTAAATCATTTCTTAAGAACATTGCTTTAGCGGCCGGAGATGTCTCCTCCGTTAAATGATCGTTGTTAGACAAGCAGGTCTTTGCTTGTGTGATAAAATAGCCGGTAGCATTAAGTAGATGTATATATACTTGTCCAAGCGACCAACTGCCAGGAGAGGGTTGGATACATAACTGCCCGAAGCTGTATTGATCTAATGCTGTAATCCAAATATCTATAGTATGGTTAAAATCTTCAGCCAGCATATCTGCATTATTCTTATACAGCAACTAAAATAGTAAAAAGGAGCTAACTGCGGATAAGTTTAATATGCAATGCTGTAAAATAGCTAATGATAGTGAAGTCTTCAACAGACTCAGTTGATGTTCTGCATAAATACTTTGGGCAGGCTGTACAGCCTGCCCGAATTATTTATGCAGCCTTATTTTCCTCTTTCAGAAGCGAGTGAATGAACTGCCTGCCTTTCTCGGTCCAATAGGTATGGATATTAGACTGGTAATTGCCACTGGAGTCCTGGAATACTGCTGTCTTGGTGCCGGTATACCCCTTACCGGCATGCTCAGCATACAATACCCAATGATCATCGCTTTTATAGATCACTTTTTTAGCGTGCAGTAGTTTATTCAGTGCAATAGCACTCATTCCCAGTTCCTTTGCAATTACATTGGTAGTTATCAATGTTCTGCTTTGTAGTACGGCATCGTGATAGTCCAGCTTACGGGATTGCTCCAGCACTGATTCTTCATACAAAGCTATTTTATTCACCAATGGGGATAGCGCTTCCAGCAAAGCTGTTTCATCTGCCTGTTGCTCTACAGTTGTTTGCCCTGTCAGCATTAATTCTTTCATCCGGTGATTGCTCCAGATGATAAAGGCGGGGCTTATCCAGCGGGCAAATTCCATTGCAGCATCTTCCTGCAGCAGAATGCTTCTTTCGCTACCTTCCGCAACGCTTTTCTTTGTCCGTTTTACCAGTTCGGTAACCGGTAGTTTTTTCATCTCTCCTAATTCATGGAGAAATCGTTTAGTAGAGGACAAGCGCAGCCAGTCGGCAGGCTTTTTACCGAAAGGCTTTGCCATCTGCGTAACATTTATCATCACACCAGCATTGTCAAAATAAGTTATATTGTTATTGCCGGCTTCCGTTAAAACCGGCGTATGTATAGTGTCCATCATTGTTTTCCTATATCTCTAAAGATACTGAATTTTAATGGTTTTATTGATTTGTGGAGTGTTAAAGTGTGCTGCTTATGGAAGGTATTTTATATGTGAAAAGAGCTTGTTTAATGATAATAACAAGTGCAATAATTTCATATTTAGATCCTTTTATTAAAGTATATTCAAGCGTTTATATTGCAATAAAATAGTACAGAGAATGCTATACAAAGTAAAAGTGCCTACCAGTTTCCCCGATGTATTGGTGGTATATATTAGGGTTAGATACCGGGTAGATAGGGCGTTACTGAGGAGTAAATAGGGAGTAGATATGGAGGAGATTAGGTATAAGTTAGGTATAACTTAAGTATAAGTTAAGTATAAGTTAGGTATAACCCGGAGTAGCCTGGTAGTGATAAGGAGGTCTTGAGGGGTATTTCCGGGCAGCGGAGGGGCAGTTAGAGGTATCTAAGAATAGAAAAAATGTGCAGAAAATGAAAAGTGCAATGAATTTAAAAGAAAAGAGTTAATAAATTACAAACACTTAAACCGAACACTAAACCATTGAAAATTAATATGGTCTGTACATCTGTAAAACTATTCTACTATCTGTTCAAAACATACGCATAAAAACAACTTACCTACATGCTGCGCTCCTTATTAACGCCTCTTATTATTTCCATAGCTATTATCATTGCAGTTCTTATTGCCAGTTCGTCTTTCCGCTATCATTTTAAGGCTGCGGATACTATTTCGGTTACCGGCCTGGCAGAAAAAGACTTTATAGCTGACCAGATTGTTTGGAAAGCTACCTTTAGCCGCCAGGGCCTCGAGTTGAAAGATGCTTACGCATTGCTGAAATCGGATGAAGAGGAAATAAGAAATTACCTGCATGCAGCTAGTATCGCCGATTCTAATATTGTATTTTCCAGTGTGGATGTACAACGCAACTACACCAACCGGATGGATGAGAATGGACGTGTGATAGGTAATGCCTTCAGCGGGTATAACCTGACGGGCACCGTTACTGTGGACAGTCACAATATACCGGTAGTGGAAAAGTTATCAAGAGAGATCACCGGCTTGCTGCAGAAAGGCATTGAACTCAATTCCATTCCGCCGAGCTATTACTATTCCGGGCTAAATGCCTTAAAAATAGACCTGCTGGCTAATGCTGCCAAAGATGCAAGGCAGCGGGCTGAGAGTATTGCGGAGAACTCCGGTGCTTCCTTAGGTAACATCAAGAAAGCTAGCATGGGTGTTTTCCAGATCACCGGTAAAAATATGAATGAGGAGTACAGCTATGGTGGTGCGTTCAATACTACTTCTAAAGAAAAAACGGCATCTATTACTTTGCGTGTGGAGTACCAGGTGAAGTAATAAGATATCAAGTAGATACGATACAGTTACAGGTTTCCAGTTGCCAGATATAATTGTTAACCTTAAGCAGCGCACACCATGCTACCAAACTGAAAAGGGTATAAGATACAAGAGATAAAGAGAAAGTAGCAAGCCATGAGCTTCAAGCAGTTGTGCTAGCTGATTGACAATAAAACTATCTCAGCCAGTAGTTCTTCTTACGCACATAATCCCTGCTTATCTCCAGGCTTTCAAAAAGGTCGCGGGTAGATTCGTCCTGCTCTACAAACCAATGCTGTAAGCCGGCAGTTTTGCGTTCTGCAAAAATGGGATCGAAATCAATGATGCCACGCCCAAGCTCTGCAAACTGCTCGGAGCCCCTCTCCATGTCTTTTACATGCCACAGAGGAAAGCGTCCGGGGTATTTTTTAAAGTAATCTACCGGGTTTACACCTGCTTTGATGATCCAATAGAGATCAGCCTCCATTTTCACCAGGTCTTTATCGGTGCTTTGCAAGAGCAGGTCGTATGGTACCAAACCATCTATTGGGGGGAATTCAAAGTTGTGGCTGTGATAGCCAAACTGAATATTGCTTTTACGGCAGGTTTCGCCTGCTTTGTTCAGCATACCGGCGAGTTGCTTATACAGGTCAAGGCTGGTGCGTTCTTCTTTGTAGAGCCATGCACAGATCATATAGGGTACGCCCATTTCTGCCGAGTCATCTACTGCTTTTTGCCAGCCATTCAGCAGGGAGCCCGGTAGTTTACCGCCATCATGCCTTCCGGTCATGTAGTGCGAGGAGATAATTTTCAGCCCCAGATCGTTGCATATTTTACTAAACTCTTTCGGCTGTTTACCCCAATAGGTACCATCATAGTCAAACAGTTCAACCTCATTGTAACCTAATTTTGCAAGCCTGGTTAAAGAACCAACCAGATCTTTTTGCAGGTAAGAACGTATGGTCCACAATTGAACGCCTAAAGGCTGACTTGCGGGCGGTACTGCTTTGGTTACGGGAGCTATACTTATGGCTGCTGCGGATAAAGCTATATTCTTTATAAAGTTTCTTCTAAGCATATCGTTAGTGTTGAGAGCTAAAGTTAGTTTATTGCGATTGTATTATCAGCAATAAACCGGAGTACATTATTTGGCCCCAAATAAGGCAATGTGTTTGTAAGTGATTGTATGCAATGGAACAGGAAATAAATCAACCTACCGTATCTACCCGAAAAGGAAGTATAAAGACGAAGATCAAAAGATGGGTGCATCGTTTTCTGCCTGCAGAGGTGGTGGGCACTATAGTAGCTATTGTAGTTTCTTCTTTAACGCACTATTATACAAATAACCTGGTTATTGCCGCATATGCCGGCTCGGTATGTGAAACCATTGCCTTTTATACAACTATCATTATTCACGATGCACTTATAGCCAGCAAGCAACTAAAGGAAGAAGGTAAAACTTTATCCTTCCGTAGCTTTGCTTATTTACTAAGAAATATAGTGCTCGATTTTAGTCTTGCAGAATTGATGGACAGCCTGCTGCTACGTCCTTTCTGTATGTATATCTTCCCAATATGGTTAAGGAATTACCCATTCGGTATTTTAGTGGGTAAAATAGCCAGTGATATTGTTTTTTATTTACCTGTTATTATAAGTTACGAACTCAGGATATGGTTTTCGGAACGAAGGAAGTAAAAGCTTGGTTGGAATGAGATGAGAGTTGATACCAGGATGACGGATGACAGAAGGAGTAAGTACCTGCGTTTATCAATATACCTGCATTTTTACAAAGCTGCTATAGTTCCTTGTACAAGTTAGGATAATCGCTTATCAATCCATCTACACCCATTGCTTTCAACCGTTTCATTTCGTTTACATCATTCACCGTCCAGGGTATCACACGGATATTCTTTTGATGGCACTCCTGTACCAGACTATCTGTCACTAATAAATAATTAGGGCTGTAAATAGTGGGCACAAATCCTAACTGATTGATGACTTCCATAAAGGGACGATGATCAGTTCCATCCACCAGCATAGAGGTCTTCATTTGTGGATAACGAACATGCAGGTATTGGAGTGGACGAACATCAAATGATTGGATAATGACATACTGGGTTATTCCTTTTTGCTGTAATACCTGCATCAGCAAATCGGTGTACCGCTCTGGCTTAGGATGATATAAGTCATCTCCATTGGGAGAGGATTTGATTTCAATGTTATAATAAACACGCTTGCCCTTTTGTCTGCAACAGGCTTCCACACTATCTATCAAGACAGACAGCAGCGGCTTGGCAACATGTATTTTCTGCTGCTGCGGATACAGTGGGTATGGCTTATAGCCTACATCAAACCGGCTGATACTATCATACGTCATATTGTACAAGATATACTTTGGGTCCTTTTCTGTAAGATAGGTGCCATCAGGCCTGGTGGTAATAGCCGGATTCATCCAGGGTTCGTGTGATAACACTACCTGCGAATCTTTTGTAATGTGCACATCCATTTCGAGCGTGGTAACACCCAGGTCAATGGCATGGATCATGGCAGGAACGGTATTTTCGGGCATGAGGCCACGGCAGCCGCGGTGTCCTTCTTTATCAAAAGGAATAGCTTGCATAGACTTAGTAATAGAATGGTGACTGCTACAACTATACAGGATAAACAAACAGAGAATGGTTGCGAATATTGCTTTCATTACGGAACAGGATTGTTGAGTAAACAATGCTGCCGCAAAATAAGACCCTTGAGGACAATACACAAAAAAGGTGTGTGTTACCGCACCTTTTTTCCTCTTGAGTCCTCTGCCTATCTTACCTTTTTAAAATGGTGGTTAAAACCATCGCTGATATCGCTGTCAAGCAGTTGTAGTTCGCTGCTGTCCCACTCAAGTATTACCTGGTCGGGTCTGCATGGACAGCAGGTTTATTTGAATGCGGTTGTTCAGGTGAAGTATAGACGCATTAGCAGTTGTCTGTATAGAGTACTTACCGCTTGCCTGTGTTTCATCATTCAGGTAGAAGGTATACGTTGAATCGCTGTTAAGGCTGAGCGATATCAAAGTGCTATTAACGGGTTGTAAAGAGTATCCACCAACACCGCCGTTAGAATACTCCCATTGCCACTGGCCTTTTGCAGCTTTATTGGCAGGCGTATCCATGTTGCGGGTGCAAGAGCTTACTGCAACTAAAAGGATGAATAGGGTTGAAAATATAAAGGATCGTTTCATAAAAGGCTTTTATACTTGATTCTTTAAAAAAGCAAATGCTGCCTGAGTAATGGATAAAAAAAGTTAAAGGTGGTATTCGTTTAGTAGGCAGGGTTTAAAGTAAAATATTTACAACTCCCTTGCACTTCTTACCATTTTGTATCAACTTCGTTGTGTAGGAATAAGATCGCTGTTGCAAGTCTGCCTTTGCCGGTAAGCATGCGCAGAGTCTGATAGTGACTAGCTATGCTATAACTACCTTTTCTAACCATTTCACCAACACAAAACCAACACACCATGCAAACGACTCCCGAATGGCAGATCATGAACGTAATTGATGGAATAGATAACGCTGTAGATGCCAAAGACTGGGCAAGAGCCCGTTCCTTCTTTACCGGGATCATTTATGTTGACTTCAGCTCGCTGGGCGGCGGCAATCCCTCCGAAATGCCGGCAGATAACCTTATAGATAAGCTGGCAAAGAAACCTGTATGCCGGTAAGCAAACCTTTCACCTGCGCGGCAATCATATGATCAACATAAATGGCGAAGCTGCTACCGATTACTCAAAAGCCTATGCTATCAACAGTATTGATGAAGGACCAGTTACGGGCATTTGGGAAATATGGGCTAATTATTCCTATACGCTGGTACGGGCAGATAATGAGTGGAAAGTGACCGGCATGAGTGTGTATAAGATACAAACCAGGGGTGATGATAGGATAAGGACCTATGTGCCGGATGAGCAATGATATTATAATAGCTGCGAGATCTGCACCTCACGGAGCCCGCCGTTGCCTGTGTGGGCTTAAGTAAACGATAGGGCAATGGGCAACAAGCAAAGAAAAAGGGGAGCACCTTTATGCCCCCCTTTTATTCTTCCTGCCGGCATCCAACCTCATACACAATAGGATACCGGTGTTCAGAGTTATTAATAGCTGTCCTGATTTAGTAAGGCTCAAATAGTGGATTTGTTATAATGTTACCTTCTTTATGCCAGGAGAAGAACCGTACTGATTCTGGACAGGATTATTAACAGGATGGATAATAATTTATCCTATACCAGTAACCGGGGTTATAGTAAACTCCGGCACCTACCGTACGAGAGCAGTACCAGTACCGTGCCCATCCGCCATAGTAGAGCGTCCAGGCATAACCTGAATAATTCCAGCCCCAATAATAGTTATAAAAGTAAACGGAAAGTGGGCTGTTATAAGCCAGGTTGGTTACCTGTATCTTGTGGTAACCGCTAATATAAAAGAAGCTGTAATAGCTGTAAGATGCTGCGATCTGGTCCTTAGCGGTATTATTAAGCATTTTGCTTTTCACCTCTATGGAAAATGGTTTTGTCTTAGACCAGGAGGGAAGATCTATCTGGATACCATTCTGTGGCGAAGCCAGCTTTTCGTTCGCATTCTGGATCTGGGTGGCAGCCTTGTTGGAGTAGTCGGAGTAACCTGCATTGTCGGAGATGGCAGGGGCATCCACGCCTTTTGCTTCCGGGGCGGACTCAGGAGTTTTTGCCAGCGTAAACTCTAAATTATCCAATGGTATTTTGTCCAGTTGTTCTTTCGAAGCAGCGCGGAAACGAAGGGTGGTGCTATTTGTCTTATCCGCATTGTAAATTGTAATGGACTTTTCAAAGAGCTTTTCTTTGTTTTGTGCCTGGGCATCAGGTTGAAGCTGCTGATTTCCAGCATTTTGAAATTGCTGATCTGCATCTTTTTTACATGATGTCAGAGACATGCCGATCAGGAGAATACCAAGGGTAAGGATTTTTAAATTTTTCATGATGAATTGTTTAAGAATGAATAAATGATATTTTTAAGAATGAATAAAAGAAATCAAGCTGAAGTGTTACCATCTCCGTAGTGGGAAAGTTTGAAGCAAAGGTTCCTGTTGCCGTATTATAATAGAGTTGAGCACCGCTAAAAATAGCCTGAACTCCAACAGCCACTTTGTAGTTGCCAGTGTTAACGGGTAATGCCGTAATATTAGGAATAACTCTGGTATTTTGTGCGAAACTGTTGATGCTAAACCATGTAAATAGCAATACAACTAATGCAATACGGAGACGGAAGATTTATCTTCAATCTTCTTTGTTTAGAGACAGCCTACATAAATGGAAGGAGAAAAGTGTTCATTTGCATGAGAGTTGTTTTTTAAAGGGTTTTGATTAATATTGTTTACATTGTAAAGGTCATTCAGTATATATCAACAAACAATACCTCATTGTGGTATTTTTATAAGTTTGTTAGCCCATGCCGCACTGCTTTCATTACTGCTTCGTTACGACTGGTTACATGCAGCTTTTTATAAATGTTTTTTATATGAGTACGTACCGTTTCATAACTGATGAACATATTGCTTGCAATAGCCTTTGCGTCATATCCGCGCACCATTAATTGTAGTATCTCTTTTTCACGGTTACTGATGTTACAATCTTCCCTGTGGGGGCTCACAAGTATCACATTCTCATTAGTAAAGAGACTGAGGACATTTTTAGCAACTCCTGCACTGATGGCTGCACCTCCGTTGTACACTTCATTAATGGCTTCAAGCAATTTGTTCGGTGGATCAGCTTTAAGAATATAGCCTGATGCTCCGGCACACAGGGCAAGAAAAATCTTTTCGCTGTCGTTAAAGACTGTTTGAATAAGGATCTTTATATATGGAAATTGAGTTACAATCTGTTTGGTTATCTCTATACCGTTTGTTCCGGGCATTTCAATATCCATTAAAACCACATGCGGCTCACTACGTTTGATATCTGTTAACCAATGTGTACCATTAGCAAAAGCTCCGCAACAGGCATATCCGGGCGTACTATTCAAGATGACCTGTAACGCATCCCTGACTAATTTATTATCCTCAAATATGGCTACTTGTATGTTCATACTACAGCATTAAGATTTTAAGAATACATCTGCGGCACAATACCTCATCAGGCGATTTTGCATTTGAGCATAATGGTGGTGCCACTCATGCAATCAGATGCTATGTGCAATTTTGCACCTGACTCGGATGCTCTTATTTGCATATTCTTTAGCCCGTTTCCTTTATTTATCGTAGTTATATCAAAGCCCTTTCCATTGTCGTGCAGTTCACATTTTATTGCATTGTACAGATATTGCGCATTTAGTTCGAGTGTGCTGCAATTGCTGTATTTTACTGCGTTATTAATAGCCTCTTTCAAAAGAAGATAAATGTTGTGGCGGCATTCTGCTGGCATTGCTATATCGGTTACAGTTTGCGGGATATTAAAAGTTACCTGTATGTTCCTTGCTGCTGCCATTTGCAAGGCATAGTCATTCAGCTTTTGTAGCAGTTTACCAAACGAATCTTGCTGCATATTTGCCAGCCATACCCAATCGCTTAGTTTACTTACTAAATCGCTGGCTGATTGTTGAATAATGTGAAGTGAATGTTGTGCTTCTGATTGCTGCATGGTTTCAATATGACAACAGGCAAGATGTGTGTATAATACAATACCGCTGAGTGAACTACCCATTTCGTCGTGAAGCTCCCGGCTTATACGCTGGCGTTCAATCATAATCTTTTCCTCAACATGCACCTTTTTATAACGATAATACCAGTACCATCCGTAGCCATTTAATAATATGGCTGCTATAACAGCAGCCCACAAAGTATTTTTTATAGTTTCCAGGTTATTACCTTGCGTAGTAGCCGCAACTACTTCATGGTAATACCTAACCCTTATAACCATTTTCCTGGGACTGTCAGCTATACGTCCACCTGCACTTTTCTCAAGATTGTTATCCTGGTCATAGTCAGTAAATGGAATTACACTTAAAAAAAGGGTAAACAAGCAGGGAATGACTTTTCTCATGGGTTTATAATTGTGGGGGTGATGGTGATTGTTTAACTGTTGATGAAGGTATAGTTTGCAAACAAGTACAGATTAAGGCTAGCTATAATTGTAAAAAGGACTTACACTTAATTAACTTTTAGCGCCGTTGAGTAAGCTGATTTATGAAAGTATGTAAACCCCTGCAAAACCGGTCTATGGATTATTAGTTCAATGCGATAGTCATATTGTTATTACTGTATATAAAATAATTACTCAACTTAAAGTTCATTAGACAGCTTACTGCAAGCTGTCTTTTCAGGAGCATTTCTTCAATTTAAAGTACCTGATAAATTAATTGGATTGTATACAGGTACAATGAGAAACTACAAGCGCCAGATTTGCAAGACCAGAGCAAAAGTTTCAGATATTGAAAACCATTTTCCTTTTACGTTATAGAAACTGTCGCATTTCCATAGATAAAGGACACAAAAAAGTTAATATATTTTAAAGAAACTTCAGAAACAGGCTTCGGATATAAGTTCTTTGGTTGAAAGCTAATGAATAGAGTAAGATAAAGATCCGGTAAACCTCGCTTTAAGGCATTGCATGTGAACAGCAGTTTTATGATATAAATGGTTTATTGTTAATTGACACTGATCCAGCTGGCTCTGGCAGAACTCTTGCAGGTTATGAAAGTCATAGTGGAATTAAGCAATTGGTTGAAGTAGTCTTGACAACGAAGTAATTTAAATTAACTGGAACTTGTATCTAAAAAATAAACAAGCCTCTAACATTCTCTAATTAAAATTATAAATACTAATACTATGAATTTACCACCAATCGGATGGGTAGGCCTCGGCAACATGGGCAATGCAATTGTACAAAACCTGCTAAAACAGGGATGCAGTGTAAATGTGTATAACAGAACACAAGAGAAGGAAAAAGACGCGGTGCAGGCTGGAGCAAAAGCCCAGGAAAGCCTGCAGCAACTGGTACATAACAGCTCTATCATTTTTACCATGGTAAGTAATGATGAAGCTGTAAAAGAAGTGTATTCGGGTGAACAAGGACTGCTAAGCCATTCACCCAGCGGTAAGATCTTTGTCGACATGAGTACTGTTTCTCCTGACACCTCCCGTTATCTTGCTGAAATCTGCAGCAATAGCAATAACCAGTTTCTGGAAGCCCCGGTGTCCGGCAGCGTAAAGCCGGCACAGGAAGGCACACTCATCATTATGGTAGGCGGTCCTGCAGATGCTTATGAAAATGTGAAGCCCGTTTTTGATATCATCGGGAAGCTTTCCCTGCATCTTGGAGAGAATGGGGCAGGCAGTTCGGCAAAACTTGCCATCAATTATTTGCTGGGGCTTAACCTGCAGGGGCTTGCCGAAACAGTATTGTTTGCAACAGATAATGGTATAAAGGACGGAAGACATGCTAACCATCATCAATGAAGGTGCATTGGCAAACGGAATTACGAAAGGCAAGGCTCCGTCTATTTTAAATGAACAATTTCCTGCAGCTTTTGCCTTAAAGCACCTGGCAAAAGATTTGAGGCTTGCCGGACAACAAGGCTTGCAAACACCCCTGTTTCCACCGCTGCTGCAATCTTTTCAGCAAGCATTAGAAGACGGATTAGGCGAAGAAGATGTAATGGCAATCTTTAAATGGCTGAAGGAAAACAAAGGTTCGCACCCTGCCGTTGGCAGTATTTACCCGGATGATAATGAAAGTGATTACGCGAACTGATATACTTGCACCAGATTTAATTAAGCAACTGGCTAAAAAGCTGTGAGCTATAAATTGCGGGCTTTAAGCAGAGAAACACTCTTGTCCATATTACCTCCATCCCTATGTAGCGAATACACCTACAGGGATGGAGTTTTTTATTCCGGCGCTATAGAATTTTACCGGCTATGCCTGAGTTATACCTTACTTAGACCTATCATATACCTAACTTATACCGTATCTCTGCCCTATCTCCCCGTATTTACTCCTCAATAACTCCCTTCTTACTACCAGTCTGCCTTATATCCAACCCGGACTAACTTTAACCTTACACATTAGAGCAGTTGCAAACTGACTATTAATAGTTTATGCCAGTTGCAAATTGGTTAGCAGATTGGTTTTATCTATATGCTCTAATAAGACTAAAAGATATAGAGTTGACAATGTACTACACTATACCTTCCGTTTACCTTAAGTAAGATTACGCTGTTTACCACCCGATGCCGAAGGCACCTCACCTGTTCCGTATCCACTAATCCCGCACCCTGAATCTTGTTAGCCCAACCATCCACCTCAAAATAAAAGATGCACCTTAGGCAGTATGGAGGCGCTGGCATAGAGACTATTCTCACTGAGACCAATAAAAAACATTATGCCCGAGTATGCGCGGAGCGATCATGCCGTGCTTGAACTTAGCAAAGCGATCTCATGGATACCATTGAAAAGACATTATTCTATTCATAACTTTTTTGTTTCTTTTTTCTTTCAATGCCGGTCACGCCAAGGCGTGAAGAAAAAAGAAAGACAACCGCTTGCTGTCAGCAAGCACACCTGCAAACCAAGGTATATACAGCATTTAAAACAGCTTACAATATCTTAAACGTATGTAGGTAAGACTGTAAGTTTAGAATTAAAAGCTATAATCAATCCTCTATTCATCACTATTTCTACTTACAACAACTCTACTGAAGTGATCAATCTTTCTAGCAATGATGCAACCCATACAGGTTTAGCAGGAACACTTATCCTGTTATCCAGCTAAACCTATAAGCAGCCGGCTGTACGCTAACCCTTTCTGCAAGCTTTGCCAGCCTGCCAGGCAAGGTCATAACATAGTCTCTTGCCTTTTCACCGGTTTCGGTTAAACTGCTTATTTTGTCTATTTCCCATTCCTTAATTAGCGATAACAGGATATTGACATAATCCGTGGCTGTATATACCCCCAAACGCTGAGCCGCCTCAGAGAAATGACGGAAGGCAGAACTTTGAGGCAACCCTCCCTCACGTAGAAAATGAGCAGGCATTACAATTCTTTTACGCATCATATCCTCAAAGGCTTTCATCATACCACTCGGGTCTATATTAAAAATCTTCTGCACAAATGATTTGTATGCATTGGCATGGCGGGCTTCATCGGATGCTACATGACCGCATATCTTCGCCAGCAAATCATCGCCCGCTTTTTTTGCAAACTGGGCTACCCGCCGATGCGATATATTTGTTGCCAGTTCCTGAAAGGAAGTATAAATAAAGCTCCGGTAGGGATCCCTGGCGGTGCCCACATCAAAGCCATCAGCTATCAGATGCTGAGTGGAGATCTGCATTTCCCGCATGTTTACCCGTCCTGAGAGATATAGGTATTTATCCAGCACATCGCCATGCCGGTTTTCTTCTGCGGTCCATGCACGCACCCATCTGTTCCACCCGCTATCATGGTCTTCGTTTTTGGGTTGAATAACAGACAACCATGATTCGTAAGTAGGCAGTGCTTCTTCGGTAATGGTATCGCCAATTAAAACCGCCAGCAAATCATAAGGCAGGTAACCTGCTTTTGCTTTCAGATCCTTTAATTCTTCAAAGAATGCTTCCTTATCCGCCTGCGGCAGCAGGTCGGCAGGTTGCCAAATATCCTCAATAGGCTTTAAGTATGCAGGAATAGAATCTACAATTTCTTTATCCAAATAGTTCATGACCTCCACCTTAGATACCTTTTCCTGCAATTTCATATTTTTAATAATGCTGTGAATTACGTATTGAACAAATGACGTACCGATATTATCGCGGTTGTAATCGGGAAGGAATGGGTACAGTAAATAGTGATGCGGCTGTTCTATTACTTATAATGATAATCAAGGGCTGGAATTTTGTAAAATAGAGCACCTGGTAGGGGATGGTCAGGTTATATTGTTACAGGCTGGCTGCAAAACAAGGCAATAGCCCTTCCTGCTCTTCCCCATGTTGAGAAAACACCCCTCTTGAACAACTTTAATACTATTTTCAGTTGGGTAGTATTATATGCACTGCACAAGGCTCACAGCTCATACCCGGCAACTGGCAACCGGTAACCAGTATCAGGCTACCTATTTGAATCTGGTATAAGATCAACTCCATAGCTTACCATTATCTTCTTATCACACCTGCTGCTACAAAGCACTGTCTTCCGTGCAGTTTAGCTACCCTTATGGCACACTTTAAACCCTGTCAGCTTCCTTCCTGAAACATACTAAAGCCATAGCAAAGCCATGGTAAAGCCATGGTAAAGTCATGGATAGTTCATGGATAGTTCATGGATGAGCCATGCTAAAGCACTCCCTAAGCCTATGCAAATCCATTCAAATCCAAAACAAACCTAGCCATTAAGCAAGATCGTACATCACACTCCAACCCTTGTTTTGCATTTATAATACACTCTACAGCCTGTAGTATCCTCAACCTGTAAAATGTGAGAAATGAAAAAAGGGCAAGGCTTAATGCCCTGTTTTATTCCTCCCCATCCATCTCCAATAATAAATTCGCCATCAACGCTGTCCACCCGGTTTGGTGAGAGGCGCCTAAACCCTGGCCGGTATCCCCGTGAAAAAATTCATAGAACAGGTGATGCTCTTTGAAATCTTCCTTTGCCCAGCATTGATGATGGCTGGCATGATACTGAAATTTCCCCGCATCATTCCTTTCAAAGATCTTTAAGAGTCTTTTGGTAAGTTCATTGGCAATTTGTTTCAGGTTCAACTTATTTCCTGAGCCTGCCGGAAATTCATACGTGTAGGTATCTCCATAATACTCGTAATATTTTCTAAGGGAATGAATGATCAGATAATTTAACGGCAGCCAGATAGGCCCGCGCCAATTGGAATTACCCCCAAACATGGCGCTGGAGCTTTCTCCGGGCTCATACTGTATCTCATAATTGTTGCCCTGGTATCCAAATACATATGGATTATCCTTGTAGCATTTTGATAAAGACCGGATGCCGTAATCTGATAAAAACTCCGCCTCATCCAAAAGCCTTTTTAACAGGTGTTCCAGCCGGTCACCAATCATGATGGCAAATAAGTAATTGCCATCCTTATTCTTTTTTTCAATATCTGAAATGATCCGGGTTAAATCAGGCCTGGTAAGCCTGATGACCTCCAGCCTGGTATTGAATTGCCGCAGGTTCTTGAATACATTGCCATGCATGATCTCAACTGCCAATAAAGGAATAATGCCTACAAGGGAACGGATCTTCAAACGCTGGCTGGTGCCATTTTCAAATTGGATGGCATCGTAATAAAATGCATCCTGGTCATCCCACAGGGAAATATCCTTCTTACCGATATGATGCATTGCCCAGCCGATATTAAGAAAGTGCCGGAAAAACTTGGCAGCCGATTCTTCATAAGCCTGGTTATGCTGGGCCAATTCCAGGGACATGCGCAACATATTGATGGCATACATGGCCATCCAGCTTGTTGCATCGGCCTGCTGGAGTTTTTTAATACCCGGTGGCATATGGTTTCTGTCGAATACGCCAATATTATCCAGGCCAAGGAAGCCGCCCTCAAAAATATCTATGCCATTTGCATCCTTTTGATTGACCCACCAGGTGAAGTTCATCAGTAACTTCTGGAAGGCCCTTTCCAGGAAGTCCCAATCCGGAACCCCTGTTTTTTTCTTATCTGCTTCATACACATACCAAACACTCCATGCATGTACCGGTGGATTGACATCGCTGAAATTCCATTCATATGCCGGAATTTGTCCGTTGGGATGCATATAATATTCCCGGAGTACCACCAGTAGCTGCTGCTTGGCAAAGTCTGGATCAATATGAACAAAGGTGGCTGCATGAAAAGCAAGGTCCCAGGCTGCAAACCAGGGATATTCCCATTTATCGGGCATGGAAATAATATTCCGGCAGGTGAGGTGCTGCCAGTCATAATTTCGCTTTATGGTTACGGTCAGGTGGTGTTTCATTGGGTTCTCCAAACAGCCATTTAAATACATCCAGGTAATAGAATTGTTTGGTCCACAGCAATCCGCTTACCGAACTGCGCAGCAATGCCTTGTTGTGCAGGAGATAAGTTTTTGGGTGCAAGCTGATCGTAATATTCATCTGTTTCTGCCTGGCGTTTGGAAAATATTTCATCAAACTCCAGTCCAGGGGTCTTCCATTTGATGTTTGCATAGCCTTATCTTAAAAGTTTTCGATGCTCCCGGCTCTATCTTTTCCTTTAGCCATATAGCGGCTTTGGTACCTCTCTTTTCTGGATTTACCGTATTCTGCTTATTAATGATGTAGTTATTGATCCCATCTTTTACAAAAGGAAAATCATTAGGCCGGTTATACATCCGCTGGTTGTTGGTTTCGTTTTCACAGAATAATTGCTCTCCACCCTGGTGATAAAAGAAAAATTCCCATTGCGTGATGAGCTTGTTTGCAGGCAATTGGTTGAAATGGAAACAATCTCAGGCCTGCTGAACCGGGGATTGTGCTTCCAGAAATTGCGGAACCAAAGATGGGGCAGTACATGGATCGTGGCGGGCTCAGGCCCACGGTTATACACCGTAATCTTCATCAGGATGTCGTTTATTTCCTCTTTTGCATATTCAATATAACAATCAAAATAGCGGTTATCCTTAAATATGCCTGTGTCCAGTAATTCATATTCCGGGCTTAGGCGGTCTTTTCTGTTTTGGTGCAACAATTCCAGGTAAGGAAATGCTTCCTGCGGATATTTATAAAGAAATTTGCAATAAGAATGAGTAGGAGAGGAATCCAGATGAAAATAAAGTTCTTTAACGTCTTCTCCATGATTGCCTTCCTCATTGGTCAAGCCAAAAAGCCTTTCTTTTAAAATAGGATCTTTGCCATTCCAAAAGGCAGGAGCAAGACATAATACCTGGTCAGCATCACAAAAACCCGCTATTCCTTCCTCACCCCAGCGATAGGCATAGCTTCGGGCAAGATCGTGGTTAACGATAGTTCCAGGCATTTCCATTCGGGCTATAATCTTCCCTTACCGTACCCCATTGGCGCTCAGAAAGATAAGGTCCCCATTTTTTCCAGTTTTTATTATTGTTTGAGTGGGACAGCCTTTCTGTTTCTATATTATCCATCTACTATTATTTATAATAATAATACCATTAAAGTAACTTATAATGAGATAAATTTAATGTAGTTCTACTAATAGATGAGATATATATTTTAATATAATTCAAGTCTTGCAGTGGATTATTCTGGAGAGAGAGGATTGTATATTAGACCTCTTGCATTGGATAAATAACTTATAACATAAGAAAACAGTAATGTGGAAGTTATGAGAGTTGCCAGAGGTTGGGGATGTTCTGGAAAGATATATCAGCGCTAAAGTCTAAACGTCAGTTTCGGCGTCTCACGGGAGTAAAGCCAGGTGTGTTTGAGAAAATGCGCTTTATTGTAAAGACAGTCAGGGGGCAGAGAAGAAAGCATCCTGATAGGGGCAAAGTCCCTAAGCTAAGCATCGAAGATCAGTTGTTAATGTACCATCGGCAGTATCGTACCTTGCTGCATATTGCTGCCGATTATGATATCAGAAAAGCCCGGTGCTGGAGTATTGTCACCGACCTGGAAGACATCCTTATTCAGAGCCAGGCCTTCCGTTTACCGGGTAACAATGCACTTACCAAAGCCAGCGTGAAATGGTCAGTAGTGTTAGTGGATGTGGGAGAAAGTCCGGTAGAAAGACTAGAAACAGCGGCAGTATTACTCCGGCAAAAAGAAGCGACATACCCACAAAACACAACTTGTAGTAGCCACATATGGCACCATCCTGTGCGTGCACATAGACAAGTGAAGAACACATTACTTCCCGCTTTCCGCCTCTAACATTACATCCTCACCCCTCCATATACGCTTCCACTTTCCCCGCCCTTACTGCTTTTTTCAGCGCCACAAAATCTTTTTCATTTTGTTCGGCATAGGCAATACCAAACTCTGCTATAGCTTCTGCAAACTTACTGCTGCTGCCCAGGTAACCATTGATGATGGCTGATTTGCCGCTTCTCGCATGTGCTCTTGCCAGTGCCCACCCGCAGAGCCTTGCATAGATCATCATTATCTTATCATCATAAACCTCCACCTGGGGGCTTATTTTTATATCCCTCAACTGCCGCACATAAAAATGGCGGCCGTTCATGGCGGTGCCCCAGCCCAGGAATATATCACTTGCTGCCTGCATCAGCTTTTGGCCTATTACAATCCTTTGCCCGCTGTTTTTATAAACAGTTTTACCTGCAAACGGCTCCATCACAGAAGTGGCTGCTTCTTTTACCTGTAAAAACAATGGTTCATTGTCAGCAGTCATTCTTAGTGCAATGCCACAGATCCTCCCCACACTTCCAACACCAACCACCTTTGCTGCCACATCTATAAACTTATATTGGTTGAATAAAGTTCTTTTTTCATCACCAAGGGTTTCAGCATAACGCTGGAAAGCTTCCTTTACTTGTTGATTAAATTTTTCACCGTCTGCACCTTTATGGTGGTAGATCAGCGGAGGGTTATCCGCTATACTAACCTTTCCATCCTCAGGCTTTGTGAGTTTGGGACAATCCTCACCGGCTAAACTCTTGTTTTTTGCTCTCTCGAGCTGTTTGGTCAGATATTTCTTTGCTTCAACGCTCTTTATCATGTGCATAACGTCATCTGCAGAAATGCTGGAGTACCATACTTCAAGCGGACTCAGATGAGCATATTCGTCCATATGTTTCCGGTACGACTCAACACAGGCAATAGCAATCTCTTTCGCCTTTGTTGTGCTGATATCATTGTGTATCGCAGCAATAACAAAACTGGCTGCTAAACGTTTCACATCCCACTCCCAGGGAGCGGGTAGTGTTTCATCAAAGTCATTGATATCAAAAATCATCCGCCTTTCCGGTGTGGCAAAGCCTCCAAAATTCACCAAATGGCAGTCTCCGCATGCTTGTACATTAATACCCATAAAAGGCGTTGTAGCAAGATCCGCAGCCATAATAGCTGCCGCACCACGGTAAAATGCAAATGGCGACTGGAGCATTCTGCCATAGCGTATCGGGATCAGGTTCGGTTCCCTTCCCTTGCTGGTTTCCATTAAGATTTCCACAGGATCAAGTCTGCCGGAAGGAGCCTGCCATCCGGCATGACTAACTCTTGGGGTTTTATTGCGTAAGGACCTGCCATACTCTGCAGCCTCTGTTCTTGACAGGAGATGATCAGGTAATTTTGAAATAAGGGGAAGAGTAACCCCTTTCTTTTCTTTCTTTTCTTTAACTTCTTTTGTGTTCATTTTACAAGGTTGTAGCGTTTATATAGTGGTATCCCTTGTGCTTCTTTATGATGATCAGGTTACTGCAGCAGCATGTTAAAGGTAAACTATTCAACAGTTGTATAGTAATCCATTCTATCAATTTACTGTAAACTATGTATCTTGATAGGTTAAGGATTCATACATTTAATCATGGCAGTATTACATAGGCTTGCTGAATTGTTATAAGTATTAAGCACACAACCAACTAAACAAACTAAAGTTGGAGATAGGTATAAATGAAGACATCAGGATTATGATTCGGTTGAATTCTATAATTAAACACAGCCTTTGTCTTGCTGACCATGCCTTTGGCTTGGCAGGCTATAGGAAGCATCTGTGGCCAATGAATAAATCACTTTTTAATTATACTTTTAAGTATAGCATAGCTCCTGAATTTATTTAGTTGACAATGTACTTAGTACCCTGTCAACTAAATAACTTTACAATAACCATCTACTATCAAATAAATCAAGCTTCACTAATAGAAGCTAACCAAAAGCATATCCTCCCCACAGAAAACATAAATTCTCCAACCTGCAATGAGCTTCGTATTCACCTTTCCAATCTCTGCTAAGTATGCCTCCGCTGTTCTAAGTTTAATGCCAAAGGCAACCAACCTAATCATCAAACACCTGTAAATTAACAAGTAGCACCATGTTAGCCCAACAGTGCCACCCAATAATAAAGCTGCCCCTTAGGCAATGGGGCGGCGTTGGCCAGCACGGATGCGCGGAGCGATCATGCCGTGCTTGAACTTTTTTGTTTCTTTTTTCTTTCAAGAGAAAAAAGAAAGACAACAGCTTGCTATCAGCAAGCACACTTACAACGTCTTGAAGCATATAGCACTCAAAACACCATTGCTCTAAATTAAAAATTATTTACTTGACGCTGTACTAAGCAGTATTGAAAAATGATAATTGGTACTGATAATTGCATTGTAGAAAGATGTGAATGGATGAACCACTAACTTTTATGATATAGTTACCACCAAATACAAAGCGGGATCTTCCAAAATGGAAGGTCCCGCTACAACAATGTTATTATCTTGCCAACACGCTATCCTAAACTGGCGTACTACACCAATCAGCTGCTTATTGAATCAGTTCAAAACTCTTGGAGTACTCGTTAACCGGACTACCGGGTTCGATCCTGAGCCATTGTCCTTCCACTTTGTAATAGTACCTGCCGGTAAGGTTATTAGCTAATTCATCCTTGGTAGCATCTCTGTTTACACTGGTCGTACCATATCCGTTGTAATGTCCAGAATTAGCATAAAACATAAAGGAGCCTTCTTCTGCAGTTGAGCCTTCATCAAATGCTATAGTACCTGTTGCTTTGGTGGCTGCCTGCATATACTGGGTCTCCGCTGTGTAATAAAACGATGTGTTGTTACCATCTGCAGTAAATGAAAAAACGGCGCCGCTTACAAATCCTGAACCTACTGCTTTACCGGTATATACGTCAATCAGCTCGATCATATTTTGAAAGCCGTTTGCATAGGTGCCTGTTTCAAAACCACTGGGCGGTGGTGTTGCCGGAGTATTAGAGATGACAGGAGAATTATGCTCTTTTTTACAACTTGTGCCGGCAAACAATACTACAAGTAATAACGCTGCTAAAATGAAATTCTTTTTCATTGGGTTGATGTCTTTGGGTTTAGTGATTAATTATTTCAGAACAAACTTATAGCGGCAGCAAGGCTAAGGAAAGCAATAGATGTATGAAATGGGTATTCCGGCTTACGAATTGCTATTGCAATAACATGCACGATGATAAAGGAAACCTTACCAATCAAATAGCATCTGATATACATTCTGCTCCAACCTAAAAATACTTGGTTGACACACTACTAACGTATACCTGAGTTATACTTAACTTATACCTGAGTTATACCTAACTTATACTTAACTTACACCGGACATCCTCCCTATCTTCTCTATAGTAACTCCTCAGTAACTCCCTATCTGCCCCCTCCAATAGTTATATTATTCTTTGCATTAAGTTTTATATATTGTTCCGGCCGGTAAAACACCACCCAGCGAAAAATGAGCAAAGACTTGTTTGAGACCTTTCTAAATCACAGAAGATACCTGAATAAAGCAGGCGTCAAAATGGAATATATCAAAGGGGACAATTCACCCTATATTTTCATCGATAATCCTATCATCATTTCTGCCTTTGCAGGTTTTGTCAAGAATCAATATCGTACCTCCCAAATTTACTTTAGGGGAGAGGCTGGCAATCATAAACATGTGGTTCCTTCTTTATTCAGAAGTGCGGGAATGCCCCTGAATGATGATGCAGTTATTAAGCAAAGATTTAAAGCTTACACGGAACTAAAAAAAATTATACAACAACGTTTACAGGATAAAGTTTCCAGGTTCAAAAATGAAGATATTGACAATCTCTTTCAGCATTATGGTATTAAGTCTCCTGTGATAGACATGGTAGATAATATTTACATAGCCATTTGGTTCGCTATGGATTGCAATACCGAAGGATATGGTTATATAAGACTATTAAATACTACCAACAAAGAACTAAAGGTTTACGACCTGAGGCAAAGCCATTCCTCATTAAGCCTGCGATTGCATACACAACACGGATTGATTGCTAAAAAGAAGGTAAGAGCATGGAATGCTAATAATATATGTTACGATCAATACGAAGTAGCAAGGATCAAATTCCCTGTAAGCAAGGATATTGAAAGTGGAATGCTTTTCTCAAGAGAAAATATATACCCTGACGAGCAGCTTGACAATACCTTCAAAATACTGAAAAATGAGGTGTGGCTTGCTGGCGAGATTGATAGACTGATAGCTCAATACGGTTTGTCTAAGGGTGACTTGGGGGAAATAAAATAACACATGTACCTACTAATCAACAATGCTGTGCTTGCTCTAAGCTAAGAAATAGTACCTTCAAATTATAATAAAACATGCCAGTATGCCAATATACATGGATGTACATAATGTTCCGGGTGTTAAAGCAAAGGATGTGGCAGAGGCACATCACAAAGATTTATTCCATCAGGGAGAATATGGTTGTAAATGCATGACTTATTGGGTAGATGAGCAAAGAGAAAATATCTTTTGTTTAATAGAAGCCCCGGAAAAAGAAGCCGTTGAAAAATTGCATCGTAAGGCGCATGGTCTTATTCCAAGTAAAATTATAGAGGTAAACAAAACACTGGTAGAATCTTTTTTAGGGAGGATATACGACCCTGAAGAAGCAACCACCGCAGACAATGGATTGAAGGTCTTCAGCGATTCATCATTCCGTGTTTTATTGGTTACAACAACTACCGACCCTGTTTTACTGCAACATAAAATGGGTATTGAAAAGGTAAATGCATTGCTCAGCGATCATAACACTATTATCAGAAGAAATATTGTCCATCATGGTGGCAGGGAAGCAGAACACGAAAGAGATGGCTTTGTTGTTTCATTTACTTCGGCATCTAAAGCTGTTGCATGTGCTTTGGCTATTCAAAAAGAAATACAGCCTGCTGCTGATATTGGTTTCAAAATAAGTATCAATGCCGGTGATCCTGTTGAAAACAGCACTAACATATTCGGCGATACCATCCGTCTTGCAACCAACCTGTGTATGATAGCTGATAATGGTAAAATATTCCTTGCTTCTGTCGTAAAAGATATTGTATCTAAGGATTTGCTGCAAAGTGATACAACACACTTCTTTAGCTTATCTCCCCACGATGAAAGCCTGCTCCTGTTGTTGTTTAATAAACTGGAAGAAAACTGGCAGGATGCAGATTTTGATATAGCCAGATACTGTTATGCAGTAGCAATGAGTACTTCGCAGTTGTACAGGAAAACTATTTCACTTACAGGCTTGTCACCTAATGCACTGCTTAAACAATACCGGCTGGAAAAAGCAAAGGAACTAATGAAAAAACAACGCTACTCCATTGCACAAATAACATTTGAGACAGGCTTTACCAGCGCTTCTTATTTTACCAAATGCTTCAAAAAGGAGTACGGTTTACTACCCATGGCTTATCTTGACCTGCTTCATTAATTATAGCATTTTTAATTATACTATTTCCAATGGTAACCCGAAGGGGCCTGTGGGCAAAATATGCTCTGCTCGAAGCTCACAGCTGCAGCCTTCTCTTGTTCCATAACTTTAATTATTTATGTTCGATAGGTGTTGATTTTCAGAATGGATTTAAGGGGGGCTCCCTACAGTAATATAGTAATTCAAATCAGTTCTATTCTATGTGTCATACCTATGTACCTATGTTCCTATGTGGTGAATAAAGCTTGCATCTTAACTCTCTCTTCCCATGATTTGATTTTACCACTTATTGAACGATTTGTGCTATATCATTTGCTATTTATTGAATGAATTGTTACATGCTCTGTCAGTATTGTTACAGTAGCTTTGGTGTAATAATTAACCCAAAAAACAAATGCCATGAAAACTTATTTGATTGAAAGAAATATTCCTGATGCAAATAAATTGACTCCTGACCAGCTAAAAGCCATTTCTAGAAAATCAAACAATGTACTAAACTGTTTGGGACCGAATATTGAGTGGGTGCAGAGTTATGTAACTGCTGATAAATTCTTTTGCGTGTACAAAGCAAAGAATGAAGAATTGATAAAAGAACATGCAGCGATGGGTGGCTTTCCTGCTAATGTTATCACAGAAATTGCTGCGGGAATAAGTCCTGCTACAGCAGAAAACTAACAGTACTAATTTGTTTTCTACTGATGATTCTGACCTTAAAGGGCTTGCAGGTGCTCCGGGTTTGTGTTGCCTTATGGTACTATTCCATTACTTCAGGTACCAGCCAGTATGGTTAAGAGCAGTAAAGCCCTGCTTCCTCCCTGCTAAAGCCATAGCAAAGCCATAGTAAAGTCATGGATAGTCCATGAGAAAGCCATGCTAAAGCCTTAGCTCCTCCCCATTTGCGCTTTATCTGACTTAATAAACCTTTTCAACACCATTCCACCCACGGGTGAGCAGATCATTGCTGCCTATGAAAGCTTTGTAAAAAGCATTCGTGCTAAATATCCTAAGGCACAGATCATTTGTGCTTTAGGTAGTATGGATGCTACTAAGCAAGGTTCTCCCTGGCCGGGATATATTGTGAAAGCAGTGGCGAACCTGCACGATAAAAAGATAACCACTCATTTCTTTCCTTTCAAGAATACACCCGGCCACCCCGCCAGGAGTGAACAACAAGCCATGGCTGATGACCTGATCAGCTATATGGAGAAGAATATTAGATGGTAATAAGCACAACGCCTTTAGAGATTGTGCGAAGAAGATGCAAGATAAATGTACTGTTGAAAAGAAATGGCTACGAGGGGGTTTATGCTCAACACATGAGTTGAGAGCCGATAACAGAAAAGTTTAATCGGCTCACGAAACTCTTATAGATGCAAGGGGAAAAAAGATAATTTCAACTGTAGATAATATTGAGAACGTTGAAGTAAGTAAATTGGTTAGATTATTAAGTCCCATAAGTTAAACACCTGTTTACGAACTATCCCTCCA
>CAWFUV010000032.1:0-149126 GCA_963819045.1 uncultured Chitinophagaceae bacterium | reverse complement strand
CAGTAACATACACACTTGTTGAACAGGAGCCTTACGCCAGGGAAGTAGCTGTTTTTAATGATGGAACACAAATATTTTTAAACCCGGTATTCAGGTATAAAACACGGCCTTTACAACAAGCGGCAGTTGTTATAAATAAAGCACAAACATTATTTTTCAGGATATTGGGGACAATTGTGTTAGTGCTTTGGTTCGGCTTTGTAATTAAGGTTTTATTTCCCAAAGGAGTTAAAAAGAATATCAAACAGAGTAAATATGGACGTATTCCAAACAGCCCTGTTCCAAAAAATGCTTAAGTTCGGTATCGTAGGGCTATCGGGTATGTGCATAGATTTTTTTATAACCTGGCTTTGCAAAGAAAAGATCAAACTGAATAAATACATTGCTAATACAACAGGCTTTTCCGTTGCCGTAATAAATAACTTTTATCTTAATTATATATGGACGTTCAAAGGAGTGCATAGCAGCATTCCTTCTGCTTTTGGGCTGTTTGTCCTTTTTGCGTTCATTGGTCTCCTATTAAATAATTTTTTTGTTTACCTGTTTCATGGGTTAGGCTCATTGAATTTTTATATTGCCAAAGGGCTGGCAATTATCGGGGTGTTTATATGGAACTTTGGTTCTAATTACTTTTTCAACTTTCATAAGTGAATCCATGAAGTTTCGCCGCAGCGTATTGTATCTGATCATTGCGTCATTGTGCATTCGTTTATTGATTGCTTATATAACAGAGCTGGGAAATGATGAAGTGTATTATTATACCTATGCGTTGCATCTGCAATGGAATTATTTTGATCATCCTCCGGGTGTGGCCTTATTGATAATACTGAGCACCCTTAATCTATGGCTTACCAATGAACTGTTTGTGCGGTTAGGTGCTATCCTTTGTGCAGCTGCAGGTACATGGCTGAGCTATAAAACAGGAACATTGATCAGAAATGAAAGAACCGGCTTTTATGCTGCCATTTTATACAATACAAGTATTTACGCAAGTATTATAGCCGGAACGTTCATATTGCCGGACAGCCCACAGATCGTGTGCTGGCTTGCAGCATTGTTTGTGCTGATAAAAATAATACTGCAATCCAGTGAAAACATGCGTGTTTCACCCAGGTATTGGTTGCTGTTTGCACTGCTGAGCGGCGTGTGTATTCTATGTAAAGTACATGGCATTTTTCTATGGTTCGGGTTAGGCCTGTATATATTGTTGTACGACAGGAAGGTCCTTTTACAACCCTGGCTTTACATTTCTTCTGTCCTAACGCTTTTAATTATCAGTCCAATTATCTTCTGGAATATCAATAATCATTTTATTACCTACACTTTTCATAGCAGCCGGGTAGCTGTGCATAGCTTTAGTATAAATATCAGCAGCTTTTTGCAGGCTTTCTTTGGGCAGATCTTTTATAACAATCCAATCAATGTTTGCCTGATTGCAGCGGCTATTTACCAGATGCGTACCAGCCATTTTTTGCGCACTCCTGTAAGCAGGCTTTTATTGCTTACCGGCTTACCGATAATTGCAGTTGTAACCCTTATCTCCCTCTTTAATTCCGTACTGCCGCACTGGAGCGGGCCGGGCTTTGTGACACTGTCTTTTATCGCTGCCGCATATTTGGATAGAAAAGTAGCAACCACTCAGCAAGCATTACCATTACCGTTAAAAAGCAGCTTATGGCTAATCCTTATAGCTGTTGTAGCTGGTATCACTATTATACAGTTTTACCCAGGTACAATAGGAAGTAAGAATGAGGCAAAATATGGTAGTGGCGATTTTACATTAGACCTCAGTGGCTGGAGAAGTTTTGAGAAGCAATACAGTAGCTGGCTGCAAGAGCAAAGGGATAGTAATGATTACGCTCATTTAAAGATAGTGTGCAACAAGTGGTTTCCGGCTGCACATATTGAATATTATATTGCACGTCCTGTGCACACACAGGTGGTTGGTGTAGGTAATCTGGATGATGTACACAATTTTGCCTGGCTCAATAAAGCACGGGCAGATTTGAAAGATGGAGAAAATGCAATCTGTATTGTGCCCAGTAATTATTCTACAGATATGGAGACAAGCTATAATAACCTGTTTTCTTCTGTAACAAAGCTGCACACATTTACTGCTCAAAGAAATGGAAAAATAACCCGCTTCTTTGATGTGTATTTACTTAAGAACTATCATGCGACAGATGAAGCGCATACGACAACGATCAAATAGAAAGCTGAGATACAGACACTTATTATTACTTGTAATCATGATTAGTGCTACTGGTCTGCTTAGTAGTATAACAGAGTAAAATAGTGGATTATAAAGATGGAAGAGCAGAAGTAAATCAATAAGCCAGATAAAGCATCACATTTAAAGTATATTTAAAACTTAACACAGATTTTCTTCAAATTTAGCATATAAGTTTGCCGACCTATGCGCAATAAAGAAATACTAAGATTGGTTTTGATCACCCTATCCCTAATTGTACAACTTACCACTAAAGGACAGAACAATAACGAAAATACCGGCGGAAAAATAACAGGTAAAATCATAGACTCCTTATCTAAACAGCCTGTTGAGTATGCAACTATTACCTTATCTGCTGTGGGCAGCAACCAGGTATTAAACGGTACTACTGCTGATAGTACCGGCAGCTTTAAACTACCGGGCATAGCACCGGGTACTTATATTGTTGCAGTTGATTTTATAGGCTATAAAACCCACACCATCAGAAACCTTGTTCTTAATAAAAAGAGCGATGTTCTCAATCTTAAAACCATTCTACTCTCCAAAAGCGATGGAATGCTGCAAGGCGTTGTTGTTTCATCGCAGCAGAAGCTGATAGACAACCGTATAGACAAGCTGGTGTTTAATGCCGAAAAGGATCTTACCTCGCAGAGTGGTGTGGCTACTGATGTACTTAAAAAAGTGCCACAGGTATCGGTAGATCCAGATGGTAATGTGGAACTGGCAGGTAGCGGAGGCATTACGCTTTTTAATCAATGGCAAGCCATCCTCTGCTTTTGGCAGCAACGTAACAGATGTGTTGCAATCTATACCTGCCAGCCAGATAAAAAGTATTGAAGTGATCACCAATCCAGGGGCTAAATACGATGCACAGGGCTTAGGCGGCATTATCAATATTATTCTAAAACAATCCAAGGTTAAAGGCGTTAATGGCAACCTGTCGCTAACTGCAGGCACCCGCATGGAAAATGGCTCGTTCAATTTTACCATGCGGCAGGGCAACTTTGGGTTGAATGCTTATGTAAGCGGTAATGCACGGCTTACCTCCACTACCCCTTCGGTATCAGACCGCAGGTCTGTAGATACAGTTGCTAAAGAAAACGTATTGCTACACCAGGAAGGTAGCAGCCGTTTTAACAGGTATGGAGCACAATCAGGGTTGGGCTTTGACTGGACAGTGAAGAAATACAATAGTTTTTCAGGTAATATCAACTACAACCGCTTTGGTAATAGTGGTAGCGGCATTATCAATCAGCAGCAGCAAACAATGCCTTCGGGTAGTGGAGACATCCTTTCAGATCTTGCTTCTGTTAACAACCAAAGCAACCACTTTTTATTTCATAACGTAGATGCCGGCCTTGATTATAAAAGAACCTTCTCCAAAGAAGACCAGGAACTGGAAATAGGTGTCAATACCAGTTTAGGCAACAACGATACAAGGTCTGGCAGTAGCCAGGTACTGATGCCGCAGGATTCTCTTTTTTATGGCACCAACAATTACAATTACGGTAAAGAAAATGAAACACAGATCAACATAGATTATACACAGCCTTTTAAGAAAAATATTATGCTGGGTGTAGGTGGGAAGATTACCTTCAATAACATTACCAGCAATTCCGATGTATATGCACTGCAGCCACTTACTAAGGAGTATCTTTATGACAGTCTTATCTCCAATTATCTTTCTTATCGCCAAAAAGTATATGCGCTGTATGCCGAAGTAAGCCTTCCCGTAGGACATTGGTTTGATGCCAAAATAGGCTCACGCTATGAGCGTACGGAGATCAATTCTTATTACTCCGATGCACAGGAGCAGGTAAAGAATCCGGGCTACAATACATTAGTGCCTTCTATTTATTTTTCTAAAAAGATCACAGAAGACCAAACTATCAAAATCAGTTATTCCAAGCGCATAGAGCGTCCGGATTATGGCGATTTGAATCCTTTCATTAATACAACAGATCCTAAAAATATTACTGCC
The DNA here is from genome assembly GCA_963819045.1 of uncultured Chitinophagaceae bacterium. Lineage (GTDB taxonomy): Bacteria > Bacteroidota > Bacteroidia > Chitinophagales > Chitinophagaceae > Ilyomonas. The sequence continues at coordinate 144,915 of CAWFUV010000032.1, read as the reverse complement.
GGTAACCCCTACCTGCTGCCTGAAATAGGCAACCGCTATGAACTTTCTTATAACCGCGATTTTGGTTCTACCGGCTCATTTATGATCACTGCTTTTTATCGCGAGAATAAAAACGATATACAACCTTATGTAGTGTTTTACCCATCCGTGCTTATTGGCGATTCTTTGTACAAAAATGTATCGGTAAGTACGAGGGAAAATATCGGGCTTGAGAAGAACACGGGTGTAAACCTCTTTGGCGACCTGCACCCCACACAAAAGCTTGCTATAAGAGGTAACCTGTTCTTTTTTCACAGGCATATCATTAATGGTATAGACCTCGGGCGTAATCCTACCAGTTTTAACTACCGTACTAATTTGAATGTGAGCTACCAGTTCAGCAACACCATATCAGGCGAATTTTTTGGCAATTTTAACTCTGCCCGCAATGAGTTGCAAGGTAAGTACCCCTCCTTTACTACTTACACCATTGCAGCACGAAAGCAATTCTGGAATAAAAAGGGCAGCCTTGCACTTACAGCCACCAATTTGTTTAGTGAATATGTACGGCAGGCAACAGTACTGTATGGTACTAACTTTATCACTAACAGTGTTCGTAAAATTCCGTTCCGCTCCATAGGGATCAACTTCACCTGGAAGTTTGGTAAGCTGGACTTTAAGAAAAACAAAGATGAAGATAAAGGCGGCGACACACCGGCACCGGAAGGAGGAGGATAATCCATTAGTTCGCAATGATGCTGGTTCTGAAGACTTATTTACACATTCGCTGAGTTGTATTACCGCTATCTTATAAATGGTAAGTGATACCTGCACCGATGCCAAAACTGTACGGATATGTTTTTACAATATTGTTTTTATTCATCGGGTTAATGGCATATTTAAACGAAGGAATAAAGCTGGCATTAATGTGTTTGCTCATGTAAAACTGCAGGTTGGCATCTATAACATAAGAAAAATACAGCGGTTGTAAGCCTTGTAATTTATGAATATCAATCGGCTCTTTACCTATTATGTCATCAACTTCAGTTTTTACAATTGTACTCAATAAAATATTGGTTGAAACACCTGTAGCAACATCTAAGGAGAAGTGCCTTTTGTCGAGTATGGTATAGTTAAACATAGCCGGAATACTAATGTACTGCAAATGGTGCTGTGTGATATAAGAACTGATGCTGTCACCGGGAGCAGGTTCAATACCCGAATTCGGATTTACATAAGCATACCCGGATGAGGTAATGAATTTATATGACACACTTTGACTGCCATTAGCAGTAGCATACAATGTTTGTGGTTGTATGCCAATAGCAGTATATGAATAAATCACTCCTGTTTTTACTCCCAGCTTCCTATTCAATTGCAGTTTTGCCATTACGCCGGCAGAGTATGAGAATTTATGGCTTTCTCTTTCTTTTATATCTGTTTTGTCTTGCAGCTCGCCGTTATTGTTAGTTTCTATTTCATCATTATCTAACTTATAATGGGTAAGATCTGCCGATATAAAAGGTGTAAATGTCCAGTAATGAGTAAATGAATTTTTATTCTTTTTGTTGGCAGGCTGTAAAGTATATTCCTGTTTGGTTGTATCTTTTATATTGAAAGCAGATTGTGGTTTTACATTTTCCGTTATAGTTGCTTCAGGCAATTGTTTGGAAGAATTATTTGCAATTATGCTGGTTGTAGTGCCATCAGCCCGTTTCATACCAGTTACGGCTTGGTTTATCAGCTCTTTGTTCTGTACAGGTAAGGATGGCTGAATATGCTGCTGTAGCTGCCTTTCAGAATCCATCATAAGTTCCGGCAATATTACTTGCTGTTTGTGTCCTTGTGCTGCTACGGGTGAATGGTCCAGTTGCTGAGTATTCTGTTCTCTATTTTTAATAATAGTTTGCGGACTGTAACTGTTACTATGATCCTCATCAGTATGTAATGGCCTGTAATGGAGGGCATTTTCATTTCTAAAAGAATTTATATTACTACTATCAGAATGTTTATTGGTACCAGCATTTTCACTGTTAGCCAGAGATGTTTGGGCTTCTGTAGCCGATGGGTTGTTAACCTTGCTCTTATTTATTGTTATATCAGTTTCTTTATTAGGAGTTCCTAAAAAGGCATAATACGTGGCTATACTACCTGAAAGAAGCACGATCAAAGAGCCAACTAACCACCAGGTAGCAGATTTTTTACGGTTAGAAGAAGCATCATGCTTATCAAGTTCGGCAGTTATTTTATTCCATAATTCAGGTGGTGGATTATCTTTTGAATGATGATAAGCTCTTTTAAAATATTCATCTTCATTATGTATATCTTCATTCATAAGCAATTTGATTTATAGGGTGGCTGTCTTGTGCAACCGCAGAACTTTTTTCTGCAATATAGCCCGTGCATCTGCCAGGTTCGATTTCGAAGTTCCTTCTGATATGCCTAACAATTCTGCAATTTCTTTATGTTTCATTCCTTCCATTACAAAAAGGTTGAACACCAGGCGGTAAATTGGTGAAAGGCCCTGTATTAATTTAAGCAGTTCTTTTTCATCAGAATAAGATACAAACAAAGCGTACTCTGCATTATCATGTAAGTCTGCATCATATTCAACTATACGAAACGCATTGCTTTTCTGGCTTCTGAATTTTAGTAAGGCAGTATTTACTATTATTCTCCTTACCCAGCCTTCCAGAGATCCTTCACCTTTATAAGAATGAATGTGAAGAAGTACACGCACGAAGCCATCCTGTAAAATCTCTTCAGCTTCTTCCCTGTTTCTTGCATACCACATACATATACCCATCATCTTCTCGCTATATAAATTATACAATTGGGCCTGGGCAGACCTGTTTTTATGGATACATCCATGAATAATTTGTTGTAAGTCATCTGGCAAAAGTTCGCATGTTTCTTTCATAGATATACAAATGCAGAAAATAAGTTGGGTATGGAACAAGAAATTCTTTACAAGATGAATTATAATCCTGATAATATTCTGTACTAATTATTTTACCATCTTCACCCAACTAATGCAAGCCGTTTGCCTATCTTATTATATCAAGGAGCGGCAGCATGCTAAGCACAGTGTAAAACTGCCGCATTAATGAAATGGTGGTAAGAGGAATTGTACTGAGCTTTTTTGTTTACTGATGTTACTTTCGGGTTCTGCTCAGGCGAATGAGAATGCTATTCTGGGAAAATGGCTGTCTTCAGAAAAAAACCTAATGGTGGAAGTGTATAAACAAGGAACCGATTTTAAAGCCAGGGTAATTTGGTTTCATGATGTAAAAGATACAATCACGCCACTTGAACAGCGATTTGACAAGCGCAACCCCGATAAAGCTTTAAGGACACAGAAATTGTTAGGCCTTGACGTGTTAAAGCACTTAGTGTATGATTCAAAAGAAAATAAGTGGACAGACGGAAAAATCTATGACTCTACAACGGGCAGAATCTGGGATGCAACTGTGTGGCTGGCGAACAGTAAAATAATGAAAGTGAGAGGATATTACTACTTTCAGTTTTTAGGCAGAACTATGACGTTTACAAGGGTATAGAATACAGGGCACAGACAACTTTTGATCAACAATGTGTCTGTACCCTTTTTTAGATTATTTTTATTTTACTACCAATACCTGGAAAGTACCCGGAATCATTGGTGGTCTGCCATTGCCTGTTGAAGCACCAAAGTCTGCTGTTGGCAGGTAAACGGTATTAGTCTTCGTATCTACAGCTAATGTTCTTGCACCTCTTTTAGTAGGTACATTTGCCACTACCTCATACTTGTCTTTTGATACTTCCCTGATCACAGTTAGTGTGCCTTCACCATTAGAAGAATAAACCGTTTTAGTGGATGGATCAAAAGCAGTACCGTCGCAGCCATCCCCAATTGGCACTTGGGCTACTACCTTACCATTAGTGGCATCTATTACCATCAGCAGCTTATTATCACATCCGGCAAACAGGCGCTTGGTTGCTCTGTCTATACTCAGCCCCGAAGGCGATTCTCCCGGTGCTATAGGCCAGCTATATATTAGCTTACCGGCATTGATGTCCACTACTTCTATTTCGCTCTTATCCTCATTGTTTATAAATATCTTACCGGCACCATCGCTTACGGCGGTCTCTGGCTTACCCTTCACATCAATTGTCGCTACTACTTTATTAGTAGTTGGGTCTATCACACTCAGGTTTTTACTTCTGCCGTTACAGGTAATAATTTTCTTGGAATAATCGTCATAGAAAATAGCATCAGGGTTTTCACCGGTAGGTATGCTATCCAGCACCTGCAAGCTGTTTAAGTCAAATACAGTTACATTATTTGCTCTTCCGTTACTGGTGTAACCTTTACCGAATACTATGCACCAGGGCTATGCCATGCACACCGTTAGTATTGGGTATAACACCCAGGGAATCACCTGTATTCTTGTCAAGCACATTTACCTGTGTGCCATGCGATACATACAGCTTGTTGGAGGCTTCGTCAACAAAAATGTAATCCCACCCTCCACCGCTTTGAATATGAAATGTGCTGCTAACTTTCATGTTGTTTGACTGTGCAAAAAGGTGATAGTTGCTGCAAAGCAAAAAGGCAGTAATAAGTAGGCAGATTGATTTGAACATGAGCTGATTTTTATAATTGGTTATTGTATGAGGAATGTCTTTTCTTACCATATGTATTTATTATTAATTCAGAAAGTTTAGCTGATAATATCCCAAAGCCTGCACCTGCTACTACATCACTTGCCCAATGCCGGTCATTGAGTACTCTCAGCACTCCAACAGCCGTAGCGCTGGCATAGGCACTTACCGCAAGCCAGGTATTATGTTGTGCAAATTCATCACTAAAAATAGTAGCGCCGGCAAATGCCTGCGTGGTATGACCTGAAGGAAACGAGGTGGGCTCTCCTGTATCGGGTCTTGGCTTTTTTGTAATGTGCTTTATAGGCTGTACCATGGCATTCAGCATTACTTCTGTCAACACTACCTTTTCGGTGTATTTCCAAAAGCTATGTTGCTTATTGTTGATCAACATACCATAACCGGCAACAATAGGCGCAAACTGCAGGTAATTGTCAATGCTGGTATGAAAGGTACTGAAGTGCTCATCTCTTTTCTCTTTTACTTTCTTATCAAACTCACCCGAGCTGGTCAGTGCGCCGGTAGTGATCAATGCAGCAGGAAGGATGAATGATTTAACTGTAACCGGCTTTGGCTGATAGGTAGCAGTATGCTGCCTGATAATGGAAGAATCTGGCTGATTGATACTTTGCGCAATTGTATGACTACCGGTTACAACACATACACTGCTAACAAGCATCGCCAGCCTGATTCTTTTCAGAAATTTCCTGCTGTTGCTCATGTATTAATCCTCTTCCTCCTTCAAAAATTTACCTTGCATATCAAACAGCAGGTCTTTACCTTTTACTTCCGCTTCGTACATTTTTTCGCCTTTGGCATTTGTTATTATAGCCGCTTCTTTAATGTTTGCACCATTATACTTTGTCTTGATATAGTTGGTAACCGCTGAAGGCAACTCCGCTACCTTAATGTCGGTTTCTGTTTCCTCTAATGTTCCGTTCGCATCAAAAGTGGCAGACATCGTTTTGCCATTTTGGGTGAAGTTGGCTTCGTATTTACCATCTTCTTTATCCCACTTCTTCACTGTAATACCCGGAAAGTTTTTTGCAAATGCTTCCTTCACAGTGGCTGGTGCTTGTGCAATACAATTCACTGATGCAAACATGGCAACGGCAGTAAATAGTTGTTTCATGCTACTATTTTCTATTATTACAATAAGCTAAGTTGAGTGCAGATTTTGAAGATATTCTGTAGAATAATAATCATTTTATTAATGAGCTGCATCATACCTTACTACCCCAAAACACTTCTTCCCACTATTGGAGTACCCCGGGTTATACCTAACTTATACTTAAGTTATACCTAACATATACCTAAGTTATACCTGATTTCCTCCATATCTCCTCCCTATCCCAGCCGTATCTGAGCCGTATCTCCCCCGCATTAATTCCTCATCAACTTCTCTCCCTGCTCCTATGCAAACTCCAACTATTTTGATCTTTACTTCCCCCCTTCAGGTGGGTGCTCCTTGAGGGGTATTTTGAAAAAATATTTGTTTATGTTGAATAAAAAGCTACTTTCGTAGTGTACTAATTAACTAATACACTAATGATCCAGATAAATAACTTATCTTTTGGCTATAATAGAAAGAAGCTTTTATACCGGAATGTAAGCCTTACACTCACACCCGGCAGTATCTACGGTCTTTTGGGTAAGAATGGTGCAGGCAAATCCACACTGCTTAAAAACTTTACAGGATTGCTGTTTCCTACCGAAGGGAGTATTTTGGTAAATGGTCATATTCCTAAGAAAAGATCTCCTTCCTTTTTACAAACCATCTATTTTATTCCGGAAGAGGTATATGTGCCTGCATTAACCATCAGCAGGTATAAAAACTTGTTTGCTCCCTTTTATCCCCTATTCAATGAAGAACAGTTTTATAGCTACCTTGAACAACTGGATGTACAGGATAAAGGCAAACTGAACACCCTCTCTTTTGGTCAGCAAAAGAAATTCATTATTGCCTTTGCGCTTGCCTGCAATACAAAGATTTTATTTCTGGATGAGCCTACAAATGGATTAGATATTCCTTCTAAAATAAAGTTCAGGAAACTCATCTCTTCAGTATTTACTGAAGATAAAATGATCTTTATCTCCACCCACCAGATACGCGATTTGGATAATTTGATTGACCGTGTAGTTATTGTTGATAATGGCGAATTATTATTACATGCTTCTACTGCTGAAATAGCAGATAAGCTTTGTTTTAAAAATGTAGGTGAATTGCCTGCTGATATAGTATTATATGCAGAACCTTCTTTAAAGGGATATTCAGTTGTAATGGAAAATAAAAACGGCGAAGATTCTAAAGTTAATCTTGAATATTTATTCAATGCAGTAACAGAAAATCCGGTAAAAACAAAATCAATCTTCCATATAAATTAGCAGCTATGAACAATACATTCAATATAAAAAGATTTGGATTCCTGTTTAAGAAAGCAATATTAGAAAGACCAATGCAAACTGTTGGTGTAACAGCTTTATTACTTATACTTTCTCTGATGCTATACGCAGTTGCTAAAAGATTAGCCGGCTTTAATCCTGCGCAAAACCTTACATTTATTTGGGGATTATCAGGTGGAGGCTTTTTGCTGGCGTCATTTGTTTTTGGATATTTCAATACCAATGCCAGCGGGGCATCTTATCTTACTTTGCCAGCTTCTTACTTTGAGAAGTGGCTTTGCGGCATATTGATAGTGGGTGTTATATATCCGTTCATTTTCTTGTTGTTTTACCACTTGGTTGATATAAGTTTTGTTGCATTATATCACAATAGCCTCGATCCATCTTCCCCCTTTTACAAGCAGCAATATGAAGCTGTCTACCCATATAATTTCAACAGCATTATTGCCTGGAAGGTGTACACTATGTTTTTCTTTTTAACCGGAGCTATGTTTATCGGTTCATTCTATTTCAATAAGATTGCATTTATAAAAACCAGCATTGCCATCTGTGTGCTTTGCATAAGTGTTTTCGGGCTGAATTGGTTTATTGCAAAATTATTGTTTGGAAATATTAATGATGCGGGGCCTTTTGATCATGTAACAATACCCGTTGGTAAGCAGGAAGGAGCAATCATACTACCTTCCAATATTCAGAACATTTTTTATTACAGTATCTGGTATATTCTACCCGCTATATTATGGTTGCTGTCACTAACCCGGTTAAAAGAGAAAGAATTTTAAATTATATGCATGGAGTTTAAAGAAAATCCGGCGATTTACATACAAATAGCAGAATACGTTTGTGAGCAGATCCTGCTGAAGAAATGGAAGCTGGGCGATAAGATCATTAGCATAAGAGATCTTGCTGTGCAAATGGAAGTAAACCCTAACACGGTGCAGAGAGCTTACGATTTATTGCAGCAACAAAATATTATAGCAAATAAAAGAGGTATCGGATATTTTACTGAAGAAGATGCGATGGAGCGTATCCTTTGTTTTAGAAGGACTCAGTTTATAGAGCATGAATTACCTGTTTTCATGCGTAATATTTATTTATTAAAAATGGATTTCAAAGAGATAAAGGCTTTGTATGAACAGTTTGTAAAAGATAATTTTAAAAAATAAGTTATGAAGTTCACTTCCCGAATGTTATTATTATTGCTGCTTGTTGTTTTAGCAGGCTTATTTTCCTCTAACATGCTTTTAAAAAAACAATATGACCAGGTTGATAAAAGCGATTTGTACTGGACATATAATAAGGTGCTGGAACAGCCTTTTAAGTATCTGAAAATAACTGGTGGAAACATTACCAATATTGCATTTGAGCAGAGCACAAAACCATCTGTAAGGCTTTTACAGGAGTGGGTAAGATATCATGGCGGCGAAATAAAAGCGCATGTGAGCAATGATACACTATATATAGATTTTGATTTCAAACCTGCCAATTTATATGAAAAGTTCTGGCTGCAAACCCAGACACCGGTACGCATTTTTGCACCACAACTGTTATCAGTGGATGGTTTTAATACAAAGCTGGAGTTATTTAAATTAAAACAAAAAAGCATCAATGTAAGCATGACAGGTAAATCAAGCTTTGAAGTGGAGAGCATGCTTACAACAATAGACTCTATCAATGTCTATCAGAGAGATTCCTCCGAAGTTGTATTTGAAATGTCGCCTGATTATGACAAGAAATCTTCAGCTGCTGAGGATCAACTAAAAGTAGAAACCATTCGAACCAAACAGGGAGGTACTATAACTACTGTTGCACCAGCTGATGAACAAAGTAAACTGGTCGAAAGCATGTCCATCAACTCCGTTACTGCAGACCTGAAAGATCATTCAATTCTTGACATCGGCCATGCCCAGGTACAAAATTTACAATTGCAAGTTGCAGACAGTTCAGCCGTTATACTCTCTGGTGGAGCTTTAAAGAAGTTGCCGAAATCTCATTAACGGATAACGACAAAAATCCCTACCACCCCAAAATTCCATTTCCATTGCTTATTACACTGTACCGAACTAAGTACACTGTAACATTAATAAGCTAAAATTGTAAATTGGAGTAACCACTAAGGGTATCTGTAAAATGAGACAGTTTAATTCCAAAATCAATGACTGGGTAGTTTGTCATCCTGACGAAGGAGGGATCTGTGGATAGTAGATTAATCACCGTTTAATTATACTTTGATTTATGCCATAACTCTTCAAATTATTCAGGTTACAATGTACTAAGTGTATAAATATCTGGTATCAAACATATCAGCTTTACAATTAGAAACGAACCATCACATATCCTTTACACTAAAAAACATAAATCCTCTAACCTGCAATGAGCTACGTATTCCCCTTTCCAATCGCTGCTAAGTATGCCTCCGCTGTTCAAAGTGTAAGGCCAATGGCAACCAACCTGTTCATCAACTACCTGTCAAATAACAAGTAGCACCATGTTAGCCCAACAGTGCCACTCTGTCATAAAGCTGCACCTTCGGCAATGGGGCGGCGCTGGCCTGCACGAACTATTCTCACTGAGACCAATAAAAAACATTATTCACGAAGTAATGCGCGGAGCGATCATGCCGTGCTTGAACTTAGCAAAGCGATCTCATGAATACCATTGAAAAGACATTATTCTATTCATAACTTTTTTGTTTCTTTTTTCTTCCAATGCCTGTCATGCAAGGCATGAAGAAAAAAGAAAGATAACAACTGTTTGTAAACAGTTAATCGTAAACACTTACAAACCTTTCAAAAACAGCATCCTTAATATGCATGCTTGCTCCAAACTAACAGCTTCCCTTTGAAATTACTTACTGTAACAACGTACTTATTATAACTCTTAAATTGCATCTGCTTTTAGTACACACTCAGTTACGCCAGTCCCGCACCACCGGTACGTTGCAGTACGCCTTTTCTCCTCCTGTAAATCAATCTTATAAACGTAGGTAACACAATCAACAAAAGTGGCATCGCCACTAAAAAACCACCTATAACAGCAATAGCCAATGGCTGGTGCATTTGTGCACCGGTACCAATGCCCAGGGCTATTGGCATCAGGGCAATGATACCTCCTAAAGCAGTCATTAGTTTAGGGCGCAGCCTGGTGGAAATAGAATAGATAACCGCTTCGTTTACATCATTTGTTATCGCAAAATGCTCACGGTATTGAAGGAAGGTAAATATGGCGTTTTCACCAATGATACCCACGATCATAATAATGCCGGTATAGCTACCCACATTCAGCTCAGTGCCGGTGATGTATAATCCTAAAAAGCTGCCTGCAGCACCCAGAACGGCAATGAGTAAAATAGCAAAGGCAATCATGTAATCTCTAAAGAGGAACAGGATAACGCCAAATACCAGCAATGCTCCGGTGATAAGTATGAGGAGTAATTCATTGAAAGACTGCTGCTGGTTGGCATAATCACCCCCATATTGTATAGTGTAGCCTTGTGGTAAATGTACTTTGGCTGCTATCTGCTGTTGCAGGTCTTTGATAGTACTGCCAAGGTCACGGTTTTCAAGGCGTGCTGTTACTGCACCCATAGATTGCATGTCTTGCCGTTGTATTTCCGCAGCGCCGGGTGTAGTGTTTACATTCACCAGCGAGCCAATGGGCTCTAGCTTACCACTCTGGTAAGAACACCTGTAGGTTCTTGATTTGATCTAAGGTTAATATCCTGTTGCCGGGATATACCATGCGGATGTCGCTCATCTCATTTTTATCAAACACACTGCCTACTACATTGCCTTCCAATGCGGTTTGCAACTGGGATTGGAGATTGCTTGGGGTAATGCCATATTGCTGCAGGTTCACCCCATTAGGGGTTACATTAATAGAAGGTCCGGCAATGACAATACCACTGAAAACATCGGCAGTGCCTTTTACATTTTCCGCTACATTCGCCACTTGTTCCGAAAGCTGCTGCAAGGTATTCTGGTCGTTGCCAAAGATCTTTATTTCAATAGGCTGTACCGAAGTCATCAAATCGCCAAGCATATCGCCGATCACCTGACCGAAATCTATACGCAGTGCAGGTTGGGTGCTTTCAATCTGCACGCGTATATCATTAATGACCTCATCAGTGCTTTTGCTTCTATTCTTCTTTAACTGAATCAAATAATCGCCGGTATTAGGCTCTGTGATAAAGAACCCCATCTGTGTGCCTGTTCTTCTTGAATAAGCCTGCACATCAGGATGCTTTACGATGATTTTCTCCACCTGTTGCAGCATCCGGTCTGTTTCTTCCAGTGAAGTGCCTGGTGGAGAGGCATAATCCAATACGATACTGCCTTCATCCATAGAGGGTAAAAAGCCGGTTTGCAGGTTGGGAAAAATAAGAATGACAGCCGCTATCAGCACTACCGATAATGATTAAGCTGATATATGTCTTTTTAATAAAGAAGCCTACCCATTTTTGTTCCTTTACTTCATGCGCTTTTATCTTTTTGCCACTCTTTCTGTGAAAACAGTAAATAGATAACCGGCAATAACAACCACGTTACAAAGAACGAGCACACCAGTGTAATGATCATGGAGTTGGTCATTACTTTAAAATAAGCCCCTGCAACGCCCGACATGAGTATAAAAGGAAGAAAAATAACAATGGTGCTTAACGAAGAACCGATCATGGCAGGGAACAGGTAATTAATGGCTTTTTGTACCAATACCAAAGACGGTTCTTCCGGATGTTCTTCGTGCGTGCGGTGTATTTGTTCTACCACTACTATCGCATCATCTATTATCAAACCAATGGCCGCTGCAATGGCACCCAGCGTCATAATGTTGAACGTTTGCCCGGTTGCATACAACACTATCAAGGTAAGGGATAAGGTAAGTGGGATGGTAACGAGTATAACTGAGCTTGCTTTTAGGGAACGAAGAAAAATAATGGCTACAATAATTGCCAGAGCCAACCCAATCCATAAACTGTCAGTAACGCTTTTTATGGCATCCTTTACAAAGTCTGCCTGCACATAATAGGGTTTAATGGTTACATCTTTCGGCAACAGCTTTTGTACCTCTTTTACCTTTTGGTCCATTTGGTTAGAAAGGTCAATAAGGTTGGCATTGGGTTGCTTTATTACGGCAAGTAAAATGCCCTCGTGTCCATTGGCATTGATTTTTACATATTCCTTCGCCTGCTGTATGCTTACTGCAGCAATATCCTTTAGCAGAACGATACGTTTGCTATTGTTGCTTATCACTACATTTTCCAGTTGTTCTTTGGTGCGTACCGAAGCGTCTGTAACAGTTAAATACATCAGCCGGTAATCAGATAAATAACCATTTGATTGAATAAAGTTGGTATTGCTTAAAGCAGTGCTGATAAAGTCGGGCGTAATGCCAAGGCGGTTCATTTTCTGTACGTCCAGTTCCAGCCAGTATTCTTTTGTTTTACCGCCAATAACTCTTACTTCCGATACCCCTGCCACCTGTGATAAAAATGGTTTGATGGTGTACATAGCAAGCAACTTCATCTCAATGGGCGACTTTGTTTTGCTCTCCAATGAATAGCCAATCACCGGCAGGATAGACGGGTTCATTTTCTCCACTGTTATCTGCACACCGGGCGGCAGGTCATTCCTTACTTCATTGATCTTTGATTCAATACGTTGCAGGCTGATGTCCACATTAGCATCCCAGTTAAGAAAGGCAGACAGTTCGCAACTGCCACGGCTGGTTATGCTGCGAATGGTTTGCAGGTCCTGCACCTGCTTAATGGCGTTTTCCAAAGGTCTGGTCACCGTTATCATCATCTTATCTATCGGCTGCTGCCCTGCATCGGCAATCACTTTTATCTTAGGAAAAGTGATCTCCGGAAACAAGGAAGTCTGCATCCTGGTGTAGGTAAATACACCACCTGCAACAATGATAAAGATGAGTACTGTTAACGGGTTCTTATATGTAACAAAGAAGTTGCGCATAGTTGCTTATTTTGCCACGAAGGCACTAAGACACAAATTGTCGCTGATAAGTTATAAACAATGATCTAAACTACTCTTTGCGCCTTAGCGCCTTCGCGGTTTATTTCTCTCCCTCCACCACTTTCACCTTTGCCGTATCCTCCAGGCCATAATTACCTGTCAGTAAAATATTGGCTGAGTCGTTCATCGGTGGCGATAATATCTCTACCTGGTCATTCTTTTCAATTCCTTTTTGCACCGGCACTTTCACAGCTGTAGAGTCATTTATCAATTGCATTATCCAAAACTCTGTTTGCTCCTCATTACTCAGCACCGCTCCTTTTGGCAAAGTGGTCGTATTTGACTTTGCTACCTTTACCAGGTCCACTTTTGCCACCAGGTTTTCAGGTATCAGTTTATTTGTATTTACTTTAATAATAAAGCGCTGTGTTTGCGCCACAGAATCAACACTTGGCAGAGCCGATTGTACATAACCTTGCACAACAGTACTGTCGGGCAGGCGCAACTGTACATTATGGTTAAGGGCTTAGATAGGGCTTTAATTCATAGGGTAAATCAAGAATGAAAGCAAAGCTCTTAGTGTCGGTGATCTCTGCCAGTTGCTCACCATCCTGCACATAATTGCCACTTGTATAAGTAAGCTGTGTAACGTAGCCGGTGCCGGGTGCTGTAACCCTTATAGTACCTGAAAAGGCTAATGAAGAATCTATACTGGTGATAGTATTGCCCAGTGCTTCTGCTTCTTTTGTCTTAATAACAAAAAGCATTTGTCCTTTGGTTACAAACTGTCCAAGATGGATGTTGGCAACCTGTAAATAACCCACTGCATTGGCCTTTACATAGGTCTTTAGGAGGTAAGAGGCAACTGCATTTATTTCCACCGTTTCCTGCATATTGCTGTGCGCAGGGTGTGTAATAGTAACTGGCGTTACTACATCTTCCGGTGCTACATCTTCGCCTCCTGCATCCGCTGCACTGTTGTTGCAGGACGCAATGGCTACCATCAGTAAGTATATTAATATAATAACGCTGTATTCTTTCATTGTTTATTCCAGTAGTTGATTTGTGCAATGAGCTGTAGTTTGTTAGTTGTATTTTGAGTAATGATATTCCTTGCATTCAGATAATTATTGATCGCAATAATGTAATCTGCAATGCGCACATCACCAATAGCCAGCAGCTTATGATTGGCCTGTATTAAGCCTTCTACATACTTCAACTGGCTGGAAGATTCATCTATCAGTTGTTGTGCAGCGTTTAACTGCTGCATCAATTGTGCTACCTGCTGGTTGTACTGCGTTTGAAAGAAATCCCGGTAGTAAGTGCGTGTTTGTTCAGCAATATCCAGCTTACGGTGTTGCATTTTTCTTTGTCCTCCATCATAAATAGGTACCGAAAGATTTAATCCGAAACTCGTACCGAAATTGTGGTATGCCTGGTAGGTTAAGGTAGAGATATAACCTGCATCCATATAAGCGCTGACCTTGGGCCGGTAGCTAAAATCAATGCGGGCATGCTCGTTTTGCAGCATCAAACTGTCTATGGTAAACTTGCGATAATACACAGTGTAGTCTGCCGGCAAGATGGTATTGAGTGTGATATCAGGTGCGGTTAAAGGTTGCAATGTTGTATCAACTAAGCCACTGAGATAATTGAGCTGCGCATAATCATTTTGCAATTGTGTATGGGCTTGCAGCACCGTTATTTTTTGCTGCTGCAGGGTAACTAAAAAAGTAAGATAATCGGTTTGCCGGTACACGCTTGCCTGCGTAAGCTTTTTAAGAATTGTATCTTCCTTGGAAAGCAGATCGTACACTTCTTTGTTGAAGCTATATTGCTGCCAGCTACCATAAGCAGCAATGTATTGCTGGGTAATGGTCTTTTGCAGATCCTGTATGGAGATTTTTGTTGCTATTCGTGTGGAATCGTTAAGGAGAGCAATGCTGTTGAATTGATTTTGCAGGTTGGCTCTTCCTACAAACTGTTTGGAGGCTGTTATCAGTTCGCTAAAGTTAGCGATGTTGGTAATAGCGCCTTCGTAACCATAACCATGGATAACAGGCGCGTAGTTGTTGGTACTGCTGCCATTGACCAACACACCATAACCTGCTCTTAGAATAGTACTGTCAATATGATTGCTGCGTATCTGGTTGTTATAATCTTTTAATAATGGACTGCTTTGATAAGCCTGCTCCAGAAATAAATCCAGCGTTTTCTGCTGGGCAAATGGAAAGAATGATAAGCACAGAAAGCACATCAAAACAACAAGCTTATACATTCCTTTTTGGGCGCAAACTAAGCAAATGATTTTGAAGGAAATTTGAAGTGAACCTGAATACTGCCAGACTTCCATGTTCTAAAAATATAGATGTGGTACAATATTTATGCCTCTGTAAAAGTAGTACCAGGGTAGGTACTATACCTGGTTGGGTGTTGTATCCAATTGCATAATGAAACCACTTAGACACAGTTGAGACATAGACTTTCATATAAGTATTTCTATGTGCCCTTGGCTGCGGCCAAAGGGAGGGCAGTTATGCTGCTATTGTGTTAAAAAATGTTATCGTACAATTAAGAACATTATATCTGTTTGATATACTAATTATAATAATTCATCTGCATGGATTTCATTTTACATATAGATAAATACCTGGCACACATCATTAGCCAATACCACGCATTGACATATCTTATTTTGTTTGCTTTCATTTTTGCAGAAACGGGGTTAGTGGTCGCACCATTCGTGCCCGGCGACTCTTTATTGTTTGCAGCAGGTACATTAATAGCTGGCGGCAATACAGGATTAAGCATTTATTTGCTCGGTATTATACTTATCATAGCCGCCTTTACAGGCAATACTGTTAATTATTTATTAGGAAAGCATTTTGGACCCAAAGTGTTCAAGCCAGGTAATAAAATATTAAAGCCGGAATATTACGAAAGAACAAAAGCCTTCTTTGATAAGCACGGGGGAAAAGCAGTTATTTTAAGCAGGTTTGTACCAATCATCAGGACGGTTGCGCCATTTGTTGCCGGTGTAGGTAAAATGCCATTTGCAAGATATAGTACCTACAACATTATTGGTGGTATTGCCTGGATTATTTTCTTCTTAATAGCAGGCTATTTCTTTGGCAATATCCCGTTTGTGAAAAACAACTTTTCTATAGTTGTACTTGTTATTGTAGCGCTTTCACTAATGCCCCTTATTTATACTGCCATTAAGAACCGCTCTGCGAAAAGTACAGGTAATCAAATGGCAGCTAATCCCGGATTGAAATAGGTTAAATTAGTTGAGCCACGAAGATATGAAGGCTCTATGGATTATAAAATGAATGGTAATGCATTCTGCGGTGAATCCTTTTTTGTTTGGATAAGTGAATTTTAGTATCATATTTTAAATTTACTCCGTATACTTCACTCTGCTATCAGTACTACATCTTATACTGGTTTTATAACAGACAGATACTAAAAAAGATGAATGACGATGGAGGGATGAGCGAAAGATCATTGAAGGGTAAACGGCTTAGATACGGCTTAGGCAGGGTCTTTAGCATGGCTTGCCATGAACTATCCATGGCTTTGCCATGACTTTACCATGACTTTACCATGGCTTTAGCATAACTTTTCTATGGCTTTTCTGGCAAGTGGTTTACATGCAATCGGGAAGGGGCAGTTGTTGAAAAATTATAGCTATTTAGTTGACTATGTATTTAGGTATAGCTCCGGGTGTTCCAAGATTGGGAAGGGGAAAATTGAAGATGTACAATGTTAGCTGAAAGTACAGGCAATATACATAGCTCCTACGTACCTAACTTGCCTTACTAATTGTTTATTATGCCTGCTTAACACTAAACTAAATTTTTTTACCCAACCTTTTATGCAACAAAGGCATCTATTCTATTAGTGAGGCTGTTTAGAGTTTTCTTCAAAGAGTTGGTTCTTAATGGATTGCCGTTTTGCGACAATTTACTATCACTTTAGAAATCAAGAGTTTAAAAAAACTCAAAACAGGTTTTGAGAATATAATTTTCTTCTACTTAATTTGATAGTTAATGAAACGTTAACAATATAGTACTTTTATGCCATTACCCAAAGTTCTGATTATTAGCCGCCCTTTCAATAATGATTCCGGCGGAGGAGTTACTGTAACCAATCTCTTTTCGGGTTGGGATAGCGACAGACTTGCAGTAGTTTGTCCTGGTTATGTTTTGGAAGCTAACGTTGATACCACCCATTGCAGGAATTATTATCAGCTAGGCTCTAAAGAAGACAAGTATGCCTTCCCGCTGAGCTTGATAAAGCGTAAATATACCTCCGGTCCTTTAAAGCTGAGTGAAGAAAGAATTCAGAATTTTACTATTCCTAAATCGAAGTTGAGGGTAAAGCTGATCATGAAGTATATGTTTCCCTTATTGAAATTTACAGGGCTTAGTCACATTGCCAGGAAGACCACCTTATCACCAGAGCTATGTAAATGGCTGGATGACTTTAATCCGGATGTGATCTATGCGCTTGCTGATGACAGACCGCGTGTGCTTTTTTGTTTGGATGTGCAAGCTTATTTAAATAAACCAATGGTATATCATATCATGGACGACTTTCAAGAGGTGATTACCGATGGTATTTTTAAGTCATACTGGCATAAGAAAATTGATGCTGAATTAAGAACTCTGTTTGAACGCTCGAGTTTGTTAATGAGCATCTGTGATGAAATGAGTCTGGAATATAAAGGAAGATACAACAAGAACTTTATTCCTTTTCATAATCCTGTACAGTTGAATTTCTGGAAGCCTTACCAGAGAAAAAATTATGATCTTTCTAACGCTCCAACGCTCCTGTATGCCGGCAGAATAGGACTGGGTATTGATAGTTCACTGAAAACTATGGCAAAAGCAATAGACCAGGTGAATGCAGAGCTGAATATGTCTGCCAAATTTGTTTTACAAACCCAACCAGGAGAAAAACCAGAGTGGCTGGCAGAATATAAGTGTGTACAACACCAGTCTTTTGTTCCGTATGAAGATCTGCCAAAAGTACTGGGAAGTGCAGACTTCATGGTTTTACCATATGACTTTGCTAAAGGCCCACTAAAATACATCAAGTATTCTATGCCTACGAAAGCTTCTGAATATATGATCAGTGGCACACCTGTCATTGTGTTCGGACCTCGGGAAACAGCTCTGGTGAAATATGCACAAAAGGAAGGATGGGCTAAAGTGATTGTGGAAAACGAAGTGGAAGTAGTAGCCAATGCTCTCAGGGAATTGTTTCAAAATAAAGAAGAGCGGCGCCGGATTGCACAAAATGCTATACAGGTTGCAGAAAGAAATCACGATTCATATAAGATAAGCACGGACTTTCAGAATATAATTTGCTCGTTGGCACGAGCAGTAGAAGCTAACTCTGTTGTGGAATCTATCAGATAGCTGTTTGTATTCCCATTTATAATAGCTCCCTACCTTTGGGTGAACTATTTCGCTCAAAAATCACGGATAATCCATTCTAAACAATTAACTCAAAAGCTTCTAAGACCAGCTAATGATGAATGAATGGATGTTTGCTGACTGAAATTGATACTGGCAGGAATAGCCTGATACCTCACATATTTGTTTGATAATAGATAATCCTAAGCCATGCTTCCCGGTAGTATTGTTCCCTTTATAGAACCTGTTGTAGATCTGCTTTTCATCTAATGAGCTAGGCTCACCGGTATTACTGATTTGCAGATTATGCTGTTGCAGATTCAATTCAATAAACCCATTCATTACATTATGCTGCGTAGCATTGCTCAGCAGGTTATTCAATAATATATCCAGCAGTGTGGGATTGATATGAACAGTTGCGGTAGTTAAAGCTGTTTTAAAACTAATGTTCCTGCTTTGCCACAGCTCATCAAACTGGGCAATCTTATCTTCCAGAACTTTATCGAGCTGAATACATTTACTTTCTTCAAACTGTCTGTTCTCAATTTTGGTAAGCAGCAATAGCGATTGGTTAAGCCTGCTAAGATTTTGCACTGCCTGGTAAGCGCCTTGTATAGCACCACTTTCATGTTCTGATAACTGTTCGTTCTGTATAAGAATATCCAGCTTGGAATGGATAACCGCTAAAGGTGTTTGCAGTTCGTGCGAAGCATTCTCAGTAAACTCTTTCAGGATTTGATAATCTTGCTGGGCTTTCCTGATGGCGTTACTTAATGTGGTGTTCAGGAGTTCAAACTCTTCTATATTGCTGTTGGTAAAACCCAGGGTTTGCGTATTGCTCAGCTTAAACTGCTGTACGGTATGTAATGTATTGTAAAACGGCTGCCAGAGTCTCCGCAGAACAATACGGTTGATAATGAACGTTGCAACTAATATCAGCAGGATAAGTGTGAGGGTAATAAATATGATGGTACGTATAAGATTATCTGTGCCTTCCAACGATTTGCTTACTGAAACAAGATACCACTCGCCATTGGTGTTTACATAAAACTCAATAGTGCGTACCAGTTCCTGCTCTTTCTCTTCTGCATCATAGTTCTTTCTTGTATGTATACGACCGTTAGTTTGCTTTGGCGTTGCTACCGCTTTGTAAGTAGTATATTGGTCATGCACTTCTATTATAGCAGGCAGGTGATGAAAGTTGTGTACGTAAGTAATCACCTCATTCTTTTCGATATTTAAATCTTCATCTATCTGGCTGATGATCACATAGCGAAGCAGAAACGTAAAGGCAATACTGCCCAGCAAAAAGATGATAATTGTGGACAGTACATTGATACGGTTATATTTTGCAAAAAGCTTCATATTGTATCACCGGATTTTGCAGTTAAATACTGAATTTATACCCCATGCCATACACCGATTTGATATAATCGGGTGAGCCAGCCTGCATTATTTTTTTACGAAGGTTCTTTACATGTGTATAAATAAAATCGTAGTTGTCTGCCAGGTCCATATTATCGCCCCACAAATGCTCGGCAATAGCAGCCTTACTGATGACCTTGTTTTTATTGCTGATGAAATAAAGCAGCAGTTCATATTCTTTTTTGGTAAGGTCCAGTTCTTTATTATTAGCTGTTACCTGTTTTGCGCTAAGATTGATATGCACGTCGTCAAAGACAATCACATTCTTGCCACCAAAAGATTTGCGGCGGATAATGGCCGCTACTCTTGCACCTAATTCGGGCATGTGGAAAGGTTTGGTGAGATAATCATCGGCTCCCGCTTTTAACCCGAATATTTTATCGTCCAAAGCATTTTTAGCCGAGATAATGATAACGCCATCAGCTTTATCCTGTTGATTTAATTCTTTTAAAATATCGAGTCCGCTACCACCAGGCAAGGTAATATCCAAAATGATGCAGGCATATTCATATAGCGCTATTTTTTCTGAAGCAGTATGGAAATCAAAGGCTGTTTCGCAAACAAATTGCTCGCTCGCAAAGTAGGTGCAAATGCTTCCGGATAACTCTCTTTCGTCTTCGATGATCAATATTTTCATAGCTGCATGGCAAAGCTATTCTGTAGCTGTAATAAGTTACAAGTTGCAAGATGCAAGTTACAAGCATTACAAGATACAAGGGATAAGATACAAGTTACAAACTACAAGAAGGAAAAGGTCATTATTTATTATCGGAATGACCGAGGCTTTTTTCCGGGTTTACTTTGTCTCTTACCAGTTGTTTTAATTCTTTTATTTCAGGGAACCTGCCCTGTTCTTTGCGGTCAAAGATCTTTTCTTCATTGATGTAAATGGTATAGCGTCCGCTTACTTCTGCAGGCTGCAGGGTAACGCCTTTAAGGTCTTCGGCGAATGTGGTGAGCAGTTCCTGCGCCATGTAGGCAGCGCGTAGCATCCATCCGCATTTGGGGCAATATTCAATAGTTACAATAGGCTTCATGAATGTACTGATATTAATATAATAAGGACAAGATAGGGACATTGTTATATGCTGTAGAATGTTGTACAAAAA
This sequence comes from uncultured Chitinophagaceae bacterium, assembly GCA_963819045.1. Classification (GTDB taxonomy): domain Bacteria; phylum Bacteroidota; class Bacteroidia; order Chitinophagales; family Chitinophagaceae; genus Ilyomonas. The sequence goes on along the minus strand of CAWFUV010000032.1, from coordinate 123,963 downwards.
TAAGCCTGCAATATGTTAGTACCGCAGGCCTATATTGCATTGAGCTTAGCTTATTTTACTTCTGTGTTGCTGTTTTAGTTTGAGTGTGCTTAGCATCCTCCTTTTTTACAGATACTACATCTTTATGCACTGTTTTGTTATCTGCTTTGACCTCTTTAGTTTGCTTTGTAGCATCAGCCTTATTGGTTACAGCCTTTGTTTCGGAGTGGGTTGTTACTTTATTTGTATTGGCAGCTACTTTTTTATTACCGTGCTTGATAGCTACTTTGCTCTCTTTTTTAGTTACTGCTACTTTTTTAGTTTGCTGTTCAGTCGCTTTGTTATCTCCTTTAACCTGGTGGAGTTCCGTTTTGGTAGTTTGCTTCTCTGTTTTAGTGACTGTTTGTGCATTAGCGGCAGCAGTAATAAATAAACTGGCGGCTATTACGAAGAATGCATTTTTCATTTCCTTGTTTTTATATTTTACAAATTATGTTATTACAGATGAAGCCACCAAATATTAGTTTAATAGAACTACAGCAATGTTTTGTTAAGTAGCAAAAGCGTTTATTCACCACATAGAACCATAGAAAGGAACACATAGGATAATATCTATGTAAATCACTGTATTTCTTTGTCTCCCTAAGACAGGTATATGACTATATGTTAATTATATATTTAATGCAATACCTACTTCTGGTTAATTACCGTTTCAATAATTAGAAACTGAGACTCTTCCAAACATTCAATATCTATGGAGGAGGCATCCCAGATGCCTAATGCATCGCCTTTATGAAGAGTTTGATCACCGATGCGGATGGTGCCTTCAATAGTATGTACAAACAAGCATTTATTCAAGGGATTGAAGGCGTAATGTGTATTTATATCCTTATCAGCATGCCCGAGTGATAGCTTTGCATTTTGATTGATCCAGCAATGTGTAAGTCCTTCTTCCCCGGAGATTATGGTAGTTAGCTTGTTCTTTCTTTTCTCTAATGGAAAGCTGCGAAACTGGTAGCGTGGGGTGATGTTCTGTAGTTTGGGCTGGATCCATATCTGCAGGAAGTTGACTTCATCGTCCCCTATATTGTATTCTTCATGACGCAAGCCGCTGCCAGCACTCATGATCTGTACACCACCTTCTTCTATTACCGTGCTGTAGCCGAGTGTATCTTTATGGTTCATCTTGCCTTTAAGTAATACCGAGATGATCTCCATATTCACATGCGGGTGTATGCCGAAGCCTTTGCCTGGCTGCAGGAAATCATCGTTGAAAGCGGTGAGCGTGCCAAAGGTACTCTTCATGGGATTGGAATAATCACTAAAGCTGAAGTGGAAGTTGCTTCTTAGCCAGCCCTGATCTTTTACGCCGCGTTCGGATGCAGGAAAGAGTTGTGTTTGCATGATGTATTGGTTTATTATTGGTGTACAGGTATGCCTTTCAGAATTTGAGAAGCATGGCGCAATTCATCTTCGTTGATGGTGTGCCCCATATTGTTGTAGATCTTTTCAGTGACTACCGCGCCCATGTTCTTTAAGATGTTGGTAGTAGCATATACTCTTTCTACCGGCACATGAAAATCGGGGTTGCTGCTGCCAATGAAAACAGGTGTGGAGGCAAAGTTGCCAGTATAATTTTCAGGATAAATCTTATCGCCTATTAATCCGCCGGTGAATGCAATGATGCCGCCGTATTTTGTAGCATTCCTGGCTGCAAATTCGAGCGTTAAACAAGCGCCTTGAGAGAACCCGAGCAAATAGATGTTCTCGTTGGTAATGCCTGCTTTGTTGAGGTCTGTGACAGTCTCTTTTATTATACTTAAAGCTGAGGAAAGCCAAGGCTCGTTCTCCGCCGGTGGTGCTAAAAAGGAGTAAGGATACCAGGTGTTGTTGGTAGCTTGTGGTGCTACCAATGCAAAGTCTTTTACATCCAGGTAATCAGCTAAGGAGAGGATATCCTGAGCATGCGCACCACGGCCATGGAGCATGATTAACGCTTTGCCGGCTGAGGAGAGGTGAACACCTGATGTGATTAGGTTTTTTGTGTGCATGGGACGGAGATTTGGGGAGATTTTTGGGATGATGAGATTGTTGGAACACGAATGATTATGAACTGCACGAATTGGTCGAAGCACGAATAGAACGAATTGCACTAATTACACGAATTGATTCAATCCTATTTATCCGTGCTTTAGTCTGTGTCATCTGTTATCTAATAATTCGTGTAATTAGTGTAATTGTGGTTGATTATTCGTGTTGTACTATTTATATTTTTCTACATCAAATGTTACCGGCATTACTACTTTTTCTATTTCTGTGCGGTAAGGCTCGTATTGGGAGGGTAGCTTTAATGCTTCGCCTAAGTGCTGCTGGTCTTCGTCTACTGCGAAGCCTGGACCTGCCGTAGCTATCTCAAATAATACCCCGCCTGGCTCGCGGAAATAAACAGAAGTAAAATATTGCCTGTCGAGTACAGGTGTTGGATTGAGCATGCGTTGTGCAATCTTTACTCTTGCCTGCTCCTGTGTATTTGAATCTAGCGTGCTGAAAGCGATGTGGTGTACAGTGCCATTGCCTCCTAAGCCACGCATGCTATCAGGTGAGCACAAAATATCTATATAGTTGCCGGGTGCATCTGTGGCTGCAAAGCGGAAGCGGTTGCCTTTTTCTGCAATGAGCTTATGGTCCATCTGCTCGGTCAATAAACCGGCGGTGCGCTCGTAACCTTCTTCCCACAGTTCCACATTGTAAAAGCCTTTGATTGAATACTCTACAGGAATGTTTCCAAGGCTAAAGCCGGGGCGTTTATCAGTATCGTTAAATACCAGTTCCAGTCCTAAGCCATCATGGTCTTCGAAGTAAATGACTGCTTCGCTGCCAAAGCGATCCTGTGCAGGCTTGTAGTTGATGTTGAACTGCTTTAAACGCTGTTGCCAGTAAGCTATGCTTTCGAGTGGAACAGAGAACGTGGTTGTATTGAGCATGCCTTTGCCGTGGCGGCCGCTTTGGATATTGCCGTAAGGAAAGAAAGTAAGGATGCTGCCGGGCAAGCCCTTTTCATCGCCGTAATAGAAGTGATATATTTCGGGAGCATCGAAGTTGACGGTTTTCTTTACCAGCCGTAAACCTAAGATACCTGCGTAGAAATCTATGTTCTTTTGGGCGTTGCCGGCGATTGCCGTTACATGGTGGATGCCTGTGATTAGTTGGGACATATAGTTTATTATTTAAGGATAATGATTTGTTTTTAGATTATGATTATACTGACAAGTAATGCTGATGATGCTGATAATTATATTAGCTGTTAGTGGTCAACTGATTGATACTTATCTTTTGCTTTATACAAAGCTACGATAGTGTAATAGGCTTACCTGTTGAGGTGGGTTAAGAAATAATATTGATGTACATCAAGAACGCAGCTTAGCGGAAAGCCATTTGGCGGCGTATGCGGCTTAATGTTTCGGGGGTGATGCCGAGATAGGAAGCAATGTAGTGTTGTGGTACGCGCTGAATAATAATGGGGCAAAGGGCTATTAGCTGCAGGTATTTATCTTCGGCAGTGTAATTGAGAGAGCCAATTAAACGGCGCTGCAAGGCTATGAGGTTATTTTGCATCAGTAGTCTTAAATAACGCTCCATGTTTGGAACCTGTAGAACCATTTCATCCTGTGATGCTTTGGTGATCAGTAACAACTCAACATCTTCGAGCGCATCAATATTGCAGGTGGAGGGCTCACCGGTAAGAAAGCTATACATGTCTGCTATCCACCAGTCTTCTAATGCAAACTGGACAATGTGCTCTACACCTTTTTCATCTACCGTATAAGAGCGCAGAATGCCTTTGTTTACATAGGCTGTGTACTTGCAAGGATCACCTTCCTGCAGCAAGTATTGTTTTTTGCGCAGCTTTTTAGGGGTAAAGAAAGTTTGAATCGACAGTTTTTCTTCCTCTGTTAAGGAAACTTTTTTACTGATATTCCGGAAGAGCAGATCAAACATAAAGCACTGGCGTATGCAGCAAATATAATGTTGGAGATTGGGAATAGTGAATGTTAGATGTAAGACCAGATTCAAATAGGTAGCCTGATACCAGTTACTGGTTGCCAGTTGCTGGAGTATATGAACTGTGATATTTAAGCAGTGTATACCATGCTACCAAACTGAAAATGGTATAAGACCTTGGCTGCCGGCCAGGCAAATATGGGGTGGAATTTACTTTTTACAGTGGAGACCTTCAGGAACTAGTTGGGGTTTACTTAGGGCGAGAGTTGATCTTCTATAACCCTGGAGCTATACCAAACCGCTATCAAATTGACAACAAATAACTTCAGATATTCTGACTGAAATAGTGTACACTTGATTGCGGTTCGGTATAAGAGTAACTAAATGTAAGGAATTTATAAATAGTTGGAAAGTAAGGCTACCAGTTAACGGTTACATGGAGAGATAGTTGTATTTTAATGCTGCTGCTGGCGGTAGGGGAGACTCTTGCAGTAATGTGGGGCAGATAGGGAGTATTTAGGAAGTTAGGGAGGAGTTACATGGGAGGAGATTCGGTATAAGATAAGTATAACTTAAGTATAAGTTAGGTATAAGTTAGGTATAACTTAAGTATAAGTCAGGTAAAGCTCAAGGCTATCCAAGATCAGGAATAAGGAGTTTTGCAGGGGGATACCTTATAAATGTATCGTTCCTAGGGAGCTTGATTAACCTTACTATAATACAATTAAATAATTAAAGCGCTTTATTTTATAGAAGCCCGTACTACCAGTTCTGCCTGCATATTTACCTGGCATATTTTATTGTTTTTGCAAAGACAGTCGAGCAGGATTTTAGTGGTTAGTTGTCCCATTTCACGCATAGGCTGCCTGATATAGGTAATTGGGGCGTAGAACAAATCAAGCGATTCTGTTTCATCGAAGCTGATAATAGATACATCTTTTGGTACCTTAAGAGGCAGTGTATTGATATACTTCACACCATGTATCGTAATAGTGTTGGAGCCAAATAAAATGGCATCTACCGGTTCCTTCTGCTCTAAGAGTTCCTGAACTGCTTTTTCAATGGCAGCTTTAGGGTTAAGAATGTTTACCTTTTTTATCCAGTTTTTATTTGGCTCAATGCCGTTAAGTTTAAGTGCTGCCAAGTAGCCTCTTATACGTTCCTGCATGTGAAAGAGGGAGGAATTGTAAGTAACGATAGCCGGTCTTTTACAGCCTCTTTCTATCATGTATTTAACAGCGTTGTAAGAAGCAGTATAATTGTCTAATGCCACATAGTTGGCAGTGATAGCAGGAAAATAGCGGTCGAACAGTACAAAGGGTAAGCCTTGTTGCTGGAGGCGAAAGATCTCGTTCTCTGCATTCTCAGGCGGAGCTATAATCAATCCATCTACCTGACGGTTAAGAAAAGTATCTACGAGCTTGCCAAACTTCTGCGCGTTTTCATCGGAGGAGCCGAAAATCACCGTATAGTTCAGCTTTTCGGCTTCATCCTCTATAATGCGCGCCATACCGGATGAGAACGGACTGGCGATATCCGCCACAATTAAACCTATGGTATAGGTCTTATTAATCTTAAGCCCACGGGCAAGCAGGTTGGTACGGTAATTCAGCTCCTTAGCGGTATCTTTGATTTTTTGGGCTACATCTTTATTTATTCTACCTTCTTTCTTATTGTTAAGTACATATGAAACCAAAGCGGTTGAGACGCCTACTTTTTGTGCAATGTCTTTCAGAGATACTCTTTTACTAATAGCCATGGCGATTGTGGATTCCTACAAAGTTAAATATTTAAACGTTTAAATCAAAGTTTGGTCATTTTATTCCACAGTTAAACCTTTGGAATGCAATGCTGAGGTGCTTTTTACACATGCGGGTTCGATAATTATCTTTAACAAAGCTTCGTCTAACATATTGCTTATCAATAACGGTTTAATCTTTATGCTTTTTATCAGCGTAGAACTAAAACTATCATTAACAAGCATATACGTCCGGTTTGGGGTGTTAATTCACAATAAGTTTACTTAGATGTTTAAACGATTAAACAAAATTTGCACTATCTTTGTATTGCATTTAGAGCACAAGATGGAACCGGAAAGAAAACCGGTGATTATCTGAAATAGGTTAATCAGGTATATAAGTATAAGAAATCATAAACCTGATCAGCTAAAAGTAAAGAACGAACAGTTCTGGTTAAAAATAAACGATTGCCTGCATTAACAGCAGGCTTTTGTATTTGAGGCAATAAGAGTTAAAAGAATGTTATGAGTAAAAAGACAATTTTTTCGTCCATAAAGCCCAGTTTGCTAACGCTTACGATCGGGGGCTTTTGTATAGGGATGACCGAGTTTATGATGATGGGAGTATTACCAGATGTGGCAAAAACGCTATCTATATCCATACCCGAAGCAGGGCACCTGATCTCAGCTTATGCGTTAGGCGTAGTGATAGGTGCACCAATAATGGCGGTAGTAGCAGGTAAGTATTCCCCAAAAAAATTACTGATTAGCCTGATGCTGATATATGGAGTTTTTAATGCCTTATTTGCTATGGCGCCTAACTTTCACCTTTTGTTATTAGCAAGACTGTGTGCAGGATTGCCACACGGGGCATTTTTTGGGATAGGTGCTGTAGTTGCGAGCAAACTGGCAGATAAAGGTAAAGAAGCAAGAGCGGTAGCCTTAATGTTTGCGGGACTCACCATCGCCAATATTATAGGTGTTCCATTGGGTACTTATATTGGTCATAATTATAGCTGGAGGATATCTTTCTTCATTATTGCTGCTATCGCACTTATTACTGCAGGCAGTGTGAAGAAGTGGATGCCGGCATTGCCCGCTGCGCCCGACAGCAGCTTTAAGGAAAGTGCTAAGGCATTTAAAAAGCCAGAGCCCTGGTTGATCATTGCTATCTCAGCTATTGGTACCGGTGGCCTGTTTACCTGGATCAGCTATATCGCACCGATGATGACGCAGGTAGCACATTTCCCGGCTAATGCAGTCACCTTTATTATGATCGTTGCAGGTTTAGGTATGGCAGTGGGTAACCTGATAGGCGGCAGATTAGCAGACCGTTTTTCGCCGCTTAAAACTACCAGCTTATTGTTACTATCTATGATTGTAGCCCTTCTGGTGGTATCGGTGGTATCGCAGTACCAAGTGCCTGCCGTGATCATGACGTTTATAACCGGTGCAGTTGCCTTTGCAGTAATAGCACCTATGCAGATGCTGATGATCAATGCCGCTAAAGGCTCTGAGATGCTCGCATCTTCCTCTTTACAGGCAAGTGCTAATATGGGCAATGCGTTGGGTGCTTTCCTGGGCGGGTTGCCAATCGCAGCAGGCTACAGCTATACCTCGCCGGAATATGTAGGTGCCGGGCTGGCATTTACCGGTTTCCTGTTTTGCATGGTACTGGTACGCAGGCAAAAGGCTGCACAAACAGCAACTACCACTATCCCTATACGCAAACCTGAAGTAAAACAGGTAGGTCATTCACCAGTTTATTCATCTTAAAAGTAAATGATTATGAATGCATTGAGTTTGAACAAAGAGTATGAATCTGTATCTCTTAACAATTTAAAAAAGACAGTTATGAAATTCTTATCAATAATGGTTTTAGGCAATACAAGAACAGTTGGCTTTTATACTGCACAATACGAACAGGTATTTGATGTAGTAACGCCACAAGAAACCAATCGTGTTATCAAGGTAAAAGCGCCGGTTAATGATATTATAGAACCGGGTAAAAATGATGCACAGGAGGTAAAGCCTAAGAGACCGAAAATAAATTACTTTGCTGGTCCGCATAGTGGATTTAATCCGCATATTGGATAATAAGAAGCTGATTGAATTAGTTGTTTGATATGTTTTATGGTGTTTTATTTGGCTGCAACTGCGTTGAATTTTTCAGCCTTAGGTGTTAAAATCTTATGGGACAGGTCGCGACCTGTCCCTACAAAAAACTCATCATTCATTCTATACAAAAAACTCAATCACCTTCTAAAATCCGCTTATATTTACCATTCAAGTCAACCAAGCATGAGTAACACAACAGCAGTACGTACCAATAATGCCATGTTTATCATAGGCGCCCTGTTCTTTGTTTTTGGATTTGTGACCTGGGTCAACAGCACGTTGATCCCTTACCTGCAGATCGCCTGCGAGCTAAAGACATCGGAAGCGGTGTTGGTTACGTTTGCTTTTTATATTTCTTATGCAGTGATGGCTTTCCCTTCATCGTGGGTATTGAGGAAAACCGGCTTCAAGAAAGGCATGATGCTGGGCCTGATAATAATGGCAGTAGGGGCACTTATTTTCGTTCCTGCTGCCCAGGCAAGAACATTTGGGTTGTTCCTGGTCGGGCTTTTTGTAATAGGTATCGGGCTGGCATTGCTGCAAACAGCATCTAACCCCTACATCACTATTTTGGGACCTATTGAAAGTGCGGCTAAGCGCATCTCCATTATGGGGGTTTGTAATAAAACAGCAGGTGCTATAGCGCCATTAATTATGGGTGCTATCATGCTTAAGAATGCAGATAGCTTTGTACAAAGGTTATCTACATTGGATGCTGCACAAAAGGCAGCCGAGCTGGACCAGTTAGCATCAAGAGTGATAATGCCGTATATTATTATAGCCGTTGTATTGGTAGCGCTGGCGCTGTTTGTTTATTTCTCCCATTTGCCTGAAGTAAAGGCTGAAGGGGAAGATGATACAGCAGACAGTACCAGTGGTGTAAACCGCGAAAGTATATTCCATTACCCTTATTTATGGTTAGGCTTTATCAGCCTGTTCTTGTACGTGGGGGTAGAGGTGATGGCAGGAGATATTATACAGGTATATGGTAACAAAATTGGCATCAGCCTGGATGTTGCAAAGCATTTTACAACTTATACCATGATCGGTATGCTGATAGGGTATATAATTGGTATTACCACTATTCCAAAGTATGTTTTGCAGAGTACTGCTTTAAGAATATCGGCAATATTAGGCGTGCTGTTTACGCTGGGGGCTATTTTTAGCAGCGGTTATACTTCGGTGTTGTTTATTGCACTGTTAGGATTAGCTAACGCGCTGATATGGCCGGCACTGTGGCCCTTAGCCATTGATGGGTTGGGCAGGTTTACCAAAACCGGTTCGGCTTTGCTTATCATAGGTATTTCGGGCGGTGCTATACTGCCAAAACTGTGGGCATGGCTGGGTGAGCGCGTAGGACTGCAGCAGGCATTCTGGATAATGATACCGTGTTATTTGTTCATCTTATACTTTGGAATGGTTGGACATAAAGTAGGGCTGAAAAAGCCGGCATATGTACCTATTAGTGAGGCGGTGGTGTAAGACCTCACCCCTAACCCCTCTCCGGGTGGAGAGGGGAATGCAGAAGGTAAGTTGTGAATGGCGGAGTGATTTGTTAATATTCATTTCATTTCCACCTACTCATAAAAAGGAACTTTATTCACAAGACTATTTGTAATTAATTAAAGAAAACCCCTTTTGATGATAGAGCCTGGTAGTGGCCAGTGTATTTATCATACAAACATTAAATACATTCTTACATAAAACATCGGCATTTGGTGGCTGCGGATTAGTTACTTCAGAATCAGACTTTGATTAATAGCAAAGCAGAGATCGCGCCTATAGCGTGATGACAAAGGCAGCTTTGACTATTGAATCAGACTGCTAAATGGAATAAGCTAGCATGTTTTGAATAGTAATGATAATTGAATAGCAGCACCTTATTAAGCCGGAGTAATTTCCAACTGATATGATATAAACGCATGGCGCGTGTACCGCGCCACTGATTGCGAATGCCTGATTAATACTTTAATAAGTATTGATAAGGTAAGGATTTGTTCACGAAATATAATTTTATGACAACAGAACACAAGCGCATAGAGATCATCGCTAAGAAAGAGATACCACTGGTACAGTGGGGACCTTACCTGAGCGAACGCCAATGGGGCACTGTGCGCGAAGACTATAGTGAAAACGGCAATGCCTGGCAGTACTTCCCGTTTGACCATGCACATAGCCGTGCCTACCAGTGGGGCGAAGATGGATTGGCCGGCATCTCTGATGCGGAGCAACACCTGAACTTTGCCATAGCCCTATGGAATGGTAAGGACCCTATACTTAAAGAGCGGTTATTTGGTCTTAGCAATGGGGAAGGCAACCATGGCGAGGACGTAAAGGAACTGTATTATTATACTGATAATATTCCATCGCATTTCTATATGGAATATTTATATAAATACCCGCAGCTTCGTTTCCCTTACGAGGAACTGCGGCAGCAAAATGCGGTGCGTGGTAAGCACGAGCCGGAGTATGAAATACTGGATACCGGCGTGTTTAACAACAACCGCTATTTTGATGTAACGGTAACATATGCCAAGCAGTCGGACAAGGATATTTTTGTTCGTATTAATATTACTAACCGCTACAGTGAAGCAGCACCTGTTACGTTGCTGCCAACGTTGTGGTTTAGTAATCAGCATGCTCACGATATCCCGCATCAACGCAACCGGTGATCAGCTATCGGAATACACATTCTGTAATAGCAGCGCATCCGTCGCTGGAGAACTATTACCTGTACTTTCAGCAGCCGGATGACTTATTATTTACAAACAACATCACCAATACAGAGAAGGTAACCGGAGTGCCCAACAAGAGCATTTTTGTAAAAGATGCTTTCCATAGCGCTATCCTAAAGCGAAAGAATGTAAAGCAACTGCGTGAGGTGAAGAAGGGGACTAAGTCCTCGCCGGTTTATCGCTTAAACATAGCTGCCGGGGAGACTAAAACGGTGTATTGCAGGTTGAGTAATATAGAATTGGCTCAGCCTTTTGAGCAGGGCTTTGAAAACATCTTTGCTGAGCGCAAGCAGGAGGCAGATGAGTTTTATGAAGCAGTATTACCGAAGCATCAAAGCAAAGACTTGTACAACATACAGCGGCAGGCATTAGCCGGCTTGCTATGGAGCAAGCAGTATTACAACTTTGATGTGGCACAATGGCTCAGCACCAGTGATGGCATTACGGAAGTGAACAGCAACAGGATGAACGGGCGCAATAATGATTGGCTGCACCTGAAGAACCAGGATATTATATCCATGCCCGATAAATGGGAGTATCCCTGGTATGCGGCCTGGGACCTGGCTTTTCAGTGTATAGCATTTGCAAAGATAGATGCGGCATTTGCCAAGCACCAGTTGCTGCTGATTATGCGTGAATGGTATATGAAACCGGACGGACAGTTGCCCGCTTATGAATGGAACTTCAGTGATGTGAATCCGCCGGTACATGCGTGGGCGGCATTGCAGGTGTATAACATAGAGAAGGAGCAAAAAGGCGAAGGCGATATTATATTCCTGAAAGCAGATCTTCCAGAAATTGCTGATCAACTTTACCTGGTGGGTGAACCGTAAAGACCGTAAGGGCAATAACATATTTGAAGGTGGCTTTTTGGGACTGGATAATATTGGAGTGTTTAACCGCAGCTTTCCGGGTACTAACATGCAACTGGAGCAGGCAGATGCTACAAGCTGGATGGGAACCTATGCGCTTGAACATGATGGATATAGCATTGGAGATTGCCATTGCATGATATTTCCTTTGAAGATTCCGCTATTAAGTTCTTCGAGCATTTTGTAATGATAGCTGAATCTATCAACGAGCATCATTTATGGAATGAGGAGGACAAGTTCTTTTATGACGTGCTTTCGGTATATGGCAGCGAGCCATTGCCTTTGCAGGTGAAGTCTATAGTAGGATTGATGTCTTTATTCGCCGTTGCTGTTATAGATAAAAGAGCATTGGATAAGCTGAAGGATTTTAAGAAGCGTATTCAGCACTTTGAGGACAAGAAAATACATTATCATCCTTGCCCCAATGAAGAGGAGAATGGCGGCGATAAACTATTGCTGTCGCTGGTACGTCCAGACCGGTTGGTGTATTTGCTGGAGCGGATGCTGGATGAAGCGGAGTTTTTGTCGGATGGTGGTATCAGGGCATTATCTAAGGATCACCAGAACCATCCCTACACCATTATTATTGAAGGGGAGGAGCATTCTATCAGCTATGACCCGGGGGATTCTACATCGGATATGTTTGGTGGTAACAGTAACTGGCGCGGACCGGTTTGGTTGCCTATCAATTATTTGTTTATCCAGTCTATACGCCGGTACGGTGCGTTTTACGGGGATGATCTATTAGTAGAATACCCGGCACGTTCAGGTAATGAGGTTAACCTTAGTACAGTAGCTGATGAGCTTACTAAAAGAGTGATCTCCTTATTTGAAAAAGATAAGGAAGGCAGACGTAAGATACATGGTAACTACAACTGGTTTTACCAGCAGAAAGGCAATGAGGATCTGCTGCTTTATTATGAATATTTTCATGGGGATAATGGTCATGGATTGGGTGCCAGCCACCAAACAGGGTGGACGGCTTTGATAGCGGAGTTGATCAGTGAGTATGAGGCGCGGGTAAATGAGGTGAGGAGTAAGGAAGGTGTATTGATATATTGAACCACGGAGGCACGGAGAGCATAGAGGAGCACAGAGAGGATTGAAGGCTTCGGACTGTAATAGTCCGGAGCCTTTTTGCTTATAGTTATTGGGACGTTCCTGATGACTTTGAATACCCATAATCAAATAACAACAGGCTTTAACCTAAGCATTCACTTAAGCTAAAGCCTGTTCCTTATTCTTCTGCATTGCTTGTAGCTCAAAGCCCACCGCTATCAAACTATATCTCTCCCTTCTTCAACTGCTGTACAGCATAGTCCACAGCTCTTGCACTGAATGCCATATATGTCAATGATGGATTCTGTGTAGAAGTAGAAGTCATAGCAGGCACCATCCGTTACAAACACATTGTTGCAGGCATGCATCTGGTTCCACTTGTTAAGCATAGAGGTCTTAGGATCGTTACCCATGCGGCAGCCACCCATTTCATGGATGTCTAATCCAGGTGCCTGCTTACTGTCATCAACCCTGATATTAGTAAAGCCCGCTTTGGTGTACATCTCCGTCATTTGTTCCTGGAAATCCTTCACCATCTTCTCATCATTATCATCGTACGCGATATTGATGTTGAGCAACGGCATACCCCATTCATCTTTTTTATCTTTACTCAACGATACGGTATTGGTCTCCTTAGGTATGGTTTCACCCATCATGTGCGAGTTGACATGCCATGGACCTAAATCCTTAGAAGCTAACTGCTCCTTCAGGCTCTTACCAAAACCATCCGTGTTGTGATGAGTGTACCTGCCAGCCCCAAAGCCTGCTGCGTAGCCACGCAGGAAATCTGTTTCCTGCTTATACAGATTTCTAAAGCGCGGGATATAAGCACTCGTGGGGCGGCGGCCCTCAGAAGTTACATGTTTAAAATCGTCACATTGCGCATTGATATGTGCACGGTAGTTATGGAAAGCTACATATTTGCCCAGTACGCCACTATCATTACCCAAGCCATTAGGAAAGCGGTGGGAAGTGGAATTGAGCAGCAGCAGGTTGGTGTTCATTGCAGCGGCATTTACAAAGATGACCTTTGCATAGTACTCCGTTACCTCCTTTGTATGTGCATCCATCACGCGTACGCCGGTTGCTTTATTTTTCTTGTCATCATAAATGACTTCCTGTACTACACTATCAGGGCGCAGTGTCATATTGCCGGTCTTCATTGCCCAGGGTATAGTGGTAGCATTAGAACTGAAATAGCCACCAAACGGACATCCACGCTGGCAGAGCGTACGGTTCTGGCATTGTACTCTGCCCTGGTCGTAGTGGATTTGCTTAGGCTCTGTAAGGTGTGCACAGCGCCCGTATATCACATGTCTGTCCAGTATAGTTTTTGGATACTACACCTGCAAAATATTTCTCCACATCATTCAGTTCTATGGGAGGTAAAAACTCACCATCGGGCAGCATGTCCAACCCATCTTTATTGCCACTGATACCTGCAAACTTCTCTACATAGCTGTACCAGGGCGCAAGATCTTTATAGCGGATAGGCCAGTCAACTGCAAAACCATCTCTGGCCGGGCCCTCAAAGTCAAAGTCGCTCCAGCGTTGTGTTTGACGTGCCCACAATAATGACTTGCCGCCTACCTGGTAGCCACGGATCCAGTCAAAAGGCTTTTCCTGTACATAAGGATGCTCGGTATCTTTTACAAAAAAGTGCATAGCATCTTCGCGAAAAGCATAACAACGGTTTACTACCGGGTTTCTTTTCAGCAATATCATACGGCACTTGCCCACGGTGCTTAAACTCCCAGGGCATCATGTTGGTGGTTGGATAATCCTTGATGTGCTTTACATCCCGGCCGCGTTCCAGCACTAATGTTTTCAAGCCTTTTTCGCACAGCTCTTTAGCAGCCCAGCCGCCGCTGATACCGGAGCCTATAACTATGGCATCGAATGTTCTGTTACTGACAGAATCGTTAGTATTTCCCATGAAATATTATAAATGATAACTTGATATGTAAATGACTTGATAATAAATTGACTGTTACTAATTGGCATTCCTGCTCAACTGGTGTCAGGCAGAGATAATGCAGATTGCTTTATACAGCTACACTGCTGATGAACTTGCCTGGTACTAATTTATATACCTGCACATTGGTAAGGTAATACTTAGAACCGGTGTATGCCTGTATCGTAAGGCCTTTCATTGTACTATAAAATGAATGCGCCTCATCTTTGGCATCTTTACGTGCCTCTTCTGTAGTTATAATAGCTTGTCTTTCGGGAGCACTGCATTGTACAAAAGACTTTTTGTATTGCTTTTGCACATTATCTTCAAACTGCTGCATGCCTTTTACAAACTTCTCCCTGTCTTCCGGCTTGTAACAATCGTTGAGCATTGCAAGGGCAAACAGGTGTGCCGATATATCTTTTGCACCCGGCGTATCAGTAGCCGGAATAATGGTTTCGGCTACTTCGGCAAGAAAAGCCTGCTGCTCCTCATCAATGGGGATATTATTATAGAGCGATACCTTTTTGTTGCTTTTGCACGAAGGCAGCAGCGCAACGCCGGCAGAAAGGATAATAAATTGCTTAATGGCAGATCGTCTGTTCATGTAACAAAATTGTAGAAAGCAGGAGTAAAGTGATGGTATTCTTTTAACTTATAAAAATATTATTTCAATATTAACAAGAAGAAGTTATAGGAGAATACTTAGATTGACAGCTATTATAACAGCATATAAGGAATAATTACTTGCGGAAGTTTATAGTTAATTGGTTTATATCTCCATGTATGTGCCATCCTGTAAATGATATTCTCATCCTGATACCGGGTTGGTATAAGCCTGCCTTTACCATGGCTTCTCATGGCTTATCCATGGCTTTGCTATGGCTTTGGTAAACCTTTGAGTTCCTGCAGGAGGAACTGATAGGAGGGAGAAATAAAGAGGATGTGAGTAGTAAACAGACTGGAGGTAAGGAGAGATATAACAACTGCTTCAAATAGGCACCTTATAAAGAGCTAAGAGATGAGGCTTAACATGTACCATTAATTTATTGTTGATAGTTCCTCCACACCGCCAGGCAGGCAAAAATATGCATCATTCAGGCAGCCGCTCTATTATTAGACTTATCAGTAACATCACTAGCTCCATTTACAAGCCTGTCATCAGTATCATATTATCCAAAAATCCCTTTTCAATCCTGGATACCGGAGTTTTACTTAACTTATTCTTAAGTTATACCTAACATATACCTAAGTTATTCCTATCTCCCCTGGTATACTTCATATCTTCTTCTGGGTATCCCTCTTAAGCCATATCTGCTCTGTACTTCCTGTGTGGTTTAGCTCTATACCCCTCTGAAATGTTATTATACCAGCTTCAATCAGGTAAGCTTTTAAAAAGCTGTGCCTTTCGGCAGCCTATATCACCCGACCAAACCGGAAATGGTATTAGTGAATATTAAAGTTATTAAGAGGCGGTGCTCTCAACAAAGACAAAAAAGTGCAACCACTATCACCCTAATTCTATACCATTGTACACTTAAGGACATGACCCGGTATGGATAGCATTTATACTGAAAGCAGAATGTTTTTATTAAATGGCCATACCAATACTTTTTTAACCGGTTAGTAAAGATTTTAAACTACATCGATCATTTAGCATATAAATATGTTTTAATTTGTCAACAAAAGGTTGCATTACCATTATGAAAAAATCCATCCTGTATTTAGTCTTGTTTGCCGTTTTACAATCACATGCACAATCATCCCAACAAATGCACCTCAACAACCAGGAATACCTGGAATACCAGGGTGTAAATGTAATGCTGGCGCATGATTTTTATCCCGAAGGTCATCAGGGCGGTGTGGGCATTATTCAAAACGGACAGCGGGTGGCTACCAATGGCGATATTCGGCTTGAGCCTACGCCAGGGCAATGGCAGCCGATACCCAAAGTGGGCAAGCGGATGGTAGATAAAGCTAAGCAGCGCCATCAGCGTACACATGGAATATCCCGATATGCAGAAATTAACCGCAAAGGGTTTAACCCGATTATTTATCCCGATCTTCACTTTAGCTATACCATACGGGTAGAACCCGCAGGTAAAGGCTTTAAAATTATTGTTGACCTCGATAGTGCCTTGCCTGATGATTGGATTGGTAAAGTAGGTTTCAATTTTGAGCTATATCCCGGTATTTTGTTTGGCAAATCGTATTACATGGATGAGCAGTTTCGGCATTTTTCCACAACAAGCCAATGGTCAGATCTACATAGATGCAGAAGGGGAAACTACAGATAGCGCCGATGGCAACCGGTAATAAACTCACCATTGCGCCGGAAAGCGAACAGCAACGCATGACCATCGAAAACCTGAAAGGCAACAACCTTGCAACTGCTTGATGGGCAGAGGCAAGCATAACAATGGTTGGTTTGTAGTGCGGTCGCTAGTACCAAAAGGAGCTACTAAAAATGCTATTGAATGGCTGGTTACACCACATGCTATCGAAGGCTGGATGTCGTCGCCGGTAGTACAGGTATCACAGGTAGGTTATCATCCGGCACAGCAAAAAATAGCTGTGATAGAGCTGGATGCAAACGATACCAGGAAACTGCCTGCTACCCTGTTGCGCATTAGCGAGAATGGCGGCTTTGAAACCTGCTTTGCAGGCCACGCCTGAAGACTGGGGCAACTTTCTGCGTTATCATTATCTGCAGTTTGATTTTTCGGCAATTAAAAAGCCGGGTATGTATGTGGTGAGGTATGGCAGCGATACAACCAATCCTTTCCAGATAAGCGATAGTGTGTATACACGCAATGTGTGGCAGCCAACGCTGGAATATTTTCTACCTGTGCAAATGTGCCATATGCGGGTGAATGATAAATACCGGGTATGGCATGGCTTCTGTCATATGGATGATGCCCGTATGGCACCTATTGATTCCAACCATTTTGATGGCTATATACAAGGGCCTTCCACGCTTACTACTTACAAATCCGGCGAAACAGTACCGGCTTAAACAGGGGTGGCTGGCATGATGCCGGCGATTTTGACCTGCGTGTAGAATCACAAGCCGAAACAGTGTATGGTTTAACGCTCGCCTATGAAACTTTCGGTACTAATTATGATAATACAAGCATCAATCAACAAACCCAGGTAGTAGAAATACAGCAACCCGATGGCAAGCCTGATATATTGCAGCAGATAGAGCATGGGCTGTTATCTATTGTGGGCGGATACGAAAGCATGGGCAGGTTTTACCGCGGCATTATTGAGCCTACCATACGGCAATATGTAGTGCTGGGCGATGCTGCAAACATCACTGATAACAAGTTCTATAATGATGTAAAAACAAACGGTACACCGCCTGCTGTAGGCTTGCCCGATTCGCCTGATGACCGTTGGGTGTTTACTGAAAATAATCCCGGCAGAGAACTGGAAGTAGCTGCTGCACTTGGCTGCTGCCAATCGCGTGATGAAAGGCTATAATGATACGCTGGCTGCCGATTGCCTCGCTATAGCGCAACAAATCTGGAATAACACCAAAGAAAAGAACCCAATGCAGCGGGTACAATTAGCAACTGAACTGTACATCACTACAAAAGATAAGCGGTATGCTGATTTCCTGATAAATAATAAAGAAGCGATTGCTAAGAATATCAATAACACCGGCTGGGTACTTGGTCGTGTTTTACCAATGATAAACGATGCTGGCTTTACCAATACCATTACTGCTGCTGTAAAAGTATTATACGATACCATACAATCACAAGGAAAAGAAACGCCCTATGGTGTGCCTTACAAACCCAACATTTGGGGTGCGGGCTGGGATATTCAGCACTTTGGTTACAAGCAATACTTTTTACATGCAGGCTTTCCGGATATTGTTTCTGATAAATACATGCTGGCTGCATTGAACTTTATTTTGGGCAGCCATCCCGGCAGCAATACTGCTTCCTTTGCATCAGGTGTGGGCTCGCATAGTATGATCCCTGGATACGGCTTTAACCGTGCGGATTGGTCGTATATTCCGGGTGGTATTTCTTCCGGTACAGCCCTTATTCGTCCTGACTTTCCGGAGTTATTACCATTCCCGTTTTTGTGGCAGCAGGGAGAATATGTATTAGGTGGCGGCACTACAGATTATCTGTTCTTAGTGCTGGCAGCAAATAAGGTATTGAATGGGAAATAATCTTCTTTGAAATAATGGTGGTACTAATAAGTAAGGATACTGATGCTACTCCTGCCCGCCTGGCGTCCCTGCCTGTTGACGACAGTGAGGCAGGAGTCAGGCGGGGATAATATCTCTTGCCGGGCTTGCAACAGTGAGGCAGGATTAAGCTGATTGTGGAAACAGAGATCGTTAGCTATTGTAATATTGAGAAAGGTCCGGAACTTTTGTAAGGTCCGGACCTTTTACTTTCTTCCACTGGTTGTAAAATCCTTACCAATTCTTCCGGAAGAAAGGCGCATGATGGAAAAATAAAGGTAGAAACAAAAGCCATAGAATATGCCGGATTTATTGTAATCTTACCTATACAATAATTGACAGCTAAACTCATGATAAAACTCATCCCTTTCCTTTTAACTCTATTAGTATTTATAAACGCATCTGCACAAAAGAACAGGCTGCAGGAGTTGAAAGAGCAGCTTGCCAATCATCCGCAACAAGATACGTTTAGGGTAAACCGGTTGACTGAAATTGCTTTTCGTCCAGAGATGAGTACCGCAGGTAGAGATTCTGTTGCTGATGAAGCACTCTTACTATCTAAGAAACTAAGTTATAAAAAAGGCGAAGCACAGGCATTGATGGCACTGGCACAATCAAAAGATCAGTCGCAGGCAATTGACCTGCTAAAACAGGCGGTAACAGTAGCCGAAAAATCAGGAAATAAAATACTGCTTTCAGGAGCCTTCCTCACATTAGGAAGTAGATTAGCCAGCACTGAACAAACAGAATTGGCTCTTCCTTATCTTTTGAATGGAGTTGCATTTGCTCAGGCTGCAAATGATAAGAGTCAACTTGCTTATGCTCAGGAGAGTTTATCAGAATTTTACGTAATTTATAATCATGATTTTGTAAAATCCTTGGACTGGGGCTTAAAAGCTTTGCATACAGCCGAACAAACAAAGGACACGACCGTTTTATTTCAGGTGTGGTCGCAAATGGCAACAGTGTACAGTGCTTTGGGAGATAATCCAACTTCGCTTATTTTTTATCAAAAAGCATTGAAAGCCAATGAGAAGATTGGAAATACTTACATGCAGGCTATTTTATTGAACAACAAAGGAGAATTGTACAGGCTGTCGGGAAATTATCCGGTGGCGCTCAAAGATTATAACGAGGCAGTGACAATGACAGATAACGCTTATGTTATAGAACTAGTAGAAGGCAATGAAGCTGATGTGTATGACAGGATGGGTGATTATCCTACCGCTAAACAATATGCCTTTAGCGCACTCCACCGTTACAAAAAAAGTAAGAGACTCGAATTGGTGAGTTGGGAGTATAGTATTTTGGGAAATATCAGCCTGCATACGGGTAAGCCGGACAGTGCTTTGTATTATGGTAAACTGGGCTATGATGCAGCCATGAAAGTAAACAACCTGGAGTTGAAGCGGGATAATAGCCAGGTGCTTGCCGATGCTTACGCTCAAAAGAAGCTATTTGATAAGGCTTACACCTTCCAAAACCTGTATGTAAGCTACCGCGACAGCATGATGAACAGTGATGTTAAAAACCAGGCTACTCTTCTAAAATTCAATGCAGACCTGCAAAAGAAACAGGCAGAAATAGCGGCATTGAATAAAGACAAACAATTGCAAAAAGCAGAAGCACAAAGGCAATATTATTTATTGATTGGGTGCACTTGCTGCCCTGCTGCTCATTGCTGCTTTGGTGTTGGTATTATACCGCAACAACCTCCATAAACAAAAAGCAAATAACCTGCTGCAAAAGCAAAAGACTGGAAATACAAAACCAGCGCGACCAGACCAACCAGGCATTGGCAGAGTTACAAGCTACCCAGCACCAGCTTATACAAAGTGAAAAGATGGCAAGCCTTGGAGAACTCACAGCAGGCATAGCACATGAGATACAGAACCCGTTAAACTTCGTCAATAACTTTTCGGAAATTAATACGGAGTTGATCGCAGAACTCGAAGAAGAGGCAGATAAAGGGAATATAGAGGAAGTAAAAGCTATTGCTAAGGATCTTAAAGATAATGAGCAAAAGATCATTCATCATGGCAAGCGTGCAGACAGTATTGTAAAAGGCATGCTGCAACACTCCAGGGCAAGTACAGGTAAGAAAGAGTTAACAGATATCAATGCACTGATAGATGAAAGTTTACGATTAAGCTATCATGGGCTGAGAGCTAAAGAATAAAGAGTTTAATGCAGAGATAAAATCAGACTTTGATGAAAATATTGGTAAGTTAAATATTGTGCCACAGGATATAAGCAGGGTATTGCTGAACTTGTTTAATAATGCCTTTTATGCAGTGGATGAAAAGAAAAGACAACTGAATGGAACTTATGAACCAATTGTTTCTGTTGTACTAAAAAGCTGGATGGTAAAGTAGAGATACATGTAAAGGATAATGGCAATGGTATTCCTCAAAACATAGTAGATAAAATCTTTCAACCATTCTTTACTACTAAGCCTACAGGGCAGGGAACAGGATTGGGATTGAGCTTGAGTTATGATATTATAAAGGCACATGGAGGGGAGATAAAGGTTGAGAGTAGAGAAGGGGAGGGGAGTAAGCTTGCTTATCAAATTGCCAATTATCTAAATAAAAAGAAATAGTATATTGAGTATGAATATTAATGCCTGAATCTTTTTGAAATGATAAATTCTCCATTCTTATAATTATCAAACACGTATACTTATGAAAGTGCCCCACTCCACCTTGTTGCTTGTTTTTGTATTTTTCCTACAATTGACTGCAAAACCTTCAAGCAAAACGGAATTCTTTATTTATCAGAAAACAGTTTAAAAGCTTATCAGCATTCTTATGAAGTTGACCAATACTTCAAAGAAACATTATAATCAGGAGAGCCTAAGCAATAAAACTTGGAAATATTATGAAGGAGATGACTTTAGATGGAAAGAGCCTGCTTTTGATGATAGTAACTGGGCACTGATGTGGTCCAATTTTTATTTAGACAGCCTTCCTGCTGGCGCCTCAAAGGAATAGGATGGTTTAGACTGAAGCTTGTTATTGATTCGTCTTTGTATAAGCAGGTGCTAGCTCTTACCATTACACATTTTGGAGCATCGGAAATCTATTTTGATGGTAAGCTGATTACGCAATTTGGAGCTCCGAGTGGAAATCCAACTACTGAAGAAAAGTACCGCCCTTTTTTGCAAAGCCAGTAATGCTAAGCTTTGATAATCAACCAACTCATCTTTTAGCCATCAGGTACTCATTTGCAAATGCTTATATGCTTAAAAAAAAGTACAAACATTTATGGGAGATGATATCGCCATACAATTTTGCCGGCTTTATCAGTTCATTTTGAGAAAGCCGATAGCGCAATGACATTATATGGTAATTCACTAATCAATAATTTGCTTTTAGTCATTCCAACAGTAAGCATTTTAGTTTTAGTGAGTTGTTTTCATTTATTTCTTTATTGGTTTTATTCAAGGGGAAAATCCAATTTATATATCAGTCTCTTCATTTTTATGTTAGCTGGCCAGGACTTTACAAAGTTTTTACCAACTTATAGTAATATCGATATAGAAACTTACATGATAAGCAACTTGCTAAGGGTGATTTTTGGAGGTTTATGGCTACCTGCAATGCTAATTGCTTATTACTCAGTTTTATTAGAAAAGATACCCAGACACGTATGGTTGTATTTCCTATGGACCTTTACATGGATTTATGCCAATATTTATGGTCTACCTGGCATAGTGATATTTATAATTATGTTCACTGCTTTTTTAGATATGATGCTTGCATTTATACGTTCGGAAAGGCAAAAGAAAAAATTTACATGGATCATTGGTGCCGGAGTTTTATTAAGCCAATCTGCTTTGGTTTTATTATTTAGTCCTATACAACAGCATCAAATAAGCGAATCTCTTTTATTGTATATAATCTTTCTTTCAGTTCCGGTGGCTATGACAATATTTAATTCATTGAGAACTGCTCAAACAGAGCAGAAGATGCTGGAAATTGAATTGGATGAAGTTAAAAGACTAACTGAACATTCGCTTGCACAAGAGCAGGAAAAGCAGCAAATATTAGCCACCCAAAATGAAAGGCTTGAAGGGCAGGTTGCAGAACGTACATCTGAATTAAAGCAATCTCTGGAAGAATTAAAATCTATGCAAGCGCAGCTTATTCAAAGTGAGAAGATGGCAAGCCTTGGAGAACTTACTGCGGGTATTGCGCATGAGATACAGAACCCTTTAAACTTCGTCAATAACTTTTCGGAAATTAATACAGAACTGATTGCAGAACTAAAGAAGAAGAAGCAAAAGAGAATAAAGAGGAAGCAATAGGGTAATTGCTAATGATATTAAGGATAATGAGCAAAAGATTATTCATCATGGCAGGCGGGCAGACAGCATAGTAAAAGGCATGCTGCAACACTCAAGAGCAGGTACTGGCAAGAGAGAGTTGACTGATATAAATGCTTTGGTGGATGAATGTTTAAGATTGAGCTATCATGGGTTGAGGGCAAAGAATAAAGAGTTTAATGCAGAGATAAAATCAGACCTGGATGAGAATATTGGTAAGATAAATATTGTGCCGCAGGATATCAGCAGAGTATTGCTCAACTTGTTTAATAATGCCTTTTATGCAGTTGATGAAAAGAAAAGACAACTGAATGGAATGTTTGAGCCTGCAGTTTCTGTTTGTACTAAAAAGCTGGATGGCAAAGTAGAGATACATGTAAAGGATAATGGCAATGGTATTCCTCAGAATATAGTAGATAAGATCTTTCAGCCATTCTTTACTACTAAGCCTACGGGGCAGGGAACAGGATTGGGGTTGTCACTCAGCTATGATATTGTAAAGGCGCATGGTGGGGAGATAAGAGTGGAGAGTAAAGAAGGGTTGGGGAGTACGTTTGTTTTGATATTACCTTTAAGTTGACCTTATAAATAAATATTCCTTGAAAAGAATATTGACCATATTCGCTTTTGTATGTTCTATTCAGGCAGCCTTTGCTCAAATTACTACTACTGACCCGCTACAACATACCATTGACAGCCTGAAGCAGGAATTGCAAGTAACCACAAACGATACGCTGCGTTTGGTGCTGGCAAACGAATTACATTATAATTATCTCTTTAAGAAATTCAATTATGATAGTGCCTTAGTTTACTCAAAACAGTCATTTACCCTGGCGCATAAGTTGGGCTATAGAATAGATGAGGCGTATGCACTGGATATGATTGGAGATATCTTAAACTTTCAGCATAATGAACATACACTAGAAACTTTTTTCGATGGAGTAAAGATTGCAGAAGATCCGCAGATTGAAAATAAGATACTACCCAGAAAATATTTGAACATGATGACTTATTGGCATCCAATGTTCACTGGTTTAATTAAGAATAAGAATTGGTCGCCCCGCTTTTTTAGATTAGCCATCCTTGGAAGTCTGTATCAGGACTTAGGTCATGCCTATGGAAAGGTAATGCCCAACCGTCAAAGACTTTCTTTCTACACATCAAAAGCCATTGAGCTGTATAAATCTCAAAAGGACACTTTTTTATGGGCTCTGACTTATGAGAACATTGCAGAATATTTCTATTCCAGTAATCAACTTGATTCGTCTCTTTATTATGCACAGCAAGCAGATACTCTACGTCGTATTTACAATAAGTTGAATGCGAAATACATGACCAATCCACTACTGGGTGCCATTTACTTTAAGAAAGGTAATGATTCCTTAGCGCTCTATTTAGAGAGACAATTTATTCAATTTATTCAATTGAAATCGGAAGCTGTACTGGCAGGGGGCTGGTTGCCCTACTTCACACTTGCAGAATACTATTTTAAAAATAGTGTGATTGATTCCAGTCTGTACTATGCAATTGATGCTTATAAACTTGCTACCATTGTCAATATGCAAGAAAACCTACAAAAATCGAGTGCCCTGCTGGCAAAGTTGTATAAGAAGACGGGGGTAGGTGACAGTGCTATAAAGTACTATCAAATAGCTTTAACTTTAAGTGATAGCATTAATGATGCAAGTAAAAAGGCGCATTTGCAAAGGCAGGATTTTGAACAGCAAAGAGAGCATGAAGAGCAGGAGCAGGAAAAAGCCAGAGAAAGGCTTTACGTTTTGTTTGCCGGGGTAGCCATATTGCTAACCATTGCATTGCTTCTGTTATGGAATAACCGGCAAAGAAAAAAGGCAAACAAGGTGCTGCGGCAAAAGAATGTAGAAGTAGAGCATGCATTACAGGAACTGAAGTCGGCACAAGCTCAACTTATTCAGAGTGAAAAGATGGCCTCGCTTGGGCAGTTGACTGCAGGCATTGCGCATGAGATACAGAACCCTTTGAACTTCGTAAATAACTTCTCTGAGATCAATACGGAGTTGATTGAAGAACTGGAAGAAGAAGCAGATAAAGGGAATATAGAGGAAGTAAAAGCTATTGCAAAAGATATTAAGGACAATGAGCAGAAGATCATTCATCATGGCAAGCGTGCAGACAGTATAGTAAAAGGCATGCTGCAACACTCCAGGGCAAGTAGTGGTAAGAAAGAGTTGACTGATATAAATGCTTTGGTGGATGAATGTGTGAGATTGAGCTATCATGGAATGAGGGCAAAGGATAAGGAGTTTAATGCAGAGATAAAGACAGACTTGGATGAGAGTATTGGGAAGATAAATATTGTACCGCAGGATATAAGCAGAGTATTGCTTAACTTGTTGAATAATGCTTTTTATGCAGTAGATGAGAAAAAGAGACATTGAATGGAATGTATGAGCCTGCTGTTTCTGTTTGCACAAAAAGGCTGGATGGGAAGGTGGAGATACATGTAAAGGATAATGGTAACGGCATTCCTCAGAACATCATAGATAAAATCTTTCAGCCCTTCTTTACTACTAAGCCAACAGGGCAGGGAACAGGATTAGGTCTATCTTTAAGTTATGATATTATAAAAGCGCATGGCGGAGAATTGAAAGTGGAAACAAAAGAGAGTGAATATGTTGAATTTATCATTCAATTGCCTTAAAAGCGTTTGTATAAAATGCTATTATGAAACTATCCTTTCTTACCCTGCTCCTGCTGGCAGCAGTACAATTTACACATGCTCAATACATACCTATTGATAGCTTTAAAAATGAATTGACGAAGCCGCATGATGATAACCGTAAACTGATTTTATTTTCAGAGTTAGCCACTTCCTACCGCTTAAAAGAAAAGCCGGATAGCTGTGCTTTCTACGCAAATAAAATGCTGAAATTAGCCTTACAGTTAAACTCCCCGCTGGAGGAGGCAAATGCCTTAGCTTATTTAGGTACAAGTTTCAATGGGCAAGGTGATTTTCCAAAAGCTTTGGAAGTAATGCAGCGTGCATTGGATATAGTGAAAGACCCCAAAAATGAAAAAGGGTTTTTTCCGGCTGATTACCTGAAGTATTTACGAATGGAGCAAGACTATTCGTTGCAACAAATCCGTATTTTCTTTTTATCATACATTGAAACGGCATTAGGTGTTTTCTATGATCAAATAAACCCTCAAAAAGCATGGCAGTACCTTTTGGAAGCGAGAAAAACGGCCTTAAGTATTAATGATTCATTTCTGCTGGCAGGAAGCTCTTTGTACCTGGGATCAAGCCTTCATTATAATAATGATTTGAATATAGACTCCGCCCTGCTGTATTTGCAACAGGCACTGGTTTACAACAAAGCAAAGCCGATGCGGGCAACCGGCGGACTTTACCGCGTTGTTGGAAACATCTATTTACAAAAGAAAGATGCTGTACAGGCGCTTTATTATTACCATCTGGCCCTTCAGGCAGACAGCAGTAGAGGTGGTAACGCAAGTATAGGGGCTGATTATCTATCTTTTGCCAGGTATTATCTAACAAAAGAGAATACGGATAGCGGTATGTTCTATGCAAAGCAAGCCTACGCTGTAACCAAAGATGGAAGCATTCTCTACCTGAAAAGAAATTCCTGTGAACTACTAACCACATTATTTAAGAGCAGTGGCGAGACAGATAGTGCATTCAAGTATCAAAGTATTACGATAGCCATAAACGACAGTCTGAGCTATGCCAGAAAAGCAATGGCCTTTCAGAAAATGGAATTAGATCAGCAATTACGGCAAAAAGATCTGGAAGCAGAGAGAGAAAAATTTACGAATCAAACCAGATTGTATGTATTACTTTCAGCAGTCGGCGTTTTTTGATAATAGGGATTGTTCTCTACCGCAACAATCAACAAAAACAAAAAGCAAATATTTTATTGCAAAAGCAAAAAATAAAAGTAGAAAGTACGCTGCAACAACTTCAGGTTACACAAGCACAATTGATACAATCTGAGAAAATGGCTTCACTTGGTGAACTAACAGCAGGCATTGCCCATGAAATACAGAACCCTTTAAACTTTGTCAATAACTTTTCGGAAGTAAATACAGAATTGATAGAAGAATTAAAAGAAGAAAGATCAAAGGTAAATGGAGAAAGAGATGAGCAGATAGAGGATGAGATACTTGAAGATATTTCTCAGAACCTTCAGAAAATACTTCACCACGGTAAGCGTGCAGATAGCATTGTAAAAGGCATGTTACAACATTCCAGAGCAAACACCGGTAAGAAGGAGTTGACTGATATCAATGCATTAGTGAATGAATGTTTGAGATTGGGCTATCATGGGCTGAGAGCAAAGGATAAGGAGTTTACTGCAGAATTGAAAACAGACCTGGATGAAAGCATAGGTAAGATAGATATTGTACCGCAGGATATAAGCAGGGTATTGCTGAACTTGTTTAATAATGCCTTTTATGCAGTTAATGAGAGGAAGAGACAACTGAATGGAATGTTTGAGCCTGCAGTTGCTGTTTGTACTAAAAAGCTGGATGGTAAAGTAGAGATACATGTAAAAGATAATGGTAGTGGCATCCCTCAGAAAATAGTAGATAAAATCTTTCAGCCATTCTTTACTACTAAACCAACAGGGCAGGGGACAGGATTGGGTTTGAGCTTAAGCTATGATATTGTAAAGGCTCATGGTGGGGAGATAAGAGTGGAGAGTAAAGAAGGGTTGGGAAGCGAGTTCGTAATTTCTTTACCGCTAAAGAATGGAGAATAAAGCTTTACTTCTGTCTATTGGAGAAGCAAAAAGTAGAATATAGAATAAATAAGTTATTTTGCATATAGGAAATAATTGGATTATGATCGAATTGAAACTTCCCCTCAATAATGTGCAGCTTGAGTTGTTAAAACTGTATAGCACCAATCTCTCAGCTAAAGATCTGGAAGAGCTTAAAGATGTGCTCGCCCGGTTTTATGCTGAAAAAGCAATAGTAAAAGCAAACGAAATATGGAATGAAAGGGGGTTAACGGATACTGATATGGAACACTGGTTAAATGAAAAATCGTAGTACTTGCTAGTTGTAATTGATACAAATGTATTACTGGTATCTGTTTCAGGCAGGTCTACCTATCATTGGGTATATAAGGCCATTATTGATAGGAAAATTAATATTGCCTTTACCAATGATATACTTACTGAGTACGAAGAACAGATTGCTGCTCACTGGCACCCCGAAGTTGCTGCAAATGTTATCCGTTCTCTAATAGAACTTTCCTCTGCACAATTAACTGTTGCTTATTTCAACTTACATCTTATTCAAAATGATGAGGACGATAATAAGTTTGTGGATTGTGCTTTTGCTACAAATGCGGATTATATTGTAACAAACGATAATGATTTTAATATATTGAAAACTATCCCTTTCCCTGCTATGAAAGTTGTAAGTGTAAGCGAATTCAAAGATATTTTGATTGCAGAGGGTGTCCTATAAATATATTATTTCTTTAAATAAACCACAGCTTTTGATATTATACCTGTGATCTTTTTTTATTTTTTCCAGCATTCCTTCACTTTAAAACCTCTTTGTTAAGGAACAGGGTGAGGAGCATCCTTAAGCTACGATATCATTGAAACACCTTGTGGTAACTAAGCCCCGCTAAACCGCAGAAGGCGGAACATTATGAGCCAACGGTTTGGGTAAGTTGGAAAAGCAGGATGGGAAAGTGGAGATACATGTAAAAGATAATGGTAATGGCATTCCTCAAAAGATAATAGATAAAATATTTCAGCCATTCTATACTACTAAGCCGGCGGGACAGGGAACGGGATTGGGATTATCTTTAAGCTATGATATTATCAAAGCGCATGGAGGGGAGATAAAGGTGGAGAGTAAAGAAGGAAAGGGAAGTGAGTTTATAATTAGCTTACCTTTAAAAGCATAAATTCTTACCCTCCATATTCCTAACCAACAAAACCAACAAACTATGGCTATTGCTCCAAAAACGCCGGGCATCCACCACATTAATCTACGCTGCTCTGATCTTGAGGCTGCAAAGAATTTCTACCAGGATACTATCGGTTTTCCGGTTGTACTCCAGACATCAGAATTGTTTGCCTTTCCGGTGGGCAATGTTTTTATTGTTTTCAAAAAGGCAGAAGATAATGCTCACTTTAATCCTTTTACTATTGGTACAGACCATATTGCTATTGCCTGCGAAACAGAGGAAGAACTCAACCGCGTGGCACAGGGACTAAAGGAAGCCGGTGTAGAAAATACCGGTGTAAAAACAGACCCTGTCTTACAAAAGCAATATGTAGCCTTTAAAGACCCTGACCGTATCCAATGGGAGTTCTATATGGTATAGCAAGCTGACGGATGACAGTTTATAGTGCACAGGATCTCCTAAGGAGTCAGTGACCTGCGGAATGACAGAAGGAAGTATCAAGATTGAAGAGACAAGTTTCAAGAAGCAAGATTCAAAAGAGCAGGCAGGAAGTATCTACCAGGTTGATGAGGAGTTACTGAGGAGGAAATAAGGAAGATATTCGGTATAAGTTAGGTATATGATAGGTATAACTTAGGTATAACTTAGGTATAGCATTGGCAGTCGCCATGAAATGCACATTGTATATCGTACACCTGGTCTGCCGCGGTCAGGAAGGTCTAACATTGTACAATAATTAAAGTCCTGTTCCTTGTCAATTGTCTCCTTGACTCTTCCTTTTCGTATCTTCCTCCACTCAAACCAAAAGCTATCCTCTGCTATGAAATGCTTACTACTTTTTCCCGTTATCCTTTTATCCCTTATTCATTCCTTTGCCCAGAAGCAGAAAAATACTACCAGCCACTTAGACGGGCTGGATACTGCTTTTGCCCGCGTACTAAAAACTTTCAATGCTCCCGGCTTTGCCATTGCTGTAGTAGATAAAGATAAAGTGATCTACAGCAGGGGCTTTGGCTATAGCAGTTACGAAACAAAGACACCTGTATCGCCCAATACTTTATTTGCTATTGGCAGTTGTACCAAAGCCTTTACAGCCGGGCTGGTGGGTATCCTTAACAAGGATGGTAAAGTGGACTATGACAAGCCAGTAAGGACTTACCTGCCCAATGTGCAGTTTTATAATGCGGATTTGAACAACAACGTTACGCTACGCGATATGATGTGCCACCGCACCGGCTTGCCGCGTCATGATATGTCCTGGTATTTATTCCCTACTAATAGCCGTGATAGTCTTGTGCAACGCATACAATATATGGAGCCATCGGCAGCCATACGGCAGCGCTGGCAGTACAACAACTTTATGTTCATGTTGCAAGGTGCCGTAGCAGAGAAGCTCACAGGCAAAAGCTGGGAGGATAATGTACGGCAGCAATTCTTTGAGCCGCTGGGCATGACGCGCTCCAATGTATCACTTGCCGAATGGATGAAGGCCGATGATATTGCTGCAGGTTATGATATAGGAAAAGATAGTACCATTACAAAACTGGCTTATTACAATATAGCCGGTATGGCACCTGCGGGCAGCATTAACAGCAGTGTGAATGATATGGGTAAATGGGTGATAATGTGGATCAATGGTGGTAAGTACAATGGTAGAGAAGTACTGCCTGCTGGCTATGCCGCAGAAGCCATCAGCAGCCAGATGGTCATTAACGGTGCATTGCCAACTACCGAAATGCCCGATGTGTATATGTCTAACTATGGCTTTGGATGGTTTTTATCTTCCTATCGCGGGCACTACCGTGTAGAGCATGCAGGTAATATAGATGGCTTTAGCGCCAGCACTTCCTTCTTTCCGTCTGATAGTATTGGTATTGTGGTCTTATGCAATCAAAACAGCTCTGCCGTACCATCTGTAGTAAGAAACATAGTTGCAGATAAGCTGCTGGGTTTGAAATATGTGGATTGGAATACCAGGACAAAAACGCAACAGAATAAGGCCAAAGCCGCCGCTAAAGAAGCAGAGCAAGCTAAAGTAAAAGATACTACCACACCTCAGCCCGCCACCCATCCATTAACAAGCTATACAGGCATATTTGTTAATAAAGGTTATGGCAAAATACAACTGCAGATAGTACACGATTCGTTGCAGGCACTCAATACATCACATATGGTATATCTGAAACATAAGACCTATGATCTATTTAATGCCATGATGAAAGATGAGACCGGTTTTGATACTACTTCTATATTACTTGCCCGTTTTGAAATGGACGATAAAGGCAATATCAGCAAACTGCTAATGGAAGTACAGGAAGGAGTGCAGCCAATTGTGTTTGAGCGGGTGCCGGAGGTAAAGCCTGTGCCTAAGGACAGCCTGAAGAAGTATGTAGGTGATTATGCAGTAACGCCTGCTGTATCTGTTAAAGTGTATATAAAAGCGGATAGTGTGCTGTACCTGTTTGTACCTGGTCAGCCGGAGTATGAACTGGTGCCGGTGGAAGTGAATAAGTTTACGATTAAAAACTTAAGCGGCTATTCGCTGCAATTCAATACTAACAGTGAAGGCAAGATAAAAGAAGTATTATTCATCCAGCCCAATGGAACATTCAAGGCAACTAAGAAGGAAGAGTAAGCATTATTTGGGGAAATATCAAAATATGCAGGTGGTAGATTAAAATGGATACAAAACATGCAAGATTTTTATAATTAAGCTATCTTTTCAGTAGAATCAATAAACGGCGATATACATGAAGAATAAGGTGTTGCTGCTATTGTTGGTATTTATAGTTAAATCTGCTATTGCACAGCAGGTTGTAATAGACAGTTTAAAAAGGGAGCTTGCAACAGCTAAAGAAGATACTAACAAAGTGAATTTGCTAAGTGAACTTGGAAAAAACTATTACTTGTTTAAGCCCGATACTGCCATTCTATTGGCTCAACAGGCATATTTGCTATCCGAGAAACTTAAATATCCAAAAGGAGAAGCCCTGTCACTCAACCGTATGGCTGCAGCATACTCTGCCTTGGGGGACTATGCAAAATGCCTGGCGCTTTTTGATAAGGCTCTTGCCATCAGTAAAGACTTAAAAGATCCCAGGGGAGTGGTGCAGGCATATAATAACGTTGGAAATACCTATTTGACCCAACGGGATTATGTAAAGGCGTTAGAATATTTTAGGAAAGCGAAAGTGCTGTTGGAACAGGTACCGGAGATTGATCTTTATCCACGAATGATTCTTTCACTAAATGTAGGAGAATGCTTTTTGCATTTGCATCAGTACGATTCTGCTTTGCTCTATTTGCAAACTTCTTACAGCAAGGCAAAACAATTGCAGTTTACAGACATATATGGCGATTTTGAGCGTGACCTCGGTGAGGTAGAAGCTGCTAAAAACAACTGGCAGGCAGCGCTGGCATATTTTCACCAAAGTATTACCTCTTACCTCGCAGTTGAAGATCTGCAAGACCTGAGTATGACTTATAACGCGCTGGCAGATTTCTATTATAAACAACAACAGCAGGATTCGGCTATTGCTTATGCCAAAAAAGCGCTTGCAGCTGCCCAATCAAGCTCCTATAGCCAGGGTGTTCTGGACGCCAGCAAAAGGCTTTCGGAGTATTACGCCGGCAATGATGATAAAGAAGCATATCATTATCTTTTGCTGGCTACAGCCGCCAAAGACAGTTTATTTAGCCAGGAGAAAGTAAAACAAGTCTTGTCTATTTCTTTTGAGCAAAAACAACGTGAGCAGGAAATGGAGGCAGCTCGTAAAGAAAGCCGTAACCAGGTGATAGTAGCTGCCTTAGTAGGAATGGCAAGTGTGTTCTTGCTACTTGCACTGGTGCTTTACCGCAATAACCGGCAAAAGCAACATGCAAACGCATTGTTGCAGGCGCAAAAGCATCAGATAGAAAATACACTGTTGGAATTAAAGGCTACCCAAAAACAATTAATTCACAGTGAAAAGATGGCTTCGCTTGGAGAACTGACAGCAGGTATTGCCCATGAAATACAGAACCCGTTGAACTTCGTCAACAACTTTTCTGAAGTTAACAGTGAATTAATTACTGATTTAAAGAATGAATTAGCCGCAAATAATAAAGAAGAAGCTTTGCTTATAGCTGATGATATAAAAGAAAACGAGCAAAAGATTATTCATCACGGAAGGCGTGCAGAAAGCATAGTGAAGGGTATGCTGCAACATTCAAGATCAAGCTCCGGCAAGAAAGAGCCAACAAACATTAATGCCCTGGTGGATGAAAGCTTACGCTTAAGCTATCATGGTTTGAGAGCAAAAGACAAAGCCTTCAATGCAAATTATGCAACAGATTTTGATAAAAACATTGATAAAGTAAACATCATTCCGCAAGATATCAGCAGGGTATTGCTGAACATGTTCAATAATGCTTTTTATGCAGTGAAGCTCCTTAACCCCCTAAAAGGGGAACATTATGAGCCAATGGTTTGGGTAAGTACAAAAAAGCTGAATGGGAAAATTGAAATTATTGTAAAAGATAACGGGAATGGCATTCCGCAAAATATAATAGACAAGATATATCAACCATTCTTTACCACTAAGCCCGCAGGGCAGGGCACAGGCTTAGGCTTATCCTTAAGCTATGACATTATTAAAGCACATGGAGGAGAGATAATGGTGGAAAGTAAAGAAGGAGAAGGAACAGCATTTAGGATTGTGCTGCCTGACTAAGCGTCTCCCGGAATTTGTTCTGGGTAATATTATAAAGTTATTTATATGAATAAATTGCTATACTTATATTAATTTTAACTTATCTTGTTACTGCATTTCCCACCATCGACTGCTTTGTTAAAACCTCCCTACTATGTCTATATTATTTACCAGAACTAACTTTTGCAAGCCATTACTACTGCTTAGCCTCATTGCGTTAAAGGTAAATGCTCAGCAACTAAAGATCACCGACTTTGTGCTGTTTGGCGGGCGAAATATAACTTCAACAACAGGCATTACAACACCGCCATATCCAGGGTTTGCTGTTAATATTGCATCAGCCACTACTATCTCCAACGGGCGTATCGGAAGTTATAATCTTATAAAATCTACAGGCACTACCACTCTTAACTGCAGCCTGAATAGTGGTGGAACGATCAAGCTTGCAAATGGTACTAAAGTCAATGGAAGTATTACTGCCAGGAATCAGAATCAAGCAAGCGGTAATATTTTGCAAATGGGCTCCGATGCTTACGTGAAATATAACATTGATGTGAATGGTAATATTTCGATTAGCAGTGGAACAGTTGGAGGGAATGTTACACATCCATCCGGCACCACTTATTCAGGCCCTGAGCCGGGTGGAAATGAATATATTAAAACACCTGCGATCCCGACACTTCCAAAGTTTCCCACTGTTACCGGCTTCACTGCCAAAGGAACCAGGGATATAACAAGTTCCTGCATTATAACTCCCGGCAACTATCATAATATGAAATTATACGGTAACAAGAAAGTTACCTTTAGTGGCCCGGGAGATTATTACTTTAAATCAATTCATAACAGCAATGCTAATACCCTGGAGTATGATTTCAAGAACAGCTCAACAGGCAATATCAGAATTTATGTAGAAGGAGATGTGGAACTGGATAAAGGCACCTCAACGTTAAAAAACGGCGGTTCTGCTTCCCGGATATATATGGAGGTACATGGCAATGGCAGTACCTGTTACGATCGTAATTTTTCTTTTACTATTGCCAACGGATCAGGGGGCGGCTCTTGCTGGCTGGGAACAGTATATGCAACTTATGCAGCCATTAATATAGGCTCCGGTAACGGCTACAGCTATGTAAAAGGAGCTTTGATAAGTACTGCACAAGTAAATATTCAGTGTGGTGCTAACGTGAAGTTTGAGCCTTTCACCGGGCTTAATCCGGTTGATACCCTTATTGTTCCCGGATATGCACCACCTCCCGGAGGAAAATCTACCGATCTGATAGGGCCGGAACTATTATCACTTTGTCAAACCTTTAATAGCGGCATTACACCCTCAACCGATATCTACCGTATAGTTGACTCAAGTGTATTGATTGAGGTGACTGTAAAAGCCGGTTATTACAATAATGCCCTGGCTATATTAAAAAGTAAGTATGGGATGACCGGTATTGTAAACAGTAGTTCTGACCATCTTATCATAACAGGCTATATCCCTATCAACCAGCTTTGCCCTTTAAACGATGATGCTGAAATAAAAAATTATATAAACTCATGCAGGCCGGTATATACTCCAATTTCCAGTACAGGTCTTGTAACTTCAGGAGGTGATACTTCGGTTCATGCCGATGCTGTCCGCAATGCATTTCATTTAAGCGGTGCAGGGATCAAGGTGGGCGTATTGTCGGACAGTTACAATACAATTCCGGGTAATCCGGCGCTGACTGATGTTTTAAACAGGGACTTGCCTGGCATTGGCAACCCGGTTTATACAACGCCTGTAGAGGTATTGGCAGAGTATCCTAACGGGAGAGCAACAGATGAAGGCAGGGCGATGCTGCAGGTGGTGCATGATATGGCGCCCGGAGCTGCGCTTGCTTTCAGGACGGGTTTTATAAGTGAAAGTGATTTTGCCCAGGGTATTACACAATTGCAGCAAGCCGGCTGCAAAGTAATAACAGATGATATTACTTATATCAATACTCCTTTCTTTAAAGACGGGCTTGCTGCACAGGCGGTGAATACTGTAAAGGCACAGGGAGTGTCTTATTTTTCTGCAGCAGGCAACTTTGATTCTAAGTCTTATGAAGCTATATTTAACCCGGTAGCTGCACCCGCTGGTATTGCCGGCCAGGCACACAATTTTGGTGGGGGTGATGTTCTTCAAAATGATTCTTTACAGCCAGGCAACTATACCATTGTGATGCAATGGGAAGACTCCATTTATTCGCTTGGGCAAGGTGGCGCACTTAATGATTTTGATATTTTCCTGGCGAATGATGATGGAAATATTTTATTTGGTATGAACAGGTCAAATCTGGGTGGTGATCCTGTTGAAGTGCTGCCATTTAGTGTGAGAGCCCCTACACGTACCAACATCATGATTGTGCGTGCTGCCGGGACTACTGCCAATATCCGGGTCAAGTTTATTGTGTACCGGGGTGAACTTAAGTTTAATGAATTCCAAACCGGTACTTCCACGATTGTTGGTCAGGCAAATGCAGCAGGCGCCATGGCAGTTGCAGCAGCGCGGTACACCCGTACACCTGCTTATGGAGTTAGCCCGGCTTTAATTGAATCTTTTTCCTCCACCGGGGGCACTCCTGTATATGGTACTGTAAGAAATAAACCGGACTTCACGGCACCTGATGGCGGTAACAGTACCGTTAATTTCGGCTCGCTGGATATAGAAGGGGATGGTATCCCCAACTTTTTTGGCACATCGGCTGCTGCGCCTCATGCTGCTGGCGTTGCTGCTTTGATATTAGAGGGTAAAAATCGCTTCTACAATAAGGTGCTTGAACCAGATTCGGTAAGCTATCTCCTACGCCATACAGCCTTGGATATGGCTTCCCCTGGCTTTGATAATGTCAGTGGTTATGGTTTGATACAAGCCGATGCGGTTGTTGGCAGTTTTGCCGCCCCCACCCCTGAACTGGACAGTTTGCTGGTATCTAACTCTTCATCAGCAGTGCCGGGTAAAGATTCCGTTACGGTAACTTTAAAAGGAAAATATTTTCGTTCTAATACAACTATTACGGTAAGAGGCGTACCGGTAACTACCAGTATCCTTAATTCAACGTTGGCTACTGCTGTTATTGGTCCGTTTGAGGGTAATCCACCAATACAGATGTACACAACGCCCGTTACGCCAAGCAGGCTGGATGGCTCTTATTCAGGCTCTCTATTCTTCTTTGGTCATACTAAAAAGAACGTAGTTATAACTGCTGCTAATCAAACAAAAAAGTATGGAGAAAGGCTTCCGGTCTTCACTTCAACAGTTCTTGTAAATGGTGTTCCACTGGATAGTACCGGGCTGACGCTTGCAGACCTGAATCTGGATTCCGTTGTTTATACAACGTTTGCCACCAGCAGCAGTAATGTTGGGCTGTACAGTATCACTCCATCTTTTAAACCTTTAACTGCTAATGATTCTCTAGCGTTTGAATTGTACAATTACACCTTCACTGTTGGAACACTGTTCATCAATAAAATGCCATTGCTGATAACCCCAAGGGATACTACCCTTACTTATGGAGATAAAATAAGCGGCTTTCATTATAATTATACGTATGGAGACTCGCTTATACCAGTTGCTGAAAGAGCAGGGTTCTTAAACAATATAGGTGTAGTTCATAATTCAACGGTTAATAATAATGTAGTCGCATTTGTAGATGCAAGGACTAGTTGTAAACGGAAGAACATTAACGGACGCTGATTTGCTAAACATGAGTGTAATGGCAAGTGCAAGATCAGTTGCAAATGCGCGAACTGTTGTAAATGCGCGAACTGTTGTTAACGGTGTTACGGTATATGATACTACCAAACTGGTTGATCTTGCCTTGCAGTCTATATTTCAATTATCAGCTTGATTCTTCATCTTCTCCGCTTGTAAGCGCAAGACCTGAAGTAAACGCAAGAACCAGTAGTTAATGCGAGGGCAGTAGTTAATGGTACTGCAGAAGTAAACTCCAGAACTGTTGTTAACGGAAGCCTTATTCTAAATAGTAATACCGTGGGTGACACCAGCAACCAGAACGTAGTAATAATAATTGATGAGACAGATGTTCCGGATACTGTAAACACGCTCTCCAGCTTCACATCCATTAATATGGTCACTGGTATAACGGCGGGAGATTTCAGGATAGTTCCCGCTGCAATGATATCTGACAATTTTGAAATAAGATATGAGCTTGGTCATTTAAAAATATTACCTACACCACTTACTGTCCAGGCAAAAGACACATTTTCATTCCATGGTGACCCGTTGCCTGCATTCACTTCTACAATAACAGGTCTTAAAAATGAGGACACTATTGTGAGCGGACCTACCTATACATTAAATCCGGTTTGCTATGGAAATGCGGGTACTTACACAATCATTCCTTCGAATGTTGTGCTTGATTGTCCTGAATGCTACACTATTACTTATCAATCGGGTACCCTGTATGTAAATCCAAAAGGTAAACATGCTGAGAATCTGAAGCCTTATCTCGTTTGTGTTGATACATTAATAAACGATCCTACGGGATTGAAATATATTGCAACATTTGGATGTAAAAACGAAAATGCTACTGTGTTATATGTTCCAAACGGGCCAAATAACTATTTATCAGGGGCTGCCGCTGCTACTGCTGTGGGCAACGTAGCAGAGTATTTTCAGCCAGGAGGTAGTAATAAGTTCCAGGTAAAGTTTAACGGGCAAAAACTTACATGGACTGTTAAATCATACTGTGGTTATCAATATGTAGCAGCATCGGATGAGGCATGTTCTAAATCTCCAAGATGCAGGCAATGCAAGAGCCCAACAGCTGGTATAACCGCATCAGCAAGCAGTTTGTCTGCCGGAGCAACTAAAGCTACTGCAATAACTGCAATGGCTACAACGACAACGGTGGCGCCAAACCCAACCACAGGTAGATTCGTAATTACTACAAATAAGGGAGTTATTGCTTACAAAGACTTGTATATAACAGATGTGGCAGGTAAAATATATGTACCAAAAATTAATAAGCGCTCATCAGGAAGCCTCGAAATTGAACTGCCTGCAAGTGCATCGAGCGGAGTGTACTTTGTGAGGGTTAAAATTGATAATGATTATAAAATTTTCAGGGTAGTAAAAATGTAACTAACTTGGATAGGAAATAATTCTTTTTTCTTTAAACAGTTGCTTTTGAAAAATTGCAGGAAGAAACAATGCAGGCATTTTAGCTTGATAAAGGGTGATACAAAGCATTTTGTTTCATCCATAAGAGTAATCGCCTGCATTGTTTTGCTTTTGCTTAATGCGAAAGCTTATACTCAAAATGCAGAAACCGATAGCCTCTTACAAGTAGTAACCAAAGGAAAGGATGACAGCCTTAAAGTAAACGCACTTATCAGCCTTGCAATGGCAAATTCGCAATCCTCATCTGATAAAGCGCTTGAGTACGCCAACCATGCAAGAGATATTGCCACTAAAATAGATTTTAAAAGGGGGGAAGCTTATGCTTATAAATGGCTTGGGCTTATAAATAACTATAAAGGCAACTATTATGAAGCACTTGTTAACTCCAATAAGTCGCTGAATATGTTTGAAGACTTGGGAGATAAGACCGGTACTTCGAATTTGCTTAATAATCTTGGATCTTTTTATGAAAACAACGACGAACATTCTAAAGCTGTTGAATACTATATAAGATCACTGGGCCTTGCACAGCAAACTGGCAATAAACTCCGGATTGGAACTACGCTCGGCAATATTGGAGTAGTATACTCCAAGGATACTTCAACAAACGATACTGCGCTTAATTATTATTTTAGAGCACTTCCTTATTTGATGGAGGTAAAAGATACTGAAGCTTTAGGAATCTTTTACATAGATGTTGGCGAAGTATATGCTGCAAAAAACGATTTTAATAAAGCATACGATTACTACAACAAAGCCATACAAATTCTGGGTATTTCTTCAAATACAGCTTATGCTTATAACGATTTAGGTAAATTGTACAAGCAAAAGCTGGCATATGATTCAGCCAGCATTTATTTTGATAAGGCATACACAATAGCCCGGCAAATTGATTCTCCGCTTGATGAATTGCAATCATTAATTGGCAAAGGACAGCTACTGATAGCTCTTGGCAAGATGAGGGAAGCTGTCATACTGCTTAATAAAGCACTCGATATAGGAAAGTCTATTCAATCAACACCTGAATTAAGAGATATCTATGAGGGTTTGTCAGTAGCGTACAAGAGTTTGGGTGATTATAAAAATGCCTTCTTATCTCAAAGTTCACTCAATGAATTGTATAATACAGTGAACGAACGAAAGCTAAACTTTAATACAGCCACTCTTGAATACGCAATGGAATTGCAAAGGCAATCCGGGAAGATAGCCATGCTGATGCAGGAAAACAAACAACAGGGAATAAATCTGGAAAATGAAAAGTTTGCCAGGAATGTAGCACTTTCAGCCTTGGGGGTACTGTTGCTGGTTACTATTATTTTGCTGTTGAATATTAATCAAAGAATAAAGTTAAACCGGCTCTTATCTATTCAAAAAAGGCAAATAGAAATCCAGAAAACGCATGTGGAAAAGGCATTGACTGATTTAAAAGCCACACAATCCCAGCTTATTCATTCCGAAAAAATGGCTTCTCTCGGAGAACTTACTGCTGGTATTGCCCATGAAATACAAAACCCGTTGAACTTCGTTAATAACTTCTCTGAACTAAACAAAGAACTGCTGGAAGAATTGGAGCAGGATTTAAATACAGATAACAAAGAAGAAGCATTATTACTAGCTAATGATATAAAGGAAAACGAGCAAAAAATAATGCATCATGGCAAGCGTGCAGAAAGCATAGTGAAAGGTATGTTGCAGCATTCAAGAGCTAATACTGGTAAAAAGGAGTTGACAGATATAAATGCTTTGGTGGACGAAAGCTTGCGCCTAAGTTATCATGGATTAAGAGCAAAGGACAAAGCCTTTAACGTAACCGTTAATACGAAGTTTGATGAGCATGTTGGTGAAATGAACATTATTTCGCAGGATGTGAGCAGGGTAGTGCTTAACCTCATCAGTAATGCTTTTTATGCGGTGAGTGATAAGAAAAAAGAAGCCCCATCCCTAAAGGGAGTTAATGCATACGAGCCAACTGTTGCTGTTTGCACAAAAAAGCAGAACGGCAAAGTAGAGATAGTTGTAAAAGATAATGGCAACGGTGTTCCGCAGAACATTGCAGATAAAATCTTCCAGCCCTTCTTCACTACCAAACCCACGGGGCAAGGTACAGGATTAGGATTAAGCTTAAGTTATGATATCATTAAAGCACATGGCGGGGATATAAAGTTGGAGAGTAAAGAGGGAGAAGGGGCGATATTTACCATTCAGCTACCTATTGCATTGGCTTGATTGTAGCGCAACTTCCTTCATATATTGCAGTAGTAGCTTTAGCCTGTTGATGAATAATTGTAAGGCAATAATAAATGTTAGTTAAGGAATATCTTAGCATAAGAATAGCGGTACTTTACCTTGAATGCATCCATATGACAACCGCACAAATCATTGCAGCAGCACGGGAAATGCTGCCATATACATCGGAGTTTGACCATGACGTTATCCGTGTACCTGTAAGTATCAAACATCGCTTTGAAATAGAAACAAGCTTCCTGCAACCGGATGACTCTATTGCATTTCACAAACGCTTCTGTGAGGTGGAGTTTAGAAAGCAGTATATAAGGGATGTAGCTATCGGGTGGGAGTTTGTGAAGATTTATTAGCTGAATTGGGAAGGTAGATGCAGCGCCTGCAAGTTATTGCTTTAGCAAGGATGATAAAGAATGATTATTTGCTCTATTCTATGTGCTCCTATGTGAATCCTATCTACCTATGTGTTTTCATCAAAGTGTGCCGTGCATCAACAACTTGATTAGTTAATATTACTGGCATAAAAAAGAGAAACACCTGCAGGTGTTTCTCTCGTATCAGAAATGGGTACTTGTTTATAGCTAATAAAATAGTATCCTAATCTATAAATCCTCCTCTCTTTCCAGCATCAGTATGGCACTTTGGGGTACAATGTAATATCGTTCACCCTCGTACATTATTTCGGTAGCGCCGTTCATAAGGAAGATAGCTTTATCTCCTTCTTTGGCTTGCAGTGGTAAGTATTTTACCTGCTCTTCTTCCGATTTCCAGAGTTCATTCTCTACAGGTAAGGGAATAGCATAGCCGGGGCCTGTTTTGATGATATATCCCTGCTGCACCCGTTCTTTTTCCTGTACGCCGGGCGGCAGGAATAAGCCGGTAGATGTCCTTTCATCTGTATGTTGTGGTTTTATCAAAACCCGGTCTCCTATAATAATGAGCTTCTTCAGTTTATTGTCCGGTGTTAATAACATAGCCTTTATTTATAGTGCAAAATTATTACAACTCCCGGTTATCTCATTTATCTAGAGCAGAAGTGTGCCTGTTTTTATTAATTAAGCATCTGTCTGTTGTTTCTTCTAAAATATTTTCCCAACCTTCTAACATTCTAAAAAGTACCGCCGTATAGTAAAGCAGAAGGCAATCCTAAAACAAAAAGTATGAAGAAACTGATTTTCCCCGCGCTGGCACTACCGCTCTTAATAGTATGCTGCACAAAAGAGGCCAGTGTGCAAACTGCCGCTCTACCATCTGTAATAAATGTTGCCGGTATGAGCACGGGCATGAGTGTGTCGGGTACGCGCTTTACGGCAAATGAGGCAATAGCTGCGAGTTATAATATTTCCAATGCAGACAGCATACGGTGGTATATGCAGGACAGCATACCTTATTACCCCGACAGCAATTACCACTATCCCGGAGGTGATACTACAGTTGAAAATCCCGGTGATACGGTAGTAACTTATCCTGATACTGTACCACATTATCCAGGCGGGGATACAATTCCGCATTATCCCGGCGATACCATCCCTAACTATCCCCCGCCGGATACCATTCCAAATTATCCTGGCGGTGATACGCTGGTTAATTATCCGGACACTATTCCTGGCTATCCAGGTGGGGATACATTGGTACACTATCCCGGTAGCGATACCTTAGTAAATTATCCGGGTACTGATAGTACAGGTAACCATAGCAGTGGATATGTATTAACCGTGCATAATAAGGTTGCAGAGATTAAGATCTCAAAGAGAGGAAATTATGTACTGGTTGCAAATGCTTACAGGCACAATGCTAATGGTACTTATACACTCATCAGCAGGGGATATATACAATTTAAAGCTTATTAAAACCATTCATTCCATCAAGAAAGGTCTTTATACAGTAAGACCTTTTTTAATTATCACCTATGCACTATTTTTTACACGAGATTTTATTTGATTGGACGAAGCCTTATTAATACAAGCCTGTGTAGCGAATGACAGGAAAGCGCAGTTTGCACTGTATCAAAAGCACTTTGCTTTTGTATCCGGCATTTGCTTGCGTTACCTGAAGGATGAGGGGCTTGCGAGGGAAGTAACAAACGACGTGTTCTTAAAAGCATTTACTAAGATGAACACGTTTGACAGCAGTAAAGCTTCCCTGCTTACATGGCTTAGAGCTATAGCAGTGAACACTTGTTTGGATAAACTAAAGCTAAAGCTCTTTGAGAACCATCATCTGCCGCTGACAGAGGACACAGTAGCCGCAGAGCTGGTATATGATGCAGAAATAACAATTGCCGACTTGTTGCACATCCTGAGTCTCATACCGCAAAGACAATCTGTTATCTTTAATCTTTTTGTTGTGGAAGGATATACTCATGAAGAAATAGGAAAGATGCTCAACATCTCAGCAGGCAACTCACGATGGTACCTGAACGATGCAAAACAAAGAATAAAAAAAGTAATGGCAGAAGCCGGTTTTACTGTATAAATGGAAGAAAAGAAACCACATAAAACCATTAAACAATTGCTGGACGAAGCAGGCTTGCAACCCACCAATACCGACTGGGAAAACATGCAGTCTATGCTGGATAAGCAACTGCCTGTAAGTGGAGGTAAAACTAATCCTTTTACCTCCTGGCATACCTGGCTCATTACTACAGGTGTCGTTATTACAGGTATAACAGGTTATTTCCTGGTGAAGAACTTCAGTAACGGGAAAAAGGATATTGTTACTCACCAGACAGAGCAAGTGCAGCCTGTAAATAAGCCTGATGCAGCAAAAGATTCAGCAGCTATATTCCTCAGAAAAGAAGGCAATAGCATAGGTGGTAATCAGCAGCCGGATGTAGCAGGAGGGACATTGAATGATGGACACAAATCAGGCACAAGCACTGATGCTAATGCAACTAATAATGATACATCAACATCTCAAATTACTAATGGCAGTACTTCAGCAAATATCACAATACAACAGTCCAATAAGAAGAGTACATTGAATAATAATACAAGCAATCAGAATAATCCCGATAAACAAGCATCTCAGCATATAACACCAGCAGCATACAACCCAAAACAATTAAGCAATAGTGATCTTGTAGTTAATCGCCATAATGCAACTTCTGCTAAAAATAGCAGGATTAACAGAGGAAAGAATAATAAGGCACCCGGGCAATATTTAGTAACTATAGATAACGGCAAACAAGAGCAACCGTCATATACAAAAGAAAGAAAGCCAGTGATCAGTAGTGTTACTGATAATCAAAATAGCAATAATAAGCAAACAACTGCTAAAAACAATAAGACAAATGATACCCTATCCGTTGGTATTGATACTGCTGCTCAAAGTCCCTCTCTAATTAAGAACGGGGTGAATGGTAATACAGATATTACTAAACAATCCAGCGGCAAAAAAGTAGATACTACTCAGATCAGTACAACACAAGGTCAAACAGCAGCAAAGAATGCAGTGCAGAAAAATAATAGCAGAAGGGGTAGTGGCAGTAAACCAGGAAACAATGATGCTTCCAATAGCTCAGGATTTACTGTAGGTTTACAATTATCGCCTTTGCAGCTAAACCTAAACGGCAGTAAGAAGGTAGATATTAACTATGTACCTGCGGTGCATGCGCAGTATTCCTTTAATCGCATTGGCGTGGGGGTAACTGTATTTCCATTTGTTACCAACAGTACCAGCCAGGAAAACATTTATACACACATAGATACCACTTTTTCAACAGATACATTATTTGGTCACAGGACTATTACCACAAGCGAATA
This sequence comes from uncultured Chitinophagaceae bacterium, assembly GCA_963819045.1. Lineage (GTDB taxonomy): Bacteria > Bacteroidota > Bacteroidia > Chitinophagales > Chitinophagaceae > Ilyomonas. Next base: position 79,183 of record CAWFUV010000032.1, on the reverse strand, counting down.
TTATGCACAAAAAATAACTTCTTACAAAGCTGCAGTTAATGTTGGTTACCAGCTATCGGATAAGATACTACTGGAGGCAGGAGTGGGAGTGCAGCATCTTACTTCTTTAAAAAGCAGCATACATCAAACTATACAAAGGGATACATTCCCGGTATTAATAACTGCTAATAATAATGTAACATTAAAAAGTACAGATAGCGTGTTTAAACAATCCACACAAAACACCGGTTTCTTCTTTTTTAATGCCTGGTACACAGTAAAACAGTGGCAGTTTGGTGTTGGTTACAGCCAGAATGGTAAAGCATGGCTTAAGAATACTAACAGCAAGGGTGCTTCGCAATTGCAGCTAAATATCCGCTACCTGTTTGATTTCCGTAAGGGAAAATAAGGATTAAAAGATTCAAGGGACAAGATACAAGTTGAAGATACAAGATGACAAGATACAAGGGGCAAGATACAAGATTCAAGACCAGAGATAGGGAGTATGTAGCGAGTTGCATGGGAGTTGATGAGGAGTAGATATGAAGGAGATGGGGAGGAGATTCGGTATAAGTTAGGTATAACTTAAGTATAAGTTAAGTATAAGTTAGGTATAACTTAGGTATAGCTCATGCTGTGCGGTATTGGGAATGGAGAATTTTAAAGGTAAGTAGGCATGTTTACAGACGGGTTTGATAGTAATTATCTAAAAAGAGCGTGTGGATATAATAGAGTTGTTGTAAGCAGAAATGATGATGAATAGAGGATTGTATATGGCTTTTAATTCTAAACTATTAGTACGGTGTTACCTGCATACCTTTAAGGATAGTGTAACCTGTTTTAAATGCTGTATAGACCTTAGGTGTTGTAGGCGTGCTTGCTGACAGCAAGTGGTTGTCTTTCTTTTTTCTCTTGAAAGAAAAAAGAAACAAAAAAGTTCAAGCACGGCATGAACGCTCCGCGCATTCGTGCTGGCCAGCGCCGCCCCATTGCCTAAGGGGCAGCTTTATTACTGAGTGTACTGTTGGGCTAACAATGGTGCTGCTTGTTATTGATAGATACTTGATGAATAGGCTGGTTGCCTTTGGCCTTAAACTTTGAACAGCGTAGTCTTACTTAGCGGAAAAGGAAAGGGAGATACGTAGCTCATTGCAGGTTAGAGGATTTATGTTTTCCAGTGGGGAGAATACTCTTTTGGTTAGCTTCTATTAGCAAAGCTTGATTTATTTGATAGTAGATGCTTATTGTACATTTATTTAGGGGACGATGTACTTAGCATAAGCCACTTATAGTCTCTTTGCAACAGCTCTAATAATTAGGGTGTTTCTGTAAATTAATCAAAAACAGGAAAGACAGAAGCCTGTTGCTTAATAGCAACAGGCTTCTGTCTTTGGATACTCCTTTTGGGATTTATTGTTTTATAAACTTTATAGTCTGGCTGTTATCCGCTGTTTGGACTGTTAAGAAATACATGCCTGGTGCTAGTGTCGCAACATCTATCGATGTTGATGATGCACCCTTTAAGGACAACTGTTTATTCAGTACAACACCTCCTCTTGCATCGGCAACTATAACCTTAATAGTTTCTGCACCAGCGGTCAATTGCAGGTTGCAGGTATTGTGTACCGGGTTTGGATATAAGCTGGCACTAAATACCTTATTATCTCCTGCCTTCATTGCTGCCTATTGGAAATAGTGGTAGCAGTTAAGCCGGTAGCAGACGCATTTACCTTGATAGTAAAGGCTTGCTGGTCATTCATTGCCGGTGAGCCATTATCTGTAACTCTTATTGTGGCTGTGTAAGTGCCTGTTGCAGTTGGCCTCCAGCTAAATGCACCGGTAGTGGCATTGATTGTTGCACCTGCAGGGGCGCTGGTAAGCGAGAAGGTTTTTGTTTGCCCGGCATCTACATCAGTAGCAGTAGCTGTAAACTGTAATGTATTATTTACAACAACAGTTTTATTAGGAATAGAATCCAGTACCGGTGCATGATTAACTGCCTTAACAGTGATGCTTACTTTAGTTGGTGCAGACACCACGCAACCTGTACCCACATTAAAGTAGAAAGAGTCTTTACCGGAGTAGCCGGCATTGGGTGTATAAGTTCTATTAGCACCAGTTCCGCTCAAGGTTCCATTCTTAGGTTGTGAAGAAATGGAGTAGGTAAGTGAGGTGCCGCCTGAGCCACTCAGTGTAATAGCCACTGCCTGTCCCTGGTTAGTAGTAACGGATTGCGTAGTTGCAGTATAACTGTTAACCGGGGCAAAGATGAGGCTGCCGTAAGGGTTGCCGCCATCAGTAGCCATATTTAAGTGGCGCAATACTGTATAGCTACCGCTGGTAGTGATTTTAAAAATTGTACCGGTATTGTAGGTGCCGCCAATGCTGGTCAAACCATACATAGCGCCATCAGGGCCCAGCAATAAACTGCCTTTTGGCATTCTGCCATCCGGTGTAGCATTCAGGTGTCTTATTACTTTGTAGGTACCTCCTAAGGTAACCTGGAAGATAGTACCGGAGCTGTATGTACCACCATCGTTACAGGTACCATACAGGTTACCGTCTTTTGCTTGTATCAGGCTTCCCATAGGATATGATCCTTCATTGCTGCCAAGGGTATGTATCACTGTAAACGTTCCGGATAAGGTAATCCGGAATATTTTACCGCCACCGGTAGCAATACCATACAGGTTGCCATCACTTGCCTGTACCAGGTTACCTTGCGGAGCGCCGCCATCAGTAGCATAGGTTAAGTGCCTTAATACTGTGTAAGCGCCGTTCAAGCTTATTTTAAAAATAGTACCACCACTATTAGCACCACCTCCACTGTTCATGCCATATAAAAATCCGTCACTTGCCTGTATCAGTCCGCCAAGCGGAGCGGCACCATCCGCTCTGCTATTGAGGTGGCGCAAAACAGTATATGTACCACCGGGTGTTATTTTGAAGATAACACCACTGTTGTTGCTTCCTCCTACCGATGCAGTGCCATACAGGTTACCATCATTTGCCAGCAACAGGCTACCCACAGGCGTACCGCCGGTAACAGATTTGTTGAATGAAAACAATACAGAACTGGTACCACCACACATTTTTACAATAGTACCGGCGCTATTGGCGCCACCACTACTGGTAGTGAAGTAGTAAGCACTGTCTTTACCTTTTGCAAGCGATCCCTGGGGTGCGTTGCCTGTGGCTGCGCCATTAAAGATAGCAAGCCGTGTAACGGCACCGGCAGTGGTAACCTTAAAAGCAGTACCCATATTATAAGTACCTCCGGTACTGGCTAATGCATACAGGTTACCATCATTACCTTTTACTAATTCTCCGTTTGGAGTACTGCCTTCTGTAGTAGCTTGTAATGAGTGAAGAACAGTATAACTGCCGGACGTACTTAACTTATAGATAGTGCCGGCGCCATTAGCACCTCCGGAGGCCATCATTCCATATAAAAAGCCATCTGTATTTTGAAATAATGAACCATAGGGATAACCTCCATCTGCTGAGTAAGTAAGATTTCTTACAACGGTAAATGAGCCAGCAGTTGTTATTTTAAAGATAGTACCAACGCTATTGGTTCCACCTTTATAGCAAGTGCCATAGAAGTTTCCATCGGTAGCCTGTATCAAATTACTTTTAGGGTTAATACCGTCGGCAGCCTTTAAGAATCTTAATACAGTAAGTGCACCGGTTTTGGTTACTTTAAATATGGTACCGGAAAAATTGGTAGCGTCAGTATAGGTTACACCATATAGATTGCCATCCTTACCCTCCGTTAGACTGCTGTAGCTGTTGGCCCCATCTGTAATATTATTCATTGAATGCAGTACAGTATAGGCACCACCAGGTGCCAGTTTAAAGATAGCACCATAGCCATTGGCTCCGCCGCCATAAGTAATGCCATAGTAGTTACCATCGCTGGCTAATGTTAGATGTCCGTGAGGGCTGGCTCCGTCTGCGAAGCTGAGATTCCTGACGATGGTAAAAGTGCCTGAGGAGGATATTTTGAAAATGGTACCATAGCCATTAAGTCCGCCGTTCAACGTCATACCGTAGTACTGCCCGTCAGTTCCTCTTATCAGTTCACCATCGGGATAGCCGCCGTCGGTAGTATAGTTCAGTTCTCTTAAAACAGTAACTGCTCCGGTAGCGCTTATTTTGAAAATAGAACCATAGTTATAGGTGCCCCCATAGCTAGTCATTCCATAAAAATTGCCGTCATCTCCTTTCAGTAAACTGCCGTTTGGTAATTGCCCCCAATCGTTAAAGCCTTGCAGGATGGTGAATCCACTGCCATTAGTATTGATGTTAAATAAAGTGCCCTTGCCATTGGGGCCGCCGTTCGATGTTAAACCTGCAAGCACCGTTTGCGCCGATGCCTGTTGTGTGAATAAAATTAATGTAAATAGCAATAAAAAGATATTACCTGTTTGTGGTCTTGTAGCGTTCATTTGTTTCATAGAAGTGGTGATTTAGGGCTTTTTTATAAATTATGATTGTAATGGTTTGAAGAGCTACGAAGCTATACTTGTCCTGTGTAGCTGTAAACCGCATAAATATGCGATGTAGTTGCAGGTGGAAAAATAAATGGATGTATTGTAGTTTTCAGGGGATGAATTGAGGAAATGGTTTTAAAGTACAATATTTAAAGTTAGTGGAGTTCACGAGTTCGCAAATTAAAGAGTAGTTTAAAGTGTCATTGTTTGTTAAGTTAAATAAGGTGAAACAAAAACAAGAGGAAATCCGCTCAGCACCGTCCTAATGGTGACTACTTGCTAACTGACAGGTGTTTGATGATTATTTACTTGGCCTTACACTTTGAACAGCGTAGTCTTACTTGAGCAGAGTTGGAAATTTAGTCCAGTTTAAGCACCGCTTTACCATGAACTATCCATGGCTTTACCATGGCTTTACTATGACTTTAGTATGGCTTTGGCAGCGAGAAGGAAGGGCGTTATGCCATTTTATGTTATTTCTCAATGATAATATCGTGTTTGTCCAAAAGTCCGGTAACTCCAGGAATGGAAAACCTCGCCTTTTTAACCCTGTTAATTTCAGGATCTATGGAATAGTTGTAAGAGGTTCTAAAGTCTGCTTTTTCGAGTATCGTATTATCAAAAACAGATTTCATCAAATCGCAATTGTCAAACACCGCATTTGTAAGGTCGCACTCTGTAAAATCAACTTCCTGCAATTGAGAATTCCTGAAAGCGGTCTTTTTGATCTTTGTCTTGTAAAACGAAGAATGATTGAGTTGGCAATTATTAAATGAGAAGGAGAGTCCGAATCCGTTGCAAGTGTCAAAAGCAAGCCCTAACATTTTGCAATCTTTAAAATGTATGTCCCGGAATATGGTTTGAGTTAGTTTTGCCAGACTCAGATTACAACTGTTGAACTCACAATCTATGAAGTTAAATCCGGAAAGGTCATTATTGGAAAAGTTGCAGTTGTTGAAAATACAGGCTTCGTATTCGCCTTTTGCTAATGGGTGTTGAGTGAAGTCGATCTTGTCAAAAGTTTTGTCTTGTATGTAGGTTTCCTGCATTGGGTTGTCTTAGATGTAGATTGATAAGTTATCAGACTTTGCTAAACATTGAATTCCATAACACTCGGTTGTCTTTTTAATCTTTAAATATTATACCATCATCAATTAGGTGTTACGGTATGCGCTCTTCTCACCGCTCATAACTCATAGCTCTAGGCCTTAACTTGTCCTATAATTTTCATTATTGGTCTGCGGAACACATAGGGCTATACCTGAGTTATACTTAACTTATACTGAACTTACACTGAAGTTATACTGATCTTATACCGAATCTACTCCCTATCTGCTCCATATCTTGTCCTTGGAAAACTGCCTCTTTTACCTTTTAACCTACATTTGTTTTTAACAAACGAAGTTATTACAAATGAGACATATCTTCCTTCTGTTATTCTTCTTCACCATATTGTCTTTGCACGCTGTAATAGCCCAAACAACACAGAGCGCTGCTAAGACCAAAACCACTTTTACAAACCCCTTGAACGTACAATTAGGTGACCCATATGTGTTGCACACCGGAGGGATGTATTATATGTACGGCACTGGTGGCGGAGCGGATAAAGGGTTTGCCGCTTATTCATCAAAAGACCTGGTGAACTGGAAGCCTGAAGGGCAGGTATATTATTACAATAACAAAAACGGCTGGAGCGATACTGCTGCCAATTGGGGCGGTGCGTATTGGGCACCTGAAGTATATGAAGTAAAGGGCAAGTTTTACATGTTTTACAGTGCCCAATGGAAGGAAAACCCTAACCATGAAGCAGAGAACTTCCGCATTGGGGTGGCAGTTGCCGACAAGCCTACCGGGCCCTTTATTGATTTAGCTAATAAGCCCGTTTTTGACCCTGGCTATCCGGAAATTGATGCCGATGTGTTTTTCGATACCAATGGCAAAGCCTATTTATATTACTCCCGTGTAGCTTACAAACACCCGGTGGAAAGCGAAGTAGCCGATTGGGCACAGAAGAAAGGCTGGTATAAAGAGATTGAAGAAAGCTGGGTGTATGGCGTAGAACTCAAGCCGGATTTTTCCGGCGTCATCGGCGAACCGGTTTTACTGCTGCGCCCACCTGTTAAGCTAAGCGACAAACAGGCTGAATGGGAAAGCCGGTCTGTAACATCTCATGAAGTGAACCGCCGCTGGACGGAAGGCTCCGTTACATTTAAAAAAGACGGCATCTATTACATTATGTATTCAGCCAACTATTTTCGGTGGACAGTATTATGCCGTTGGTTATGCCACAGCCAATTCTCCATTAGGTCCGTTTAAGAAGGCGGACAATAACCCGGTACTGCAGAAAAATACGGACAAAGGCGGTATAGTAACCGGCACAGGACACAACAGCATAACATACTCACCGGATGGCAAAGAAATGTTCTGCGTGTATCATGCAAGAACCACCAAAACCGGGGACGAAAGGGTGGTATTTATTGACCGTATGGAGGCGAAAGGAGGAAAGATAATTGTTCATGGTCCTACTACTACGCCGCAAAAGCTGCCTTCGGGGGTGGGGATGGTTAATAAGGATTGATGCTCGTTAAGCTGTTGTGGTGTTATCACTTCAGCCGTTCATAAAAGCGATAGCTTAGCTCATCTGCGCCACCTTTGCCGCAATGTCTCCATCAATAGCCTATTGTGCGATAGCCATGGGACATTGCGGTGGTTGAGCAAAGTGCATCCCTGCCATCAGGAAGTCCTCTCACCACTACTAAGCATAAACAATTACAGAGTTCCGCCAACCAATAGCACCGCTTCCATCATGCCTCCCGCAAGTATGTGACCTGTACATTCAATGACAGGTGCTCCCTGATATTTACCAAGTGGCAGGAACATCTGCCCAACTAACAGATCATTGTTCTTTCACACCTATTTTCGCAACATGAACAAAGGAATCCAAAGTACGGACATTCTAAAGACTAAACAGCACTTTGAAATTCTGGATGGATTAAGAGGCATTGCAGCACTGGCTATCGTGGTTTTTCATTTTATGGAATGGGTTTTCTCCGACTACAGCCAAAACTTCATTGGGCATGGCTTCCTGGCTGTTGATTTTTTCTTCTGTTTATCCGGGTTTGTTATCGGGTACGCTTATGACAACCGCATTGGGAAAATGGGGATTAAGGAGTTTTTTAAGTCGAGGACTTATAAGGCTGCACCCGTTGGTCATCCTTGGCTCAGTGCTTGGCTTGTTAGGCTTTCTGCTTGATCCTTTTTTAGCGCCTGCAGCAACATACAGTATAGGCAAAGTTATCCTGCTGTTTCTCTGCTCCATTCTTCTTATTCCCTTTCCTGTAATGGAAGATCGTGCCTTTAATTTATTCGGTCTCAATGCTCCCTCCTGGTCATTATTTTGGGAGTATGTTGCCAACATCATTTATGCTTTTATACTTTACAGGTTAAGCCGTCGCTATCTGACAGTATTAACCATATTAGCGGCGGCAGTACTCTGCTTTGTCGGTTATCGTGCAGGGAACCTGCTGGGCGGCTGGGCAGGAGATAACTTTTGGGACGGTGGCGCCCGTGTTGCTTACTCCTTTTCTGCAGGGCTATTGCTTTACCGGTCCAATTGGATCATCAAAAACAAGCTTGGTTTTCCTGTATTAGCTATGTTGTTGTTTGCAGTCTTCCTCATGCCCGGGTCCGGATGGAACTGGCTGGTTGAACCATTGATTGTCCTGTTTTATTTTCCTTTGCTGGTATCTCTGGGAGCCGGTTCTATACTTACCCCCGGGATGAAGAAGCTTTGCAAGTTTTCCGGAGATATATCCTATCCACTGTATATGACCCATTATGCCGCCATATGGCTCTTTGGTCATTATTATACAAGCCATAAACCGGCAACAGGTCAATTGGCTATTATTATTATTGCCGGGGTTCTTTTTTTGATCGGTATTGCCTATTTAGCAATGGTAATTTATGATGTACCGGTAAGGAAATACTTGAATAAGAAAAGACAACAAAGTACTGCTTTAGTTGAATCTAAAGTATGAGAGGAGCATTATGCTATCTACCGGTGACAGGGCTTGTCTACCCGATGGGCTGCTGGCTTATTACTTCCTTTATATTGCTTTTATTAAGTTTTGGTTGTGCATAAATGTGTGAAGCAAAGCTGCCTGTTGCAACTGCAAGCAGCAAACAATAACAGAGCTTTCTATTCATGATGGTGTATGTCTTATTAAAAAGCTTACCATTTGTTGTATAAGCTTACAGCTTGTACCTTGTTCCTTGTTCCTTGTACTTTGTATCTTAATAGCTTAATCCAAACCCAAACTTGTACAATGGATCTTTACTATCATAAGGCACATCTTCTTTTTGATTGCGTACAGCTTCCATAGAAGATGGCAGTTCTATTGGTAAGTGACCGCCGGGTTTATATTTACCAAAAACCACATCTAATACAGCCGCATCGCTGGCGCCGAAATCTGCTAATAACCCCTTTGCTTTCGCACTGATTTCCGGTATCACAGCAGGGCGGTCTAAATATATATCTACAATAGTTGGAACAGTATTGAGTAATTGCAGGATGGAGTCTTTCTGTGTGCCTTTAAAATCTAAGTCGCCATGATGGAAACCTTTTGCCATAGGGATATCTGTTTCTACAGGTATCCATGGAGTGTTTAGGCGCAGTATGGCGATGTCTGCTTCCTGTGGTGTATTTACGACTGTTCCATATTGCGCAGCTACTGTTGGATCAACGTTCTTTACATAGATTTTCAGAGTGCCCTGTGTTAGCGGCAATGCTTTATTATCATTTTTCAGTAATGTAATGGCTCTTCTTTGCGATGCTTCGCCGGCTTTTGCAAATTCCGGGTTGCCAACTATCTGTGTTGCTTTTGCCTCATCTACAAAAGGATTGTCAAACAAGCCTAACTCAAACTTCTGGCGTAATAATCTTCTTACAGAAGAATCTATACGGGCTTCGCTTATAGTGCCTTCTTTTACTAATTGTACAACCAGGTTGGGCACATTCTCACCACCAAACTGGTCTACGCCGCTTTCAACAATCCTTTGTACGCGCTCTTTTTCAGTCAGTTTCTCTACACCCCAGGCGCGGGCAGGCCATACTACATTGCCCATGTGTGTATCAGTAACCAGGCCCCAGTCTGTGCATACTACACCATCATAATGATATTTATTACGCAGCAACCCAGTAATGATAGCTTTATTGTAAGAGAAGCCAACATGCTCATGCGCGCTATCCATCGGCACGCCGTAATAAGGCATTATAGCAGCAGTGTGTGCGGCAATGGCAGCTTCAAAAGGAATGAGATGATAATTAAAGTTATTACCAGGGTAAACCTGCCCTTTTTGAAAAGGGAAGTGCGGGTCAAGTCCCTCGAACTGTGGTCCGCCGCCAGGGAAATGTTTGGTCACGGTGGCAACACTTGTTGCTCCAAGTTGATCACCCTGGTAGCCCTGGATATAAGCCTTTACCATGCGTGAGGTCAGTTGGGCATCTTCCCCAAAAGTGCCGCTGATGCGTGGCCAGCGTGGCTCGGTAGCTAAATCAATCTGCGGGTGCAATGCTTCGCGAATACCAACTGCTATATATTCCTGTCTGGATATATCTGCAAACTGGCGGGTGAGCTTTTCATCTCCAATGGCAGCCAATCCTAATGGTTCGCACCATTGCGAAAAAGTGGCTGCACTCATGGCAAATATGTTATTGCTGAAATGATTGCGCGGGTCGGAAGCAATGGTAATAGGGATGCCTAAGCGGGTAGAATCCTGCACATAATGCTGCATGGCATTATACCATTTTGCTAATGCTGCAACAGAAGGCACAGCCCACAGGTTAAAGTGGTTCATGTGGTCTTCCTTTACCAGTGTTAAGGCATTGGGGGCAAAGGAAAAAGGACCGCTGCCGGGCTTGTCCTGAATGCTGCCGTCTTCATTTACACGGGCGCCATTAATAAACATCATGCCTGCCTTTTCTTCAATGGTCATTTTCTTCAGCAGGTCATTAATCCTTGCTTCAATAGGTTGGCTGGGGTCTTCATAAACATCCCTCTTCCCGTTTTTATTGAGATCACGGAAAGAGGTCTGCTGTTTGATTTCATTCTTTTGACTTGACTTGGTAACGGGAGTTTTGAATGCAGTGATGGCTGAAGCTACAGCAACGATAGTAACCGCTGAGAAGAAGAGCTTTTTAACAGGCATGCAAAATGTTTTATACATTATTGTGGTTACGAAAATATAATATTAATACGTGGATATTACGCAATAACATAAATTTATTTTATTTTCACATGTTCGGTTTAGTACTTAACCTTTATTTTTAGCGCATGATACAGAAAGAAATCCAGGGTTTTATTCGTAATGGTAATAAGCAATTCCTTCATCATTTATCTATAGACTGTGTAATTTTCGGCTATCATGAGCGGCAGTTGAAGGTACTGTTGCTGAAGTGGAAGAACTCCAATAAGTGGACTTTGCCCGGTGGTTTTATAAAACTGGATGAAACACTGGAAGAAGCCGCTGCAAGAATATTAACGGAACGTACAGGCTTGTCTGAATTATTCCTTCAACAGTTCCGCACATTTGGAGATCCTAAGCGCTCTGAAAGGGCTGCAGCCGATATTGCCCATCTTGAAAGTATATTGAATGCACCTGTTCCAAAAGATCATTGGTTATTAAAAAGGACTGTTTCCATAGGTTACTATTCAGTAACGGAATACTCGCAGGTAACTCCTAAGCCGGATTTGCTTTCAGATGAATGTACCTGGCACGATATCAATGCTATTCCTAAGCTTGTATTTGACCATAATCTTATAGTTGATGAGGCGCTGAAAGCATTGCAGATGCAGATTTATTTGCAGCCGATTGGCTATAATCTTCTGCCTAAAAAGTTTACATTACCTGAAATACATAACCTGTATGAAACTATCCTGGGTAAAGAACTGGATCGCAGGAACTTCCCTAAAAAACTATTATCTCTGGATATTATTAAAAAGCTGGATGAGCAAAGAAGTATTGGCGCACACCGCTCTCCGTTTTTGTACAGGTTTGATAAGCGGAAGTATGATAAGGCCCTGAAAGAAGGAATAGTGCTGGCTTTTTAGGTGATGATTATTAAAGTTATTTTACTGCTCTAAAGAATGTCAGTGAGGGGAGCAGGTAAATGGTAGCTGAAAGCCTGTATGTATCCTTGTAGTAAAGACCTGCTTGCTCCATACCTCCTCCCTACTAAAGCCATAGTAAAGCCATGGATAGTCCATGGGAAGCCGTGCTAAAGCCGTACAGTACAAAAAGATAAGCCACATATGGGCCCTAACCAACTTAAACTCGTTTTTTCTTAACCCAAAAAGGTCAACCTATTTCAGGCGCTCACACACACGCTGTTATCTACCATCCGTCATCTGTCAACTTAATAGCCAATCGATCTAAAAACTACTTGTACTTTTATCAAAACTAATACATGAACATTGTAGTAATCGATGGCTATACCTTAAACCCCGGAGACCTGAGCTGGAATGCCATAGAGCAATATGGAACACTAACCATACACGATAGAACACCTGTTACTGATGTAGTAGAAAGATGTAAAGAAGCAAACATTGTCTTGACTAATAAAGTACCGTTTGACAGAAATGCTATCAATAATCTCCCGGAATTAAAACTGATCAGTGTAACAGCTACCGGCTACAACATTATTGATATAACAGCAGCAAAAGAGCAAGGCATTGCTGTTTGCAATGTACCGGCTTATGGCACTGCCTCTGTAGCGCAGCAAACCTTTGCTTTGATATTAGAGTTAACCAATCACACCGGCATCCACGCCCACTCTGTTGCGCAAGGCGAATGGGAAAGGAGCAAAGACTTCTCTTATACCAAAACTCCATTGATAGAGCTTGCAGGCAAAACCTTAGGCATCATAGGCTTAGGCAATATAGGCGGGCAGGTAGCACATATTGCAGCAGCTTTCGGGATGAAGGTGATCTATAATAATCCTTCTAAAAAAGATACAGGTAATGCTCAATATGCAGACATGCAAACATTATTTGCAGAGAGCGATATTGTTTCCCTGCACTGTCCGTTAAAGCCGGATAATGACCAGTTCGTTAATAAATCTTTACTGCAATTAATGAAGCCCTCTGCTTTTCTCGTTAATACCTCAAGGGGGCAGTTAATCAACGAACAAGACCTTGCCGATGCTTTGAATAATGGCGTGATTGCAGGAGCGGGGCTGGATGTATTATCTTCTGAACCACCACCGTCAAACAATCCGTTATTAAAAGCAAGGAATTGTATTATCACTCCGCATATTGCATGGATCACTAAGGAGGCGAGGATGAGAATTATGGATGTTACGGTGAGGAATATCGGGGCGTTTTTGGAGGGAAGAACACTAAACAGAGTGAATTGATCATTAAGCTATTACAGCAACCCCACCAGCCTTGCATACGTAATCATGCCTGTAGTATCTAAGCAGTTAGTTTTATGTAATAAATGCCTGCGATGCGTGTCAATAGTATGTGGACTGATAAATAACTCTTTAGCAATCTCCTTGCTACTCTTTCCTTTAGCCAGGTATATCAATATTAATTTTTCCTGTTTTGATAAAGGCTGTACAGGCTCCATGCAGTTGGTATCAAAATTAAAGTTCCACCATTTTATCTCATCCGGAGTTGTAATGACAAGATTAGAAGTTTGCTCTTTTTTAAAATAAGTAATATCATGTATGTAGCTAAGCAGCAGTACGGGATGTTCATTCTTATCAATTTCAATACAAGTAGTTTGCTGCAAACAGTGCATGTAAGTTCCATTACTCTTTTTATATAAGAAATCAAAATTTACAACAGATTTATATATAGTCTGCTTATTTAATAGATTGTAATTAAACCCTCTTAGCAGTGAGATGCGAATAGCATTAAAAAAGAAAGGATGGTAATTAGACATGGAGAAAGCTATACCGTCATCTGCAAGGTATAACGATATATCGTGACCTGCTACTTCTCTTTTATCCACTCCATAAACATATCGGTTAGTTGAAACATTCCAGATTAGTACTTGTACACAATTTTGAAAAGATACGTGTTCAAGAAAAGGAATTAGTGATTCCCACTTTTCCCTGTGAGATATACCACTGGTCTCAGCAGGCCTGAATTTGCTCCAATTGTGTTGTACTTTATCAATATCATTATAGATGAAACAGTAGGGGACAGCTTGTATGGGCATAGTGGAAAGTTTATGGGCTCACATAAAGATACTCAATTTGAGTATTCTTTTATAATTACTCACAAGTTAATTTTATGTCTTCAATCAAAGACATATTAAGTCAATCTAAAACTTCCGAACCCATTACTCGGAGATTAGAGATCTAAATAACACAAAGCGAACTGATGATTAGTGCCATGTAACAGTCAGGAAGTCTGAAAACATTACAATATAGTTCAACACTTTATCACCTTTTTGAATTAAATAAAAGGTAAATGCCCGGAAACTCTTAAAAAGGCAAACATCGTAAAAACTTTTATAAACATTTAAATTCACATTTATGAAAAAAACATTTACGCTGGTAATGACAGCAGTAGTTGTTCTTGCACTCGGCAATTTGCAACACGCAAATGCCCAAAACTCATCTCCTTACTGGAGTTTGGCTGGCAACAGCAATACTTCCTCTACCTCTAAATTAGGTACTACTAATGGTAACTCATTGCGCTTCTACACCAACAATGGTCAGAGAATGGTTATTACAACCAGTGGAGATTTAGGCTTAGGTACAGCCTCACCGGCATACCGCCTGGATATAACACGTAGTACCGGAGTCTCTACTATGGCGAGGTTTAATAATCTTTACAACGGGTCTTCAGGAGATCGTTCTTCACTTATAGATATAAGGACCGGGGAAGGATATTTATGGAGATATGGAGTGGGCGGAGTTGGTAACAGTTTGGGGCTAAGCAGTGGACAGTTCTACATTGAACGGCCCGGTTCTGGCGCTTACCTGACCATATTAAGTAATGGCAATGTTGGTATTGGCACTACTTCTCCTTCTAAAAGGTTATATGTAGTAAGTCCCGGAAGCTACACTGAAGACAATTCTACCAGTGGAGATGCTATAATAGTAAGGGCTACAGGTTCCGGAGCTTGTTGGGGGGTAAATACTTCTTCAGTCAACTCTTATGGCATTTTTGCCTCAACAAGCAATTCCTCCTCCTATGCGGGTTTTTTTAGTGGCAATGTTTTCACTACCGGCACTTACCAGCCATCAGACAGAAATTTCAAACAGAATATAGTAGATTTAACCAGTGCTATGAGTATAATTAACCAATTGAAACCTAAAACGTATGAGTACCGGCAGGATGCTAACCTCAAGGGGATGAATCTACCCCAGGGAAAACAATATGGACTTATTGCTCAGGATGTAGAACAGGTACTTCCCAATCTGGTAAAAGAAACTAAGCTCAGTACAGAAAAAATGTCAGCCGGAGCAGCAACAGCTCAATCAGGTGCTGAAAAGAAAGAAGTAAACTTTAAAGCATTAAACTATACCGAACTGATTCCTATCCTGGTTAGTGCTGTACAGGAGCTCTCTAAGCAAAATGAAGATTTGCAAAAGCAAATTAATGAACTGAAAGGTGCAAACACTGCTGTTCAACAGTCTTCAACTAATCTAACACTCAGCAGTGCCTCCCTGGACAACTACCCCAATCCTTTTACAGGGGCTACCAGCATCCGTTATAATCTGCCGGCAGGCTTCAGATCAGCCCAGATCGTGATTTCAGATAACAACGGTAAGCCTATCAAACAGGTACAGTTAAATACTGCTGGTAATGGATCGCTAAACGTTGATGCTTCCAGCCTCACCAGCGGCACTTACAACTATGCGCTGATAGTGGATGGAAAGACATTGGTTAGTAAAAAAATGACAGTAGCGCATTAATTCCCTAAGTACTTTAATCTCTTGGCAACCTATACAAAAAGGCAAATCATATCCAATTGATTTGCCTTTAAATCTAAACAAATATCACTTTCTACACCCTCTCCATCATCCGCAACCACCTTTCCGGAATATCATTATTACATGCAATTAAGTAATCTCCATACGTGCAGGTAGCATACGAGCCACCCGGCATTTGCGTCACCAGCACGCTACTTTGGTTAGGGTGCTAAAGCTAAGAATGTATTATCATACCATTTTCAATTGGGTAGCCCCAAGGATCCTGTGGAGAGTCTGTAACCTGTAGATATTGTATGCACTTTACTCAAGTTCGAAGCTCTTCCTGCTCAAGGCTCACAGCCTTAACTTGTCCTTTAATGTATACTATAGATATTGGTTATGTGTTAATATTCAGAATGGCTTTTAGGAGAAGTACTATACTGTAAATGTAGTCCTTCCAATCAGTTCAATATCTATGTGTGTATTCCTATGTCCCTATGTTACTATGTGGTGAATAGCCGTCAGCTTATATTTTATGGGACAAGTTAAGGACTGCAACTCTTTACTTGCAGATTGAGCTGTGCAGGCACTACCAGGCAAGCAGAACTTTTTAAAAAAACTGGCAATTATTGTTTCCTTTTTTATTCCCAAAGCGGATTACTATTATAGGGGTATAAATGATCATTCAAACCTGAACAATCATCATGCTTATGGAGTAATTGGGAATAACCTGATGGGATGAATTGGGATTAACCTCTATCAGAAGAGAACTAAATACAGCAGACAGGCGGCTTTAAGCCTGAGTAAACATGCAGTCTAATGCCTTGGTGGATACAAAGCAACACGATCACCTGCTGTGCTAATTTAATGATTAAATAACAACGTATTCAGTACAAATGACCATAAACTAATAAGGGACAATGCCGAAAACCCGCAGAAAAGAGTAGGCAGCTTAAACACTTTTTTAAACAATTAAAACTTCACGTATGAAAACAAGATTAATGCTTGCAGTAGCAGCAGTAGCTGTCCTTACATTCAACAATTTGCAACCGGCAAATGCGCAAAACACATCTCCTTTCTGGAGCCTGGCCGGCAACAGCAATGCCTCCTCTACTACCTCTAAACTGGGTACTACCAACTCCATTCCATTACGGCTTTATACAAACAACTCAGAGAGAATGCGCATTGATGCTTCCGGTAATGTAGGGATAGGTACAGGTACGGCAACCCTGGGATCAAGACTCGTAGTCAATGGGGCATCCGCCGCAAGTCCCTTCCGGGCACAAATAAACGGTTCCACTAAGTTTATTGTGAATAGCAATGGAGGCGTTTCTATTGGAAGCAGTTCCTCTTCTCCCTCCAATGGGCTAAATGTAGCAGGAGTAGTAGGTGTCAGTGGAAATATCAATGTGGACCAAAATCACCTTAATAATGGCACCATAAATTCTAGCCCCGGGCTTATTTTTGGCCCTTCTACCAGCGGAGAAGGCATTGCTTCAAAACGAACATCAGGAGGTAACCAATTTGGATTAGATTTTTATACTCTTACTATACCAAGAATGAGTATCACTAATAGCGGTAATGTTGGTATTGGAACTACAAACCCTCAGTACCAATTATCTGTGAATGGAACGATACAGGCTAAAGAAGTACGGGTAGAAACAGGTTGGTCAGATTTTGTTTTTGAAAAAGATTATAAGCTGCGGTCTTTAAAAGAAGTGCAGGATTATATAAATGCTGAGAAACATTTACCTGATGTGCCATCTGCAAAAGAAATTCAGCAAAACGGACTCGCAGTGGCAGACATGCAGACCAGGATGATGCAGAAGATAGAAGAGCTTACCTTATATATCATTTCTCAAAACCAGCAAATAGAACAATTACAACAAAAGGTAGCACAGTTAGAAAAAAAGTAGCTAAATAAGATTGATCATTTTCTTAACTGTAAAAACCTGTTATTATGAAACGGAAAATTATTTTCATGTTATCATGTTATTTACTGATAACATATACAACATTTAGTCAAAATGTTTATAAAAACTATATTGATGGGGAGCTTTATATCAAGATAAAAAAGGAAGTACCGTTCACGTTCGATCCCCTTCAAAAAAGTATAGATATACAAGCTAAACTTCCTTTTCTCCAGCCTTTTGTAAATAAATACAATATCACAAAAGCAGATGCAGCTTTTTATTTCTCTAAATCAGATGTGCTAAAAAGGACATTCAGGCTACATATTTACAATAGCAAAATGATTGATGCGCTTATCAAAGAATTAAGCTTGTTGCCTGAAGTGGAATATGCTGAAAAGGTGCCACTTTTTAAGGCTTATTATACTCCTGATGATCTTGGCGCCAATACCACCGATGGTCAATATGGATTGTACAAAATCAATGCACAGAATGCCTGGGATGTTGTCCGCGGAAGCCATTCTACTGTTATAGCAATTGTAGACAATGCTGAAGATATCAACCATGTTGATCTGATTGATAATGTTGTAAGTGCCAGGGATGTTTCGGATAATGATAATGATCCTACGCCTCCTGTAAGTAGTGGTTCATGGGTGCATGGTACCCACACATCAGGAACTGCATGTGCAAGTACCAACAACACAACTGGCGTTGCATCTATTGGATTTGGTTGTGGATTGATGGCAGTAAAAACAACCCCGAATTCTGGTGATGGAGGCTTTATTTATAACGGATATGAAGGCATTGCATGGGCCGTTTCAAACGGTGCAAATGTTGTTAGTTGTTCATGGGGAGGCGGTCCGTTCAGTACTACCGATCAGAATGTAATTACGGATGCTTACAATAATAATGTTCTGGTAGTTGCTTCAGCAGGTAATAATGGTAATAGTAATATACAGTATCCGGCGGGTTATGATCACGTATTATCCGTTGTGGCTACTGATATAAACGATGAGAAGGCTTCGTTTTCAACCTATGGCAGTTGGGTGGATGTTTGTGCTCCTGGTGTAAGCATATTAAGTACCCTTCCGGGTAATAATTATGGTTATCTTAGTGGAACCTCTATGGCAGCTCCGTTAGTTGCCGGTTTATGTGGCTTGGTAAGGTCAGTTAATCCTTCCCTATCGGTAGATCAGGTAGTAAATGTTATAGAAAGTACCTGTGATAATATTGACGCCTTGAATCCGGGCTATGGAGGCTTATTAGGCAGTGGAAGAGTTAATGCCTATAATGCTGTTGAAAGCGCTTTGCCTTGTAACCCGTCCCTTAGTTTAGGTACCGGTACATATACAACACCTAAAACAGAATCATCTGGTGCAATTACTTCCGGTAATACAATTCCATCTGGTGCAGCAGTAGTTTTTGATGCAGCAACACTGGTAGATTTAGTACCTGGGTTTCATGCATTTGAAGGATCTGTCTTTAATGCATATATAGATGGATGTGGTAATAGAATTATTAATTCTTCTGTTAAAAAGAAGCCAGCTACAAACCATACAGAAAGTATTAATACTTCTGCGAGCAGTTCAGTAAATTCTTCTGATCTCAAAGGACTTCGGGTCTTTCCTAATCCTTCATCAGCAATTGTTCACCTTGAATTTACAACAGACAAACCTGTAAATAAGGTTATGGTCGAAGTATATAATGCACAAATGCAACATGTGAAAGATATAACATTAGGCAATCTGGTACAAGGCAAACAGAATATGACTGTAAATCTAAACAGCTTAGCGTCAGGAATGTACTTTATAATAGTTCAACTGCCAGGTAAACAACTCAAATCGAAGATTGCAGTGGTTAGATAATAATGGTTATTTAAAATATATAATCACAGCATTACTTATTAATTATTAATCTCTTTTCTTGCCGCGGAGTCTCATCTCTCAACCTTCACAAGGCAGTTTAGAGGCTCCGCGGACAAAGAAGATTTATCCATAACTTTTTATTGATGTAACATCATTTTCTACCTTCACCCCTACACCCTTTCCATCATCCGCAACCATCTCTCCGGAATATCATTATTACACGCAATTAAGTAATCTTCATACGTGCAGGCAGCATAAGGGCCATCCGGCATTTGCATCCGCCATCTGCCGGTCTTTTTACTTTGGAAGCTTTGATAATGATATGATTGCGGGGGCGGGATTAGATGTATTATCTTCTGAGCCACCACCTTCAAACAATCCTTTATTAAAAGCAAAGAATTGTATTATCGCTCCGCATATTGCATGGATTACTAAGGAGGCGAGGATGAGAATTATGGATGTTACTATGAAGAATACCGGGGCGTTTTTGGAGGGAAGAACACTATACAAAGTGAATTGATTATTTATCCTCTATAACAAACCAACCAGCTTTGCATAAGTGATCATACCTGTAGTATTAATGCAATTAGTTTTATTCAATAAATTCTTACGGTGGGTATCAATTGTAAAAGGGCTGATAAATAATTCCCTTGCAATCTCTTTGGTGCTTTTTCCATTAGCTAAATAACCCAGTATTTTCTTCTCTTGCCTGGATAAAGGCTTTACTGGTTCAAGTGTATTGATATTAAAATTAAAGTTCCACCACTTTACTTCGTCAGATATAGTTATAATAAAATTGGCAGTTCTTTCTTTTTTAAAATAAGTAATATCATGTATATAACTTAACAACAATACCGGGTATCCATTATCATCTGTTTCAATGCACATTGTTTGCTGCAGGAAATGCATATATTCTCCAGTGAGCTTTTTTATACAAAGCATCAAAGTGTATAATAATTTTATTAAAGTCAGGTTTGTTTGAAAACATATATTCTAATGCTTTCTTTTGCATAATCAGAATGGCTGTAAGGAAATGTGGGTGCACATTAGACATAGAAAAGTTAATACCATCCTTTGCTAAGTATAAAGATGCATCATGACCTGCCACATTTCTTTTATCTACTTCATAAACAATACGATTAGTAAATACATTCCAGACCAACACCTGTACATAGCTGTGAGCAGATACCTGCTCAAGAAAAGGGATGAGCGTTTTCCATTCTTCTTTATTTGGTATTCCATTGCTTTCAGCAGATTTAATTTTATTGCTGTAGCGTTGTACTTTATTTATATCATCATAAATAAAGTTATAGGGCAAGGCTTGGGTGAGCATCGTGGGGATGTTTATAAGGATATATAAAAATACCTAATTTAGGTATTTCACAAGAATTTATTCTAAACTATTTTTATAATGGATTTGTGCTTTACGCTGGAAATCAATCCATGAGATTTTAAGGTAACCTAAACAAACGAAAGAGATCTCAGCAATTTGCCGGATTTTAATTTTCAGTTTTTCCGATAGCTTGCTCAAGTCAACGATAGCCTTATATTAAACTTTTATCTTTTTAGTTCCCGTAACCAATTAAAATAATAACCCAGGCTCATACTATTAATACAAAATAGTTACTACTGATGCTCCTGTTCCGGAATTTGTGCCTTCATAAGCTCTCCTCCGGAGAGACTTACTGCATTTTAATCCTTTGACTGTAGATATTTTACATCTAAACATTTGTGAGGACACGAATCCTGAAAACTAGGCTTAAAATCATTTACAGACGGAGTTCGCCGAAAATCCGGTTAAAGAGTAGGCAATCTACTAAACAAAAATAAAGAATATGCCAAACGTACAAAATCAAACAACTTTTAAATTGCCTCGCGGTGCAAAACCGTCACCGAGACACATGCTTGCATCTGCAGTACCCCTATAAAATAATTGGTGACACACCTGTTAATTTTTTGTATCGTCCAAATACTTTATCCTTTTGGGGCAACGATTTTCATGGCGATTGTGTTTCTGCCGAAGAAGCTTTTGCTAAAGCTTGTTATAATCCGGAAATTTTTATTCCAGACCAGGTGGTTATTGACTGGGCACAATCAAATGGATGGTTAGAGGGAGCCTACTTACCACCAGTATTAGACAGAATGATCACAAACGGTTTTCAGACAAACGGTTTTACTTATGATGATGGACAACACAATTCTGTTGACTGGACTAATAGGTCAGTATTGCAAAATGCCATTTCGATTGGCCCGGTAAAAATTGCGATTGCTGCTGGACAACTTGACTCTGTCTATAATTATAATGGTGGTAATCCGCCAAGCGGTTGGTTTGCAACGGGGTTTGTTCAAGATTCAAATATAGACCATTGTGTATCTTTATGTGGATACGGAACGCTTTCCTGGTTAGCACAGCAATTTGGCGTGCAAGTGCCTAATGGTGTAAATGGAGATGATGCGGGTTACGCCTTATTTACTTGGAAGTCCATTGGAATTATTGATGAAAGTTCTATGATAGCAATTACTAGTGAAGCCTGGTTAAGAAACCCGACAACTATTATTGTAGGAGCAGTAAAAACAGGCTCGAATACTTATTATTATGAATGGCGTGGCAACGGCGTTCAAACCATAAATATCCCCATTTTAGATATACATTCCTATTCAAACGTGATGGTGGCTATCAGCGAATTTATTACCAACTCAAGGGTTGATAGATTTATGGGTGCCGCAAAAATGAGAGTTTATAATGTATGTCCTTATGAAGGCGGCATTTGGGTTTGGGTCGAAGTAGACTGGAGCGATCCCATTAATGTGGCTTTAGATCTCCTCGTAAACTGACACATTATTTAGTTTACAATTAATAACTGTTTTGCAATTATCTAATAAAAAAATAAAAAATAATTATCATGGAACCAACAACACTTACTGGTAGCAACATACCCGTTAAAACACATATTGTTGACGCTGTTAAACCATTAGGTAAACCACTTTCTTCAGATCCAAGCTGGTTTGTCACCTGGCAAGGTAATGGCAATATTACATTAAACATTAATTGTGGTGCCATCTATGCTGCATCAAACGTGATGGTTAGCATTAGCGAATATTGGGATGTAAATAATGCTGTAAACACCCGGTTTATGGGTGCTGCAAGGTTTGCCATAAATAATATTTGTCCAAGAGACGGCGGCATGGTAATAAACATGGATATCGATTGGGCAAGTCCTATATATATCTACATAAGTATTTTGATCAGTTAGTTTCATTTCATCCGCTCTTCGATATTAAGCAATACGCGGAGTCATAATGAAAGAGTGGCAATAACTTACCACTTGGATGGCATCAGCGAGACCGCTTCTAACGAGTGATACGCACAAATTGTAATTCGATCGGGATTCTGGTTGGGCTACAGTAAAATCAAATCTGTAAAGCAGGTTGGGCTTCTTTCCTCCTTCTCTGCAGTGTCTCCCTCTACAGCTTCATGTGCGTAAGCTATGGGACTTTTATCTATTATTATACTTCTGAAAATATCGTAGGTGGCACCTACACATGTGTTATAGGACATAGTGAAGATGAAGGCAGAAATTGGATTTATTAACATCAATGGAGTACGGCATGGAGGGAAATCGGGTTCTTCCTTATTGGTTATGGGGAGGTGGGTATTGATGGTACCATCGCTGCATCGAATTCAGCCACTGTTATGCTTGCAGGGCTGACAGGCTATGCAATGCAAAGGAGTTTTGGCAGTACATTACAATTAGCAAGATGATGGAATTTTTAAAGAACTCTACGTTTGATAATATTTCTTCCTTTAAGAGTTGATCTGTAACTTCAAAGGTTATAATTTCAATTAACTATAATTTTTCGAGATGAAGGAATTGCATTTGTCTATGAAAGACAATGGGTCTGTAATAAATGCAGATACTGATACAACTATTTCTATATCGTTGGATGCAAATCCAACTACCGCCTATGAATTCGGCCATGAATGGATATTAAACAGCGTTGATCAAACAATTGTTCAGAGCCTTCAATCAAACTTTGTAAGGAGCACAGGCACTGCTTTAGGTGCAGGAGGAATGTATGTATTTACAGTAAAAGCAGTAAAGAAAGGCACTACCAGATTGTCTTTTAAATATTGGAGACGAAGGGAAGGAGATAAGTCAATTATCAAAAGGTTCGAAATACAGGTAAATGTTATATAGGACAATTTTGTTTAGCCCATTTGCTGGGTGAAGAAGATGGACCATTTGATATAATTTCCCTTTTACTAAAAAAGCAGGAACAAGCTTCTTTGGAAACTTACTCGATTGTTTTTACTGTTTAAGCATCTGGATTGCTTTACCATTGGTTTATGGCTTGGCAAAGATTTAATTGAAAAGCTCTTGTTTTGGCTGGCTTTGTCCGGAGCGGCCTGCTTATTTGTACAGGCTACAACTGAAAAGAAAAGTTTTAATATATAAAGCATACAAAACATCAATATAAAACTCTTAATCTTCAATTATGTGCAACTGAGGAAAAAGAGGGCTGCTTCAAATAGGCAAATTCACCAAATGCCTTCTCAATGAATCCTCCCTCAGCATTAGCTAACCTAAAATATGAATATACAGAAAGTTCTTCCATAACAGTAATTAGAAACAGCACAGGAAGTAGGTATCACTTTAAATACCAGGGCGATATTCTTGAGGTTAAACACAGCGATGTTATGCTTATGGCAGGAGTCCCAACTTTTAAAAGAATACAATAGTTTGGTTGTTGTTTATTGTATTAATAGTTTAACCATAAAGTTCAATCCTCATAATAGGAAAGCATAATACTTATAGCAGTTTGTTTAGTAAACATAGACTCTCGCTATAAACTGTTATATTTTATAATCTCTTTACTATCGAGGCACGCGTATTACGCACTTCCACAAAAAAGGCAAATCAATCATTTTTGATTTGCCTTACAATTTAAACAAATACTCACCCCTACACCCTTTCCATCATCCGCAACCACCTTTCCGGTATATCATTCTTACACGCAATTAAGTAGTCTTCATAAGTACAGGCAGCATAAGAGCCATCCGGCATTTGCATCCACCACCTACCGGTCTTTTTACTTTGCAAAAATGAAGTATCCATTTCAGCAAAAGCCATATGGAACTCATTAAAATGATGCGTTTCCTCAAAGCGTGCTTCCTGCTTGCTTTTATAAATACCATCCATCAGGTACCACAGCATATGGCTGATTTGCTTTGCAGTCAACTGGTGCACGTCCAGCTGCGCCTGGTAGCCATAAATACCAATGCTGCTTACCTGCTGGCTCATGCCTGCATACTGCATCAGCGTGCAGGCTTCTTCGCCATTAAAGCCGTTAGGCGTAAGTATATTGGCAGGTGCTGCTGCATGCTGCAAGGCAGCTATATCAAAGCTTACCATATGGCTGTTACGGATGGCAGGTTCCATCTCTTCCAGTCGTTCCTTTACCTTGCCCACACGGTAGCAGTCAAAGCGCAGCTTATCTATGGTCTCCAGCATGTGCGGGTGCACCAGGTAGCTTTGAAAGCCAATATGGTTATAATGACGAATATAGTTTGGGGAGGTAGTCAGCATAGGCAGCAAAAAGTTATCTGCCGGCAGCACACTATCTCCATCCAGGTCTATGCGTGCATCTATACACGTTGCCTCTATAATGCGTTGCTGACTGGCATAGGCGTTATACTGCGCCAGTGTTACATCGTGCGAGCCGCCGATGATCACCACTCTCCTGCCTTGCTGTAAGAGTTCTTTAGTTACAGTTTCCACGGCAGCATAGGTGTCTTTGAGTGTAGCACCGGCACGCACATTACCCACATCAGCTACCTGCACCTCTTTATGCCAGTGATACAGGCTGTAAAAAGCCTTACGTACCGCATCCGCCGCATTTAGGTGGTTAGAGCCTAACCCCGCACCCCGCATCTCCCCACAGCCTACCAGCACTACATCCGCATGTTCAATATCCGGGAAGCACTCGTCGTAAAGGTCAATATGTTGTCCTATCTGTGTTTGCTTATATGCTTCATCCTCCGAAATCTCATATCGGTTCACCGGCTCTAAAAAGTCTATCAGCGACATAATGGGTTTTTATTAACAACAAACATACGCAGCACGCCGCCAAATTTTATTAAATGTGGATTAGCTTTGTAGTCTAATAAATTTATTCTATCCATGGAACCGGTGATAAAAAATAAAGTAGCAGAGAGTGGTATTGTGACCATTGACCTCGAAGACTTTTATCCTAAAGGAGATATCGTGGTGTTCGATATAAAAGATTATCTATTTATGGGGCTGATACTCAAGGAAAAAGATTTCCGCCTTGCCCTGCAAAATGTAGAAATAGAAAACTACCGTGATAAATATGTAGCCGTTACCTGCTCGGCAGACGCTATTATTCCAATGTGGGCATATATGCTGATTGCCGGCACCTTGCAGCCGGTGGCTAAAGATATAGTGTATGGTAATGAACAAACATTAATTAACACTATCATTATCAAGAATCTTACACGCCTCAATGCTGAAGATTATGCCGATAAACGTGTAGTAGTGAAAGGCTGCGGTGATATACAAATTCCCGAAACGGCTTATTTGGAAATCACCAACATTCTCCGCCCGCATGCCAAAACCATCATGTACGGCGAGCCTTGCAGCACTGTACCGATCTATAAGAATAGATAAAGGTCTTCACAAGTTATACCTTTCCAAAAGCAGAGCCAGGTGTTCTGCTTTTTGTTTTTGATTACTGCTATTAAGTACACGGTAACATAAATAAACTGAAGTAGTAGGTGAGTATAAATACTAAAAGTATTTGCATTATGGCAAAGTTAAATTCTATAATCAAACACAGCCTTTGTCATGCTGACGAAGGAAGCATCTGTGAATAGTAGAAAAATCACTGCTTGAATCAGATTACAAAGCATAGTATAGCTCCTAAACTTATTTGAGTTACAATGTATTCAGTACTCTGTTACCGAACTAAGTTTATAAATAAGAGCTATCAAAGATATGTGCATTACAATTGAGAGCTAATCATCCAAAACATTCACATTAAGAAACAGCAACCACTTAGCCTGCAATAAGCTACGTATCCACCTTTCCAATCTCTGCTAAGTATGCCTCCGCTGTTCTAAGTTTAAGGCCAAAGGCAACTAACCTATTTATTAAATACCTGCCAATTAAGGAGTAGCATCATGTTAGCCCAACAGAACATACAACCATAATGCTGCACCTTCGGCAGTGGGGCGGCGCTGGCCTGCACGGATGCGCGGAGCGATCATGCCGTGCTTGAACTTTTTTGGTTCTTTTTTCTTTCAAGAGAAAAAGGAAAGACAAGATCTATCTGTAAGAACTTGTACTTAAAACATCTGCTGTGTTCACAGCACCCCAATAGACTTGTTCTAAACTAAAACATATTTATGTTACAATGTATTAAGTAATAGCTGAAAACTTGCTTGCCTTCCCTCAAAAAAGCTATTCTCAGTCTTGGACTGTTAAGAGTTATACCTATCTTATACTGAAGTTACACCGAAGTTATACTGAACTTATACCGAATCTCCTTCGTACTTCCTTTCTACCTCCTCCATACCAAAGTCATGGTAAAGTCATAGCAAAGCCATGGATAGTTCATGTCAAAGCCATGCTAAAGCTCCACCTTTTCACTGGCTGCTTCCTATTTGTACATCATCTCACTTAACAAACCTTAAACTTTAAACCGCCCTTTAACTTGTGAACTCGTGAACCTGTAAACTCGTGAACTCACTGTTAAATCGTATATCGTAAATCTAAACTCGTAAATAACATTTCCACATCGCACATTATCAGTGCTATCTGTAAGACACCCTCTCCCGAAATTCTACACAACATTGCAAAGGATTGTACACTATTTAACTGTTATAGTTAGTAACTTATTACACACTCAATCCGTATAACAGTTTTTATTACTTACTTTTAAATATCTCAATACGCTTATGAATATATTCATATCTGGAGCTACAGGTTTTATCGGCAGGCAGTTAAGTCTCACACTGGCAGAGCAGGGGCATATCATTCATGCACTCAGCCGGCGCTCCAGTCATCCCTTATTGCCCGTTCACCAAAACATCCGTGTATTCCTTGGTGATTTATCCAACAAGGATAGCCTTATTGCTGCCATGAAAGATTGTGAGCAGGCATACCATACCGCAGCACTTGCAAAGATGTGGACAAAGGATAAGAATGAATTTCATGAAGTAAATGTCGCTGGCACCCGCAATGTATTGGAAGCAGCCAAAGCAGCAGGTGTTGATAGGGTAGTGCATACCTCCTCCTGCGGGGTGATAGGCCCTACAATAAAATATCCAATGACCGAAGAAGACCCGCGCATTGCCGGCTTTCCCATCGACTACGAACGTACTAAGTACCTGGCAGAACTGGAAGTGCGGGAGTTTGTAAGAAAAGGCATGGATATAGTAATTGTTTGCCCGTCACGTGTATATGGTAAAGGTCCTGTCACAGACAGTAATACAGTTGGCAAGATCGTAACAGCATACCTGAAGGGCAAATGGCGCGTTAATCCAGCCAATGGTAAGCAGGTATCCAACTATGCTTATCTCGATGATGTGCTGCATGGGCATATTGCAGCCATGGAGCGGGGCAAAATGGGGCAGCGGTATATATTAGGTGGTGAAGATATTAGTTTCAATGCCTTTTTCGATACGGTGAAGCAAATTTCCGGTGTTAGCTACCGGTTGATCAATGTGCCGCAGTCCGCTATTAAATGGTACAGTTGGATAGAGTGGTTGAAGACGAGCATTACCGGGCAACCGCCTTTCTTCCTGCCCGAATTTGCAGACCGGCTGAAGTACGACCAAAAATACAGCAGCCAAAAAGCCATTGATCACTTAGGTTATCGTATTACACCTTTTGCTGAAGGCATGCGGCAAATGATTCATTATTACTTAAATGGTTCTCAGACCGATCATCAAAATAATACCAGCCATCATTCTATAATTGCTCCCAATCCAGCAACTTTATCGTAATTAAATTTAGGGCGGCTTTCCCGGGTTCCTGGGGTAAGTAGTATGGGATATGTTGACAGAATAGATTTGGTATTAATGTTAGAAATTCAACAAAAGAATCAATGCATACATCCGCCGCTATTATTACTGGTGCCAGCGAAGGACTAGGCAAATTCATGGCTATCGATATGGGTAGCCGGGGCTACCACCTGGTACTCGTAGCGCTGCCCGATACCGGCTTGCCTCAGCTTGCACAGTTCCTCAAAAAGAACTTCAATATTTGTGTGTATTATTTTGAAATGGATCTTACGAATGTAAATAACTGCGCAACACTATTTCAATCACTGGGAGAACAACATATACAACCGGATATACTGATCAACAATGCAGGCATTGGTAACAACGATTGGTTCGAAGATAAATGCATTCGTTTTTATGCTAAACAAATAACCCTCAATGTAATGACGCCTGTTGTGCTTACCCGGCTTTTTATAGATCAGCCCAGCCAGGCAAAGCAACGATACATAATGAATGTTGGCAGTCTTGGCGGTATGTTTATAGTGCCTAAAAAAGGGGTGTATGGCGCTACCAAATCATTCATCCGGCACTTTACTAAAAGCTTGCAGATAGAGCTAAAGCGCACCAATATCTCTATTAGCCTGCTCAGTCCCGGCCCCATTAATACCAAGCCCGAACTACTGGTACTGCACGACTCCGTGAAAGGCATCTCCAGAACCGCCATACTGGAACCGGAAGAAGTAGCCAGGCAAGCCATTGATGGTATGCTGAAAGGCAAAAAGGAAATCATTCCCGGGCGTACCAACCGGCTCCTGGTACAGCTAAATAAACTCATTCCAACCTTTATCAGAGAATTTATTCTTCAAAAGAATTTCAGAATGATGTTGTGGTGCCATGCAGGAGGCATTCTGTACTGGCTGCAGGCTTAAGTTGTGAGCCGTGAACCGCGAGTTTCTTTTACCACATTAGGATCATAGGAACATACAAAAGCTATGTGGTTAGCAAATAAAAAGCCTGTAATTGCTTACAGGCTTAATTTTTTCACAGGATAATGACCCCACATTTGGGAGGCACAAAGGTATAGTATTATTTTCCTGAATAACAAAATAAGCTATCTTAATCTATGGTAAACACCCAAAAATTAGTTAGCAGTAGTGAGAACTATTAACAAATTAACCCTATCTCCGCCGCAGCACCGTATTATTTACAACTGTATAAGCTACATCCCACGCAATAGCAGGTAGTGCCACTGATAGCGTACCATTAGTGACCGTAGCGGTTGCTGTACCCGTAGCCAATCTATTGCTGCAATTATAGAACTGCACTGTGTATTGCCCATTCTTCAGGCCGGGCACAGATAAAGTAGCACCGGAAATAGCAGGCGGTGCAGTATTACTATTCTTTTTCAAATATTGCCAGTTATATTGGTTATTCAAAACCCACCCGGTTGCTTTATTGTTGTCGGCAGATTTGATAGTATAAACGCTCAGCGGCGAGCCCATATTTGTAAATACATAAGCAGAAACATTGAACCAGTCAGTTCCTGAATTATCTATGGTAATATTGTGGCTGCCAGCCTTAATGTTTATGCTGACTGTAGTGTTAGCAACAGCCTTAACATTCAATACCTGTACGCTATCTACCTTAATAGTCACTTTAGCATCTGTACTAACAGAGCCTAAATTCACCTTAAACTGACCATCCACCAGGTACTTAACACTAAATGATGGTGGATTGCGGAGCTGCATATTGGATGCACTGCCAAATACATACTGTCCTAACTGCGAAGCATCAGGTTTTATCTTACCGGCAGCATCAATGGTAAAATGGCTTTCCGGTGCTTTGCCCCAGCCCACACCCGGCGAGATGATTAAATCGGTTGTACCGCCACCGGAGATAGTAGCAGTAGCTGGCTTATAGTTATCATCTTTCAAATGAAGAGCATTCAGGAAAGTAGCCAATGGCTGATAATGATAATACAGGTTTTTGGGTTCAATATAATCATCCCACCACCACGTCATAGCAGGACCGAGAGCGCCACCTAAAGCTGTTGCCCAAATGGCATTATGAATATGTACGCCATTCGGATCATTTGCTGATAATGTATCACCGGCAGGCCCTAAACCAAATTCACCATTTAACGTCGGCTTATTGTAATGCGATAGATAGGTAAGGTCATTGGCAACAAGCAGGCTTTCTAAATTAGGTACGCGGCTGTAGTTATGAGTTTGAGTAAAATCTATATTGGGCATGCTCCATGTTGCAGGATTATAAGCAGGATCACCATAACTGGTAGTTACTAAATGCTTATTTACATCAATGCTTTTTAAATAGGTACTCATTTCACCGTGCCAGTTGGAAACATCGTTTTGATGAGCCTGGTACTGGTCTGTAAAACCTACTTCATTGAACAGTTCCCAGCACATAATGTTTTTAGCATAACCACAACGCGCTACGAGATAACGCATCCGGTTTTTGTAATAGTCCTTCGCTGTTGTATTGGTAAAGAAATCCCATGTATTCGCACAAGGACCACCATTCGCAGTGTTATAAGGATTGTTGTCCCATTCCTGGTTTACTGTAGTAGAAACCTGCCCGTGATGGTTGAGGCAAAGCATCATATATACATTCTGCTGACTGCAATAATCAAGCAGCCAATCCAAACTAAAAGCACTGGATTGCTTGTAATGCTCCAGCCCCTGGTAACCATTAGCGCCATTCTTCCATTCATACGCAAATGCCCAGTCGCTCATCCATACTCTTATGTAATTGCCACCATTGCTTGTAAGTTTGGGTAGCCATTTGGTATAGTCCTTATATACATTCTTATTCTGCCAGCACATATTTTCTCCAACAGGAATGTACTGCATGCCATCATCAAAGCTTAAGTAATTGGTGGCATTTGTACGGATAAAACCATGTGCCGCTAAGGCAGTACAGGTAAAGGTTTGTGCCATCTGTTTAGCTGCGCCTTCCTTGTTAGTACACATCAACACATACGAATAGGTCCCTGCCTCTTTAGGAGCATAGCGTACTTTAAAATGATGAGTGCCTGTAGGCGTAATATTCCCATCAGTTGTATCCAACACATAATCCTCCATGTAAAAGCCATCTACGGTATCCTTTTTGCCGGAAGGCGAAGTAAAGAAGCACTGTACAGCTATATCGCTGTAATCATACGGATTAGTGTAACCGGCAGTTAAATCAATGGTCAGTTCAAACTTATCCATTGCTGCAAAGCTTGTGCTGTTGGGTGTAACAGTATTAAATACAGGAGCCTGAGCGCTCGTTTTTACGTCACATGAAATGGCAATTAAAATAACGAGTAAACATTTCTTCATAAATGCAATATCCATAACAATTTAATATTAATAAATACAATCTAAACTGAGCTTCATGAAAAGGCTCAGGGCTACTGGTTGTTCTGTAAAATATAATCTGACGAATATTCACTAGAGGCAAGAGTAAAGATTTAAGAGGCAGGTTTCCACGGGCAAGATACGGCACAGATATGGCTTAATACGGCGCAGATATGACGGAGCTACGGAGGAGATAAGGTATAAGATAGGTATAAGTTAAGTATAACTTAGGTATAAGTTAGGTATAACTCCTAATATTCCAGGTACCAGATAATGAAAATTGTGAGACAAACAGAGCCTTGCAGCTTGAGGCTTGCAACTTATACCCCACCTATTGAATCTGATATAAGTATGCATCCACCCTCTTCATAATCTCCATGCAAGCTCTTGCATTATGATATGGGCATTTCCAGAAGCCTGCTTTGTCTTCACCAGGCATAATGTTGTAAGCATCATCTACCCCCCAAAACCATTCACCATTTTCCTTATCTAAGATATATTGTTGTGTAAAGCGCCATGCGTTTAATGATTGCTGTAAATAGTTATTATCTCCTGTTAGCTGCCATGCATTAAAATAGCCAATCATTGCTTCCGCCTGTGGCCACCAGTGTTTTTGTTTAATGAGCTTATTATGCCGGGGCTCATATTCATACCACAAGCCGCCATCTTTATCCAGGCCTTCCGATGCAGCATCAGCAATAGTTTGTGCATGTTGCTGATAAGTCTTTATCCAGGCCTCATCATTTATTATTTCTGCGCATTGCAGCAGCAGCCAGGCAGCTTCTATATCGTGACCATAAGAAATAACATCCGGTTGCCCGTTCCACTCATCATCAAAAAACAGTAGCAGATGTCCGGATTGCTTATCAATAAAATGATTATGGAATAGCGATAACAGGTTTTCTATCTTTTCTTCTAATCTTTCATCCTTCCATACTTTGTACAGGTTAGCATATGCTTCAATGATGTGCAGGTGTGTATTCATTGTTTTGCTGGCGTTTGCATCTTTCGCGCTTAAGCGCAAATCCTGCAAAGGCTGCCAGTCACAGGCAAACGCTTCAAAGTATCCGTTATGCTTTTTATCAAAGCTATGTCGTTCAATAGTGTTGTACAATTCTTTGGCAAATGCCAGTGCAGCCTCATTTTTGGTAGCAGCATAGTACTCGCTCATACCGTACATCGTAAAAGCAAGACCATAGATCTGCTTGCGGCTTTCCAGCATATTGCCCTTATGATCTACACTCCAGTACACACCGCCATATTCATCATCTCTAAAATATTCAATTAGATAATTTAAGGCTCTGTCAGCAATAGCAAGATGTTCTTTATTGCCGGTGAAAGTATAAGCCGCAGAGAATGTCCATAATATTCTTGCATGCAGCACAACGCCTTTTGTTGCAGAGGCATCCGGCTCATTGAGGTTATTTATTTTACCAAAGAAGCCGCCGTTGTTATTGTCAATGGTATGTTGCTGCCAGTAGTGTAAAATAGCGGCTAATTCATCCTGCATTTCCTTTTTATAATCAAGCAAAATGCCCTGGACATTAGTTGTAGAAGTCATAATTATTGGAATGATGGGTGAAAGAAACATAAAGGCAGACCAGGCTGCCTTTAGAGACCGTCTAAGTTCTTTAAGCTAAAAACCATACTTATACTTAGTAATCTTAACCATCCTCTGTCCTCAGGTCACTGATCCTGTAAATAATTCTTTGTGCCTTCTAGTGGCTCAATTAATTTGCTGGTAAACAGGAGACTTTTTATTATTATCTATGATAGAATAGATCGTCTTCACTGTTTCGTAAGAACGGAGGCCATCCTGTGGATTATTGATAACATAATCCAGTAATTTATTAATAGAAGATACAGCCACATGCATGCGTGTATCCGACGAAGCATAGTAAATAAACACAGTGCCATCCTCATCTTTTATCCAGCCATTGCTGAACACTACATTGGATACGTCGCCGATACGCTCCTCTCCTTCCGGCGCTATAAAATAGCCTGCTGGTTTATGGATGACTTTAGTCAAATCGTTCAGGTCGGTCATGAACATATACAACACATAGCGCAAGCCTGCTGCAGTGTTGCGTACACCATGCGCAAGATGCAGCCAGCCCTTGTCTGTTTTTATCGGTGCCGGTCCCTGCCCGTTCTTAGCCTCATATACGGTATGATAGACCTTTCTATCTAATATCTTTTCTTCGGTAATCACTGCATGCTCAATATTATCGGCAAGTCCAAAGCCAATACCACCGCCTTTGCCTGCTTCAATAAAGCTATCCTGCGGACGGGTATAAAAGGCATATTTACCATTTACAAATTCTGGATGCAATACTACGTTGCGCTGCTGCGGTGATGGTGTTTTTAAATCTGGCAAACGCTCCCATTTTACTAAGTCCCTGGTGCGTGCAATACCGCATTGTGCCACAGCAGCACTCTGGTCACCAGGCGCAGCAGCAGGGTCGCGGCGCTCCGTGCAGAATAAGCCGTAAATCCAGCCATCCTCATGCAGTATAAGACGCATGTCGTAGATATTTGTATCCGGCTCATCAGTCTCCGGCATCAATATCGGGTAGTCCCAAAACCTGAAATTATCAATCCCGTTATCACTTTCTGCTACTGCAAAAAATGACTTGCGGTCTATTCCTTCTACACGGGCAACAAGGCAATACTTGTTGTTGAACTTAATAGCACCGGCATTCATCACAGCGTTGATACCAAACCTTTCTATAAGGAAGGGATTGGTATCATAATTCAAATCATAGCGCCACGTAATGGGAGCATGCTGTGCAGTAAGCACCGGGTAATGATAGCGTACATATACGCCGTTACTTTCTTTTACTTCTTCATTCTCGCGCAGTACCACTTCGTTGTACTGCCTTTCTAATTCTTCCAGTCTTTTAAAAAATATATCTTTCATACATGCATTTTATAGTTTATGATGGTAGTTAATCCTCCAGCTTGTTCCACCACGTTCTTTTAAGAATGAGGATAATGATGATGAGAATAATTACAACAACCAGCAGCGGCATCTTTAACCATAATACAATATACATTGGCAATAATGTAAGGCAGCATTGTGCAATAATGCCCAGCACTACATTAAACATATCCAGCCCAAACCTCTTGTTAGGCTGGAAGGCAGGATTTTCTGCTACCACCATTTGATGGATTGGCTGCCAAAAACCCCAGGGACGCACCGTTGCATAAAACTTCTTTAAAACTTCAATATCCGTTGGAGGTGTCGCATAGGTACCCACAATACAGCCAATGATGGAAATAATAAATAAGAGCGGCCAGTTGTAAAGATCTAACTGGAAGAACACGCCAGGGAACCACTCTTTACAGTAAGGGAAGATAAGTGCCGCAGCAATGCCTGCCGCCATACCACAGAAGAAGCCACTGGCATTAAAGCGCCACCAGTACCACTTTAGCACATTAGCCGCAATATATCCGCCATATAAAGCGCCTACTATCCATTGCAATACGCTGTTTACATTTTTAGCAAAAAAGCCCAGCACAATACCAATTACTACCACCAATGAACCAATAATATAGTTCATCGAAATCACTTTCTTGTTAGAGGCTTTAGGATTGACATACTTAAGGTAAATATCATTTACAATATATGCCTGCGCTGCATTCAGCGTGCCGGCAAAGGTGCCCATAAAAGCGCCGAGCAAACCTGTTAATGTAAGCCCCATAATACCCACCGGAAGGAAATTGTTGATAGCCCCGGGTAATATCCTTTCAAAGTCAGTTCCTGTGGGAGAAGACAAGTCTAACTGCTTATAGTAAAGCAGTGCCAGTACTGTTAACCCAATGATCATGGAATAACGGATAGGCAATAAGATGATGGATACAAAGCCTGTCATTTTGCTTGCTTCTTTAGGCGAGCGTGTAGACAACACCTTCTGCATATCATAGTTAGGGGCAGGGCCGGCAAGTGATGCAAAAATACCTTTGAATACCATCATCATGAAGAAGATACTGAATAAGGAAAACCCATCTTCTTGAATCTTTTTGTTCGCATCAGGAATAATATGCGACCAGTCTAAGCCCACTGTCTTTCCAAAGAAGGGCGTAAACCATCCGTCAGGTACAATGAGGTTTTGCCCCTGTAAATGGATCATGGCAATAACAGCTATGGAGATACAAGCCACTGTCATAATCGCATACTTGATAAGGTCGCCAATAACAATACTATGCATGCCACCTAGTACCGCATAAAAAGTAGCAAAAAGCGTGAAGATGACACCATAAAAATGCGGGACAAATTCAGGTGAAACAGTAAAAGGGATATACGGCTGGACATACTGCCAGGGAATAAATATCTCTACGAATTTGCCTAAGCCAACAAAGCCATACGCTAAAAAGCCAAAGCAACTCAATAAGGCAAAAGCCACGACTACATTATGCGATGCTTTTACACCTGGACCCGAAGTACCAAAGCGTGTAGCCAGCCATTCGGCGCCTGTTGTGGCATTAGAACGACGCAGCCACTTACTTAAAAACATCATCATGAATACCTGGTTGAAAACCGGCCAGAGCCAGGGTATCCACATGCTCTTCATGCCATATACAAAACATAGCGCCACCATCCACATGGTGCCGCTGATGTCGAACATGTCCGATGCATCACTTAAGCCTAATAAATACCAGGGCAACGACTTGCCCCCCAATAAATAGTTCTCTTTATTTTTCCGTGCCTTTTTGCGTAATACCCAACCTACCACCAGCATGCTGAGGAGATAAATAACAAGAATGGCAATATCAATCCATTGAAGCTTCATGTGCTTGTTTTTTAGCCACTAAGACTTGAAGGCACAAAGTTGACAGCTAGCTGATAAACTTATGCTTCTTACGTATGTATAGCTTTTATATTGTTTTAAATAAAAGCCCGGAGTAAAGACAACAGGCCTTATGTTTATTATGAACTATTTGCTTGTTTACTTAATTTGTAGATGCGCCGACAGGGTTTTAAACACCATCAGCATTTATTATTACTGATACATCTTTAATGCCGCTACATCTTTGGCAAACAAGGTTTGCGGCAATTGATAAAACTTTACAAAGTCATCGGCTGATTGCTGACCAGGATAAGGTACCCAGTATTCTTTCTCTCCGTTACCTTTATCGCCTGCATTGCGCCAGCCCAACGCATACGCCACTTTATGATTCTTTATGCCCTGCCACAGTACATTGGTCCACCAGGTGCTATCAGGCACTGTATTGTAGCCAAACTCGGTAAGTGCAGGTATTTTGTTATGTTCTTTTGCTATTGCTTCCAGTGTTGTAAGGCTTTTATCTAAATCGGCAACGAATGCCTCATTTGTCTTTCACTGCATATTGCTGATAGATATCAAAGCCAATCACATCCACCCATTCATCGCCGGGATAACGCTCCAGGTATTCTTCTTTAGTAGCAAAACGGTCTGTATTATAGGCATACAATAGGTTATGTACACCTTTTACATCGCGCAGGTAATGCTCTGTAAATTGGTATAAGCTTTTTAATTCCTCAGGCGTACAATTGTTCTTTCCCCACCAGAACCAACTGCCATTAAGTTCATGAAACGGACGGAATATTACAGGAATATACTCTCCTTTTTCACCTTTCAGGCTTTGCATAAAAGCGGCCACCTTATCCAGCCAGCTTGCATATACATCATGTTTTGCACCACCGGGTAAAATAGCATTTACTGTTCCCGGTGCCGGATCCCAGGCTGTTTTACCTGTAAAGGGATTATTCAGGTGCCAGCTCATTGTAATTACGCTGCCACGTTTATAAGCTTGCTGTATATAGTGTCTTGTACTGTCAAACGGAACTCCGTCCAGGTCCTTTGCCCAATCCAATTCTACCCTTCCTATTTCACAACCAATCACCGCCGGATAGTCGCCGGTTACAGCTTTCACATCGCTCTTGCCAGGTTCATATTTCCATCCCACACCATAGGCATAATCGTCCTGGTGACCGAACATGATGCCTTTTTGCAAACTCTTCTTCAGATTGCGGTAGAGATTAATAGTTTCCTTTGTAGCATTCTTATCAGCAGGTAGCTGGCTTTGCGCCTTTACAATTCCAATTGGCAGCATCGAAAGTGCAAGAATGCAGGTTCTGATCGTTTTCTTTATCAAAGTATATATGGCTTTTATTTCAACACTCGTTAACTAAACAAATTGTTACACTTTGCTGGAAGTATGGCTCCATACCTGTTCAAAACATGATAACTTGTTCCTTTTAGCAGTTCAATTCCGCAATCAAAGATGCTTTTGTCATCACGCCAAGGGCGCGATCTGTGCTTTGCTTTAAATCAAAGTCTGATTCACAGAGTGATCTATCTGTAATCCACAAAAAAGTCTTCAGTGTGATGGCAAACGCTGAGCTTGATTATTGAATGTAAATATCATAAAACTCAGCTTTCAAACACTTATGGTATGGCTATTCCCAGTGCAATTATTCTTTCACCAAAAATACATGCAAACTGCATCCATCATTAATACTTTATTAGCATATATTTAGAATATTTCGTGCTATTTTTATTATAAATAACCAGACAGTATAGACCAACACTGCTATTATAATGACTTATAAGCTTTAGGTAGAGCTTTCTTATTCTGTCTCGTTATAAATCCGTAACAATACTATTTTAGCTATTTAATACTAACTATATGCCTGCCACTATTATGCGGGAGATCATTCCCCTTACACCAAATGATTGTTTTACCATATTCTCCAGGGTAAAAAATCACTTCGACTTTCCCCTGCATACGCATGAAGAGTTTGAACTGAATTTTATTGCTAATGCAAAGAATGCCAAGCGTATTATTGGCGATCATATTGCCGAGATAGACGACCTGGAGCTGGTGTTAGTAGGCCCTAGCCTGCAGCACGGATGGTTTACACACAAGTGTAAATGTGAAAATATTAATGAGATCACCATCCAGTTTCATAAAGACCTGTTTGATGATAAGTTCCTGCGGCGAAATCAGATGAGCTTTATCAGGAGCATGTTTGAAAAGTCTTTGCGTGGCATCTTATTTTCTCAGCCTACTATAGAAGCTATCAAGCCACGGATTATCGACCTGACTAAGAAGCAGGGCTTCGATTCAGTACTGGAACTCATGTCTGTCCTGCACGATTTATCCATATCGCGCAATATGAAGCTGCTATCCGACTCTTCCTTTATGAACATGGATACTTTGTCTTACAACAGCCGCCGTGTAGAGAAGGTGATGGAGTATATTAACAATCACTTTGATAAGACCATTACACTGGCAGAAGTTGCAAAGATTGCAGCCATGAGCGAAGTAGCATTTAGCCGTTTCTTTAAAATGCGCACCGGCAATACATTTATTGATACGCTGAATGATATACGCCTGGGGCATGCCTCCCGTATGCTGATAGACACTACCAACAGTGTGACTGAAATAGCTTATAAGTGTGGCTTTAATAATATTTCCAACTTCAACCGCATCTTTAAGAAAAGAAAAAACTGCACACCTAAAGAATTCAGAGAGACCTATACAGAATCAGGTGTAAGAAACTTTATTTAGTAATATAAGCTGCAAGATATTAGCTACAGGCAAAAGCTATGAGCTTTGGGTAGAACTATGTTGGGCTAACAAATGAAAATTGTATCACAACAAAAAAGCACCAGTCATTAGCGCAACTCTTTGACCGTCCGGAGTTATACTTGAGTTATACCTGATCTCCTTGCTATCTACTCCTAATGAACTCCTGATGTACACCCTGAATACTCCCTATCTGCTTTACCCCCTCTTAGCGCAATATTATAAAGTTAAGGGCAGTATTGTCTTCCGGCCCTGCCCGCGTGATGCAGTCAGGCGGGGGAAGACCTCGTCGGTAGTAAAAAGCAATTTAGAGCTTCACCACGTTCCAGCCCTGCCTGCGTGACACAGTCAGGCAGGGGACGTTTGATTGTTGGGGTATCCAATCAAGCGTTCCTACGGCACGTGTTGCATTCTACTCCTTTTCTGCCGACGAGATGTCCTGATGGGACAAGTCCTCCTTAATTTAATGACATTGCCCTTTAGAGCCTGAACCTCTATAATCCTGATTCCATGATGATATTATACTAATACTTTAAATGAAATTTAAGGACAAGTAGCTGTTAGCCCACGTACCTTTACCAATACTAATGCAAGAACACATTAGTATTGGTATTTATCAGCTCTTGTTTCTACAGGAGCTTTTTTAATGCGCTCCCTACCTGATTACCGTGCTTTCTGATTATTACTTACTCAGTCGCAGCAGCACCACATCGTGTGGCGCAACGGTAGTGGCAAAAGGCTTTGCTGTTGTACCGGCTGCTTTTTTAGCCCATGCATCCCTGATCTTATACACTGTGTTGGTAGTCATTTGCTGATTAGATACCGTATCCATGATAGTTTCTGCTTTCCAGTTGAAAGTAACTGGTTTTGGTTGATTATCCCTGTTTAAGAAGCATATAGCCCAGCCGCCATTGCTTAAGGGTTTTACCCAGGTTTCCAGGCTGTCTTTTTTGGCATATCTAAAACCCTGAATGCCCATGGTATCCTGGTCTATGGCAATAGCATCTCTATTAGTTAAAATACTATCGGTTTGTGCTGTCATTTTAGTAATATCATTACCGGCAATCAGCGGCGATGCCATCATGCACCAGAGTGAGAAATGTGCGCGGTCTTCGCCAGGTGTCATACGGTTGCCTACTTCCAGCATGTCGGGGTCATTCCAATGGTTCTTGCCGGCATATCTGTTCAGGTTGGCATTAAAATCTACTATGTTCAGTACGCTTTGAGGCTTCCAGCCATTTACCGTTTTAGAGGTATCGAAGTAAGGTCCTATGTCGCCGGTGGAGCGCCATAGCTGTCCTATATTTTGTGCCCATTCCCAGGGCTTGTTTTGTCCCCACTCGCACAAACTGAAGATAATGGGGTGGCCGGCTTTTCTTAGCGCTTTACTCATGGTAGCATAAGCTTCTTTGGCATTAATGCCTTCGCTGTAGCACCAGTCAAACTTTAAATAATCTATATCCAGCGATGCATAGAAGCGGGCATCCTGGTATTCGTAGCCGCGTGTGCCGGGATAACCGGCGCAGGTTTTAGTACCGGCACAATTATACAAGCCAAACTTCAATCCTTTGGAATGCACATAATCAACCAGGGCTTTCATACCGTGGGGAAACTTTTTAGGGTCAGGCACGAGGTTGCCGGTAATACTGTCGCGCTCCATGGTCATCCAGCCATCATCCAACACGAGGTAAGTATAGCCGGCATCTTTCATTCCGCTCGATACCATTATATCGGCGGTATGTTTTACCAGGTCTTCATTGATGTTGGTTTGGAAAGTATTCCAGCTATTCCAGCCCATAGGCGGCGTAGGGGCCAGTCCTTCAAATTTTTGAGCATTTACATACAGGCAGAAGAATAGAGAAAGTAGTAAGCAACAGCTTTTCATAGGATAAATCGTAGTTTATAATAGTATAAAGATGAGCGTAAAATTATCTCGTGATGTGCATGTTGCAAAATGAATTGTTCTCATAAATGATTTCAGGCAAAATGTTCAGAGATTAAACTTTCTAACTCAACTCTTAAGATTGTGAACCTCTAAACCCGCGAACTCATCCCCGCACCTTCCTGGCTGCAGACAAGGTCGTACATTTGAATGGGCACCTTCTCATGCTGTCATCCCAAAACTGTCATCTATATTTGTCCTATGCCAAACAAAATATTGATTGCCATCACCGGCGCCAGTGGAGCTATATATGCTAAATTATTGCTGGATAAATTAGCATCACTCAGGCATCAATGGCAGGAACTAAGCATTGTAATGAGCAATAATGCCAAAGAGATCTGGAAAATAGAATTAGGCAATGAGGATTACAATAACTACCCGGCGAGGTATTTTGATAAATACGACTTCAATGCCCCTTTTGCATCCGGCTCGGCTAAGTATAATATTATGATTGTAGCTCCCTGCAGCATGGGAACACTGGGACGAATTGCTTCAGGAGTTAGTGATGATGTAATAACGCGTGCTGCAGATGTAATACTAAAAGAACGCCGCAAGCTCATATTAGTGCTGCGCGATACCCCTTACAACCTGATCCACATCCAGAATATGGAAAAGGTAACACTTGGCAGGCGCTATCATCTGCCCCGCCACCCCCTCTTTCTACAGCAAGCCTGCCACTATAGAGGCAGTAGCAACAACCGTAGTAGACAGAATACTGGATTTAGCCGGGTTAGACATCAATAGCTTCAGGTGGGGAACTGAGAATAAATGAAATCTTGATTAAGCTCTATATACTGTTATACCTGGCAAGTACTTATAAAAGGAGAGCCGGTCTTGCAAGACCGGCTCTCCTTTTATCTTATTTTACAAACTTATAATCTTAGGTAACTGTTAATGTTCTAACTGTCATCTGTCAACCCTCATCTGTCATCTCTATTATCAATGCACTGCCATAGTCATTTCACTTTCTGTGGCAGCTTTCTTCGCGTTCTTTTGCCAGATAAAGAATATGATAAACAGTACTATCAATATCAAAGGAAAGGCCATCATCTTCATCAATGCATGTTGTCCGGTGGCCAGTTCCAGAGCATTTCCTGTAAGTCCTTTGGCTGTATTTTCTGCACGGGCAGAATCAATCCAGCCACCAATGATAGGTTGGAAAATAGAAGTAGAAAACATGCCTACCCCACCCACCAGGGACATACCCAATGCACTGCTGCGGGGTACTCTATATGCCACTGAACCGATCATTACCGGCCAGAAGTAACAGATACCAAGCGCATAAATGATCGCCACCACATAAGCCATTGGCCCTGTTACTCTGCTAAACAGGAAAATGCCTATTGCTGCCAGGATTGCCCCTATAAGCAAAACACCGGTTTGACCCAGGCGCCCGACAACCGGACCAGCGAAAAATCTACCGGCAGCAGATACCCCATTGGTCAAAGCTAAAATAAGCATGGCATTTGCGCCACTGGCACCTAAAACAATACTTACCCACTGGCTTGGTCCAAACTCAGTAATAGCAGTGAGGGCCATGCAGCAGAACAGAAATATATAAACTGGGCTCAACATGGCTTTAAAGTTCTCCTTGAAGGAGACAGCTTCTGCCACGTGTGCTTTTGGAAAAGTTTTGCCGAAAAATAATATAGCATAGGTAATGGTCGGTATCATCGTCACCCACATTTGTGCTTGCCAACTCATTCCCATTTTGGTCATGAAGTACGAAATGAGGGATCCCACGAGTATTCCACCAGGAAACCACATATGGAACCTGCCGAGCATCTTTTGCATTTTCACCCCTGAATACATATCTGCAATCATTGGATTACAGGCTGCTTCTGTACATCCGTTTCCAACGCCTATTAAGAGTGTGGAGATTAGTAAAGTTGTATATCCTCCCGCAAAAATGGTTAACAGGATACCTGTGGTGTGGCAGACAAAGGCAACTGACATGATACGTTTGGGGCCAAACGTATGATAAAACAATCCTCCAAGAATCATAGCAATAGGAAAGCCTAAAAACCACATAGAGTTGATAAATCCAAGTTGTTCGGCAGAAAGACCAAAGCTTTGCCCCAATTGAGGGAGGATTCCTGCACGGATGGAAAAAGTAAAGGCGGTAGTGATGAGTGCAAAGCAACTCCCTTTAAACAAAGCGCTTTTATTGACGTTTTCGTTCATTAAATT
Source organism: uncultured Chitinophagaceae bacterium (assembly GCA_963819045.1). Classification (GTDB taxonomy): domain Bacteria; phylum Bacteroidota; class Bacteroidia; order Chitinophagales; family Chitinophagaceae; genus Ilyomonas. Next base: position 35,912 of record CAWFUV010000032.1, on the reverse strand, counting down.
AAGTTTTTGAGTTTTAGCAATCGTTACGATTATAGGAGATCAACTATGGCGCAATATATAAAAATTATCTTTCTTCTGAGTAATATTGTGGAAACAATCTTAGTTACTTTCTAAGTATTACGGCGGGCATCCCGCCGTAATACTTAGAATCATTTAAATAAATCTGTTAATCAGATTTTCCAAATACTCTTGTCTGCCGCTGGTTATAGCAGGCTCGCCATTTTCAATGGCATAGCCACGAAGATCTTCCAACGTCAGTTTACCATCTTCAAATTCTTTTCCTTTACCATTATCGAAAGAAGCATAACGGTCTTTGCGGATTTTGCTGTATTCACCGTGCTCTAAAATATTATTAGCAATAATGAGTGCTCTTGCAAAAATGTCCATACCGCCTATGTGTGCATAAAACAGGTCGGTAAGGTCAGTAGAAGTTACGACGGATCTTTGCATCGAAGTTGATACCGCCACCCTGCACTCCACCAGCTTCCAGTATCACCAGCATCGCTTCAGTTAATTCATTGATGTTGTTAGGAAATTGGTCGGTATCCCAGCCATTCTGGTAGTCACCACGGTTAGCATCTATTGAACCAAGCATGCCTGCATCGGCAGCAACCTGCAACTCGTGCTGGAAGGTATGTCCGGCAAGGGTAGCATGGTTTACTTCTATGTTTATCTTGAAATCATTCTGCAATCCGTACTTGTTCAGGAAACCAATTACAGTAGCACAGTCATAATCATACTGGTGCTTGGTAGGTTCCATTGGTTTAGGCTCAATAAAGAAGGTACCCTTAAAGCCTTGTTTGCGCGCATAGTCTTTGGCTGTGTGTAAAAAGCGTGCAAGATGCTCCTGCTCACGCTTCATATTGGTGTTGAGCAAAGTCATGTAACCTTCTCTTCCGCCCCAGAATACATAGTTCTCACCACCGAGTGCAATAGTAGCATCTAATGCTGCCTTTACCTGTGCAGCCGCATGCGACAGCACATGAAAATCGGGGTTAGTAGAAGCACCGTTCATATAACGCGGATCAGAGAACACATTAGCGGTGCCCCAAAGTAGTTTTACACCGCTTTGTGCTTGTTTTTGCTTGGCATAATCTACTAAGGCTTGCAGCCTTCTTTCATTATCTGCAACATCATTAGTGTAATCTACTACGTCCACATCATGGAAGCAATAATAAGGTACTCCCAGCTTAGTGATAAACTCAAACGCCGCATCCATTTTGTCTTTTGCACGCTCAACCGCATCACCTTTCTGGTTCCATTGGAAAACGTGCGTACCCGGACCAAACGGATCCGAACCTTCATTTACAAAAGTGTGCCAGTAAGCAACTGCAAAGCGCAGGTGATCTTTCAGTGTTTTACCACCTACTACTTTGTTTTCATCATACCAGCGATAAGCCAGTGGGTTATCACTTTGCGGCCCTTCGTATTGTATTTTGCCAATACCTTTAAAAAACTCAGTGTTACCTGTTAGTACGTCCATAGATGTTTGATTTTACCCCCAATCCCTGAATTGGGAATAGAGAATGGTTATATAGAAATGTGTTTTCTCAAAGAAAATGCTGTTCCGGGAAGTAAGGACTTCCTTTATTTAGCTTTACTACTTTATACTATTTTCAATTAGGTAGCCCGAAGGATCTCCACAGCTCGCAGAGTCTCATAGAGTCAGTGACCTGCGGAGAACCTGCGGACATCCTATATGCTTCGCTCAAATAAAGCACCAAACCTCCTGCTTGCAACTTGTAGCTTACTTTATATATTGTAACAGCCAATTGTTCCACCCCTGATATAATTCATCATACTGCGCCGCATTATCCGGCTCTACACGTTGTATCGGCTTAAAATTCTGGAATGCTTCACTATATGTACTGTAAATATTTGCCCCGATACCTGCACCTAATGCAGCACCTACACTACCATCATTGCTGTACAGTTCTACCGGCACATTTGTCACATTCACAAACGCCTTGGTGAATACATCACTTAAGAACATATTGGTTTTACCCGCGCGGATAACTGATGGTTCCAAACCATTTTCACGCATAATATCCAGTCCATAACGGAATGAAAATGCAATTCCTTCCTGTGCAGCACGGTACAGATGTGCTTTGGTATGCCTGTTAAAATCTATGTTGGATATATGAGCGCCTATTAACTGGTTTTGCAGCATACGCTCAGCACCATTGCCAAATGGCAACAGCATCAAACCTTCACTGCCGGGAGATACGCTGGCAGCCAGGTTATTCATCTCATTGTAGCTGATGCTTTCGCCGGCAATTGTCTTTATCCATTTATTGGTAATGCCGGTACCGTTGATACACAACAATACGCCTAAGCGCTTTTCGCCTGTAGTATGATTAACGTGCGCAAAGCTGTTTACACGCGAGTATTTATCCGCCAGCAAAGTATCCGTCACAGCATAAATAACTCCCGATGTGCCAGCCGTGGCAGCTACTTCGCCCGGCTGTAACACATTGAGAGAAAGTGCATTATTAGGCTGGTCGCCGGCTTTATAACTTACAGGAATGCCTGCTTTCAAACCTAACTCATCGGCTACACTTTGTTGTACTGCTCCATGGGTCGAAAAAAGGGGCTGTATCGTAGGAATCAGTTCATTGTTGAACTGAAAATAATTCATTACCTGGCTGCTTAACTGGTCTTTGCTAAAATCCCATAACACCCCTTCAGACAAGGCGGAAGGAGAAGTAGTGACCTCGCCGGTGAGTTTCATGGCAATGAAATCGCCCGGCAGCATCATCTTGTCTACCTGCTCATATAGTTGCGGCTCATTCTTCTTTACCCAGCCCAATTTGGAAGCGGTAAAGTTGCCCGGCGAATTAAGCAGGCAGGTATTGCAAACGCCGGCACCAATAGCCTCATACGCTTCATGACCTGTTTCCACCGCACGGCTATCGCACCAGATGATGGAATTTCTTATTACCTGCTGTTCTTTATTTACCAATACCAATCCATGCATCTGGTAAGCAATACCGATGGCTGCAATGTCTTTAGGATTGTATTTGCCACTGCTATTGGCTCTTTGAAGAGCCTCCTTTACATATTGCCACCATAAGTCGGGCGATTGCTCTGCCCAGCCACTCTGTAATGAAATAATCGCAGCTTCCTTATCAGGGTATTGTGCCGATGCAATACACTGCTGTGTGGCGGCATCCACTACAGATACTTTTATAGATGATGTCCCTACATCAATACCTAATAATAACATGAGATGTTAAGTGTTTTAAAATTGGAGAACCACCCAGTCTTCCACAGAGGTTTAAAGATGAAAATTAGTTATACTAACCGTAATCACTCCTTTGTGCCCCCTGTGCCTTTGTGTCTTCATGGTTCATAGCAAGCAATGGCATTGCAATTCGGCGGCAAGATAAAATGTTTATGTATATAGACCATTAATGTTTTTAATAAATACTAATACTTTCTTACTTAAAATAGTAATATTTTAGCCCCGCAATCACTTAAATAGTATATGAAGCCATTTATTGAAAAGCTACCACCTGGCGAAGATGCTTCTTTTATAAGTCAAATTCACCGCACTCCTTATTTTGAAGTGCCCTGGCATCAGCATATAGAATATGAGTTAATTCTGTTCCTGGAAGGGGCTGGTTTAAGCTTTATCGGCAACAGTGTGGATGAGTTTGAAGAAGGAGACATATTTTTTATTGGCTCCAATGTACCGCATACTTTTCAAAAGAGTGGGGATATGATCACAAGTGCGGTGGTGATACAGTTTAAAGATAATTTTTGGGGTAATAGTATACTGGATCTACCCGAAAGTAAGCGTATCAGCAGCCTGCTGTACAACTCCAAACATGGCTTGAAAATAACGGGCAACACAAAGGAGAAACTGCGTACTATAATTATGGAATTGCAGGAAAGCAAGGGCTTCTGGCGTATTGTAAAGCTATGTGAATGCCTGGCATTACTGGCAGATACGGAAGACTATAAATCATTATCTACACAGGAAATAAAAGTGATGAACCACTCCGATAAAGAGCGTATCGAGCGTATCGTTCAATATACGATGGATAACTTTAAAGAAGAGATACGACTGGAAAACATAGCTGCCATAGCCTGCATGAGTCCTCATGCGTTTTGCAGCTATTTTAAAAAGCGTACGCGTAAGACCTATGTTGATTTCTTAAATGAGATACGCGTTGGCTATGCCTGCAAATTATTGCTCACTACCGAGATGAATATTTTGTCTGTCTGCTTTGAATCAGGATTCAATAATGTAGCAAATTTCAACCGTCAGTTCTTAAAAATAAAACAGCAGAAGCCAAGTATTTACCGCCGGGAACATGCGCGGAGCATGTTATGAGAAGATACAAGAGCAGGTTCCAAGCTTAGATACTTAAGCTGCAAGAGTCAATTAAAAGGCTTTTTCTATAAGGCAGTGTTATTATGTTGCGGGCTGTATTGTCTTCCAGCGGAAGACCTCGTCGGTAGTAAAATGCAATTTGGGCCTTCACGTTCCAGCGGAACGTTTTAGTTTTGGAGTATCCCATCAAGCGTAGCTACGGCACGCATTTGAACGTTCTACTTTCTTCTACCGACGAGATGTCCCGATGGCACAAGTAGTCCTCTTTAACTTAATGAGTACCCTAAGCCATACCAAAGCCATAGTAAAGTCATGGCAAAGCCATGGATAGTTCATGGTAAAGCCATGCTAAAGGCACATTCTATGCATATTCCTGCTGGGCATCCCTCCACTGAAAAGTTCAAATTTGGTGCTATCCTTGAATATTATTTATCTTTTGCACTTTATTCAAGTCATAAACTTATGAAGCATTATTTTTTAATTACCTCTCTCACTTTTACTCTGTTTTCTTTAACAGCAAACAGCCAAACAAATAGTGTTACAGATACTGCGGCTATTAACAAGGACAGTTTAGGCAAGGAAATAAGCGTGCTGGCTTCCGATGCATTCCAGGGGCGTAAGCCTTTTACCGAAGGGGAAACAAAAACTATCAATTATCTTAAGAACGAATTTCAATCAATAGGTTTAGAGCCCGGCGATGGTAATAGCTATTTCCAGGATGTGCCAATGGTGAATATTGTTACCCAAGCTGCTCAAACCATGCAGGTGCAAACGCCCAAAGGCAACATCCAGTTAAAGGGCTTTGATGATTATGTAATAGGGACAGAAAGGGATGATAAGACCGAGATCAGGCTCGACAAAGATGAACTCGTATTTGCAGGCTATGGCGTGGTGGCTCCTGAATATAACTGGAACGACTATGCCGGGCTGGATGTAAAGGGCAAAATAGTAATGGTAATGGTGAATGATCCTGGCTTTGGCGTGGACAATACCTTATTCAAAGGAGATACCATGACATATTATGGCCGCTGGACGTACAAGTTTGAAGAAGCAGCACGGCAGGGTGCCAAAGGATGCCTGATAGTGCACAACACCAGGGCGGCAAGTTATCCTTTCAGTGTATTACAAAATAACTGGAATACAGCTTCACTTCATTTGGACACCAGGGGTAAGAATGCAAAGTATTGTGATATAACCGGATGGATAACAGGAGACGCTGCCAAAAAGCTGTTGGATGCTGCCGGCATGGATACTTCTTTGTTTGTAAAAGCGAACCAAAGAGGCTTCAAAGCGGTGCCATTACATGAACAGCTATCTACCAGTATGAAGGTAACTGCTACTTATAATCAATCACACAATGTAATTGCAAAGATCACCGGCTCCAAATATCCTGATGAATATATTATTTATACTGCTCATTGGGACCATTTAGGCATTGGCACACCTGATGAAAGAGGCGACTCTATTTACAACGGAGCTCTGGACAATGCCAGCGGCACGGCAGGACTTCTTGAGATTGCCCGAGCTTTTAAAAGCCTGCAGCCAAAGCCGGAAAGAACGGTAGTCTTTTTATCTGTCACTGCTGAAGAGCAAGGCTTGTGGGGCTCGGCCTATTATGGCTTGAACCCGGTATATCCACTCGCTAAAACAGTCGCTAACCTTAATATGGATGTATTGAACTCAGTAGGAAAGACCAGCGATATTGTGGTGACAGGTGCCGGACAGAATGAGCTGGAAGACGTGTTGAGAGCAGTAGCTCAACAAGAAGGAAGATACATATCTTTCGATACCCATCCTGAAGCAGGACACTACTACCGTTCCGACCATTTCAACTTTGCCAAAGTGGGTGTGCCTGCATTGGATGCCGGCGCCGGAACGGATGTAATAGGTAAAGGCAAAGCCTATGGCCAGCAGAAGCAGGAAGAATACACCAACCTGCATTATCACCGTCCATCTGATGAATATAGTGCAGATATGAACCTGGAAGGCGCGGCAGCAGACCTTAGATTATTATTTAATGTAGGTAAACAATTGGCTCTTTCGCACACATGGCCGCAATGGAAACAAGGCTCAGAGTTTAAGGCATTGAGGGATGAATCAGCGGCAAAAAGGAAGTAGTGAGTGCATAATTTTAAATATAGTACTTTTAAGTAAGTAATAAACACATTCAATTACTTAAATAGCACTATGTATAACGGTTATTTTGCTATTGTGCTACTATGTATTTGCGTTTCTTGTGCATGCAATAGCACAGGCAATCAAAATGCAAACGATTCAACGCATGTAACAAGTACACCTAAAGACACAGCAGCCATTAAAGCCATGGGAAAAAAAGTATTTACAAGCACCTGCGCCACATGCCATGGTAATCCTGCCACTCCCAGAGCTTCGCCGCCGGATGCCCTTGCTGCTATGGAACCACGTGTAGTATTAAATGCTTTGGATAACGGTAAAATGCGGCAACAGGCAAGTGGGCTCACCGAAGAACAACGTGAGGCAGTAGCACAATATATAACCGGCAAACTGCTTAAAACAGTCGTAATGCCTAAAGAGGCGTATACCGTATTCTCTTTTAAAGTCAATGGCGATAGCATACATGATTTTTCAGGCTGGGGTGGCAATCTTGCTTCAACTGGTTTCCGAAGTACAGAACAGGCAGGAATAACACCATCAAATGTGGGTACCCTTGCGTTGAAATGGTCATTTGCTTTCCCCGATCAAAGTGATATGCGCAGCAAGCCCGCTATTGCCGGTGATTGGTTAATTATAGGAAGCCAGTCAGGAGATGTATATGCATTGAACAAACTAACTGGTAAAATAGGCTGGCGCGTTACTGCCGCAAATGGGATAAGAGGTGGTATAACTGTTGCCAAAAACGGAGATTCCGTTATAGCTTATTTTGCTGATGGCGCCACTAATACTTATGCAGTAGATGTTAAAACTGGTAAAATATTATGGAGTGTTCGTGCAGGGCTTGATCCTTTGTCAATGAGCACAGGTACAGTGGCTGTATATGGAGGAAAAGTATTTGTGCCTGTCAGTTCAATTGAAGTTGCGGTGGCTGCCGACAGCAATTACAATTGTTGCACATCGTCCGGTGCTGTAACAGCACTGGACAGCAAATCGGGCAATCAAATATGGTATCACCGTGTTATCCAGGATTCTGCCAAGGCACAAGGAAAGAAAAGCAATGGCAAGCCATTCTATGGTCCTTCCGGAGGTCCGGTATGGGGTAGCCCCACAATAGACGCAAAAAGAGGTTTGCTGTATATTGGTACCGGTGAAAATTATTCTGAGCCTTCCACTACCACAAGTGATGCTATACAGGCTATTGATATCAATACTGGTAAACTGGTATGGAACTTTCAGGCAACTGCAAATGATGCATGGAATCTTGCATGCCCTGTTATTGTCAACTGCCCCGGGAGAACAGGTAGGGATCTTGACTTTGGTATGGCACCTGTTTTAGTGACCGGCGAAGACGGAAAAGAGAGATTGCTGGCAGGCCAAAAAGCAGGTGTTGTATATGCCCTCTCGCCGGATGATGGAAAGTTGCTCTGGAAAACAAGAATAGGTAAAGGTGGAGCGCTTGGTGGCATACATTGGGGCATGGCTACAGACGGCAAAAATATCTATGCAGCCAATGCTGATAATTCCCTCGCACTTAATCCTGATGATTCGTCTATTAAAGCTGCGCCAGGTATTTACGCGCTAAATATATTAACCGGGAAAGTAGTATGGATAGCGCCTGCCGCCCCCGTAGCAGGTGAGAAAAAATACCTGGCTGCAAATTCCGCCGCGCCAGCAGTTACCCAAGGTATTGTATTCGCAGGTAGTAATGACGGACATATCAGGGCTTATGCTATTACCGACGGGCATATTCTCTGGGACTATAATACCGTACAAAAATATACTGCAGCAAACGGGCTGGAAGGTAACGGAGGTTCTATTGATGGACCAGCACCTGTAATGTCTGATGGCATGTTGTATGTAAATTCAGGCTATGCACAGTTTGGGGAAGAAGCCGGCAATATGCTACTTGCCTTTGAAGTTAAAAAATAGTAGAAAAGAGGTTTCACAGCATTAAACCATCTGCGAAACCTCTCCTGACTTCTTTCTCTGCGGTAAAAGATCACCCCGGTATCCGGGAAATATAAGATTCCAGTTCTTTTATCTGGTCAACCACCTGCTTGGTCTTAGGCTTGCAGGCCTTTGCTTTGCGGAAGAAATCCTTAGCCGCACGAAACTCTCGCTTGTTCATAAATATCTGGCACATGCTCAGGTAAGCCACGGATTCACTTTCTTTATCGGGGATGCCGGCGCGGATAGCAGCGCGAATATAGCTTTCCCCATTCCTGAAATCCCCCTTCTGCAATGCCATCATACCCAGTTGCAGCTTGTTGGCACCTTCGGCTTCGGGCATGGGCGCCCCAATCTCTGAACTCTTTTTGAGGTGCTTTTCGGCAGCGTCAAAGTCCTGCTTCATCATAGCAATATTGCCTTTGAGCGTATAATAGGTAGAACGGATAGGCTTGAACAACAAATTGGGAAACCAGATAGAGTCAATAATGCGCTCTACCTCTTCCATATTGCCCTGCTCCATTGGCTCCTGTATAAGCCGTAAAGGACCAATAAAGAAATGACTGAACAAGCCAATAACGGCTAAAAAATACAGGACGAATGCAGGCCAAAAGCCACTTTCAATATTTACCAGAATAGCAAGCGCCAGCGCCACTAAACTCAATATAAAACGATACTTGATAATCAGGTTATAAAACTTCATGTGTTTCCTTTAAAAGCGGCAAAGATAGGCGTCTTTGGAAGTTTAAAATTTATCGTCATCCACTTCTATCCAATAACCTTCAGGATCCTGTAGATAGATTTGCTTAATGCCATCGGGACGCACCTGCGGCTCTTTAGTGGTTTGCGCCCAGTTGCCATATTTTACATTCATTGCATCGAGGTGCTTGGAAAAGGCTTCAACTGAGGGTACACTGAAAGCGAGATGTATATTAATATCATGCGGAGTGACTTCTTTGGCGCCTTGCACTACATGCAGTTCGGAGTGTTCGGCTATTTTAAACCACACGTGTTTGTTATCATGAAAAGGTTCGGGAATCTCCTGTAACTGCATTACCTTCCGGTAGAAGTCGGCACTTTTTTGCAGGTCTACCACAAAAATGGTGGTGTGATTGAAATGTGGCAGCTGTCTGTGATTGTGCGAAAGATACAGTTACGAATACAGTACAGAGGAGCAAGCAAAGGAACGAGCGAATTTTGTTCATGACAAGAAATATTTAAGTGCGAAAGATAAGAAATATTACATTTGCGCTGGTTTAAAAACCATGGTCCCGTAGTTCAATGGATAGAATAGAAGTTTCCTAAACTTTAGATACAAGTTCGATTCTTGTCGGGACTACTTAACCGGGAAGCAGAGTATTACGCTCTGCTTCCCGGTTTTTATTTATAAATAACATACTGTTTATCCTATAAGCCTACAGATGTCTTCCCTGCTTTTCTTTCTTCTTACTTTAATGAATGTTGGTTAGTGTTTACTTGTATTAATAGACAATGGTGCATTTGCCTGATTATCCTTGTTATAAGGGTTGGGATATGGTTATAGGCAGGAGCAGGCAGGGATTTAGTATAGAGTTGCTGAGGAGTTAGTGCCAGGAAGATATGGAGGAGATCAGGTATAACTTAGGTATATGTTAGGTATAACTTAGGTATAAGTTAAGTATAACTCTGAAGTGTCCAGTATTGGGAAGGGGGAATTATTATATCGGGTACGTACATGGCTGTACTTGTTGTAAACGGACTTAAAGTTAGTAGCAGGCAAATGGTTTTAACCAAGTAGTAATCGACAGAATAACAAGTAGATTGTTCTGAATTCTGTTGTATAAGCCTGAACTTTAGGTTCATTATAAACGGTTCAACTCTTTCTCTCCACAGGTGGAGAGAAAGAGTTGAAGTTCTAATCAAAACTCTGGTTCGGCAGCCGCCATCTTCAGCAACCGGTCATATTGCTCCGGTGTTAAATCGTTATAGAAGAAATAAACCGGATCTACGGGCGTGCCATTCTTATGCACTTCGTAGTGGCAATGCGGGCCGGTGCTCTTACCGGTGCTGCCCACCCAACCAATTACTTCACCACGTTTTACTTTTTGCCCTATGCGCGCTTTTATCCGCACCATGTGGCCATATAATGTTTCATAACCATATCCATGATTAATGACTACATGGTTGCCATAGCCACCTTCGTTAAGTTGCCTCCCTGTTACAGTACCATTAGCCGTTGCATAAATCGGGGTGCCCGTGGGGGCAGCAAAATCAAGTCCGGCATGCATTTTTCGGTTTTATACACCGGGTCGATGCGATAGCCGAAACCAGATGCAATACGGTTTAGATCCTTATTGCTTACTGGCTGAATGGCAGGATGGCAGCCAATAACTACTCTTTATTTTTTATAATGCCGCCAATTTCGTCATAGTCTTTTGCTGGTAAGCAATACGCATTGCCAGTGTGTTGACCTGTCCAGTAATACTTTTTACCAATTCATCCTCACTCATGCCCTGCACCAGTTGTACTTCTTTTTTTTTCTATGGCTTTCAGCCGGGCACTGTCGGGTACCGGCTGTGCTTCAAAAATGGCGCGATAAACATTATTATCTCGGTTTTCCAATTCGGCCATTTGCTGCTGTAATTGCTGCAATTGTTGGTTCAGACACCTCATATTCTTCCGCAGTCTTCATTTTGCTGTCGCAGCAATTTTTCCTTGGGAGAATGGACATATCGAAAAGCAATAGAAACAATAATGAGCAGCCGATAAGGCCACCGTTGCCATAAAGCCAAATACGCGCAATAGTGTCACACGCAGTGGCGTTTCCAGCTTCTCATAGCGGAGTGTATTGGTATTATAGTAGTACTTTATTTTTTTCATTGTTCCTCAGATTGGATTAGCAACCTTCTTTCACAGTCTCAGTAAGGCGTCTGAATTTGTATACTGGTCGGTTGTCATCTATCGATTCCATCATCCTAATCCCTACCTTTGCCGACGCTTAAAAAGCGTTTCAAATATAACGGCAATTTACAACGAAATATTTTCTATGATATCTTCTGAAATACGACAAGAGTTTTTAGATTTTTTCAAGAGCAAAGGACATACGATTGTGCCTTCTGCACCTATTGTTGTAAAAAACGACCCTACCCTGTTGTTCACCAATGCGGGTATGAACCAGTTTAAAGATTATTTTTTGGGCAATAGACAGCCCGAACATCACACGTGTGGCAGATACGCAAAAATGCCTGCGTGTAAGCGGTAAGCATAACGATCTGGAAGAAGTGGGCGTGGATACCTATCACCATACCATGTTCGAGATGCTGGGCAACTGGAGCTTTGGCGATTATTTTAAAAAAGAAGCCATTGCCTGGAGCTGGGAACTGCTGACCGAAGTGTATAAACTGGATAAAGACAGGTTGTACGTTACCATATTTGAAGGCGATGAAAAAGAAGGCTTGCCAAAAGATGAAGAAGCCTATGACTGACTGGAAACAGTATGTAGCCGAAGACCGTATCCTGCTGGGCAATAAGAAAGATAATTTCTGGGAAATGGGCGATACCGGCCCATGCGGCCCCTGTACTGAAATACATGTGGATTGCCGCAGCGATGAAGAGCAGTAAACAGGTAGATGGTGCAAACCTGGTGAATGCCGATCATCCGCAGGTGATTGAGATATGGAACAATGTGTTCATGCAGTTTAACCGCCTGAAAGATGGCAGCCTGGAACCTTGCCTGCCAAGCATGTAGATACCGGCATGGGCTTTGAGCGCCTGGTGCGCGTGCTGCAAGGTAAGAAAGTAATTACGATACCGATGTTTTTACCGGAACCATTGCAGCAATAGAAAAGATAACCGGCAAGAAATATGATTACAGTGACAGCAAGCAAGCCATTGCTTTCCGGGTGCTAGCCGATCATATCCGTGCTATTGCTTTTACCATTGCAGATGGGCAATTGCCATCCAATACCGGTGCAGGTTATGTGATCAGCCGAATCTTGCGCCGGGCAGTTCGGTATTACTATTCTTACCTGGATTATAAACAACCACTTATTGTTTCAATTGATGCCGGTGCTGGCAAAACAGTTTGAAAATGTGTTTCCTGAATTGAATCAGCAGCTTGATTTTGTAAGTAAAGTGGTGAAGGAAGAAGAAGATGCATTTTTGAGAACATTGGATAAAGGGATTGAAGATTAAGACATTAGATCAGAAGATCGTAATAGATAGGATGCTATACAATAGCAATTGGAACATTGCGATCAATCACAAAAGAAAATTGTGTCAGGAAATTTTGCTTTTGAATTGTATGATACTTATGGATTTCCTATTGATCTTACGCAGCTTAATGGCTACGGAAAATGGTTGGACAGTTGATGAAGATGGTTTGAATGAAGAAATGCAGCAGCAAAAAAACCGCAGCCGCGCAGCTACTGCTTTAGATACAGAAGACTGGATAGTATTGAATGATAACAATACAATAGAATTTGTTGGATATGATAGCTTAGAAACAAAAGCACAATGTATTAAAATACAGAAAGGTAAAAGCAAAAGGAAAAGAGGCTTACCAAATTGTACTGGATATAACACCTTTTTACGCAGAAAGCGGCGGACAGGTGGGCGATAATGGTGTATTGATAATTGAATGATGCAACTATTAGATATTATTGATACCAAAAAAGAAAATGACCTGATCATTCATTTTGCGGAAACTATTCCGGATGATTTGAGTGGTGAAGTGACTGGCTAAGTTGATGTCCAAAAGACAGAAGACAAACGATTGCTGTACACCACAGTGCTACGCATTTGCTGCATGCTGCTTTGCGCAAAGTATTGGGTACGCATGTAGCGCAAAAAGGATCATTGGTAAATGATGAACACCTGCGTTTTGACTTCTCGCATTTTGCTAAAGTGACCGATGAAGAGATTGCACAGATAGAAGCTATTGTAAATGAAAAGATAAGAGAGAATATCCCGGTTGTTATCAAATACATGAGTAAAGAAGAAGCTATGCAAAGTGGCGCCATGGCTTTGTTTGGTGAAAAATATGGCGATGTGGTACGCGTGGTAACCATTGATCCCAACTATTCCGTAGAACTTTGCGGTGGCACGCATGTGGGTGCTACCGGCGAACTGGGCTTCTTTAAAATAAAACATGAAACCGCAGTGGCTGCCGGTGTGCGCCGTATAGAAGCAGTAAGCGGTAAAGCTGCTGAAGACTTTGTAGATGAACAGTTGGCTGAACTGAACGCAGCAAAAAGTACACTTAAAAATCCAAAGCAGTTAAGCAAGAGTATTGAGGGTTATTAGCTGAGCAAAGCGAACTAAAGAAGAAATTAGAGTCACTGGAGGCAAAGCTGTTGAACAGCCTGGAAGGAGAGCTGGTGCAACAAGCTACAACTGTTAACAACATCTCTTTCATTGGTGAAATTGTGGATGTAAGCAGTGCTGATGCCTTGAAGAAACTGTCTAATGAGCTATCTAAAAAGACGAATGGTGCTGTGGTGCTCTGCGCCAGCATTACTGGTAAAGCATCGGTAGCAGTTGCTTTAGGCTGATAGTGTTGTTGGCAATGGATTGGATGCAAATAAAATCATTAAAGAGCAGGTTGCTCCTTTAATCAAAGGCGGTGGTGGCGGACAAAAAACATTAGCTACTGCAGGCGGACAGGACAGCAGTAACTTTCAGCAGGTGATAGATAAAGTGAAGGGTTTATTATAATAGCTTTATTTGTAAATATTGTAAAGGATAGTTCAACATTAGATGGTTGAACTATCCTTTTTTATTATAGGGAATTTAAACTTCCTGGGTGGCACTGCCAGCTTCAACAAAATTAATTTCACTCTGGTCTCTGATGGTTACATACACCCGCCTCCAGGGTGCATCATCTACTAAACGCCACCTATGCCCGCTGCCGGTAGTGTCTAATGCAATTAATATTTCACCGGGTTGTAAAATAAATGTTTCTCCTGTATAGGTGGTGAACTCAAGTATCCCGGTAATTGTTATAACATATTGGTGTACAGGTGCCGTATGCCAGTCGTAAGTTGTATGAGGTGGGCTTTCCTGAAACTTTATAGAGCCGACAGGATGAAACAGTTTCTCTGCTACAGTTCCTACTTCTACATGTGAGTGTCCGTCTGTCCTGTATATAGTTTATAGGCTTTGATCATGGATTATATTTACTTGATTGCAAAGTTCATGACTTTTTAAGATGCTTTGGCTGCAAACTTCTATTCGTTCAATATGCAGGTCTGATCGGCAGTGTATTCCTGTATTTAATAATCACTAAGCAATAATTGAAAAGTTATCCTCAGCAATCTTAAAAGTGGCATTTCCAATTATCTTTGATTCGACAGTAATAAAGAATGTCCATACTGCCAGACAATGATGGGCTTATGACCTTTAGGCTTAAATACGAGATGTAAAGACTTTTAAGCCTTTAACCTGCCAAAACAGGTTAATCCATGTCTATGGACACTAAAAACAAAGAGCCAGTTGTTCGCTGGCTCACAGTTGCAGCCCTTGTGCTGCAGATTATTTATTACATGTTAGGCATCCTTCATTATATGAACTGATGCCTGGGCAGGCGTAGTTGACAGCTATTGCCTGCCTCTTTATTTATACCAAAATTAGTGACAAGTTGGTAATTTGTAACAAAGTCTCCCAAATTTTAACGCAGACTCCCATTCTCTCCCTCCATTCCAATCCTTACCTGTTCAGCACAGCAAACATTTCCTGTGGTTTGGCATGCAGGTTTGCCGCATGGCCTATAGGAGCTTCATACACATCATTTTGCAAAGCATCCATAGTGAGGCTTATAAACTCATCTACATCCATGCCGCCATGTGTACTGTTTTCATCTTCCCGGTGGTGGTAGCCTAATTCTGTATCTACACTGGGAGGTGCTATCTCAAACACTTTTATAGTAGTGTTTCTTAGCTGATAACGCAGTGACAAAGTAAGTGAATGAATTGCCGCCTTAGTAGCGCTATACACGGCTGCTACTGCGAGCGGTACAAAGGCAAGTCCGGAAGAAATATTGATGATGGCTGCATGCTCTTTCCGGGATAAATAGCTCGTGAATAACTGCATGAAATGAATGGGCGCTACCAGATTAGTCTCTATTTCTTTGTGGATGTTGGCAAGATCGCCGGTGCGCGTAAGGTCAGCATGAAGCTGTACACCGGCATTATTGATGAGCACATTTACATCAGGATAGTTTTGAACAACCCATTCAGCTAAGTCTACGCGCTGTTGTGCATTAGTTACATCGCACACCTTGGTAACAATGCCGGCATTGGTTCTTTCTATTTCCTTCAATCGCTCTTCTCTTCTGCCACAAATAATCACTTTGTTATTGAGCATATTGAAATGCTTCGCAAATGCCAGCCCGATGCCTGATGTGCCGCCGGTGATAAGAATAGTATTGCCCGTAAGATTCATAAGTGAGAGTTTATATAGTGCAGGTTAATGCTTCAAAAAAGCTGCCAGTGAGTAAGGGAGATGACAGTTGACAGTTGAGCAGTTGACAGGAGGGAAAAACACCTACAACAATTTATAGTTACTGCTAAAAGTAAAAACACTGACAGGATTTGAACCCTGTCAGCGTTGAGTAAGTAAAGATTATTAGTCATATTAGTCAGTTAACGATAATACGGACTGATCATCAAATAAACAACGGGTCCGGTAATAGCCACATACAGCCATAGCGGCCAGGTGTACTTTGCAATCTTTCTATGCTGTGTAAACTCGGCGGTCAATCCCTTGTATGCTGTATATAAGATAAATGGCAATATTATACTGGCAAGGAAAATATGGGTAATAAGAATAAAGAAATAAATACCGCGTGTGCCCCCAACAGCAGCCAATTCTGCAGGTGATATTTCGCCATCGTGGTTACTGTCTCCATAACGTGCCTCGCCTGCAAGCAGGTGATGTGCGATGTAGGATACTAGGAATATGACAGATAATATCAGAGCGGTTATCATTAACTGCTTATGCAGCTTATACTTTCTCTGCTTTACAACAAGCAACGCAGCAATCAACAGCAAGGCGATAATGGAATTGATAACTGCATTGAGCGCAGCAAAGATGTGTACATTGAAAGGAACCGAAATATTGAGTTTGAATCCGCCCAACAATGCCACCGCCGCAAAGACTACAAATGAAAAGATACCAATGAGCCACTTTGCCTGTTTATCATTTTTGGGAAGCGTAGCCTGTAACATAACTTATGGATTAGTTTTACTTTTTCTGAATAACAATCTTACCCCGACCACTACTATTACGACAGTGATACCAAGAAAGATCGCCATGAGCACCGGGTCGAATGGTAACGGCTCCGGATTCGTAGCTTTTTCCACCATCATCAAGCCAATGTCTTTTGCCAGTTTGCCCAGCGATGCACTATCTGTACCATCGTAATAGCCGCGTATCTTGTGCATTTTATCTATCAATACAAAGCGGCTGGTGTGCGCGAAATTGGGGTCAATAGGTTCGTCGCTATACTTATCTACCTTCAACTGCTCAAAAACAAAGTTGTAAATAGAGTCGCGGTTGCCGGTCAAAAACCACCAGTTATCATGGTTCACACCAAAGCGGTCGGCATACGCTTTCAAGCGCGGTACCGAGTCGCGCTCAGGGTCTATAGTAAATGAAACGAACTGCACTGCTGATGTATCTATCGGATGGAACGGATCACCGCCTTTGGCAAAAGAACGTTGCAGCTTTACCATGTTTCTGGTAAGCCTTGGGCAAATGCTGGCACAGGAGGTAAAAAAGAAATCAGCTACGATTGGTTTATTGTTGATGTCGTACAGGTTTACTGTATCGCCTAATTGGTTCTGCAGGCGGATATTAGCTACTGTATGCCAAACAGTATCTTCCATCATTTTGCCATTTTCCACCCGGTTTACAATGCTATCGGGCAGGTAATGCCCCGGCATTGTAATGTTGTGTTCGCTGGCATATTTTACAATCAAATAGCCGGTGATAGGTATAAACAGCGCTATACAAAGCGCCAGTATAGTAGTTCTCCTCATGATTGAAGTATAACATGATACAACACAGTTAACAGTGTGTTAGCAGCGGCGCAAATGTAACGCTCAAAAAATAAAAAGCCTGCTGTGCGCGGAAGGCCTATACTATAGTTGTGCTAAAATTTAGTGCTTGTATCAGTTGTTGATTACTGGTGTGTATGGCTGAGGTGGGGAGTAAGCAGGAAGTAGATTGGAGGTTGCTATGGAGGAGATTAGGTATAACTTAGGTATATGTTAGGTATAACTTAAGTATAAGTTAGGTATAACTCCGAGTGTGCCAAGAGTGGGAAGATGGGATTTTAATGTATTTTGAAGGGGTATTATCAAAAGCGCATATTAGAATTTATTAAAGAACTGCATGCCACTGCCTGAGACGCAGGTAGAGTGGGAGGTTGTATTTGTGCTACTACAATTTAAAATGTAAAATATTGATTGGTTGGTTATTAATGGTGGAATTTTATTTGATATATCATATAATAACATACATTTATGCGTTGTATGCCATTTTTCAAAACCCTAATATTTTAATGACTTTAAAATTATGAACGACATAGAACAAGAACTATATGATAAACTTGACAAGATTTCACGTATCTACATCTTTGCTCAAGAAGCTTATTTATACACTGAATATTTTCACAACCCAAATACAAAAGAAGAGTTAGACTTGGTAGTAAGTTCTCCACATTCAAATGCCTTATTTATAATAATGCATCTCATGTTTAGAACTTTAATAATAGAAGTATCGAAACTTTTTAGTCGTTCTGACAATGACAAATTTCAAATAGAAAAATTTATTCAATCACTTTCTCCATCTGGACACTTTAGAAAAATTGGAATTTCAACTGACCATATTGACCAATGGAAACAGCAATTAATAAATAATCAGAAAAGTATTGACAATATACTTTTATTAAGAAGTAAGTTATACGCTCATACAGACAATCCAATGACTGATTACAATTATATTGACATTTCTTTTAAAGAAATAAAACAGTTGTTAGATGTTGCTGGAAACATTCTTAAAAATATTTACAATGATGTCTTTCAAACTGGGCTATCACTTGATTCGCCAGGTTTTGACAGACAAAGATTTATAATTTTAAAATTGTTGGCAAACGCAGAAGCAGAAAGACAGAAAGAAATATTTAATAAATACGCTAACTGGAAAAAATAAAACAGCATACAACATCAGGTTTGCTGCCATAGCGGCTAAGGAATCTCGGCTGAACAGCAGACTATCATTAAACTATATATCTTTATCCAAGCTGCCGTAACCACTATTGCCGCTCCAGCAGCAAGCCCTATTCGTTAGCAGCAAACTCATGAACCAGAACGTTTAATTATTCATCAATAACAACATCACCAAACAATCACAAATATGAACTCTAGAAGGAACTTTCTAAAGCATTCAACTGCTTTTGCACTTAGCAGCATGTTATTGCCACGTCTGGCAAATTCTGCTCCGTTTAAACTCAATGCTTCTTATGCACCAATTGGCTTAGAGCTTTATACCGTTGAACCGTTAATGCAACAAGACCCAAAAGGAACGTTGCAGAAAATAGCAGCAATCGGCTATAAAGAATTAGAAGGTCCTATGTTACCAAAAGGTTCTTATTTTGGTTTCAAACCAAAAGAGCTGGCAACATTTATCACGGATTTAGGCATGCATTGGCGGTCACAACTGGTATTAGGTGCTCCGGTTACTTTAGGGCTGGGTTATGCCGCGTATAACCCAAAGACTTCAGCGGACTCGCTACAGATAAAACAAATGATTAATTCGGGCGCTGCTAACGTATTGCCAACCTTACAAAATGATTGTCAGCAAGTGGTAGATGAAGTTGCAGCAGGAGGTGTAGAGTACCTCGTTTGTGCAGCCATTCCCTTACAAACAATAGATGAACTTAAAAGGGCATCAGATATACTAAATAAGTCAGGAGAGGTATGCAAGAAAGCAGGCATTCAATTAGCTTACCATAATCACAATTTTGAGTTTCATGAAATAGAAGGTCAACAACCTTATGAATACCTCCTCAACAATACGGATAAGGAGTTGGTAAAGATGGAAATGGACCTGGGCTGGATAGCATATGCAAAGCAAGACCCTGTTGAATTATTTAAAAAGCATCCCGGCAGGTTTCCGCTTTGGCATGTGAAAGACGTAAAGAAAACAACAAACGAATTTGTGGTAGCCGGAATAGGTGATGTTGACTTCAAACGTATTTTTAGCGATGCGGAAGAAAGTGGGATGAAGTACTATTTTTTAGAGCAGGAAGGCGCCACACCACCGACACTTCAAGACGTTGCTGATAGTTATACCTTTTTGAAGAAAATCGTAAGTTGAGTGGAGGCAGTTTAAGACACGACGTACAGCAAGTAGAGACTGGTAGTAAAACGAAAGTCTGCTGATAACACGGTGTTTATAAAACTATGGCGGGCGTTAAGCTTTCAACTATAAATCGCTATTTTGCTTTTGTAGTTAATTGAAGCTGACGTTTTTCAAATGCCACAACTTCATAAACACTTTAACGTCGGCCGTAACCAATTCGCTGACTCTTCAAAACATAAACTTTGATAAAAGAGGGTTAATTTTAGACAATGAAACCGAGGTTATATTTTGACACGTCAGTATTTGGAGGAGTTTATGATGAAGAGTTTGAGGAAATTTCAACGTTACTTTTTGAGAAAGTAAGGTTGGGAGAGATTATATGCGTTTACTCTGACCTTTCAGAAGCTGAACTTCAAAATGCACCTCAAAGAGTAAAAGACTTTTTCGCAGACTTACCAAAAGAACATACACAAAAAGTTGAAGTAACTGAAGAAGCATTTGAGCTTGCGCAGAAATATTTAGATGAGAAAGTAGTTGGACAGGCGAGTGCAGATGATTGTAGACATATAGCGACTGCGACAATTAGTAAAGTAGACTACCTTGTGAGTTGGAATTTTAAGCATATCGTAAACGTGTTTAGAATTCGGGGCTATAATTCGATAAACATTCGTTTTGGTTATCCACAGCTTGATATTCGTTCACCAAAAGAAATTGTAAACAATGAAGACGAAGAATAAAAAAGAGAAGACTTTTGACACAGTAAAAGTGTTCAGAGAAATAAAAGAAAAGATTGCAAAAGAGACGGAAAAGATGACTTATGCCGAATTTAAAGAATACCTAAATAAAAATAAGTTACAAACTTCAAAATAGACTTTGTCTACTCCCAATAATCGTATTGCCGATAGTTGGGCTGAATGTTTGAGCATTGGGACTATGGTTTTTGTGATCAATGGGTTAAAACCTGTTGCTACAATATAATTCGAGCCTACGGCATTTGTTCCTTACATCTTATCCGGAGAACTTCAAACATCAGCAGATAACATAAGGAAGATAAGCTATGCAGCCGCAGCTCCATACATACAGGTACTTTCTATAACTACTCATAATGGTAATGTATATTATAGACTCGCGCTCTGATAGGTTATAAGCGAGTTATCAACTTCGGCGAGGTTGAACCTTCTAAATCATTCAACCCCTTCAGGGTTGTGGTGTATAATTACAATGCCTCCCCGGGTTTAGCAACCCGGGGCTATTCATATTGAAGCCCTACAGGCTTCTGCCTACATTTTATAGCTATTTATGGCGCCAGTTTTCAATATTACATCCAAGATATTCAATTCTCCATTCACAATTTTCATTATCATTGTTCACCACAATATTTTTGTTTAATGAAGAAAATGGCTCTTATACCGGCACGCTATGCAGCTACGCGCTTCCCTGCCAAGCTGATGCAGCCTTTGGGTAATAAAACAGTCATCCGCCATACTTATGAGAATACAGTTGCCACCCAACTGTTTGATGAAGTACTTGTAGCAACTGATAGCGATATTATTTACAATGAAATTACCGGTAATGGCGGTAAGGCGGTAATGAGCAAGCGGCAACATGAAAGCGGAAGTGACCGTATTGCTGAAGCAGTGGAAGATATAGACGTGGATATAATTTTGAATGTGCAGGGGGATGAGCCGTTTATGCAAAAAGAACCTTTAGCTAAGCTGCTGCAGGTATTTGAAGACGAGGAAGGTAAGGATGTGCAGGTAGCGAGCATGATGAAAGTCTTTACGGATCTAAGTATGGTGGAAGACCCGAATAACGTAAAAGTAGTAGTGGATAATAATATGAATTCATTGCTATTCAGTCGCTCGGTAATACCTTACAACCGTGCTGCTATTCCGATTAATTACTACCATCATATAGGGGTGTATGCTTTTCGTAAACAGGCTTTAATGAACTTTACCAAATGGGCTATCACCCCATTGGAAGCTGCTGAAAAAATAGAATGCCTGCGTTACCTTGAGCATGGTATTCAATTGAAGATGGTAGTAGTAGATTTTAAAGGTGTTGGCATAGACACGCCACACGACCTGGAACGTGCAAAGCAATACATATAACCGTATGCAAACACTCACTTTTACACTGATACAAACCGGCTTGCATTGGGAAGATAAGCAGGCTAATCTTACCATGCTGGAGCAAAAGATAAACAGCATTACAGCAGCCAACGGAAGTAATTGTATTGCCAGAGATGTTCAGTACAGGCTTTAGTATGCAGCCGCATCTCTTTGCTGAAAGCATGCAAGGCGAAACGGTGCAGTGGATGAAAAGAATGGCACAGCAAAAGAAAGCCATTATTACCGGCAGTATCATTATACAGGAAGAAGCGCATTATTATAACCGCCTTATCTGGATGCTGCCTAATGGCAGTTATGGCTGTTATGATAAACGGCATTTGTTTGCCTATGCAGGAGAGGATAAACATTACACATCCGGCAGCAAACGCCTAATTGCATCGGTGAAAGGCTGGAAGATCAATTTGCAGGTCTGCTATGACTTGCGCTTTCCAGTCTGGGCGCGCCAACAGCTATCTGCATACGCTGGAGACAGGCAGGGGGTGAGGCAGAGTATGATGTACTCATTTATGTAGCTAACTGGCCTGAGCGCCGCAACCATGCATGGCAAACATTGCTTACTGCACGTGCTATAGAAAATCAATGCTATGTAATAGGGGTGAACCGTGTAGGCGCCGATGGCAATAATATAGCGCATTGTGGCAGCAGCATGGTGGTTGATGCCTTAGGAACAGTTATATACCAAAAGCAAAACGAGGAAGATATCTTTACCATTACCCTGCAAAGAGATGCTTTGGAGGAAGTAAGAAGAAAATACCCTTTCTTGCACGACGCAGACTATTTCAACATCATCAATGAATAATAAAAAAGCATACACAGCAGGCACGGTGTATTCCGGCACCGATAAACTGCGGAACCATTCAGTACTTACAGTAGATGGACATATAGAAGCACTGGTGCCTTCTATTGCAGTACCGGAAGATTTTGATATAAAAGATTTTGGTAAGAGTGCCACAATTGCGCCAGCTTTGGTTGACCTGCAGTTGTACGGCGCCAACAACCGGCTCCTGGCTGTTTATCCCGATGCGCAAACAGTGAGTGATATTGTGCAATACAGCAGAAATGGCGGCGCTGCATGGTGCATGCCTACTGTTGCAACCAATACATACGAAGTGTTTTTTAAGTGTATTGATGCAATAAGGAGTTATTGGCAACAGGGTGGTAAAGGTGCCCTGGGCTTGCATGTAGAAGGTCCATGGATAAGTATGGAAAAGAGAGGAGCACATAATCCAGACTGGATTTTTTCACCAACATTAGAACAGGTGAAGGAATTGGTGGAGTATGGCAAGGATGTTATTAAGATCATTACATTGGCACCGGAGGTTTGTACACCAGAGATACTGGAGTATATCCAATTGCAGAAGATCATTGTCTCTGCCGGACATAGCAATGCTACGTATGAACACGCCACTTATACTTTTAATAATACAGGCGTAGATACGGTCACTCATTTATACAATGCTATGAGTCCTTTGCAGCATCGTGCACCAGGATTGGTGGGAGCAGTGCTTGATCATCCATTGGTAAAAGCCGCTATTATCCCGGACGGGCATCATGTAGATTATGCTGCTATCCGCATAGCTAAGACAATATTGCGCGACCGATTGTTTGCTATAACTGACTCAGTAACTACTACTATTGAAGGTTATTACAAACATGAATCTGCCGGTGATAAATATACTTCTAACGGTATCCTCAGCGGCTCATCACTGACCATGCACAAGGCATTTAGAAACTTAGTGGTACACGCAGGTATAAAGGTAGATGAAGCATTGCGCATGTGCAGTTTGTATCCTGCACGTGTAGTTAAATACAGTGACCAGATTGCCTTACTGAAAAATGGATATCCTGCCAATATGATTGTATTGGACAAGGCTTTAAACCTGGTAGAAACGATTTGTGATGTATTAGTTGAGTGTAGAACTCAATTACTCACTACTCATAAAATAGCAATATTTATGAGCTTTCCTCTTAAAACATCCAATCCATAATGAACCTGCAATACGTATTATTACTGCTGATACTGGCAGGTGCCATGATAGCGAGTGTAGCGGCAGGTAAGCTAACGGTTGCAGCCGCATTAACTGGAGGGGTATTAGGCATGCTGGTTTATGCAGGGGCAGGCTTTACAGGCATTGCAATGGTGGCTATCTTCTTTCTGTTTGGTACAGTAGCAACCAGTTGGAAGAAAGGATATAAAGAAAGTTCCGGCTTATCTGAGATAAACAGTAGTAGGCGTAATGCTGGTCAGGTAATAGCAAATGCAGGTGTAGCCGCTATATGTGGCTTGCTATGTTACTTTTTTCAGCAGTATGTTTTTGTACTCAGGGCAATGATGGCCGCCTCCCTTGCATCAGCTATGGCAGATACGTTGTCTTCGGAGTTGGGCAATGTGTATGGCAAGCGGTTTTATAATATCCTTACTTTACGTAAAGATACACGTGGATTGGATGGGGTAGTAAGTCTGGAAGGGACAAGCATTGGGGTAGTTGGGAGTATAGTGATTGCTTTAGTATATGCTATTGGCTTTGGCTTTACATGGAGTACCTTCTTTGTAATTGTTATTGCTGGAACGTTTGGTAACTTGACTGATTCTATATTAGGCGCCTCACTCGAGAGAAAGCGGTATCTGAATAACGATGCAGTTAACTTTTTGAATACTGCTATTGCTGCTATAGTGGCACTCATGCTATACATTTTATTATAGTCTTATAAACCTGTTTTATGCTATTTACCAACAGAACTGTTTTTATTACCGGTGCCAGCCGAGGTATTGGTAAAGCTATTGCTTTACGTCTGGCTGCCGAGGGTGCCAATGTTGTAATTGCTGCTAAAAGCATTACCGAAAATGAAAAGCTGAGTGGCACTATCTATTCGGCAGCAGAAGAGGTGGAAAAAGCAGGCGGCAAGGCATTGCCAGTGCAAGTGGATATACGTTTTGAGGAGCAAATAGATAATGCGGTAGCACAGGCAGTGCAGGCATTTGGAGGCATTGATATATTGGTAAACAATGCATCTGCTATTCAATTAAGCAATACCGAACAAATAGAACTAAAACGCTTCCACCTGATGCAGGACATCAATGTGCGGGGAACGTTTATGGTAACCAAGGCCTGCGTTCCCTACTTAAAGAAGAGCAACCATGCGCATATTTTTACCTTATCTCCTCCCCTTGATTTGCAGCCAAAATGGTTAGGTCCCTATATTGGCTATACCCTTAGCAAATACAGCATGAGCATGATGGCTTTGGGCTGGGCTGCAGAGTTTAAAAAATACAGCATTGCTTCTAATGCGCTATGGCCAAAGACAACGATTGATACTGCTGCGGTGCGTAATTTATTAGGAGGTGAGAAATTGGTTGCCATGAGCCGTAAGCCGGAGATCATGGCAGATGCAGCTTTTGAGGTTTTAAGTAAAGCACCGGCTGAGTGTACCGGTAATACTTTCCTGGATGAGGATGTGCTACGTGCTGCAGGCGTGACAGATTTTGATAAATATGCGGTGACGCCGGGTGGTAAGATTGTATCCGGATATTGTATGTGGGATAGAGTGATTGCTGTAAAGTGGCTTTGCTTAAGATTTATTCATTAAAATCATCACTAAATGTATCATTGTTTTGGAGTAATCTGGCAGAATGGTGTACACTGATGATATAAACATGAACAGTATCAAAGCGATAAATAATCCGGTATTTTCTATAAGAGAATTTCTTTGTAAGGTGATTGCGGCAATTCACTGAAGCGGTTTACCAGCTTCAGGAAAACGCTCCAGTTTTATGACAGCAGTAAATAGCTTTTGAACAAACTGTTTAGCATAAAACTCAGAATCCCTGCTTATATAAGCAGCAATACTATCAATATCCTGTAAGGCTTCCTCTGTCCATACTATTGAAACCATGAGGACAGATATTGTTTAGCTTCTTCAGTGGTATAAGTCTTGTTTTCCCTGATGTTCTTTTCAGCCTTTCTCAATCTTTTTCAGCATCACCATGCGCTCCAGTAAAACATCAATATCTTCAAATTCGTCTTCTGGCATTGCATTGATAGTATCAATAATTTGCTTTTTAGTAATTGCCATATAATTCCTTTCTCCAAAAATAAAACATCGTACAGAAATTTAGATGATGTTATTCTACGATTTCTAAGTATAAATATGTATTGGCTTTACTTATCCCCTGTAAACCGACAGGAAAAGTGCACTCTGTTAAGCCATTACCGTTAATAACACACTTCATAATAACAAAAAGCAGTTGCCTCATAATTAGCAACTGCTTTCTATATTATCCCATTAATCCCTCACATCCCACCTATCCCAGTTCAGACTTCTCCGGGCGCATCTGCGGAAACAGCAGCACATCCTGTATGCTTGGCTGGTTAGTCATCAGCATACATAATCTGTCTATGCCAATACCAATACCACTGGTGGGTGGCATGCCATAATCTAAAGCACGTAAGAAATCGTAGTCTATAAACATAGCTTCCTCATCACCACGGTTCATCAGCTCCAACTGTTCTTCAAAGCGCTCGCGCTGGTCTAATGGGTCGTTCAACTCGCTATAGGCATTGGCTATTTCCTTACCATTCACCATTAGTTCAAAGCGCTCTACCAGGCCAGGCTTGCTGCGGTGCTTTTTGGTAAGCGGACTCATTTCTACCGGGTAGTCCATAATGAATGTCGGCTGCACAAACTTCGCTTCCGATGTCTCGCTAAAGAATCTCATCTATCAGCTTGCCTTTGCCCATGCTGGGTTCTACATGAATGTGCAGTTGCTGGCAGGTGTTGCGCAGTTCCTCTTCATTCATATTACTTACATCAATGCCGGTATTTTCCTTTATAGCATCATACAATGTAATGCGTTTGAATGGAGCTTTAAAGCTTACAATAGTATCGCCTACCTGCACATCCGTAGTGCCGTGCAATGCAATAGCAATGCGCTCCATCAGTTGCTCGGTTACTTCCATCATCCAGAAATAATCCTTGTAGGCAGTGTACCATTCCAGCACCGTAAACTCCGGGTTGTGCGTTCTGTCCATACCCTCATTACGGAAGTTCCGGCTAAACTCATACACCCAGTCAAAGCCACCAACGATCAGTCTTTTTAAATACAGTTCATTAGCTATACGTAAATAGAACGGTACATCCAGCGCATTATGGTGCGTAACAAAAGGCTTGGCTGCCGCGCCACCCGGGATATTCTGCAGTACAGGTGTATCTACTTCAATGGCGCCTTTCTCATTCAGGAAATCGCGATGGTCGCCGCAGGGCTCCTCGGCCTAGTTGGCTACACCCTGCCTGTCACCGCCGGGCTGCGCTGGCTGCCCGCCGCCAGCGCCGGGCTGCTGCTGGCCACCGAGCCGGTCTGGGTCATGCTGCTCGGCCGCTTGTTTTTCGGCGAACGCGGCGGCGCCCGGGCCTGGCTCGGCAGCGCCGGCGCCATGGCTGGCGTGGCCGTGCTGGCCGGCCCCGGTGCTGTCAGCGGCGTCGGCGGCGGGTACCGCGCGCTGGCCGGGACCGGGCTGGTCCTGGCGGGCACGCTGTCCTTCGCGGCCTACACGATCGTGTTGCGCCCGCTCTCCCAGGAACTCGGCGCGGTCCCGGCGACCGCCGCCGCCACCGTCGTCGGGTCTGTCCCCTACCTCGCCGCCGCCGGGACCCTGCCCGCGGCGGGGCTCGGACACCTCGGTGCGGCCGTCTGGGCGGAGCTCGCGTTCCTCGCCCTCGGCTGCACCGCGCCGGCCTGCTGCTGTGGAGCTTCGCCACCCTCGCGGGGGACATCACCCGGGTTAGCCAGCTGCTCTACCTGGAGCCGGTGGTCAGCGTGCTGGGCGCGGCGGGCTTCCTGGGCGAGCGGGTGACCCTCGTCATGATCGGCGGCGGGGCGCTGATCCTGGCCGGGGTCGCCGTCGGAGCACCGGGCACGGCCCTGCTTGATCGAGACCAGCACTCAGAACGGGGCCAGGTCCCCGTCTCCCGGCGGTGACACGCGACCTACTTGAGCGACGCTACGAACGTGTTCCACGCGTCG
The DNA here is from genome assembly GCA_963819045.1 of uncultured Chitinophagaceae bacterium. GTDB lineage: Bacteria > Bacteroidota > Bacteroidia > Chitinophagales > Chitinophagaceae > Ilyomonas. The sequence continues at coordinate 7,996 of CAWFUV010000032.1, read as the reverse complement.
GCGCTGAAGGTGAGCGTCCCGGCGTCACGGTCCTTGGTATCGCGCACGACGACGGCGCCGGGAGCGTGCCCGGCCTCGACGCACTCGCCGGCGCCATTGCCGCTGTAGCTGGACTTGCGCCAAGCGCCGACCTCGACACACTTCGTGCGTGGGACGCCACGATGGCCGACGCGGGCTGGGGCGCGGTGTCCTGGCCGCTGGAATACGGCGGCCGCGGCGCGACGGTCGGCGCCGGCAAGCGCTTGCTCGCGCTGGGGGACTCGTATTCGGCAGGAACGGGAGCCGGCGACTATGAGCCGGGAACCGACAGCGCGACCGACTCCTGCCTGCGCTCGCCTGAGGCGTGGCCGAGCTGCTCGCCCACGAACGCGGCCTCATCTCGCTGCCCTCGCTCGCCTGCAGTGGTGCCACGGTCTCCGACGTACTGAGCGGTCGCACCGGCAGCGGCCAGCCCGAGCGACGGGTCAGCCAGATCTCGAGGATCTCCGGGCATCCGAACGTGGTCACGCTCACCATCGGCGGCAACGACCTCGGCTTCACGTCGATCCTCCGGACGTGCATCGAGTCCAACTGCGTCCACACGTTCGAGCGCCCGTCGGGCGACCTCCTCGACGCCCGCATCGACGCGCTCGCGCAGCGGCTGCCGGGCGTCTACCGGGCGATCGAAGCGGCCGCGCCCGGGGCGAAGCTCGTGGTGGTCGACTACCCGAAGCTATTCCCCAGCGGCCCGAGGCCGAACTGCGCCGCCGGCGGCTTCATCACGCCGGCAGGCTGGTGTCGATCTCAACGCCAAGATCGAGCGCGCCGATGTCGCGATCCTGGACTCGGCCCGCGCGGCGGGAGCGACGCCGGTCGACATCTCGAATGCGCTTGCCGGAGGGCTCGGCTGCTCGGGTCAGCGGTACGTCACGGCAAGGACCCCCAGTTGAGCTGCTGTCCGGCTCATTTCATCCAAACGGGTCCGGGCAGGAGAAGCTCGCCGCCGTGGTCGCCGGCCCAGCTTGCCGTCGCCAACCGATAGCCGGAGGAGGAGACAGAGATGCTCGCGGACCTGCATTGCCACTTCCCGATGCACCTGATCAAAGACGAGGAGGAGCATCCACACGCTCGCGTTGTCGCTTGGTGGGAGCGGCTGGGTGGACGATCTGAGAGGAGCGGCGTTCGAGGTCGTCGCCGAGATCGCCAACGACCAGGCGTTCGGCAGCGGCTGGCGGGTGAGCCTCGACGGCCTGATCGCCGGCGGAGCGGGGCTCGTCTGCTCAGTGCTCTACTGGCCATTCTGTGAGTTCGAGCTGGAGTCGTTGCGGGGTGGGCCACCCGACCCGGGCGCCTTCCAAGCGCTGATGGCCCAGCTTCAGGACACCGAGCAGGCGCTGGCACAGACCGATCCCGACGGGGAGCGGCATCTGCTCGTCAAAAGCGGCTCCGACCTCGACGGGCTCGGCGACGGCCGGACGCGGATTCGTGCATTGCGTCGAAGGCGGTTTTCACCTCGGTCCCGACGTTGGCGGCGTCGCCGGACAGATCGCGCAGCTCGCCGGCCGCGGCGTCTTCTACATCACACTCGCCCACCTGTTCTTTCGCGGCGTCGCGGCCAACGCGCCGGCGTTGCCGATGTTCACCGACGAGCAGTACAACGACACCTTCGACGAGCCCGCCGGCGGCCTCACCGACCTCGGCCGCGCTGCGATCGCGGCGATGTGCGACCACAGCGTCGTCGTGGACCTCAGTCACATGCGACGTGACGCCATCACCGAGACGCTCGACGAACTCGATCGCATCGACCCCCGCCGGACCATGCCGGTCATGGCGACACACGTCGGCGCCGCCTCCGAGAGCCCTCCCGATCACGCATACAACCTCGAGCCCGAAGTGATGCGGCGCATCCGCGACCGAGACGGCGTGATCGGGATCATCATGGCGCAGGACCTGCTCGGTAAGACGCGTACCCCCCAGGACGCATACGAGATCCTCCAGCGCCACATCATGGCCGTGCACGACGCGGTCGGCGGGCACGGGCACACGGCCATCGGCACCGACCTCGACGGATTCATCTCACCGACGCTCGCCGGCATCGAGCAGGCGAAGGACCTCGCCACCCTCGAGCAATGGATCCGGGAGATCGCGCCCGACGACGCTGAAGCGGTCCTTCATGCGAACGTCGAGCGGGTCCTGCGCGCGACGCTCACGCGCCGCGCTGCGCCCGGGTAACTCCCGGCCGCCATGGATCACTCGGATGGCGGATCCGGCGCTGGATGACGTGCGCGGCGCCATCTCTGTCGGCACGCGTGGCGCATCTGGTCCTTGGGCGGGCGCTGTGAAGTAGCGGAAGTACGCCAGCGGCCGCAGCCCCTGGGGCCGAGTCGCGGCGGCGTGATCCTGATGGGCCTGGTGGCGTGGCGGCTGTGGTCGGCGAGCGACAGCAATGAAGGGGCCCGGTCGGAGCGGGCCGGTCGCTCGGGGTGACGAAGTTCCCGAATCCGGTGGTTCGGTCAGGTGGTTTGGGGCCTGGTCGTGGGTACGGGGGTACGCGATCGCCGATCTCGCTTCCGGCGGGTTCGGTTCGGGAGATTTCTCCACCGGCTTTGACCCGGGTCCCCTTCGGTGCCCTGAACCGCAGGGCCTCGCCGACCAGCTCGGGCCGGCTCCTTGACCTGAAGATATCGCCAATCCAGCCCGCGGATTTCCGGACCGGCGACCGGTGACAGCCACAGTGGGGCCCGATCGCCAATCCCGGTTCCGCGCGCCCGGTTTGGCGAATCTCCTGTGACCCTGATCCCGGTCCCCTTCGTTGCCTCGAACGACCGCTCGCTATCGGCCCGGGGGCCGATGCGCGGCGCGGTCCTGGTGCGCCCGGTGGCCGGGTCGGCGTGGCCGCTGTGGTGGGCGAACGACAGCAATGAAGGGGGCGGGTCGGAGCGGCCCGGTCGTTCGGGTGACGAACTTCCCGATCGGGCCGCTCGTTTGGTGCGCTGAGGTGGCGGGCTCAGGGGTACGGGATCACCAACCTCGGCTCTGCCGGGGTCCGGTCTGGGAGATTCCTCCGCCGGCGTTCACCCCGGTCCCCTTCATCGCCCTGAACCGCAGGACGTTGCCGGCCCGCGGGCGGGCTGTCAGCGTGAGCGAATCGCCAATCCGGGTCTGCGGCAGGGCGGATTGGCGACCGGTGGCGGCCACAGTGGGGCCCGATCGCCAACTCTGGTTCCGGCCCGCCCGGTTTGGCGAATCTCGTCGAGGCCTTGATCCCAGGCCCTTCGTTGGCTCGAACCACCGCTTGCCATCGGCCCGGGGCTGGCTAGGCGCTCGACGGCGAAGGGCCGGCCGGACCCGGTGTCGCGGGTCTCCTTCTCCACAGTCGACGCGCTTGACGCGAGGGCGCGGGATCGTGCGCGTGGCGATAGGCGAGATCGAGGTAGAGCAGCGTGCGTCCGGTGCTGACGTAGACGACGAGTAGCGCGTAGACGATCGCCCCGAGCAGGTTGATCAGGTTGGCGGGGATGCTGGTGAAGATGAACGCGGCGCCGAGCAGGATCGCCGGGACCTGGCTGAGCACCCAGAGCGCGCCGGCCACCCGTCCCGGTGTGCCAGCGATGCCCGCGCACCAGTCGGGTGCTGCCACGCATCGCGTCTCGGATCGATCGATCTTCGAACAGGATCTCCTGCTGGGCGAACTGCCAGTCGATGAACTTGATGACGGCGACCGGTATCCCGATGATCGTCACCATCAGCAAGACCAAGCACACGAGGATCAGTATCTCGACGGCGACCAGCCGCCACACACGGCGTAGCACCGCCATCGTGATCGCGGGCAGGCGGGTGTCCTGGCCTCGTTCGAGGTTACGGATGAAGGCGACCACGATCGCCGCGGCAAACGGGGTGGCGATCAGTGCGCCCGATGCTGAGCGCAGGCGATGGGCCGGATTCGTAGCTGGTGTCGGTAAGCGAGACCCCCGAAGCTGGTGGCGCTCAGCAGATGGCGCACCAGCCATTCCAGCCCCTCCAGGAGCCGTGACCGCGAGCAGGGCAACGAGCGCGATCAAGACCAGTGACACGACGTGACGACCGAACAGGCGGCCCGCCGCGAGGATGATCTGGCCACCCGCGCGGGCGCTTCGCAGCGGCTCCAGTTGCACGGGCCGCCATCGGGTGAGGACCAGCGGCAACGTGAGCCGCGACGACGACCGCCAGCGCGACCGCGATCGCGCCGGCCGAGGTCTGGGCTTTGAGGTTGATGAAGCGCGACACGTCGGCGACTGCGCCGCAGAAGGTCTGGGAGACCGCCGGCCCCATCAGCGAGTCGCCGGGCACCTCGGGGCTTCTGTGTCCGCGTGGAGTACATCCAGCTGAACGGCGTCCCCCAGACCGTCTTGGTATTCGGACCTTGGGGCCCATCGTTGAAGCCGGCCTCGCGCTGTCCCCAGTGCCCGTCGTAGTCAAGCCAGGCGAATCGTCCGGCTCGAGGGATCGTGTTGGGCAGCAGGACCGGACGCGGACGGAACGCGGTCAGTGGCGCGGCGGTGTTGTCGCACCCCACGCCGGAGCCGTTCTGCCCGGTGCCCAGCCACAATGCCGAGCTGTAGAACGTGGCGTGCGAACCAGCGGCCGAGTACACGATCGGGTGCCGTCCCCGCTTCTGCACCCTGGATCGGGCCAACTGGTGTGCTCACCCCCGCTGTGCTGAAAGACGACGATCTCGTGGGCTCCGTCCGCGAGCGCCTGGGTGGCGCTGCTTGTGTCAAACGTGATCTGCATGCCCTCCCAGTCACTCTCGTGCAGATCGTTGAACTGGTTGTAGTAGTAATAGAACCAGTACTGCACCGCGAAGCCCGGATAACCCGGCTCACGCGCGATATGCACGTAGGTGATCGCCGGCGCTCGCCCGGCGCGGCGCAGGGCAGCGAAGGCACGCGCGTACGTGCAGCCGGGACGCAACGGGTTTCCCGGGCAGATCGAGATAGAATCTTCGTTCAGACCCGCCAGGTCCGCCGCTGCTCGGCGACCGGCGTACCTGGACCATGCGCCCTCCGACATGCTGGAGCAACCGCACGCGCGGGTTGCGTAACACCACGTTGACCGTCGTCGGCGGTGCGTACTGCTCCTCAGAGGTGTTGCAGACCCCGTCGTGCTGGGCGCGCATCATCACGATCGGCGCATACGCATCCACCAACCGCTGAGTCGCCGTATCGGACGCCGTCGCGCCAGGCACCGCGCAGAACATCGAGCACCAGCACCGAGATCAGGATCCCGATCGCCGCTCGCCCCCGTCCCAGGCTCCTCACGCCGCAAGCTTAACCCCGACCGATCGGAGGGGGCGGGAAGATTCAACGCCGCGTACGGTGCATTGCCTCGATCGCGCCCCCCCCCTCGGCGCAGGAGCGGCTCGGCCACGCCTTCGCGCCGACCCGGCCGAGGTTGTTGCCCCAGTGCGGGCGAAACTGGATGCTGATCCGCGCGCCCAGGCAGTTGGCGACTTTGGGAATGCCGTGCAGCCAGGTCCGCTGGCAGCTTCCGCCCATCACCAGCAGGTCGCCGTGGCCGATTTGGAGCCGCAGTCCCGGGCCGCCCGACTTCGGCCGTAGCCCGAACGGCCGGGTGGCGCCGAGCGAGACGATCGCCACCATCGTGTCGCGCGGGCTCTCGCGGGCGATGCGGTCCCCGTGCCAGGCGACGCTGTCGCTGCCGTCGCGGTACAGGCAGAGCCCGGCGCTGACGAACGGCTCGCCGAGCTCCTCGGCGTAGTGGGCGCTCAGCGCCGAGCGGGCCTCGTCGAGCACCGGATGGGGCAGCGCCTCGCCCTGCGCGTAGCGGGCCAGGAGCCGCGGGACCCGCACGGTGCTGTCGTACATGTGCATCCGCTCCTCGTGCCACGGCACGGCGCTGGCCAGCGCATCGAACAGCTCGTCGGCCGCGGTGACGAAGCCCGGCCGCAGGTCAACCCAGGCGCCGTCGGACAGCGGCCGGCGCTCGACGGCGTCGCCGAGCTCGGCGACGCCGAGTTCGCCCAAGGAGCCAAACAGCGAGGGTTGGACGACGAGCGACACGCAGATGAAGTCTAGCCCGTACGAACACATGTTCGCAACGCCCGGGATCCCGCGCCGGCCCGGGCGACGTCAGCCCGTGGCCGGCGCTGTCCCGTGCTGGAGGAAGAACCGGACCGCCTCGGCGGAGGAGTCAGGCGCTTGAGCGTCGGTGTAGGAGCCGACCGGCTGCCGCCGTACCAGGCGTGACCGCCGCCGTGGACGATCAACGACTCCGCGACCTCGACCCCGTCGGCGTCGTGGTAGACGGTGCGGGTGTAGGACGCCCGCTGTCGCCTGCGGATGGTGACCGGGTCCGCCTGGCCGGTGATGTCGCCGGCCGCGACCCGAGCGGCGATCAGCCTGTCGGCGTTGACCGGCGCCACGACGGTGTCCCGATCGCCGTGGATGACGAGCAATGGCACGGCGCTGGTCGCGGCGGGGGTACCTCCGGTGCGCATCGCCGTGAAGGCCGAACCGACGTCGTGCGCGGCGCCGTAGGCGATCGCCGGAGTGCACGGCGACCGCCGCGTACAGGTCCGGGTAGGTCGCGGCCATGACGGCGGCCATGGCGCCGCCGGCCGAAAGCCCGGCGACGTAGACCCGAGTCGGATCGACGGCGAGATCCCCATGACCTCGCGGGTGATGCCGGCGATGATCGCCGGCTCCCCGCACCGGCCCGCTGGTCAGTGGCGCGAACCAGTTCCAGTAGCGACCGTGGTTGGCCGCCTCCGACTGCTCTGGGTAGGCGACCAGAAACCCGTGCTGCTCGGCTAGCTCGTTCATGCGCGTGCCGGCCGCGAAGTCCCGTGCGTCCTGCCTGCCCCCATGGAGCATCACGACGAGCGGGACCGGCTGGCCGGAGTAGCCGGTCGGCGTGTAGACGTAGTAGCGCGCCCCGCCCGCGGCTGGGTGCGCGCGGAGAAGCTCGCCTCCGGCCGCGACCGGGCCCTGGCGCCACGCGCAGTGCCAGCGGCGCGGCCGGGCCGTGCGCCGGGCGTGCGCCTTCGCGCCCCGCTGCAGCAGCTCCGTGGCCTCGGTCAGCCGCCCGGCCCGGGTGAGCCGCAGGGCCTCGGTCATCGGGGTTCGTGCGGCAGTGCCGGACATCACCTGGTCCGGGATGCGCAGGCAGCCTTGACCGCAGGCGAGCCGCGAAACGCGCCCAGCACCTCGACCCGCGCGATCGTCGCGCGGGCGAGCTCGGGCGAGACGTCGTCGGCGATGCTGGCCAGGCCAAGCACGCGCAACTCCACCATGCTGACCGGAGTCCGCGCCGCTCGAGCGCCTCACGGCTGTAGCCTCGATCCCGAGCACCAGCTCCCGGCGGGCTACCGTCGCCTCCACGGCGTCGGAGCGGCATTCGAGCTGGCGCCGATCGCCGTCGAATGAAGTCGGTGCGGTTGGCGAAGAAGCCCTCGCTGACGAGCAGGTCGATCTCACCGAGGTCGACCAGCCCCACGTTGATCGTGATCTTCTCGCTGCGGTCGAGGGCGCTCATCCACGATCGAGTCGACCATCTCCTGACCATCCATGCAGATGGTCTAGGGATGGTGCTACCGCATCCTCGTGACGAGGTCAGGTGCTGGTGCGTTCGTGATCGGCGGCCTTCAGCACGCCGGCGCGGTCCTTGTGGGATCGCTCGTAGCGGCGTACCGCCGCGATGCGGTCGTCGTCGCTGCCGGCCAGAGCCGACTCGATCTCGGCGACCGTCTGCTCGTCGTACCCGGGCCACGGCTCGTCACCGAGCAGCGTGGTGATGCGGCTCAGCACGGTCGTGCGGTTTTCGTGCCGGCGCTCGTACGCGTCGACCTTGGCCAGATCGACCTGCGACAGGCCGGCGAGCTCGGCGGTGATCTCATCCGCGGTGAGGCCGTCATAACCGGCGATCGCCAGGTCGGACTCGTCGGCGAAGGCGCCCTTGACCTCCCCCTGGCTGGGCGACGCCCGGCACCCTTCGTGCCTGCCGTGCCGTCTGCTTC